>NZ_JARLUL010000002.1:0-1857262 GCF_037162085.1 Vibrio sp. M60_M70
ATGCGTATTTCGGAGCATTCCGAACAGCCATTTCGGTATGACCCGAACACCTATTTCGGTTTAATCCGAACGTACATTCCGCGATTATCCGAACACTTTTAAGCGAACTCCGAAATCAGCGTTCGGAATAGCGAAAACCGCGTTCGGAATGCCCGAAATCCTTCCTTTTTCTCTTTTAAATCAATAGCTCGCTATTCTTTACTTCTTAAACAAGAACGTAAGGAAGCGACAATGGCTAAAAAGAGAACTCCAATGAACAAAATCAAAGAGATATTACGCCTTAAGTACGAGTGTGGGTTGTCCTACCGTAGTATTGCTAGTTGTCTCAATGTCAGCCTTGCAACAGTCTCAGAGCTTGTCGCTCGCTTTAAGCAAAGTCAGATAGGCTGGCCTCTCCCAGAAGGTTGCAGTGATACGGACCTTACCAAAGCCCTATATCATTCGAAGCAAGCCAGTCGAGACAAGGTTATGCCAGACTTCGCTCAGTACGCTGTCGAACTCAAACGTAAAGGCATGACAAAGATGTTATTGTGGCAGGAGTACCATGAGCAATATCAAGAGCAAGCTTACGCTTACACTCAGTTCTGCGAGCACTTCACTCGTTGGTTCAAAACCCAAAAGCGCAGTATGCGTCAGCTCCATGTTGCAGGTGATAAGCTGTTTATCGATTACTGTGGGCCTCGGCTTCAAGTGGTCAACCCTGATACAGGTGAAGTGCGCGAAGCAGAAGTGTTCGTAGCAAGCTTAGGCGCGTCCAACTACACCTATGTGGAAGCCTTCCCCAGCCAAGGGAAGTCTTACTGGTTAGAGGCGCATGCCAATGCCTTCGAGCACTTCGGTGGCGTCCCCCATCTCTTGGTTCCCGATAATCTACGCAGCGCGGTCAGCAAACCTAACCGTTATGAACCGAGGCTTAATGAAAGCTATCAAAAACTGGCAAATCATTATCAAACTGCCGTGATGCCAGCTCGCCCCTACAAACCGAAAGACAAAGCCAAAGCAGAAAATGCCGTCCTCCTAGTGGAACGTTGGATCATGATGCGACTTCGCCATCAAACCTTCCATACCTTTAAAGAGCTGAACCTCGCCATCCGTGAGCTTATGAATGACTTAAACGAACGTGAGATGAAGCAGTATGGTGCGAGCCGCAAAGCACTGTTCGACAAACTCGATAAACCCGCGTTAAAGCCCCTTCCTAAACAGCGATATCTCTATACCGAAACCAAGCGAGCCAAAGTTGGGCCTGATTATCACATCGAATATCGCCGTCACTACTACTCGGTTCCCCATCAACTGGTTGGCCACCATGTCGAGCTGGAAGCCTCCAACCGTCTGGTGCAGATCTACCACCAAGGTAACTTGATCGCTCAACATCCACGCAGCCAAAGGGAACGTGGAAACAGCACTCAACCAGAGCACATGCCGAGTAACCATCAACATCAAAAGTGGTCGCCTGGACGCTTGCTCAACTGGGGAGCCAATATCGGCCCAGCCACCCGAGAAGTCGTCAATAAGATGCTGAACGCCAAACCTCATCCAGAGCAGGCCTATCGTTCCTGTCTTGGGCTGCTCAATCTGAGTAAAACCTATGGCGAGTCGCGCCTAGAACAAGCCTGTAAAGATGCATTGATGCTGACAAAACCCAATTACACCTTCGTCAACAATCTACTCAAGAACAATCGTGAGGGGCACCTGAGTAAAGATAAAGCGAATACGCCGAACCTTGTTCACAGCAATGTTCGTGGCCCGAACTGTTATCACTAGGAGAAAGGATATGAACGCACTGAATGACCAACTCAAAACCCTGCGCTTAAGTCATGCGGCGAAAGCGTTAGAGCAGCAACAAGAGCAACTGACCACCTACGCAGAGCTGGACTTCGAGGAGAGGTTAAGCCTACTTCTGGAAAGTGAAATCTTGAATCGCAATCAAACCAAAATCCAACGCCTGAAACGACAAGCCAAGCTGAGAGTGGATGCTCAGCCGAGCCAACTTATTTACAAGGAGGGACGAAACCTCAACCGCAAGCAGATGAGCGAACTGCTAACGGGTGGCTATCTGCACAAGCACCAGAACATCTTGATCACAGGCCCAACAGGCGCAGGTAAAACGTATCTTGGTTGCGCACTGGCAACCAGCGCCTGCGACCAACAGCAAACGGTCAGATACTACCGATTAACTCGCTTGCTCGATGACCTGACCGCAGGTCGTCTGGATGGTAGTTATCAAAAACAACTTCAGTCGCTGGCTAAGAAAGGCTTACTACTCCTCGACGACTGGGGGATGGAAAAACTGACTCAAGAGCATGCTGGTCACTTGTTAGAAGTACTTGAAGATCGTTACCAAAACAGCAGCACAATCGTCATCAGCCAGTTACCAGTAAAAGAATGGTACAACATGATCGGCAACGCCACTGTCGCTGACGCTCTAATGGATCGTCTAGTTCACAATAGTCATCGAATAGAACTGGGAGGAGAATCAATGAGAAAACTGGCGCAATCCGAACACTTAGAGTAAAAATAGGGAAAGAGAAAAAGTGCTGGTTAAGGTGTTCGGAATAAACCGAAACAAGCGTTCGCAATCACCGAAATACGCAAGATCAATATGACGGTGAACTGATCGGTCATTTGACACACAAAAAAGAGAAGCGATGCTTCCCTTCTCTAAAACTCCTGATTCACAAAAATACTTAATCTTTAAGCGGTATTTCACGAGGCATTGCAAACCCCTTTTGATTTTCCTTTTTGAAGTTTGTATCTAAGTTGATAGCTAATGACAGGTACATAATTGAAGTTCTAACAAGCTTAATGAGTGTGAATAACCGCTTCTCGAATTCTTCTATCGATACATGGAGAGTGTGAGTTGACAGCTTTTGCTTTTCGTATTTTTTCTGCTCAATTTTATTACTCTTTGATTCAAGCTCTTTTCTCTTGTCTATCAGTTCAGAAAGTTGTTTAGTATCTTGTGCTTTTTTTGCAGCCCTAATCGATTGATAAACAGATTCTAACTCGCTCCCAAAGTCAGATAGCTCTTTATCCAATTCTTCCGATTTCATCTGGGCATAAGCATTATAATTCACTGATAAATCGTAGATTTCACCGTCAACTATGACAAGCGACCTATGTTCAATTGCATTGCGTATCTCAGAAAATGCTTTTGTGTCTGGATCTACCCACTGAGAAACTGATTCATGACCTTCCACGTCACGCAAATCTTGCAGTATGAAAAAAAGCGCATTGATGAAGAAGTTTCTACCATGTTCAAGCTTCTCATTTGGCTTCCACTTGTTGCCGTTTAGCTTCCTGAACAACTTATCGATATAGATTTTATTGTCCTTTGAAATATCATTCAGGTCGAAGAATCGATGCAGAAAATACGCGATTTTGTCGAATAGCGAATACAAAGTTTTAAACGATGATTTCAAATGACTGACTTTGAGATTATCCAAATTTCCACAATAACCATCTACGTGCTTATAAGTGTTGTTGAAGTAGTGCTTTTCTTCATCTTCAATCATAAATGCTTGATGCATTAGGTATCGAGCATAGCAATAGTCGTTTTTGATTTCGTCGTAGTTTACGTGATACGCCAGTTTTTCTGACTCGATAATTATTGGATTGATGTCTGACACGAATGAAGAAAGAGCTAATACATCTTGATAGACAATTTCATCTTTGCAAACGTCATTTAGATCATCGAGAAACAAACGATTCTCACCACACCATTTCAAATACTCAGCTTGTTCTTCGGACTCAAACTCTTCTTTGAAAGTTTTGAACGAGTCAAAATCATCAAAACTGAAATTACCGTGGAACCACTCGTTAAAATCGTGCAGCATTCCTCCTTGTTCTATCGGTGTTCGTTGTTCTGGTTCGAGTTGATCTTTATATGGTTCTAACTGATTCAATAGCTTTGCAGCAGTGTAGTAATGATATTGTGAGTGACTCAAGTCATAAAGTGAGCCAGCTACAAACAGTTCATTTCGAGCCTTTGCTACATACGCAACTGGATTATTGTCTAACCTAATCGCTTCATCATAAAGCTCAATACAACAAAACGCCCTGCCCTGAGAAGATAGATGGTTCGCAAGATTTGTGCAGATCATAGACTTCAAAGAGTCTGTTTCTGGTTTTGAAGCGAGTAAGTTAATCTTTGCTAACGCTTTCCGATAACAAACCGCTACTTTGGTCGATTCAGGTGCATACCATTTTGAGGTTTGTGGATGGAACAAAGCCGAGTAGCAGTTGCCGAGGGCGTAATAATACTGAGCTTCGAGGAAAGGCGAATCAAACTCGTCTTGCTGTGATGTATAATGCTCTACGTGCTGCTTAAGACCTTGTATGTCGCCTGAAAGCAACAACTCATCTGATTTTGTAGAAAATTCGATTAGCTCACTCTGATTCATACGCCAAGCCACTTATTGCATACTATGACGCTATTGTAGCGCAACTTGATAATTTATTGCTTAACATATTGTATAAAAAGGATAATTTTAGCACATAGAATGACAATTGAGCTGATATTTTGATTGGCAATTGTTGAAAAAATCGGAGCTAATGATCGTTTGATTTTAACTGTGAGAGCTGGGCTTTGATGTAACGATTTCGCAGTTGTTTGGCAGTAATGTGTCGTTTATCTGAACAGATAGATTCTGTTCGTTGCTTCAACTGCTTGAGCACATGTTGAACAAAAGCAGATGGATTGGGCAGTCGTTTCTCAACACGCTCAAAGAAATGTTGTTTGTTAGAAATAATCAATCTTTCGTAAGCTAATAACTGATAAAGACATTGCTCGATAGGCTGACCTTGACTGACTGTAAAAAGCTCCTCACCATCAGGCACTCCCACTACATCAACTCGCCAATGTTCTCGATGCTCTTTAAGTGTTATGCACACCACACAAGGGTGTGCATGTTGCCAATACGCCAAAGATTCTTCATATGGCAAGATCTTACATCTTTTCATAATACTCCTCGTAATAAAGAGGATAAACATCATGTTCCTGATCTTGAGCTGCATTAAGCTGTGAAAGATAGATGGAATAATCTTCTGGTTGAGTCAGATTCTTCTTCGGTTCTGCCAAAACAAAGCAATAATTGTGATAAGAATAACCTTGTGATTTTGATGCTCGTTTTATGACTCTTACAGCATTTTTACGGTCTTTTTCTGTCTCACGGTCATACCCGAATAAGTCGAATAAAAACTCTCGTTTAAGTTTTACTTGCTGACCATAAAAGCTTTTAAAATTGTTCATCATCCAGCCAATAATGGAACGGTGCGGTTTCATATCATCTAAGTTTATGAAGTAGCTTTGATTTGTTTTATAACCATGATGGTTATCATTCATCACAACTTTTCTTGAATTAAATGAAGCAGTATCAACCGAGTATGTCACGTAGAAATTGTCAATAGAATCAATCTGAATTAAAGGATGTTTTAGATCGTATAGTATCTCCAGCATAGGCTTTCTGCTGGATTGAAAATAACTGCATAATTCCGACAGAGATATACGGCAAGTCACAATCTCATTGCTTTTGTTGTAGTAATTGAATAGTTGATTATGATGCAGAAGAAAAAACGCCACTTTTAGCGCTTTAAAGCTCAAACCTGATGGTAAGAGTAGGCTCTGGTACATATTAAAGTGAGTATGAATGAACTGGCGTTCTACGATTAGAACCTTATGTTTTGGGTTGTTTTTCGTGGTTTTAACAGACATTAGCTTCTCCTTTGATGTTTGTCGTTAAAGAGCAAAAACCAAAGCATAAAAGCCTATCCCAGCGTGTTTGAGTGCGGTGATGGAAGTGATTTAGCGTTAGTTTATTCTGTAAATTATCTCAATTTGATTTTTATCTCTTATATCGTTGTTACATATTGAAAAGATTTGTCAAGACCGTTCATCAAAATAATTTACAAATTGTCCACCCTATGCCATTCGTCAATGAGAGAAAGGTCAAAAACGAACAAGTTGGTGAGCAGTCCATTCGACCTTGATAAACCGTCTACGTTTTTCTGATGAAACGTCCGATAATCCTGATAGAGTGCCCACCTCTTTTAATATATTTAATAATCTTAATATAATTTCTTTTTTAATATAAAGTCGCTGACCAGCCAGCCGACTCGCCACACTTTAAAAACAACCCTTTTCATTCTCCTTTTGTCTTGAAGCCCAGTGCAAGCGTTGACCGTTTGATCGTCATCCAAACTCTGCGAACAAGTTCGCCTTTTCTGGTAAAGCCAAAACAAGAATTGCAATGAGATACATGAAAATCATGCCTGATACGCTCAGAACGTGCCCCCAACGGGGCGGATTTGCTCTGGAGATTAGAGCGATTGACAAGATTTAGGGTAAATAAAGGCAGTGCAAGCCTAAAGACTGACGAAACTATCTTTCAACGATCGTTAATTGCGGTTTTTCAACCGCCGCTCTGGTTTGATAGGCCAATACACCTTCAAATCGAGATCGTGACAATACGAGCTAATTTTGAGTGATAGAAATTAAGAAATCGAAATGTGTCAGTCAATCCAAAGCTTACGCTCACGAATAGCGTTTATCTTTGAACGGTAAGTGCCACGGTTCATCCCCAATAGTCTTGATGCTTTTGCCTGATTACCACGAGTATGGACAAGTATCTGCTCTAATAACTCATCACTGACCATCTGAATAACCCAAGACATATCGGGCGTTGCTTGTCGATCTTGGCGTGTTGGTTCAAGCTCCGCTTTAATGGACTCAATAATCAATTTCTTATCAAAAATGGTAGGGGTAGACACAATTACTCTCTGGCTGGTAAAAGGGGCAAGGATTATCATAGATCGTTGATCGATTGTCCAACGGTCTGCCCAAGACAAATCAACAAAAAACCACCTGGACTATCCACCTGTAAGACCATTAACCAACGATACTGGTGAACTGGCAAAACTCCCTTCCCCCTAAAAAGGGAGTATTCAAAACCGCTAAAATCACAAAACATTCAAATCAAAAGATCAAAAACCATTGCAAGACAAGGGTTTATACTCCCACCGCTGCGTGGGTGTATCGTATGAAACCTAATCAACGGTCACCGTTGACTTCTTACCAGTCGTTTAATGAAGTGCTATTGCAATATCTGAAAAGTGCGATACAACATAGAGATAAGCACAGGAAAAGGAGACGCTATGACGACACAAATCAAACACACAAATACACTGTTAAACCGTTCTATCAGACACTCAAACCCAGAAATTATTCTTCTCTCAATAGCCCCGAAGTGGACAAATAACCCCATCACTTTCACGCCCCACTCAAAAGAATCGTTATCAAAACTGATAACTTTTAAAAACTCGATTGGGGAGAATTAATGAGCAATAAATTCTTTCACTATTCAACGAATCAGGAGGTCGAACAATACCTGTCAGAATTGACGCAACAATGCGGATTTAAGCACAAAACCCAGCTAATCAATGCAATATTCAATGGCGAAGTGTTAACGATTCAGAGCGATGATTTAACGCTTCACAACAACCAATCAGCGCTGTTTAAACGAAACGCACAGCAATTGCTGGATTTAGATACACTGTTACGAGTACACCTGCCTGATACAAATCCTATTGATTTTGACATAAGCCAGTATCAGAGCATTGAAGATAAAATTGCAGCAGCAGAACAACTCACCATTAAGAACCGCCAGTTTTTACCTACGTATCTGCATATTTTGCAAGTGCTGCTACTGGTGTTTGACTTCGAGATAGCACAGCCAAAGATCGAACAATTAGGTGATGATGAAGAGTTTATACAGGAGCATAAGGCGAAGCTAAAGTCATTGGCTCAATCAAGCAGTGCAAAATCGAAAAGACGGATTGCCGTGAGCAATCAAGTGAGATTTGAAAAGACAATGGCTCAGTTTACAACTAAGCCATTAACCAAAGCGCAAGAGGAAGCGTTATCTGTAATTAACATCGCCAAATTGCAACTAAAAGACATCGCTCTTTCAACACAAGTCAAAACAGCTTTACTACAAGATTTTGACCGAGCGAAGCAAAGGTTAACCGCTACTCAAAAGCCACTTTCTCAACTTAACAAGCTACTATTACTGTTAGGCAAAGCCAAGTTTCAGCGACTGACCATCACTGAGCAGAACAAGCAAACCATTGAAGTAATGACAAAAGGACTGAATGAATTAAACCAGCACATCAAAGCATGTCATCAAGCTCAAATTAATACTGCCTTAACCGTTAAGCAGAAGATGGTTGAGATTGTAGAGCTGGAGATACAGTTAAAACACTGTGTTGCAAAAACAGAGAAAGAATAAGCACTATACTGCAGGGAAGTAGTGCTCATCAGGCGACTCCCTTCGCATTGATTACGGCTCGTTGAGGCGAGCTACCTAATAACAACTGTAGTTAGCAATTTCGAGTAGATCAAAAAATTAACCAGATATTAAAAGTACAATAACTCAGGAATCGAGCTTAGCAGCCATCTCGGGCACAGTGGTACATTGCACGAAAATCCCCACCACAGTTGTTTTTCAGTAAGAAAGCAGCCAACGTTTCATTTGGGCCATTCATCAACGCTTCCAGCTCTGATAAATCACTACGCTCAATCAGTTCACATGTCCCTTGAACTTCATTGTAGTTCATACACTTCTTATCACACATATCAAGTAACATCCTTTTAACTTAATAACCACAATTTTAATGTAGGACATTTAAGTGGCTAATTTTGATGGTTTGAATAAAAATGTGAAAATACCGTATAGATGAACAGTGTGAATGCTGTTTATTATGACGCTGGTCACACCAGTATATTAGTTTTACTTTCTAACCGTTCGCTTATCATTCTGTCTTGGAACAACGAGAGCGGTACGCTGGCTGCCATCAGGCACAATGAAACATCAACAGTAAAAGCTGCCACTTTTACAAACGGCTCTGGGTTTATCCTGCAATACGGATTATTTGACATTTTGCGCTCTCATGATACGACATAAGTATACATGGACGTTTACTTATGATCATCAAGATGAAGAAAGTCGCTTTCTCTTGCGACAACAAACGAAAAGGGAAAAACACAGGCTCGTTAACCAACCACATCCTTTACCTCATCACAGATAAGAAGACCAAGCGCTACTCCGACAAGCGCTGCAACCTTTCCTTTTCTCTAAACCCAAATCAACCCGATTTAGGTGCATTACTGACGCACAAAGGCGCATCTCTCAGCCAACCTGAACTGTCTGAATTGGTAAACACCTACTGTTTAGAGCAGCATTGCTACATAACTCAGCATTACGTGAAAAACAGCCGTAAAGCCAAGCAACTGGACGATTACCAAGAATGTTTAGATCCTCAGAAACTGTTCAACTATCAAGGCTCATTGAGCTTTACCCAAGCGGAATACCAAAGGTTATTAAAAGCATCTGGTGGTAACGAAGCACAAGCCAAAGCGATGATGGAAAACATCACTCGCCACTATCTTGCAAGCTATTACAACCAGATAAAAAAAGAGCAGAAGATTAAAGGGAAAAAGACTAAGCCAGAAGAGATTGAGCTTGTCTCGAATTTTCATATTGAAGGGGAAGCGAATCCGCACATCCATTTTTATACCCATGCTTTTTGTCCAACAACTCAACGCTACATGAACCCACGTTATTTCTATGAAACAAAGCAAAAGGTTCATAAGCAGATTGAGCGCCAATTCGCTCAGTTTTTAGAGCAAGGTGTTGCGACAGGTCAACAAAAGAATCAAGCCAGAACAGCCCGTAGGGAGTATCTTTCGTACCTGTTAGATCATTGCCACAATTGGTTTGAAGTTAAAAAAGTGTTTAGGGATTTAGAGGGATTGCTCAGTGAAGTGTTGAACAGCGATGATCCGTTACATGCGAAAATCAATGAATTACAAAAAAGAGGAATCTCCCTTAAGGTTAAATCTAATCAACAGGTTGAAATACAGCAGAAAGACGTACCAATCACCCTCTCTATTAATACGTTCATCAACAGAAAGTTGAAACAATCGTTAAAGCGCTTCGCTAAACAACACCAGTTTGAACAGCAAAGCCAACGCTACGGCAATACAACGCCAGTCGAAAAGATGGAAACGGTACTGTTAAACAACCTTAACGCTGTGAATAAGGCACTTTCTCAAGAGTTAGGTCAAATACCACCAAGCGAACATCAGGAAGCCAGAAACAAGGCATTTAAGACGTTCTATGAGCGATGCCTTGCCACTCGGCGTGTTAGTGAATCTAAACAAGCAACATCATTTGTCGTTTCATAAATTGGATGAGAATAAGCAAGTGAGCAGCCAAAACAACCTTAAAGCGACAAAATACAACGCTTCTCTATTCAACTCTCCAGAATTGTCTGGCAAAGCGATAGCGCAGCAGTTTGAGTTAGATTTGGACGACATTCGCCAGCACCAATGCGAATTAATGGAGCTAATGCCACGCACCATCAACTATCGCAAGGTGGTGTTTTTCTCGATGGACAACCAACAGCACAACCATGTTTATCAAGAGTATTTCCACCTCAACCGTTACCAGTCTTTTTTTGATTATTACGGCTTGGAGGTCTTTGAGAATGATGATGAAACCACGGTATTGAACCGCAAAGGCGAATCACTGATCCAGATAAAGCAGATTGATGAAAATTATTCTCGCATTACGATGAATACGCTGCACGCCCCAAGTGCTGCTAAAGTCTTACACTCGATGTTGGTTCGTGAAGCCAAGTCATTATCCGATGATCAAGCAATCTTTATCAGACCAGCGAAATATTCTTTTGGGAGACAACATTTAAGGTATCTACACCTTGAAATCATGTTCTCTACCGACAAGCACAGTAAACGAATTGTGGTTGACTACAATGGGATGAGCAACGACAAAAAGCTACAACGCATGATTGATGCGAAGCTTGAGCAAGAGCTGGCAAGGTTTGAGAAGAATTTTGTCAGATACAGTCAGAAGAATCCAGACCAATACCAGTTTGGGGAAGCTGTTGGGACGCACCTTTTAGACAATGAGCACCTATCGCCAGAGCAGCGTGAACGTGTGAAGAAACAGATTGAGAGCCAGAAGCAGCGCTTAGAGATGAGCACCGCTAAGACAAATAAGAATAAAACTGAACCCGCTCCTAAGACCAAAAAGTTAAAACTATGAGATCTGTCCTAAACAGCTTGGTTCTATTTTGTGGCGCTAAAATTTTCTAATTCAATTGACAAGGTGAGCACAAATGGCTCACCTTCTCTTAGGTTTCGCAGTTGAATACTCTTTAAACTCAAACATCGATATTTTCAAGCACTCCGTATGGAAGCACCACAGATAGTGACTCAACATGCGAGTAATTAGCTCTACCCATTCCTGATACAGTGATAACGATTCACCACGTTCGCCAGCTAACATCATCTGATCCCAACCAATCTCATCAAGCGCGTCAGCAACTGCTCGTTGAGCAATCGTTTTATTCTTATCAACACTCAGATCATCAAGCAAATGGTTGTAAGTATGAATATGCGGAATCGCTTCGATTACAGCTTTGCAGAACTGCTGCAAACTCACTTCAAAATCACAGCGATAAAACAAGCGCTTAACTTGTGGGTCAGTATCAAGAGATGAAACAATTTCCCTGAGATCTCGTTTCGCTCCTTGCTCCAGTGCCCAGCGCATTTCTTGCGGCATTTCCATTTTCAACCAATAACGAGTATCACAGTGGTGGTTGATGATGAACACGAGCCCTGAGAGTGTTTGAGGGTGTAATTTAATCTTTTTCCCTTTTTCATTTAGGCACTTTGTCAGATTTCCTTGCTGAGATTCGAGGAGTAGTGTTTGTCCATCAAAGCGCAGCAAATCATCAGAAAATTCTGCTCTCCAATCGGTATGGAGATAGTCACGACAACCTTTCAAAAACGACTTAGTGACAACGAAGGTACAACGGCTCGGAAACGGTGTCGCAGAGTTAAAATCAAACAATCTGTCTTTGTTTGATAATACTCTTGAACGTAGGCGATCGACCTCTTTCTGATTCGCTCTTATTTCAACACGAAGATCGTGTTTTTCTATGTATTTTTCAGCCAGTTTCTCAAGCTGGAACAGCGTGATTTTAACTCTTTGCTGAACTGACGATAACGACTGTGCTTCTTCCAATTTTTCAGGATATTTCTCAACCAAAATCGACCAGTTTTTCGGCTTACTCTCTTCAATTTTTACGATAAGACCACTGTAATCTTCTCGCTGCTTTAACTCTTCAATTCCGTCTAAAAACGCTTTTTTATCCATAGAAACTCCTTATGTTTTGGGTACATAACCGTCTTATCACGCCAGCTAAATATTGCAAATAACCCAGTCTGTGGTAAGCCAATAAGAGGTCATTCAAACAAGGAGAGTTTATGAATTGGAGCATTGAGCAGATCGAAGATCAGCTAAATAGAAACGAACTAAAAGGCGTGATCGATTTGATTGCGAACCAAACCGATTTTGAAGTGTTATTTGAACAACAGTTGTGCAAGCAAGGTATCTCAAAACAGAGCTTCAATCGCCAGTTTTTCAGAGCCAAACAGCAAATGGATATTGTGCGTTTGCCAACCTATCAACAGGCGTTGGTCGAGGCAGAAGAGGTTAGCGAAGCGGATCGTTTGTTCTTAGTCGATTTTTTCAAACCTCTGGTTAAAAAATACCAGTGTCTACTGGCGTATCATGACAAAACCGAAGAGAAGAAAATTGCGGATTTTATTAAGAGAGAAACTCAGGAAGGTCAATGATGAAATCCATAATTAATCAACTGAATAATTACACATCCAACCTGACGATTGAGGATATTTGCCTACTATCAAACTATGACTATGGAGCCTTTTTGCAGCAGTACAAAAAGTTGGTGTATATCACAGGCATGAGGCAATACTGGTTGATTATAGCGAAGCAACAGCGCAACCACAGCAACATCAAGCAGTTTAAAACGTACCATAAAGCACAGCAGCACTTCTATCGACAGTTAACGCAAGAGTTTCACCTTATAACGGGTATTAATCCAAGTCAGTCATACAGTATTACTGAGCTGTATGACGCATTGGTAGAAAAGCATTCGCGCTTCCACATAGCGACAACCGTCTATGCGGATAATCTACTCACTGCTATTCAATATGCACGATGTAATACTCAACTATGGCAAAGATTTAAGCAAGAGCTGGCTGCTGTCGGTATCGCTTTTAAAGATGTATCGCAGCTACTTACAGCGTTGCACTATGCTGATGAAACGGATTATCAAGAAGCCACTGACAGAATGGCGAAAGGATTTCGTAGGTTTTATCAGTATCAAGTAGATCGAGACTTTGAAGCACTGGTAATGGAAGCCATGAGTTTTGGGCAAATATTCCAGCATTGCACACCGTGCTTTAAAATCTACAACTTGCGTCTCACCTTTCCTGAGATTTACGTCATTAAAGCATGTTTATCGCAGGCCATAGCCACACAGAACGGTTAACGAAGCCTCAATCGAGGCTTTGTTTTACTTTGCTTAGATTGTTCGAAGAAGAACAGTTTATCAATGACTTTCTCGCACTCAATATAAAGCGATGCCACTGATGGATGTGCCAATATCGATTCTAATTTTTCATTACAATCAGCCGAGCCAAAACCATACCAAAACGTATGAGGTTTATTCTGGCATTGATACTGACAAGTCATAAAGGCTTGTTTAACCGCTCGCAATGCGTCACCGACCTTGCTTCTTTTCGACTCTTCAACCGCTTCAACTAACACCTGATTCAAGCGCTCAAACATCGATGAGACAAACGGCTCATTCAAATCAAGATAAGCATTTTCAAATGCGGAATAGTCGTCTTGTGCTGACGGAATTGTTTCAAAATCACTATCAAACAAATGACCGAAAAAGCTCAGTGTTAATAACTCTTTTTTGGTCATAGTCGCAATCCCTTAGAGCGTTTAACTTTACGCTTCGCGACCGCTGGCTCTTCAAATAACCCCTCTTGGACTTCCCTTCTTAATTCAGCGATGATCTGTTCTTCATAATCTGGCACATCACTTGGCACTGGTTGAGCAACGTCTAATTCAACACCTTCAAATGGATTATCTTGTTCTTGTCCCAATACCTTATCAGGGAAGCAAACTTGCTGCACCGCCAGTTTGACACGCTGATCGACCTTTTCACCTACCGTGATCTTTTCCAAATCAAACAACGCATCTTGTTTGATTACTTCCAATGCCATACGCAGGCTTTCAACACTCAATTCTTGATACGGGAAAGAATGAATGTGTTTATCTTTGACGACCAATAGAGCATTAATCAACTCATCAACACTGGGATTTTTACCTAATAGCAAGCCATTCGCTGTAACAGGTGAAGCAAGTGATTTTTGCTTACCATTATGGTAATAAATGCTCTGACGCTGTGCTGTACCTCCAAGTAATTCAAGATAGCCATTTAACCACTCTTTTTGCTGCTTTAAGTCGTAATACTCCTTGATCATCGTTCCACTATCGCCAATAGAAATCGTTGAACTGCAATGCAACTGACGTAGGGAATCCAACGAGAGAATTTCGTCAACACCTTTCGGTTCTTCTAACGCATCAAATGCCACATCAGGCAGCGTTTCACCATTAAAACTCGACAGAATCTTATCGCCAAAATAGAATCCTTCTGGCACATCAACACTTGAGCCAATCACAACTTGTTTTGCTGGGTAGTTCTGCTTTATTTCCGCCATTCTCTGTGGGTTTAAAGGCACTGACTGATTGAGCGGATCAAACACCCAGTCGGGTACATCAAAACCGGTGCCAGCAAGATATAAACCTCTCTGTTCGTGATCTTGATACTCCAGCAGCATCGCTTTAAACAAGTCATATTGCTCAAAACTAAACAACATTTGAGCTGTAAACGGACTTCTCTCCTCAAGAATCAGCTCTGGTCTTAACAAATCTTGATCATAAAAATATTGAAACAACTCTCTCACGACGTTCTTATCACCGGATCCTTCCAACGTCTTAGCAAAAACAACGTATTGTTCGAATAGCTCAGGACGTTGCTCAAGCAACAATTTGCTCTTTTGTAACATCAATTTGGTATACGCATTTCTCATCTTTTTTCTCCTTTCGTTTACTTAATTGCATACCACAAATCCAACGTTTAACAAGAGTGTGCTGTTTTTCCCAAGCACCAAACAAGCAAAAAAACAATATCTAAAAGAAAAACTAACCATCAATAATTTCAGTAACTTGGAGATATTCAAAAGCGTGATACGACATAAGTAAGCTCATCAACAAAGGAGTGTATTTATGAGTAAATCCAAATCGAGTGCTACTGGCAGCACTAAGAACAAAAAAAGCCAGCAAGACCAAGTATTAGATCGATTATTCGACTTTTTCTCAAAGCCTAAAGGCGAGAAGCCAAGTTCTGACAGTGATGTTGAAGTGAGTTTCTACCGTTCAACGTTAAATGCTTTACCAATCAATTTTTTCGGTAACGAATACAACGGAATCAATATCATCATGTTGTTAGAAGCACAGCAAAATAGCGCTACCAAAATACCGATTTACTGCACGTTCAAGCAAGCATCAGAACTACTCGAAAAGCACAAAGAACTACCCCCAAAATCTGACGATTTTGACCCTAATAAGCCGTTAAAAGGTATTAAACTGGAAAATGTCGTGGTGAAATATTTAGAGAACTACGCAAAGGACGGGGAAAAAATCAGTAAAGTACAGTTCGAAAAATTGACTAAGGGCATGAGCTTTAGCGAGATGAAAGACAAGGGTTTTGAGGCAAAGCGTGGGCTGCGTACTTATCGTGTTTTTCCGATAGAGAAAGTCAAACACTTATTGCCTCAGTCATACATTGACGAACTGCCATATTTCGCCAAACAAGAAGTGTTAGCCAGCCAAGTCATGAGCGAAGAAGAGCAAGATTCAACTTTTGTTCAAAAAGCACAGCTCATCATTGATGCAATGGGCGTTCCTGTCATCGAGAAAGACGAAGACCGAGCTTATTACAGCGTCAAAGAAGACCATATCGTCATTCCGCCAAGAGACAAGTTCAAAAGCGATAAGGCGAGATTTGCGGTCATTCTTCACGAACTGAGCCACAGCACTGGTCATCCAACCAGATTGGACAGAAAGTTAGACAACCCATTTGGCTCTCAAGCCTATGCCAAAGAAGAATTGATCGCTGAAACAGCCACGTTATTTATGTGTCTTGACCAAGGATTAGAAACATTTAATTCACATGCTGCTTATCTTGAAAGCTGGACACAGCAGTTTGCGGATCAAAAGAAAGCGTTGTTATCTGTGTGCAAACAAGCCAAAGAAGCGCAGAACTACATCACTGAACAAGTGCGACTTTACACGCTAAAATTAGAGCAAGAGACACTAAGAATTGATTTAACAGATCAATCTCAATACTCCCTTCAATGCTACATTGCCGAGGAAGCTGAGTTTGATAATCAATTTACACCACTTATTGGAAAGCATATCACTGGTATGCGTGAGATAGAGAACGGTCTGGAACTCGGCACCAATGAAAACTTGCGTTATAAGCTCGACAGCACCGCTTCTAAGCCACTTTCTCGCAAGGTAGATGAATTGATACAGGCAGACAAAAAGAATATCGAAATGGAGCGTTTAAAGACGGAACAGCCAAAGAGACGATTGACGATATAACAAAAAGACCGCATCAAGCGGTCTTTTATGGGCGTAAGTAACTGATAAGATACATATTAATACCTCTATCTTTAAACTCTAATTAAGGCAGCAGTCCATTCAATCCGTCAGTAAGAATACTATTAGCCAAAGATGAGTAGTTCTTGTTCATGACAAATTGCTCTAAATCTTGATATTCATACAGTTCGACATAAAGATAAGAGTCTGGAAGCTGATCTAACGGTCGTAATTTTTTTGCAATATCATCAAACGTCAATCGACTAAGTTCCAGATCAATAAGATTATCCAACGGTGCTAAATAATCATCATCACCTGTCTGTAACCAACTTGTATAAGCATCGCTCCACCCAAGTGCATACCTTCTCATTAATGTTTTTAGGTCGAGCTGCATACAAGCAACAACATTCTGAAAATCTGTCAGATCAGCATCAATACAATAGGTTTGACCATCATCAGCTTTAACCGTATAAACCACCTCATTGTACCAATTCTCAACGAGATCGATAACGACAGGACGTAAACCATCTTCCTTATGTATTTCTACATAGACTTTTTGATCGTGCATGACAAAATCATCAGCATAACCATCCACTCTTTCAAAAAGATTGACCATTTTTTCACAGTCAAAGTTAAATGTTGGTAAGTGGCATAAAGTTACTGACAGCTCTTCTACTGAAATAACCTCAACCTCACCATAATGTTCCAACATTTCAGCATCACCCGATAAGATGTAGATAGGCTGATCCGCTGCATAGCCTATGCACTCATCTGCAATTTGTTCAAACTGTGACTCAACGATATATAGGTTCATTTCGCCCCCTTACAACAAGAGCTGAGAGAAGCCATTACATCACGGTGATAGGTACACAAATCCATGTCATCAACTTCACAGCCATCACTGGTGTTTTGTAACTCATGCTCAACCATTCTTATATGATCAAAAGTTAAAGCGTCATGGAATATCAAACTCTCAATCACCTTCACTCTTGTGTATTTTGGTAGCATAGAGAGCATCAGCGTTTTATGCGTGACACTTAAATCGTTAGCGACACGCTCAACCACCCACGTATCACATTGGCTATGCTCTTCGATTTTGCTCAAATACTTCTTCTCAATAATCGCTTCAGCTTTTTGCTCAATACTTGTCATTAATTCCATACCATCCTCCTATTGTTGTGGAACATAAACTTGTTTAATTTCATAGACTAACTGCCATGTTGAGTAACAGTCATTACACTCAACATCTTGGTTTAGATAATCGCCATGACACTCTGTTTCACCAGCACTGTAATCACTTGAACCGCAGCGCCAGCGACTTGGCTCACTTGTTACATCGACTAACTCATCGAAAGGTAATTTGTTGTAATTACACATCTCTCACCCTCCTATTGGTTTGTTTGTTGTTGGGTAACATAGCCATAAGTCGTTTCAAAAAGCGGCAGATACGCTGCTTCTGAGATCACGCCATTTACCTTTGGCTTGATGAACAGCTCACAAAGTCTGATTAACTGAGATTTATTTTTAAAACCTTGGCGTATCAGGTAAGAGATCAGATTCAACATAGCGTTTGACGCAATATCTGCATCGATAATGTTATCAACATTGATTGCGATTGCTTTCTGAGGGAAACCTACATTCACATTGATATTGTTGTCTTCAAACCCATCAGCTCGCTCCCTTGCATACAGAAGGTTTACCCCTTCAAAATCACACTGCTTGAACGTTGCGGAGTACATAAACGTCTCAACGAACAACGCACCGATAAAATCGCAGTCTTTGATTTCCGTATACTCAAAACTGGCGTTAGACAAATCAGCACCACTAAAATCACAATTCTTAATCACTGAACCGCAGAAGTTCACGCCACGCAGATCTAAATCAGCTAAATCCAAGCGCTCTAAACGCAAACATTCAAAATCTGTTACATTCAGCAAAATCATCGCTACTACGACAGAGCGAGTCACTGGTTTATCGGTCTTGAAGAACAGAGCCGTTTGCTCAAACAGATACTGTGAATCTTCTCTCTTCAATGCCTCTAACTCATGATCTGCCATTGTTGAAATATCAATATTTTCTTTTTTCATAATCAGTCCTCTCGTTATTTATTAGATTAATTTAGGGTGCAAAAAGCCCCACCCAGTGGGCGTAAATATTAAGTTTGTTCTTTATGTTATGGTGAAAACCGACTATCACTGCCAACAAAAGCACAGCGATACTGGTTATCAGCAAGCAATAAGAGGACGGTATGACAACAACTAAGACGTAGTTCCTATTCAGCAGATAGATCTATCCCTGCAATTTGAATGAACAAAGCGAACGATGATCCTTGCGGAAAGAGTGCTTTTTAGATTGTTGAACATGAATCTGCACATTGCAGATAAGCCGTTCTTGCTTAATATTTTGGAGGTAGAAGTGGCGCACCACGACTATCAATTTTGAGAGGAAGAAAAAGTGATTAGCTCTTTCAACGGT
The DNA here is from genome assembly GCF_037162085.1 of Vibrio sp. M60_M70. NCBI lineage: Bacteria > Pseudomonadati > Pseudomonadota > Gammaproteobacteria > Vibrionales > Vibrionaceae > Vibrio > Vibrio sp. M60_M70. The sequence continues at coordinate 19,104 of NZ_JARLUL010000002.1, forward strand.
GAGAATAGTAACATTAATCAGAATGAAATGTCAATATTTATTTTTAGCAAATGTCAAGGTTTATTTTTGCATTTTTAAAAACAATTTCATAATTTCCTTTTATATCAAATAGATAAAAAGGATTGACGGAGTATTGCTCCAACAATCCCTTTACTTCACGCAGTTAAAATTTTACTCGTAAATCTCTTGCGACTGGTCGATTTGGTGTTTTAGTTTCAGATATTTAGCTGGGTTTTCTTGGTAGTACTTCGCCATTCCATCTAAATGTGGATACTTACCGCTTTCAAGCCCCTCAAGGTAGTCTGTTGGTAAGATAACCGTTTCAGAGAAATCAACTGAGTCTACTTTGACAGCATCCTGATAAGGCAAAATGTTATGTATTTTGTCAGTCATTTTTTCATGAGCAGGGATAAGTCGGTGAACACCGTCTAAAAACTGAATTGAAATCATATGATAACCAAAAGGATTATCTTCAGTATCTCGATACAGCACAGTCATGCTCTTGACTACTTTCTTCAATTCAACATTGAAGCGTTGTCTAATCTCATCATCAGCGTTTTCATCAAGAGTCAAGTCGATCAGCTCTTGCAGCGAATTATCACCATCTGACATAGCGATTTGCTGTTGAAGTTTCATGATTGATGTTTCAATTAGATCAATTTCCTGAACAACTTTTTTCAATTCATTTTCTTTTGCCAGATAATCATCTTGAATTTTTTCAAGTAAAGACGGTATTTTTATACTACTGATGTTCTTAACAATCTGCTCAATATCATCTTCAAGTTCAGATTTTCTAACTTTTAAAGGTATCATTTTTTGTTCAAGCTCTTTAAGTGAACTATCAAGAACTTGATCACTTGCTTGGTTTGAAATGATTTTGTTGATGTTTAAACCTTTGCAGAATTGAAGCAGGTTATGCTCAAACACATCATGCTTAATCACTTTTGCGTTACACAAGCCTTCTCGTGCTAAGTTACAGCGCAAGTATACGTTTCGCCTATCTTTGCTCTTAATGTATGTACTATTGCAATAAGGACAACGTAGAATGCCCTGTGCAAGATTCTTAATGCTTTTATTCGGTTTTGTACCAGAAGTGCGTCTTTCATCCATCATTTTACGAATGTATGCCGCTTGGCTTTCTGTCATTAACGCTGGATAGTAATTCTTTAAAACAGCGACTTCTTTTCTTACACGTTTACCCAAATGCTTTTCTGGATACTTGCCTTGTTCCACATCATCTTCAGTCGGATAGTAAGATTCTGTTAAGAGATAATCACCTTTAACAGTTGAGATCACCGAGTTAAACAAACCGCTATAAGCAGCAGCTCTAAAATGTCGAGTTTTTCGGTTTGCCTTTTTCAACTTAGGCTTTAGATTGCCATTGTCTATCTCATCGTTGAGAAGACGTACAGCCCTTGTCATTCCGTTACCGTCTAACAGCTTTTCAATCAGAAAATCCATCACTTTCTTGTTTTCAGGAATGAAATCGTAACCGCGACCGTCTTTCTTCGCGGTTAGCCAGAACGGACACATAGCAGTAGCATTTTTTGGTCGTTCAAGGCCTTCCCTTTCGTCTTCTGGTAAGGTGAAGTAGTTAAGCAAATCTTCACGCTTCTTTTCCCATGACTTTCTCGAACGGTATTCTTTCATCAGTGATTCAGTGTGCGAACGCTGCAAGCTGATCAAAGCCATGAAGAGATCCATCATCCCATGCGTGGAGTCTATAGATTTTTTAGAATAGATTTTCTTTTCACCGTCAGCCAAAACTACGATGTTTGTATATTCGAGCAATTCAGTGAAAATTTGGGTAGATTTGAAGGGGCCAGTTCGAGTAATCCGATCTAAACTTTCGACAATCAGATAAGTGTTAATTTCACCATCTTCGTTAAACCTTTTCTTGATCTCACCAGACTTAAATTTCTTGATAGTTTGGCTGAACGAGCCAAGTGTTAGGTTTAAGCCACGATATGCGCTTACACCTAAGTCTTTTAACGATATAACTTCATTTAAGTCAACACCATGCTCTTCACAAAACTTCTCTACGAACTTCCTATTGATTTCACTTTGTCGAAATTCTGATAGACCATCAGCTTGCTGTTTGCTCGAATATCGCAGATAAGTAATGATTGTTGGCTTCATAAAATGATTCGCTAACTCGCTGTATTTACATCATTTTACCTTACTGTACAAATAGTTCAACCATCTCCATTGGGCTTGGTGCCGTTGCACCGCCATTGCCATCCATCACTACGGAGTGACCCGACTGAGATTGCCCAAGGAATTTAAAATCTTCTACCCATTTAACTTCTGCTTGCATGATTTACCTCATTTAGCATCGCTCGTTGAAGACATCGTTGCCCTATCAAGCGGTGTATTTCGTGTCGATACTTTAGCTTTCTCGCATAAAAGGGCAACGGAATTTTCAACATTGCTGTAATTTTTTCGCTCGGTTGCCTTTCTCTATACGTAACACTTTTTATTTCAGTCACACTTTCTACGGAAAACAACGTTGAGGTAGCTATGAAGAATATATCTAAGTTATTGGTCGGATTCTCTTTCGCACTTCCTGTCTTGTTTCTACTTTTGAGTAAAACAGGCACCGCCGATACGATGGATAAGATGAAGGCTTCAGAGAATGCAGAAATCGCCACACTAGCTGGCGGCTGTTTCTGGTGTACAGAATCGGATTTGGAACAGTTGACTGGCGTAGTCGATGTCGTATCAGGCTATTCTGGTGGTCATGTTGAAAACCCAACTTATCGCCAAGTTTCATCAGGTAAATCAGGTCACATAGAAGTGATCGAAGTTAAGTACGATCCAAAAGTGGTTAGTTACGAGCAAGTGTTGGACTACTTTTTTCGTCATATCGATCCTACTGACGATAAAGGCTCTTTTGTCGACCGTGGCCCACAGTATCGCCCTGCTATTTTCTATCATAACGCGGAACAAAAGCAGATCGCAGAACAGTTTATGATGGAAATCGACAAGGCGATGATCTATCCAAAACCGTTGAAAACAGAACTGATCGAGTTTGAGAAGTTTTATCCTGCAGAAGAGTATCACCAAGACTATTACAAAAAGAGCAGCTTAAAGTATAAGTATTATCGCTATGCGTCTGGTCGAGATAAATACTTGGATGAAGTATTTGGTGATGATCGTAAAGAGACCCCAAAAACGCTTCGTCAGTTGATCGAAGAAAAAAGTTGATATCAAAAGTGAAAGCGTACAGTAAGCCTGCTAAGTCCGAGATCAAATCAAACTTAACGGAGCTGCAATACTACGTAACGCAAGAAGAAGGCACCGAGCGTCCGTTCGACAACGAATATTGGGACAACAAAGAAGCGGGGATTTACGTTGATATAGTAACTGGTGAGCCGTTGTTTTCTTCTACCGATAAATACAAATCGGGGACGGGTTGGCCAAGTTTCACTAAGCCAATCAACCCAGGTTACATCGTTGAAAAAACCGATTACAAGCTGATTTATCCAAGAACGGAAGTTCGCAGTAAGTTTGGCGATTCTCACCTTGGTCATGTTTTTAAAGACGGTCCGAAGCCAACAGGATTACGCTACTGCATGAACTCTGCGGCAATGAAGTTTGTCCCTGTAAGTGAAATGAAAACGCAGGGGTATGAAGAGTATCTGTATCTCTTTGATAAATAGTTCGTATTCATTCAACTTCAAGGGCATACGATGGCGAATGGGGAGGACCAGATGAAAGGTTTTAAAACACAATTACCAACCAAAATCTGCTCTGTTTGCCATCGCCCATTTTCTTGGAGAAAGAAATGGGCAAGAAATTGGGACGAAGTCGTTTACTGTTCTGAGCGCTGCCGAAGAAACAAATCAGTCAAAAGTTAGAACCACAAAAACTTTATGTCGCACTGCTAGCCTTATTTTCCAAGGTAACGTGGCTCAGACCAAGCTGCGCTTCACCAAGGTAACAAGGCACCATCATAAGCCCAAAATGCCCCGCTATCCTGCGGGGTTGCTTTGTCAATCAATCCCCATAAGTCTCGCGCGACACGCTCTGGCCTAAACAGCTTTCCTTCAGGTACATTCGCTTGAAAAGGTGCCGACAAAGCCGTATCTGTTGTGCCTGGGTGAAGAGCGAGTACAGTCCCGTGTTTGACCATTCTCCGCCATTCAATCGACATGGTTTTGAGGAACATATTTAACGCGGCTTTCGATGCACGATAGCTGTACCAACCGCCTAAGTGATTATCACTAATACTGCCAACTTTGGCCGAAATGGTCGCAAACTTGGGGTTGGTACTGCGTTTTAACTTGGGCGTGAAGTATTTCGCCAACAGTAAACTCGGCAAAGTATTAACCATGATGGTTTGCTGAAAAAAGTCTGCGTCGAGCGAGCTAAGATTCTTCTCAGGACCTTTATCTTGGGTATGCAACATACCAACGCAGTTCACTAACCAATCAACATGTTCAATTTGCTCACTGAGTGCTTTCACCTGCTCGTCCTGCGATACATCCACTTGATGCCAAAATACATTTGGGTGTCGCCAATCTGGTTGGTGATTACGATAAGTGGCATGCACGCGAGCTTGGGGAAAGCGAACTAGCGCTTGTTGAACCATCGCCAATCCAATGCCGCCATTTCCACCAACGATCAGTATGTCCATTACAAGCTCTCCAAGTTTTCCATATAGTGCTCAGCAGTATCTAATATCGCTTGGCGTTGCTGCTCTTCCATATTGTCCCAAGATCGGAAAATCATCCCAACACGTGGATTCGTTGCTAAGCGTTTGTCGTGTTTGTTCATAAAGCGCCAATATAAGCTGTTGAACGGACAAGAGCCTTCTCCACTCCTAGCCTTATTGTCGTAGTGGCAACCCTTACAGTAGTCGCTCATTTTGTTGATGTAAGAGCCACTCGCCGCATACGGTTTGGTGCCAACAATCCCACCATCTGCAAACAGTGCCATACCGCGCGTATTGGGCATTTCTACCCATTCAATCGCATCAACATAGATACCGAGATACCATTCATCCACTTGATCTGGGTCGATCTCGGTTAATAAACAAAAGTTACCGGTTATCATCAAGCGCTGAATGTGGTGCGCGTAAGCGTAATCAAGAGACTGACCAATCGCGTTTCGCATACAGGCCATTTTGGTTTCGCCGTTCCAGAAGAAGTCTGGCAGCTTTCTACCCGCTTCCAGTTCATTCTTTTTCGGGTAATGAGGCATGTTCGCCCAATAAACGCCTCTGATGTACTCTCGCCATCCCAAGATCTGACGAATAAAACCTTCTACCTGAGAAATGTCTATGTCGGCATTGGCATGAAATGCCTTAAGTGAAGCGTCAATCACCTCTCTCGGATGCAGCAGCTTGCTGTTCAGCGAGAACGAAATCCGGCTGTGATACAAGCTCCATTTAGCCTCGTGCTGACCTGTCATGGCGTCTTGAAAACGACCAAACAGTGGCAAACAGACCTGACAAAAATGCGCGAGTAAAGACAAGCTTTGAGAGCGATTTACTGGCCAAAGTAAATCACCATTTAATTTACCTATGGTTTGAATGTTGTGCCGACCTAAGCGCTCGACAATATCACTGACGTCATGACTAAACATTAATGGCTTTGGCAGCTGTTCAATGTCTTTTGCTTTAAGTTTATTTCGGTTATTGGCGTCGTAGTTCCACTTTCCACCAATAGGCTTACCGTCTTGCATCAAAATGTTGAAACGCTTACGCATACGGCGATAAAAGTGCTCCATCATGATGTGTTTACCTTGGGGAAACTGCGATTCTATTTCCTCAAACGGTAACAAAAAATGTTCCGAATCGACGCGGCGCATCACGACCCCATCAAGCTTTAGTTTGGCTAACTGCTCTAGTAAACGGTATTCGTCGGGGCGTTGATATTCAAACTTACTTGCACCAACTTCACTCACGTAGTGTTGTAAGACTTGCGCAAGATCCTCGAAAGATTGTGTGTCATCCAACGTGAGGTGTAAAACTTGATGCCCTTCTTCCTGCAGCTCGTTAGCAAAATTCGCCATCGCAGAGAAAAAAGCACACACCTTTTGAATGTGATGCGTAACGTAAGTATTTTCTTGTTTCAACTCAGCGACAAGGTAAAGCACCGAGTCGTCTACACGTTGAAACCACGAATGCTCGCTATTAAGTTGGTCACCAAGAATGAGCCGAACCGTCTCGTAATGCATTGGTTATCTCCCGCTCTCTTTTTTTGGCGCAATCGGCCAATCCACCATATCGACACTATCAAGATGTACGCCTACGCATCTCCCCTGCCATTTGTCGATAAATGAAAAATCTGGATCATAAGTTTGTGTCTGCTTTTCTAGATTAAACTGACGTGAGCCACGTGGGTCAGCGCCAACACCAGCCAAATACTGCCAGTTGCCCCAATTAGAGCCGACATCGTAATCAATCAACTGAGTTTCAAAATAAGCAGCACCGTAGCGCCAGTCGAGTCCGAGTTCATGAACCAGACAGCTCGCGACCAGTTGGCGCCCTCGGTTAGACATATAACCCGTTTTATTAAGCTGATGCATACATGCGTTGACTATTGGAAAAGGTGTCTCGCCTTTCTTCCACTGTTTGAAGCGTTGCGCATAAAAACTGGTCAGTGGTGGCTGGTTGGCGATACCGCCAAATCGAAACAACTTCTGTTGATACTTTCTCGCGTACCAATAAAAGTATTCCCGCCACAACAACTCGAAATAGATCCAATAGGTTGAATCATTTGCTCCGTTCTTTTGCTCATATTGTTTGAGCATGGCATAAATGATTGTAGGCGAGACGCAACCATGAGCTAACCAAGGTGAAAATTTAGTTGAATACTCCACCCCATCAAGCCCATTGCGCGTCTGTTTATATTCGCTCGCTAAACTTGAAGCAAAATAGCGTCGACAATGTTCAAGACCGCTCAGTTCTCCGGCATCAAATGCTGGTTTGGTGTCAAAGTAATATGTCGTGGCGGTAGGAAAATTCGTACCTGAAGGTGCTGGCGGTAAAGCATGAACGCTCTCGTAAGGCTGAGAGAGGTCTAAACCTTCGACCTGCTTTCTAAATTTCGTGAAGGTCACAGGCAGTTGCCTTAATTCAAATGGTAACTGTTCTTCGCACAACAAAGTGCGGATCGCTTGCTGTTTTATGTTCACATGGGGAGTGCCTTTAATTGCACGCTCTAGTGCCTGTTGCTCGTCCGAACCCGCAAACGCATCAGCATAAATATGAGTGATACCGAAATGACTGATGGCATATTTGATCGCTTGATAGGGCGTCAATTCAACCGTCCATAATCGTTGCCCCAATTTAGCTAAAGATTGATTAAGTTCATTAAGCGATGCCTCGAGAAACTGCAATTTCGCACGCCCTAAAGAGGTCTCCTGCGCAAAGTGCTGCAAGTAAGGTGTCACCGAGGGGCGACAATACAAACAAATTAACTCATCCATTTCTGCATAAGCGTCTATCAACAGCGGGTTGTCATGCAAACGCAGGTCATTAGTGAACCAATACAGTCCTATTTTCTTATCCAAGTCGCACCCTCTTTTTGTAAACTCGTTTTTGTAAACTCGGAGTCCCGCGTTCTTGTTGCAAATAGCCCAAGCGCTAAGTCTTTTATTCCACTCGTTGTTGTACGGGCAATAGAGCTTTACGATCATTAGGTTACTGACAATCTCACTAAACCAATTGGCTGGTCATCTTAGAGCCCTTAACACCAAAACATCGTTCGCGCATGTTTCATACTAAGATTTTATAAAATTAAAATTTGGCGATATTGATAACGGTCTTAATCACTCATTTTTTATATAAACCATGCAAAAATGATAAAAATTAAAGCGATATTGGTTAATATCCGTTAATCTAAGTCCAATTCCATTTTGCTAGTACCATCGCAGAAATGACCGACGAGTTTAAAAAATCGACCGCTAATTTGAAAAAAGCGGTCCCACTAATGATCAAAAATCATGTTGCTGCCACGCCAGCCAACTATGCGCTTTGGTATACCTACGTTGACAAGACCATTCCTGAACTCAACTTTGAGTTGGATACGGTGTTAGAAAACTACGGTATCTGCCCGCCTGCAACCAATAAACAGCTTTACAACAACTATGTTGCCAGTAAAGCAGAAACTAGCCTTGAAGATCTTAGAACCAATGTAGAAGTTCTGCTGCATGAAGTGTCCAGCTCGATGAGCGATACACTTTCAGATACTTCTTCCTTTTCTGAAATGGTAGACAAAAGTTTTAATAAGCTAGAAAAAGTTGAAGACAACAGCTTAAGTATTGAAGAAGTGATGGTGGTGATTCGTCAACTTGTCGCAGAGTCACACGAAATTCGTCACTCGACAAAGTTTTTGAATAGCCAATTAACTAATGCGAGTGAAGAAATTTCTCGCCTCAAAAATCAGCTGGCTGAAGTACAGCAAGACGCATTATTTGATGGTCTATCCAACCTTTACAACCGTCGAGCTTTTGATAAAGATCTGTCTTCGCTTATCGCATCAAATCAAGCAATGACCTTGATCATGCTTGATATCGACCATTTCAAGTCATTTAACGACAATTACGGCCACCTTTTCGGCGATACGGTACTAAAAGCCATTGCCCGTCGACTACAACAAAGCTGTCGAGATGGAATATGCGCGTATCGTTTTGGTGGTGAAGAGTTCGCTTTAATTGTGCCCAATAAGTCTCTGCGAATTGCTCGCCAATATGCAGACACACTACGCCGCATGATAGAAAAACTGCGCATCAGAGATAAGCGTTCTGGTACACAAGTTCACAGCATTACCGCTTCTTTTGGGGTAGCAGAATATGAGGTGGGTGATACGCCTGAAGCTCTGGTCAATAAAGCCGATAAGCAACTTTATGAGGCAAAACAACTCGGTCGTAACCGCGTGATGCCCATTTAAATCAACTTGTTATGTAAGCTTGATTAATAGGACCGAATTTTTCGAAATAGAATAAAAACCCCGCACTATTGAGTGCGGGGTTTTTATTCTATTTATCTGGCGCTTCACATCTTAATCGACACTGTAGCAGTAGCTTAGAATATAGTCGTCACCGTTTTTCGCAGTGTATTCTTTATCTTCGCTGCATGCCATCGGCTTACCTTTTTTGTCGCCTTTGATTAGGCTGATCCAGTGGCGCATCGCCGTCGGCGCATTACCCGTTAGTTCAGGATTAAACGTAGTGCGGGTTTCCAGTTGAATGTCATCAATATCCATCAACTCCACACAACCGGTGCCTTTATGACAGCCAAATAGCACTTCTACGTGGTTACCTGAATCGTCTTTAAACAAGATCGATTTTGGATCTTCTTTCTCACCCGTATACGCCACAAAGTGTTTTGGGCTTTTCAGGCCGCTGTGTGTGCCGTCTTTGAAGTAAGCCAATACATGGCGGTAATCAATTACGTAACTTGATACATCTTGGTGCGACCCGTTCTCCAATGGGAACATGCGGTCTAGTAGTTGCTTCGCTTTTACTTGCTTCTCGCTCTGCTGCTCAGCACTTACCGCTTCGACGGCAAATACAGCTTCAGCGATAAATGGGCGTTGTTGTTGCATCTCTTTTTTATCGAAGTTCAGCATATTCATCGTCATATCCTCGCACTTAAAAAAACTCGTCCTAGAGTAAAAACTTAATTCCTTCGTTTAAGTTTCAGGCAATTCTGTGAAGTTGATGGTTAATTTCCTTGCCTGCTTATTATGTAGACTAGCGAAATATTGACTACAATTTCACAACAAAAATTTTACAATGTGAATTTTACAAAATGTCTGTGTCAAAAAGCCTTATTCGTCAGTCCCATTTTCTAGGTACGAAAATTCGCAACCTAAGGAAAAACAACCATTTAACTATGGAGGATTTATCTGCACGCTGTGTAAGGATCAATCCTGAGTACGCACCGTCGGTATCTTACCTTTCGATGATAGAGCGCGGAAAACGCGTTCCGAGTATTGATATGCTCGAAGTAATCGCGGAAGTTTTTCAAAAAGATCCTGCCTGGTTTTTAGATGATGAACCGGAACTAGAAGCCATTACACCCAACAAAGGGAATCGTGGCGGTATCAACGGTATGGCATTGGAGCCGAGCTTTTTGTTCTCCAATGATATTCTCCAAATCGCGATTCCAGAGATGTTGTCTCAAACGGGTATTACTGGACGTCAATTCGCCCACTTATTGATCCGTGCGCACCAAGAAAACCATCAAAACCATTTTCCTGATTTAGAACGCGCAGCCGAAGAGGTCGGCTTGAAACGCCTGAATCTATCGGTAGAAGATCTGATAGATATTGCGAAAAGCATGGGGTTGGATATTCGCTGGGTAGACCGAGCACCACAGGATGTGATTGATGAACTGGGCGTCAGCGCCAAACAGTTGATTACGTCTTTCATGGAGCCACCTGGCACCATTTATCTCAATAAACGAATGCGAGACTATCCAACCCGATTGAAATATGACTTGGCGGTATACATCGGCCATCGCGTGCTCCATAGCAGTGATGCAATGAATAACGTTTTATCTATTGGGCATCAAAACAACTGGGAGCAAATGGACAGCCCAGTTTCCAACTCTGAGCTCAACTCGCAAGATATCCTACAAGCTTGGCGCGATTTTGAGTCCAGCTTTTTTGCTGGTGCCCTGCTTTGCCCCAAAGTACCATTTCGTCAGTTGCTTGACCGTTCCGGTTACGAAATTGATGTTCACAAAAAGGCCGGCGTTTCTCCTTCCGTTGCGATGCGTCGTATGACCGTGGTTTCTCCGTACCCTCATTGGCACTACTTTGATGCCTATGGTCCGGGCAAGTTGAAAGCGGTATATCGTGGAAATGGCATCCCGCTTCCTTGGGGCAATATGCGCAAAGTGAACGATCCCTGCCAACACTGGGCTGTATTTAGACGTCTAGCCCAACCTTTGGATACCAGTTCAGCGCAAATTTCGATTTTGAATGTGGGCGACGAGCCACGTATTTACTGTTGTGAATCAGTCAACGTATTTGACCCTGCGGGGAACAACCGAGTGTTGTGCGCGGGGATAGATTTAAACCCTGCGATTTCTGCACAAGGTGGTGATGCAGTTTCTATTGCGGAAGAGCTGAAGTCACTTTGTGTCGCTTCCGGCGGAAGTAGTGTCATTCCTCCCCACATCAAAAAAGACTTAACAACCATTGCTAAGATATTAAACATCAATTGGATAGAACGAGGTATTCAAACCCAAGCTAGGCTAATCTGCTCAAGAGGGGCCGTTTGTCCAAGGCAGCCTAGTTGTTACAGTAAGTGCGGAGAAGCCGATGAGACAGGTGACAACGTGAATATTATTGGTCTCTAGAAAGAAAAAACGCCAATCACAATAATCGTGATTGGCGGTATATACTTGTGAACAATGTGTATTCACTAACAACGTCAGTTGGCTAGGTGACCCTCGGCTTAATAAGGGTCACTCTAGATAAAGCACGATGCGTGCCAACTTTAAAAAGGCCGTTTTTTAATAGATCCAGATGCATATCGTTGCTTTATTGACCATAAATTTCGCAAACTGCATTTGCAAAATGCAACAACATGCAAATATGCCACTTCATGCACTGCTAATAATGACTCTCTCAGCAAAGAGTCTATTAACATGTAAAGTCATATATTCTTATACCCAAATGATGGTGAGATTTCGGATTCTTAACCTTACCACTGCTCCAAAGTCCTGATTGAAACTGGGCTCAGGTTCATCCGCCATGTTTTTGTTGATACATTCTCTCATCGGCTATTTTCATCATTTGCTCTGGAGATGACATGTCCGGATCAAATATCGCGTACCCAATGCTGGTTCTCAGGTAGATGAGCGCTTCATCGTAAATCACGGGCGTCGAACATAAAGCTAACCTGAGCTTTTGTAGCAGAGACTGAACATTTTCTTCCGTCCCAGGGTTATGAACGACAACTAAAAACTCATCCCCTCCCATTCGGGCCACAATATCTGATTTACGCAGAGAGCTTTTCACTCTTTCAGCCGTAGCGACTAAGACCTTGTCGCCTGCGTCATGACCATAGGTATCGTTAATATGTTTAAACCTATCCAGATCTATATTGATTAAGGCGAAGCTGTAACGCTTTTTGTAACGTTTCGCTATTTCAAACTGCTGCTTGTAAAACTTCATAAAATAGCGACGGTTTGGTAAGTGCGTCAGTTCATCATGCAGTGCTCTATCATCCGCAATGGTGTACAAGCGATAAATCGCAATAAGCGCGAGGCTCAGTGCAAAAACAATGGGATAACCGATGAGCCTTGCTAAATAAAGCTGATGCCAAGGAATTTGACGGTCGAGTTTGTCTCCGGAGAAAACCACCATACTCCATCCACCATAAGGAAAATGAACCATTTCTTTCGCGTATGGCTTTTTGGTTTCACTCAGTGCGCCAAAGAAAACGTCACCAAAAGCACCGCCACTGTCGTAACCACGAATCATCAAAGGGTAGCGATAAGAGAAATCGATCACGCCAGTTTCTCGCATCAGAGCATCAAAATTAATCACCGCACTGATCACACCCCAATAATCCTGGTTCAACGGTGGATCAAGAAAAACCGGAACCCGCACGATCAAGCCTTTGCCGCCTTGAATCAAGTTGACAGGCCCTGCTATAAATATTTCTTGTATATCCTTAGCTTTTTGCACCTGTACCCACTGCTGTGGCACCGTTCGGTAATCGAGGCCGATTAAACGCTCATTACCTTGGCGTGGAAATATATGACTGATAACATCATTCTTCGCAATGCCAATGATCGTAATATGTTTGCTTTTGCTCAGGATGCGGTGAGCCGCAATGTTCAATTCGTCTTCTTGGTTTTTAGGCAGTAAAGTAATGAGTGTCGCCAAGGTACTGGCTTTATAGATATCCGCCATAAGTACCGCTTCCAAATTGGAACGGAGGGTGGAAAGTTGTTCTTTGGCCTCAACTTGAACTCGCTCTTGGTGAAGCTCTTGCTGATTTCGATGCAACAGCTCAATAACCCCAACGCATAAAGCGAAAAAACTGAGGAAGAACAATGCAAAATAGCATCGCTTTCTGGGTAAATAACGCATTTTCTCCCCACAACTCGTATATCGTTACGAGATTTTTATTTATTGTTAAAATTCTTATTATCACAAGAATAACCAATCCCAATCGGAAAGGTAACAGTGATTAAAATTTTTTATGTTTTAGGTATGAGATGATGCATCAACAAGGCGATTTATTTGGCGGTACTCAGTGGCAAGAAGTAGAAAGGGGTAAACTCTATTACGATCCTTACTTTCTTAGCCATCTAGAAGCGGATCACTACTTTGACCAACTTCTGGAAACACTGCCATGGCATCAAGAGCGCATTACCATGTTCGGCAAGTCAGTACTTCAACCTCGTTTACAAGCGTGGCACGGTGATGCAGCATATACTTACTCAGGCTTAACCATGCAGCCTCACCCTTGGACTCCTGAATTAACTCAGCTCAAAGTGCGCTGTGAGTCGATTGCGGATGTAGCCTTCAACTCTGTACTTGCCAACCTATACCGACACGGCCAAGATTCGATGGGCTGGCACCAAGACAATGAACCAGAGCTAGGTAGAAATCCGGTTATCGCCTCTTTGAATTTAGGTGAAACACGTCGATTTTTGCTCAGAAATTTACATTGTAAAACTGAGATTGAATATGAGCTTTCTCACGGCTCCTTACTGGTTATGGCTGGCGAGCTCCAACATCACTGGAAACACTGTGTACCAAAAACCGCGAAAACCAAAGGTGAACGTATCAATCTGACTTTTCGACAGATTTTTAACTATTGACTCAGCTTTTACATTCTTAATTAATATTGATGGTAGGTTTAGATTCAGGACTTCATAGGGAATGGATTTATGCGCATCAAACCTCTTAGCTTAGCGGTCTTACTCTCTTGCTCACTTACCTTTGCTGTTCAGGCATCACAGGAAGAGATACCGCTCCTAGATAATGCTCAATCAGCACAGTTGATTCGTAATACCTACGAGCAGGAACTGTTCACTTTACCTGCGTTTAAAGAGGGGCACTTTGGCTTACGCATGTACCGCCAGACATTAGATGAGAAATATCACGCTGCCGTTTGGACCGACATGGCACAAATAGCTAGCCGATTAAACCGATTTGCTAATGAAGTCGTTGAACCTGAAGATATTATTCTTTATTCATCACAAAGATTGACCGCGTATCAAGAGAAAGAAAGTGAGCGAGGGCAACGACGCTATACCGTCACTAAACACCATCCTGAATATCTTTATCTTGGCGTGGATTTGCTTGGCGCAATGGCAAGAGCAAACGAATATGGTCTGAAACATAAGCAAGACAAAACGCTGAGAAAGATCCTGAGGCGCTACGATTTCTCGCGTTACGTTACGGACAAAGAAATGATAGAGGCGTGGGCAGCTCAGCTCGCAAACCAAGTCTACTGGCTTCGCCAGCTTGGTGAGCAAGATGTGGTCGAGGAATTTACTCAAACCTTTCGCAATACCTACCCCGACGATAAAGATAAGATGCTGTCAGCTCAGCAGTATTGGAATAAACTCTATGGTATGACGCACATCATCTTTGCCGACTCACAGTACTATCAAGAACGAGTAAGCGAAAAGAAACACCAATGGATTTATGATTACTTTCGCAACAACATCGACACTATTCTACTGCGCGCCAAAGAAGATGTGATTGCAGAAGTCGGCATTTCGTTTTTATTAGCAGGCTTGGATCACGATCCGGTCGTCGAGAAAACCCGCCAAGCCATTCGTCACGCAATCAACGCTGAAAAAGGGATGATTCCATCGGTCGATGGGAGTTTTGATCTCAAGTACGGCGAGCACCGTAATGTCCTAGCCATCATGCTGCTCGATTGGAAAGGGGTACATAAAGCGCCAACTTATCAAGAGCACCCTGACGCTTTTAAATCAATACCCTACGGCTTAATACCTAAGCCTTAGAAATAATAAAACCCGCCATTTAGGCGGGTTTTTAGTGTGCATCTTCAATCTAAATTAGAGCGAGATGAAAATGCCCGCTAAACACGCACTCATCAGGTTAGCGAGTGTGCCAGCAGCAACCGCTTTTAGGCCTAAACTTGCTACATCTTTGCGGCGCTCAGGTGCCATCACGCCGATAGAACCCAGCTGAATCGCAATTGAGCCAATGTTTGCAAAGCCACACAACGCAAAAGTGATGATGACTTGAGTATGCTCAGACAGCGTCGCTTTGTGCTGTACAAAATCGATAAACGCGACAAATTCGTTCATCACAACTTTCTGACCAATGTATGAACCCGCAGCAAGGATTTCGTGGCTTGGCACACCAATCAACCACGCTAGAGGTGCAAACAAGTAACCAAAAATCGCTTGTAGCGTCACACCAGAGAAACCAAGTATGTCACCTAAGTTTTCTAGTCCCGTGTTCACCATCGCGATAACACTAACAAAAGCGATAAGCATGGTACCAACAGCAACGGCCACTTTCATACCGCCCATAGCACCGTTTGCTAGCGCATCAATAACGTTGCTTTCTTCTGATTTATCTAGCTCAATATCGTTGTAATCGCTTGGCGTTTGGCGTTCAGGAACAATGATTTTTGCCATCATCAAACTACCTGGAGCTGCCATAAAGCTTGCCGCAATCAAGTATTTTAGGTCAACACCTAAACCGGCATAACCACCAAGCACACTGCCCGCCACTGAAGCCATACCACCAGCCATCACAGCAAACAGTTCAGAGCGAGTCATGTTCGAAAGAAATGGACGAATAAGAAGTGGGGACTCGCCTTGAGATAAGAAAATGTTACCTGTTGCAACCAGAGACTCTGCTTTGCTGGTGCCCAAGAACTTCTGGATAGCACCGCCAATAAATTGAATCACTTTTTGCATAATGCCCAAGTAGTAAAGGGCGGAGATAAGAGCACTGAAGAAGATGATGATAGGAAGGACACGAATAGCGAAGATAAAGCCAGAAGAAGCGAGGTCACCAAAGAGGAATTTAATCCCCTCATCAGCAAAGCTGAGTAGCCCCGCGACACCATTACTTAAACTCGCCAGCGCCGCCTGACCTAACGGGAAATAAAGCACTAAGGCAGCAAATCCCATTTGTAGCATCAAGGCGCGAGATACGGTTTTCCAATTAATGGAAGAACGGCCCTCAGAAAGTAGGAAAGCACAACCTAGCAGTGCAACAATACCAAATAGACTAAATAGAACACTCATGAGCTGGACCTACTGAACGTTGAAAAAGAAAAAAGAGCCAAAGGAATTGGCAGAAGAAAGGGACAACGCAGCGAGTGATAACTCGCCTTCAGATCCAGAATGTAGACAGAACGAATAGTTCGACATCTTATTTTTACCTTATACAAGCAATTGAACGTAGCTGGTCCGGTCCGTGGGGTCATTCACTGCTGGCGAGCGTATTGCTTGGCCTGCTCCATGTGACGGCTTGTATGGGTAAGGGTCCTGAACAACTAAACCCTAATTCCCGCTTAAACGGGACGCAAGTATAGCCAACAAAAAGAGATATTCATCACATTTATTTACGCAAACGTTCAAGCGTTCAAAATTTAGGCAAAAACGTTCTTTTGTCGTCATACTGTTAATAAAAGTAAGGGCATAAGGACAGACTTTGATGGTAAAAAACGCAAAAGTGACCAATAAATACGCAATCAAACTCGAAAGAGCCAAAATTCGTCATTTTGCTCTCGCCAACAGGTGGATTTTGGTTATACAATTCGCGTTGCTTCTTTCGAGGCCTCTGAGTATTCAGAGCATCATGATGCCGAGATGGTGAAATTGGTAGACACGCTAGCATGAGGTGCTAGTGCCTTTGGTGTGAGGGTTCGAGTCCCTCTCTCGGCACCATTATCCTTCTTCCCTAATTTTGTTCGAGTGTAATGCAAAGTTCTAAGCAGGCAAGACAGTCTACAGATGCTAACCAACTTCTGAGTGAGCTTGCGGTTCACGCTTTATTACACCTGCACTTTAAAATTCACGCGTCCTCACATGGTCTCTCCCTTAAAGAGCGTAACGACTTACTGCAGAAATGGCTGAAGCCAAAACTGAAGAGTAATCGCTATAAGCTGATTAAAAAGCCGTTAAAGTCTTTGACTCAACAGGCAAAAGGCGAGAACGGAAATCTGGAAGCGTTACTCGAACGTTGCGTGGGTGCAGATAAACCACGTAACCCTCAACCTGATCTAGATAGCTACTTGCTGTTGATTAACGAAATTGAGAAGAAGTTGGGGACTACCGTATTATTATCTCGACCGGAAGACGTCGACTTATCTCACGACCAACACGGCTGTTTGCTATGTGTGCTTTCTGAGAACTTAAATCAGCATTTCGATGATAATAACGCCCTAATCGCTCCTATTTCGATGCTGTTCCGTGGACCAATGAGCCAACGTTCACTTTTCCTTGGCAGCATTTACGCCAGTGGTACATTCAATTATGAAGTGCAGTACCAGGACGATCAGTTCGTTCGCATTACATTAGAGTTGGCGTAACTGTAACGCTAAGAAACAAATCGAAAAAGGCCGCGAAACTCGCGGCCTTTTGCTTTTCTATATTCAAACCTTAATTAATCGATTTCTTTAAACCGAGCAGTAAAGTGGCGCAGCACTGGTGGTTCATACTCAAAAGTGAGCCCTTTTAACTCATGTGCACGATTTTTCAGCTCGATAATCGCATCCGCAATGTAATCCATATGGTCGTTGGTATAGACGCGGCGTGGAATGGTCAAACGCATTAATTCTAACTCTGACGCTTTTTGTTTACCCGTATCAGGGTCACGACCAAGCAGTAGTGATCCTATCTCTACTGCTCGAATACCCGCCTCCAAGTACAAGGCATTACACAATACCTGCGCAGGGAACTGATCCGTTGGAATATGTGGCAAAATCTTAGCGGCATCCACAAACACTGCGTGACCACCCGTTGGGTATTGAATTGGAATACCGCCTTCACGTAAGCGCTCACCTAAGTATTGAACTTGGCTAATTCGGTAGTGAAGAAAATCTTCATCTGCCGCTTCATACAAACCGCGAGCGAGCGCTTCCATATCACGCCCAGCCATACCACCGTATGTCACAAATCCTTCCATGGGTACACAACGTGTCTGCACTGCTTGGAACAACTCTTTATGATCACGAATACAACACATACCACCAATGTTTACCATCGGGTCTTTCTTAGCCGACATCGTCAACATATCGCCGTATTGATACATCTCGCGAATGATTTCCAGAATCGATTTATCTTCGTACCCCTCTTCACGCTGCTTAATAAAGTAGGCGTTCTCACAGTAACGAGCCGAGTCAATCACCACCGGAATATCGTACTTGGTTGCGATTTCGTACACGCTGCGCATGTTTTCCATCGACACAGGCTGGCCACCGGAACTATTACAAGTAATCGTGGTGATAATCGCACAAATGTTATGTGAACCGTGCGCTTCAATTGTTGCCACCAGCTTATCGATATCAAAGTTGCCCTTCCAATCATAAGGCGTAGTGGTGTCGAATGCTTCTTCCGTTACCACGTTAATTGCTTTACCGCCATTGAGCTCGATGTGACCCGCGGTGGTATCAAAATGGTAGTTCGATATAAATACTGGCGTTTCACCACCACGCACTTGACGCATACGCTCAATCAAAGCTGGGAACAAAATTTGCTCGGCACCACGCCCTTGGTGCGCAGGCACGGTGAGCTTGTAACCAAAGAAGTGCTCTACTGCATCACACAGGTTGTAGTAATTTCGGCTACCCGCATAGGATTCATCCCCCATCATGATGCCAGCCCACTGATTATCACTCATGGCACCAGTGCCAGAGTCAGTCAGCAAATCGATATAAACATCATCACTACGAAGAAGAAATGGGTTATAACCCGCTTCTTTTAACGCGACTTCACGGTCTGCCAAAGTGGTCATTTTGATTGGCTCAACCATTTTGATACGGAAAGGTTCTGGAATACGTTTCATTGTTAATTTCCTTATACGCATTGCCCTACGCGCTATCACGTAAGACTAAAAAAAACAAATAGATAAAATGCTTTTCAATGCGGTTGCATTGAGGAAATCAACGAGAAGAGATTTTACTAAGAAGAGACAAGCAGTAGTCTAGGTTGTACCAGAACGACAGCACCAAACGGCTATCGAGAATATCCTTTATTCTCATCGTCTTCGTCCTCCTGATAAAAATAAAAAGCCAGAAACCCCATGTTTCTAACCTTTTCAATATAGTGCAGTTTTCAATCAACTTTCAGTGAAGTCACCCTCATTTTAAGAAGGTCTCGCCCTTTTCATTCTGCGTTTGATATTACTTTCTTTGACTAAATAATCGAAAAGTGGCGCGAATAAGTTAGCAAATAGAATCGCTAACATGATGCCTTCTGGATAAGCTGGGTTCAGTACTCGGATAAAAATCGTCATCACACCGATTAATAGTCCGTATGCCCATTTACCGCCATTGGTAAAAGCCGCCGAGACAGGATCTGTCGCCATAAAGAAGGTACCAAACGCAACCCCACCAATCACGAAGTGCCAGTAGAACGGCATGGAGAACATTGGGTTAGAGTCCGAACCGATCGCATTCAATAGTAATGAAGCCGCCACTAAACCGACCAACACGCCCGCAACGATTCGCCACGACGCTATCTTCATAAAGATAAGAATAAAGCCTGTTAGTGCAATCAACAGCGTGGAGACTTCACCCATCGAGCCTGGCAAGTTACCAACAAAAGCATCTCCCCATGAAATTGGCTGCCCCGTCATATTATTTATCAAGGCACTTTGCCCACCTTCATACCATTGGCTAAGTGGAGTAGCGCCAGAGTAACCATCAGCCGCGGCCCACACGGCACCACCGGACATGTTGGCAGGATAAGCAAAGTATAAGAACGCGCGCCCTGCCAGAGCTGGGTTTAGGAAGTTTCGCCCTGTACCACCGAAAATCTCCTTCGCCACAACAATACCGAAAGTGATACCCAAAGCCGCTTGCCACAGTGGAATTGTCGGAGGAAGGATCAACGCAAAGAGTATAGAGCTGACAAAAAAACCTTCATTTACCTCGTGCTTTCGCACAATAGCAAACAGAACTTCCCAGAAACCACCAACGATAAACACCGTCGCATAAACGGGTAGAAAATAAGTAGCACCAAGCCACATTTTACTTGCCCACCCCGCTTGTGAAACCGCATCTAACGAGCCCCATACCCAACTCAGTTGCCACGAAGAAACCAGCGCTTGCTGAGCTGAGGCTTGATCCATTCCATACAACAAAGCATCGCTGGACTGCTGACCTATGTTGTACATACCCCAGAACATGGCAGGGAAGACCGCCAGCCACACCATGATCATAATACGTTTTAAATCGATGCTATCTCGAACGTGAGTCATGCCCTGGTTAACCTTACCAGGCGTGTAAAAAATGGTTTCGACAGCTTCGAACAATGGATAGAACTTGTGATACTTCCCACCAGGGCCAAACTTAGGTGTCGCTTTCTCAAAGTAGTGTTTAAGGCTCATAACAACTCCTCCTTTATCTAAAAGATGGTACGCACTGCCGTAAAAAGCGATCGTTTTTTAATCTCTTAGCCTTCCTTCTTCGTATTCCATTTTGTTCGTCGCTCTTCCCTCATCTCTTCCAATTCGGCGAACTGTTAATTCGAAACTAAAAAGGGAATGCCCATGGACACACTCGCCATCGA
Source organism: Vibrio sp. M60_M70 (assembly GCF_037162085.1). Classification (NCBI taxonomy): domain Bacteria; kingdom Pseudomonadati; phylum Pseudomonadota; class Gammaproteobacteria; order Vibrionales; family Vibrionaceae; genus Vibrio; species Vibrio sp. M60_M70. The sequence continues at coordinate 39,817 of NZ_JARLUL010000002.1, forward strand.
TTTAGCCAGATTCCAATTTGCCTTTACTGTCTCTTTCCACATCATTTTTCCAGCGTTTACGATTGGTTTGGCAAGTTACCTCGCCGTGTTAGAAGGCTTGTACTTAAAAACGGGCAACAAACAGTACATGCAGATCTATAAATACTGGCTCAAAATCTTTGCCATCAGTTTTGGTATGGGTGTGGTAAGTGGCATCGTGTTGAGCTATCAATTCGGGACCAACTGGAGCGTGTTTGCCGACAAAACAGGCCCAATCCTAGGCCCGCTAATGGGTTATGAAGTTTTTACTGCGTTTTTCCTCGAAGCGGGATTTTTAGGCGTGATGCTTTTCGGTATGGATAAGGTGGGTAAGAAGCTTCACTTCGCCGCAACTTGTATTGTTGCATTCGGGACGTTTTTGTCTGCGTTTTGGATACTTTCGGTTAATAGTTGGATGCAAACACCAGCGGGCTACAGTATCAACGAAGCCGGACAGTTTATCCCAGAAGACTGGTGGGCGATTGTCTTCAACCCTTCCTTCCCTTACCGGCTCGTTCATATGTTGCTCGCCGCTTACCTTACTACTGCTTTTGTTGTAGCCGGCGTTGCCGCTTATCACTTGCTAAAATCAAACCATAACCCTCTAGCCAGAATTATGTTCTCGATGGCAATGTGGATGGCTGCCATCGTGACACCAATTCAAATCGTTGCTGGAGACATGCATGGATTAAACACCCTTGAACATCAACCCGCCAAAGTCGCCGCGATGGAAGGGCACTATGAGTCTCACCAAGGCGCGCCATTGATCCTCTTCGGTATCCCTAACGATGAAGAAAAACGTATGGAATACGCACTGGAAATCCCCAAACTCGGTAGTTTGATTTTAACTCATGACCTCAACGGTGAAGTGAAGGGATTAGATGCTTTTCCAGAGGAGGAACACCCTCCTGTCTCTATCGTTTTCTGGTCTTTCCGAGTAATGGTCGCGCTTGGTTTTGGCATGATTGTTATTGGTTTGTGGAGCCTATGGCTTAGAAAACGTCGCAAACTTTTTGATTCAAGGGCACTTCAACGTATTTGTGTCCTGTTTGCCCCAGCGGGGTTCATTGCAGTTTTAGCAGGCTGGATAACCACCGAAGTCGGTCGCCAGCCTTACACCGTATACGGTCTTTTAACCACAGCCAATTCGGCATCGCCTATTGATGCCGCCGCGGTGAGCGTCTCCCTGACGGCGTTCATCGTGGTTTACTTTGTGGTTTTTGGAGCTGGCTTCTTCTATCTCCTACGTTTGATGCGCAAGTCTCCAACTCGATATGAAGAAGGCTTAGACAGCCGACTTCCTGATGGCCCTGATGGCACGAAAACCGATGCCATCACACATTCTAACCATCTAACCTAGGAGCTAACTCATGGATTACGCATTAATTTGGTACGCTTTGATTGGGCTCGCCGTTCTGATTTATGTCGTGTTAGATGGCTTTGATCTCGGTATTGGTATCCTATTCCTCAGCGCTAATGACGATGAAGAGCGCGACATGATGATGAACAGCATCGCTCCTGTTTGGGATGGGAATGAAACTTGGCTAGTTCTTGGCGGTGGTGGGCTTTTTGCCGTGTTCCCCCTCGCCTACGCGGTCATTATGCCAGCACTCTATGCTCCCCTGATTTTAATGCTGCTCGGGTTAATTCTGCGCGGGGTTTCTTTTGAGTATCGCTTCCGAACACAACGCGGAAAGTTTTTATGGGATAGCGCTTTTTTCATTGGTTCACTCACCGCGGCATTGATGCAAGGCATTATGCTTGGAACCCTGCTCCAAGGTATAGAGGTTAGTGAACGAGCATACGCAGGTGGATGGTTTGATTGGCTTTCGCCGTTTAGCATATTTTGTGGCTTGGCGCTTGTTTGTGCTTATATTCTGCTCGGTTCATGCTGGTTATTAATCAAGCTTCCAGAAGAGCTGATGGGGCGCTATTACGTGGTCGCGCGACGATGGGGACTAGCGATGGTAGCCTGTATATTCATCGCCAGTTTGTGGCTGCCATTGAGCCAAAATATCGTATTTGAACGTTGGTTCTCATTACCAAACTCGCTGCTGTTTTTCATTTTACCAATCATTGCAGCGGCACTCATTTGGCAGCTATTCAAAGCCTTACTCGACCACAAAGCTGTTCGTGCCTATGTACTTGCCATCGGCCTGTTTCTTGTTTCCGCGATGGGTTTCGGTGTCAGTACATTTCCTTACTTGGTTCCCTTCGCACTCACTTATCAAGACGTCGCCGCGCCAGATAAAAGTTTGGCATTTTTACTTGCCGGTGCGGTGGTATTACTTCCTCTGATCATAGCCTACACGGCTTATTCGTATTGGGTTTTCCGCGGTAAGATGAAACGTGGAGAGGGATATCACTAATGAAACTAAAACCCATTTTGTGGTTCATTGGTATTTGGCTGGCAAGCGTGGTCGCCTTGTTTATCATCAGTTCGTTGATACGAGCTGCGATATTGTAGGCCAAGAGTCTACTGCACCACATCTGAAGTCATTGAGGTCTATACTCAAGCAAGAGTAAAACAACGGAGTGTTTTTATGACCTTAAAGCAGATTCTGGCAACTTTGATTCCTTTGACAGGTCTACTGTTTTCACCAAATACATTGTCCGTAGACAAGCAGATGTCATCCGCCATGAAAAGTAAAATGCGGTCTATTTGCTCCACAACAGACAAACAGGGCCATTGGCAAATTGCTCAAGTTACTCCTGACGCTAGACGCTCACTCAACATGGTGCTTTATCAAATGAATGCCGATGATGAATTGAAAGCGATTCATGAAGTGAGAACGAAAATGGTCGGCGGAACCCATTATGCATTTGAGTTCGAGTTGCAAGATGGCCAAGTCTGGAATGCGATTGTTTTACACAGCGCTCGTGGCGATTACATGATCGAAAGACACGCCAAGAAAGGTGAACTTTGCTCCAAAGAGCAATAAACACTACAGCTCTACAGTCAAAACAGTAAAGGCGACTGAGTCAGTCGCCTTTACTGTGGGTATGTTTAGGTATCGCTTCAAAAGCTTGGGAAAAGTAATAGCTTTTAACCTGAGGTCTAATCAAATCACAAGCTAACCCAAGGTCATCATGCTTTGTGAAAGGTAAATGTTCTGATACTAATTCCTGGGAATCTTTGTCCACGGTCTGGAAAGATTCAACAATTCTAAGTGGCCAGTAAGCTTTATTCTCAGTAACAAGAAAAAAGTAATATTGGAGCTGCTCTCCATGAGTCACGGCATTGTTAATTTCACTTCTAATTTTAACCACTTCGATTTTGCTACCAACACAAGCGAAGTCATATGCATCAGTAATTTCCGCTTCCTTCGCGCCCGGAGTATATACCATATAATCCGATTCAAACTTATTATCAGTCAGCAAATAACCATCGTCGACACTAGTTAACTGAAAGGAAAATGCAGGGTAATGTACTATCAAACAAGCTCCAAAAGCCCTACTTAAAAATTTCTTTAAAAATACCTTTTTTATACAGTTCGGTAAATATCTCATGTCTTTGTCCATATGAATCTGTATTTTTATTAATAACCTTAGTAATACTATCAGTTACCGTTCTAGATGCTCCCTTATCGGCTTTTAAATATAGTTTATTCTTCAGCCAAAAAATCATAGCAGTCCTGATGGCATATTTAGGTTGAGCAACTAACTGGGGCGAAGAAGAGAAACTCGTATTTTCGTTCCAAATATTTGCGTGTATGCTTTCTGTCGCTAAATAGTTTCCTTTCCCTGTTAACTGTATCATTCCTCTACCGCGATATTTCCATCCATCTCCGGTACTTGCATCACCATTGCCTATTTTCATGGCATAGGCATTATTTGCTATCGCTTCTTGGTTTGCTTTTTGATTGATGGCATTTTTTCTCCCGTGCTTTTCAGCTAACTCCGGCCTATTCCGATAGACTCTGAAAGTGCTTTTCAATCCTTGAACTGAATAATTCAGGTTTTCCTCCATTCTCATTCCAGGACCAACCTCTTTTGCTAATTGAGCGACAAAGTGTGACAGTCTCAGTTCACTGTCTAACTTACATTCAGAGATCTTCATAGAAAGTTCTTTGCTTATAATCACTAAATAGTCTTCTGAAACTTTAGTTTCATTCTTCCATACTTTTCTAAGGTGCTGTTTTGTAATCATAGTCCCTCCATCTGATGAAGATTAAAACTGAAAGAACAAAAAAATCACCTATAAAATTTGAAGTTGACATTGTATTACGACACTTTAAAACCATTTCTTACATACTAATTACATTATTGTGCGGCAAATGACATACCAGTCAATATTCTAGAAAAGCATTCTTTTCGCTCATATATTTTAATATGGCTTTTTACTGTTAAACCAACTCGGCTTTCGCTTCTATCTTCTCATTCACTTTATCGCAAATGTACTCTCCAATAGGCATTGCCGATGTCGCTGCGGGAGAGGGGCATTGCAAACGTGTAGGCTTCTTGCGCTCTCGGCAAACAAGAAGTCATGAACCAAAGTGCCATCGGATAACACTGCTTGTGCGCGAATACCCGCAGGATATGGTTTGAGATCTTCTACCTTGATGCTTGGGCAATATTTGTTGACCAATTTCAGATAGCCCGGCTTCCACCACGAGTTCTTAAACTCATCCAGTCCGGTTTTTAGATGCTTTTGTGTCACCTTCCAGAAACCGGAGAAACTGAGCATTTGCATGGTATCTTGCAAGCTGAAATTAACCTTGTTGTACCCTTCTCGCTTCCAGCCTTGCACCGCATTTGGACCAACAGTCACACTGCCATCAATCATGCGAGTTAGGTGGACGCCCAAGAATGGCAAATCAGGGTCTGGAATTGGATAAATAAGATGATTCACCACTTGGTCGTGCTTACTATCCAAACGGTAGTATTCGCCGCGATAAGGGATGATCTGAAAATCGGTTGGAATACCCATCATCTTAGTCATACGATCCGCCATCAAGCCGCTGCAAGTGACCAAGAACTTAGCATTGAGCTGCATGGTTTGCCCGTCTGAAATGCAGGTCAGTTGGACTTCCTCATCCTTCTCTTCGGCAGCCACCACTTTGGTTCTCAAGCTAATTTGCCCGCCAAGCGTTTTGAACTCTTCCGCCATCTGCTCAGTGACTAAACGATAATCGACAATACTGGTGGTTTTGACATAAATCGCGCCCAATCCCGTGATGTTTGGCTCAGCCAGCTTGAGTTGAACTTCATCGAGTAGCTTTACGTCGATGCCGTTGACATGGCAGCGCTCATAGAGGGCATTCATGCGTTCGACTTCTTGCTCATTGGTCGCAACCAGTAACTTGCCACAGTTCTCCACCGGAATATCGTGCTCAGCACAGAACGAAATGGTTCGCTCTACCCCACGCTTACAAAAATCGGCTTTTAAGCTGCCCGGTGCGTAGTACACCCCAGCATGAATCACGCCGCTATTGTGTCCGGTTTGGTGCTTGGCAAAACCGGACTCTTTCTCAACCAATAAAATGGATTTGTCTGGGTGACGCTGCTGCAGTTGCCATGCCGTCGACACACCAACGATACCGCCACCAACAATGATGTAGTCATAGACTGATTTCATACGACCTCTTATAAAACCGATAGTTGAGATTGTTGCAATTTGAACTTGCGACCACTGTAAATGAACACCGCGACAAATACCGCGCAGCTTGCCACACGAACCAACATTGGTATGTCGTGCCAAACCAGCAATGTACCCACCACTACCAACAAGAGACGCGTAAGAATGTTTAGAGGGCCTTCTAAGTAACCTTCAATCGCACCAATCAATGCATAGGTACCTATGATGGCAAAAAAGCCCACGGTAATTACCGACGTTACATCCCAACTGACTAAGCCTGTGTAAGCAATAAGTAGCGGCACAAGATACAAACCTTTGGCGATTTTCCATGCCATCAAACCAGTACGCATTGGCGGTGTTTTCGCGATGGTTGCTGCTGCAAATGCGGTCAAACACACTGGAGGCGTTACGTTACTGTCTTGCGATAACCAGAAGATGATGAGGTGAGCAGCCAGCAATGCCAAGCCTACCGCTTCCATACCCAAACTTTGCTCTAGTAGGGTTTCCATAAAGTCCGCAGGTACTAGCGCCACCATTTCTTTCGCGGTTTCCAACGCCATTGGTGCATTAAGCAGCTCCAACTTTTCTGGCGCCGCCAACATAAAGATGGCTTTTGCTTGTTCAGGCAATTGACCCGATACCATCAATTCAAGCAATTGGTTTTCTGCAATCAACTTGTAAAGCGCAGGGGCAGACAGTGTTCCCAATACAATATACGCCGCTGTTACAGGTAAACCCATACCCAAAACAAGAGAAGCGAGCGCAATCAGAACGATCATGATGAACAAGTCGCCATTCGCCCAACCGTCGATCATCAGTGAGAACGTGTTGCCGATACCCGTAGTGCTGATCACGTTGATCACCAGACCAATACCCACCAGCAATACGGCAGTTGTCGCCATGTTTTTCGCGCCTTGCGAAAGTGCTTCGATGATCGCTTTTGGTCCCATCTTGTGATCTTTCGAGAACCAAGACGCCACCACCACTGAGATGATCGACAAGCCCGCAGCGTAAGTTGGCGTAAAGCCTTGAACCAACAAAGTAACCAATACCGCCAGCGGGATAAGGTTGTGCCAACCGCTGAACAACACTTTTAATAGAGATTCATCGCTGGTCGTGATTTTTTGAACGCCGCTGCGTTTGGCTTCGATACGCACAAAGAACGCCACAGACAAGAAATAGATAAGAGCAGGAATGAAAGAAACCGCGATGATATCGACATAAGGAATTTGCGTGTAAGACGCCATGATGAAAGCACCCGCCCCCATCACTGGTGGCATCAACTGACCACCTGTCGACGCCGCAGCTTCAACACCCGCCGCAAAGCGCGAAGGGAAACCTGCTTTTTGCATTAAAGGAATACTGATAACACCGGTTGAAACCGTATTTGCCACACTTGAGCCCGATACTGAGCCCATCAAACCGGAGCCAATCACAGCAATAAAACCGGGGCCGCCGATGATTTTGCCTGCCGCAGCACGTGCCACATTGATGATGTAATCACCGACACCAGAGCGAACAAGAAACGCACCAAACAGAATGAACATGAATACGAATGTCCAACTGATGCGCGAAATAGAGCCAAACATGCCCTCAGAAGAATAAAAGCTACGGTAGAGCAAAGTTTCCATGCTCAAACCCGGGAAATGGAAAATGCCTGTTGCCCACTTACCCCAAAGCACAACGTAACTCAAACACACCAGAATCAGCACTGGAATAAACCAGCCCATGGTGCGTCGGATCAGCTCAATAACAATCAAAATTGCCATGATGGCAAAGACCCAATCGCTGGTCACGAACTTCACGCCACGTTCATACAGCGCATCTTCGGCATACGGAATGTAGAGCAAACACGCGACCGCACCCATAGCAATTAACACATCAATGCCGAGCGCAACCTTACTCTGCTTGAGAGAGATATGAGCCGGATACCAAAGCGCACAAATCACCGCAAAACCAGCAAAGTGGGTCGCGGAAATCCATAACTCCGGTAACGTCGATAAGGTATTAAACCAAATGTGCAAAGCAGACAACACCACGCCAAACACTGTGATTGTGGTGGTTACCCACGGAAAATCTGTGCGCGTGGGCAGCTCAAATTTCTGCAATTCCTTTTCTATTGAGTCGCTCATCTCATACTCCAAGCTCTGGCGGCTTTTTCCATCTTAGATATCGGTAGGGATAAAATGCCCCGAGCCGAAACTCAGGGCGAAGTTGGCGTTATTTCGCCATTAGGTCTGATGGGATTTCGATTCCCATTTCTTTGTAGTAACGCGCCGCACCTGGGTGAAGAGGCACTGGCAAGCCAGCAATCGCTTTCTCAATCGCCATTGCTTTTGTTGCTTTGTGGATGCCTTGTAGGAAAGGCAGGTTTTCGTAGATCGCTTTGGTTAGCTGGTAAACGTCTTCTTCCGAGATATCTTCACGAACTGCCAAGAAGTTTGGCTGTGCAATGGTGGTGATCGGCTTATCTAGACCCGGATACGTGTTCGCTGGGATCTCGTACTTCGTCCATAGGTTGTAGTTGCCGTTCGCCTTTTTGATTTGCTCGTCAGTAAACGAAAGAATCGAAATGTCTTTACCCAGCGCAGCAAAAGCTTGAGTGACCGCACCAACAGGTACACCTGCAGGCGTGTTCATACCGTCAATGGTGCCGTTTTGAAGTGCGCTCGCACTGCCGCCGTAACCCATGTAAGCAAGGTTGAATTTATCAGGGTCTACCTTCAGACCTTTCATGATTTGGCGACCCGAGTTCTCAGTACCAGAATTCTTCTTACCGATAGAGAACTTTTTACCGTCTAGGTTGTTCAGATCTGTCACCGTGCCAGTTTTTGCTAAGTCAGAGCGAACAATAAAGTGCTCAACGTTTTGCCACAGCATAGAGACTGAACGCAGCTGCTCTTGGCGACCGCTTTTCTCATAAGGACCTTCGCCAGACCAAGCCCATGCACCGTAAAGACCTTGTAGAATTGCGAACTGTGCTTCGTTTTCGTTCAGCAGTTTGACATTTTCACCAGAGCCCGCAGAGCTGATTGCAGAAAGGGAGAAGTGGTGCTTTGGTGCCAATTTCACTTTGCTTAAAGTCGCCAGTGCTACGCCCACAGGGTAGTAAGTACCACCTGTCGATGCCGTTGCAAGAATGTAGCTACGATCTTCTGCCGCAGCGTTAGCAGCAATACCAAAAGAAGTCACAGCGACAGCCAAAGCTTTTACCAGCTTATTCATTTTCATTATTACTCTCCGTGTAGTCGTTTCACGATTGGGGATTTACATCATGTTAAATCTTTATTAACAACACATTCCCTGGAGCAATTGAAATGCCAACTTTTAACCCTTTGTATTTATTGAACTAAGTGCTAAAAGACATCAAAAATGAGCAAAATCATGCTGATTTGATAGCAAAGTAATGAGCAAAATCTTGCTCATTGAAGAGAAGAAGGTTGCACGCCTAGATCGCAAAAGGTTAATAAAATGTGATCAAGACAAAATAAATGCACGATTCACTAATAAGCAATATTTTGCCGATGCAATTTTGGATTGAACTGCAACTAATGAGTATCTTAACAATAAGAAGAAAAAGCGCATCATTCTAAACTGCTCACTTTATCAGCGGAGGTTTATAGCCTAAACGACTACAAATAGCACAAAAAAAACAGCAAAACAAGCCATGTTACAGAAATGAAAAGTCATTTATTCTAGTTTTGAATTTAAAAAGCAGTTCGATCCACCAGTTAAGAAACAAACATTAACCGTATCAACTTATTTTCTACTTCGGGGTTGTGCCAATAGCCCTATGTTCGTTAGGGTAACAACACACCAAGGCAAACGTATTCCTTGGTATTTTTTCGTCATTAAGGATCATCCATGTCAGCAACTGCGCAATTACAATTCGCTTTAAAACGCCCATCTGGCGTTGCTGCTGCGATCCTCCTGCTCTCTCTGAAACTGATTCAGAGCTGACAGGCTATATCTAAACTTTCTGTCAGCTTGAGAAGAAGCTGACGGGAACACCACATACTCCTCCCATTCCTTTCAGTTTCTTCCAAGCGAAACATAAGAGGAATAACAATGTTAAGCGCACGCAATATCGCCGCTTTGGGCTTCATGACTTTCGCCATGTACTTAGGCGCGGGTAACCTGATCTTCCCTCCATTTTTGGGTTATCAAGCAGGTGAAAACTTTCTGAGCGGGATGTCTGGCTTCCTCTTAACGGGCGTAGGTCTGCCTGCAATGGCACTGGTGATGGTCGCTATCGTAAACGGTTCAGACAAATTAACCGCCGCCCTACCTAAACCTTTGGCGACCAGTTTTTGGGTGATGGTATTTATCGTGATTGGCCCTGCGTTCGTGATTCCGCGCGCAATTACCGTGGCTTACCAATTCAGCTTTGCGCCAATGTTTGGTGATGCCGCTTTGGTGCCTTTCACAATTGCTTTCTGTGTTATCACCATTTTGTTTGCGCTATACCCGGGCAAATTGGTCGACAACCTAGGCAAGATCTTAACCCCAGCATTGATGGCTATTTTAGTGATCATGTCTGTAACCGCTCTGGTTTACCCAGCCGGCGAGCTTACTACTGCAACGGGACCATATGTATCTGGCGCATTTGCTGAAGGCTTGACTCAAGGCTACATGACTATGGATGCGCTAGGTTCTATCGGTTTTGGTTGGATCATCTTCCGAGCGATTCGCAGCATGGGTGTGGATTGTCCGAAGGCCACCGCAAAATACACGCTAATTGCAGCTTTGATGTACGCCGTTGCCATGGCATTTGTTTACATCTCATTGGCTTACATTGGCTCAACAAGCTCATACTTAGGTTCTGAATTCAGCAATGGTGGCGACATCTTAACGGCATTCACCTTCAGCCACTTCGGCGCATTTGGTTCACTATTACTTGGTGCCGTGATGGTATTGGCGTGTTTGACTACTGCTATCGGCGTAACCACAGCAGGCAGTGAGTTTTACGACAACACTTTCAGCAAAGTGAACTACAAAGGCTGCGTGATCACGACCATGGTATTGGCTGGTTTGATCGCCAACGTAGGTCTGGAGCAACTATTAGCTATCACATTGCCAGCGGTTGTGGCGCTTCACCCAGTAGCAATTGCGTTGATGATCATGGCACCGGTGCGCAACAAGATGTCGCAAATCATGGTGGTTGTGACCGCATTCACTGCTCTAACGTTTGGTTGTGTTGATGCGCTGCACATCCTAGGTTACATGCCAGATTCCACCGATGAGTGGATGGGTAATTACATGCCTCTGTACAATGACTTTGCTAGCTGGATTATGCCTAGCGTATTTATGATGATTGTTGGTCTGCTGTTTACGACGAAAACCAACCAAACCGAACAATTCGAGCTGGTAAATGAATAGCCGTTTAACATAAGACATCACTCAATAAGTAAGTTAATATGTAGTTCGCTTATTGATATCAGGCAAAGGAGTTGCCTGAACTATGGATTGATGTGGAGCGCTTATGGACAATCAGTATTTAGACATCAGAACGCTCAACTTTATCGTTATTCTGTTCTCTTGCATTTACTCAATCAGTCTACTTTGTTACCAATACACACAGAAAAAAATCAAAGGCTTAAAGACTTTTTCTCTCTCGCTGTTATTTATTGGCTTTGGGCCTTTTTTACTGGGATTTAGAGGCTCCGCACCAGATTGGCTTACCATCGTCATAGCTAATACGCTCATATTAATCGGCTTCTTGCTTACGCTTTACAGCGTGAGCATTTTTCGTCAATTCCCTCTAAAACTGGCCCACTCACTCGCTTTTTTAACGCCCATTTTCAGCGGTTCGTTTTATTATTTCACCTTCCATGACCATTCAATTAAAAGCCGTATCATTTACTTAAGTGTTTATATCTGCATCGTTACGTTTTTTAGTGGGATCGCCATGCTGAAAGGCACCAAGCAAGACCAAAAACTCCCAATCATAGTGATGGCGTGCTCCTTCTTTTGCTTCAGTATTTTTATGGGCTTCAGAGCACTTTGGAGCGCTTTCGCCAATGAAGTGCCAAATTTTATGACCGCAGGTTTTATCCACCAGATGACGTTTTTACTTAGCATCTGTCTGATTGTCGCTATGAGCTTTAGCATGTTGTGGCTAATTAATGGCCGCTTGATACAGTCAATCAATGATCTCTCACATTTAGACGCCCTCACAGGGCTTCATAATCGTCGCGCGATGGAAGAAATTGTTCCAAACCTTGTTAATCAAGCGCACAAACGGAAGCAATCAATAAGCATCATCATGACCGACATGGACGAGTTCAAAGCGATTAATGATCACTACGGCCATGCGGTAGGAGATTCCGTCATGGCTACGATTGCCGCTATCTTTAAGAAACACCTCCCAGAGTCAGCTTGCACAGTACGATTTGGTGGTGATGAGTTCATGATTGTTTTACTTGAAAAAGCACAACGCGCCAAAATTGTTGCCGAGCAAATTCGCCTGGCGGTGGAAACTGAAGCCTCATTGCAGTCATTCGAAAATGAGATCACCATGAGCTTTGGAATCAGTGAGTTATCAGAGGGACAACCGCTTCACGAGGTCGTTGCTGAAGCAGACGAAGCGCTGTATAGCTCTAAACATACGGGCAGAAACCAAGTCACCTTGTTTGGAGAAGGGAAAGGCCTAACTTATAAGTTTGTCCCAACTCCCTCGAAAAGCGCATAATCATATTTGTGACGCCCATAGCGGTAAGTCAGCTTAAAAATTGCGTTAAGTATAATCCGAGCGATTTAAACCAAACTTTTGCATCTTTTGATTCAAAGTTCGACGAGGTAAATCCAACTCCTGCATCACCTCGTTAATGCGTCCGTGATGCCTGACCAATGAATCATGCAGCACCTTGCGCTCAAAATTGTGTAATTGAATAACCAGTGGAACACCCACTTGCGTCTCCTCCGTGGTTGACGAAGGACGGCTAGAGAGAATTTCCATCACAGATACCGTTTCATCCAAGGCAAAACGCATAGCCACGTTTCGCAGCTCTCGAACATTTCCAGGCCAAGCGTAGGAAAGCACAGCGTTTCTGTCGGCGTCACTCAATGGTCGGGTTTCAGGGTTAGTTTGCAAGGTGAAGTGCTCAAACAAAATCAGTGAATCTTCTTCTCGCTCACGTAATGGTGGCAAATAGATCTGCGCCACATTGAGTCGATAATACAAATCTTGACGAAACTCATCATGATCATTGAGATCTTCTTTCGCGGCGGCGATCACTCTCAAATCAACCAAGATCTGTTGATTGCCTCCAACGCGCTCAACTGTATGTTCCTGTAATGAACGCAGCACTTTCACCTGCATCGACAACGGCATGCTTTCTATCTCGTCAAAAAACAACGTGCCTTTATCGGCGTATTCCAACTTGCCGATGCGTCGTTTGTTTGCACCAGTGAACGCCCCAGCTTCGTGACCAAACAACTCACTCTCGAAAAGGTGTTCTGGAATCGCACCACAGTTTATCGGCACAAAGTGATGAGGTTTTCTTTGGCTTTCATTATGTAAACTGGTCGCCACCAGCTCTTTACCACAACCTGTTTCGCCGTAAATGATCACGTTAGTATCGATTTTCGCCAATTTCGCAACTTGCTCGCGTAATTGCTGCATCACTCGACTTTGACCAATGAGCACCTCTTCTAAACCACTCACGCTAGCTAGATACTCTTGGCGGTGAAGCGTCGATGTTTGCGCGCGATGGCTCTCGACCGCATCTGTGACACGTTGAGACAAACGCTCCGGCTGGAAAGGTTTTTCAATAAAATCAAACGCGCCGTTTTGTAGCGCATTCACCGCCATATCCACATCACCATGACCAGTAATTAGTATCATTGGTGTTGGAATGTGGTTCGCAATAAGGCTCTCTAAAATCGAAATTCCATCAGTATCTGGCAAACGAACATCACTAACTATCGCATCAAACTCTTGGTTCAGAATGGCGGTTTTGCCTTCCTCCCCCGAGCTAAAAGCTATGACGTCAAACCCCGCCAATTGCAGCCATTGGCTTGTTGCTTGACGAACGATGTCATCATCTTCAATTAGGGCGATACGCGGAATGTCGTCAAAAGTCATGAGTTACTGCCTGATCGGTGATAGAAGTCTTTGCTAAAGTTAGCAAAAACCATGCTATAGAAAAGGAGCTAGATCCCACTTCTTAATCACAATTCTTTAACATCCAATCAGTTAAGCGCACTCTTTCACTATCAACTACGATAACTATGTTCAGCCAAACGGAGCTCGTATGCAGCGCACTAAGAATGGGAAAATGTGGCTAACCGCCGTATTGATCAGTGCGCTGGTGATCTTTTTCTACGGTGCTAGCCGAGAGGTGGCCCATCAATGGCTGAGCGTCCAAACTCAACAAGAAGCACAACAGAAACTCCTCGACTACATTGGTGAAGTCCGCCGAGCATTAAAACGTTTCTATCACCTTCCCTATCTCGTCACGAATAACCCAGAAACAATTTCGTTTGTGAGAGGTAATTTAAACTACTACGAGCCACTTCAAGCACAACTGACACAGCTCGATAAAGCCGCGAATACAGAGGGCTGGTTGATACTTTCAACCTCGGGAGAAGTGTTGGTATCGAGTCTGATCGATGAACGGTTCAGCCGCTCTGACCGCCGTGCGATTGTCGAACAAATACAACGTCAGGGAGAAGGCGTCTCACTGGTGAATAAAACAAAAGGTTCTAGTCCCCTTTACTACCTCTCTGCACCAATTTTTGATGGTTTGGAGATAGCGGGCATCGTTGTTGTTCAAATCAACCTGAGTTTGCTAACGGAGCAGACCATCACCAGCCAAGACATCATCACGCTACAAAATCGCCATCAACGCTTCTTCCTCTCCAGCAGTACAAACTATAACGCCGACTGGTTTAATGAACCGAATAACCAAGCCAAAGTCGAAACTCAAACGCTGTATGACAATACGGTGATTCATTTCTGGACTCTCAATCAGCAGCGCTACTTTGCACACACAGTAAAGCTGGACGACTTAAACTGGTTTGTCAGTTACCTTATTCCGACCAAACCTGTTCAGCAAACGATTAGTGTCATTGGATGGAGCATCGCAGCGCTCCTCCTGCTCCTTATCCTGTTGGTGATCATTGGTTTACAGCGTCGACAAAAACATCTCAATCAGCAGCGTATTCAAGCCTTACTAGAAGAATCGCAACGCCGACTTAAACAGATGATCAATAAAACACATGTTGGTTTGTTGTTGATTGATGAACAAGGTCTATTGTTCGACCTCAACCCAATGGCAAAACGCCTTTTTTGTCTTCCTGAAAGTGTGAATCGTCATACCTTCGCCTGGGAGTTATTTGATGCGGGTAATTCAAATTCGACCACACTCACTTTGCTTAGAGATCTGCCAAAGCATAAGGAACTAGCAGAGATTAGCGCTGTAGAAACCATGGCGCGACGCAGTGATGGCAGCGTATTTCCTGTACTCTTTTCACTCACTAGCTTCCCATGGCACGGTGAGCAGTATTTCCTTGCTACCATAATCGACATTAGCAAACGTAAAAAAGCGGAACAATCGCTGCAGCTGATTAACCAAGAGCTCGCTCAAAGGGTGGAAGAGCGAACTCAAGCTTTAAAACAAGCCCAAGAGCAATTGATTGAATCAAGCAAAATGGCAGCATTGGGCAGAATGTCGAGCGCGATTACCCACGAGTTAAACCAACCATTGACTGGCCTGCGTACCCTTTTAACCACCAACGAGTTGCTAGCAGAACGTGGACAAACAGACATGATGAAAGCCAATAACAAGTTAATTCAAAAGTTGATTGACCGCATGGCAAGCATGACCAGTCAGCTAAAAACGTTTGCCTACAATAAACCAGAGACACTGCACGAGATATCGCTGACAAACGCTTTAGAAGAGACGCTACGCGTCTATCAATCTCAACTCGCGAAGGTAGATGTTCGGGTACGCATTCCCAACGACTTACCCAATATCATTGGCGAAGAGCAACGCCTACAACAAGTGCTCGGCAACCTAATTTCCAACGCATTAGATGCGATGAAAGAGACCCAAGATCCACAGTTAATGATTGCCGTTACACCCACTTCCGATAATGTCGAGGTCGTGGTAAGTGATAATGGGTGTGGGGTACCTTCAGACCAACTCGATACCATGTTCGAGCCTTTCCAAACCAGTAAAAAAATTGGTGAAGGACTAGGGTTAGGGCTTTCCATCACCACCAACAATATGCGAGATATGCATGGGAAAGTCAGTGCGCAGCTCAACGCTGATAAAGGCATGTCCTTCACCTTAATGTTTGAGCTCGCTCCTCATCGTAGCTAACCCAATACCATCCACCTCTTCAGCTTTTCTCCACACAATTAAAGAGCAATAAATCTTGATCAACTTTATAAAGCGAGTTGCCTAACCTACGCTTAACTTGATGAATCGCCACATGCTATTCATCAGCACAATTTTTGGTGGTTGACACCAAGTTTTAGCTCCCACCATCTAATTTATTGATAAGTAATTATTTAAAGTAAGAATGGATGCGTTATGAGAAAACTAACTTTAGCAGCAACAGGGGCGCTTTTTATTTTATCACCTCACGCTTTTGCAGCACCTTACGCAGCAGACGCTCGAAGTCACGGAATGGGAAATACAGGCGTCGTTTCCGCTGACTATTTAACCGCTCCTCTACACAACCCAGCCCTAGGCGCTCTCTATCGAGAAAATGACGATATCGGCCTACTCATTCCTGCTCTCGGCGTCAATATTCACGATGAGGATGAAGCTTTATCAGCCGTTGATGATGTTCAAGACCTTTACGATAGTATTCAGGGCATTCCCACACCTGCGAACGAAGCCGAACTTAATCGACTACTCGATCAATTAGATAAGAGTGCTCCAGTCGTCATAAATGGAGGTCTGAGCCTCGCGATTGCGATTCCGACACGCTACATGTCGGTAAACCTTTTTAGCGCTGGTTATGTGGAGATACTTGCGGCACCCGATATCTCAGATTCAACAAACACCGCAGATCGATACCTCAATTCTGCCGTCGACCTAGCGGCTTTCGGTAGTGCGGAATATGGCGTTGCCTTGGCTCGCGCTTACACGATAGGTGGGCAGCAATTCGCATTTGGTATTACGCCCAAATACCAACAACTTAAAACCTATACGCAGCGTACAACACTAGATGACTTTGATATCGAGGATTACGACAAAAGTGAAGTATCAAAGAACACGTTCAATATGGATCTTGGGGTCGCTTGGTATCACAACGCATTTAGAGCTGGTCTCTCGTTAAAAGACGTCTTCGAACAAGATATAGAAACAAAACTTGGCAACTATACCTACGAACTCACGCCACAAGCGACCCTTGGTATCGGTTATGTAGGGGACTATGTAGCTCTGAGCCTAGACGCCGATCTCACCAAACAAAAGCGCTTTAAAGAGCTCGACGATGACACCCAGTTTATTCGCGTTGGTATCGAGGGGAATGCTTGGGGATGGGCGCAACTCCGTGCTGGTTATGAAGTTGACCTAGAAAATAACCTCGATAACTCGGTGACAGGTGGCATTGGCATCAGTCCTTTTGATGTGATCAGTGTAGACCTCGCTGGGTCTTACGCTGGCGATAACCAGTTTGGCGCGGCGGCGAATTTAGCATTTACGTTTTGAATGCGAATGCCAACCTAAATTCATTTAGGTTGGCATTGTTAACAACCATCCTATATCTCACTGTTTATCATTACTGACGTTTGGTGATGAACTGACGAAAATAAGATCTCGCTACAAGTATCGAGATGTCTCCTACACTATTCTCAAGCAATAAATCCACAAACATTTCCTAAATATAAAGAGTGAGAAACATGATTAAGTTTCCAGATAATTTCCTTTGGGGTGGTGCCATTGCGGCAAACCAGGTAGAGGGGGCATACAACCTTGGGGGAAAGGTTTATCAACATCAGATATGTTGCCAAACGGCATTCTGAGCCCGCATCAAACGCGTGAAGAACGAACGCCTGGTATCAAAGATCTTGCGATCGATTTCTACAATCGCTATCCAGAAGATATTGCCCTGTTTAAAGAGATGGGATTCACCTGCCTGCGCTTGTCCATCGCTTGGAGTCGTATTTTTCCTAATGGCGATGAGCTTGAGCCAAACGAAGAAGGACTGGCGTTTTACGACAAAATTTTTGATGAGCTGGCCAAACACGATATGCAACCATTTGTAACGCTTTCTCATTACGAGATGCCTTACGCCTTGGTTGAGAATTATGGTGGTTGGGGCGATCGTCGAGTGATCGAGTTTTTCGAGCGTTACGCTCGCACCGTGCTTGAACGCTACAAAGACAAAGTGAAGCTGTGGCTTACCTTTAACGAAATCAACATGTCACTTCATGCGCCATTTACGGGAGTGGGCTTGCAAGAAGACGCCAGTGAACAAGACATCTATCAAGCGATTCACCACCAGCTTGTAGCAAACGCGAAAGCGGTAAAACTGTGTCAGCAAATCGTACCAAACGGCAAGATTGGTAACATGCTGCTTGGCGCAATCAACTACCCATACACCTGCAACCCTGATGATGTGCTTGCTGCTATGCATGAAAATAATAAGTGGTTGTTCTTCGGTGATGTGCAGACTCGTGGTCAGTACCCAGGCTACATGAAACGTTACTTCCGTGAAAACGGCATTGAAATACAAATGGAAGCTGGCGACTTAGAAGAAATTGCATCGGCAAGTGTCGATTTTATTTCCTTCAGCTACTACGCAAGTGGCTGTGCGAGTGCCGATCCGAAACAGAAAGAAGTGGGTAACATCGTCGATAGCGTACCAAATCCATACCTTGAAAAGAGCCAATGGGGCTGGTTGATCGATCCAAAAGGCCTGCGCGTTTTGCTTAACTTCCTTCACGATCGTTACCAAAAGCCGCTATTTATCGTCGAGAATGGCTTAGGCGCTCGTGATGAATTCGATGAAAACGGGGAAATCCAAGACGATTATCGAATCTCATACCTTAATGATCATTTGGTTCAAGCACACGAAGCGATTCTTGATGGCGTTGAGTTGATGGGCTTCAACAGCTGGGGGCCAATCGACTTGGTGGCTAACTCAACAGCCGAAATGAGCAAGCGTTACGGTTATATTTATGTCGATCGTCATGATGATGGGCGAGGAACGCTAGAGCGTAAACGCAAGAAGAGCTTCTACTGGTATCAAGACGTGATTCGTACTTCAGGCGGTTCATTGAAAAGCTAAGCCTGTTGTCTGGATATAAAGTGCGACTGGGCATTCGCCTAAACAATCAAGCCCTGCATTTGCAGGGCTTGAATTTTAAGGTGTTAATGCATTTAGAGATTAAACTGCAATCTCTCCACCGTCTTCACGTCGAATGACAACCGTCGCAGCTCGTGGACGCACAGAAACACCAGCAGGCGTTTCTTCGGCGGCATCTTCACTGTATGGCCAGTTGCCTGGGTGCTGAATATTCACAAACAATGATTTGTAATCAGGGCTGATAGTAAAGCCTGTCACTTCACAACCATTTGGTCCGACAAAGAAACGTTTAAGCTCCGCTTGGTTATCCGCACCAATCACTGCTTGGTCACCATTCTCATCTGTTAGCTTAGATGGCACAACGGCCAACATTTGATCATTAGTGTAAGACGTAACTTCATCTGCGCCGTTATCGGTCTGAATCCACAAAATACCACGGCCATCAAACGCTAATCCGTCAGGGCTAGCAAACTGGTTTAGCTCATTCAGGCCAGAACGGTTGGTATCTGCATCACCATTTGCTGGCGAACCAAAGACAAAAATATCCCAAGTAAAGTCTGTAGCTGAAGCCCCTTCATCCCAACGAATAACGTGACCAAACTTATTATTCAAACGTGGGTTCGCAGGATTGGTTTCATCTGTACGGCGCGTATTGTTCGTCAATGTTAAGTAAACCGAACCTGTGAATGGATCAACCGTACACCACTCTGGGCGATCCATTGGGGTTGCCCCAACGAGGTCAGCCGCGCCTGCCGTATTAATGATAATTTCAGCCAATGAGTTAAAGTGCTCCGCTAACGTACCACCAGATTTTGTTACGCTATCAAGCGTCAACGGCAACCAAGTACCTGTACTGTCTTCATTGAAACGCGCAACATACAGTGTGCCTTCGTCCATATACTTATCGCCTGTCGCTAGGCGGTTTTCCGAGTTTGCATCTGCAGGGTCCCACGCTGCCGCAGATTCAAATTTGTATAGGTACTCAAAGCGAGAGTCGTGACCAGAGTAGAATACCACTGGTTTGCCTTCTTCAAGCTTACCAAAAGTACAGCCTTCGTGACGGAAACGACCTAGTGCAGTACGCTTCTTCGCACGCGAGTTTTGCGTGTAAGGGTCTATTTCGACGATGTAACCATGACCATTGGCTTCATTACGGTAATCATCCATTGCACTTGCTCCTGTTGGAGCCACATTAAAGCGAGAGAACTCATCGAGACGCTCTTCTGCATTTCCTGCAAGTGTTTCCCACAAGTAGCGTGTGCTTTGGTCATCAACACCAATGCGATCTTGTTCTTCTGTACGAGTCCCGGCGTTAACAAAGTAACCTGGCCAGTTCTCTTCACACGTTAAGTACGTGCCCCACGGCGTATAGCCGTTGCCACAGTTGTTTAACGTACCACGTGCTTGGCTGCCATCTGGCGAGAAACGAGTGACGGTTAGTGACGTGTGCGCGACTGGGCCAGATAAGTCCATTGCTGTCGCACCAGTGTAACGGCGGTTTAGTGGATCGGTATCAACCAACTTCCACATGTTGTCTTCCAGTTGAATTCGAACCACTGACACACCGTGCGCATTAATCTCTTTACGCACTTCATCTACAATGGTACGTACGCCATTTTCAACCGTCGGACCGTTTGGATGCAGTGCTGATGTATCAATGTACTCGTGGTTGATGCAAAGCAGACCGTCGGTCGTACTGTCATTTAATGGGAAAAAGTGCATGCCATCATGGTGCATGCCCAACGCGTTAAGTTGGTCTGAGCTGGTATTGCTGCCATCATTTTTCCACGCGCTGCCTTGAGCATTCAGCGGTGTACCCCAAGGTACCAGTACTTGTGCGGTGTAGCCTTGTGGAATTGAAACGGCATCAGTGAGTGAGCCAGGGATAGATTCAAAGTTAAGAACGGCTTTAGATACGCCCGAGCCACTGCTTACTGTACTTCCTGAGTCAGACGAATTACAACCAGCCAATCCGAAAGCACCAAACGCTGTCATCGCACTGATACCTAAACCACCTTTTAGAATGCTGCGTCGAGATAGGCTCGCTTCTAATACTTCTTCAAATGGTTTGTTTTCACTTTGGTTATAACGCGTCGCGTCAAAGGTTTCCTTGCTCATTTTTACTTTCCCGATCTTATAGTTTAATTAATAAATAAGTGATTAGTTGAACGGCAAGAAGTTTGGAGAAGAAAAATGACAAAAGTGCTTAAAACATATGAAACTTGTGTTTCAGCAGTGCAGCAAACTCAGCAGCGTTACCAATTGAGCAATTAAGTTTTGGTCACATAATCACCAACTGTATCGCTTCATTCTGATTTTACTTGGGCTAAAGTGTGATAGAAGGTATAAGGTGTACGAATTCAAATCATCTACGAGAGATAATCATGAAATTAGACAAGATCGATAACAAGAGCCGTCGTATCCGTAAAAAGCTGTTCTTAGGTGAGTTCGCAATCCTAGGTTTCGAGATCAGCTGTGAAACAGACATCAACGACTTCGACCGTTACGATGCATTCGTTGATGACTTTATAGACTACATTGATGGGCTTGGCCTTTGCTTCGGCGGCGGTGGTCTAGAACTGTTTGAAGGCTTCCTATGCTCTACTGACCGTTACGGCAGTGCTACTGAAGAGCAAAAAGCACAAGTTATTGCATGGTTAGAAGCACGTCCAGAAGTGAAAAGCGCAAAAGCTGGCGACTTGGTTGACGCAAACTACCTGTAAGTTACAGAGTCATACTGACAATAATAAAAAGCTGGTCTCCGGACTGGCTTTTTTACTTTTGGAAGTGTGTGATAGTAAAAGTAGAGTGCTGGGAGGTTGTGCGGAGTGAATGTGATTGTGGCGTTTTTGAGCTGGCAATCAGCGGGAAACGGCGTTCCCCTGCCAGCTCGTGCCTTTAGGTATCATTAACTATGATTTTTTAGCTGGTGCGTCTTTCGTGTCTTTCCAGTATTGAATACGCACACGATGTAGCTGAGCTCTTCTAGTCTTTTTCATAGTAAAATCCCTCATCTTATATAAGTAACGCTCCTTATGGAGCTTATTGTCTAAGGTCGAATCCCCTTCAATCTATAAGGGAACCAATTATTTAACCGTGACCAATTTCACAACATAATGATAATTACCGATTTCTTGCAGTCATCTTTGGCTAGTAAACGGCGTATTATCTCTCTGACACGGTTAACTTACTCACCAGATATGACAGAAAAATGGCAATCAAGTTCCCTATATTATCTGTCACTGAATCTTAATAATGATTCCTGAAAAATTTTGCAAGTAAGATATCAATTGCCCATCACTTTCAGCCGAGTAACTCTTTTCGCGTTCGTGATCGCAGTTGTGTGCAACCCAATTACGGCTGGATTCGCTGCTGATATTGCTGGCGGTACTCGCGTGGCGTAAGCCCTTTATACGTTTTGAAGTGACGATTAAACAGGGCTTGGTTTCGATACCCAACTCTCTCAAACACAATTCCAATCGGCAAAGGCGTTGATTGCAGCAAATCTGCGGCATGATTGATCCGCAATTTCATTAGGCGTTGGCTAAACGGCTCTTTAAAGTGCTTTTGAAACAATCTTGTGACCGCACTTTCACTCAGCGATAAGTAGTTCGCCAAGTCTGCGAGCGTCACCTTAGTTGCAAAGTGCTGTTCGAGATACGCGTTGACACTTGCCACTCGTTCTCTTTCCTGTAATTCGTGTTCACTCATCGATAAGTAAGAGTGAGTCATCAGTGTTTTCGCCCCTTCATCGTGAGCAATCAAAGACAAAACATGGAGAAATCTCGAGAGTTGCTCCATTGCAGGAAACGTCATGAGCTCATGCAGAAGATCCACAACGTGCTGAGCTGTCCGCTCAGAAAACATCACACCTTTGTTGGCCGCTTTTAAAAGCGGATCAAGCTTTCTAAGCTCTGCGCAATAGAACATCAAATTGGCAATCCACTCACGCTTAAACCAAATCACATGAGTCTCGCACTTGCTTTCGACCAATGTGGAGTGAATAGAGTGAGGCACACCAGGCGCGATCAATAGCATTTGGTTGTGAGTCACTTCTAATTCGTGATGACCAATATGCAAACTACCAGTGAAGTGGCGATGGATGACTAATTCAAACACATCATCGTGAAAATGGAGATCGTACTCTTTTTCTGGCTCATCAATGCGACGATAGCGCCAAGAAAAACCTGGTCTTTGTGGTACTTTTTCGATGTGTGCCATTGGCTACTCCACAAAATAGTATTGTTTCACGCTCAAATAATATCAGTATTGCCAGCTTAATCTTCATCACGCCGAAATAGTATTGATATTAAGCGGCATACTATCAACTTTGTGTCGTCACGCTCCTTATTGTTGCCTTGAAAGACAAGATAACTAAGGAGGCTTTCATGAGTCACTTCACTGTCAAGCTACGCCAAGCCCTGCACAAAACACGTGATGAATGGGCAACATTCGCCATCAAAGAAATGGAAATTCCACCTGACACTATCGCCAAATTTTATGGCTACAAATCGAGTTGTGATCTTGAGCAAATTCTTAAACAGGATGAAAACGACGCCAATTCGGACATTTGCTCGACATCTTGTGCGAGATCTCTTACAAGCAATGTAAGCAAAACGACCATCATTGACTAAGACAAAATCGAAAAACTAACATAAGACATTGAAAATTATCAGTTATTTCATTTCAAACAATATTCGCTGCCAAAGTTTTTTTACCTAGCTAATTGAGAGTAATCAGCAAAACATCAATACTGATTGTGTCGACAGGATGTTGGCGGGAACAGGAAAAAAACCTAATGGACTAGGTATCTTCAGGATGAAGATTTGGTAGCTTAGGATGAGTTATCAGCAAGGATGTAGTTAAGCTCTAGGATAGAGTTCGCCCGTCAGGATGATAGGCAAGAATGGACACCGCTAGGAAGGCGATGAACAAGGAACTCGGTTAAAGGACTTAACCACAATCAAGGATAGATGCAGGGAGCACCTATAGTAGCCGGATTGCTGCGAAAAAGAATAAGCCCCGTCTGGGAAACCAGGCGGGGTTTTATTTTGTCTGCTATTTATTATTCGCGAGGCACCCGATTCTCTTGCGTCGATTTACTTCGTGCCGTGCTATCATTTTCTCTACGTCTTTCAGCAAGCTCACAGCAAATCTCACATTATGCTTAATCCTGTTTGGTTACATACATTTAAGACATTGATTGAAGTCGGTCATTTCACACAAACGGCAGAAAAACTTTTTATGACCCAACCTGGTGTCAGCCAACACATCAAAAAGTTAGAGCAAAGTTGTCAGCATGCGCTGATCAAACGTGAAAACAAAAGCTTCGAATTAACAGAGCAAGGTCGGATTGTTTACGCCTACGCGCTGGAGTTAGAAGAAAGAGAGAAAGCGTTGCTCGAAGAACTCAGTTTTGATGATGCATTTTCAGGTCACTGTAAACTGGCCTGTTCTGGCGCAATGGCATTGATGCTGTATGGCCCTCTTTTAGAAAAGCAAAAACAGCACCCAGGCTTATCGCTGCATTTAGAAGCCGCACCCAATCACTCGATTCTCAATGCAATAACGGAAGGGAGCATTGATATTGGTATCGTAACTGATGTTCCTCACAAAGGTTTATTTCACAGTGAAAGAATTGGTAAGGAGCAGTTGTGCTTAGTCCTACCTAATCAATACCGCGAAAAGCAGATAACACCACAACTCTTGCACGACTGTGGTGTCATTGCCCATCCTGATGCCAAGCACTACATGACGCTGTTTTTTGACCAATGCGCGGAACAAGAGCTCCAAGAAATTAAGATGAGCGATTTACCATTATCCGGCTACGTGAATCAATTAAGCCAAATTTTACTACCTGTGAGTAAAGGACTCGGCTTCACCGTGCTGCCTCAAAGTGCTGTCGACAACTTCCCACAAAAAGATACCTTGCACATCGCACAACTGAAAAACACCGTGTGTGAAGAGTTATTTTTAGTTCGCAAACGCAGTCGTGTTCTGCCACTGCGCTATCAAACAATTAAAGATGTGTTATTGGACGTCATCACAAACTCAAAACAAACTACAGAATAGCCTAACGTTTTAAACTCGTTGTAATCCGTTTGCTTAAAAAAGCCCACAGACAACTTCCAGCTTACAACGCTGGGAATGCCCGATGATTCAACAAATTATTTTTGTCGTAACGACGAGTTTTTTTCGTTTTCTTCTCGCGAGAAAAAAACCTAAGGTGCGCACCTCTAACGAAGTGGTTGTCCAACCACACATCTAAATCGTTGAAGTCAGTAGGTAATATCACCTAAATATCACATACCTGCTGCATTCTATACTCTATACTTATATTTTTAATTTGGTACTGACTTACTAAGGAATTGCCATGCGTATTGCTATTCTCTCTCGTAATGAGAATTTATATTCAACCATGCGCCTAAAACAGGCAGGTGAAGAGCGTGGACATCAAGTAGACGTCATCGATACTCTGCACTGTTATATGGACATTACGAGCAACAACCCTAAGATCCGCTATAAGGGTGAAGAATTGCCACAATACGACGCTGTGATTCCTCGCATCGGTGCATCCATCACATTCTACGGTACCGCGGTTGTACGTCAGTTTGAAATGATGGGCACATTTTGTGTCAACGAATCGGTCGCAATCAGTCGTTCTCGTGACAAATTACGCTCGTTGCAACTGTTATCGCGTAAAGGCATCGGCTTGCCGCGCACTGGCTTTGCTCACCACCCTGATAACATTCAGGACGTGATCAAAAATGTTGGTGGCGCACCTCTAGTCATTAAATTGCTAGAAGGAACTCAAGGCATCGGTGTTGTGCTTGCTGAAACCAACAAAGCAGCAGAAAGCGTGATCGAAGCATTCATGGGGTTGAAAGCAAATATCATGGTGCAAGAGTTCATCGAAGAAGCTAAAGGCGCAGACATACGTTGCTTTGTTGTCGGTAATAAAGTGATTGCAGCGATGAAGCGCCAAGCGAAAGAAGGCGAGTTCCGCTCTAACTTACATCGCGGCGGCTCTGCACAGTTAGTGCGACTAAGCAAAGAAGAACGCGCTACTGCGATTAACGCGGCAAAAGTCATGGGGTTAAACCTATGCGGTGTAGATATCCTTCAATCTAAAAACGGCCCAGTGGTAATGGAAGTGAATTCTTCACCAGGTCTTGAAGGTATCGAGCTCGCTACAGAAAAAGACGTTGCTGGTATGATTTTCGACTTTATCGAGAAAAACGCAAAACCACACGCAAACCGTACTCGTGGTAAAGGTTGATAATTGTTTGAGTGAGAGCCTGCTTAGTAGGCTCTCGTATTACTCATCGCTAGGATGACACTATGAATCAGAAAATGATCATTGGGAACGCCGAAGCTATTTGCTTACCTGAGTTAGGGATTACTCACCTTGAAGCGCGCATTGATACGGGCGCACAAACATCTTCATTGCATGTAGATAACATTGATTGCTTTGAAAAAGATGGTCAGTCTTACGTTGCATTCGATCTGCACCCGGATGTTTATCATTTAGAACAAGTGGTTCGCTGCACAGCGAAGCTAAAGGCAAACCGTAAAGTGAAATCTTCAAACGGTACCTTTGAGCATCGCTGCGTTATCACCACCATGCTGCGCATGGGTGACAAACAATGGCCAATCGACATTACGTTGACCAACCGTGAAAAAATGACTTACATGATGCTGTTAGGTCGTCAGGGCATGGCAGACAAAGTGCTGGTAGACCCTAGCCAATCTCATTTATTGGCATCTTAACCCCGTAGCTTTAGATGAGTGATCGAACGTTTTTGTTGAGCATCACTCGTCTGGCTTTATCTTCGTCTACTTCCTGCGAATAGCGCAAACAACAAGCCCTTAGCTTTAACCTTTGTTACGCGCCAATGGGTCATCGGCTTAGTCGGCGCAGTATGCAGAATGTGCTGATACGCTTTTTCATCAAAAGTCACCTCTCCCCCATGCGCCAAAAGCAAACATTGCGGATTCATCTCAAACACACGCTTTAATGATTGGCGATATTGGTTTGGATGAAATATGGGAAACGGCGCAATCAGGTGTTTCTTAACCTGCACCATCAAATCCGCCACATACAATACATCTTGTTCAGAATGATAAACCGACAAATCTCTATCGGTATGTCCCTGCGTTTCTAGTACCTGCCAATCATCAAACCCCGGAATACACTCACCATCGATGAGTTCGATATCGGGCTTTAGCTTGCGCGAATACCACAGGTTTTGCTTTGGTTTACGCATCCGGTTCGCCATCCAGCGCGCTAACATCAAATCGGTCAAATGCATTAGCCAACCGTCTACACCGCTATACCACTGGCTCTCTCGCTTTGCGGCCAATAGCTTACATCCAGTTAAATCACGCAGTTTGTGCGCGCCACCAGCGTGGTCTGGATGCATGTGAGTTACAACGACCAACTTTAGGTCAGAAAAAGGACGATGGAGTTGATGTTCAATAAAATCTTTAAGGTGAGGAATGTCTGCTCGACTTGCACCATCAAGCAACATTAATTTATCGGGATATTCGGCGAGATACATGGTCTGAATGTATCCCTGAATTCTGTGCAGCTGCAAAATATGTCCTTATTTGAGTGAGATTTTTCATGACCGCTTCCATGCTGGTCAGACCAACTATAACAGCTGAATGGACGCACTGGTAAACAAATGTTCACATCAACGCACGACAAGAAATCATAATCGAGATGATAGATTTTAATCATTAGACTCAGCGGCACTTTTATCCGTTAATGCGCGCACACGGAGTTCGTGTCAGGGTATGAGGTTAATGCCTCATGATTTGCTTTTTTGTACTTTTCCTTCTAATTAATTAAGGACTTAAGTACATTTTTGTGAGAATCGAGTTGGAAAAAGCAACTAAATTAGACCGCATCCGCGCGGACTACAACGTTCACTACTGGAGCCAAGGTTTCTACGGTATTGATGACCAAGGCGAGGTTTACGTATCACCTCGTAGTGATCGTGCACATCAAATCCCTTTCAGTGCCATTGTAAACGAGCTAGAAGCGAAGCAGTTAAATCTGCCTGTATTAGTGCGCTTCCCGCAAATCGTGCACCAACGTGTGCATGGAATTTGCCACGCTTTCAACCAAGCAATTGAAGAATACCAATATCCAAACAAATACCTGTTGGTGTACCCAATTAAAGTAAACCAACAACGTGAAGTGGTGGATGAAATTCTAGCGAGCCAAGCTCAACTAGAAACCAAGCAGCTTGGCCTTGAAGCGGGTAGCAAGCCAGAATTGTTGGCAGTACTTGCATTGGCTCAACAAGGCAGCTCCGTGATCGTGTGTAACGGCTACAAAGACCGTGAGTATGTGCGTCTTGCACTGATCGGTGAAAAGCTAGGCCACAAAGTATTCATCGTACTAGAGAAGCTTTCTGAGCTGGATCTGGTGCTAGAAGAAGCGAAAAGCTTGGGCGTAAAACCGCGCCTTGGTTTGCGCATTCGCCTCGCCTCTCAAGGTGCGGGGAAATGGCAAGCAAGTGGCGGTGAAAAATCGAAGTTTGGTTTGTCTGCATCGCAAGTGCTCAGCGTTATTGAGCGTCTGAAACGCGAAGGCAACCTAGATGCGATGCAATTGGTTCACTTCCACCTTGGCTCACAGATGGCAAACATCCGTGACGTACGTAATGGTGTGAATGAGTCTGCACGTTTCTACTGCGAACTGCGCGCACTGGGTGCAAACATCGAATACTTCGATGTGGGCGGCGGTTTGGCAGTCGACTACGACGGCACACGCAGCCAATCATCGAACTCGATGAACTACGGCCTTGCAGAGTATGCACGTAATATCGTCAACACAGTGGGCGACGTGTGTCAGCAATACGAACAACCGATGCCAGTGATCATTTCTGAATCCGGTCGTTCACTAACAGCACACCACGCTGTGTTGATTTCTAACGTAATTGGTACAGAAACATACCAACCGGAAGAAGTGCATGAACTTGGCGCAGATGCTCCACTATTGCTACAAAACATGTGGCGAAACTGGGAGAACTTACAAGATGGTACAGACGCTCGTGCGTTAATTGAGATCTACAACGATACCCAAAGTGATTTGGCAGAGGTACACTCTCAATTCGCAACTGGCGTGCTTAACTTGGAGCAACGTGCGTGGGCAGAACAACTGTCACTGCGCATTTACTTCGAACTAAGCCGCAAGATGAGCACTAAAAATCGCTTCCACCGTCCGATTCTGGACGAGTTGAGCGAACGTCTTGCAGATAAGTTCTTCGTGAACTTCTCTCTCTTCCAATCTCTACCAGATGCTTGGGGTATTGATCAGGTGTTCCCTGTTCTGCCACTTTCTGGTCTTGGCGATGCGGAAGAGCGTCGTGCGGTAATGTTGGACATCACCTGTGATTCTGATGGCGCGATCGATCACTACGTTGATGGTCAAGGCATCGAGAGCACGCTACCTGTACCGGCTTGGAGCAAAGACAAACCGTACCTAATGGGCTTTTTCCTAGTAGGCGCATACCAAGAAATCCTTGGTGACATGCACAACCTATTTGGTGACACCCACAGTGCAGTAGTCAATGTTGATGAACACGGTCAATTTGAGATCAGTTACATCAATGAAGGTGATAGTGTAGAAGACATGATGCGCTACGTTCATATCGACGTGGATGCGATTCGTGACAATTACAAACAATTGGTTTCCCAAAGAGTTGAAGCCAATGAACAAGCACAAATCCTAGCAGAACTAGAACAAGGTCTAGCGGGATACACCTATTTAGAGGACTTCTGATATGAATGATTTGTTTACTAAAACCGATTATTCGCTTTACTCCAACTCTATGTCGTTTTTACGTCTACCGTACATTCGTAATCCGGTATCGGCAGACGCAGACGTTGTGGTGCTAGGGGTTCCTCTGGACATGGCTACATCTGGTCGTCCAGGCGCACGCATGGGGCCAGATGCGATTCGCCGTGCCTCAGTCAACTTGGCATGGGAAGGTAAGAAGTTCCCGTGGGACTTCAACGTATTGGATAAGCTGAAAGTGATCGACGCGGGTGACCTCGTGTTCGATTGCGGTGATGCGGAAGATTTCACTTACCGTCTAGAGGCGGCAACCAGTGAAATTCTAAAAAGCGGTAAAACCATGTTGGGATTGGGCGGTGACCACTTCATCACACTGCCTATCCTGCGTGCCTACGCGAAGCATCATGGTCAAATGGCTCTGATTCACTTTGATGCTCATACGGATACCTACGCAAATGGCAGCTCATACGACCACGGTACGATGTTCTACCATGCGCCGAAAGAAGGTTTGATCTCTGCGAAGAACTCCGTACAAATCGGTATTCGTACTGAATACAAACAGCAGGATCACGGCTTTAATGTGATTAATGCGATGCAAGCGAATGACATGTCGGTGAACGAGATCTTAGAAGAGATTCGTCGCACCGTCGCAGACAAGCCAGTGTATGTTACTTTTGACATCGACTGCTTGGATCCAGCCTTCGCACCAGGAACAGGTACACCCGTTTGTGGTGGCTTGAACTCAGACAAAGCACTGAAGATCATTCGTGGCTTAGCCGGTATGAATATTGTGGGTATGGATGTTGTAGAAGTATCGCCTCCGTACGACCACAGTGATGTTACCGCATTAGCGGGAGCAACCATCGCGCTAGAAATGCTTTACGCATACGCATCTGGCCGCGAATAAACATAATCATTTCTAAGGGAGCTTCGGCTCCTTTTTGTTCATGGTGCCTTCTCCAGTCTTTTCTTCGTTCGAACCATGTCTTGCTCTGGCTAACCAAAACAATTCTTCTCCCCTCGATTTTAACCATAAAAACCAATGACCTATAAGTAGGTTTACATTCACAACAAATAAGAGATTTAACGTAATTCAACAAAGAAAAGCAGCCTATTTCCGAATGCAAATTAAGATTAGTTTTTCTAATGCATATTATAGATTTTTATCTTGCTCAACTTCACACTTTTCGATTGCTAATTGTACACGCAAAGACTAATATCTCGCGCAAATAGCCCCGTAACACCAAAAGTCTGTTGGCACTCTGCATTAGAGCGCTAAGGGTTTTTACGTCTTAAATTTTTTGGAGAGATACGCAAATGTCTGCTTCGTTTCCATTAGCGAAACTTACCTTTTTAATCGCAATATTGACTGCCGTGGGTCAAATGACCCAAACAATGTACGTGCCTTCAATCGGTCATATGGCGGGTGAGTTTTTGGTGTCTGCGTCATCACTTCAAGCTGTGATGGCTTGTTACCTGATTCCATATGGCTTATCGCAATTCGTGTACGGTACGTTATCGGACCGCTTAGGTCGCAAGCCAATCATCATAGCAGGCCTACTTATCTACATCGTAGGTACATTGGTGGCGCTCTTTGCACACCAATTTGAATGGTTCTTGATTGGTAGTTTCATCCAAGGTTTAGGTATTGGCTGCGGTGGTGCGATGTCACGTACTCTGACTCGCGACTGCTTTGAAGGTTCTGAGCTACACAGAGCAAATAGCTTAATCAGCATGTGTGTGATTTTCTCACCATTGTTGGCTCCCGTACTTGGCGGCTACTTAACCGAAGCGTTTGGCTGGCGCTCTAGCTACCTATTCTTAGCGCTGTTTGGCATTGCAGTGGTGATTACCATGATGACCAGCATGATGGAGACTCTACCAAAAGAGAAACGCAAGTTCGAACCAGTAGCCAAAAGCTACAAACACGTTTTGTCTGACCGCCGCTTCCAAGGCTTTTTGATCTGCCTAGTTGCGACGTTTGCTGGCGTAGGTGTGTTCGAGGCAGCAGCTGGGGTATTGCTAGGTGGTGTATTGGCATTACCAGCAACAACGGTAAGTTTACTGTTTATCTTACCGATCCCGGGTTACTTGGTGGGTGCCGGCTTATCTAGCTACATCGCGCAGCGTCGCTCTGAGCGTCGTGCTTTAAATGTGGGCTTGGTATCTATTTTTGTTGGCTCTGCTATTGTGCTCATCCCTGGCTTGTTTGGTTTAACCACGGCGTTAACGCTGGTTGGTGGCGCAACCGTGTACTTTTTGGGTGCGGGTATCCTATTCCCAGCCGCAACAACCGGAGCAATTGCGCCATTCCCATATCATGCAGGAACAGCTGGCGCGACATTGGGTGGCATGCAAAACTTGGGAGCAGGTATTGCGACCTTGCTTGCATCACTATTTCCAGCGCATAACCAGATGCCACTAGGTGTTTTGATGATGGCAATGTCGGTAATTGCAATGCTTGGGCTCATGTGGGTAAATCGAGCGCACAACCACTCAAACGAAGTGCCGCAAGTCATCTGATCATTATCGACTAACGTTCAAAATCCAAAAGGGACACACTAAACTAGTGTGTCCCTTTTTTCATATCACACTATATCGATTTACCGATGAGAATGATTTAACTTTCGAATTGATATTTGTTAAAAATGACAGCTACTTACACAATGTGTTTTCAGCTCCCTTCAAATTGAGTAGCCAACTCGGAAATATTGAGGATTCTCACTTTTTGGCATACCTCATAACAAAGAATGGACAACTGAAAACCACTAACGAAATGAAAGCCCAGCCCTCAGGATGAGGCCACTTGGGTGTATAATAAGGACAAAAACAGATGCGTTTCACTTTAACTACGTTGGCCGTCTCGGTCGCGCTTGTCGCCGGATGCAGCAATCAAGGAACTCCCAGCATGACTCAATACTCCCAATCACAGATCGTTGCTCAACAAACTCAAGCTCCGGTTGCGAAAAAAGTCCCTCACGCGATGACTATTCATGGTGATACTCGCGTTGATAACTACTACTGGATGCGTGACGACGAACGTAAAGATCCGGAAATTTTGCAGCACCTAGAGCAAGAAAATCAGTATGCGGAAACCGTTCTCAAGCACACTGAAGCTCTTCAAAATGAACTATTTGAAGAAATTAAAGGTCGCATAGCAAAAGACGACAACTCCGTTCCTGTGCGTAAAGGCAACTACTTCTACTCAAGTGAAGTGACCGGAGATAACGAATACGAAGTTCACCTTCGAGCTAAAGACTTTGCAGGCAAAGACAAGCAAGTCATTTTAGATGTCAATGAACTTGCAAAAGAACATGAGTTCTTCAGTATTGGCGGCTTGTACGTTAGTCCGAATGAAAACTTACTAGCGTATGGCGAAGATACATTAAGCCGCCGCGTTTACACTCTTAAGATCAAAGATCTGAAAACAGGCAATTACCTACAAGATGAAATCGAAGGCGCCTCAAGCGCGATTGCATGGCAGAACGATAACAACGCCTTTTACTACATCAAAAAAGATCCACAGACCTTGCTGGGCTACCAAGTGTATCGTCATGTTTTAGGCACGCCACAAAGCAGTGATGAGTTGATTTTTGAAGAAACCGACAGCGCCTATTACACCTCACTAAGCAAAAGCAAAGATGGCGAAGATATTTATATCTGGCATTCCAGTACAGAAACCAGCGGCGTCTCCATCATCGATGCGAACAACCCTAAAGCAAAGGCGAAGCCTTTTTATCCTCGTGAAAATGGCATTGAATACAGCATTTCTAAGCTAGGCGATTGGTATTACATTTATACCAACTATCAAGCCGTGAACTTCCGTTTGATGAAAGTTAAGCAAGAAGAGATGCACGATCGCTCTAAGTGGCAAGACGTGATTGCCGCAGACGACAACACTCAACTTGTCGACTTCGAGTTATTCGATGATCACATCGTCTATGAGCAGCGCTCTAACGGCCTAGCAAGCGTCACTGTACGTCAGCTTTCAACAGGAAAAGAATTCCCCCTCACATTTAATGACGATGCGTTTGCTGCCTATTTGACAGGTAACCTAGAGCTGGATAACGAGAAAGTTCGTATTTATTACAGCAGTTTAACCACTCCAGGAACCTACTACGATTTCGATCTAAAAACGGGCGGGTCAGAAATCATGAAGCAAACACCTGTACTTGGTGATTTTAATCCTGACAATTACCAATCAGAACGCATCATGGTCACAGCCCGTGACGGTAAAGAAGTACCCGTTTCTTTGGTGTATCGTAAAGACTTATTTAAGAAAGATGGTACGAATCCACTCTACCAATATGGTTATGGGTCTTATGGCGCAACCATTGAGCCAACTTTCCGCTCGACACGTTTGAGTCTATTGGATCGCGGCTTTGTTTACGCCATTGCTCATATTCGTGGATCTGAAATGCTTGGCCGCCCTTGGTATGAAGACGGTAAAAAACTAACCAAGCAAAACACATTCAACGACTTTATTGATGTGACTAAAGGTTTGGTTGAACAAGGCTACGGCGCGAAAGATAAAGTCTTCGCTGTTGGTGGCTCTGCAGGAGGTCTCTTAATGGGGGCTATCATCAACCAAGCACCAGAACTGTACCGCGGTATCGGTGCACATGTTCCGTTTGTGGACGTGGTAACCACCATGCTCGATGAATCGATTCCATTGACCACCAATGAGTATGATGAATGGGGTAACCCAAATAACAAAACATACTATGACTATATGTTGAGTTACTCGCCTTACGACAACATCAAGGCGCAAAACTACCCGAACATGTTGGTAACGACTGGCTTGCACGACTCTCAAGTACAGTACTTTGAACCAATGAAGTGGGTCGCCAAACTTCGTGAAATGAAGACAGACGATAACGTCTTGTTGTTCAAAACCGATATGGAAGCCGGACACGGCGGCGCATCTGGTCGATTTAAGCGCTTAAAAGAAGATGCGCTAGAGTATGCCTTCTTCCTCGATTTACTCGATAAAAAATAAGCGTATTAATAGAACTGCATCTCTTCTAACAACAAAAATGCCCGCAAGTTGCGGGCATTTTTTATAGACGCACTCTCTAAACAAAGAGTGGGGTTACCTAAGCACAGAATGACTAGCGTCTCTTATAGCCAAAGGATAGCAGAAAGAAAAACGCCTACTCACAACGAGTAGGCGTTAACACAATAAATGTGTTTAGGCAGTAGAAACTGGCCTATTTATTAGAAGTAGTAACGAGCACCTAGAGTCCAGTAGTCGTTCTCTTCATTGTTGTAGTCGTTACCTAGATCAAACTGGTAAGCTGCAAACGTTACGAAAGCAGGAGTTACAGCGTACTCTGCTTGTAGCGCAGTTTCGCTTGAAACTGTCTTATTGTCTTCTTCGTCTTCTACGCCTTCGTAGTTAACGCTGAATGTCCAATCGTTTACGCCGTATGCCAAAAGAGCTTCAAGTTGAGAAGTGTCTTTACGCATTTGGTAGAAGTACTCGTTCATACCGTATACTACTGCTGCGTATAGACCTGAACCGTACTGACCGTAGTTTACAGAGAATAAGTGTGATTCAGCTGTCTTAGTACCTAGAGTCGCGTTTTTAACATCACCGCCGCTGTATACGTAGCCAAGACCGAAGCCCGCAACAGAACCGCTTAGTGCGATTTGACCACGATCTTCAAATACTGTTTCAGGCTTAATTTGATCTGTTACTTTGTATTCGCTAGTTTGCTTACCCTGCCAACCTAGACCAAGGTTGAAAGCAAAACCTTCACCAAATTCAAAACCTTTACGGTAGCTAAGCATTTTATCAGCACGAGCTGAACCTAGGCTACCGTGGTTGCTGTACAAGAAATCGTTCGCAAACGCGATTGGTAGATCCGCAACGCCAGCTACATCGTAGTACGGTGACCATTGAGTACCCGCAACAAGGCGACCGTACTGCTCATGAGTTGCACCGATGTAACCTAGACGCGTAGAAAATGACTGATCACCACCGTCAAGGTAGTTAAGTGCCCATTCGCCTTTAGCGTCGATAGTGATACCATTGCCAATGTCTTTCTTGCCCGCAACATTGATACGTGGAGACACTTGGTGAACTTTTACTTCTTCTTCGAAATACTCACCCACGCCAACTGAAACGTGACCGCCGATCGATAAAGATGTACCATCGCTGTTATAAACTTCTGCTGCGAAGGCCTGTGAACCACATGCTAGTGCCGCCACTGCAACGGCTAGAGTTTTCATTTTCATTGTTAACATCCGTATAGTTGTTTGTACCGGTTCGCTTAGAGACAGATTAAATCCGAATCAATCGCAACGAACACATAACAAAGTAGTAATGAAATAGAAATGAAACAAACACTTTCTTATGCAACCAGTGGTATTAATGCTCACGTTTTGAGCTAAGTCACAAAAAAATAGGGAACTTTTCATTCCCCATCATAAAATCTGTGGCTTTTTACGTGTCACATCTCCCAACGTGCGAGTGGCTTCTCAGTTTTGATACCCTTACTGCCCCAGCGGTCAATAACATCAATTTGCAGTATACGACTCGGTTTAATAAGCGATGTCAAGGTTTTCGACGGTCGTTTATCCGTCACTAACCATAGCGTTTTATCTTGTTCAAACTGAGCTTTTAAAGATAATTTGTCTTCTTCTGTCCACTCGAGTTCTGGCTTAAATTCGCGCCCAACCACAAACAATTGGTTGCCAGAGGCAAAGTCCTCTAGTGACTCACTCATCAGTACCACTGAATCGATGCCTTTATCGAAGATCTCTGCCTGTTGTTGGTTGAGCAGTTCACGCACATTGAGCATAAAAGCCTGTTGATTCGTTTGAATCGCCTTTTGGTGCTCAGGATATACACGTTGTAGATCCTCTCCAACAATGCCCGCCATTCGGATTAAGTTTGTAGGGTTCAGCCACGCGTACTTCGATGTTGACCCGTTTTCCAATGTCAGTACTGCAACTCCTTGAGCTCTAGGAGAAATGGCCTGCGATGCATCGATTTCAATCAAGTGAATGTTGCCCTGTCGAGCGTAAACATAAGTCGGGTCTTGTTTCCAAATCGCACCAAGAGTAATAGCAACCGTCGCGGCTTGACCCGCTTGCTTAACTTGCTCTGTACCTTTATTTGCGAACCAGTTCTCAAGACGCTCAACGCCGTAACGCTTTGGAGGCAGATACTGAGTCTCTATCCCTGTACCTTTCATGAGTTGCTCAGACAACATGTACGTGACGGGAGTGCTGGTTAAAATGTCTTTGGCGCTTGCCAACGATGGAAGTGTCGTCGCTATAACCAAACCAAAAGTTATCGCTAATTTTTTTATCTTCATGTTCATTACTTTATAAAAAGGGTTACGCTTTTTGGATAATTCGGTAAACCGTTGCTGTTAGGAAAAAGGCCGCAGAAACAATGATGATGGATGCGCCTGATGGCACTGGTAGCTCAAGCTCCATCGGCAGTATGGTTCCGACTAAACACGCAATGGTTGCCAATAAAGAAGAAAGGAGAACGAAAGTGCCCATGCGTTTAGTCAATAACCTAGCCGTTGCACCAGGAATCAGTAGCAATGCACCAACCAATACCGCGCCAATAATCTTTACCGCGGCGATAGTGACCAAGGTGATCATCATGACAAATAAGTAATCATAAAAGCTGGTATTAAAGCCGCGTACACGTGCAATATCCGGGCTGATACAAGTCAGCAAAATGCGGTTAAACGTTGGAATAAGAAGCAGTAATATGATCAAACAACTGATCGCTAAAATAAGGATATCGTTGTCCGTCACAGTCAAGATCGAGCCAAACAACACGTTCTCCAACATGTGAATGTTGATCTTACGAGCAACGTACATTAACAGCGCAGCACCAACCGCTAACGCTAGCGCAAGAAAAACCCCAACCAGTGTGTCGTAAGGTACATTCGTACGATTACGAACAAAGTGAAGCAACAGCGCAAAAATCATACAAAAGCTAAACAATCCGATGATCGGATTCTCTGGCGGCTCACCGAGCAACACACCAATCGCGATTCCGGTAAGCGCAGCGTGCCCAACCGCTTCAGAGAAAAAAGCCAGTCGCTTGGCGATGACTAATGTCCCAAGACCACCAAGTAATGGTCCTAATATCAACGCAGCCACAATTGCGTTCACCATGAAGGCATAAGAAAAGCTATCGCTTAACCATCCAGCTTCAACGCCGCTAACCGCTAACTCTCGTAACCAATCCATTATGCAGCCTCCACTTTTGCTGTGTAGTGCTTAAATAATGTTTCTATACGATCAGGGCTTAGCACATCTGAATGGTGACCTGACGCCACAATTTGACGATTTACGACATGGACCTGAGCATCTAAACGGCGCACTGCGGTCACGTCATGGTGTACTGCCAGTACCGTTTTGCCTTCTCCAACGACTTCATGAATCAAACCTTCAAGATACCGAACACCTTGCTCGTCCATACCAGTTGTAGGTTCATCTAAAACCAATAAATTGGGCTCATCCAGTAAAGCTTGCGCAAACAAAACACGCTGTTGCTCACCGCCAGAGAGTTGCCCCATACGACGATCGCAACGCGTTGCCATGCCCACGCGATCCAGCTGGGCCAGGGCATGTTGAGTTTGTTTAGTTTTACGTCGCCAAAATAGAGGGATACGGGTTTGATTAAGCAGCACAAAATCCATCACGGTTAACGGGAGGCTTGCCTCGAACATCGCCTTTTGTGGTACATATCCTATCTTACCCGATGCAGCTGATTGCTCTGGCCAATTGAGTGCAATGTTTCCTGAAAATGGTGTTAGCCCAAGTATCGAACGAAGCAAAGAGGTTTTCCCACCACCATTCGGCCCCATGATAACGTGGCATTTAGCGCTCTCGAATTCAGCGCTGATGTTCTGCAAAATAATATTGTCGGCGTATTTTAGGCCCACGTTACTTAAGGAAACGGAAGGTCCAGTCATTACGCCTTTTCCCCTGCTCGCTTGCTCGCAACAAACTTCATTGCCTCAATGAGCGTTTCCACGTTATCTCGCATCTCAAGTTCGACTTTATCAGCCTCATACTCACCGTGAGTCATGTGAGAAAAGCGATAAAGCTGCACCCCAGTCGCCTCTTCGATGGTATCAACAAAACGGTTCGGCATGTTGAGCTCATAAAACAGCACATCAATGCCCGATTCACGAATTTTCTCAATCGTTTCCTGCAACTGACTGGCACTTGGTTCAACGCCATGAGCAGGCTCAATGACAGCTGCGACGTCAACACCAAACTCCTGAAGGATATAGCCGTAAGCATTATGGGTTGTCGCCACCTTCATACCAGCTGTGTCCAACTCACCAAGAGACAACATTGCATCACGCTTCATCAGGCGGAAAGTTTTCGCATATTTACGAGCATTTTGGCGATAAAAAGTAGCGTTGTCTGGGTCCAGTTTACTTAGCTCACTCGCGATGGTGTAAACCTTTTGAATAGTGGTCGATAGACCAACAAAGGTGTGAGGGTTCACTGCTCCTTGACCAACAGACTGCCCCATAGCGGGCAATAAAGGCACTTCTTTGTTCGCTTCGATAACCACGAGATCATCACGCTGAGAGGCTTTGATCACTTTCAGTGCAAAATCGTCATGACCAATACCATTGATCACTATCGCATCCATTTTATTCAAACGCTTAAGATCATTGGGTTGCGGTAAATAGTTATGAGGGTTAAAACCAGCATCGACCAGAGGAATGATGTTCGCCTTGTCATCAACAACAGCTTTGACATAGCTGTAATAAGGTTGAAGCGTAATACCAATACTGAGTTTATCGGCAGCAAAGCCAGTAGAAGACACCGTCAATAACACGGTGGCTGTAAGAATACGACGTAAAAGAGAGCGTTTGATCATAGTAGTTATCAATTATGTTGTCTTAATGGGCGTGAGAATGGGAAGAAGAGGAATCTGACAGAACGATTTGTTGCCAGCCATGCTGGCGGCGTTTTGCTAGATCGCTTAGTACCTCCGCATTTAACGATCGGCTAGAATCACTAAACCAAATATCAGCTTGAGAGCCACGGCTATCCAGAAGCATAGAGGCAGAACCTTGGGCATTTTTCTTCATGCCAATGTAGACTCCGTCATCGATTCGTTTCCACTGATGAGACCCTTTGCGCTTCCAATTTTGGTCTTTTACGAAAGGAGCAATCCAAAGCGCCTCCATGTCAGAGACCTCAGGCCAAGTTCCAGTTTCTAGCTGCAAATCACGAATCTCTTCATGAGCAAGCTTAAGTTCAGCGATCAAACCCAACTCGTTTTGATGTAAGTCCGTGATTAAAACTTGATGAGCCTGTATGTCTGGCTTTTCAGTCGCGACCTGATGGTAGGGCATAAGTATGGCTGCAGAACCGAGAATCGCTGCGATAGTCAGTGCGACCCACTTTCCTTCTCGGTTACCATCATCGGGACGAACTTTCTGTACACTCATTTCTCTTTCAGCTCAACGATATCCACTTCCACCGGGCTTTCATGTCCGGCATCAAATACCAAATAGAAATCTGTTTCAGGGTGAGTAAATTCTGCTATGGAACGCTTATCTGTTTTCTCTTTGGCGATCAGATTGTCGTCGTAATCGTACATTTCGACATCGTAGTCGACCGCTGTCGATCCATCCGAGTAGCCCGCTTCACAAATCACTTTATCTTGCGCCAAGTGACAACTCATCAGAGGGAAGTGTGCAGCAGCGTGAAAAGAAGCAAATCCAGAAAAAGCAAAGCAGCTTTGAGAAGAGAAGTGTTATTCATGATGATTCCAAAATGGCCCAGCGATTGCTGAGCCTAATTCGATTAGTTAAGTTGAGTTTCAAACGTAAGGTGAACATTGGCACTCGCTTTATCCGCCAATGGATTATCTTTTAATTCACCTTTGTAGTTCGCTTTCATTAAGTAGCGCCCTGCGACCTCTGGCGTGAAGATCACTTTGCCATCTTCATCACTCACCACATCGATTTGTTCTTGATGGTTTCGGTACATGGTGCCTTCACGTGTGATCTCCGCTGTGACGCCCTCTTGTGGCTCACCATTGAAGAAAAACTGGAAAGTGACTGGTTCACCTTCAATGATATCCGATGGATGCGTGACCGGCTTCATCTCCAGCATTTTGCCTTCAATCTCCAACGCTTTGTCCGTTGGCATACCAACCGTAATGTAGCTTTCTGCTCGGGTGTAGCTCAGTTGTGTAACCACATCACGCGCCTGTTTTGGAAGTACATCATGACGCTCAGCTTTGTTTGCTCGCGCCCATTTCACCGTATCACGACGACCCGCTTTGTATTGGGTGTAGTAGCTCGGCTGATTATTGATCGCGACTTTGTGCGTGCCTTCTTCCGTAAAAAAGAAATCAAACATAGAACGACGTTTGCCACGAACAACAAAGTTAGGACGCTCAGAACGGCCATCCGGCATCACCACGAACGCTTGGTCACTACCCGCAGGCTTATCAAAAACAAACGTCCCGTGAGAAGCAGTAACATCAAATGTCAGCCAGTCACCGCCTTCTTTTGAAACCGTAAAGTGAGAAGGCAGAACCCAACGTGGATGCGCTTGTGCGGTGGTTGTTGCAGCCAATCCCATTGCCATTACACTCGCCAATGCCACTGCTTTGATTTTGGTTTTCATTGTTGTGTCCTTTAATCACTTAACTTGATAATTGACGGTGATGACACCCGTCTCTTGAGTTGGTTTAAGCTCATAGCGCACTTCACTGTCCGCTAGCGTTATTTTTTGACGTAAGTAGTTACGCCCACCGTGTTCACGAACGACTTCGACGTACAATGTGTAATTTCCCTGCTCCAAACGCTTTCCTGCATCATTGGTTCCGTCCCAGACAAAACGGTACTGTCCAGCAGGGCGCGTTGCAGACGTCACCGCATCAACAAGTTCACGATCATAACGACCCGCTTTTCTCCACCAGCTGCGCAGGTCTTTTAGCCATTCGTCTTTTCCTACCCATAGCTGAATGGTTTTAACCGGTTTACGCTGGTCGTTTTCAACCCAAACCGCCACATAAGGGCGTGCGTACATTGAAGTGTCTATCTTTGGAAGTTCGAATTCGAAATCGATCTTCGCGTTATCTGGTAGAGGAGCCGCAGAAAGAGAGAAAGGAGCAAAAGCCGCGATCAAAGCGGCTTTACAAAAGTGATTACGGCGGAAAAATCTTCCTGTGTTCAACATAAGTGTTCTCTAAAAAAGCTGTTATGGAACAGCAAAAAAATAAATCACGAGCGACAGTAACGTACCAAAGCTCATCCATTGCATTGACGTTCTAAGCGTCTTCTTCTTAGGCAGTAATAAGCACACACCTGTTAGAACAAAAAACACCATCAAAAGCGCAGTGACGTCGATAAACCACTTCCAAATCCCACCACTGTTGCGTCCTTTATGTAGATCGTTCAGCAGCGCAACAATACCGTAGTGCGTCGTTTCAACCTCTGCCGCACCGGTGGTCATATCAATAAAGACCGTAGCGTTATAACCTGGGCCTTTAAAATCCATAGACAGCTCTCCGAGTAACAACTCACCTTGCTCAACTTCGGTATACACATCTAGTGCGGAGGGAGTGCCGCGAAGCTCGGTTTCTTTAGTCAAGAAAGCCACCAGCCCTTCACGATTAGGTTGAAAGGTATCTGAATGTGAGAATAGAACTGAGTGTGGAACCGTAAGAGTATGTTGTTGAATGATAGGTTCACTGCGTTCAAATAATTCGGGGCGATTGAGGGTAATTCCAGTTATTGCAAAAAACAGCGTAACTAAGAGAAGAGCCATCGAAATATAGATATGTAGGCGGCGAGCCCAAGTTTGAACACCTTTGCTTTTAAGCAACATAGAAACAATCATCACCAATAAATGTGGGGCATAATTTAGGTGATAATCATTCGTATTGGCATTTAATTTACATTGTTTACCTTTTCAATTCAGCTTGGCTGGCGCATGTTGTAACTATTTGAGCCAATGTGAGTTAACGATTGCTTACCCTCTAGATAATAACCCTATCAATTTTAATGACTCAAAATTTAATGATATTTCCAATACTAAAAAGTGGGATAGACTCCACCAAAATGCGCCTTTATGTATATTTAATGAAAAACTTAAAAGCTATCGATAAGCTAGATTAAAAAGGTAAGCTAAGAAGTTAGTGTTGGGTTAGATAGAGAAGATTTTCTGATGCTAGCCAAACGTTATGGTGCAGTTCAGAAGGAAAAATATGAACAAGAATGTTGTAATAATTCTCTTATCACTTTTCTCAAGTGTCACTTTCGCAAGTGAAAAGTTTGAAGCCAGTTTGTTTAACAACGTAAGCCAATCTATCGATAATTATGGTGCGAAAATAAAGCAGTGCGAATCTATGGCAGACCAGAATGCACCTGACAAACAAACCCTAGAGTATTCAAAGAAACATATAGAAGCATTAACTCCTGTTCTGCCGTTTTTAAGCGAGAAAGCTTTTGAGGCTTGTGTATTAAAAGAGAAGCAAGAGCTAGCATATTATCTATTAATAGCAAAAAATAACGCTTCAAGAACCTCAACATTAAAGCTTGTAGAATCGACTGAAAGCCTAACTTTTCATATCGAACCTACATCGAGAGAAAAGTTTGAAACACTGAGCAAGGTACATCAAGAATATATAGAGAAAAGCCCTTTTTTCTCCCGACCATTTGATGCATTAGCTTTTTATGAAAAGCTCATACAATAAATAGCCTTTATGACTTTAGACAAAAAAATACCCGAGACTGAGCTCGGGTATTTAATAAAAATGTTCGCTATGAGTTTTGCGTCGATTCTACTTTGCGTAGCTGTGATAGATACTTAACCCAACTTTTTGCCTGATTCGACGGTTTAATCTCATTCGCTCTTTTGGCATTAGCGAGTGCATCGTCAAACCGCTTAAGTTTGTAATAAGCGCGAGTTTTGATAAGTGCGACATCCGCTTTACGACCGCTGACCTTATCGAGCGCGGCAAGGGCATCTTTATAGTGGCCTTCTTGCACCAATAATTGAGAATAGTTCCAGTAATACTGTCGGTCTAACTGAGCAGCAACACGCCAACTATCGATAGACTCTTCCCACTCTTTTGCCATTTGCCAATACGTCGCTTGCTGAGCTTTCAGTTTACTATTCGAGTTTACATCCTCTAGCTCGTTCATCACTAACGCAGCTCTCTCAGGAATACCTCGTTTCACGTACAATTGTGACAGCAGCTTTAAGTCATCTTGGCTAAGTTGTAACCCTTTCAGTTTTGCCAACGCCAAAGAGTCCAGAGCACGTTTGTTGTCATCAACACGCAGGTAAAGAGCAACAAGCTGACGCCACCATTCAATTCGCTCAGGTTCAATCGCGATCAAGCGTTTGATGGTCGAGATTGCCGGCTTCCACTTTTTCAGTTCTAGCTCAGCAGAAAGCTTTATCGACAATGCGCCAAGCTTGTCTGGCTGATCAAACTTCTCATAACGAGCCATTGCTGAAAGCACTTTCTGCCACTGACTCAGTTGATAATGAGATTGGGAAATACGCAGCCATAGCTCATGCGCTTTTTGACCTTTAGGAATGTTTTTGCTCAAGGCATAGTAATGAGGTAACGCCTTAGAA
This sequence comes from Vibrio sp. M60_M70, assembly GCF_037162085.1. Classification (NCBI taxonomy): domain Bacteria; kingdom Pseudomonadati; phylum Pseudomonadota; class Gammaproteobacteria; order Vibrionales; family Vibrionaceae; genus Vibrio; species Vibrio sp. M60_M70. The sequence continues at coordinate 84,102 of NZ_JARLUL010000002.1, forward strand.
AAGCGTTGCTCGTTCAGCAGTATATCTGCCAACATTTTTCGGGTTTGCCATGCTTGCTCATCTTGTAGCAAACCACTATTGACTGCCAACTCAAGTTGCTTAATTGCTGCTTGAGTTTGCTCATTCTGCCAGTAAAAAATACCCAACATTCGAGCGACATAAGCTTGGTCATATCCACGAGAAAGCTCCATAGCTTCAAGAGATGAAATCGCTTCTTTTAGTTTCTCCTCTTGAGCCAAGTTGTGTGCTCGTTGAACTCTCGCGGCAGTGTATTGGCTTAACTCACTGGCAATGGTTGAAAGTGCACTCAGGCTTAATACCGTACCGATTAGGAATTTTTTCATCATTTGGCTAACTTGAACTCCACTTTAGCGGTTTGTCCATACTGCTCAATTGACACACCATCCTCAACTTTTGGCTGATACTTCCATTTTTTAAGCGCACGGATTGCTTCCCTTTCGAACATACGCTGTGGCTCAGCCTCGATCACTTCAATATCTTTTGGTCGTCCTGTTGCATCGATCGTGAAACGCATAATGACATAGCCTTCAACTCTACGTTTCAGCGCCTTACTTGGATAACGAGGATCAACACGATACAACGGCAGTGCTTGTTGGTTGCCCATTGTTCCCTTCAAGTTTGGCGCGCTGATCGCGATACCTTCAAGAGCAGTGTTCAAACCTAAAGCACTGACTGGCGTCATCTGGCTCATTGGCTCCATTTGAGTGTCAGCTTGAGACAGATCCATTGGCTCCGGCGCTTGGGGTGGTTCTGGTTGCTCCGGCACTGAACGTTGACGACGCTGCACGTCTGCTTCATTCTCTACCATCACCATATCAAAACGAACCGCTTCCGAAGCTTCTGGCGCTCGCTGGTTGCCTTTATCAACCATCCACGCCATAAAGCTAAACAGGCTCACAGAAATTAACAATGATGCTGGTAGTGCAAGTAACAGCCTGCCCATTAAGGTTTCTCCGCCGCCAATGCGATGTTTTTCACGCCCGCCGCTTTTGCAGCGTCCATCACTTTCACGACAGTGCCATTATAAGCATGCTCGTCAGCTTGGATAACTAACGAAGCATCAGGCTGATCAAGTAACAAGTGCTCAATAGAGGCCTCAACACGCTCAATATCAACCACTCGTTTGTCGATGTACACGTCATTTGCTGCCGTTACTGCGATAAAAATGCCCGCATCTTTTTGGCTTACCACATTAGAAGCCTGAGGGCGGTTCACTTCTACACCGGATTCACGTACAAACGAACTGGTCACAATGAAGAAGATCAACATGATGAAGACGATATCAAGCATCGACGTTAAATCGACTTGAGCTTCATCTTGTTGGTTAGGTCTGCGTCCGAGTCTCACTTTTGACTCCTTAAAGATTGTTCTAACTGGATAGCTTTTCGTTCACACACTTTGCTAAGGCGAGCATGAATAAACATGCCCGCCAGCGCTGCTACCATACCCGCCATGGTTGGCAGCGTAGCAAGTGAGATACCAGAAGCCATCAATTTCGGATTGCTGCTGCCTTGCGATGCCATTACGTCAAACACCGTAATCATGCCCGTCACCGTCCCTAACAACCCTAACATTGGGCAAACCGCCACAAGTAGTTTAATAGTCGATAGGTTTTGGCGCAGTTCGATTTGCGCTTTTGCAATCCATCCTTCACGGATTTGATGCGCGTACCAAGAGTGGTGCTCTGATCTTGCTTGCCACTGCTCACAAAGCTGTTTCTTTACCCCAGGGAAAACCGTTGTGAGATAAATAACTCGCTCCATAACCAACAGCCAGCACACCGCCACGACGGCAGCCAGCCACCATAGGATTTGACCACCTTGCTGCATAAAGCTCATCAAGGTTGTGGCCCAATCCTCACTGATCAAACCCAATGTGTTGAGTAGGATCTGCTCCATTACGCTGCGTTCTCCGCTAAGGTGTTAGAGTGACTTTTGTTGCTCGGCATATCTCGCTCAGCTTGTTCTGCAACTAAACCGATACCTTGCTTTTCTAAGATACTGCGAATATTTTCTGCTTGAGAGCTCAATACGTTGTGCGCCAATAACAATGGCATGGCTGAAACAAGGCCAAGTACAGTAGTTACAAGCGCCATCGAAATACCACCCGCCATTACTTTCGGATCACCATTACCAAATTGAGTGATGACTTGGAAGGTTTCGATCATACCCGTTACGGTGCCCAGTAGACCAAGCATAGGGGCCAGCGCAGCAAGAAGCTTCAGCATCGATAACCCTTTTTCTAGGTGGGTTTGCTCATCAACAACGGCTTCCAAAAGACGTAGCTCTAACGCTTCTACGCTGCGATGCTTGTCTTTCTGATACACCGCAAGCACACGACCCAAAGGGTTGTCTCCTGGCTGTGCTGGAGTTTTCAGTTGCTTCATGATTTTCTGGCGCGAAATCATCAGAGATGCACCACGTACGAGAGCAATCAATAGGCCGATAGCTAATAAACCAAGGATGATTTTACCGACAACGCCGCCTGCATTTAGGCGATCAGCCAAAGTCGGTGAGTTTGCGAGCTGCTCAAGAAGAATGCCGCGTGACGGGTCAATGACAAGCGCATCAATGTCACCAGAGGAAATAGTATTCGCTGTTGGACCGCTTTCAGGCTGACGAAGATAGTTTACCGCATCTCCGCGTTGACCATTCCACTTAACGTAGCCAGTGTCATCCAGCAGCGCCATAGAACCAAGACGAACACCATTAACCGTTTGTTCACGACCTTCGCCATTTAGCAGTGTGAAAGAGACGTTTGCCATCTCACCACTTGCTTTGATTTGTTCTTCCATGCTGCGCCACATCGCCTGAAGTTGGGTCAACGTTGGCAGTGATTTAGCTGCAACAATTGCATCGATATCTTTCTGATATGAGTTTGCATCAACACCCGTTACTGAGCTCTTGAGCTCTGACTCTAGCTCTTTTGCGTTCTGGCGAACGACGCCAAATAGCTCACCTAAGCTCCCGGTTTCTAGACGTAGCTTTTCTTCTAGCTGCGCCAGTTCCGCTTCGTTTTCACCGAAAGTAACACTTAATGAGTCCGCTTCTTCTTGAAGAGCCGCTCGCTCTGCGGCCAATTTATTCTTTATAGCCTGTAGCTCTTGCTCTGTTTTCTTAAAACCTGATTCGCGCGCGACATTGTGCGATTGCTGTTGACGATTTTCTTGCTGCGCCTTTTGTAACAACGCATCACTAGCAAAAGTTGTATGAGGCATTAATGCGGCTGTCGAGATTAATGCAACCGATAACCATTTTTTCATCATTTATTTGCCCTCCGCAGCGGTTAACGACACTGGCAGAGTTAACATACTCGGCGCGATCTGTTTATTCGCCATAGCGAACGCTTTATCTAGCTCTGATTTTTGCTCAGAACCCACTTGTTGCCATGCTTGTTGTTGCTGTGACCAGCTCCAGAATGTCTCACCAGATAAGCTACGTGCTACCAAAGACAAACGCCCTAAATAGAGAATGTCCGCCTCCAAAGCTTCATTGTCACCCAGGTTAATCTTGCCTTGGTAAACGCCAAGCTTGGTGCCGTAATCCATTTCAATTTGGTACGCTTCTAAAATACGACGAAACTTCTCTGCATCCGCAACGTCTGCACGCGTCATCATGGAATCCAGCTTTGCTATTCGCTCCTCACGTTGCGCTTTGCGTATAGGCTTGTCGTTAGCGACGAGCACTTTTAAGCCCTCAAGCATGTGATACATCAAAGGCACGACACCTTGACGAGTTTGAGCAATCTGCTCAATTTGCTCGTTCAAGCTATCAACTTCTTGATTTTGGCTCTCAACAAGGCTTGCAAGATGATCGCGATAAATCTTCAAGTTACCGACTTCCTCTTGCAGCTGCTCAATTTCAGCTTCTAGAGTAAGTGATTTTTCTGCGCTTGCATCAATACGTTTTTGGCTTACCGCCGACGACTGGTTTGTTTTACTCTGCACAGCTTGTGCATCGTTTAAGTTCGCCGCGTGAGCGGGAATCAAAACCGATGATATCAACAGAGCGATACTTGATTTCATTAGATTCATACGAGTTATATTTCTGTGTTCCAAAAACGACCAAAGGGGAAGACTACCCTTCCCCTTTAATAATCAAATTGTTATCAGTACTTGAACTGGATTGTTGCCATGTAGTTGCGGTCTTCTCCAACCACAACCCCACTCGCACCTTTTTGCTCGCTATTCGTGCTACCACCACCTGCGAAGTAGTCGGTATCGAATAAGTTCTCTACATTGAATCGAGCAATGATATCCAAGTTTTCATCGTACTTATGTTTGTATGACACGCCCATATCAACGCGAGCGTAGCCATCTTTCTTGAAGGTGTTCTTTGCATCACCGTAGCGATCACCTTCATAAATCAAACCAAGGTTTAGGTTCGTATTGTCTTGAACCTTGTAGCTAGACCATAGACTTGCCGAGAACTCTGGCACATCTACAGGGCGGTTACCCTCGAATTTTTTATCCGCTTTCGTCAACTCTGCATCCAAATACATTGCAGAAGCGGTTAGCGACAACTCAGGGGTCACAAAACCTTGGGCCATTAGCTCAGCACCTTTGTGTACTTGCTCACCACCTTGAGTTTTCTTATGTAGAACCTTATTACTAGCATCTTTACCACTTTCAACATCTAGCGACATGTTCTCTAATGTGATATCAAACACAGCACCTGATACAAATAAGCGCTGATCAAACAGTTCCCACTTCGTACCGATTTCATAAGAAATTCCGCGCTCTGCATCTAGCTTCTCGCCATCGTTCACGTAAGTTTTGCCACGACCACTGCTGACTTCACCTTGCGGCATAAAGCTTTCAGAGTACTGAACGTAAACCGAGCCATTCGTCGCGGGGTGGAAAATTACACCAAATTTTGGAGAAACCTGGTTTTCAGTCAGGTCATCATCACGCTTTTCGTCATAACGAACACCTGCAAGCACTTGCCAGTAATCATTAATCGTCATCATGTTTTGCGCGTAGATACCCCAAGTGTCGTGCTCGCTTGTGGACTGTTTAACTTTCCCAGAGTAGCCAGGACGAGGCACTGACTGACCGGCTTCTATACTTATAGGGTTGTAATACTTTTGGAAACGGTCATAGGTATACTCTAGATAGTTCGCGCCTACCAAAAACGTGTTATCTGTACCAAACAGAGAAAAGTCCGTCGTCACATCTATATATGCAGTATCAAACACCCAATTATCTTTGCGTTCGTTACCAGAATGGTCGATCTTAGTATCTTGGTCATAAGTATCGAAACCAGGGTAAGACTCTACATCAAAACGCTTAAAGTCTTGACGGTTGTAACCCGCTTTTACGTTTACATTGTCAGTCACTTGAGCATTAATATCGATGCCATAGTTTTCTACATCGTTATCAATTTCAGACCACTGCGCATCCCAGATATACTTATCACCGCGAACCGCTTTGCCATCAATAATGTATGCACCAGAATCCACGCTACCATCGTCTTTCGTGCGATCGTAATGCGCTGACACCATAAAGTTGTCGGTGATGTCGTACTCAACCACTAGGCCCGCAACCGTACGATCCGTTTCTGGCTCGGTACCATCGCCGTAGCTGCGCCAAGAGCCGTAGCTTTCTTTGGCAAAAATTGCGCGCGCGCGCAGTGTCTCTGCATCATTTAGCGCGCCACTCACATCAAGCACCGTGCGTGAGTGATCATTCGAACCTAGATCTTGACTCAAACTAGCTTGTGTTTGAGTTGTTGGTTTTTTCGAAACCATGTTTACCAAGCCACCCGGCTCAGATTTACCGTATAGCAAGCCTGATGGACCTTTAAGCACTTCAACACGCTCTAAAAGCTCAATTGGCTGACGGTAGTGTGACCAGTGTTGACGGCCATCACGAAGAAAACCGTCTGAACTGCTAAGTTCAAAACCACGTAGAGAGAAACGTTCGCGGTTACGGCTTGTACCACCCGCGCTAACACTTGCATCGTTACGTAGCACTTCACCAAGTGTACTTGCACGCTGCTCATCAATTACCGTTTCATCGATAACCGCTACTTGTCCTGGCGTTTCCAGCTGCGTCATTTCCATGCGCATTGCTGTACTGTTTGTATCCGCCTTGTAGCCGAACTCTCGACCTTCTACAACTACATGTTCGTCTGTTTGAACGTCCGCCACTGCAGGTGTTGCTAACACCGCACCGATCACTAGCGCCAAATGGCTCTTAGTAAACATATCCTTTCACTCCGATTATTATTTTTCGGGTCACATGCTTGTTGAATGCGATTCCCTCTTAATTATTTCGCGGGTGAATATAAGTGATAAGTATTACCATTTGCATTAAATTTACATTCTTTGCATTTGCAAACTTTTGTAAAGTACTCTCTGATGATGAGCCACAATAACGTGATAGATATCACAGTTAATAAGACTTAACCATACTTACTGCTTGAACACCAAAGTAACACTCAGACCTCCTTGTTCACGATTTTTCGCCGTAACGGATCCACCCATAATGCGCATGGACTCTTTGACAATCGCGAGACCTAAACCATAGCCGCCAAGCTTCTTATCTCTTGATGCATCTAAGCGAGTAAACGGGTCAAAAATATCGACCAACTTGTTCTCTGGAATACCTGGCCCATTGTCGGATACAGACATGGAAATCAATTGCTGCCCATCTTTGACATGATTAGCCAGAGAAACTTCTATCTGAGATGCTTGCCCTGAATACTTGACGGCATTTCCAACAAGGTTATTCAAACAACGAATGATGAGCGTTTCTTCGCAAAAAGCTTTGGCGCATATTGCTTCTGAACGGAATGACAATGTTTGTTCTGGTTTTAAATCGATTTTGCACCGCTCTACTTGCGGTGCGAGCAACACCTCTAAATCACGGCGTTTCGCACCTTTGTCGAAACGCGCATTTTCCAAGCGACTGAACTCCAAGATATCGCTTATCAAATGGTTTAGCTCTTTAGCTTCGTCTTCTAGCCTGGTCACCAAGCTTTGCTCGTTCTCCCCAACTCGCTTCCGCAAAAGGTGTAGAACTAAATTCTGTCTTGCTAACGGCGTTCGGAGCTCGTGGGAGACATCTCTTATAAGCAATCGCTGCTTTTCGGCAAGAGAATGAATTTGCTGTGTCATGTGGTCGAAGTCTTGCGCCAGCTCGTTAAACTCGCGCGTATTCGATTTTAACTCTTTCACCACACTGACATTAAAGTCGCCGTTAGATAGCTTTTTGCTTGCTTCTCTTAAGCGATCAAGCGGCTGTTGTAAGTTGCGTGCCATTAGCAATGAGAACAACGCCAAAATAACTACCGCAATCACCACTTTGAGAATAGAGAAATATAAAATGAAGTCATGTGCGGGATGCAGTCGATGTGGCAGTTGAATCACCAAGCTATTATCTTTAACCAAAGGGACATTGATAATCGGGCGATTTACCTTTCCCTCAAGTTGATCATCAATACTTCTTTTAAATTGAAGTTTGAACTCGAAGTGTGGATGCATTAAACGGTGAGTGACGGGTTGCTGGTGCTCATTCAGCACAAACAGATAAAAGTTTTGCGCGTTCGCCCAGTCAGCAAGTTCATCCATGTCTCCGTGCTCAATCAGCACATTGGCTTGATGTGCAAGATCGAGCATTTCTTCTCGCACACTGTCCGGCACTTTTAGCATGGCTTTCACGAGAGCTTGCTCCGCCATTGCTTGTACGACCAAAATACTTATCACAATTGCAGTCATATAACTAAACAACTTAAACGCTAAGCTGTCTTTACGTTTCGCGATAAAAGGTGGGCACGTGAGCTTCATTAATTGTTTACAGCCTCTAGGTAGCTGTAACCTTTGCCACGGAAGGTTTTGATATGTTGCTTAGAGAGCCCTGCTTCTACTAGCTTGCGACGTATATTACTGATGTGCATATCAAGATTGCGGTCAAAAGGGCTTAGCTCTTTCTTTAATACTTCGGTTTGGAGTTCCGCTTTTGAAATCACCACACCTTGGTTTTTGACTAGATAGCTCAGTAACTCGGCTTCCGTGCTTGTGAGTGGTAAGCTATTGAGCTGATCACTGATCGTTTGAACGGTACTGCACATCGCCTGACGTTGGCGCTCTAAACCAACACGACGAAGAATCGCTTTGATGCGCATCAGAAGCTCAGCAACATTAAAAGGCTTTCCTATGTACTGATCGGCTCCCGCTTGGTAGCCATCAAGCATCGAGTTTTCATCATTAAGAGCAGTAAGCATTAGAATAGGTGTCGCGAAGCGTTGACAGATTCTACGGGCAACTTGCATGCCGTTAAGGTTTGGTAACATGACATCAAGCAGTACAAGATCTACCGGCGTTTTTTCCATATATTGCAAAGCACTTTCACCGCAATGTACAGAAGAGACAATATAGCCCTCCTCTTGCAAAACTGCTTCTAATAGCTCACACAAAGGAACGTCATCATCCACTATCAAAACTCGAGACATTACCACTCACCATTCAAATAAAAATGGTTCGCATTCTATTACTCATTTACAAATTAAACAACTACACACCCTAGGGCTTTAGTACAAATAGCTCTATAGCAGTAGACCGGAGTGCTAAGCTAACTATCACCTGATAATGAGGGTAGATCAGGGCTTTAGCTTCGTCTCCTTAGCGACATTTTCGACGATGTGTTTTAAGTGGGCGCTGATCGTTTTTAATGTGACAAGCTCCTCTTCAGTGAAGGGATGCATCAGAACTGAATTTGCTCCGTTTTTTCCAATAACCGTAGGTAGGCTGAGAACAACATCATGCAAACCATATTGCCCCGACATCATCGTACCGACGGGCAACACCGATCGTTCGTTAATCGTCACGGCTTGAATGATTCGAAAGACACTGGCGGCAATGCCATGAACGGTGTTCTGCTTACGCCGAAAGATTTCGTATCCCGCCTGTTTCACCGCCTCAAGAAGTGCGTGCGGATCAATTCTCTCAATGTTATGGGTATCGCAGTAATAGTCGGCCGGTTGCCCAGCGATAGAAATTAAGCTCTTAGGAGTAAAGCAATGGCTACCATGCTCTCCTAATACATAACCAAACACGTTCTTCGGGTCTAGGTCTACACGGCCAGCAACAATACTCATTAAACGAGCGGTATCAACTACACAGCCACTGCTAATAACTTTACTCGGCTCAAAACCGGTGTTGGTGACAATAAAGTGCGCCACGATATCGCATGGGTTTGACACAACAATCAACACCGCATTTGGCGCTACACGTTCTATTTGACGCGCAATATCAACTCCAATTTGAGCATTAACCTCAGCAATATCCAAACGAGTTTGTCCTTGTTTAATCTGCGTACCAGCGGTGATAACAACAAGAGAGGCTTCGAGTAAATCTAAGTAATCATCCGACGGCATAATGCGTGTGTTTTTTGAAAAAGTCAGTGCCATCGTGTGACGAAAATCAAACACTTCACCCTCGGCACGTTCTAAATTTTTATCAAGTAGAACAAGCTCACTAAAACCACCCAGAGTGAGTAAGTAATTACATACTCCCACACCAACAGCTCCTGCACCAATAACACCGATCTTCATATTTCTCTCTCCCGATAACCATGATGCACTCGCAACTACCTTGCTCTTTAAAAATGAGCGGCAGGAGAATAAAAGTCCAACTTTGGTTCATGATTCGACAGGAGTTCTTCCAACGACCTACCTTGACGAATGGGCGATTTGGCTTTTATTAAGACGATCTGACAACATGCACCTTGAGGTATATCTTCAAAGCAAAAAACGAGTACAATCTGCTCAACACAAAGCAGAAGATGAAGAACATGGAAACATTAGTAATTGGTCATCGTGGTGTTGCTGGCTCATACCCAGAAAATACAAAAGTGAGCGTTCAGGCCGCCATTGACCTCGGATTAAATTGGGTTGAAGTTGATGTACAACCGACCAAAGATAATGTTTTAGTGGTTTGCCATGATCACACCATAAATCGATGCAGTAATGGACAAGGGCGTGTCGATGAACTGACTCTGGAAGAGTTAAAGGCGTTGGATTTTGGTAGCTGGTTCAGCGCAGATTTTTCAGGTGAGAAAATCATGACATTAGATGAGCTGCTCACTTTAGCTACTGAGCACAAGCTTAACTTGAATATTGAAGTTAAGGTAGATCGCCACCCAGCAGAAGAAGTGGCACAAGCTCTCGCCAACGTACTAGCAAAAAGTCCCATGCAGCAAGAGAAGGTACTACTCTCCAGTTTTAGTCATGATGTCATTAGAGCGCTGCATAAATACTGCAATGAGTATCGATTAGGTGTATTGAGTGAATTCTTAACGAGAAAAGATAAACGCCTTTTGGAAGAAGTTAACGCCTATAGCTGCAACCTAAACATTAACTGGGTTCGCTCGCGCCAAATAAACAAACTCCAGCAGGCGGGTTACAAAGTGATGTGTTATACAGTGAACAGTCCAAACAAACTGAAGTACCTACCTCAGTTAGACGGTATATTCAGTGATCATCCACAACGCTTTATGCCATAGCACATACCACCTTGAGCTTTAGAGGCACCATTTCGTTACCACTCAATCTGAATTGGTGTCCCCATCTCTACAAGCTGGATAAATTCATCCATCTCTTCATTGGTAATCGCAATACACCCATTGGTCCAATCAAAGCTTTGGATATAAATCGGCAACTGACTCTCACCGTTTTTTAAACCATGAATTTTGATGTTCCCTCCTGGGGACACACCTCGGCGCTTCGCTTCCAACGTATCAATCGCATCAGGGTAGCTAATATGCACAGAACGATAAAAAGCCGAGTCTTCTATGACGTAATCTAAGGTGTATTCGCCCTCAGGTGTACGATTGTCTCCCTCTTCTTGTTTATGCCCTTTAGGGTTCGCTCCTAAAGCAATGCGGTATTCTTTTAGTATTGTGCCTTGTTCCATTAAATACATTCGACGCTTTGACTTGTCGACTTTAACAAAATCTACAGCTGCATGGACGCCAGAAGCCAACACACAACACAAGAACATAGAGCACCATTTCACTGACATTGCCGGAACGCCTAACCTAACTAAAGTGAACAAGAAAAGAGCGATTATGCTAGTCAGTTAGCGCCCGTAAAGCAAACAGTATCTAGGGTAGAACCTGTATTACCCCAGGAGCTAAAGGGATGAACGCACAAGTGCAGAATCGTAAGATAATACTCATTGAAAGGCGTGATCGTTATCGTTGTTTGATATGGCAAAAGTTAAAGAGAAGATTTCTCTATTCATTCCGCCTAAGTTGCATTACTTTATAAGTATATTTATTTATAAAGTCCGCACTTTTTGAGAGGGAACCATGATTAATATTGCTTTTTTTAGTGCAAAATCCTACGACGAGGCCTCTTTTAATAAAATTAAAAATAACCGAAATTTTGAATTCCACTATCACGACTTCCGGCTAACCGAAAAAACCGCCAAAATGGCACATGGTTGCGATGTCGTGTGTGCTTTCGTCAATGATGACCTTTCAGCTCCCGTTCTTAAACAGCTTTCTCTAGGCGGAACTAAGCTTATTGCCATGCGCTGCGCGGGTTTTGATAAAGTTGATCTACAAGCCGCTAAAGAACTTGGCTTACAAGTGGTTCGAGTTCCTGCTTACTCACCAGAAGCGGTGGCTGAACACACAGTCGGTTTGATGATGTGCCTAAATCGTCGCCTTCACAAAGCCTACCAACGTACACGTGACGCCAACTTCTCGCTAGAGGGCCTAGTTGGCTTTAACTTTTACGGGAAAACCGTTGGTGTCATTGGTACAGGTAAGATTGGTATCGCGACGATGCGTATCTTCAAAGGGCTTGGCATGGAGCTGCTTTGCTATGACCCTTACGAAAATCCATTAGCACTAGAAATGGGAGCGCGTTACTGTTCGCTTGAAGAAATCTACGCTAATGCGGATATTATCTCTCTCCATTGTCCAATGAGTGAAGAAAACTATCACCTATTGAACGAAAAAGCCTTCGCGCAAATGAAAGATGGTGTGATGATCATTAACACTAGTCGAGGCGAGTTGCTGGATTCACTAGCGGCGATAGAAGCCTTGAAACAAGGTAAGATTGGCGCGCTTGGTCTAGACGTGTATGACAATGAAAAAGACTTGTTCTTCCAAGATAAATCTAACGATGTCATCGTAGACGATGTTTTCCGTCGCTTATCGGCTTGTCATAACGTGCTGTTTACTGGCCACCAAGCATTCTTGACTCACGAAGCACTTAATAATATTGCCTCAGTTACGCTCGATAACGTCGAAGCCTTTTTCTCTGGTAACGTATCGGGCAATGAACTGATTAACTAAAGCCAGACAATCGAGAAGTATAGTAGAGCGTGTGATCTCAGCTATGCTATACTTCTCGACTATTTAAAATTTGAGCCAAATTACCATGAGCATAAAAACTGATATTCAAAAGCTGCACAACCGTTTAGATACATGCCAACGTAAACTTGATGCGGCACGTTCTCGTGGTGATCACGAAATGATTACAAAGTTCACGGATGAAGTAGAACAGCTAACCAAAAAGCTTAACCAGTTAAAGCATAAGCAAAACTATGAGCTGAACAAAGAACGTAAAAGCTTACTTGATATGCCATTCTCTCGTGAAATCACCAAAGCAGAACAAGCGGACATCGGCAAACTGAAAAAACGCGTACGCGGCTTAGTAATCGTTCACCCACTAACAAAAGTTGGTAAAGAGCTTCGCCTCGATGTCATGACAGGCTTTGCGCCAAAAGAGTTTTAAACTCATATTAATACTCGTTGAGCCTAAGCATTTGCTTGGGCTTTTTATTTTGTACTGCTTCATTAAATGTCATCGAAATATCAACCCATAAGCTCCTAAAAAGGCCAGCGACAAAAGCCACGGACCTATTTTCAACCAATACCGTCTGCATTACATCTCAACGCTACGACAGTTGCTGCAACTTGTGCTCCACAACGGGGTCATTCGGAACTAGCTGCTGAGCCACTTCCAAAAGTTGTACTGCATCTTGCGGATTGTCATGCTCATGCTTCATCGCAATATCAACAAGTGGCTGAATATCGATTTGCGCTTGATGCTCCTTCACATGTTCTTTCTTTTCTTCAATTAGCACATTATGAGCGGTACTCAGTAGGCTCAAACGATGTTGTGAACTCGCATTCGCCTTGTTAAGACACTGATAGTAATCTTCTTTTAATCGCAGCGTTTTAGTCTGATGACGAAACTGCGCTATATCTATCTTCTGATAACGTATAAAGTCTACAGCCACTTGCTTATAAAAACCGAATTTATTCAAATACGTCGCGTGTGTACCATGTCCCATACCGAAGACTCTCAAGTGAGTGAGCTCTGGGTAGCGTTTGGCGTGAAGACGGTCGATTTCATTGGTTGGATCATAAATGATGTAACCTTTTGCATCTCCAAGGTCGAGGTCGTGGTACTTTCCTTCCCAATCAAATTGTTGGGCAAGTTCAGTACTTGGCCTGTCATCCCATGGCACTAGCACTTTGTTTTTTGTACTGACCGGGTGAAACATCAATACTTGATCCAACTTTAATAGATTGGAAAAAGCGCCAATAGCAAAACCACCGCGGCTAAGGCCATAACCTAAACGGCATTCAAAAGGCTCAAGTAATGTCGATAACTGCTCTAGAAAGAAAATCAAATTACGGCTGCGAAACCAGTTACTTTTCCCAAGGTGCTGAAAAGAAATAATATTTACTTTTTGTTTCTGGGCTAATCGATAGCCCCAAGGCGCAAAGTCTGAGTGTAAGTCCTGTACTTGTAGATTCGTACCAGCAGGGGAAAAGGTGAACAACAGCGGTTTATTTCGGTCGACAAACTCATACTTAACAAACACATCATCAAGTAAGTCCTCCCCGGACATCGGTAGCCTGGTTTGCTGTTCTTCACGAGAAAGAGCCAGCCATTCATCCAACCAGTACAGTAACTTCATTAATCCTCCATCTAAATTGCGCCTAGCAATTGTGTTAAAAATCTAGTTTTTAGTGTGTGATCATATCCCCCTGGTTACAGGGGACTCTGATATCAGTCCTCTTTTAAAACAAAGCGTGAATTTGCTTATTAAATTGGTCAATATCTATGGTTTGATGACGAACAAACTCCTTCGCCACCAGATTAAAAAATTCTAATTTATCTAATTGTGTGGATTGAGTGCCGTGCCCCATACCGACGACTTTTAAATGAGTTAGCTCTGGGTAACGTTCAGCATGAAGACGATCAATACGATTGGTGGGGTCATAAATAATGTAACCTTTGGCATTGCCCAAATCTCGATCATGGTAGCCGCTTTCCCAATCGAACTGTTGAGCAAGCTCAGTGCTGGGCCGATCATCCCATGGCACTAACGCTTTATTTTTTGTGCTAACAGGATAAAACAACAAAAGATGCTCCAACTTCAGTAAGTCAGCGAATGCGCCAATAGCAAAACCACCTCGGCTCTGCCCATAACCCAAACGACATTTGAAGGGATTTAGCAACTCCGACAACTGCTCCAGAAAGAAAATTAAATTCCGGCTACGGAACCAATTACTTTTACCTAAATGTTGAAAGGCAATAATATTTATTTGTTGTTGTATTCCGAGGTCGTAACCCCAAGGAGAAAAATCCGGAGTTAAGTCTTGTACCTGAGCATCAGTACCGGAAGGAGAAAATGTGAACAACAATAGCTTGTTAAGATCGACGAATTCATACTTCACAAAAACATCATCAAGTAAATCGTAGCCAGAAATTGGTAAAGCAGCATTTTGCTCTTTTTGAGTAAGCGCTTGCCATTCATCTAACCAGTAAAGTAGCTTCATTTTTTCTCCAAGTACATCAGCAGTATTTAGACTGAAACTCTATCAAAATGCTTTTAAGCATCCCACGTTGAGACTTAACAAAGCTCTACTTAAAGCCTAAATGACCTATGAAAATGTCTTCGATTGAAGATATTACTGCGTAAACTAAACCCAAAGTGAGTACGCTAAAGAACTTAGAGAAAGGGCCGGAGAAAAGCCAATTAGACGTTTTCGATAACAGCTGTTAAAAAACAGCAGATACAAAAAAACCGCTGTAAGAACAGCGGTTTTTTAAAGGTGGCGGAGAGATAGGGATTTGAACCCTAGATACGCTATTAACGTATGCCGGTTTTCAAGACCGGTGCTTTCAACCACTCAGCCATCTCTCCACAAATTGTCACTAAAACTTAGTCTTATACTATCGATGCTAATTTTTAGTTTTGCCTTCAGTTATCTTAATTAAAAAGAAAACTTGAAAGCGATATTTAAAGCCTGGCGATGTCCTACTCTCACATGGGGAAGCCCCACACTACCATCGGCGCTATTTCGTTTCACTTCTGAGTTCGGCATGGAAGTCAGGTGGGTCCAAAACGCTATGGTCGCCAAGCAAATTCTTTAATCTGGAAAGCTGTTTCTTAATTCTCGTTCTTACACATTCAATGTTCTTTCATTGAGTCCATCAAAACCCCTTGGGTGTTGTATGGTTAAGCCTCACGGGCAATTAGTACAGGTTAGCTCAACGCCTCACAACGCTTACACACCCTGCCTATCAACGTCGTAGTCTACGACAACCCTTTAGGATACTTAAAGTATCAGGGAGAACTCATCTCAAGGCTCGCTTCCCGCTTAGATGCTTTCAGCGGTTATCGATCCCGAACTTAGCTACCGGGCAATGCGTCTGGCGACACAACCCGAACACCAGAGGTTCGTCCACTCCGGTCCTCTCGTACTAGGAGCAGCCCCTTTCAATTCTCCAACGCCCACGGCAGATAGGGACCGAACTGTCTCACGACGTTCTAAACCCAGCTCGCGTACCACTTTAAATGGCGAACAGCCATACCCTTGGGACCGACTTCAGCCCCAGGATGTGATGAGCCGACATCGAGGTGCCAAACACCGCCGTCGATATGAACTCTTGGGCGGTATCAGCCTGTTATCCCCGGAGTACCTTTTATCCGTTGAGCGATGGCCCTTCCATTCAGAACCACCGGATCACTATGACCTGCTTTCGCACCTGCTCGAATTGTCATTCTCGCAGTCAAGCGGGCTTATGCCATTGCACTAACCTCACGATGTCCAACCGTGATTAGCCCACCTTCGTGCTCCTCCGTTACGCTTTGGGAGGAGACCGCCCCAGTCAAACTACCCACCAGGCACTGTCCGCAACCCCGATAAGGGGTCGACGTTAGAACATCAACACTACAAGGGTGGTATTTCAAGGACGGCTCCACGCAATCTAGCGACTGCGCTTCAAAGCCTCCCACCTATCCTACACATGTAGGGTCAATGTTCAGTGCCAAGCTGTAGTAAAGGTTCACGGGGTCTTTCCGTCTAGCCGCGGGTACACTGCATCTTCACAGCGATTTCAATTTCACTGAGTCTCGGGTGGAGACAGCGTGGCCATCATTACGCCATTCGTGCAGGTCGGAACTTACCCGACAAGGAATTTCGCTACCTTAGGACCGTTATAGTTACGGCCGCCGTTTACCGGGGCTTCGATCAAGAGCTTCGACCGAAGTCTAACCCCATCAATTAACCTTCCGGCACCGGGCAGGCGTCACACCGTATACGTCATCTTACGATTTTGCACAGTGCTGTGTTTTTAATAAACAGTTGCAGCCACCTGGTATCTGCGACTCTCAATAGCTCCATCCGCGAGGGACTTCACCGTCGAGAGCGTACCTTCTCCCGAAGTTACGGTACCATTTTGCCTAGTTCCTTCACCCGAGTTCTCTCAAGCGCCTTGGTATTCTCTACCCGACCACCTGTGTCGGTTTGGGGTACGATTCCTTACAATCTGAAGCTTAGAGGCTTTTCCTGGAAGCATGGCATCAATGACTTCACATCCGTAGATGCTCGACGTCGTGTCTCAGCCTTAAAGAGAGCCGGATTTACCTAACTCTCAAGCCTACGCACTTGAACCTGGACAACCGTCGCCAGGCCCACCTAGCCTTCTCCGTCCCCCCATCGCAATTGTAAGAAGTACGGGAATATTAACCCGTTTCCCATCGACTACGCCTTTCGGCCTCGCCTTAGGGGTCGACTTACCCTGCCCCGATTAACGTTGGACAGGAACCCTTGGTCTTCCGGCGAGGAAGTTTTTCACCCCCTTTATCGTTACTCATGTCAGCATTCGCACTTCTGATACGTCCAGCATGCGTTACCACACACCTTCAACCGCTTACAGAACGCTCCCCTACCCAATACTCAAAGAGTATTGCCGCAGCTTCGGTTTACTACTTAGCCCCGTTACATCTTCCGCGCAGGCCGACTCGACCAGTGAGCTATTACGCTTTCTTTAAATGATGGCTGCTTCTAAGCCAACATCCTGGCTGTCTGAGCCTTCCCACATCGTTTCCCACTTAGTAGTAATTTGGGACCTTAGCTGGCGGTCTGGGTTGTTTCCCTCTCCACGACGGACGTTAGCACCCGCCGTGTGTCTCCCGGATAGTACTTACTGGTATTCGGAGTTTGCAAAGGGTTGGTAAGTCGGGATGACCCCCTAGCCTTAACAGTGCTCTACCCCCAGTAGTATTCGTCCGAGGCGCTACCTAAATAGCTTTCGGGGAGAACCAGCTATCTCCAGGTTTGATTGGCCTTTCACCCCTAGCCACAAGTCATCCGCTAATTTTTCAACATTAGTCGGTTCGGTCCTCCAGTTGATGTTACTCAACCTTCAACCTGCCCATGGCTAGATCACCTGGTTTCGGGTCTATATCCAGAGACTGAACGCCCAGTTAAGACTCGGTTTCCCTACGGCTCCCCTAGATGGTTAACCTTGCCACTGAATATAAGTCGCTGACCCATTATACAAAAGGTACGCAGTCACAGGACAAGCCTGCTCCTACTGCTTGTACGTACACGGTTTCAGGTTCTATTTCACTCCCCTCACAGGGGTTCTTTTCGCCTTTCCCTCACGGTACTGGTTCACTATCGGTCAGTCAGTAGTATTTAGCCTTGGAGGATGGTCCCCCCATATTCAGACAGGATATCACGTGTCCCGCCCTACTCGATTTCACTGAATATGCGTCGTCAGTTACGGGGCTATCACCCTGTATCGCCAAGCTTTCCAGCTTGTTCACCTGACGCCTATAAAGCTTAAGGGCTAGTCCAATTTCGCTCGCCGCTACTTTCGGAATCTCGGTTGATTTCTTTTCCTCGGGGTACTTAGATGTTTCAGTTCCCCCGGTTCGCCTCGTTATGCTATGTATTCACATAACGATACTTACTTATGTAAGTGGGTTTCCCCATTCGGAAATCCCAGACTCAAGTGGTTTTTACTACCTAATCTGGGCTTATCGCAAGTTAATACGTCCTTCATCGCCTCTGACTGCCAAGGCATCCACCGTGTACGCTTAGTCACTTAACCATACAACCCCAAAGGGTCTTACAATCAAATCACCAAAGTTGTCTCTCATTATTTGAATGAGCGAGAGACATTCGATTTTGCCGGACTCATCTCTTTACCTTCATTTTTAGAAAAAATGAAAACAAAAAGCCAAGAACACTTGAATGTGTTTTTTGGTGTTTATCTTTCGATAAACATTGAGAACTTTACAAACAATCTTAAAGATTGTTTTGTCAGCTTTCCAAATTGTTAAAGAGCTATGTTTCTTCACAAGGAAGTTACATTTTCTAAAGACTTTCAGAGTCAAAAATGCCAACCAGTATCAATTGCTTGTTCTGGTTTGGACGTTTTATTCCAAAAATACTTAGAGAATGGTGGGCGATACCGGGCTCGAACCAGTGACCCCCTGCTTGTAAGGCAGGTGCTCTCCCAACTGAGCTAATCGTCCACATTATTTTGATTTCCGTGGAAGGAAATGGTGGGTCGTGCAGGATTCGAACCTGCGACCAATTGATTAAAAGTCAACTGCTCTACCAACTGAGCTAACGACCCAATGGTATCCCGTAGGGGAGTCGAACCCCTGTTACCGCCGTGAAAGGGCGGTGTCCTAGGCCTCTAGACGAACGGGACACTAAGTTGAACATCTTGGGGGATGTTCTATCTCTTAAACTTCATAAACCGTATCAATCTGTGTGAACACTCATCGCAATAATCATCGTATAAGGAGGTGATCCAGCGCCAGGTTCCCCTAGCGCTACCTTGTTACGACTTCACCCCAGTCATGAACCACAAAGTGGTAAGCGTCCCCCCGAAGGTTAAACTACCTACTTCTTTTGCAGCCCACTCCCATGGTGTGACGGGCGGTGTGTACAAGGCCCGGGAACGTATTCACCGTGGCATTCTGATCCACGATTACTAGCGATTCCGACTTCATGGAGTCGAGTTGCAGACTCCAATCCGGACTACGACGCACTTTTTGGGATTCGCTCACTTTCGCAAGTTGGCCGCCCTCTGTATGCGCCATTGTAGCACGTGTGTAGCCCTACTCGTAAGGGCCATGATGACTTGACGTCGTCCCCACCTTCCTCCGGTTTATCACCGGCAGTCTCCCTGGAGTTCCCGACATTACTCGCTGGCAAACAAGGATAAGGGTTGCGCTCGTTGCGGGACTTAACCCAACATTTCACAACACGAGCTGACGACAGCCATGCAGCACCTGTCTCAGAGTTCCCGAAGGCACCAATCCATCTCTGGAAAGTTCTCTGGATGTCAAGAGTAGGTAAGGTTCTTCGCGTTGCATCGAATTAAACCACATGCTCCACCGCTTGTGCGGGCCCCCGTCAATTCATTTGAGTTTTAATCTTGCGACCGTACTCCCCAGGCGGTCTACTTAACGCGTTAGCTCCGAAAGCCACGGCTCAAGGCCACAACCTCCAAGTAGACATCGTTTACGGCGTGGACTACCAGGGTATCTAATCCTGTTTGCTCCCCACGCTTTCGCATCTGAGTGTCAGTATCTGTCCAGGGGGCCGCCTTCGCCACCGGTATTCCTTCAGATCTCTACGCATTTCACCGCTACACCTGAAATTCTACCCCCTCTACAGTACTCTAGTCTGCCAGTTTCAAATGCTATTCCGAGGTTGAGCCCCGGGCTTTCACATCTGACTTAACAAACCACCTGCATGCGCTTTACGCCCAGTAATTCCGATTAACGCTCGCACCCTCCGTATTACCGCGGCTGCTGGCACGGAGTTAGCCGGTGCTTCTTCTGTCGCTAACGTCAAACAACGCCGCTATTAACGACGCCGCCTTCCTCACGACTGAAAGTACTTTACAACCCGAAGGCCTTCTTCATACACGCGGCATGGCTGCATCAGGCTTGCGCCCATTGTGCAATATTCCCCACTGCTGCCTCCCGTAGGAGTCTGGACCGTGTCTCAGTTCCAGTGTGGCTGATCATCCTCTCAGACCAGCTAGGGATCGTCGCCTTGGTGAGCCCTTACCTCACCAACTAGCTAATCCCACCTAGGCATATCCTGACGCGAGAGGCCCGAAGGTCCCTCTCTTTGGCCCGTAGGCATCATGCGGTATTAGCCATCGTTTCCAATGGTTATCCCCCACATCAGGGCAATTTCCTAGGCATTACTCACCCGTCCGCCGCTCGACGCCGTTATCGTTCCCCGAAGGTTCAGATAACTCGTTTCCGCTCGACTTGCATGTGTTAGGCCTGCCGCCAGCGTTCAATCTGAGCCATGATCAAACTCTTCAATTTAAGATTTTGTCGGCTCAATGAATACTGAACATTACATAAAGTAATGTTTGAATTGACTGTGCTGAATCCGAAGATTCAATGGTCACTTCGTATCATTGAAACCTAATTTGAAACCCCTCTTTATTAAGAGAAATTTCTAATTGGATTATCATCAACGAGTGCCCACACAGATTGATAGGTCTATATTGTTAAAGAGCTTGCTTCGTAAGCTTTGCTATCGAAGCGGAGGCGTATTCTAAGGAATTAACTTTCAGTGTCAAACACTTTTTAAAATTAATTTTTAGAAGCTTTTCTTTCGCCTTGTTGCCAACCGCTTTTGCGTTTCCGCTTTGCCCTGACAACGGAGGCGCATTATAGGGAGATGATTTTTCTTGGCAACCCCTTTTTAGAAAAAAACTTAAAAAAAAGCATCGAGTGATTAAATCTCACTCAAACGCTTAATTTTAGCACTCAGTTGTTAACTTCAAGTAGCAAATGGGCAATCAGTATGTGTCTACCCAGCTCTCTTTAAAGCTGGTGATATCAAGATCCAGTGATTGCTCCGCTTCGATTTGCTCAATTGCCTCTAATTCTTTATTTACACTACTCATCGTCAATGTGTTGTTGTCTAACTCAAACACTTGTTGTTGCGTTGTGTAATAGAACTTAAGCGTAGTGAGCGCTTTTACATCGTCATTGCTCGCGGCTGCTTTAATGCTTTTTAGTTTACGAAATATTTTGTTGTGCAGTTGCTTGAGCTTCCAAACGTACAACACCTCTTCCATGTATGGCCGAGTTTTAATTTGATTCAATAAAGAGAGGGAAGTTGCGACTGCGAGAAGGACACCAATCAAATTCCAGTGAAAGTTTCCCGTTGATTGTTCAGGTACGACTTCAGTGTTGCCAAACAAAACAATAAGCAAGGTACTAAAGGCAAGAGATGAGATAGCGAGCAACGCAACAAAACCGCCAATCACCAAGTTTACTTTCTTTTTATAAATGTCTTTATTTATCTTTTTGATTTCCATATACCGCTCCTAACAGGGTTGCCTCCTATTCTAACCAGCACACTCCGCACGACAATCGAAGCTTTGTAAGTAAGTTCACATTTACTATTAAACTCGCATCCCTTCCCTGCTTGGGTATATACTTCCGCGCATTCACTCTTCCTATATAGAGGCTAAATTCATGCGCTCTTTTGTTTTACGAGCTCGCGCGGCGCCAACGACCAGCAAAGCACTATTAGAAGGTGTTGGTAACGAGGCGCATACCGAGATCCTTGCTCATACCATGATGAACACCATGTTCGTGGCACAATCTCACCGTGAAGATGTGGTTGTCCACTTGGTATTAGAGAGCACGAAGGATTACTCGCGCACGATTACCATTCGTTCAAACGACATTACCAATATTGGTGGTTTTCACGAGTCAACGTTGATCGCTGCCGTTGCCCGTGCGTTAGACGCATCTGTTGGTATGGGTAAAGAGCAGCTTCGTGAAGTTGAACCCGGTATTACGGTTCGTACAGTGAGCTTTGAACGCTTGGTGCAAGAACTGGCGGAAGACCACCAACTTTATATGTTGGACAAGAAAGGCGAATTTGTTCGTGACGCAGAAATTGGTGAAAATCCATGTTTCTTACTAACCGATCACATTCCGATGCCAAAGAAGTCGTTCAACAGCTTGAAGCGCCTAGGTACTGAGAAAATCAGCCTTGGGCCTAAGATGCTGTTTGCTTCTCAGTGTGTAGTACTGATCCACAACGAACTGGATATCCGCGAATTCTAGTTATTCGCGTACACGTTGCTAGATGATGAAAGAGGACTCGATTGAGTCCTCTTTTTTGTTTCTGATTTTCTATACCGCGCTTATTTGCCGCCAATACTCAAGCGAGCAAAACGCACATCTGGCGCGAAGAAAGTGCGGCTATCATTAATAAGCTGGGTATCACCCACAGCTTCTACTTCTTGCAGCATCTTGTAGAAGTTACCTGCAACTGTAATTCCGCGCACAGGTTGAACACGTTGACCATCACGGCACAAGAAACCACTCGCACCAAATGAGAAATCACCACTGACAGCATCTGCACCAGAGTGAACCCCTTGCAGCTCCACTAATTCTAGGTATTCACCTGCTTTGACTTCTGACGCACTGCTGTTGCCTGTCGCAATCACTTTGTGATTCGCTGATACGTCTAAGCTCGATTTTGCACCGCGAGCGGCACTTGCTGTCGAGACTGCGCCCAAGTAACTTGCGGTCTGGCTGTTGTGTAGCAAGGTTTTCAACTCACCATTAGCAATCATCACATTATCTTGAGTAGCGAAGCCTTCACTATCAAAACTCGCGATTGCCATACCATTTGGCATGTAAGCCGCATCGGTAAAGGTGATCAGTTCACTTGCAACGCTTTGACCAAGCTTGTCACCCAGTGGCGAGATGCCTTTCATCGCACTCACACCAGAAAACGCACTGCCGAATGCACCAAACAGGCTGCTTAAAGCATTGATGTGGAAAATGGCCGGATAGTTACCTGTCGCAACCGGAGCGCCTTCAAGAAGATCGCGAGCAAGGTTGTAACCGCCTTCTATACAATAAGCTGGATCCAACTCATCAAAACGGCGACCTAGCGACATTCTTCCCGCCATCGACTGTTTGCCGTCTTTTTCAAACAAGGTATACGCGTAACAAGTGAACGATCGCTCGAAATGTTGACATAACGTACCTTGAGTATTCGCGATGATGAGCTGAGTTTCACCGTCACTGTAACCATTGTATGGTGAGCTTGAAGCGTGAGGCAGAGCCACAACACCTTGCTCAAGCGCAAGGGACAGTTCAATTTTCTCATCGACCGATGTGGTATCGTCTTGCGCAATTTCTGCAATATCAGTGGTGATTTGGCTGTTCACGCAACTAATGCTCTGATGTTCATCTTGCTTGGAAAAGCGAGCACTTTGCAGCGCGTTTGTGAGCATCAAATCTAAACTTGGTTGCTCGAGTGATTCAGAATAACTTGTCGCGACACGAGCATCTTTAATAACTCGAACACCCAGCACTTGGCTTGAGCTAACTTTGTACTCATCCAGCTTGCCTTGGTTTGCTTTCAGAGAAAAGCTGCTGTTGCGGTTTACAATGACGTCCGCTTCTGCGCCTTGACGCTTTGCTTCTGATAGGACGTAATCAACCGCATTAAGAAGTTGTTGTTCTTGGCTCATTAGTTACCGCCTCCTACCAGAATATTATCTACTTTCAGTGTTGGCTGACCGACTGTTGTTGGTACTGAACCACTTACTGAACCACACATGCCCGGCGCAAGCGCCATGTCTTTGCCGACCATGCTGATTTCTTTCAGCACTTTTGGACCCGTGCTGATCAGTGTTGCTGTTTTCAGAGGCTTGGTGATTTTGCCATTTTCAATGAGGTAAGCTTCACGAACGGCAAAGTTGAACTCGCCCGTACCCGGTTGAACCGAGCCGCCGCCCATCTTCTTCGCATAGATACCACGCTCGATGCCTGCCAGCATGTCATCAAGTGAATGCTCGCCTTCTTCGATAAAGGTGTTACGCATCCGCGAGGTTGGTGCGAACTTGTAGTTCTGACGACGACCAGAACCCGTAGGCTCATAACCTGTCTTCATGCCACCCATTTTATCGACCATAAAGCTGGTTAGCTTACCGTCTTTGATCAATTGAGTTCGCTGAGTCTTCATGCCTTCGTCATCAACATGAATCGAGCCCCATTCGTTGGTCATGGTGCCATCATCGACAGCATTCACTGCAGTGTGAGCAACCATTTCGCCCATTTTGTCGTGGAATACGGACGCTTTCTTCGCAACCGAAGTGGTTTCGAGTAAGTGACCACACGCTTCATGGAAGATAACGCCGCCAAAGCCGTTACCAATTACCACTGGCATTTCACCCGATGGACAAGCATCCGCGCCAAGTTTCACTAACGCTTGCTGCGCGATAGTTTGACCCAGCTCTTTCGCATCTATCTGCTCACTGAACTCCCAACCGGCAAGAGCGCCAGGACCTTCCATACCAGAAGACTGCTCATTACCTTTTTGAGCAACGGTGTTACCCGCCACACGAATGTAGTGACGCGTATCGTCTACATGCAAACCTTCTGAGTTGAAGATAGACACTTGCTGCTCGCGCTGAAGCACACTACCAATGAACTGGCTGATGTACTCACTTTCTGCACGCGCAGCTTGGTCAACTTTCAATAGAAACGCGATTTTTGAATCTAAGTTGGCATCCTGACTTAACGGCATGCGGCAACCGTGTTGGATTGGGTAGCGGTTCAAATTTAAAGAACCTGCTAACGCGATTTGTTCACGCTTGTCTTTTGCCGCAAGCAATGAGGTTACGCGTTTTAGCTCGGCTTCGTCCGTGCTATTGGTGTATCCATAAAGCACTTTGTGACCGAAGAAGAGGCGAATACCGATACCAAAATCGATACCCGAGTTAACCTTATCCACTTCACCAGATGCGATCTGGACGGTG
Organism: Vibrio sp. M60_M70; assembly: GCF_037162085.1. Lineage (NCBI taxonomy): Bacteria > Pseudomonadati > Pseudomonadota > Gammaproteobacteria > Vibrionales > Vibrionaceae > Vibrio > Vibrio sp. M60_M70. Next base: position 109,232 of record NZ_JARLUL010000002.1, read on the forward strand.
TTAGTTTGATGATGTTCAACGAATAGTTCAGCGAAATCAGCCCCTAAAAAGAGAGCATGATCGATCACTGACTTCGCTGTTGCAGAATTAAGCATGAAGTCTCCTTGCTCGATGATCGTCTTAGCCTTCCTAATTAACTGTCGAAAAGTTCAACAAAGTTAAATTGGCAACGCGTTAAATTTTAACAGTTTTTTAACCTTGTTTTATGCTAATCCTTGCTTAGCGAGACCACGATTATTTATTAAATATTCCAGGTTCAGTTCTTTCACCAGAGCGTTGCACTAGTAAATTCCACACGACGAACCATTTAGATGCTTACTCTATCACTCACCTCGCATAATTGAATACTCAATAATAATTACTCTCAAAAAACGTATCCCTTCTACAAGGGTCCTGCTATCATCCGAGCGAAATAGTCGGGGGGCCACGCGATAAGCGTTGGCTGAGATCGAGATTCGAGACCCGTTGAACCTGATTCAGTTAGCACTGACGTAGGGAACTATGCGCACTTTGCCTTTCGCCGCTCCTCTTTGGCGAGCGAAACGATCGAACAATCGATCTATCCACAACGGTCAAAGTCAGTTCCTATACGTCTTGTAGTAGGAGCGACCATGACGCAGCAATCACAGCCATCTTTACACCAGGCACAATCACCTATAACCACCCCTGTTGTCTTAACCATCGCAGGCTCCGACAGCGGCGGCGGCGCAGGCATCCAAGCCGATATCAAAGCGATGTCCGCAACTGGCAGCTTTGCTTGCTCGGTAATCACGGCGATTACTTCGCAAAATACCCAAGGCGTTTCTGCGATTTTCCCCATTCCTCTCGACCATGTAGAGAGCCAACTTGATGCAGTATTTACCGACCTCAACATCGTTGCAGTCAAAGTGGGCATGCTAGCCGACTCCAACATCATCAAAGTTGTTGCAGACAAAATTAAACAATACCAGCCAAAACACCTCGTGATTGACCCTGTAATGGTGGCCACCAGCGGCGATTTACTGCTTGAGCAATCAGCAATCAGCACATTAAAAGAAGAGTTAATTCCACTGGCAAACATCATCACTCCTAACCTGCCAGAGGGTGCCGCACTGACGGGTAAGCCAGTGCCTCAATCAGAATCTGAAATGAACGATATGATTACCGACCTTCGTGCGCTTGGCGCCAAAGCTATTCTGCTCAAAGGCGGTCACCTTGAAGAAAATGAAAACAGCAACGATTTGCTGATCATGCAAGACAGTGCCGAGTTAATTAGCGCCAAGCGATTTCCAACCAAAAACACCCATGGCACAGGCTGTACACTGTCTTCCGCCATTGCGTCTTACCTTGGTCAAGGCAACAACCTGCACAAAGCGGTTCACCTTGGTAAGCAGTACATCAGCCAAGCTATCGCACACGCTGATGAATTGGAAGTGGGGAAAGGTCACGGGCCAGTGAATCACTTTTTTCGGGTCATACTTATGTTCGCTAACGCGATTGGCATTCAGCTTTCCGACGCCAGTTTGCAATACAAAGACAGCCAAACACCGACTTTAGCGGGAGTGAACATGACCATTCCTGTCGGTCAATGGACGGTATTACTCGGACGAAGTGGCTGCGGGAAAACCACAATATTGCGTTACTTAGCTGGTTTACTGGATGACCAAGTTGACTGGCATGGCGAACTCATCACAACCGATGGCGCTGCACTGCATGACCGTATCGCTTATATGGCTCAGCAGGATTTATTGCTACCGTGGCTTAACGTGCTGGATAACGTCTGCCTCAGCTCGCGCTTTTCTCACACCAACTCAAATCCAGCGGATGAGAAACAACGCGCTCTCAACTTGTTAGAGCACGTTGGGTTGGCAGATTACGCTTACGCCAAACCCGCTCAACTCTCCGGAGGTATGCGACAGCGCGTAGCCCTTGCTCGCACTCTGATGCAAGACAAACCTTTGGTTTTGATGGATGAACCTTTCTCGGCATTGGACGCCGTGACTCGCCACAAATTGCAAACTCTCTCTGCCGAGCTACTAAAAGACAAAACCGTTGTCTTGATTACACACGATCCGCAAGAAGCAGTGCGATTGGCGCATCAACTCTATGTGTTACAAGGCACGCCTGCTCAAGCGCAGCACTTGGTTGTTCCGGACGCCAAGCCACCAAGATCTCTCGATGGAGAATGCGCAACTCTACAACAAGCGATTTTGAATCAATTGGAGAAAGACTATGAGTGATATGACTCAGTACAACTCCGTTTCGGCGCGTATCAGTAAAAAGGAACGCGTGACTCATCCGGCATTGCGTCTGCTAATCAGCGCAGCCGTGATCTTAGGTTTGTGGCAACTCATTGTAGTGGTGTTTGACATGCCAAGCTTCATCTTGCCTTCGCCGATTGAAGTATTGGATAGATTAGTCACTCGATACGACGTGCTACTCAAACACACTTGGGTTACCGCGCAAGAGATCCTACTTGGCCTCGCACTCGGCTTATCAATGGGTTTGCTGTTCGCATTACAAATGCTGATGTTCGAGCCGCTCAAACGCTGGCTATTGCCGATTCTTATCGCTAGCCAAGCCATTCCAGTATTTGCTATCGCGCCCGTGTTGATGCTTTGGCTGGGTTACGGCATTGCATCGAAAGTAGTTATGGCGGCCATCATCATCTTTTTCCCTGTAACAACTTGTTGTTACGACGGACTGCGCAACACCCCCACCGGCTATCTCGATCTTGCCAAAACCATGGGCGCATCGAAATGGCAATTACTGCGCCATATTCAACTCCCTGCCGCCCTACCAACGTTAGCGTCTGGTATTCGTGTTGCCGTAGTTATTGCGCCGATTGGTGCCGTGGTAGGTGAATGGGTTGGTTCAAGTGAGGGCCTAGGCTATCTGATGCTGCAAGCCAACGCTCGCATGATCATCGATGAGATGTTCGCGGCGCTGTTTATTCTCGCCGCACTGTCTATCACACTCTATTTCACCACTGACAAATTACTGAAAAAAGCCATTCCCTGGGAAAACAAATAGGGAAAGAAAAAGGAAGACCCCCGTGAATAAAAACAAACTAATGAGCGCTGTTGCTCTGCTCGCATCAATTGTTTCAACTAACGTACTTGCTGCCGAAAAAGAGCTTACTTTAATGCTGGATTGGTTCGTTAACCCGAACCATGGCCCTATAGTGATTGCACAAGAACGAGGCTACTTTAAACAGCAAGGTTTGAAGGTAGATATCCAAGAACCCGCCGACCCAAGCACACCACCTAAACTAGTTGCAGCTGGCAAAGTCGATATGGCGATTTCATACCAACCTAGCCTGACCATCGACGTAGCGGCTGGCTTGCCATTAATTCGCTCTGCGACCTTAATTGCAACTCCCCTCAACACGTTGATGGTGTTGGATAACGGTAAGAACGATAACCTTGGCGACCTTAAAGGCAAGAAAATCGGTATTGCTATCGCAGGTAACGAAGAGGCGACAATCGGCACCATGCTTGCGCAGGAGAACGTGAAGTTTTCTGACGTGCAAATCATCAACGTCGGTTGGGCTCTCTCTTCCTCTCTCGCATCCGGTAAAGTAGACGCTATTTGGGGCGGCTTGCGTAACTTCGAAACCAACCAACTTGCGCTAGAAGGCTACAAAGCCAAAGCCTTCTTCCCAGAAGAGCACGGCGTACCAGCGTATGACGAACTGGTGTTTGTGGCGAATGCAAAAACCTACGACAAAGCCGCTATCAAAGCGTTCAACAAAGCGCTGGAGCAAGCGACCACTTACATCGTCAACCATCCTAAAGAGTCTTGGAAAGAGTTTGTCGCTTACTCGCCAGACACACTAAACAACGAGCTCAACCAACGCGCTTGGAATGACACGTTAACTCGTTTCGCGCTTCGCCCATCAGCAGTCGATCTAAAACGCTATGACGACTACGCCGAGTTCATGTATTCACAAAAAATCATCGAAACGCTACCAAAAGCGAAAGATTACGTACCGAACTTTGACTAATTACGAGACAGCCCCATTATGAAATACCAAGATTTGATCGACGCTTGCCGCCAAGATTGGCAAGAATACACCGAGCATGCCTTCGTGCAGCAATTGGCCAAAGGCACTCTGGCTCAACCTTGTTTTCTGCATTACTTAAAGCAAGATTTCTTATTCCTAAAACAGTACGCACGAGCTTATGCGCTGGCAATCTACAAAGCGCGTACGTTAGACGATATGCGCCGCGCACTACCAAGCGTACATGCGCTTTTAGATTCAGAGATTGCCCACCATGTTACCTACTGCGGTCAGTGGGGATTAACGGAATCTGATCTCGAAAACGAGCCGGAAGACTTTGGCACGGTGGCTTACACGCGCTACGTATTGGATGCGGGAATGACGGGCGACTTAGTTGACTTATATGCCGCGCTCGCCCCTTGCTCCATCGGCTACGCCGTCATTGGTAAAATGCTGATTGAAGATGAAAACACGGTATTCGAAGGCAATCCTTACGCAAGTTGGATTAACTTGTACGGCGGTGAAGAGTTCCAATCTGGCGTGGCAAGTGGGGCCGAACACTTTAACCAGCTACTGGCTGAAATCGACATCCACAGCCAGCGCGGTCAAAACCTGATTCAGGTCTTCAAAACCGCAACGCGTATGGAAGTGGCGTTTTGGCAACAAGGTCTAAACGCGCAATAAGGTTAATTGGAGAATCTCATGTTAATAGAACAAATCACTCAAGCATTAACCGCAGTGCGTCAGCAAAAGCCTTTAGTCGTGAACATTACCAACTACGTGGTGATGAACAACACGGCGAACGCTTTGTTGGCTATCGGTGCTTCGCCAATCATGGCGCATTCAAAGCAAGAAATGGCAGAAATGATGTCGTTTGCTGGCGCTTTGGTGATCAACATCGGCACCCTAGACAGCGTTTGGACGCCGCGCATGAGCTATGCCGTCGAGCAAGCCAACTCGAACGGTAAAATCGTTGTGCTCGACCCTGTCGGTTGCGGTGCAAGTTCACTACGTACCGAAACCTCGCGCGAAATCGCCCGCCTTGCAAACAAGTTAATCATTCGTGGTAATGCGTCCGAAATCATTGCTCTCGCTGGTGAGCAAGCGCAAAGCAAAGGTGTAGATGCACTCGACAGTAGTGATGCAGCCCTTGGGGCGGCTCACTTCTTGGTTAAAGAGTACGGAGCGAGCGTGGTGATCTCCGGCGAAACTGACTACATCGTGACAAAAGAGCAAACCGTCCAGTTGAATAATGGTCACGAGATGATGCCATACGTAACGGGCATGGGCTGCACACTGACGGCACTGACTGGCGCTTTCGCAGCAATCGGCGACGAAACGGGCCTTGCTGCGGCAGCGGTGCTTGGCGTTGTGGGTGAAATTGCGGCTGAGCAAGCGCGAGGGCCAGGTAGCTTGCAAATGCATCTTTTGGATGAGCTTTACCAACTGGACGAAGAAACACTGGCAACACGTCTTAAATTACAAGTGAGATAAATCACTTCTCAATGCTTTAAACGCCTCTCACTCCAAAGACAGTGGGAGGCAAAAGGAAACATAATGAACGCCTATCGTTTGTATTTGGTCACCGACGACCAACAAGATTTATCCACTCTCAAACACGTTGTAAGAAAGGCGGTAGAAGGTGGGGTCACCATGGTACAGGTGCGCGAAAAACATGGTGACGTTCGTGCATTTATTGAACGAGCTCAAGCCGTGAAGACGATCCTTGAAGGCACTGGCGTCCCGTTAATCATCAATGATCGTGTTGATGTTGCCCTTGCCGTCGATGCCGATGGTGTTCACCTCGGACAGTCAGACATGCCAGCAGAGATCGCTCGTCAATTGATTGGCCCAAACAAGATTCTCGGCTTATCGATTGAGACTGAAGATCAACTGGCAGAGGCGGATTCTCTGCCCATTGATTACATCGGCTTGAGTGCCATCTTCGCTACACCAACCAAAACCAACACCAAAAAACACTGGGGTATTGAAGGTTTGAAAATGGCGCTGAACACCACGTCCTTACCAATCGTCGCGATTGGTGGCATCAACGAAACCAACATTCCTGCTCTGAGTGCGACAGGTGTGCATGGTTTGGCTTTGGTTTCTGCCATTTGTCATGCAGAAAACCCAACCAAAGCAGCAGAGTACTTACTTTCTCTGATGGATTAAGACCCCAACGCTTAAGGATGAGCGCCTTTACCCTCCGGATAAATGTCATCAATTCATCACTCAACCTTCATTCTCTCGTCAAATTGACAAAGCGTTGATAAGTTTTTCACGCCAGATAACGTAAGATAAGCCCCTTATTTTCACGTGGTTGAATAACCCTCAATAAAAACAAAACGCTCTCAATGAAAACCAAAAAATATGGATTGATGATGCTCGCCTTGTTTGTTCTTGGCATCATCCCAATGTCGCTGTTTGGCTCTTATCACGATCTCACCTCACAGGTGCCTGAAAGTCTGGGTATTACTTTTACTTTGCTCACTGATTCTGCTGGCAGCAAAGGCTTTTTAATTACGTTAACACTGCTACTGCTTTCTTTATTTCGCTTTAAGCCAAGTCGCACTGAGTGGATGCAAAAACTCTCAATGTTAGGGTTGTTACTTGTGATTGGCTTTGCCAGCAAAACGGGGCTAAAACTGATGACAGAAAGCCCGCGCCCATACACGGAATTGCTCGCAGCAGAACAATTGATTGAAACACCAGAAACGTTTTATCAGTTAGATACAAAGCAACAAGCCAACGTAATTAACCAGATTTCTGAACACGTCAGTGATTGGCGGACGCGCCATTGGCAAGGCGAGAAAGACTATTCTTTCCCATCCGGCCATACGATTTTCGTTTCGATTTGTTTGGCTTTCTTTGGTGGGTTGTTCTTACAGAACAAGTGCTATATCTCTGCACTGTCATTATGGATGTGGGGAATGAGCGTAGCATATAGCCGCTTATGGCTGGGCATGCATCGCCCTGAAGATTTAATAGGCTCAGTCTTGTTTGTCGCGATTGTATTTACTTTACTCCCGACATTTCAGATTAAGAAACAGATGCCGTTTGTTTCTCTTGCTTCGCGCTAATGTGAACGATTACTAGATAAAAAAGAAGCCAGCGATTCGCTGGCTTCTTGCTTTCAAGCGCTACTTTTTTCTAGCCATTTTTTGGTGGTTCAAACGCTGTTAGTTCTAATTCTGGGCCAGTGTATTTTTCAATACGAACCAGTGCCGAGTTCGCCGCACAGCCGTTTGCAAGTCGAGAGGTCGGAATATCCAACGTTAACACGTTACAACCGCCGTTCTTACAAATGCCGGTTTTCGGATCCAAATCCGGCCAACCGCCTTCATGAATACATACTGAACCTTGCTTGATTCGGTCAGTCACTTCCGCGCCAACCAATACTTGACCACGGTCGTTAAACGCACGAACTAGATCGCCCGTTTTAATACCACGCGCTTTCGCATCTTCAGGGTGAATCCAAATAGGTTCACGGTTTGCAATTGCGTACTCTTCGCGAATCTTCGCGTAGTTAAACTGGCTGTGTAGACGATGCGCTGCGTGCGCGGTCATTAGCTGCAACTCGCCATCTTTTGCATTGCCGGTGTACTCGGTTGGTGCCATCCACGTAGGGTGAGGAGGACAGTCTTCCAACTGGTAACCTTCAATGGTTTTCGAGAAGATTTCAATCTTACCACTTGGCGTACCTAGCGGGTTCATGATCGGGTCTTCACGGAAATCCGCGTAACGAACAAACTGTGCGTTCTTCTCGTTCCACTTCATCTCGATCAGTTGGTTATCCTCCCAGAACTTGCTGAAGTTCGGCATTGCTACGCGAGAGCCACGGCCACCTTGTTGCGCCACCTTGTAGAAGCCGTACAGCCATTCCATTTCGGTTTTGCCTTCGGTGTACACATCACGTCCACCCGGTGCTAGCATCTCCGCCATGTCCGCGAATACATCGAAGTCATTACGCGCTTCACCTTGCGGCTCAACCACTTGCTTCATTGGCACCAAGTGTTGGTTACTGTAGTCACCCGTCATCGTTAAGTCGTTGCGCTCGAACGATGTGGTGATTGGCAGAACGATGTCCGCGTGCTTCGCAGCCGCTGTCCAGTAAGGTTCTGAAATCACGATCAGTTCAGGCTTTTGCCATGCTTTAATCAAGCGGTTGGTGTCTTGGTGGTGAGTAAAGTTCGCACCACCTGCCCACCAAATCATCTTGATATCTGGGAACGTCAGTTCATGACCGTTGTGATGGTAGGATTGACCTGGGTTTTCCAACGCCTCGACAATACGCGCCACAGGGAAGCTTTGCACCGCGCCAGACACCGCCCAGTCGTTACCCGCAGAAGAGCCGCCACCCAGTGATGCTGAAATCGCAGGAAGCACGCCAGCGTCACGAGCAGGGTTACCACCGTTTGAGTAGTGGTAAGAGAAACCAAAACCACCGCCCGGTAAGCCGATTTGACCCAACATCGTTGCCAGTGTAACCAGCATCCAGTGACGCTGTTCACCGTATTGTTGGCGCTGCATGCCCCAACCCGCCATCAGCATGGTGCGGTTTTTACTGAAGATGTCAGCTAAGAGCTCAAGTTGCTTCGCAGGTACGCCACAGATTTGCGATGCCCACTCCGCTGATTTTTCTACGCCGTCTTCTTCGCCCATCAGGTACGCTTCAAATTTGTCGTAACCAGCGGTGTATTTATCGAGGAAGGCTTTATCGTGCTTACCTTGTTTCACCAAGGTGTGTGCGATACCCATCATCATCGCTACGTCGGTCATTGGGTGAGGAGCAATCCACTCCGCATTCTCGCCAAAGAACTCGATGGTTTCAGAACGAATAGGGTCAATCGCAATAACCGTCTTGCCTGATTTTTTTAATTGATGGAAGAACTCAAGACCAGCACAGTCTGTTGAGCTCCACGCGATTTTTAGGGTGTTGATCGGGTTTAAGCCCCAAAGTACAACCACGTCGCTGTGCTCTAGTACCACTGGGTACGTGGTTTGTTGCTCGTACACTTCGATAGAGCCCACAACGTGCGGCATGATGATCTGCGCAGCACCCGTTGAGTAGTCACCCAAGTGGCCTGAATAGCCACCCGCCATGCTCATGTAACGTTGCAGCAAGGTTTGTGCTTTGTGCAGCACGCCACTTGAACGCCAGCCGTAAGAACCAGCAAACACAGAAGCTGGGCCATATTCTTTGCGAATTCGCATGTGCTGCTCGTGGATCAGCTTGTAAGCCTCATCCCAAGACACACGCACAAACTCATCACTACCGCGCACACCTTCTGGCGACGATGGGTTTGCCAAGTAGCCTTTACGTACCATTGGGTACTTCACTCGCGCCTTGGTATGCACTTGGTCAGGCCCAGTAGTTTGTAGACTATTTGGTACAGTTTGTGGCAGAGCATTAGTAGTCGAAACCAACTTACCATCTTTCACTTCACATAACATTGGGCCCATGCGGCCCGCTGTCAAAATGCCCTTGCCACGCTGGTTTGAAGACGCAACAGACATAGGCGCAAAAGAAGTAAATGCCATGGCGCCAGCCGCCATACCTGTGCCTTTTAGAAATCCACGACGGGTTAAATTAGTCATAATCTTATCCTTCTATTTATCGTTAGTGACCAACCACATCTTTCGCGTGGTGCTGGAAGAACTTAGTAAGAATTTCTAGGTTTTCGGCAGTGATGTCTGTTCGATCACCCATACTCTTCGCCACTGGTCCCCATGCGTTCACTGTGAAGTGATTTGAAGGAATTTTCGCGTGACAAGTTGCACAATAAACGTTGTCTAGCTCTTCTGCGTATGACCAAACTGGGTCAAGCGTATCCACAACAGGAGAATCGATCGTGCCTGTTAGTGACACTGCGCGCCATTCGTTGCCGTAAACGTCGGCCTTAAACTCACCGCCCTCAAGAGCTTGCTGACCTTGCTCGGTTAGCGTTGCTACGATGGCACGTTGACCTTCACCCATGTACAGCACTTGCTCTGCGCCTTTCATTTGGAATGCGTCCAACTTAACAGTACGCTCATCACCTTCAGAGCTGATTACTTCTAACTTCGTCGTTGGGTTAATTTTACCCATTTCACCCATTGCGATTTCAGTCACAGGGTAAACGACTTTGGCACCAGGTGATGTTTTTGTGGTGAAGCTCATCAACGTTTCAAATGCCTTGCTGTCTAGCTCAGCTTCTGGTGCAAAGTGAGCAACGCCTTTGTGACAATCGATACACGTTTGATCGTTCGCTTTTGCGTACTCGTGCATTTTCGCTGCATCGCGAGATTGCTCAAATTCTTCCATCGCGTCAAAGTCGTGGCAAGAACGGCACGTTGCAGAGTCGTTTTCACGGAACTGCTCCCACACCATCTCCGCAAGCTCTTTGCGGTGCGCTTCGTATTTTTCTGGCGTGTCGATCTTGCCAGTCACGAACTCATGGTAGATGTCTTTCGATGCACGAATCTTCGTGATCAGGTAGTCCATCGGTTCTTGTGGGATGTGGCAATCAGAACACTCGGCACGAATGCCTTTCGCATTACTGAAGTGCACTGAGCCTTGGTACTCTTTGTAAGGGATTTCCATAGAGTGGCACGAGAGACAGAACTCAGTATCAGAGGTGTAATGCATTACCGCTGCAGTACCACCTAATGTTAACCAGCCCACACCAATGCCGGCAGCAACCAGCAGTGCAACATATCGTTTTTTTATTGACATAATTAGGGCGTGTTGATCTTTCGTGAGTGTTTTTTGAACAGCATGGTAAAGAGTTATAATTTGCTTCGCCAAAAGTAAAACTATAACCAATACCATGCCAAGAACAATGCTAACTGATATTCGCTGGGAACTGCTACTCCAAGTTATGAAAAGTACAGGTCGTATTTACGATAAAACTGAACATCGAATGACATTTGAAGGAATACTTTATCGAATGAGAACAGGTGTTCCTTGGCGAGATCTCCCCTCTGAGTTCGGAGAGTGGAGTAGCGTTTACAGACGATTTAATCTTTGGTCAAAGAAAGGGGTTTTAGATAAACTTTTCAAAAGCTTATCTAGTATGGCTGATTTTGAATGGGTCTTTCTTGATGGCTCTATAGTTCGAGCGCATCAGCATAGTACAGGTGCAGCGACTGAAAGCTCAGAGCAAATAGGAAAAAGTCGCGGGGGCAACTCAACCAAAATTCACTTAGCCGTGGATAGTGGCGGCCTGCCGATTTGCTTTGATTTATCAGAAGGACAACGCCACGATATAGTACATGCCGAAAGCTTAGTTGAGCAACTCGATGAAGTTAATACCATCGTTTGTGATAAAGGATATGACAGCGAACCTTTCCGTACTTTTGTTAAGGAACGTGGCGGAGAAACGGTAATTGCTAAACGCAATTACGGACAAGATATAGACAAAGACAGCATGGATTGGTGTCTATATAAGTATCGTCACTTGGTCGAAAATGCCTTTGGGAGAATTAAGCATTATCGAGCTATTTCAAGTAGATATGACAAGCTAGAAAGGAATTATGCCAGCATGTTATCGCTGGCATTCATGTTAATGTGGCTACCGATGTATTGTTGATCACGAAATGTACAGCAAAGATCAACACGCCCTAGCAACACTTCCAAATAAAATGTAATTATAGATCGCAAAATACTACTTTATGGGTAGTTCTCTCTTGATCCACATCATTTCCGTGTTGCTCTATGTGTCTCAAGTATGAAATTTCGTTATTTTCATCCCATAAATGAATATTCAGTAAGAATTCATTACCCAACCAGGCATTCACCACACAAATCACTTTTGTAAGTGCAACCGTTTGATTAAAGAGATAAGAGGATGAGAAACTGGCTCTCTACATAAATGCTGTAAGGACACGCATGTCAGTTTATATTGAGACTCACCGAAGCCGATTAAGACCTATCGAAGCCAGCGATTGGGAACTATTTCAGCGATTACATTCCGAACCAGAGATCATTGAGCTCTGTTTTGATCGCCCGAGCGAAAAACAAATAAAAGAAAAATTTGCTTCGCGATTATTACCATGGACACCAGACAGTCAGCACTGGCTTTGCCTCGTCATACTCGATAAGCAATCTGAACAACCGATTGGCGTCACTGGCCTTGCCATTGAAGAAGGTAACGCAGAGGTGGGTTACTTACTTTTGCCTGAATTTCATGGCCGACAGTTTGGAACAGAAACCCTTCAAGCGCTTCTAAATTGGGCGAGAGCAACACATGACATCGACCGCTTTTCCGCTACGGTCACTGAAGGGAATATTGCTTCAGAGCGTGTTCTCATGAAGTGCGGATTCGAGCTATCTGAAGTCATTCCTGACGCATACCAAATTGGCGACAAGCGTTACGCCGACAAAATCTACTCACTACAAAAATAAGGATGTATTTTGAATAAAGTAGTCATCGTTACTGGCGCAAGCCGAGGCATTGGAGCCGCAACGGCGAAAAAACTGGCCGAGCAAGGCTATGCCGTGTGTGTTAATTACCGTGCGCAAAGTGAAGCAGCTCACCAAGTGGTCAGAGACATACAAGCAAATGGCGGAAAAGCGATCGCCGTTCAAGCAGATGTATCTGACGAGCAACAAGTGCTCAACCTTTTCGATGCAACAGAAAACGCACTAGGCTCAGTCACCCATTTGGTCAACAACGTTGGCATTCTATTTACTCAGTCACCCTTGGCGGAAATCAGCTTAGAACGCTTTCAGAAAGTAATGAACACTAATGTGAATAGCTGCTTTCTCTGTTGTAGAGAAGCGGCGAAGCGATTCAGTACTGGTGGCGCAATTGTGAACGTTTCTTCCGGGGCATCACGCTCAGGCGCGCCATTTGAATATGTCGATTACGCCACATCAAAAGGCGCAATGGATACCTTAACCAAAGGGCTATCGCTTGAATTGGCAGACCGAAATATTCGCGTCAATGGCGTTCGACCTGGTTTCATTTACACCGATATGCACGCCGATGGTGGAGAACCAAACCGAGTGGATAGGCTCAGCCCTCAAATTCCACTAAAACGGGGCGGTACGGTAGAAGAAGTGGCGAATGCGATCGCTTGGCTACTCAGTGATGAAGCTTCTTATGTGACAGGCTCTTTTATCGATCTTTCAGGCGGTAAGTAAAATGGAAGTCAACATTCGACAAGCAAGTCCCGACGATTTGGATGCAATTTTTGAATTAAACCTACAAATCAACGCACTGCATTTTGCCAATGCGCCTGAAGCTTTTGTAGCACCTTCGGAAGACGACCGAGCGTTCCTCACTCAGGCTCTCGAGAATGATGAACGCTTGTTTTTAGTCGCAGAACATGAAAAGGAGGTAGTCGGCTTTTTAACCGCGATGATCACTCAGAATGAAACCGTCAGCTTTCTGATCAAAGATCCAATTTGTCGAGTAGGAACGATTGTCGTCAATGAAGAACAAAAGCAGCAGGGTATCGGTCGCCAACTACTTGAGGCCTGTGAGCAATGGGCGCGCGATGCCAATGCTACACAAGTTCGATTAGAAGTGATGGAATTCAATCAACCAGCACAGCGGTTTTACGACAAGCAAGGTTTTAAAACTAACTCACGCATTATGCTGAAACATTTGTAACGATAACGACAATTAAGCGCTTTTCACGACTAAAGCCACCTAAATCGCATTTATCGATGCAATTTATCCCCTGATTTTAGAAAAGACGATATGATGTGCGGATAAAGGAGATTCGAACATGATTTATCTTTTCGATTGGGGGAACACCTTAATGGTGGATTTCCCTCACGCACAAGGAAAAATGTGCGATTGGGAACACGTAGAAACGATTCCTCTGGCCAAAGAAACACTGGCAACACTTTCCCAAAATCATGCTATTTACATCGCGACCAGTGCGTCTGATTCCAACATGGAAGAGGTTCAGCGTGCGTTCGTCCGCGTCGACTTAGACCAGCACTTAAATGGCTACTTTTGTTTTGCCAATCTCGGCATCGCTAAAAACCAACCTGAGTTTTATCTTGCTATCGCAAAACAGCTAGGGGTCAACGTGAGTGAGTTAACCATGGTTGGCGACTTGCCCCATAAAGACATTTACCCTGCAATGCAAGCTGGCGTAAATACGATTTGGTTTAATCCAACAGGAGCCAATGCGCCAGCCGATCCCATTCCGAATCAAATTCGCTGTTTATCTGAACTCGTACCTTAACCATCACTAACCTGCACTAATCAAGGAAGATGAATGCAAATTAGACCCATCCAGGTAAGCGATATCGAGCGCTTTACCGAACTGTGGAACCGAGTCTATGCCGAAGGTAAATACCTGCGCAGTCCGGCTCCAGATAAAGACACCCTGACCAATATTTTACGTCGCGTAGAACTTGAATCGATTCCTCAATTTGTTGCTTTGGACCATCACGTTCTGATTGGTAGTGTAGAGATTTTTCCTGCCGAACTGTGCGGTTATGAAGGCGGTCAACTCACTAGCACAGGCATTTTAGGTATTCATATTGATAGAACATTCAGAGGAAAAGGGCTAGGTAAGCAGCTATTGTCTGTCGCACTTAAAAGTGCCTGGGAATATGGTTACGACACCATTGTACTTAATGTTTATAAGGACAACCTTGCCGCGATAGCGTTGTACGAGCGATTTGGATTTGAGTACCGTGGTGAACTAGGAGAAGTCACTCTCCCCAATGGCGAAGTGTTGATGAGTCAGAAGATGATGTTAAGCGCGCCTAACAACCCTCAGTAACGTGCCCTCGGACGATAGACTCTGTGGATGCTTGATTTACATAATAGAAATAGCATGCCTCTTCTGCCAAGGTATACCCTTGCGGCCAAATGTACACCACCCGATCAAGACCTGACTGGTCGACAAATTGATAATCGGGAATAGACACAAAGTGGGTACTATTTGGGTGTTGCTGACCAATAATACAAAAGTCACTGCCTTTGCAGGGAACATCAATTTTGGACACGCCACTCTGCGGCAAATCGATTTCTAATAACGCGCCAATGCTATTGGCGCTCGCTTCTGGCATACCACTTAAGGTTTTTACGTTCCTATCAATATAGTGGACTTGGTTTTGCTCGGCGGCATTGTCTATCGCCACTCGGGCGTTGAAAAATTTAAGCGCGGTACCCAATGACGAATTGGAACTGTGTAACATCGACGCATAGGCTTGGCGATGAATGTGGAGTAGTGTTGGCAACGCAGCCAAAGCGATGAAAGCCAAAGTGGCGAGCACTATGGTGATTTCCATCAGCGTAAATCCCTTTAATCTCACTTTTTTATCTCAGCAGAATGAATGGTCGTTTGCCTCACATCCATGTGAGACCTTGCCAATATATCGCTGATTTAAAACGTTTAAAGCCCTAGTAGATGACAAACAAGAGTCAAGGGCCAAAGTTGAGACCGCTCGCCAAGTTACTATGCAAACGCACACATTTATGTGTCAATTTTAGGACTTTATTTATCAATCACTTATTTACTGAAGTAGATTACCCGAGTAGTGGAACGTTATTACGCACAAGTCCGCGACGTACGTTAGTGCACATCTTCCCGAAACGACGGATCTCATCAAACTGCGGAGTCACACACCGCCCCATTGCCGACTCCCAATAAGTAACCTCTGAATCGACCATTCCTAATAATTTCTTTGGACAACCGATGCACTGCCCTTCCGGCCCACACACAAAAGTTTCCGGTTCGTAAATCGGTAGCTCAGCTTTTACTTGCTCGATGATATTACGCATCGCGGTCATTCGATCTGGCTTTAACGTCATCACTCTGCTCCACGGATTAAGATGAAGCAGAATTGTACTCACTGGCACGTGAATGTCCCTACCCAATTTAGGTATATTCTGTTTGAACCGATTTTTTTATCGTCAGCTCTGGCTTTTTAACCACTAGATAGACCGCAGTGGCCGCCAATGCAAAGCCAGAAATGCCCATCCAATCAAACGACTCACCAAACGCGAGCCAAGCTTGAATCGCGGTTGTTGGCGGCACTAGGTAAAACACAGACGCCACACTCGAAGACGCGCCATTTCTCACCATGTACAGCAGCAGCAGGATGGCCACACAAGAGAGCACGACGACCAACCACAACACGGTCAAAATAAACTCCAGTTCCCACTGAACTTGCATGGTTTCAAACTGCATCGCAACAGGCAGAAACATGATGAGTGCGGCCAAATATTGCACCGTCGCACCACCAACCATATCCACCTGTTGGCAATGTTTTTTCTGATACAGCGTCCCTAACGTTATACCAACCAAAGACAGTAAACAGACTCCAATGGCTAAGAACTTATGTTGCTCAGACTGCCACTCCATGTTTCCCATCAGCACCATAGCGATGCCGACAAAGCCAAGAGCCAAACCTAGCCATTGCGAGGGTTTAAATTCCTCACGAACAAACACCACCAGCAAAGCCGCGGTTAAAATCGGCTGAATGCCCACCAACAACGAACTCAGCCCGGCAGGCATACCCAAATCAATAGCGAAATAAGTGCCGCCTAAATAGAAGCCATGGATCAACACACCCACCACACAGCTGTGCCAAAAATCGCTTCCTGTTGGCAGCCTTCTACGCAACATCGCCACAAGAACCAAAAACAGTAAGACATTGAATGCCATACGGATAGAAAGTAGTGTCGCTGGCTCGGCATACTGCAAACCAAAACGCGCACCAACAAATCCAGAAGCCCAAAGGATGACAAATACAAAAGGGATGGCTCGGATTAACATGATCGCCTCACTCACGCTTGTTTTATGTTTTGAGATACTGTTAATGTAATTAGGTACAGTGTTTTCAAAAAGTGACAGATGGAAGTGTTTTTATGGGTACAGATTTATTGGAAAGCGGTGAAGGGAATAAGTACCTCGTGGTGGAAAAGCACCTTAAACAAGCCATCAATGGTGGCGTTTACCAAGTGGATGATCGACTGCCCTCCATTCGCTCATTGAGCCAAGAATTAAGCGTCAGTAAAAACACCGTGATTCGTGCGTATCAAGAGCTGGAAGCGCAAAACTTGGTGTACTCGGTTCCCAAGTCGGGTTATCGAGTAAAAATCGCCTTGCCGACCTCTCGCTCAATTCCGGATCCGACTCGCGTGGATTTGCTCTCGATCTGCAAAGAAATCCTCACGTACCCTGAATACCAAGAGCGTTTGCCCGCAGGCTCTGCCCACCCAAACATTGACTCCCCCGCGATCAAAAGCTTGTACGCCGAGATTGGCCGCCACAGCCGCCAGCAAACGCATGTACCGAGCCATTACCAATTGCCACCCGGTGATCACCTCTTAATCAAACAACTGGCGAAAATCACACAAGATTTGGGCACGCCAACCAAGTTGGATGAGATCATGGTGACGCACGGCGCGCAGCAAGCCATTAGCCTAGCGCTGCGCGCAACGACACAAAAAGGCGATATCGTCGCGGTGGAGTCCCCTTGCTATTTTGGTAATTTATTGATGCTCGAATCACTCGGCCTCAAAGTGGTAGAAATTCCGAGTTGCCCACGAGACGGTATGTGCCCCGAAGCCTTAGCAAAAGCAATGGCGACATGGGACATAAAAGCGATCATCGTAACGCCAAACTTCACCAACCCAACTGGTGCCATGATGCCGCTAGAAAAGCGCCAGCAATTGCTATTGGC
Source organism: Vibrio sp. M60_M70 (assembly GCF_037162085.1). Classification (NCBI taxonomy): domain Bacteria; kingdom Pseudomonadati; phylum Pseudomonadota; class Gammaproteobacteria; order Vibrionales; family Vibrionaceae; genus Vibrio; species Vibrio sp. M60_M70. The sequence continues at coordinate 126,856 of NZ_JARLUL010000002.1, forward strand.
GTCTGGCAATATTCCTATTATCGAAGACGATGTGTTTGGCGGGTTAAGTTATAACAAGCCTTTGCCAAGCTTGAGGTTGCTCGATGACAAGCAACGCGTAATTTACGTGAATTCGTTATCCAAAACGCTCGATTCGCGTTTGAGAATTGGTTGGATGTTGGCGGGGCGATATCGAGATCAAATTGAGCAATATCTACTGTGTGAGAACATGGGCAGTTTGAATCTGATGCAATCTGCCGTGGCAACGTTTCTAACGTCAGGCAAGTATCGAACGCATACTGCGCGAATGGGTCGGGTTTATCAAAACAACATGCGCCGATTTATCCAGATGCTTCATCAATACTTAGATGAATACGAATCTCTAAAAAATCGATACCAGATCAACGCCGTGCAAGGTTCGTTCTTGCTTTGGTTGCGCCTGCCCAAAGAAACGGACAGCTATGCGTTGTATCAAGCGTGTAATCAACACAGAATCAGCCTACTTCCCGGTACCGTATTTGGCACTCAAGGACAATATCGACATTGCGTGCGCCTCAGCGTAGCAAACTTTGGTAGTGAAACCGATTGGATTCACGCGATGCAAACACTGGCAAAGTTGATAGCAAAGCATGTTCGTTAACTCGCTCTTGCTAAATGAACTTATGCCCGCATACGTAGACTGGTAACAACAAAAAACTCCACGCAAAGGTGGAGTTTTCTCGTATCGTTATCGCCCTCAGTGCGACTTAATTTGCCACATTCTCGCGACGTTTTCGGCTAAATTGGCTACGTTGACGTCGGCCTCTTTCATGGCCTCAGATAAACTCATCGCCCTTGGTACACAAGCAAACACCGCATCAATTCCGCACTCATAAACCGCCTGATAGTTGTCGCCCACACAGCCTGCTAATGCAATGACTGGTAAATTAAACTGTTTGGCCACCTTAGCAACGCCCATCGGGGTTTTGCCATGTGCGGTTTGATGATCGATGCGACCCTCGCCTGTGAATACGATATCCGCATCCGCAACATGCTGAGCAAGTTTGACCGTTTCAAGCACAATCTCAATTCCCGGTTGCAAACGTGCTGGCATGTACCCGAGCAAGGCCGCTCCCATACCACCAGCAGCACCCGCCCCTTCACGAGTCAGTACGTGCTTACCCGTCGCTTGTTCCGTCAACTCGCCAAACTTGCGCAATGCGTTATCGAGCAGAGTGACGTCTGACGCTGTCGCTCCCTTTTGCGGGCCAAAGATAGCCGACGCGCCTTTGTCACCACAGAGTGGGTTATCAACATCGCACGCTACCAACACTTCGCAAGTTGCTAAACGAGGGTCAAGACCAGAAATATCGATGGACGCAAGCGCCGCTAACCCGTCTCCATTTGGGGTAATTGCATGACCAGATTCATCAAGAAACGCCACCCCCAACGCGGTCAACATGCCCACGCCACCATCATTGGTAGCGCTGCCACCCAAACCAATGATTAAGCGTTGAATACCTCTGTCTAGCGCGTGTTTGATCAGCTGTCCGGTACCAATGCTGCTGGTCAGTTTTGGGTCGCGAGCATCACTCGGCACAAGGTGCAGCCCACTGGCCTCCGCCATTTCAATAACCGCGGTTTCGCCGTCGCCGAGGATGCCATAAAACGCTTCAACATCATTCCCTAATGGCGCGGTCACCGTTGTGAAGACTTGTTCGCCTTGAGTTGCATCAATCAAAGATTGAACCGTGCCTTCGCCACCGTCTGCGACCGGAACCGTAACAAACTCAGCATCATGCCATACGCGAGCAAGACCTGTTTTGATCGCCTCGCTCACTTGTTTGGCGGTTAAGCTTTCTTTAAATGAATCAGGTGCAATTACCACTTTCATACGTATTTCCAGAGACTTATAAGAGAACGAGGCTCAAAATGTACACCAATGCCATTGCCGTGACACCTTGAACGAGCGTAGCCATGGTTTGCGCGCGGTACGCTAAGCCCACCGACATGCGACTAAACTGCGAAACTACCCAGAAGAAACTGTCGTTTGCATGAGAAACCGTCATCGCACCTGCACCGATCGCCATCACCGTTAATACGCGGCCCATTTCTGAATCGAGCCCCAATTGCGTAAGCATAGGCGCAACCAAAGCCGATGTGGTCACCAATGCAACCGTTGATGACCCTTGCGCCGACTTTAGCGCAGCCGCAACGATAAATGGCATGAAAATACCCACGCCCAGCGCCGATAGCGTCGTACCTAAGTATTCACCTAGCGGCGTGGCTTTTAATACCGCGCCAAATGCACCACCCGCACCGGTAATCAAAAGAATAGGCGCAGCAGCCGTAATACCTTGGCTGATTCGCTCGCCAAATTCTTCAATCTTGTTGTCTGACTTGAGTAGGCGAACAGAAAGGAACAGGCCAATCACCAATGCCGTTAGTGGCTGTCCTAAGAAAGTCAGAACATCAAACACAAAACCTTCGCCCAACGGTAAGCTTGGGAATTTCGCGATAGAGCCAAAACAGATCAATAAGATAGGAACAAAAATAGGAGCGAATGCTTGGCTCGCCGTTGGCAATTTGCCGTAAGACGCTTTGAGTGCTTGCCAGTCTTGCTGAATTTCTTCTACGGCTTCAATGCCATCTGGTTCAACATGTTGGAATCGGTTCGCCCACAGCATACCCGCTAACGCCGCAACCGCTGCAACAAACACACCCACACCAATCACTAAACCAAGGTTAGATTCCAGGCCTAAGTTACCCGCAGCGGCAATCGGGCCAGGAGTTGGCGGCACAAACGTGTGCGTCGCGTATAGGCCAGTAGCCAACGCTACACTCATCGCAACGCTTGAGGTTTTTAAACGCTTCGCGAGTGATTCTTTGAGCGAGTTCAGAATGACAAAGCCTGAATCACAAAATACCGGAACAGAAACGATGTAACCGATGATGCTCATAGTCAATGTTGGGAAACGCTCACCCAACACTTTAATAACCGTATCGGCCATGGTGATCGCCGCACCACTTTTCTCCAAAATAACACCGATGATGGTACCTAAAACGATAACCAAGCCAATGTAACCAAGGATGCCGCCAAAGCCAGAAGCAATGGTTTTGGCAATGCTATCTGCCGGTAAGCCGTAAGCAAATGCCGCAAGGAACGCCGCGATGATCAGCGCTAAAAAGGGATGTAATTTGAATTTGGTGGTCGTGAGCACAATAAATGCGATCACCCCGAGCAGGATTAATATAAGGTTCATGATAACTCCATTTATTCTTATTTTGCTGAGCGAGTCCGTGTTGGCTCACTCAACATGTAGGGACGCATGAATTATTAATCGTTTGCTTTCGAATTCCTTTAGGCGGAGTGACAAATGATGTGGTCAAAAAATGACGCGTATTGTGCAAATGCACAATATCACGCCATTTTTGAGAGCCGAGTCGCAATATAAAGCTCCGCTAACCCCACAAAATTGGTGGTTGGCAGCCCTGTTATCTCGGTGATTTTTTCTAACCGATAACGCAGAGTGTTCCGGTGAATAAACAGCATTTTAGAGCATTCCGTCACATTGCCATTGCATTCAAACAACGCATCTAGGGTTTTCAGTAATTGCCCAGATTTGTCTTTCTCTTTCAACTGTTTCACGCCATCAATAATTTGTTCACCTTGCCAAATATCCGCCAACGGCGCTAACAGCACAGGCAAACGAAGTTCATCGAACAGGTACTTACGTTTCTCTGGGTAGAACTGCTTGCCAATGGCTAATACCTGCTTTGCGCTTTGGTATGACAAAGCAACATCTTTAGGCTCATTAAACAACTGCCCTAGCGCAATGTGAAACGTATGCGAATCGTGATCGCTTAAACGCGACATCAACTTATCAATGCGCTCACTTTCAACTTGGCTATCCCACAGCTTGGCGGAATGACACGGTTTCAACACCACAATTTCATTCACCGAGACAATCGCAACCAGGTTGTTACGCTCTGGGTATTCAAGCAGCTCAACAATATTGCGCACGCTCTTCATGCTTTTTGAAGCGGACGGCGTCGAGACTTCAATCACCGTTGCCACTCGTGGTTGAGTCACATCGATAGAAAGACGCATCGCCCAATCTTTCAGCTCTTCATCGGTCAATTTGCCATTGATCCAAGCCAGAATAAACTCTTCGCGATGACGTCTGTCCCACTGAAATTTTTCCACCAGCGCGGCTTGCTCGATTGTCAATTCAGCGGTCATTTTGACCAGTTTGGCGAAATCTCGAATTTTCTCGGGCTCGCCTGTCACACCAACAATACCGACCACGTCTCCATGCAATTTCAACAGCATATTGATTCCGGGTTTGACACCCTGCAACGTCAAACATTGCTGCTCATTCAGCTCTAGCGAATCGCCGTGATTCAACGCCAATACCGCGCCATCATGCACTTGCCCAACGCGTTTTGGATCGCCACTGCCAATGATGATGCCCGCTGAGTTCATCACATTTACGTTGTGACCAATGATGGACATGGTTCGATCGACAATTTGCTGTGCTAAGGAGTGGTCGAGAATAACCATTTCGATTTTCCAGATTGACAATTTAATCATTCAATAAATCACAAATAGCCAACTATCGCGACGATACAGTTAAAAATAACTGAAGCAGCTCAAAGCATTACTCAATTAACCACACGATAAAAATGGATTAAACCCTCATTTTGAGCTGAGAGTTATATACTTAGAACAAAGGTCACCGATGCATTCGTCACTGTGCATCGATACCGCTCGTCTACCTACAGAGGAGGAAACAACATGGAATTACGTAATAAATCGGGTGAAGTCGCAAAAATTGCAGATAATCTCACATTAAAGGAAATCACAGAAATGGGCTACACCGTAGATTTATGCGATGAAGCATTTGACCCCGGTGAGCATTGGAAAGCGGAAGGTAAAACGCAAGGTATGGGCGAGTACCCAGAGGAGTAAGCGTCCTGACGGGCCAGCGCACAAAGCGCTCCATAAACAGAAAAACCGAGCGACTTAACGCTCGGTTTTTTACTTTTGAACTTCTTGAATAAACAAGCCCATCTCTTCAAGATAATTGCCGTTTGAGCATCCCCAATCGGTGACTTCAATCAGCTCGGTAACTAACTGTCCAGATTCATCATTTTGTACTCGCTGCACAAACGCTTCAAAGCGTTCTAACTGCGCCTGAGTTTTAATGCCATGCACAGCATATTCTACAAGCAAGCCGTTGTATGTCTGCCAGCGCTGTTCACCTGAAACATCACTGCTTAAAATTACGGAGCACTTTTGTTGAATGTTCTCGACCGCATCATTTCTTGGCGGCGTGACTGAAGAGCATCCAACCAAAATCGTACCTAGCGCCAATAGCGTAACTTTTGTCTTATTTATCATATCGTTTCCATATGTACTGCCGCGATATAGAAATATTATTACACATGACAAAGATCATCGAGAGCGCCTCACAGATTAATTAACTGATGAACTGTAAAACCCGTGCCAGTCTTAACACTGCGCACTCCGAACGCGTAACAACTCCTGCTAACTCATTAAAATGTAAACAAATAGTAAAATCACGTTTACGCAGTACACTACCAGCAAATTAATTTGTCCCTCCTTTATTATCAACAAGCGTGCAATAATTAGGGGTCTACTCCCAACCATTTGAAGGATCAAAATGACCGCAACGGATTATCTCAACGACCTCAATCAACGTTACCTCGTGATTCACCGCACCAAAGAAGATTTCTTTTGGGAAACTTACATGGGGATCAGCGATGACCATGATGGCTCGACGCGAGCACAAACCGCATGGACAAGCTTTTTGAGCAACGCCGAGCAAATTACTGCCATCAAACAACAGCTTGAAGCCGCGGACTCAATTACCGACCCACAAGAGAAACAGCAAACCATTACGGGTCTTTCTGGTTGGCTGGCGATGTTTGAATCTCACGCAATCGAGGGCGAAAAAGCACAGGCGTTGAAAAATCAGCTCATTGCTTTTGAAGCTGAGCTGTTCGAGAAAAAACAGAACCACGTACAAACGTTTACCGATGAAAACGGCGAGCAAGTGGAAGGTTCACTGCCAGTATTGAGCTCAACCATTCGCACCAACAATCATGAAGAAGTTCGCCAATCGGCTCATCAAGCGTTGCTGAACCTTGAACAATGGCTACTGCAAAACGGCTTTATAGAACTGATCAAACTGCGCAACCAGTTCGCTCGCTCACTTGGTTATGCGACCTTCTTTGATTACTCCGTGCAAAAAACGGAAAAGATGAGCTCTGAGCAGCTGTTTGAGATTTTGGAAGATTTCGAACAACGCACGCGAGATGCGCACCTAAACAGCTTAGAAAACTTGGCGAAAGAGAAAGGCGCAAGCGCACTAACGGGCTTCAACTTTGTTTACTCGTTCGCGGGTGACGTCATGCGTGACCTTGACCCATACGTGCCGTTCTCTAAATCTCTGAGACGCTGGGTAGAATCGTTTGGTCGTCTGAATATTGATTACTCTGGCGCGACGCTAACGCTGGATTTGTTAGACCGCAAAGGTAAGTACCCGAACGGGTTCTGCCACGGCCCGATCCCTTCTTTCTACAATCAAGGCGAATGGGTCGCAGCACAGGTGAACTTCACCAGCAATGCCAAACCAGACCAAGTGGGCAGCGGCTACGATGGCATTAACACGCTGTTCCACGAAGGTGGCCACGCAGCACACTTTGCGAACGTAAAAATGAACGCGCCTTGTTTCTCGCAGGAGTTTGCGCCGACTTCAATGGCTTATGCAGAAACTCAGTCGATGTTCTGTGACAGCCTGTTAACCGATGCCGATTGGCTAAAACAATACGCACTGGATGATGAAGGGAATCCGGTTCCTGATGAGATCATTCAAGCGATGATCAACAGTCGTCAGCCATTCAAAGCTTATGAAGAACGTAGCATCTTGGTTGTGCCGTACTTTGAACGCGCGTTATATCAACTTAGCGATGACGAGTTAACGCCAGAGCGCATCACTAAGCTGGCTCGCGATTGTGAAAAACAGATCCTTGGTTTGGAATGCAGCCCTCGCCCACTGATGGCGATTCCACATTTGCTATCCGACGAAGCGGCTTGTGCGTATCAAGGTTACCTACTCGCGCACATGGCGGTGTACCAGACCCGTGCATACTTCCTTGAGAAGTTTGGCTATCTGACGGATAACCCAGAAATTGGCCCACTGCTGGCAAAACACTACTGGCACGCAGGCAATCATTTGTCGCACAACGAAACCATTTTCAGCCTGACTGGCGAGGGGTTCAATGCTAAGTACCTAGCGGACGTGTGTAATCTATCCCCAGAACAGGCGTGGGAAGTGCAGCAGAAAAAAATCGACTCACTTGCAACACGAGAACGAGCACCAGTTGCTTCACTGAACGCGATGATTAAAGTCGTCGACGGCAGTAAAGAACTGGCAAGCAACGCCATCTCTGACGAACAAATGTGTGACGATTTTGAACGTTACATCGTAGAGACTTATGGTCGATAACACGCCAAGAGCCAGAAGCCACGCTTCTGGCTTTTTACTATTAAGGCACAACAAAAGGAAGCGCCATGCATCAACAAATCATCAAGTTCTGGTTCGAAGAGCTGACACCTCAAAACTGGTTTGAAAACAACCCAGAACTGGACAAACATATTGCGTCACGATTTGCCTCGGTACTAGAACAAGCCGCTCATTGTGAACTGTTTAATTGGCGTGACAGCGCACAAGGACGATTGGCCGAAATCATCGTCCTCGACCAGTTTTCACGTAATGTGTATCGCAACACCCCAAAAGCATTTGCACAAGACCCACTCGCATTAGCATTGGCTCAAGAAGCAATTCGGTTAGGACACGATCAAGAATTAGCGCTTGAGCAGCTAAGCTTTTTGTACATGCCGTTTATGCACAGCGAATCTCGACGTATTCATGTCGAAGCTGAGAAATTGTTTCGCGCATCAGGGCTTGAAAATAACTACGATTTTGAGCTAAAACACAAAGCCATCATCGACCAATTTGGACGTTACCCACATCGCAACGCCATCTTGGGTAGAGAAAGCACACCTGAAGAGTTAGCATTTTTGCAGCAACCCGGTTCCAGCTTTTAACCATCAATAACAACGAGAACGTTGAATGAAATTAGACGCCATATTGTGGGATTACGATGGGACACTCGTAAACTCTGTACCGAAAAACATCGACATCACCAAAGCGATCTTAGCCATCGTTGCCCCGCATTTAACTGGCGATAATTTACCGAAATATCTCCATTCAGAAGCCAACTATAACTACGCAAACCACGCGGCGAAAAACTGGCAAGAGCTGTACGTGGATTACTATGGCATGTCCCATGATGAAATGCTAAAAGCTGGTGGTTTATGGGCAGAATATCAAGAGAAAAACCAAACACCAGTAACCCTGTTTGAAGGCATTGATGGCGTTATTAAAGAGTTTGCGCAGCTGCCTCACGGCATTTGCTCTCAAAACTCACAAAGCAATATTCGTCGAGTGCTGTCCGACAACGGCATCAGCGCGCCGTTTAAATCCATCGTCGGGTATGATGACGTCTCGAACGGACACCAAAAGCCCGATGCGTACAGTGGCATCAAATGCGTTGAGTCGATTTTTGGTCACGCAGAAAATAGACAGCTGATGTACATCGGTGACCATGAAGCCGACACGCAATTCGCACGCAACATCGAACAGCAGTTGGGTGGCCAAAGTAAAGTGATTGCCGTTGCAGCAGCTTACAGCGGCGCGATGCCAGAGCATTGGAGCGTGCAACCAGATTACGTGGCAAGAACGGTTGACGAGCTGTTTTCGATTATTGCTCAACACACGTAATTTTTGACTGCGGTTTAAGGCCAAAACCTTGAATGCCAGCGCTCACCTTGCCCTTTCAGACATTGGAACAATTTTAGCCACTACACCGGAGGCCCCATGGTTACATGGCCATGTTTATTGAAACTCGATGGCGACGATGAACTTATCTATTTGCGTTCTCATGCCGATCTTGATTCCGAATGCGAAGCGCTCATTTTGGGGCCAGATGATTACGTAATTGACTCAAATGGCAACACGTTCGGGTTGCAATACAACGATTCGAACACCACCGTTTTACAACCGGAAGAACGCACTCTGTCCGTCGAGGAAGTTACGTCACTCATCCAGTCGCATGAGTTTAGTCTCGCACAAAGATGCATCATCAAAATTCACTTCACCTCGGTACAGCAAGCTGTTGAGGCATTAGCCAATTAGCTCGAACCCCGCTCATGATGATTACAAAAAATTATTATTTTTATAACTTATGATAATTTCATGTAATTAAAACCGCACCATATACTCTCCTACATCGAAACAAAACAACGTTTAAGCACACATGTTGGGAGCAAACAAATGAAAATGAATCATGTCGGTATTATGGTCGGAGATATGGATAAAGCGGTTGAGTTTTACACGCAAGCGCTTTGTCTAAAAGTCGTTATGGGCAACACGAAAGTGATTGAAGAACGCGAAACCGCAATTGGCAGAATGTGTATTGCGGTCTTTGGTGAGGGCTTTAAAGGCTTCAACATTGCGCATCTAGTGACAAGTGATGGCATCGGACTTGAATTATTTGAAATGAAAGAGCGTCAAGAGCGCCATGAAGTGGATTTTTCTCGCATCGGAATCTTCCATTTCTGTTTGCAGACGGACGATTTTGAAGGTGCAATCAAGCGCACTGAAGCGTTGGGTGGCAAAGTTCGTATGGACATCATGCGTTACCACCCAGAAGACGATAACAAGCCTGCGAAAATGGTCTATCTAGAAGACCCATTCGGCAACCTGTTCGAACTTTACTCGCACACTTATGAAGAAACTTACGCTTCTGAATACGAGTAATTGCATCAAGCAACACAACCGGGATCAGTGCGTTATCGAACCCGGTTGTTCAAACCGTTTTACCAACCATTGTTACGACTCAATGCCTAACGACTTCATCAACGATTCAACGGTATTGTTAACCCACAATATCAACGGATCATTACGGCGCTTTACGCTGTAAACGTAACCGAAGTTACCTTCTAATTTCGGCAGCGCGTCATCAAATTCAATAAAAGAAAAACGCTTATCTAACTGATTGATCAAGTGACGCGAACAAGGAAACAACACATCGCTATCCGCAACCAAATTCAAAATGGTGTTAATGTGCGTGGTACGCAGTTGAATTCTTGGGACAACTGAAAAAGGCTGTAATAAGCGCGAGATGTGATCTTCTTTTTCATTCCAATGTTGGATGATGTGAACCGCGTACGCGTACTCTGAAATGTCATCCAAATACATGCGTTTGCCACCATGCGGATGCGTCGCGCGACAGGCCAGAGCAAAGTCGTCCCGCCCGCCTTTTTTCTGAACCAGATGCTTCGGCAATTTCATAGGGAAATAGTTGATGCCAAAAGCGATTTCACCCGCATCAATTTTGTCTGGCGTGGTTTCCGTCCAGTCTTCGATCACCAAGTTCATAAACGGCGCTTCTTTGGCTAGCAGCTGAGTAAACGCGGCAGAAAGCCATTGCGCAATGGACGAGTTGATCGCAACACGCAGAACACTGCTTTCGGTCGCGGGATCAAAACCATGAGAAACATTCACCAGCTTGTCGATGTCGTTGATGATCCCAGAAAGCTGCGCTTTGATCTCTTCGGCTTTCGGCGTGAGCTCCATATTGGTGCCCTTGCGCACTAAAATGTCGTCGTTAAACAAATCCCGAATTTTACGCAAGCTTCGGCTCACAGCAGGCTGGCTGGTGCACAAACGCTCCGCAGCCGTTGTGGTGTTGCGTGTTTCAAGAATCACTGCAAGCACCTTGAGCAAATTGTAATCAAAGTTCATCAACGTTATCTCTTTAGCTTTTCTCAGATCATATCACTTTTGATATAGACTAAATACCCACAATTCATTTCTGTAATAAACGGGTTAACGACTAAGCTTAGCTGGAAACATATCCTCACAACCAAATGGATGAAACCAGCCATGAAACAAAAATTACTCGTTACTCTATTGGGATTATCAGCGCTAGGTGCCAGCCCTGTATTTGCGGCTAACACCAATGTTGATCTTGCAGAAGATGCTTATATCTACGGCTACTCTATCGATGAAGCGTACAAGTTTTTCTATCACACGGCGGTAGAAAACAACTATCCGCTCAACCGCTTTCAGAATATTCGAGCTCTAGCTGATGACTCTTACACCTCTCACCCAACCATTAATAACGATACGCTTCACCTTATGGGCTGGTTAGATGTTGCTGCAGAACCTGTCATTGTGAGCGTGCCTGATATGGATAAAGGCCGTTACTGGATCTTGCACACAATGGACATGGGCCATTACACCAACGCAGCGTTCAGTTCTCGTACTCGCGGCACAAAAGGTGGCCAGTTCATGTTTGCAGCACAAGATTGGCAAGGTGAAGTGCCAGCGTCTGTCGACGAAGTGGTTCGCGTAGACAGCAACCTTGTGAAGTTGATGGGTCGCATCATGGCAGTGAATGACGAAGATGCGAAAGTCGCGCTTAACTACATGGACCAATGGAACATTCGTACCCTATCGGAATATTTAGGTAAGAACGGTCCAAAACCAGTACAAAGAACGTATCCAGATCCAAAAAATTCAACATGGCTTGAACGCGTGAACTTCGTGCTATGTGATGGTTCGATGGGCAATGCGGACAAACAGTGGTTGGACAAATACCAATCTATCGGCGTTGAACCATGCAAAACTGACTTCACACCTGAGCAGCTAAAACTGGCAAAAATTGGTGAGAAGAAAGGCATGGAACACCTCGTCGAACTTGCGCCTAAAATGACAGATGCTCGTACGTTGCTTGGTACACGCGATACCTTGGGTGATGCGCCACGCGATATTTTTGCAGAAGGTACTTACCTTGGTCAGTGGGGCTTACCACCTATCGAAGCGTCTTACCGTAAATCAGATTTCGACAGCACTGGTCAAAAACTGGATGGTTCGAAGCATGATTACGTGATGCGCTTTAAAGCGCCGAACGTCAGCGAATTCTGGTCTGTTACTATTTACGGCAACGACAACCGTTTGATGGCGAAAAACGACCTAAACCGTCACAGCCGTGGCGACCGAACCATGAAAGCGGACAAAGACGGTTACTACACCATTTACATGAGTGCGAACGAGAAAGGCCGTGCAGACGATCCAAACTTCTTGCCAGTACCTGAAAAACCGTTCTACGCCATCATGCGTTTCTACGGCGCTGACGATGCAATCCAAAGTGGTGAGTATCAAATGCCTGAGATCAAAGTAGTTAAATAATTCGTTTTAACGAACCACTGCTCTGTCGCCTCCTTAGCTCGTAAGTACGTTAAGGAGGCTTATTTCAAGGTGGGTGTCTAGGGCGAACATCAAGCCCAAAAATCAAAGAGACGCCCACTGAATCTAGTGATTATTTTTATTTAGGTATCGTATGGATTTTAATCTAATCCAAACCTTTTTAATTGTTGCTGAATATCAATGTTTGCGAGCTTGGGCGCGCGACCAATTTGCTACAGGCCTAAACGCCTGACTCGGTCGCACATCAAGGCGTTTCGCCAAAAACTCTTTCTCTCTTCTTAAACGCACTCTTTATGACTAAATGCGCATATGTTAAAAATGGCTTAACGATCAATATGGACGTTCAGGTCGTATACTTTTCCATAACCGCACAAAAGGAGTGAAGCATGCCCACCAACAACCCAATCGCAATCCAAGCCCTTGATCATGTCGTGTTAAGAACGTGCAACCTCGACGCCATGTTGCATTTCTATCGAGATATTTTGGGCTGCCCTGTCGAGCGCGAAGTAATGGAGCTTGGTTTAACCCAGCTCAGGGCTGGTAACGCATTGATTGATGTGGTGACGGTGGACAGCGAGTTAGGGCAACTTGGCGGAAAGCCACCAGTTCAAAATGGTCGTAATATTGACCATTTTTGCCTGCAACTAGCGCCTTTTTCCGAAAATGAAATACTGGAATATCTGCGTTCGAACGGCATTGAAACCGAAGAGTTTGCGAAGCGGTATGGCGCACAAGGGTTCGGTAGATCACTCTATATACATGATCCGGAAGGAAATGTCGTCGAGTTAAAACCTCAAGTGATTGATGAGTAAGCTACACTTAACTGTGTTACTGACCATTTGTTTCTCATCATTGTAGAAGGCTCAAAAAAATGAACGCGATCTCGTTAGTCCAAGGCGACATTACCACCGCACATGTCGATGCCATCGTGAATGCAGCAAACCCGAGAATGCTCGGCGGAGGTGGCGTCGATGGTGCCATTCATCGCGCAGCAGGGCCTGCGCTTATCAATGCGTGTTATGCCGTTGATGATGTCGACGGTATTCGATGCCCGTTTGGTGACGCACGCATTACTGAGGCTGGCAATTTAAACGCGCGTTACGTCATTCATGCCGTTGGCCCGATTTACGATAAATTCGCCGATCCAAAAGCGGTGTTGGAATCTGCATATCAACGTTCGCTGGATCTCGCGCTCGACAAGCATTGCCAAAGTGTGGCACTGCCTGCGATTTCTTGCGGAGTGTATGGTTACCCGCCCCAAGAAGCAGCAGAAGTCGCGATGGCCGTTTGCCAAAGACCGGAATACGCGGCACTCGACATGCGCTTTTACTTGTTTAGTGAAGAGATGCTTTCGATTTGGCAACGCGCCCTAACCCAGCACTAAAATCTGTGTGACAAGAGACATAAAAAAACCGGACTGCCAATACAGTCCGGTTTGTCTTATTTATCACTGAATTATCGTTCGTTAAGCGCTACGAATACTAGGGGGTCATCCAAAGCGCCTAATGTGTGCGATCTAGTTTTTGAAGAATCCGTTGTACATCATGTACAAATGCGCCGCAGACCAAGAGAAGTTCGACGCACCTTGTACCGCGCCCGTCTCTGGGTTGTAGTTTTCACGGATTGGCATGTCACCCGTCATACCTTCTGCGTTGTTAAACAGCTCATTCGCCATCGCAATCGCTTCTTCTTTGTAGCCGTAGTTTTCCATCGCACGGAAGCCAAAGTACACTTGGTCTAGCCACACGCGACCACGCCAGTACACATCTTTACCGTAAGCAGGGTTAGTTTGCGATGCGGTCGGCAAAGGCACACCCGTTCCTTGGAATTTATCTGGCGTGTTGAACTCGTCTTGATCACGCATCACCGCGATCACTTTATCGGCATGCTCTTGCGTTGCTGCACCATTAAACAGCGGCGACCAACCTTCAGGGCCTTTTCCACGCTCTACAATCGGCAAACCCGCACAGCCATTTGCAAGAGGTGCAGGAGTAGTGCCATCTTCAGCCACATTTAAGTGAATGTCGTAGAAGAATCCTGTGCTTTCATCAAACATACATTGGTTAATGTACGTCTTGATTTTTTCTGCGCCGTTAAGGAATTCTTGCGCACGATCTTTACCTTCTACGCCATCGGACACCAACTTCGCCATTTCCGCTAAGTATTTGTTGTCTGAGTACATGTAAGAGGCTTGATCCACCGATTCTTGCAGCATAGAGAAGCCAAGCAGCTCGCCGTCCGCAGCGTTATTGTTGGTGCGGTTTTCTGCAAAACGAACTTCCCAATCTTTCTTCGCTAGATCGAGTTTCGCTAAGTTTTCCGCTGACGTATTGCTGTACACCCACTCTTCGCCTTCCAGCTTGATGCTGTTATCAAAGCCGTACGCACTTGCCGCGTAGCGACCAAGTTGATCCACATTTTTGTCTGGATTGCTGATGTCTTCAGCTTGCGAATTCATGTTGTGGATATTGTAGATAAAACCAAAACGAGCCGCGTTATCCATGCCCGATTCCCAGCCTGCCGCTTCTTGTGCGCCGACGTGAATCGTCATGTAATCCACTTCATCAAGAATCTTATTGTAAGACGCCATGCCTTTTACTTTATAAGAATTACCGTTTTGCTCGATGATGTCTTCTGCCGGAATAATGGTCGTGAAGTTAGGATCGCGCGTTTCTACCCAAACGTACATCACGCCTTCTTCCGTGTTGTGTGCTGGGTCCACTGCCGCGCCGTATTCAGGCACACCATTTTGGTTGTGGTCGCGGTTTGATAGCCACCAATCGTGGTATGCCACCAACTTCGGATACATTTCATCAATGAATTTTTGCGCGTCTTCTGGGCGATCAAACTGGTTCACGAGAGCGTGATACACCTCCATCACAGACCATGCCGCCAACGATGGTTTCGTATTGCGTTCGTTCCAGTTTTCAGAGCCAGCACCACCACGACTAACAGGTTTGGTGTACGTCAATACATCCAGCAAGTAGCCTTTGTCTTGCGAACGAATCTTGTCATCAGCTTGAACTTGCTCTTGGAATACCGTGCGAATGTTGTCCATCGCAACATCTGGGTTGAAATGCGCCATCGCGTACGCTTGTTTCCACGAATCCCACGGCCATGTTAAGTTACCAGAGAACCAACGCGCAGTGACCGATGGCGTGACTGTCGCTTGTTCAATATCGCCCGCCGCAGAGCGCCAGTTACCGTTTAGGGTCTCCATCGCTTTTACCGCTACGCGAGCTTGGTCTGCTGTCGCTTCTTTGTTGATAAGACCATTCGCTAAATAGCCGTCCCAACGCGCTTTCGACGCTTCCATGTATTGAGTTGGATTCGCCAATACATCTTGCAATTTCAACGATTCTGACTGCACTTCTTTCGCATTATGCAGGTTAGAATACGCCGTATAAACCGCCGATGTTTGCTCAGCTGGTAGGCTCATCTCCGCGGTAGAACTGAATGAGGTTTCGTTGGTGAACGTCTTCGTCGGTAGAGAACGAGTAATGCGGAACTCGGCATCGCGATCATTACGGATCGCCCAGTTGTCTTTCATCTCGCTAAAGTTAATTTTAATGCCGTTCTCAATGGTCGAAATTTGGCGCTTGTAATCTGGGTAGTACTGCGCAACGGTTTGGTCTTTGCGCGTCGACAGCGCGTATTTCACCAACTCGCCGTCCCACTCCAACGCCAAGTTCATATCACGATCAGTTTTGTTAGTGATGAGCGTTTCCACCAGCGAAGAGCGATCAGTCACGAAGCGCAGCACCATTTGCACGTGAATATCCTCCAAGTCCAACACCTGCACTAACGCACCTGGAATGGAATAGACTTTCGCTTCTGCGTTCGATAAGTCGTAAGTTTGGCCACTCACTTTGTCGGTCAACGTGAGCTTGTCGAACGTTTGGCCAGACATAAAATGCGCGTACTCTTGCGTCACTTGCATAATACCGCCGAAAGCGCCATAACCCGCCGCATCTTCAGGTAGCAAATGGCCATGCCACGCGCCGTTATCCGTCAACGCGTTGTACTTCAGGTTCGAATAACTGTCGTAATCACGCAGGTAAGTTGGATTACCAGTACGATCAATCACGTTAGTAAATTCCGAAGTTGGCGCCTGTGGTAAACGGATTTCAGTTTTATCATTGGAACCACATCCAACAAGCGAAATAGTAGCCCCGATCAGAATGGCAAGTGTGCTCTTTTTAAACATACTTTTTCCCTATTATTTACGTTATTTTTATATCCTCATTTATATAAATGAGTTTTTAGTGTGCAGAAGCCCGGCTCGCACTAAATAAGCACGAGCTTCCAATAATTATTCTTTTATTTTTCTTTAGCGATAGTGATGGATTTTAATAAATCGCCATTAATATTCGGAATTGTGTCAGCCAAAAATATCTGATTACCAGGCGTAAAAGTGAGTAAAACATTTTTTAGTCGTTGACTGTTTTCACTGGTTTTATTTTGAACATCAAACTCAATTAATTTGTTGTACACTTCATTTGCCAGTTTTTCTTCTTGTTCTTCGGTAATCGCAATGCGTCCAACACAAATTGGAGGTCGAATATCGTGGCTAAACACTTCTTCACGAAAGCGCTGTGCAAATAGCGTGTCTAAATTTGAACCTTCTTCAAAAATAAAGCGGCCTGTATCTTTAAATTGATAGTGTTTATCCCCTTTCAGTTCAATGTAATCCATCATTTCTAGTGCACGTAAATAGAGCGCAACGGAAGTATCACTCAGCTGGTATCTCCGTGCGATCTCTTCTAAAGACCACTCAGGTCGACGCAAAAGATAAAGAAAATCAAATAAGTGAGGATATTGATGAAAAATCTCACTGTTGGTGTCGGTGATAAACTGTTCACTCTCTTGCTGCAGCTGCTTACCTCGCATGGATAACTCAACCAAATCCGTATCTAGGTGCGTGGCGTACAACAAGATTTTATCTAAACCAAGAGACGTATTGTGAAGCTGTCTTTTTATAGTAGAAAGCGGGATTCCAAGTCCAATAGAAAGCTCAGAATATCCAATGCCTTTTTCTTTTATTTTTTCTCGGAAAGCAGCAAGTAAATACGTTGCAGAATTATTCATCTAACAATGCCTGTATTTTATTTATTCAGCATCCATGATGATAAATTCAAGAGAGTCCTACTCTTGTGATTTTGGTCTCAATATTCTATCTTGTTGGCGTAAAACATGTCTTATCCATTAGATTTTTTACTTTTCTTTAACTGGATACATTTTACCCATCCAGAACAAGTTATAGCCATTGCTCTATGGGCTTATCAAGATAATAGTCAGTATAATTGTTTTGAAGAGTAAAATTAAGATAGCAAAGATTTTTACTAAAACTTTTCTGATAAGAGCGCAAATTTTCAGATGAAAAGTATCAAAAAATGACACCAATCGATTTATAAAAGCGTGAGATCACAATTGGAAAGTGAATCTATGGAAATTTTTAATTTCAATGACCAGTAAAAACCTTGTTATATTCTGAAAATAACAAGGTTAATTTATAAAATAATTATTGAAGTAAGATCATGCTATTAAGTCAAAATTATATCTGGCTCACATATTTCTTTTTCTCGCCACCATTGTTTATTTATATGTTCTTGATGAACGTAAAAACTCTGCCCCGGCATTGGCGTCAGCAGCGTTATATGTTCTTTTTTACAATGGGTAAGCAAATCTAAAATCGGTTCGTCCCAGCGGTGAGTAAACAGTTCGTATGTAGCCCAATGTACTGGCAACAGTTTTTTCGCATTTAAATCGCGAAACGCTTGCACGGTATGATGAGCCTGCATGTGCCCCCAGTTTTCGACCGGATAACCTTGGCCTTTCACATCAGCAGCCACTTCCAAACAAGCAATGTCGATTGGTCCATATCTCAGTGCGATCTCGGAAAAGTGCGAATCGTAAGCTGAATCGCCACTAAAATAGAGCGTCTCTTCTTTGCCTTTGATGACCCAAGAAGCCCACAAGGTCGAGTTTTTATCGAAATAAGTACGACCCGAATTATGGTTAGCGGGCGTACAAATCAGTTCGATTCCGGCATAGTGCACGCTATCCCACCAATCGAATTCCACGATGTTGTCTGCGCAAACGCCCCACTTTATCAGATGCTTGCCAACCCCTAAGGGTACATAAAACGTCACGGGTTTATCGGCGTAGAAACGTATGGTCGACGCTTCTAAATGGTCGTAATGATCGTGCGAAATCACGATAATTTCAGGAATCGGCAAACAATCTCTGGCGTGAGTATTGGGAATATTGCGTTCAAACCAAGCTTTTGCGATGAACGGAGAAGCGTAATCAAATACCGGATCGGTCAGAATTCGAATGCCATCGACCTCCACCAGCATAGTGGAATGGCCCAGCCAAGTAAGGCGCATCGATTCACTTCGCTGCGCAAACTGCGTAGGTTGAATTGGGGAATGTGGCAGATGTTCGTTAGGACTCAACGGCGTTCTACCACCAAGATAACTCCAACACACCTGCCAGAATGATTGCGGACTAGGCAAATTTGGCATCTCGTTTTTAACGCGGCCGTTTTCAAATTGAGGCGAGTGGTGAACACGGTGCGCCAGCTGCGCATGGTAGGTTTGAGGCGGAATCAGTGAACTTGGCTTTTGTGTCTTTTGTTCACTCGTTAGGTATGTGCGCTTAAGTATCGTTTCAGACATATCGTAGTTTTGTCTCGCTTGCGAACGCTCAACAGTAGGTTTATTAAAACGTGCGTGTATGTCTATTTCGTGACCAAAATGAGGTGTAAGATGAAGATTCAGTTTCAATCAAACGTCTTCTATTTAAGGATACGGTTCTCAAACCTTCTGAATACTGCGTCGGTTTGAAAGGAGAAAACTATGGTGACTTGCAGCCAATACTATTTTATTGAAATCGCCTGTATGTTTAAGCTCCCGATCGAGATCACACTAAAAAATGGTGAAACTCATCAGGGCAACGCGTTCGACACAGGCTACGACATGCAGCGACAAGAGTGCTTGTTTTTAGATATGGATGGTGAGCACATCGCCTTCCCGACTGAACAATTAGTCGCAATGCGCGCGCTCAAAGCCAATCCGCATTTTGATGAAGTGACGTTTGAGTAAACGTCCGTCTTTCATTGACACCGTCCAATAAAAAACGCCTCTCAAGCTGACACAACTTGAGAGGCGTTCTCTGGCACAGTTCACCTGAACTTGTTGTTATTCACGCGACCGGATGAAAACCAGCATCGGCATCATGATCACGAACATCACTCCCACAAGCTGGAAAGTGTGTACAAACGCAACCATTTGCGATTGCTGCTGCAACATCTGTTGGTATTGGTCTAACGCAACCGGGTCGGTAATAGAAAGCCCCTGATTGGCCGCCCAGTCATGCAAGTTAGGATTATAAGGATTAATACCCTCTCCCAGCGCATGCCATTGCTGCTGACTATCACGATATTGGAACGTGGTGGCGATAGAGATACCAAACGAACTACCAATCGTACGGAACAAATTGTAAATACTTGCCGCCGCGACAGATTGCTCTTTCGGAATCGTTAAATACGCCAAGGTGGACAGCGTCGAGAAGGTTAAACCAAGCCCCATGCCCTGAATCATACTCGGCATCACAATCCAAAATGTATCGATCTGCAGTGAGTATTGCGTCATCAAATAACTACCAATCCCGATGCAGCTCAAGCCAAAGACTATTTTGATTCTGGGATCGAATTGCGGATTGAGCTTAATCACCAAAATCAACATCGCCGCTGACGCCAATCCACGCGGTGCCATTAATAAGCCAGTGGTTGAGACCGGATAATCCAACAAGCTTTCCAACAACATAGGTTGTTGAGTCGTCAGGCCAAACATCGCCATCGACACCACGGCAATCATCAACGACGAGACCATAAGATTTCGGTCTTTAAGCAGCCATAATGGCGCTATTGGGCTTTTGGTTTTCCAGCTGCGATAAATCCACATCACCGACCCCATGACAGCGAGTAATATCGCGGTCTGGATCATACGTGAGTTGAGCCAGTCTTCTTCGTTACCTTTATCCAACACAAACTGCAACGCGCCCACACCTAACGCCATGTAACCGATGATCCACCAGTCAAAGTTAGGTTTGGATTTGTTGTCGATGTGGATATAGCGATAAATCAAAGAGGTACAGATCAAACCGAATGGCAAGTTAATGTAAAAAATCCAGCGCCAGTTGATGTTGTCGGTGATCACGCCACCCACGACTGGGCCCAAAATAGGACCAAGCAAAATGCCGATGGAGAAAATCGCCATCGCTTTGCCTTTTTGCTCGTACGGATAAATCTGCACTAACGTCGACTGCGCCAATGGAATCACCGACGCGCCGAAAGCGCCTTGGATAATGCGAAATAGCACCATCTCTTCAAGAGACTGTGCTTGCCCACAAAGCGCACTGGCAACCACAAAACCGATCACAGAAACCAGCATGACTTTGCGTTCACCAAAGCGCGACACCCAGAAACTGGTCATCGGAATGAAGATCGCTTCCGCCATGCTGTAACCCGTCAGCACCCAAGTAATTTGGTCTGCCGTTGCGCCCAATGCGCCCATCATGTGCGATAGCGACACGTTCGCAACGGTCATATCGATTAACACCATGATGGCAGAAAGCATCACGGCGACGGTGGCAATCCCCCGTTTGTCTGCCGTAATTTGATGACTCATTGCACGCTACTTTGCAAATCAATTGTGACTTCTGAGCTCGCACCCACGCGAAGTTGCGGCGCATCGGCCGGTACTTCTAATGCCAAACGTACAGGGAAACGCTGTTTGATTTTAACCCAGTTACCCGTTGCGTTTTCTGGTGGCATCAAGGAGAACGATGTACCACTCGCAGGCGACAGCTGTTCTACCGTTGCTTTCCACACCACGTCTGGGTACATATCAATCACCACATCCGCATGCATGCCAGCTTTAATATGAGTAAGATCGGTTTCTTTAAAGTTCGCGCGTACCCAATAGCTGTCTTTTAAAATCACAGGGAACAGCGTTTGACCCACGCTAACGACCGAGCCCACGTGCGTATTGATTTCTCCGGCAATGCCATCCACTGGTGACGTAATGTCGGTGTAACTCAAGTTCAGCTCCGCTTGCGCTAACTGCGCTGCCGCTTGTTGAACGACCGCAGCCTCTACGCCTTCTTCACCACGGTTCGCAATGGCTTTTTCTACCGTCGCACGCGCTTGCTCTAGGCTCGCTTGGGCATTAGCAAGTTTGTTTTTCGCCGTATCTAAATCTTGGTCCGACGCCAGTTTGCGTTTCACCAGTGAGTCTGTACGTTTGTACTCCACTTGAGCTTCTGTCAGGTTAGAGCGCGCCGCATCTAAGCCCGCTACGGCTTCAGTTACCTGCTTATCGGCAACGTCATGTTGCTGGACCGCCAATTGGTATGCCGCTTTTGCTTGCTTCACTGCCAACAGATATGGGCGTGAATCTATCTTCAGCAGTAGGTCACCTTTATTAACAGATTGGAAATCTTTGGCATCCACAGAAACCACTTGGCCTTTTACCTGAGGCGCTACCGACAAAATTTTTGCCCTAACGTAGGCATCTTCCGTGCTTGGATGACTGTCAGAATACTGCCAAGACCAATACATCGCACCAAATGCGATAACACAGAGAGTAAAGAAAAGAGTTTTTACCAGCTTAGATCTGGAGGAAGAATGCTTCGCGATGTCGCCGCTCATTTATATTGTCCACTTGTTCAATTATGTGATCAGTGTAGGACTTTTCGATCTTCGGACAATAAAATGATCTGCAAGGTAAAGATCCAATTTTGCGTGTTGCTAAGTTGAGTAAATGATGTGCAATCAAAACGAGGATAAAAAAGAGGGGCAGTCCCCGTAACCGCCCCCAAAGTCATGCCAATAATAGTAATGTGCGTGTAACTACTGGTTTTTCTTAGAACTTGTAACCGCCGCTGATCATAAATACCCAAGGGTTAATTTTGACGTCGGTTTTTTGCTTCGCTCCACCTGCTTTGTAAGTTGCTTCTGTTTCAATGTTTGCGTACCACGCAGCAGCGTTGAGGAACCATTGATCGTTGATCATGTAATCCACACCAATATTCGCTGCTAGACCGAATGAGTCATCCAACTTAAGATCTGAAAGACCAGCGCCTTTACCCGTGCTATTGAAGCCCTCATCAAAGAACATGGTGTAGTTGAGACCTGCACCAACGTATGGACGGAACTTACTTTGTGGCTCGCCAAAGTAGTACTGCACCATTAGCGTTGGTGGTAAATGTTTGGTTTTCGCGATATCACTACCAACCAAATCTGTCGAAATATCGTGGCTGAATGGTGTTGCTGCTAGAAGCTCTAGGCTGATGTTATCTGTGAACATGTAGCCAAACGTCAAACCAAGCTGCGTATTTGAATCCACTTTCAATTCTTCTTGAGAACCAAGAATCTTATCGCTGCTGTCATTAGGAACGACAGACGCCGCACCAACACGAAGAACGAAGTCACCTTGTTTATGAGCGAAAACACTTGGTGACACGAGTGCAGCAACCACTGCTAGACTGCAGATTGTTTTTTTCATTTTTTATTTCCTTTTATAGGGCTTCGTTATGTCGTACCCAAAGGTGTGCCTGCTGACTGGCCTTAGATTTCAAGTAAACTCAGCGCCTTGAAGCACACGGGCATCTATATTTTTTTGAGCTGCGCGCAATCTAGCACATAGAAACCCTACTATTTTGATGGAAATCAATTTGTGAAAAATATAGGTTTTTTGTATAGAGAAACGCCATACCGATCAACAAATTATGCAAATCGGATACAATTCTGTAATGCAAACTGTGCGTGTGAGAAGCCATGCCTACTCAAAAACACGAATCCTCTCGCTAGGGCTCGTAGCCAGCAAAAACTTTTTTCTTCCTCTACGTCTTCTATTTTCAAAAAACAACCCACTTAAAACGCTCGTTTGACCCCTTAAAATTGCGATTTGAGGGGTTTGTAAAACACTGAAATACAAGAAGTTATTTTTCTGGAAGATCAGTCACTTGGAGTGCTAGTCTGCTCGCAGCTAAGGAGAAGATATGTTAAAAACCGATCTCATTTTTGAACGAGAAAACTTTTCTCATCACGATTTTCAGAATGCCACCTTTAAAAACTGCCACTTTTACATGTGCAGTTTCGACCATGCCGATCTGCGCGATGCTAAGTTCATCGACTGTCGCTTTATCGAATCCAAAGCGCTAGAGGGGTGTAGTTTTCGCTTCGCGAACTTAAAAGACGCCAGCTTTACAAACTGTATGTTGGCGATGAGCCTGTTTAACGGCGCAAATTGTATGGGCTTGGAGCTGCGTAAGTGCGATCTCAAAGGGGCAAACTTCCAAGGTGCGAACTTTGCTAATCGCGTCAGTAACACCATGTTTTTCTGTTCTGCTTTTATTACTGGCTGCAACCTCACCTACTGTAACTTCGAGCGAGTGTTACTAGAAAAATGTGACCTCTTTGAAAACCGTTGGAACGGTGCGAACCTCGCAGGGGCAACTCTCAAAGGCTCGGATTTATCTCGCTGCGAATTCTCGCCAGAACAATGGGGAACCTTTAACGTTGAGCAGTGTGATCTGACTCATGTCGAACTAGACGGGCTGGATGTTCGCCGCGTTTCTCTGTTTGGTGTTAAAATTTGTGATTGGCAACAAGAGCAATTGCTTGCGCCTTTTGGACTGATCATTATCTAAGGAAAGGCCATGAACCTGTTTAAAGACTTACCGAATAACCTCGACGAGGAAGTGTTCGAAGACCTGCTGACCCACAAAAACCTGCGTATAGAACGCATTGTCTCAACAGGGCAAACCTCGCCCAAAAGTGGCTGGTACGATCAAGAAGAACATGAATGGGTATTGGTTCTTAAAGGAGCTGGAGAGCTGACTTTTGAATCAGGTGTAGTGAAACGACTTGAGGCAGGCGATCACGTGACAATTCCGGCTCATACCAAACACAAAGTGAGCTGGACTGACCCAACGCAAGAAACCATTTGGTTGGCAGTGTTTTATCAATAAACACAAAACGATCTTAAATCGAAAAATAGGCGCTGAATTTGCTCGATACTACCAAGCCGTCACTGGCACTGTTTGATTTTGATGGCACCATCACCCGAGAGGATATGTTTAGCCTTTTCCTCCACTATTCTGCTTATGGCCTGCGCAAACGAGTAGGAAAGCTCGCTATCATGCCATTTTATGTGCTGTACAAACTCGGAGTGTTACCCGCTCGTCTTATGCGTCCGCTCAGCAGTTTTATTGCATTTTCAGGGAAAGAAACGCAGCAAATTGAAGCGATTGGCGCTCAGTTTGCCCATGAAGTGATCCCGCTGTACTTACGGCCAGAAGCGATGGAAAGGTTGGCGTGGCATCAACACAGAGGCGATACCATTGTGGTGGTGTCGGCATCACTCAATGCGTATCTCAAGCCTTGGTGTGAAGCGAACGGTTACCACTTGCTGTGCAGTGAACTGATCTCAGAGCAGCCAAAACTGAGTGGCTTTTACCAGCAAGGTGATTGCAGTTTAGAAAGAAAAGTCTCACGTGTGAAAGCGGCGTTTTCACTCGACGAGTTTGCATCTGTTTATGCCTACGGTGATACACACGAAGACATTCCGATGCTCAAACTGGCAGACTACGCGATGCTCAACTGGAGCGAGTGGAGAGCAAGCGAATAACGATATGTGCTCTGATTTTCAAGACAACCACTCGACCAAAGTGGTCGTTTTAGACTGAAAAAACAAACCCTTCTCACATGAGAAGGGTTTTATTGATCAGGGCCCGAATAAATGGCTTAACGCCATACACCCCATTGACCCGTTGTGCCTGGTTCCTCACCAGACGTCCACCACTGAGCGGTCCATTCTTTACCGTTGTGCGTCACCACATCACCTTGGTCGTAAACAGCCGTCTTGTCCCACAAGTTGGTTGGTTCAACTGGTGGCGGTACATCCGCTTTGATCAGTGACAACGCATAACTGAAGTCTGCGCTTGGCGCTAATACTTGGTTCGCATTCACGTTCTTACTATCGAACATGTAGTGGTTCATCTCTTGATGCCAAATGCCCACATACCAATCGCCCGTTTGCTGCGCGTTAAATTGATCCGCAATTTCTGCCGCCCAAGTCGTCGTATTGTTTGCGCTGATTGGCAGTGAAATATCAACAATTTCATTGCCTGTCGCATTAAACGTACGGAAACGGATGGTGTCACCCGCTTCTACTGGTCCAAAACCTTGCTGAACAAAGTAGCCCAGAGATGTCAGATTATTACCCGGTTCGGTTGGATCAACGGGGTCAGTCGGCGGCGTCGTACCTGTTCCGTTTAACGTAATGTCACTACAGTTGTAGAAACCTTCACCAGCCACATCAATGCGCTGCCAACGAGTATAAAGCACTGCATCGCCGGAACGATCAGCAGGGAAAGTCACCTGAATACGGTAGCGTTTTTCCGCATCAACATACACGTCACCTGCGGTGTCGATCAGCTCTAAATCACTCCAAGTAAGCGGTTTTGAATCATCATAAGTCGGCTTGGTGAGATAGAATTCCCAGTACGATGGGTTGTGCGGCGCCTTGCCGTAAAACACCAATTCAATCTGGTTGTTTGCATCTGGCGTAACATTGGTGCGCTGCCAGTTTGGAGAAGGAATGTTCAAACCTTTCTTAGCGGCATCGCCGGCAGAACACAGTTCGCCGTCACGGACTACGGCTTTAACATGCTCCATATCTCGGTAATTTGGTACGTTTGCTGCAATTTCACTGCGTTGCACAAACGGGTAAGCACCAGATTCTTCAAAAGCCGCTTTACACGCTTGGTTGGGGATCTCATTGGTCCAAAAACCACCGTCTAAATAACACGTATTCTGACGAGCACTTGGAAATTCTACCCAGCCGTGGGCGTTGACGTTAAATGAGCTCAATGCGGCAACAGCGCTTAAGCTCAAAAGAGGAAGTGTTACATGTGATTTCATCGTTCATCCTTAAATTTGCTGACTCGCCGCTCATGAACACAAGCGGTTTAAGCAAAACTAGCAGGATGAGATTATTTCGAAGGTGAGAATAAAGGTGGAAATTGTAAGAGTGCCATCTGCTTTCCAGCATTTGTTGTGTACTTATCTCATACTCGACTGACTCTTTCGAGTCACTTCAAATTCATGTGCCACAAAACCATGCCAATCTTGACCGACTAACGTTCGTCTTTCGGTGTGTCCATTACCACCATGGTTGTGATCGACTTGACGTGCTCACACTCACCCAGTACATCGGCATGGAACGCTTTATATGCGGCTAAACTTTGCGTTTCTACGCGTATTAAATATTCATTGGCTCCCGTAATATTGTGACATTCCACCACTTCATCCACAAAGCGCACGTGTTCTTCAAAACCAAGCTGTGCTTGCTTAGAGTGCGAGGCCAAACCAATCGACACATAAGCGACAAAACCTACGCCAAGTTGCTGATTATCCAGCACCGCTCGGTAGCCTTTGATCACGCCTTTACGCTCTAAATCTTGCACTCGGCGTAAGGTTGCAGACGGAGATAAACCAACGCGTTCCGACAGCTCCACATTGGAGATTCTTCCGTCTCGCTTGAGCACTTGCAATATTCTTTCGTCAAATCTATCCATAATGATGTTTCATTGCTTATTTAATTTCTAATCATCAAATAAAAGCACAATATTGACCTCAGTTCTACTTATAGTTGTTCTCAACTTATCGAGAACTGATTCAAGGAACAATCTATGGAATATCATCAATTGGGCGCTTTGGCGTTGTTCGCTTTTGTCTCCACTTTTACGCCGGGTCCCAATAACATTATGTTGATGACCTCAGGGGCAAATGTTGGCTTTAAACGAACCATTCCACACATGTTGGGCATTACCTTCGGTTTTGGTGCCATGCTAATTTTGGTGGGCATTGGCTTGATGAGCCTCTTCAACGCTTACCCGATTACTCACTCCATTTTGAAAGTATTGAGCTTGAGTTATTTGCTGTACTTGACGTACAAAATCGCCACGAGCGGCAAAACCGAAGCAAAACACGATTTTCGCCCAATGTCTTTTTTAGGGGCGGTGGCATTCCAATGGGTGAACCCGAAGGGTTGGTCGATGGCGTTGACGGCCATTACGGTATACACCAGTGGCGGTTCTTGGCTTGAACTGACTTTTATCGCCGGTATCTTCTGTTTAGCCAACTTGCCATCGGTAACATTTTGGACTGCGGCAGGCATGCAACTTCAACGCTGGTTGACCACATCTAGGCGTGTAAAAGGGTTTAACTATGGGATGGCAGCGCTTTTACTGCTGTCGACTATCCCAATGATATAGAAGACAAAATAGCCGTAAAACCGTGATCTAATACAAAGTTCAGGTAGATACTGAATCAATAATCACAATCTAACGCCACTTTTGGACAATGCCAGGGTCATAGTAGCGAAGCAATGCGCTATTTATTAAAAGCACACTAATCATAAGCTACAGCTATTTTAATGTTCGTTGCTTGCTCGCAGTAACTGCGATGAATCTATCACCCTGGCCAAAAGCTCATGAGCTTAAGGCCCTTTACACAAGGAGCGTTACACAATGCACACTCGCAAGCTTATTCTTGCTGCCACTTTTGGATTATTATTGGCGGGTTGCAGTCAAACATCCACCACAACCAATGCTGAAATGATTCCACCCGAGTATCCAGTGGATTATTTCTTTAAAAACAGCGAAGTTTCTAGCTATCAAATCTCTCCTGCTGGTGACTACATCTCAATGATGAAGCCATGGCAAGACCGTAAGAACGTCTTTGTTTATCCCACAGATAACCCCGATCAGATAAAACGCGTCACATCCGTAACAGGGCGCGACATCGCATACTACTACTGGGTTGGCGAAGACACCGTAATTTACTCTCGTGATACGGGAGGAGATGAGAACTTTTATCTCGTGACGGTTAATGTCAAAACAGGCGAAGAGAAAACCATCACACCGACATCCGGTGTTGTGGCATACGTTATCGACACACTAGACAATCAACCCGATGACATTTTGATTTCGAGTAACGAGCGTAACCCGCAAGTCTTTGATGTTTATCGACATAATCTAAAAACAGGCGAAAATACTCTCGTCGCGCAAAACCCGGGCAATGTGCGCTCATGGGGTACCGATCACGATGGCAACATTCGTGTCATCACCACATCAGATGGTGTTAATACCTCCGTTTTATATCGCGATACGGTTGAAGATGAATTTAAGCCGCTAAAGAATCTCACTTTCAAAGAGAGCTTTAGCCCCATTTCATTCACGCCGGACAACAAAAACTTATATGTGGCATCACGAATTACGCGTGATAAATCAGCCATCGTTGAATACGATGTAAAAGCCAATAAAGAAATACGAGAAATCTTCTCTCACCCGGAAGTTGACGTGAATAGCGCTCATTACTCTGAAGCGCTTAATAAGCTGGTTTCAGTCTCTTACGTGACAGATAAAAACCACTATCACTTCTTAGATGATTCCTACCAACAAACCTTCGAACGCCTCTCAGAGAAACTGCCAAATGTAGAAATTTCTGTAACCAGTGCGACGCGAGATGAAAGTAAAATGATTGTCGTCACCTACAGCGATGTCGATCGACCAAATTACTACTTCTACGATCGTAAAGCAGACAAATTGGAGAAATTGGCAGAAAACGCTCCATGGCATAAGCCAGAACATATGGCGAAGATGACGCCTATCCAATACACCGCTCGCGATGGAGAAACCATTCATGGGTACCTAACGCTGCCGAAGGGTCAAGAGGCCAAAGATCTGCCTTTGCTTGTGCTCCCACACGGCGGTCCATGGGCTCGTGATCACTGGGGATTTCAGCCTGAGGTACAATTATTCGCTAACCGTGGTATCGCCGTGCTGCAAATGAACTTCAGGGGCTCAACTGGTTATGGTCGCGAGTTTTGGGAGAAGTCGTTCAAGCAATGGGGACAATCCATGCAGGATGACATTACCGACGGTGTCAAATGGGCTACCGAACAAGGTTACGCACAAGATGGCAACGTATGTATTTATGGTGCCTCTTATGGCGGCTACGCAACTCTGGCGGGGGTGACATTCACTCCTGATTTGTATAAGTGCGGAATCGACTACGTTGGCGTATCTAACTTATTTACCTTTATGGACTCCATTCCACCTTATTGGGCACCATTCCTTGCAATGTTACACGAGCAAGTAGGCAATCCGAATGATCCTGAAGACGCGAAAATGATGAAAGCCTACTCACCAGTGTTCCATGTCGACCAAATTAAGGCACCTTTATTGGTTCTGCAGGGAGCACAAGATCCACGCGTGGTGAAGAGCGAGTCAGACCAAATCGTTAATGCACTGCGTGAACGAGGCGTCGAGGTCGAATACATCGTGAAGGAAAATGAGGGGCACGGATTCCGCTCTTTGGAGAACCGTCTTGATGGTTACCAAGCGATGGATAGATTCCTAAAAACACATTTACTTGAGCAGACTCAATAAGCCTTTACATCGTTAAGTTCGAAAGGGCATGTTGGCGTGCCCTTTCTTATTTTTTCTACGTATTTTGCTCGCCCCAGTCCTCAGTACCACTGCAATACTCCAATAATCCAGCTCAATTCACAGTGTAAATTTATATAAAGACACTACCCTCTTATGAGAGATCTTGATAACCTTAAATGAGAAAGAGAATAATTATCGAGTAGAGTCAAAGATGAAGAAGAAGCCTCAACCTAAAACGACTGTTGTCACAGATACAGAGACAATTACCCCAAATATGCAGCGTATTACTTTGCAAGGTGAAGCGCTAAGCCAGTTTCCACGCGACTGCGAAGGTAGCTACATCAAGCTATTGTTCAATGAGATGGGCAGTACCGATTTGAGCATGCTAAACGACGATGACCGACCATTAATGCGAACCTATACTATTCGTCGTTTCCATCCGGAAACACACACCATCGAAGTCGATTTTGTCCGCCACACCACACAAGATTTACAGTGTGGCTTTGCCGCGCGTTGGGCGATGGCCGCACAAAAAGGCGATACGATTAATATCGTAGGTCCAGGCAGTATCTCTAATTTGAATACCGAGGCTGACTGGTTCTTTATGGCCGC
The DNA here is from genome assembly GCF_037162085.1 of Vibrio sp. M60_M70. Lineage (NCBI taxonomy): Bacteria > Pseudomonadati > Pseudomonadota > Gammaproteobacteria > Vibrionales > Vibrionaceae > Vibrio > Vibrio sp. M60_M70. The sequence continues at coordinate 157,317 of NZ_JARLUL010000002.1, forward strand.
CGATATGACAGCACTTCCTGCTCTTTCAGCGAAAATTCGTACGCTACCAGAAGAGGCAAAAGGCTACGCCGTGATCAGTGTGATGTCTGCGGCAGACATCCAGCCTCTGCACGCACCAGCTGGTATAGAGCTAATTTGGCTTACAGAAGGTCAAACCCTAGCAGAAGCGGTACGCGAACAAAAATGGCTAGATGGGGACGCTTCGATATGGTGTGCGTGTGAGTTCGATTCAATGCGTGCGCTGCGCCAATACTTCCGCAACGAGAAAGAAGTTGATCGTGAAAATATCTACATCAGCAGCTATTGGAAACAAGGCGTGTCGGAAGACGGGCACAAAGTGATTAAACGTGAAGACGCGGAATCCAATCAATAGTGGTTCATGTCTTTTCGATTCCAGCTCTCATCCCAATAAAAACGCCCGGCACCACCGGGCGTTTTAGCAACATACTTTGTAATGAGGCACTTTAAACCGCTAATCAACAAGCTCTTGCGCCAAAAAGTCGATCAATAACCGCACTTTTGGCGACAAATTGCGACTTTGCGGATACAGCGCCCAAATGCCTTCGCGATCGTCGCGGTAATCGGTCAGCACCTCGACCAACTCACCACTGTCTAACGCCTCTTGCACGTAGTAGTCCGGCAATTGCACCAAACCCAGACCGCGTTTCGCTGCGTCCACCAAAGCAAAACCGCTGTTGCATTTAATCCGTCCCGACACGCGTAAAGATTTATCGCGTTTATTTTCCTTAAAGTGCCAATAGTCGACAGAGCCAACTAAGCACTGATGCCGTCCCAATTCCGACAACGTATGTGGCTCACCAAAACGCTCCAAATACATCGGACTGGCACACACATAGTTTTGGCGCGACGAAAGACGTTTAGCAATCATGCTGGAATCTTGCAAGCGGCCAAGACGAATCGCCACGTCCACACCTTGCTCAATCAAATCCAGCTTTTGGTTGGTCAGCACTAAATCAAGATCCACACGCGGGTACTTTTCCAAAAACTGATGCAAAAGCGGCGCGAGATTCATTTCCCCATACGTCACAGGAGCCGTCACGCGCAGCAAACCGCGCGGTTCGGTCTGCATTTGCGTTACGGCAAGTTCGGCCAGTTCTAACCCTTCCACCAAATGTTTACACTGCTGGTAATAGAGTTGTCCGGCTTCAGACAGGGAGACTTTTCGCGTCGTGCGATGCAGCAATTTCACCGCAAGTCGTTCTTCAAGTGCTGATACCCGACGACTGATTTGTGCCACCGATGTTTTCAGCTTAGCTGCTGCTCCGGTAAAACTGTTGGTTTCTGCCACAGCAACAAATTCGCTGACCCCTTCCCAATTCGCCATGCTGTATTCCTGTCGACCTCTTTTAGACAAATAGTGATGAAAATGTTCTCGTCGCGCTACGCTTTGAAAACGGGAGAATTTTACGCATCAGGCAACGGACGAAGATCGCCGTACTGCGCATCAAGCTCAATGCCGAAGTATTCTTTCAATGCATCCAAATAGGCTTGGCCCGGCTCTAACTCCAATTCTGTCTGCTCACCTTGGCTGGTGTATTTGAGTGTGTAGTTAAGCAATGTCACCAACCCACTTTCTGTTGCTTTCGCCGCAACTCTTGCGCTGGTAAAACGCGAGTGAGGAGAAGTGGAAGTAAAAAAGTTGCCACACGCGATATCACCCGCAAACACAAACTCTAAATCGAAGCTATAAAGGTTGTTCCATGTGTCCGTTCCATCCGTTGACAACACTTGAAGGAAGTAACCAAACTGAGCATCTTCGACAAAGCGGAAGGTTTGTAAGTCCGTCTGAATCACTTGGTTGAGGATAAACGGCAATGGCGCACGCGGCGTATTGGAGCCAAAGCCCACATCAACAATCCATGCTTGTTCATCTAGCGTCACCAACGTGATTTGATGACTACGGCCCGTTGGTGTGCCCGACACATGCACACGTCCTAGTAAACTGCGTGCTTCAAATCCGAGAGTATTGAGTACCTCAAGCATTAAGCCATTCAATTCAAAGCAGTAACCACCGCGAGAGTGATACACCGTTTTTTGAATGATGTCTTCAATCTCAACAGAGATGCCGCGCTGCAAGGCAATATCAAAGTTCTCAAACGGCAGGCTGCGGTGCTGTGCCGCGTGTACTTTGTGTAATGTTTCTAAATCGGCAGGTAGCTCTCTTGGCAAACCGAGCTTGGTTAAATAGGCATTCAGATCCGTCTTGTTCATAATTACTCTTACTTCGCTGATGGGTTGATTGCGTTCTACTCTAGCCCCTCTAGCTAACTTCAGGTCAACTGCCTTTCCGCTTTCCCTGCCGCGTTGAGGAGACGTCACACTCTTATAATCTGCTTACCTTATCATTATTACGTATATGTAAAAATCATTTTCAAAATGGACGGATTATCATTTTTATTGAAACACCTAGAATAGATACCAACAAAACGACGCAGCGCAGTAAGCAAACCTTAACTACGCTTATTACGTCACTCCATATACTGAGAATATAAAGGAAAATCCAATGACTGTTGAAATCAAACCTGGTCAAACTCACATCAAATCCAAGGCAATGGTTGCATGGGCCGCTGGCGAACCACTGAAAATGGAAGAAGTGGATGTACAGCTTCCTAAAGCGGGTGAAGTGCTAGTGCGCATCGTCGCAACAGGTGTTTGTCATACTGATGCGTTCACTCTGTCAGGCGACGATCCAGAAGGCATCTTCCCTTCTATTCTTGGTCACGAAGGTGGCGGCATTGTTGAAATGGTGGGCGAAGGTGTCACTAGCGTTAAGGTAGGCGACCACGTAATTCCACTGTACACCGCAGAATGTGGCGAGTGTAAGTTCTGTAAATCGGGCAAAACCAACCTTTGTCAGGCCGTGCGTGAAACACAAGGTAAAGGCCTGATGCCAGATGGCACGAGCCGTTTTTCTATCAACGGTGAAACCATCTTCCACTACATGGGTTGTTCTACTTTCTCTGAGTACACGGTACTCCCTGAAATCTCGCTAGCGAAAGTAAACAAAGATGCACCACTTGAAGAAGTGTGTCTGTTAGGTTGTGGCGTAACAACCGGTATGGGCGCAGTTATGAATACGGCAAAAGTTGAAAAAGGCGACACGGTTGCGATATTCGGTCTGGGTGGTATCGGTCTTTCAGCGATCATCGGTGCACGCATGGTGGGTGCAAGCCGCATCATCGGTATCGATATCAACAAAAGCAAATTCGATCTTGCAAAACAGCTAGGCGCAACCGATGTGATTAACCCACAGAAATTCGACAAGCCTATCCAAGAAGTGATTGTTGAAATGACTGACGGTGGTGTTGACTACTCATTCGAATGTATCGGTAACGTAAACGTGATGCGTCAGGCACTTGAGTGTTGTCACAAAGGTTGGGGTGAGTCGGTGATCATCGGTGTTGCGGGTGCAGGTCAGGAGATCTCAACTCGTCCATTCCAGCTCGTAACTGGTCGTGTATGGCGTGGCTCGGCTTTCGGTGGTGTTAAAGGCCGCTCTGAGCTTCCAGAAATCGTAAACCGTTACATGGCTGGTGAGTTTGGCTTGCAAGAGTTCATTACTCATACAATGGGATTGGCTGACGTAAACAAAGCGTTTGATCTGATGCACGAAGGTAAGAGCATCCGTACTGTTATTCATATGGATCAATAATGCTACCTCAGGCTCTCCTTTTGGGGAGCCTGAATTCATTCTGTTGTTAGAGAGTTTATTCATGACCATTGAAAATGTAAGCCAAACCAAAGTGTTTGGCGGTTGGCACAAACAATATACACACGAATCCAAAGCCCTAAACTGCACGATGCGCTTTGCGATTTTCTTACCACCGAATGCCACTAAATCGAACCCCGTACCCGCTTTGTACTGGTTGTCGGGCTTAACCTGCACCGATGAAAACTTTATGCAGAAAGCGGGCGCATTTCGTATGGCGGCCGAGCTTGGCATTGCGATCATTGCACCAGACACGAGTCCAAGAGGCGAAGGTATCGCTGACGATGAAAACTATGACCTGGGTAAAGGAGCTGGCTTTTACCTTAATGCGACTCAAGCACCTTGGTCACTGCATTACTTCATGTACGATTACGTGACTAAAGAGTTACCAGAGATCATTGAAAGCAATTTCCCTGTCTCAGAAGTAAAATCCATTTCTGGGCACAGCATGGGAGGTCACGGAGCATTAACCATTGGTCTGAAAAACGCAGAACAATATCGCTCAATATCGGCGTTTAGCCCTATCTGTAACCCAGTCCAATGCCCTTGGGGACAAAAAGCCTTTACTGCTTACTTAGGCAAAGATATTGAGAGCTGGAAGCAATACGATGCAAGTGAGCTTCTCAAGCAAAAACCATCACCACTTCCTATTTTGGTTGATCAAGGTGATGCTGATGGCTTCCTTAACGAGCAACTTAGGCCAGAAGCGCTGGTTGCTGCAGCAAAAGTGCATGATTCAAACCTGAACTTAAGAATGCAATCTGGTTACGACCATAGCTATTATTTCATCTCAAGCTTTATTGACGATCATCTCAACTTCCATGCGAAGTATTTGTTTGCCTAATTAATAGAAGTAACTTGATGAATTAAAAAATAAAGTCACCTACCTAGGTGGCTTTATTTTTGGTGCGTATTAACATACCAATCTTAAATAACATTGGAATAAAGATAGAGAACAATGTGAGGATGAAACCGGGTTCGCTTATACCTCAACCATTAACCCTTCTAATTCTCATTCACAATACAATTCATCGGTTGAAAATAGGATTAATTTCCATTAAAAATCTGCGAACTGACACGAATTCGTTATAGAGCGAAATAATAACGCATATTTCTGACCTTTTAATTAAGAAGTCACTTAATAACCTTGACGTACAGTAAACCGACAGTTACTTTTCAAACATAACATATTATAAAATCTCATCCGGTTGGCTCTATTATTACAATTACAAATAAAGTACCGCTAGCACCTTTGTCCTAGCTCAGCAAAAAGAATAAAACTCAAAGGGCATATGATGAAAAAGATAGTCGCGCTAGGTCTGTTTTTTGTTGCGCCATTCTTATCTGCAAGTACGATCGTATTTAGCAGTAGCCAACAACCTAGTGTCACATTAAAACTGGAAGAGATTCAATCTTTACCAACCACCAGCTACACAACCACGCTGCCTTGGATCCCTGCTTCTTCTGAATTTCTTGGGGTTAAACTTAGCACGCTCCTCACCCACGTCTATGGCAAAGTGCCAGAACAAGTAGATGTCAGTAGCTTGAATGACTATCACTCGACACTGTCTCGACAAGACATTCTTAGATACCAACCAATACTGGCTTACCAACAAGATCAACACTATATAAAAGTCAGGAATAAGGGGCCATTTTGGGTAATATACTCTCTTAGTCTCTATCCTGAGCTCAACTACAATAAATATCACGCGCAAATGGTCTGGCAAGTAAATGAGATGAAAGCAAAATAATAAGAATGAAGTTATCAGAACCCACCTATCAAAAGCAGAGAGCACCACAATACTCTACAACCAGTAAAATGTTGCTTGTGGTGTTTGCCACTTCTTTGCTTCTCGCAAATGTATTGCTTCTGCAGCAGACACGCGCACTGTCACAAAACTTTAATAATGAGCAAAAACAAGCAACCTGGTTTTTATTCCAACTCTCTAAAGAGCTTTCGGAACTTGTCGGAGAAGCGAGACGAGTCGATGAAAATGTATTAAATATCGAAGGTGCAGAGCTGCAATATGAATTGGCCTGGAGTAGATTCGATTTATTAATTAGTAGTAATGAAGCCTACATTTTTTTCTCTCGAAATAATATGCATCAGTATTTCATTGATCTTTTTGAGGAATTTCAGGGTCTGGAAGCGCAATTAGTTGAAGCAAGAACTGGCGATAGCCAAGCTGCGGCTCAATTTTATCGATCCACTCAAACACTGTACTTAAGCTTGGTCGATTTCGTTAATCAGAACTTTCGCCTAAGCAGCAAAGTCTATGAGGCACAGAAAGGAGAAACGCAACGGTTAATGCAAGCGCAGTATATGCTGTTTGCTACATTCGTTTTGTCGATCCTGTCTCTGACTTATTTCTTTTATCGTGAATCCCATTTCCATAGAAAACTGGCGCTCAGCGACCCACTGACTCATCTTGGAAATCGCAATGCACTATTTATCAACCTGAATGAGCTCACTCAAGAGAAAAGGCCTTTTTCTCTGTGGATTTTAGATTTAAATGGTTTTAAAAGTGTCAACGATACACACGGTCACCAAGTGGGAGACACCGTACTGCGTGAAATTGCTAGACGGCTTAAATCTATGGCGTTGAATGATTTTACCGTCTATCGCATGGGAGGCGATGAGTTCGCCGTCATCCTCGAAGGGGAGCATGTTGATGAAGAAGGCGTTCGTGAGCATATCAATGCGGTATTTGATGCGCCAATACTAAATTCCGACAACGTCGCAACACTATCAACCAGCATGGGCTTAGCGCAATACCCAAAAGACAGTAACAATGTTGACTTTCTTATCAGCATAGCGGATAAGCGCATGTACAAAATGAAATTTCAACGTTAAACGGTATTTATGATGAGAAAGTTCATGCAAGTACTGCTTCTACTGGCAGTCATTGCGGCAGGTGTGTTGGCTTGGGTATTTATCCCATCGCACGAAACCATCGGGCAAAAAACGCTTGAGCAGGCACTCAACGACGGCTACAGCCTCGTTGGGCATCGAATCTACTCAACCGATCCGGATGCTGGCAACCGATTCGGCTACTTCGTATTGGCAACGGGTCAAAGTATTGAAGAGCAAGAGCCGTTTTTGGTCACTTCGGATCAGTTTATTCGCATGGAACAAACGGGTGATAACACCTTATCTGTGACCGTCAATGGCCGTATCTACCAATACCACAACGATTTGTGGGTACCAAAATCGAATGGAAAGTTGCAGCACTTTTTGGTCAGCGCAACCGCTAAGTACGTGCGCTAAAAAACGGGAACATTACTACTCAAAAACAAAGCCCCGCATACACTGCGGGACTTTTTACGTTAACAAGAAAAGAACATCGAAAGGATGAGCGTTACTTCGCTAACACTTTCTCTTTAATCACTTTTAGTACCCCAGCCTCTTGGTTGCTTGGCGCAGAATAACGAGCGATTTTCTTAATCTCTTCATGCGCATTGGCAACCGCGTACGAATGCTCACTGACTTGCAGCATTTCGAGGTCATTGAGGTAATCACCAAACGTCATGGTTTCTGCCGGAGTAAAATTCATCGTCTCTTGAAGATGCTTAATGGCCGCGCCTTTAGACGCCTCGGCATTCATCACATCCAGCCAAATTTTTGCGCTCACCACAACTTTATGCGTTGCGCCAAACTTCGCGTTCATGGTCGGGAACAAGAGCTCTTCCGAACCGTCAAAGTGACAAATTGCTACCTTAATAAACTCGTCTTCGACCTCAAGTAAATCCGGCACGTATTCACAGCGGTGGTAATACTTTTGAAACTCTTCCAGTGATTGCTGATCATGCGTTTCGATGTACGCCGAGCGCTTGCCACACAATACGATGTTCGCCCCGTCAATTTCACGAGCCGCTTTCACAATCTCCGCCACTTCCGCTTTAGGCATGGTGCAACTGTAGAGCTCTTTGTCTTGGTACATCACCAAGGTGCCGTTTTCGGCCACATACAACACTCGATCTTTGATTGGTGCGAACGTGTCTCGCAGGCTGTAATACTGACGACCAGACGCAGCGGAGAACAAAATACCTTGCTCTTCCAATTGCAAAAACAGGTCGAAAAACTCTGGATCCAAACGACCGTATTGGTCAAGCAAAGTGCCGTCCATATCGGAAGCAATAAATTTGATGCGAACTTGTGACATTAACTAAAACTCTAAATGACGCTGCGAAAAATATATCCATGTAAGGTACAGGATCTTGTATGAATCTCAAGTCGGGATGACGACGCCTTTCGCAATTACCAAGGGTGCTGTTTAAAGTAATCTTCACTGTGATCGATGAAGGCTCTCACCGCAGGAGACAAGTGTTTACGCGATGAATAAAGCGCGTAAATGTTGAGATCATTTGGCTTCCAATCCGGCAACACTGACTCAAGCTGACCCGATTGCAGATAGATATTGCTCAAATAGGTTGGCAGCATCGAAATACCCATGCCTTGCAAAGCGCCATGCAATAACGCCGTGGCCTCATTGCTGGTTAGGCGACACTCAATTCCCACCGATTCGAACTGGTCGCCCTGAGACAAATGCCACACGTGACGCTCAAAGTTTTTGTAACCCAAACAGTCGTGTGAAGATAAATCTCGCGGATGCGCGATCGCGCGATGAGTTTGCAAGTATTGCGGCGATGCCACCAACACCGATTCACACACCGCAATCGGCTTACCAATCAAAGAAGGATCGGGATCTGACGCAATTCGGATTGCCAGATCGATGCGTTGCTCGGTTAGATCACTCACTGAATCTTGCAGATCTATGTCGATATGCACTTTGGGGTGCTTTTGCATAAAACTGTTTACTGCTGGGATCAACTGTGAGAATCCAAATGAAGTGCTAGACGCGAGACGGATTTTTCCGGACAGCTCACCATCAACGGCAATGTTCGACGTCAACGTATCTGCCTGTTTTAACCAGCGCTCAATCTGAGGCAAGCTGCGCTCCCCTGCGGTGGTGAGTGACACCTTGCGCGTAGTGCGGTGCAACAAACGAGTTTGTAGCCAGTTCTCCATCGCCTCTACATAACGAGTCACCATTGGCCGAGACATGTCTAACCGTTCTGCGGTCGCGGTAAAACTGCCAGAATACACCACATCCACAAATACTTTTGCTGCCGTTACTCTGTCCATACATTTGCTCGAAATAAGAAATAGTGATGCACATTATTGTGTATTTTTCCGAGCGTATCAATTTTCTAATATAGCTCCCGTTCCCAAGCCATCGTCGCTTGGCCCCAAATTCTTTAGGAGCTTATTATGAAAAAATTCACTTTGATTGCTGCATCCATTTTAATGGCAAGCCCTGCTCTAGCGGCAAACCACTCTCCCCTTACTCTTGAGGTTTACAACGCCGATGGTAACAGCTTCCACGTTAACTCAACCTTGGCATACGGTGAGACTGATGCCATGGTCATCGACACTGGCTTCACCAAAGCTGACGCGATGCGCATTGCCGCCAAAGTGTTGGACTCAGGCAAAACGCTTAAAACCATTTTCATCAGCCAAGCGGACCCAGATTACTACTTTGGCGCAGAGGCCTTACACCAACAGTTCCCTGATGCGCAGATCATCACAACGCCAGCGGTTCAAAAAATTATTAAAGAGAAGTTGGCTGGAAAGTTGGCGTACTGGGGACCAAAGCTTGGCGCAAACGCACCGGTAAAACCAGTAATCCCTGTCGCATACGACAAAACATCATTAGAGCTAGAAGGTCATAAGATTGAAATCCGTGGTAACCATGGCACATCAGCACACCGCCCTTACCTATGGATTCCAGATAACAAAGCGATTCTAGGTAACGTAGCCGTGTACTCAAACGTGCATTTATGGATGGCAGATGCCGCTGACCAAACCGCTATCAATGCTTGGGAGCAGCAGCTTAGCGAGATGCTTGCGCTTAAACCTCAAGTGGTCATTCCTGGTCACATGAAAGCAGGCACAAAGCTGAACGCAGACACCATTCGCTACTCGCAACAATACTTGCAGGATTTTCAGCAAGCGAAAAAACACAGCAATAACAGTGCTCAACTCATTGACACTATGTCAGCGAAATACCCAGAAGCTCAATTGCCAATCGCGCTAGAAATCGGTGCGAAAGTGCATACTGGTGAAATGTCATGGTAACCGTGCATTACTTCTTCGATCCCATGTGTGGTTGGTGCTACGTGGCATCACCACTCATCGAAGCCTTGATGGACACCTCTCAATTTAAGGTGGAGCTTCATCCCGGCGGCATGATTGAGAAGCGCGCAATTGAGCCTGAATTTCGTCAGCACATCATCAACAGTGACGCTCGTATCGCAACCGAAACCGGAGCAACGTTTGGTGAAGCATATCTGCAACGCGTGAAAAGCGAAGATGCGTTTGTTCTTGATTCTTATCTACCCACACAAGCGATCTTGAGTGCGGAGAAAATGGAGCTGAATCCATGGCACATGCTAAAGGCCATCCAATCCGCGCATTATCAGCTCGGGTTAAAAGTGAATGAAGCATCGACGCTCAAAGCCATTGCAGAATCGCTAGGTTTAGCAAACGATGTGTGGGAGCAAAACATGACGTTAAGCGAAGCCGATCTAGATGAGAAAATTCGCTCTAGCCGACAGTTGATGCGCCAGCTACACGTTGGTGGTTATCCAACCCTGATTGCAGAAGTAAATGGCGAGTACCTGACCTTGCCGCACTCGGCCTACTACGACAAACCGGCACAGTGGAAGCTGGCATTACAAAAACTGCAATAAGCTCTTCCCCACTCGCTCTTGTTCTTAATCCAAGAGCGAGTGCCAACACCGACATGGCAATCCTGACTCAAACAGGTACAATCCTCGCTCGATTTTTTACTCGCGCGGATACCCACCATGCACTCGCCTGAACATTGTTTTACTCGTTTTACTGCTGATACTTCTGGTTATGAATTACCGACGCAGTTTACGTTTCCGTTCTACTACACGCCGCATCCTCTTTGCGTTATGGCTGCAAAGCAATTGCAACAGCACTTATTAGCGCAAACCGACTTCGAACACGATTTTGGTTTGGTTAATGAAGAAACGGGGCGAGGCAAAATGTTTGGCGTATTACTAGTAGAAAGCTCTCAAGGCGATCTCGGCTTTTTAAGTGCGTTTTCTGGCAAAATTGCTGACCAAAACTTGATTCCAGGATTTGTCCCTCCTGTGTACGACATGCTGACCGATGAAGGCTTCTTCCGCGCAGAAACGGATGCCATCAACGCCGCCAATGCGGAGTACAAAACCTGTGCTGCGAATTCGGAATTGGCGGAGCTTAAAGCGCAAATCCAAGCCGACCGAGCCGCTTATCAGCAAGAGGAGCAAACACAGCGCCAAGTGATGATTGATGGCCGAGCAGCACGCAAGCGACAGCGCCAACAGGGCAAGCAAACGCTCAATGCCGATGATCTCAAAATCTTGTTGGATGAGTTGGGTAAGCAAAGTGTCGCCGAGAAAAATGTTCTCAAATACTTAAAGCAAGCGTGGGATGAAAAGCTTGCAATCAAAGAAGCACGATTGGCCGAGTTAGAGCAGCAACTTGCTCACCTGAAAGAGCAGCGCAAAACGCTCTCCAACGCTTTACAGCACAAATTGCATAAACAATACCGCTTCCTAAACAGCCATGGCGAAACACGCGACTTGGTGGACATTTTTGCGGACACCACAAACCCAATACCACCAGCAGGTGCAGGGGAATGTGCTGCGCCAAAACTGCTCCAATACGCATTTAAACACAGATTCAAACCGCTGGCGCTGGCAGAATTTTGGTGGGGTGTTTCGCCAAAGTCTGAGGTTCGCCAACACAAAAAATTCTACCCATCGTGCAACAGCAAATGTCAGCCGATTTTAGGCCATATGATGCAAGGGCTGGATGTCGAACCTAACCCATTGGCGGAGAATTGGGCAGAAGACAAAGAGCTAGAGATAATCTACCAAGACGACGCTATGGTCGTCGTCAACAAGCCCTCGGGCTTACTTTCAGTGCCGGGTAAAACCATCAAAGACTCTGCTTATACGCGCCTACAAGCGATGTTCCCTGATGTGGAAGGGCCGTTTGTGATTCATCGCCTCGACATGGCGACCTCTGGCATTTTGGTGTTTGCCTTAACTAAACGCGCGAACAAAAGTCTGCAAAAACAGTTTATGGCTCGCGGCGTACAAAAACGTTATATGGCACTACTCGAAGGCGTATTGAACGCGCCGGAAGGGGAAATTTCACTGCCAATGCGTGGCGACCCCGACGATCGCCCACGTCAGTTGGTGTGTTTTGAACACGGTAAACATGCAGAAACCTACTGGCAACTGATTGAAGTCAAAGATGGACGCAGCAAGGTATACATGTATCCGAAAACCGGGCGAACTCACCAACTACGTGTACACAGTGCTCATCACATGGGGTTAAACATGCCGATGGTTGGTGATGGTTTATACGGCGAAAAAGCGAATCGCTTACACCTGCATGCTGAGATGCTAGAGCTGGATCATCCATACAGCAAAGAGCGCATGGTGTTCAGAGCTGAGTGCGAGTTCTAACTTCTTCCAGATTTTAAATAACAAAAAGGCACTGACTAACAGTGCCTTTTTGGGTTTCTAACAACAGAATAAGCGTGATGCGCGATACCGAAAACCGTTAGCTCACCTTAAACTTGGTCCACACCTGAGAGCGCCAACGCCTTGCCATGATGATACCACGCACCCATTCATCGAGAGCGATTGCCATCCAAGCCCCTAAAACGCCATAACCCATGTGGATGCCAAAGATGTAGGAGAAAAACACGCCTAGTCCCCACATACTCAAAATCCCCATTTGCACTGGGAACTTGATGTCACCCGCGCCTTTGAGCCCCGCGATAAAAATCAGGTTAAACACACGTCCGGCCTCGAGCAAAATTGAGCCCATGACTAACGAACCTGCCAATGCGAGTATTTCTGGTTGATCGGTAAATACGCGCAGAATCTCTTCTCTAAACAGGTAAATCAGTGTGGTTGCCGCCGTTGATGCCACAAATCCCACTAAGAAGTAGATTTGTACGCGTTTTAAAATGCTGCTCACCCAACCTTTGCCGATGTAGTAACCAGTCTGAATTTGCGCAGCCTGACCAATTGCCAACGCGAAAGCAAACGAGAAACGGGCAATGTTTTGTGCATAAGTGAAAGCCGCCAACGATGCCGTCCCCATTTGCACCACAAAGTACACAATGCAGATTTGCGCCACGTTATAAGACAGCACTTCACCCGCGTTCATGCCGCCGATTTTTAAGATCTTTTTGTAAATCTCTGCGGGCACTTGTTTCATGGTCGACATCGGTAGTTCAACGCTGCTGCGAGCGAGAATAAACCATAACATTAACGTACCGATGACTTGGCTGACGACGGTTGCTATTGCTACACCCTGCACACCATACACAGGTAAACCGAATGGCTGGTAAAGCGCAATATAGTTACCAATGATGTTGAACACACCCGAGATCAAGTTCACCACCATTGGAGAACGTGAATAACCATGACTACGCAGAATAGTTGTAAAAACAACGCCAATCGTAACGTTAAACGTCATCGCACCGCTTATCAGCAGATATTCATGAGCGTACTGCTCGACTTGCGCTTCCAAGCCGTAATACGGGAGTAGATATATCGCGCCAAGCACGGCAATCACACTCAAGAACGCACCGACAATCACAGACAGCGCAATACTTGCAACGCCGACGTTCACAGACTCTTGCTCGCGCCCAGCACCGTTGTATTGGGCAATCAAAATCCCCGTTCCGCTGCTGACAAACGTCGAAACGATGATTAAGAAAAAGGTAATCTGCGTGATCACACCAACAGCGGATACCGCTTTGTCTGAGTATCCACTCAGCATGAACACGTCACTGGTTCCTAAAGCCGTCCGTAGCAAAATTTCGACAAGAATCGGCCAAGCTAACGCCACGATGGACATTCGTTGGTTGATGTTCTGGCTTTTAGGCATGTTTGTAACCTTTCCTACAACTAAAAACTGCCTCACAAAATGTGTGAAGCAGTTTGGAAAAAGAGTGACTCGAATGAAGCTCGATATGAGGCCGTGATTTAGCGCGGATTCTAGTCGCATATTGGTCACAACGACAACAATATTTCGCTCTGTTTCGGAAAAATATTTCTAATGCTTTTTCACAACGAAAAACTCATTGCCGGAATTTAGAGATCGTCGATTGACGAACAACGAGCTCAATAGGTAGAAGGTGCCATTCATGCGACTCCCAACAGAGTTGAGTCAGGATAGATCCTGCAAATACGGCGGTGGAAATGCATTACTTTGAATTATTAATCGAACCATCTGAAGCCATAAAGATCCGCCATGGAAAACTTTATAAGCCTTTGTTGCGCTTTGAGCACTCTCACCAAACCACACTTCTAGGCCCATACTAAAAATGACTGACATCACATTTGGAAACTTTGTTGTTCTATTCATCGCTAAAATACCGCCTAGAATAAGCGTACACGTTAATTAAGCAAGGATACGTAATGTCGACATTGGCTGGAGCACGCTTAGAGGAAATGGCGGATATCCGCTCAACAAGAAAAAAGAAAATTGTCTTTTTATGCTCCAGTATCGCCGCGGCATGTTTAACTTATGGCTCCATTGCTCAATTGTTTGAGGATAATTGGGGATTAAGCTTTTTCCATGCTCTGTGTGCCTTAGCCTGTTTAGGTATCAGTTATGTGATAAAGGTTCAACGACATCATCAATATGCCGACCTATGGCTGAGTGCAGTCTTGATGTTCGAAGGGTTATTGCTACTTCTGTATAACGATGCCCCCTCAGGCAAACTGCTATGGCTATATCCCATTGTCGCCACTCTGGTGCTGATCAATGAGTTTAAAGTCGGTCTGCTGTTTAGTGGCACCTATATCTTACTGATCTTTTTTGGCGTCGTTTTTTTAGATCGGCTACCAACAGCCAGTGACATCATAGAACGACGATTTATGCTGACCCTAATAGCGACTGCATTTGTGTGCCACACATTCTCGTACTACTACACAAAAGTCCTCAACTACATTCAAACACTTTATCGTGAAGGGATTGAAGAGTTGGCGTATTTTGACCAACTCACAGGACTTGCCAACCGCTGGAGCTTTGAAACTTGGGCGCGTGCAAAGCTCGATGAGATCAACCATTCATCTGATGACAGTATCACTGCTCTGGTCTTCCTAGATATTGATAACTTCAAACATATTAACGACACCTACGGACACGATATTGGTGACCAAGTGCTTCAAGCCTTTGCAACTCGATTAAAAAACAATGTTCGCCATAAAGACAGAAAAACCGACAAACACGACTACTCCATCGCTCGATTTGCGGGCGACGAGTTTGTGCTCATGCTGTACGACATAAACAGTAAAGATGACCTCGACAGCATTTTGAAGCGTATTGTGAATCTATTCCCAAAAGGCTACCGAAGCTACGATATGATTAACGAGTTAACGATGAGTGTGGGCGCTGCTATCTACAAACAAGATGCGAAGGATTTATCTGAATTGACTCGGTGCGCAGATAAAGCAATGTATGCGGCTAAACACACAGGGAAAAACCAATACGCGTATTACGAGCACTGCAATACCGAAGAGAAGTCAGCCTCTGAAACGCCGGCTGTGTCAGAAGCTTGCTAACGGTTAAGCGAATACATGCATCACCCATAGCCCCAGCACCAGAAATACGATTAGCCACACAGCTTGCAGCACTCTGCTCGGCTTATCTTGCTGGCGACCGAATTGGCCTTTAAACGCACGGTCCTTCACTTTGCCCATTAAGCCTTTTCCTAGAGCACGTCGATAGAATTCACGTCTCTTATGGGCTGCATTGGCGACCTCGGTAAAACGATGTCTTTGCTCATTGGTGAGATCTTTGTCCTCGTAACGAGGAGGGAGATCAGAATGCTTGCGTTGTACTGCCATCACTTCCTCCCTGGTCGATGGGTACATTTTTATTAAGTATATACCCAAATAACCAAAAGATGCGTTATAAGTGAAGGACATAGACGAAAAAACCACCCGAAGGTGGCTTTGTTACAGGCAAAAAGGACGCTTTAGAAGTACTCACATAAATACGCAGTCGCGTCTTTCACTTGAAGCTCAAATGAGGAGTTCCCTTCCACTTCAAAAAACTCACCACTTTGGTAAGTCGTCCAATCACTCTCGCCGACACGCTTGACCACAAGTGCACCTTTTACAACCGTCATACGCTCAGGCGCTTGAGTGCCGAACGTGTATTCACCAGGAAGCATTACACCAACGCTAACGTCCTGATCATTCTGGTTAAAGCCTAGTGATTTTACACTACCTGCAAAATAGCTATTTTCCTTAATACTCATTATTGGTTTCCTTATCAAAAGTCCGCTCTTTTTTACCTTGTTTCTTCCTGTTACTCAAGCTCTGAAAGCCATTAAGCTCAACGTTATAAAGCACATCCTTTGCTACTGAGCGAGGCCACCTTTTTCTAGGCTTAACCAGACGACGTAATTAGTGAGATAAAGTCGGTGAATTAGTTAACGCTAGCAAACAATAAAACCATCAATAAGAGTGTATCCGAATGTAAAAGTGGACATTAGATCATAATTTCTTAGTCTTAATGGCGGGATTGTTTGTTTTTGAGAAGGAAGGTTTCCACCATATTAAAAAAGGGAAGAAAAGTAGACCAATGACGGACTCAGCTCGCCGAAGGCGGAAAACAAGACAGGAACCAAAACTTTCATTTTGGGCTCGCCACCAATCCAAAGTCCTCAAAAGCGCATTTGCCGTTTTCGGGGTGGGTCTTTTGACGTTTTTCAGCTATCAAATCCACCTATCCTATCAAGACCATATTGACCCGGAAAAAGTCTACGGCGAGTGGATTGAGATCGGCGCGCCACCCTACCAAACAGAACGTCTGACTTTCACAGAGGATGGGGTATATCGAAACCATCGACTCATCACGACAGAATTTGAATTCGATGGAAAGGTCATCACGTTGAACACTGGATTAGGAAAAACCGCGTACCAGATCTCGGGCTCTCACCTTTCACCTCAGATTCGCCGTATTGAGCCTCTTATTCCAGATCAACGATTCATCCGTAAGGGATTTGAGCATACCGTTCAAGGCTCAGAAACCGGAGCGGCTTCAAAACGTCGCGCTGCATTAAGTGAACATTTCAGCCGTGACTAGCACGTCTTCACGGCTATTTCTCCTTTCAACTCTCTTTCTACTTCAATGAAACAAAACCTTAATAAACAATGAAATAAGGTATTCATCGCATTTATCCCACCCGATACTGAGTAAACAATAATTTTAGTTTCTGCTGAGATTTTATAAATTATTGACTCAGTCTGACACTTTCTGTGTAACAGAGTGCGAGTTTTAGTTAAGTTCTCTCAAGTGCCTCGAAAACCGTCTTAATTTTTTTTGACGAAAAAAAACTCTCTGAAATGCTGAGTGTGATGCTTTTGCACATGGAGTAAATCCAATCATCTTATCTGGTGCAAGAGCAGCCTATGTTCTAGGTAGAACATGAATCCAAGGATTGAGAGAGAAGTTATGATTCGATTTAACCTATGTGCAGCTGGCGTTGCTTTAGCACTATCAGGTGCTGCAGTTGCGGCTCCAACCGCACCAAGTATCGATATGTACGGTTCCAACAACCTTCAGTTTTCTAAAATTGAACTCGCGATGGAAACCACGTCAGGCTACTACGACATGGTGAAATACCATGAGCAAGCGAAGATCACTGTTAAGTTTAACCAGTGGAGTGGCACGCCAGGTGATACTTACAACGTCTATTTTGATGGTGCAAAAGTAGCAACCGGCCCAATCACTGGTAGCCAAACAACAGCGACATTTGAATATGGTCAGGGCGGCCTATACCAAATGGAAATCGAGGCGTGTGATGCGACAGGTTGTGCGAAAAGCGCACCAGCTGAAATCACGATTGCAGATACCGATGGTTCTCACTTGAAGCCACTGACGATGAATGTTGATCCAAACAACAAAACGTACAATACCGATCCAAGCGTCGTGATGGGTACGTATTTTGTTGAGTGGGGCATCTATGGTCGTGACTACACGGTCGATAACATGCCAGTCGACAACTTGACTCACATCCTTTACGGTTTTATCCCAATTTGTGGCCCAAATGAGTCTGTGAAGTCTGTTGGCGGCAACAGCTTCAATGCACTACAAACCGCTTGTACAGGCGTGCCTGACTACGAAGTCGTGATCCACGACCCTTGGGCTGCTTATCAGAAGAGCTTCCCACAAGCTGGTCATGAATACAGCACACCTATCAAGGGTAACTACGCAATGCTAATGGCATTGAAACAACGTAACCCTGATCTAAAAATCATCCCATCTATCGGTGGCTGGACACTGTCTGACCCATTCTTCGATTTCGTAGACAAGAAAAACCGAGACACATTCGTCGCATCGGTTAAGAAGTTCCTGAAAACTTGGAAATTCTACGACGGTGTTGATATCGACTGGGAATTCCCTGGTGGTGGCGGTGCAGCCGCGGATAAGGGCGACCCTGTAAACGATGGCCCAGCTTACATCGCACTGATGCGCGAATTGCGCGTAATGCTTGATGAATTAGAAGCTGAGACAGGCCGTACTTACGAGCTAACGTCAGCTATCGGTGTCGGTTACGACAAGATTGAAGACGTAGACTATGCAGATGCGGTTCAATACATGGACTACATCTTCGCGATGACTTACGACTTCTATGGCGGTTGGAACAACGTTCCTGGTCACCAGACTGCGCTTTACTGTGGTTCATTCATGCGCCCTGGTCAGTGTGACGGTAGTGGCGTAGATGAGAACGGCGAACCGTACAAAGGTCCTGCTTACACAGCAGATAACGGCATCCAGCTTCTTCTTGCTCAAGGCGTTCCTGCGAACAAGCTAGTACTTGGTACAGCAATGTACGGTCGTGGCTGGGAAGGCGTAACTCCAGATACGCTAACCGATCCAAATGACCCAATGACAGGTACTGCTACAGGTAAACTGAAGGGCAGTACAGCGCAAGGTGTTTGGGAAGATGGCGTAATTGACTACAAAGGCATTAAGTCATTCATGCTAGGTGCAAACAACACTGGCATTAACGGCTTCGAGTACGGCTATGATGCACAAGCAGAAGCACCATGGGTATGGAACCGCACTACGGGCGAGTTGATCACATTTGATGACCACCGCTCAGTGCTAGCAAAAGGTAGCTACGCTAAGTCTCTAGGTCTTGCGGGTCTATTCTCTTGGGAAATCGACGCGGATAACGGTGACATTCTCAACGCAATGCACGAAGGTATGGCTGGCGGTGTGGTTCCTCAACCAAACCGTAAACCAACCGCAGCTGCTGGCGCAGATCAATCTGTAACTGGCCCTGCAAGTGTGGTTCTAGATGGTAGCCTATCGAAAGACTCTGACGGTACTATCGCGAGTTACGCGTGGGAACAAGTATCTGGTACAGCAGTGGTACTAGCAGGCGCAGACACAGCGAAAGCAAGCTTTGATGCAGCAGAAGTTACCGTTGAGGAGCAATTCACTTTCAAGCTAACGGTGACTGACAACGAAGGTGCGACAGCATCTGATCTCGTTGTGGTAACGGTGAAACCAGCAGGTGTGGTTGACCCAGCGAACAATGCGCCAGTAGCGCAAGTTGTTGCTCCAGCAACAGCAAACGCTGGTGACGTTGTGGTTGTAGATGCGTCAGCCTCTAGCGATGCAGACAACGATACTCTTACTTTCAACTGGACGCTGCCTCAAGGTTTGAACGCAACGGTTGAAGGTTCTAAAGTAACTTTCACTGCTGCTGAATACCCGCAAGACACTAGCCTAAGCTTTACCGTAAGTGTGAGCGACGGCAAAGCTTCTTCAACGGCAAGCGCAACTGTGGTTGTTGCACAGCATACCACCGATCCAAACCCAGGCACCTGTGACAACGCATGGGATGCAAGCGCAGTGTACACAGGCGGCAACCAAGTCACTCATGCAGGTAAAACTTGGGAAGCGAAATGGTGGACTCAGGGTGACGATCCTCGCCAATCTGGCGAATGGGGCGTTTGGAAAGAAGTTGGCGTAGCTAACTGTAACTAAGCCCAACCTTGCAGACTTTCTGTAAAGTTAACGATCAAAGGACAGCTTCGGCTGTCCTTTTTTGTTTTTATCTCATAATGAGAAAAGCGATACCATAGACGAAAAACAATCCGAGGTATTACTTTCAAATCTAATTGGCCCAAAACGGCTCGAGCCGATTAGTAAGCATGAAGATTACCAAGCACGATCGAGTAAACGGTCAAAACTACTGAAGACTTGTGCACACTTCATCACTCGGCCATGGCCTTGACCTTGCGTTGTCACTAACTCAACATTTTCAATCTCTTCAGCGGCTTGTGCAGAAATACTGTACTTCGTGAACTTATCCTGCTCATCATGAACAATGATGGCTGGAGACGAGCGCTCAGCCAAACGCTTTAGCGGATCAATTGACTGTAATGGGTAACCAAATTGATCTTCAACTTCTGAAACCACAGCATTAAAAAGCTTCATCGAATAACCTGAACGCGCAATGCTACCGAATAGGTTCTCTACGTAATTCAATACCGGTGCAATAAGCAGTAAAGGCTTGTTTTCTAATTTGCTATGTCTGCACTCAAGAGCAGAAGCGGTGCCCATGCTGTGCCCAACTAGACCAACAATATCGTCTACCGTATCTAACACATCTTCTAACCCTTTGACAAAACCCGGAATGTGCCCATACTGCCCTTCACTCTCACCATGTGCTGGATGATCGTATGCCAAAGCGGTGAACCCTTTCGACGCAATATGTTCCATCAACGGATAAAACTGACTTGCGGTGCCAGACCAACCATGAGTTAACACCCAAATAGGTCCAGAGCCCAAAGTGTAGGTTTTGATAATGCCTGCATGCCCTTTAATTTCACCCTTGGTAAGTCCTTGAGGTTCGGTGTTTTTAGGTGCAGTGCGAGCAGGTGTCAGGAGCAACTTACGCGCGGTATTCTTTGCATGGGAAGGGGCCAGCGTATGGTGTAAACGCGTACTGATGTTCACCAAACTGCGCTTAATACTGAAACGTTGCGATGTATTAAAGTAAATTTTTTCACTCATGATTATGTCCTTAACTATCAGCTAAGCACAAAAATAGAACGGTCGTGCTTTTTATACTGATAAGAAAGAGCGAACTCAGCCGCTCTTTATGATTTATGTCTACAAATCTGGAAAGCGAATAACTGGTATCAGCCTTTCCAGCGAGAAAATAAGTTGTCGATCCCTTGCCAAAACAGGCGCAAGCTTTCTTCCTCACCTTTAATTGAGTAAAAAACATGCGCACTCAAATAAAGACCGTATAAATCAAACGTTGCTTGGCGTGTATCTAAGTCTGCTGCAAATTCTTGCTTCTCTTTGCCTTTCGTTATTTGGATCTCCAAGTAGCTCAGCCAAGTGTCTATGGATTTACGCAGTCCGGCCTGAAGTGGGCAATCTTTATCTGCCGTGTCATTCCAAGCGTCTAGAAACATACAACTTCCTTGAAATGCGTGGTTCCAAGTCATCCAAGAGTCGAGCAACCCTCGAATTTTACGTTCGATATTGCCATCCCCTGCTTCACGAACAGGCTCAATAACTCGGGCGGCGAACACTTTATTGGCGTGCTCCAATACCGATAGTTGTAAATTCAACTTCGAATTGAAGTGGGCAAACAGACCACTTTTCGACATACCGCATTGCTTGGCTAACTCACCAATCGTAAGACTTTCTAATCCGTCTTCGCTGGCGATCTCAAAAGCCCGTTGCAGAATAAACTCTTTTGTCACTTTTCCTTTTTGCATAATCTTATTTTTAGCACGATCGTTCTTTTTTGCAATCTAGAGTTAACTGGTCTAACCATACATTAGTGTCATTTTCGACTCGCTAATCACGTATTGAGTTGGTTAATGGGTTAATAATTAAGAAGTTTGAAGTAAGTCTTAAATTTAAACACAGCTTCAGTGTAAGCGTGAGTCTGTTGACTTTTTCACGCATTAATTCAGCCACAACCTGCTACTTTCACCTAAGTTTTTTTATTTAGGTAAGTAATGTAATGGCAAAGAAACAAAAAATAGCCAGCTTAGAGTTTGCGCGTATTATTGCGATGTTTGCAATTATAGGATTGCACTGCCAGATGGCCCTGACATACTGGCAATGGGATGGAATACCGTGGGTTGGCTATATACTCAACCAATTGGCTCGTTTTGCTGTGCCACTGTTTTTTCTCATTTCTGGTTATCTTATCCAGCCCAAGTTAAGCCGCGCACCTATCGAAACACTAAAAAACTACGCCAAGCCACTGATGAAGGTTTGGCTCATTTGGAGCGTGATCAGTTTATTGATGCCATTCCAGTGGCAAACTGTCGCTGAGGCGGGGTATCTCGCCGAAAGGCAGGGCTACTGGAGCTACTTAATGTCGACCCCGTTCAATTCACTCGTCGAAGGCGGGCTCGTTCACCTGTGGTTTATTCCAGCTCTGGTCATTGCCGTTGCCTTAATTGCCTTCCTCGTGCATATCAATATGGCTCAATTGGTACTGCCAACCGCCGTATTGCTATACATATACGGCGTGTTTGCTGGCAGTTATTCGACCATTACCGATCTGCCAGCGCCTTTCTTTACTCGTAATGGGCCGTTTTTCAGTACGTTGCTGGTAACACTGGGTTATCTAGCACGAGAAGAACAGTGGCGATGGTCGCGAAACAATACGATTCGATGCATTCTTCTTGGTATGGCGCTGCACTTTGGTGAAGCTTATTGGCTAATGCAACACGAGGTCGCTTTTAATTCTCACGACTTCCTGTTTGGTACTGTTATCTGGGCCGTGGGTGTCTTCATGTGGCTGTTAGTCCACCCACATTTTGGCGATATGCCTTGGGTATTCAAACTATCTCCTAGCGTGTTAGGCATTTATGTTAGCCATCTGCTTGTGATAATTATTATGATGAATGTCGCTGGATTTATCGGGTTGCAACACCTTGAGAAAGATGTGTTTATTTATCCTGCAACGATTGTCGCAACCATACTGCTTGTGAAAGCAATTGAGGCTTCACCGTTGAGAAAATGGCTGCTGCGCTAAATCCATTCAGCGCTCGATATAGCTAGCTCTAACTCAAAAGGGTTAGAGCTAACCAGTTAAAAATGAGATTTCTCTCTCACTGACCAATTTTTGACTTTCTAATCCTTCAGAATTTGCCGTCACTCACAAAAAACATTGTTCATTTCCTTTAAATTGGCCCGACTATTACAACATTGCTCATTAAACGGAGGCTGTATGTGGGCAGGTCAAGGACTCGTTCCTTTTTTAGAGATTAGCCATTGGTTAACTTACGGTTTATATGCCGCTGTGGTTTTATTTGGCGCAGCAAGCATTGCGTCACTCAGAAAATAGTGGCGCACACTATCATTTCCTAACTCCTACTGTTAATTCGAGCTCTCTCACAACTAACTCATTAATTTGTGGCTAATATTTCTCCAACCAGACAAAGGAGAAATGTCTATGCCAATCTATCCAATTGTAGCTTTCTGCTGTTTGTTGTTCTCTAGCGCCACCTTTGCTGCCCCCACCAATGAACTGAACCTTGTTAATTCTGGTGTCGGTTACGCGGCTCTCATTATCTTTTCGATTGCTTACATACTGGTTATGTTGGAAGAGTATCTGAAAATGAGAAAATCCAAGCCTGTGCTACTCGCTGCAGGGTTAATTTGGATTCTAATTGGCTACACCTTTGCTCAACACAACCAGCCAGAAATCGCCAAATCCGCACTAGAGCACAACTTGTTGGAATACGCGGAACTGCTGCTGTTTTTGTTAGTAGCGATGACTTACATCAATGCTATGGAAGAGCGCAAACTCTTCGATGCCTTACAGGCGTGGATGGTCGGCAAAGGCTTTGGCTTCAAAAAGCTGTTTTGGCTGACGGGGTTTCTCGCCTTTATTATTTCACCGATTGCCGATAACTTAACCACAGCCCTCTTGATGTGCGCTGTGGTGATGAAAGTCTCTGGTGATAATCCTAGATTCGTGAATCTTGCCTGTATCAACATTGTTATCGCTGCCAACGCTGGCGGTGCATTCAGCCCGTTTGGTGACATTACGACCCTGATGGTGTGGCAAGCCGGGCATGTCAGCTTTGCTGAATTCATCCCGTTATTCGTCCCGTCACTGGTGAACTATTTGGTTCCTGCGTTTTTGATGTCACTCTTTGTTCCAAACACCAAACCGAATACGATTCACCAACACGTAGAACTGAAACGCGGCGCGAGACGTATTGTCGCACTATTCATTCTGACGATTGCCACCGCAGTCTCTTTCCACGCTTTACTGCACTTCCCACCCGTTATGGGCATGATGATGGGCTTGGCTTACCTACAATTTTTCGGTTATTTCTTACGCCAAACACTCAAACATTCTTTGGCAAAAAAAGCGGCCATGGCAATTGCCAATGGCGACGATCACGCATTAAAACGCTTAGGTTCAGTCGTTCCGTTTGACGTGTTCCACCGTGTATCTCGCGCAGAATGGGATACCTTGCTGTTCTTCTACGGCGTAGTGATGTGTGTCGGCGGTTTGAGCTTACTTGGCTATCTCGAACTGGTTTCAAACGTCATGTACAACCAATGGAACCCTATCTGGGCCAACGTGATGGTTGGTGTTCTATCTGCCATCGTCGATAACATTCCGGTTATGTTTGCTGTACTGACCATGGAACCAAGCATGTCGATGGGGAACTGGTTACTTGTCACATTGACTGCGGGTGTGGGGGCAGCTTGCTTTCAATTGGCTCTGCGGCAGGTGTCGCATTAATGGGAGCCGCGCGTGGACAATACACCTTCTTTGGCCACCTAAAGTGGGCTCCCGTCATCGCCTTGGGTTATGCCGCCAGTATTGCAGTGCATTTGTGGATGAATAGCGGTTTATTTACCTAAGCACCGCAACTCACGTTCTTCACTTGCTATGCGGCCTAACGGTCTGATGGGTGGTTAACGCCATCCATCACTTCGATAGTTCCCAATTCATATGGGTTGACGCCCTCTAAACAGCCGACATTGTAGCCGTATTCACTCGGGTCAGAGCGACGCTGATGGTGCGTATAAATACCACATTCGCCACAGAAAAAGTGCTTCGCTGTGCGAGTGTTAAATTGATACAGCTTCAAAACGTCTTCGCCTTGCACGATACGAATACCATTCAGAGGCACAGATGCCACAATCGCGCCGCGACGTCGACACATGGAGCAATCACATCGCCTCGGCTTCTCAATACCATTAGGTAAGGCAAGTTCCAGCTCAACTTTTCCGCAGTGACAACTCAGTCGATGTAATGCGTTGATTTGAGTAGTGCCGACTTTCTTAATCATAACTTTTCCTTGTTGTTTTTCTACCTGTGTACATTATGTTAAACAGGCTAGCATCAGCACAATCTTGTCCAAAAACTCGACATTCATCACTTTTCGCGACATTTTATTGGCCGATTTGTTAGTTGCTATTTTGGCAACTGTTTATCTCGTTGGATGGACGTGTTGTCTCCGGCGCGGTTTTTAAACCAAGGAAAAAATTTTATGGATAAAGATCATAGCCTAAGAGAGAACCTCTTGGCTCTGACGCTCGGCAGTGCGTTAGTGTCGCTTGGGGTAATATTTTTCAGCAAAGTAGGATTGCTCACCGGCGGTACGGCTGGTTTGGCGATCTTCCTTACCAAAGTGAGTGACTTCAGCTTTGGTCAGATATTTTTCGCTCTCAACCTCCCTTTTTATATTTTGTCTGTAATGCGCATGGGATGGCGCTTCACCATTAATACTTTCATTGCGGTCTCGATTGTTTCTTTTGCGGTCGATCATCTGCACCATGTGATTGAAATTTCACGAATCGAACCTTTCTATGCAGCACTTCTAGGTGGTGGGTTAATTGGAATAGGTATGTTGGTGATTTTCCGTCACAAGATGAGTTTAGGCGGTTTTAACATTCTAGCGTTGTACCTTCAGGAACGTTTTGGGATTCGAGCTGGTAAAGTTCAGATGGCGCTCGATTGTGCCATCGTAGTGATGTCGCTGTTTATTGTGGATGTGCACCTTATCGCTCTATCCGTCCTAGGTGCCGTGGCGACAAACTTGATTTTGGCGATGAACCATAAACCAGGACGATATCAGGCAAAAGCGCAAATAGCATAATCAACATCGTGTAATGAGTGAACTTACAAAATATGAGCCCCGAGCCATTCGCTCGGGGCTTTTTTATTCAACGTTGAGATCATGTCAACTAACTCGTTGTGCAGTATTGCTGCATCCCCACATCCACTTGAGCTTTATATTTCTGGCTAAGATGGAAGTGCACTTGCATCAGCAAATCATGCGCATGAAACAGCTCAAACGCGTCACCACCATTTTGCTGACAAATGGCTTCGCAGCGCTCGGCATGCTGCTTGGCTTGTCCGGCTTCACCCGCTTTGAGTAAACTCATCGCTAAGCGATACTCAGCACGTTCTTCTTGCATCCAACCACCCGCCACTTTCCAGTAATCCAACGCGAGCTTCGCCGCTTCTAGCATCCTCGATTTTTCCACATCCGTGCGCTCAGCCAGCGCTTCATACTGACACGCCAAGTTGTTTGCTGTGATTGCGATAGAGCGTGCTAGCGGCCCTTCAGCATCTTGTGGCGTCATACCTAGCGCGGCTTTCTCCAGCCATTGGCTCGCCAGTTCAAGCTGAGCAAGCGCAGAAAGCTCATTCGAAATCAGAGCGTAAACTCGGCGTTGGTCTTGCTCTGCTAACAACCCCACACAGTCAGTGCCATCTACGAAGTAGCGCGCAACGGCAATACTGCGTTGCAATGCCGAACTCTCGGCAACCTTGCGTTCATCAAAGTGCTCTAAACAGGTAAGAAACTGTTCTGGGCACTGGAGGTGACCAATCGCGGTGTGCAGCATCAATGCGAATATTCGCTCGATGTGGCTAACGTTTTCCACCTCACTCAGAGCCGTTTCCAATTGAGCATAAGTTTGTTCGGGCTGTGCTTCGTGATGCTGCCAACACTCACTTATGAATGCATCAAAATCCGTTTTGAAAGGCATGTCCTTATTATCCTTTTTCTATTCGTATAACGAATATGAAACTCTACACTATCGTTTCCCCTGTGCAGCACGCTTAGTCACAATATGAGAATCGCCTCACTTAAAGCGGTGTACCTTGCTCCAACGCAAGTAAACGTTGCTTGCGCTCTACTCCACCAGCATACCCTGTCAATTTACCGCTTTTGCCAATAACGCGATGACAAGGCACCACGATAGAAATAGGATTTTTTCCGTTTGCCAACCCAACAGCGCGCACAGCTTTAGGGTTGCCAATCGCGTTGGCGAGATCTTGATAGCTCCACGTCTCGCCGTATGGAATGGTCGTTAGTGCCTGCCAAACTTGATTTTGAAAATCCGTGCCTGTAGCCGCCAAAGGCAGCTCAAATTCATTGCGTAGGCCAGAAAAGTATTCATTCAACTGGGTAACAGCTTGGCGCAAAATCGGGTGTTGATCGTCTCGCGCTCCCAGTTCACTCGGCTTAGTGGTGCATGTTTCAAACCAAATGCCAAGCAAGCCCTCTGCGTTAGATTGGATGGTCACCGTTCCTAATGGGCTCGGCATTTCGGTATAAAATGTTTTCATGATTGATTCCATAAGTGAAACGTCGCGTAGCTTCCCCAAGGGGCCGCAGTGTGCATATTCAGTGATGGGTAACGCTGCATCGCCTTTTTCACCACCAAGTCTTTATCTAAAAAGCAATCGGGTTGAGATTGCCCTCGCAGTTGAGCATAACTGACTGTCCAAGGTCCAATGCCTTTCAAAGCTAGCCACTGCTGGGGGTCGGTTTCTGAGTTGTCCTGCATGAACTGGGCGAAGCGCACTAGCGTCTCTTTACGGCTTTGCGGCATGCGCAAAAAGCTCACGTCGGTATTAGCTATCGCATCTGGTGTCGGGAAAAAGCGTTTTTCTGACTCTCCACTAAGTGTGGTCACCAATAAGTTAAGTTGACCAATCGCCGCTTTAACCGACACTTGTTGGCCTAAAATCGCTCGAACTCCAGCCTCCCATGCATTCCATACACCAGGAATCCGAATACCTTTACTCGACACGAGCCCGGGAGCAACATAATCCAAATGCTGCTCGACAGTACAAATATCGGCGTCAAGATCGAACATACGACGAATGTCAGACACCAAGTTTTGCAGCTTCGTTACATCTTCAATTTCAAACGCTAGCTCTAGGTACCCTTCACCTTTGGTCGCTTTAAACCATGCTTTACTGGTATCCAGACAAACGTTGCGCTGATAACTCTCATCACTCACCAGCTCAACCCCCTCAATCGCTCGTAAACGGTAGAAGTTCAACATGTGCTGCCAATTCAATTCACCTCGATAAGGCAAGGCAATTCGATTGCTACCCATACCGTCAAACTCTTTGCGACGGACTTGAGAAGGCGTCAATTTGAGAAACTTTTGGAAAGCATCGTTAAAGCGGCGTGTACTATTAAAACCGGCGGCGAAGCCTACTTCCGTGACCGACATAGAACTGGAATGAAGTAACTGTTTGGCGAACATTAATTGTTGATATTGCGCATACTGCTTGGGTGACATGCCTAGATACTGCTCAAACAACATACGTAAGTAGCGATCCGAAATCCCAACACGCCCTGCTAGCTCAGACACCGAGTGGTGATGCAACTCCCCTCGATCAATTAACGAAATCGCTCGTTGAAAGGTCGTTTCTACGCCTTTCCATGCCCAGGAACCCGGCGCGCTATCAGGTCGACAGCGCAAACATGGACGGTACCCCGCTTGGAGAGCTTGCGCTTTATCGGTGAAGTACTCTACATTTTCTTCTTTAGGTAAATTAGCCGGACAAATTGGGCGACAAAAGATCCCCGTTGTTTTCACAGCCACATAAAATCGCCCATCAAAGCGGCTGTCTCGCGCGACTCGCGCCTTATGACACTGCTCGAAAGTCAGTGAGGTATGGGGGTGAATAAACATAGTGCTTTCCTTGCTCATGCCTTTTGTCATTTATTGTTCATAGGCATCGTTCAATATAGTGTTATTGTAGCTTGCTTAAGCGCCTACCATTAGCCATTTTCGGAACTCAATATTGAGATTTATTGGCATTAGCGCTTTTGTACACTAAAGTTAGATTCAGAACATCACAACAACGTCGGCTAAAGGGAATTGGCATGGACTTACACACTTGCGTAATTGTACTAAGAAACCAAAAGGTTATTACCAGTAAATCCGTAGATCATTCAATTGGAATTATCGAACGAGACTCAGATAACGAGATCTCAGAAATTCAAATTAATGCCACGGATGGACGTAATATTCGAACCTATCACTACAACAATGTAGAGGAGTCACTAGAGAGCTTAATGAACCTCTGACGGTTTTCTTTAACACACCTTTCTCCCTTGTTAATAGCGAAAGCAATAGAGCACAGCAACCTGTGCTCTTTTTTTGTTTAACAGCAAAAATGTTTATCGAAAATAATGATGGAGCCTGATTTAAAACACGACAAAACTGGCATAAAAAAACTCATAAAAAACACTCAAGCAACTGATTAAAAATAACAAAAATCCATTATTCAATTTTTTAGAACGAGTTTATCAAAATACTCCCGTTATTTTTATTCTCACCGCCACCTAAACTGTTCTCAACAGCACGGGAGCACACGCTTCCCACTCATTGAAAAGAGTCAGAGGACAGAATCATGAAAGCACTATTACAGAAAATTACCACATCAAACGCAGGTTACAGCGCACTATCACTTCGCGTTCCAATCGGCATTATCTTTATGGCGCACGGCGCACAAAAGCTGTTTGGCTGGTTTGGTGGCTACGGGCTAGAAGGCACAGGTCAGTGGATGGCATCTATCGGTTTAGGTCCTGGCGTGCTAATGGCATTCCTTGCTGGCAGCGCAGAGTTCTTTGGCGGCTTGTTCATCTTGCTTGGCCTACTAACTCGCCCAGCAGCCGTTGCTTTAGCGTTCACGATGGTGGTAGCGATATTCTCCGTCCACTTTGAAAACGGTTTGTTCATGGCAAACAACGGTTACGAGTTTGGCTTGGCTTTACTGGCAGCAAGTGTTTCACTGGCGTTTTCTGGCGCAGGTAAGGCCGCGCTAGATAACTTCTTGAACAAAAAGCTCTCTTAGGGAGGCCTTATGATTACGGTAAGACATTCAGCAGACCGAGGTCGAGCAAACTTTGGCTGGCTTGATAGCAAACATACGTTTTCTTTCGGTAGCTATTACGATCCTCAACATATGGGCTTTTCTGAGCTGAGAGTCATTAATGACGATGTAGTCCAACCTGGCGCAGGTTTTGATACACATGGCCATCGTGATATGGAGATCATCAGCTATGTGCTGGAAGGTGTTATCGCGCACAAAGACAGCGAAGGTAACGTGAAAACATTACCTGCCGGGGAATTCCAACTCATGTCGGCAGGGAAAGGGATTTACCACAGTGAGTACAATGCGTCGAACAGCGACACGCTGCGCTTCCTACAAATTTGGATTCAGCCAAATACATTTGGAACCAAACCAGGTTATCAGCAAAAAGACTTTGGTCGCACGCCTGGACTAACAACTATCGCGACTCCAACAGGAGAAAACGGTACGCTACTTATTAAGCAAGATGCCACATTACATCAGTTAATTCTTGAACCAAATAGCGAACTTAACTTTGAGATAGAATCGGGTAGAAACTTATTCGTTCACCAAGTAACGGGAAGCCTTAGCATCGACAATACCACCTTGACGGCGGGCGACGGCGCGAAGGTCGAACAGCAAAGTAAGGTTGTTTTACGCAATACATCAAACGAGAGCACAACCGCCCTGCTATTTGACTTGCCATAACTATCGATTCATCGAGATAAAAAGAAAGCCGCCTGGATTTTCCAAGGCGGCTTTTTAATTTCTCTGACTTTTCACTCAACGCTATTCGTCGGAAGTGCCGGAACCAATTTGCTGAAAACTGTAAGCCGTCAGTGGATCGATCTCTTTAACAATTTCTTCCACTTGCTTAATCGCGTCTACCGACGAGCTAGCTTTACGATAGCTCAAATAGATAGGGCGATACCAATCTTCTACGCCAGACACCTTGTGAAGCTGCCCATTGGCGATAAAGGGCTCTACCAGAGAGATGGGTAAGTAAGCGGCACCGCCCTTCTCCAAAATAAAGTCCAATGCAATGCGCGCCGTTGACGTGCGCAGATACGGAGCCGGGATCTTAGGGTGACGTTCAGAATGTTCTGATGAGAAGCGCGTTCCCCAATCCACATACACGTATTTGTTTTCAAAAACGGTATCTAAAGAGTCTTTCTCAGTCGATACCAGAACGAGAACAACATCGGCCACTTTTTTGCAGTTAAGCTCATCAGCTTTGATTTGGTCGAACGCAAATGCCATATCTAACGTGCGCTCTAGCAAGCTGCGACTGAGCATTTCCCGCCCCATTACTTCTGCCATGAAGCCATAACCACCAAATGAATCTGTGACGACACTTAAACAGTTCTGCAAGTAAGCGTCCCAAATATTTGGCGTACCGCCTAACGTTAATTGCAGCGCTTTGCCATCTTCAAGCGATAACTCTAGCTTCGCTTGTTGCAATGTGGTGACCATCACCTCTGCATAACTTATTAAGCGCTCACCTGCAGAGGTCAACTTTATGTTATTTCGATCACGAATAAACAATTGCGTATCGAAGTAACTTTCCAATTGTTTGATACGTGCGCTCACTGCAGCTTGGGTAATATAAAGATTCTCAGCGGCGCGTCCGAAGTGACGAACCCTTGCCAGCTCTAAAAATGTTCGAAAGACTTTTACATCCATAAACCATCTCCTGGTTAATATAAAACCAGATTAACAACTAATTAAAATCATGACGACAAAAAAGTTTTGTTTTTCTTTTGTTAGCTTTACGCCTAATTTTCGCCGTAGTTCACTACATTCATCAATAACGGTTACAGAGGCTGTTGACATGTCTGACACTGAATTCCGTCATGGCAAAAAACGTTTTTACGACAACGTAAAATTCCCACGCGGCTTTGCAAAGTCTGGCGATTTTACTCTCTCGGAAGAGGAAATCCTAACAATTTATGGGGATACTATGCTTGGCTTAGAGTCAGGCGAATTAACACCTGAAAATAGCGAAGAGAAACACTTCATCAAGGTGCTAGAAAACCCAGGCAAAGCAAAAACAAAACTTGAGCGTACGTGGCTAAAGTACACCCAACTTGCTCGTGGTCGCAAGCGCTTCCACACGCTAAATGGTCGTAATAAGCCTGACGCGACAGAAGATTACATTGAAGAGAGTTTGGTCGAAGACGATTAATAACCAAATAAACTAATTCTCGCCTTTTTCTAGCAGTAGGTAATAGGCGAAAGCTCGTTTGGTTTGACTGAGCGAGCAAAAACAAGCTCATTTCTTCTCCTAAAGCCCAAGGGCGCGTTCTCCCAAGGGCTTTTTTAGTATTTAGTGCTAGTCTACTTGGCAAGCATCGCGATCTTTTTCAAAAAGCTCTCTTTCAAGTGCTCTTGGTCGTACTCCAATTGATAGGTATTGTGGAAGCCAACCTTTAGCTCAACACCATTCCCTCGTAAGAAAACGTTGTACCCGTCGTAATCGGAAAACGCTTCTACACCTTCATACATTTTGCCAAATTCGGTTGGTGTACCGTTGTTCATCACACATTCGTAAGCCTGTAGTACTTTGCTCGGATCTAACTCATTTTTCATACCGAATTCCTCACTGGTTTACACATTTCAATTATGGTTAAGGAATGAGCGTCGTGCCATGTCCATCCCATAATATTTGAAGTTCGTGTGCGGTTTCACACTCTGTAGGTTGTTAAAAAACAAGGTTAAGTGCGAAGACAGAACTTAATTTAGATCATAAATTTTATCTATCAATTCGTCAGTTTCATAATGCAATTTCTTTGTAAAAAATCGGCTTATAAAAGCATTTAGATATAAAAACAGTCGATAAAATCAACACTGGTTAAAGAAAAAGCAAAATTTTGACCTAAAACAATAGCAGTTCGTCATTACTTATTTTATAATGCGAATTAATGTTTCGGTACATCGTAAATTCCAATAACTAGGGGCACAAAATGAGACTTATCCCGTTAACTCGAGCAGCACAAGTAGGTAAGTGGGCAGCTGCGCATATCGCTAAGCGTATCAACGACTTTAAACCTACTGCTGAGCGTCCATTCGTTCTGGGTCTACCAACTGGTGGCACTCCTCTAGCAACCTACAAAGCCCTAATCGAGCTTTACCAAGCCGGCGAAGTGAGCTTCAAAAACGTCGTGACTTTCAACATGGATGAGTACATTGGCATCCCTGCAGATCACCCAGAGTCTTACCGCTCGTTCATGTACAACAACTTCTTTAATCACATTGATATCCAAGAAGAAAACATCAACCTACTGAACGGTAACACTGACGATCACGACGCAGAATGTAAGCGTTACGAAGACAAAATTAAGTCTTACGGCAAGATCAACCTGTTCATGGGCGGCGTGGGTAACGACGGTCACATCGCGTTCAACGAGCCAGCGTCATCTCTTTCTTCTCGTACTCGCATCAAGACACTGACTGAAGACACTCGCATTGCGAACTCTCGCTTCTTTGACGGCGATATCAACCAAGTGCCTAAATACGCACTGACTATCGGTGTGGGTACACTGCTAGACGCAGAAGAAGTGATGATTCTGGTAACAGGTCATAACAAAGCTCAAGCACTTGAAGCAGCAGTAGAAGGTTGTGTAAACCACCTATGGACGGTTTCTGCACTTCAACTTCACCCTAAAGCAGTGATCGTATGTGACGAGCCAGCTCAACAAGAACTGAAAGTGAAGACAGTGAAGTACTTCTCGGAGCTAGAAGCGGAAAACATCAAAGGTTTTTAATCCATAGAATGACAGCCTAGATGCACGCTAAAAATACGAAACCCGTGATCAATCACGGGTTTTTTCTTATCTGAACAGCGGGCTTAAGTCGTTAATAAGCTTTAATACCAAACTGACGAAGACGCTTAGGCAGCACTTCATCTAACTTGTCTAGTTCACTCGGTTCGACTTCGATAAGGTTAAAATGATGCTGCTCATAAACAGTACGAATGGTCTCACGGTCAGCCTCAGCCATCTCCCCAGTATCACTTCCCCAAAACTGTAAATAGACTTTACCGCCTGGCAAATAAAAATCACTGGTGACATCTTGGTCAATCGGCAGCTGACGTTCATAAGCGTGCACCACACCAGCCAAGTACAGCCAGTTGTCGATGAGCAACTCTCCCTTAGAGCGCACGTAATGCCCATCTAATGTTCGGTGTTTGGCTTCAAACTTTTGGCGAAAGCTTGAGTACGATTTATCCGTGGAGTGTGACTCCGCATCTTGCCCTAAAAATTCAATGACAGACTGCTTAAGACGCTTATTACGCAGCACCACATCGTGCCATACGACAAAGGTATTTTTTGTCTCTTTATCGGTTCTTTGCTGGCCACCAGCGCGTATACCAGCTTCAGTGACACTCCAACCTTCTTCAGATTTGGCGATCCACCCCAACTCACTCAACAGTTGGTTCATGCGCTTCGCATTCAGTTTCAGCTTTTCACCCAGCTGCGTGGCGCTTAATGTTTTCCCTGAGCTGGAAGTCAGCTCAATATGTAAATTGGTCGGCCAGACGATGAACTGGCCAAATTTAGGGTGATCCACATACTCGCCGCCAAACTTGGCGCCTTCTTCCGTCAGAATCCATTTTTCGTCTTGGCGAACAATGTAGCCAGCACGTTTGAGATCGGCAAACAACAGCTTGGCTTCAACCTTACGCATTTTCGCTAATGCCGACGTCGATATTTTTTCAGACATGTGGGTACCTCATGCTGCTGTAAAACTGAACACTATGTCATCATAGTAACGTATTGATTTCACGGCTTGAAGTCAGAGAAACAAGATTTCGTGTTACAAATAACAAAGCCAATCTCAAGGGACTGGCTTTGTTATGTTAAGTTGAAAGAAGCGGGGGCTATTTAATAAAAGCAATACAGCCTTGCAAAATCACTAAGTTCACAATGTCGATGAAGAATGCACCGACAATTGGTACCACCATAAATGCTTGTGGTGATGGACCATAACGACTCACGATAGAGCCCATATTCATGACCGCAGTCGGTGTGGCACCTAAACCGAAACCACAATGTCCACTGGCGATCACCGCGGCATCGTAATTACCGCCCATCATGCGAAATGTTACGTAATAAGTGAACACCGCGAGTACGGCAGACTGAATAGCAAGAATAATAAGGAATGGGATCGCAAGATCAAAGATATTCCACAATTTCAAGCTCATCAGAGCCATGGCAAGGAACAGCGATAGCGAAACCGTACCAAGAATATCAACGGTTTCTAAATCAACCTTGCGCACCTTGGTCACTTCCATGATGTTGGTGATGACAACACCAATAAACAGCGCATAAACAAAATCTGGGATCATCAACCACTTGATGCCAAAACTGCTCACCCAACTCTCCAGATAGCTCGCGCCTGTCACGCAAAGCAAAATAATGGATAAGCTTTCGACGACTCTTTTCGCCGTGACACGATCTTCTTCATGTTCGTTATAGGTCACCAATTCAGGGAAACTCTGATGGCTTTGGTTGGTGCGTCCGTATTCCGATTCTAAGTTGTGCTTGTTGAGTAACTTTTGCGCGACAGGGCTGCCAATAATCCCGCCCATGACCAAGCCAAACGTAGCAGAAGCCATCGCCACTTCTAGGACATTGTGCAAACCATACATTTCTTGAAAAGTTTGCGACCACGCCGCACCAGTTCCATGTCCGCCAGAAAGCGTAATAGAGCCGGCGATCAACCCCATGAGTGGATCTAACCCCAATGCGGTTGCTAAGGATACGCCGACCGCATTTTGGATAAGAATGTAGACCGATGCCACAACAAGGAAGATGAAAACCTTCGCACCGCCTTTAATCAGTTGGGTGTAATTCGCGGCTAAGCCAACCGTCGCAAAAAACATCAGCATAAAGGTGTTTTGCAGTGGCAAATCAAATGATACATCCACACCATTTAAGTGCATGGTCGTGATCACGCAAGCCACCACTAGACCACCAACAATTGGCTCTGGGATATTGAATTTCTTTAAGGTTGGTAATTTGGTGTTAATGAACTGCCCTAAAAATAACACGCAAATTGCGACGAGAAACGACTCTTGTGGGCCGATAGATATTACCTGATTCATGAGACCTCTTTACTCTCCTCTTTCTCATTCATTGAGCAAGCGCTCAACGTGAGATAGGTGCCTAAGTCAATCAGATTGCCTCTCGAACCTTTTGTTTTCTAGGGTGTATTTGCCACAAATTCTCATCAAGTAAGAAATTGATTTACCCAAAATCCCACTGATTATCATTATATGAGAATACCAATACCAAGCTAGTGGTAAATGCCTTGATTGGATTAGAAAAATAACACTTCTCAACTTATGAGAAGTGTTTAATTTATGTTCACAATAAAGTCTTCAAAATAGCTATCACATAGGTAGATATTTAGGGAAAGCGAAGGCTGGAACATACGCTTAATTTTAAATTATTACTTTCTCTCCGGCGCACTAGGTGTTATACCTATATATAACACCATTTCAGCCAAGAGATTCACTCATGACCAATTGGCATGATCGCCAACCGATTTTTCGACAGTTGGCTGACCAGATCACTCAACAAATACTGCAAGGTATCTGGCAAGAAGGCGATGCTCTGCCCTCTGTTCGTAGCATCTCTGCGGATATGAAAATTAACCACCTCACCGTCATGAAAGGCTATCAATTGCTTGTTGATGAGGGGTTAGTGGAGAAAAAACGCGGTCAAGGTATGTTTGTCGCTTCAGGGGCAAAACTCAAATTGCTCGCAGACGAGAAGGCACGTTTTCTTCAACAACAAATTCCGCAGATAGCCGACACAATACAGCGTCTGGATATGTCACTCGACGAATTCATTCAACAACTAAAACCACACTTGAAAGGTGACCAATGAGCGCATTAGTCAGTGTAAACAACGTCTCCAAGCAATATCAGCAACAAGGAGAAGCACTGCATGAAGTGAGTTTCGACCTACATGCAGGACAAGTACTTGGCTTACTCGGCCATAATGGCGCAGGTAAATCAACGCTTATTAATGCCCTACTCGGCGCACATGAATATCAAGGCACTGTTCGTATCAACGGATTTGAACCCATTATGCAACGCGACAAAATAATGCAGAGCTTGTCCTACATCTCGGATGTGAACGTTCTGCCAGATTGGATGACTGTCGCTCAACTGCTTAACTATACCGAAGGCGTGCATCCAGGGTTCAATCGCGCTCAAGCAGATACGCTGCTTCGTCAAACGGACATCAAACCTCGTGCGCGCATCAAATCTTTATCCAAAGGGATGAAGGTACAATTGCACCTCGCGATTGTAATCGCGACTAACACCCAAATCCTCATATTGGATGAACCGACACTCGGGTTAGATCTCGTGTATCGTGATACGTTTTATCGTCACTTATTGGAATGGTTTCACGACGGCGAGCGCGTGTTGATCATCGCCAGTCATGAAGTATCAGAGATTGAGCATTTACTGACTGATGTGCTGATTCTCAAGCATGGCCGCCCTGTACTACAAACCTCGATGGACAGTATCAGTGAAGACTACTTCATCCTTGAGGCCAGCGACGAATACCGCACACAAATTGAAGCGATGAACCCACTCTCGTCACAAAAAGGCCTCGGTTCAACGAAATGGTTACTCACTGCCCAGTATGCCCAACAAGCAGAAACAATGGGGGCCATCCATGGGGTGAAGTTAGCGGATCTATTTTTAGCATTGCAGAAGGAGGCAGCGTAATGCGTTCAGTTGTCGCGATGTTGCAAAAAGAGTGGTTGGAAAACCCTCTTGTTTTACGTATTCCACTGTTTGTGTTGGCATGTGGACTTATTCTCTTTGTCAGTTTAATGAGCAACGACACTCTACAACACAATATGTTTTTCCAAATGAGCTTTGGTGGCGATGTCAGTGACATTCACAAAGAGCTTGGTGACGATGTAAACATGTTGATCACCGGCGGGGCGGGACTGCTGTCTATCTTATTAGCCGTTCAATACTTCCCGAGAACACTGCGCAAAGAACGCGCGGAGGGCAGTATTATGTTTTGGCGTAGTATGCCGGTCAGCGACATAAAAACTCACTTAGTGAAGCTAGGGTTTGGCTTATTGGTGATTCCGCTCGTTTGCTCGGCGCTTGTGCTCGCAGCAGATTTGATGTTGTGGTTGCTGAACATCTCTACCGATCACCAATTGGCTTTATTGTACCGCCAAGCCTCGTTAGGTTACGTGCTGCTGCATTGGGGAGAGTTTTTAATCAGAATGTTGTTCGCCGGTATTCTACTGTTACCGCTGGCATTAACCGCAATGGCTATTTCTCAGAAAGTGAACTCACCACTGGTCATTTTGTTTATCGCCATTTATGCGCTGCGCTGGATGCCAATCGCACTATTTGGCTATTACGGCCTAGATCAGTTCTTCTCCGAAGTGCTTTACCTTCCACTGCACGCCATTGTTGCACCAAGCCCATTTAATGCAATTCCTCAAGCAGGTTGGTTAAACGTTGGCATTTACGCTTTCGTCGGCGTTCTTGGTTGGACAGCTAGTCTCAAGTTCAGCCGAACCATTCAATAATCCGTCGTTCGATAAACGGCCAAAATCGAGCCATAAAAAAACGGTCACAACCTGTGTTGTGACCGTTTTTATTTCGACCTCAGGAGATCATGAACTTAAATTTAACCAAGGAATGAAATGTAACCTTGTAAAATGATTAAGTTAACGATGTCGATAAAGAAAGCCCCCACAATTGGCACCACCATAAATGCCTGCGGCGACGGGCCAAATCGGTTAACGATAGAGCCCATGTTCATCACGGCTGTTGGGGTTGCCCCCAAGCCAAAACCACAGTGACCACCCGCAATAACCGCAGCGTCATAGTTGCGTCCCATCACTTTGAACGTAACGTAGTAAGTGAAGATAGCTAAGACCACAGACTGCACAGCCAAAATGACCAAGAATGGAATCGCTAAGTCAAAGATATTCCATAACTTCAAGCTCATTAATGCCATCGCCAAGAACAATGACAAAGAAACGGTACCGAGCATATCGACGGTTTCTGCATCTAACTTACGAAGCTTGGTCACCTCTAAGAAGTTCGTGATGATCACACCAATGAACAGCGCATATACAAAGTCTGGAATCATCAACCATGAGATTTCATACGTGCTAACCCATTGCTCAACATACTTCGCCCCCGTAACACAGATCAGTAGGAAGAAGAGTTTCTCCACCACTTTTTTCGCCGTTACTTTATCTTCTTCGTATTCGTTGTAGGTCACCAACTCAGGGAATTTTTCGTGAGTTTTGGCATCTCGACCACCACGACCATACTCCGATTCAATGCTGTTTTTTTCTACGAGGCGCTGTGCCACTGGGCTACCAATGATACCGCCGATGATCAAACCAAAAGTGGCTGATGCCATCGCTATTTCCAAAACGTTATCCAATCCATACACGTCTTGGAAGGTTTGTGACCACGCAGCACCTGTACCATGGCCACCAGACAGAGTAATCGAGCCAGCAATTAACCCCATCAAAGGATCTAAACCGAGCGCTGCCGCGAGTGAAACGCCAACGCCGTTTTGTATGATGATGTAAAACGATGCGACAGCTAAGAAGATAAAAACCTTCGCACCTCCTTTCATCAACTGAGTGTAATTTGCGGCCAAACCAACCGTCGCAAAAAACATTAACATAAACGTATTTTGTAACGGCAAATCGAACTCCAAGTCGATGCCGTTGAAATGAAGAGCAGTAATCATGCAGGCCACAATAAGGCCACCTACAATCGGCTCAGGTATGTTGAACTTCTTTAAAATCGGTAGCTTAGCATTAATAAAATGCCCCAGGAAAAGCACACTGATTGCGACCAAGAAGGACTCCAGTGCACCTACAGATATTAAATGATTCATATCGCCTCTTATTATTGTTCTCTTCATCCTCCGTAATGATCGAGTGTTAATTTAACCTTCATTCAATAGCAAATGTTCTCGCTTTACTGTTTCGAAAATACTCAAAAGTTGGTGTAGATGCGCCTTAGGCTAGTTTAAGGGACGCTCCTTTAGCGATGTGTCAGTTTTCCGCTGTTAGCCAGCCCTTAAATGTGAAAGGAGCCGATATAGCTCCTTCAAATGCCCCCTCGCAATACCTGTGCGTGACTGCTTGGGGTATAGTGTTGTGAGTAAATTCTGGGTGACACTTTCTGAACCACGTTGGGCTCCTTACTTAAACAGAATGTGTCAATTACTATCAAACAAAGTTCCTTCCCGTTGTAACCTCTAAACGCCGAGATCGCGTTCAAAACAATTGGGTTTGCTTGTTCCTGTCGTAGTTTTTTAACTCTGGCTCATGGTGTGTAAACGAGCCGAATCCAAGGAAACTCTCAAGCTGCAACAAACGTTTTCGTCACAACGGAGCCGGATTATAACATATTGCTGATAATTTTCTTCAATTCAGTGACATTCACCAACCCTATGGTTTCTTTCCATAATGATTAACTGCTGAATAGCATTTTTACAGACAAAAGAGCGAAGCGAATTCAGCTTAGCCTCACCAAGAAATAAACCTTAAAAGCCAATCACTTATCTATGGTCTCCTGAGTACAACGTGTTTTGATAGGCTTTCTGGAGGGCCCAGCAACCAAAATGTACGGTGTTGTCATGATAGTCTTTCGAGGCTAACTACCCGATTCTGGGTGATAAAAACAATCCCAATTATGCATCACACAAAAACATGTATAATTTTTATGTAAGTTATTCAAATAACAAGAGCCCTACATGAAAATTCATTCGCTTTTCCCTGTGCTATTACTCTGTGCCATCTCATCTGCCACTGCAGCGGAAAATATCCGTATTGAATATTCTCCCGTGGAAACAACCCATGAAAACATCGCCCTGCAATCTATCCAAAACAGCGATGTAAACCCAATTTTTCTTGAGCTATCTCAGATCCACTTTCCATTTCGCAAACCACTCACACTGGTTTACGGCGGAGAAGATGGCCCAATGTACGATCCCGATACGCACACGATACACATTCCCTACACTTTTTATTTGGAATCACTCAATTACTTCTCCAATAACCAGTATGAAGAACGCCTTGGAAAATCCCCAAAAACAGGGGCGTTAGATACGTTATTACACACCTTGCTGCATGAAGCCGGGCATGCTTACATCGAAGATCAAAACATCCCTGTTCTCGGAAAAGAAGAAGATGCCGTCGATAATTTTGCCACGATCTTAATGATTGACTTCCTAGAAGATGGCGCAGAGATGGCCATTAGCGCCGCCGACATGTTCGCATTTGAGTCCGATGACAGACCGGACTACTACGACTTCGGTGAGTACATTGATGAGCACAGTTTTGATTTGCAACGCTACTTCTCTACCTTATGTTTGGTGTACGGCAGTGATCCGGAACAGTACAAGTCGCTTCTCGATGAAGTTGAAAAAGACTACCTACGAGATCGCAAAGACTTTTGCCAATACAACTACGAGAACATACGCGCGAATTGGAACGACTACCTGCAACATAATGAACCAAAAGAAAAATCGCCACGTAGAACTCAGTAAGACAAATCAAATAACAAGACGATCGCAATGACAAAACTCACCATATTTTATGACGGAACTTGCCCACTGTGCGCCAAAGAAATGCACGCACTTAAGCAACGAGATGTAAAACAAGCGATAAAAATCGTCGATATATACAGCGATGACTTTTCTGATTACCCACAGATAGACGCGCAAAAAGCCAACACGATTTTGCATGCGCTGAATGACAACAATGAACTGATACTTGGTCTTGATGTGACTCACCGAGCATGGCAGTTGGTCGGTCGAGGTTGGCTATATGCACCACTACGTTGGCCATTACTCAAACCAATTGCCGACTGGCTTTACCTACGCTTTGCCAACAATAGGTATCGTGTCTCATACTGGCTTACTGGTAGCTCCCGCTGCAACTCGGGCCAATGCTCTCGCTAATTGTGATCCTGCTTAAAAATGTGAGTCTCTCTCGTCCACGATCACCAACTTCCTGTACTTCTCACCCGCCAACTCGGTTAATCTGCAATCAGTACAAAAATAATTATTAACACTTTTATTTGGTAAAGCTATTGAAGTTTACCAGTTTGTAACGCTGCGCCGAGACGTAAGGAAGTACCTATGAATCTAACGATAAGAAAGCGACTTTATATTCTTTCCATCATTCCCGTGTTAACGATTGCTTTGGGTATGATGTGGTTTACCTACCTCCAAACCAGTACCTACAACCAACAACAAATCAATCATACGCACACGACGATGATGGCGATGAAGAAAGCGGAACTGAAAAACTATGTGCAGATGGCTCATTCCGCACTCAAACCGTTATTGGATCGTAATGCCTCATTGCAAGAAGCTATTCCAGTGCTCAAAGAGCTAGAGTTCGGCCAATCAGGTTATATTTTTGCGTACGACTCAAAAGGCGTGCGTGTTGTTGTCGGAAAAAACAACAAAGGGGTTGGAGAAAACTTCTATAACCTTCAAGACAAAAAAGGCAACTACCTGATCCAAGACCTGTTGAAAAACGCCAAAACGGGTGACTTCACAACCTACTACTTCCCTAAGTTAGGGCAAACCGAAGCATTACCAAAACTCAGCTACTCCATGTTCATTCCCAAGTGGGATATTATGATTGGCACAGGTTTTTATACTGATGATATCGATGCGATCATTACAGAGATGGAAAACACAGCAAACGATGAGCTAAACAATACCTTAGCCGCTATTGCTATGTTTTGTGTCTCTATTGCCGTTGTCGTGGCCATTTTTGCCGTACTCGTCAACCGTAGCATTATGCGCCCTATCGAACAGTTTGACAGCTCAATCCAATCTTTCGCGCAAGGTGACGCCGACTTAACCGCGCGTATGGAAGAATCTAGCGTGCCAGAATTTAAGCAGCTCGCGCATAACTTCAATATCTTCGTTGAGAGCTTGCAAGGAATTATTAAGAGCGTCAGCCATGTCGGACAAGAGGTAGTATCAGAAACTAACAACATGTCTCAACGCGCCTCACAAGTGGATGAATTGGCTTCTGGTCAACGTGAGGAAACGGAACAAGTCGCGACAGCAATGACAGAAATGACGGCCACCGCTCACGAGATCTCTGGCAACGCAAACCAAGCCGCCGATTCCGCTAAAAACGCCGATGACAACGCACAACAAGCGAAGCACATCGTGGACTCCGCCGCTAACTCCGTTGAAGCCCTAGCGAATGAGGTCTCTGAAGCAAGCACTGTAATTTCACGTCTAGAGAGTGACGTGCAGAACATCTCATCATCACTTGAAGTCATCCAAGATATTGCTGAACAAACCAACTTGCTTGCGCTAAATGCCGCCATTGAAGCAGCACGAGCGGGCGACCAAGGACGCGGATTCGCAGTTGTAGCGGATGAAGTGCGTAAGCTTGCAAGCCGCACTCAGGACAGCACAGGTGACATTCACAAGATGATCGATCAACTTAAAGCAGGTTCGGATGCCGCAGTAAAAGCGATGGAATCTAGCCAAGCACGTGGCGAAGCGACAGTAGAAGAAGCACGTGCTGCATCGGTTGCGCTGCAAGATATTCAAGCAGCGATTGCGAATATCATGGACATGAACACGCTGATCGCTACTGCGACCGAAGAGCAAAGCCAAGTTGGACAGGAGATTTCACAACGCATCGAAGTCATTTCTCAGCAAAGTAGTCAATCGGCGCACCTTGCCAATCAAAATCGCTCGGGCAGCCAAAACCTCAATCACAAAGCCAACGAGCTGTACGACTTGGTGGGACGCTTTACGGTTTAACTTCCTTAATCATATTTAATAGTAGAAACAGCGACGCCAAAACGTCGCTGTTTTTATTTCTGCTATCCTCAAACGACTTAGTTATAATGCCGCCAACATAGCACCCACAGGGGCAAACAAGATGATTATTATGACCACCAATTTCGGTGACATCGAGATTGAACTGAACCTAGAACGAGCGCCAGTTAGCTCAAAGAATTTCAAAAAATACTGTGAAGATGGCTTCTACGACGGAACCATTTTCCACCGCGTTATCGATG
Source organism: Vibrio sp. M60_M70 (assembly GCF_037162085.1). NCBI lineage: Bacteria > Pseudomonadati > Pseudomonadota > Gammaproteobacteria > Vibrionales > Vibrionaceae > Vibrio > Vibrio sp. M60_M70. Next base: position 201,382 of record NZ_JARLUL010000002.1, read on the forward strand.
GTTTTATGATCCAAGGTGGCGGTCACACCGAAGACATGGCAGAAAAGCCAACGCGCGCCCCGATTGCGAACGAAGCAAACCGTGGTCTAAAGAACCTTGTTGGCACTATCGCAATGGCGCGTACCGATGCACCGCACTCTGCAACGGCACAGTTCTTCATTAACTTGGAAGACAACGATTTCCTAGACCACACCGCAACCACCAACTTGGGCTGGGGCTACGCGGTGTTTGGCAAAGTGACTGCGGGTATGGATGTCGTAAATCGCATCGCGAAAGTGAAAACGACCTCTAAGCTTGGTCACGATGATGTACCATGCGATCCAATCATTATTGAGAAAGTGACAATCAGCGAATAAGCCCATTTGCCTCTTCGGATAAATCGTCGCTATAAAACGAAGAAAGCGCCTAATGTCTGATGACTTAGGCGCTTTTTGTTTTATGACTCAGCCTATGAGTTTGGCTTGTGCCGGAGTTATTGATAGAAAAGCTCGGCTTTTGCTCCGACTAAATCAAGCTCAGAGCCTTGAAAGTCCACCAGATATTCAGCGACAAGGTTATACCCAACCCAATACCCCATGTATTTCGGCCAGCGGCTTTCATCGCTGCCAAGAAAGTAAGCGTCGAAGTTGTAATCTAAGCTGGTCAACTTGTCTTTCATCTCAGCATAGAAAGGACGCCAATCTTGATCTTTGATTTGCTCAAACAAGCTCGGAGTGATGCCTCCATTCACCTTACGTTCGAAATGACAAGCTAACCCTTCCATAATCAGCACATCACCAAGCGCAACGCCATTCTCTCCCGATCGCATACGGAACAGGTGATGCAACTCATGCGCTAGCACCGCAGCCAGTTCTTTCTCAATAACGTTTTTAATATCTGCACGTTGAGTATCAAGCAGAATCTCTACACGATAGGCGCTTAAGCAATAGCCACCAATCCCCGTCTGCGGTACATCATTGCGATCAAACGGGCTAACGGTCAGGTCGATGTTACTGAGATCAAAGTAACTAGAAAGTTGTGAGCTCAGATCATCAAGTTTCTGATGCAAATACTCAGCGAGTGGAGACAACTCTCTCGTCGCATTTAGCAGGGTTACGCGATAGCTCATTTATCTTCCTTGATAATGTGGGTTAAGAGCTGCGAGTTTACAGTGTAAAGAGTGAGCAGTTCTAGCGATTACATCCCTTTGAACAAACTTTGAGATGCACGGCTCACGGGGAGCTTGTTTTCCCCAACATGCACAAACATTCTTCCGGCAAAGTCTTTGTTTACTTTGCTAATTTTACACACTTGCACCACGCTTGATCGGTGCACTTGCCAGAACTGTTCTGGGTTAAGCTGCCCTATCAACTCTTTCAACGATGTACGAATCAAATACTCCTGCACTTTGCCTTGTCCTTGTTGGGCATACACAGAAACGTATTTTTCTTCCGCTTTGAAATACAACACATCAGACGTAGCAATCAGATGAATATCTTCCCCTTGCGTCGCTTTGATCCACTGAAGATATTGCGGCGTTTGTGGGGCGGATAATTGCTGCAACTGTTCTAACAGGCTGCTCATCTGCACATTGCTGCTTTCTTGCTCTCGCTTAGCAAGGCGTGCTTTCACTCTTTCACACGTCGTCAGGAGGCGCTCATCCGAGATAGGCTTGAGCAAATAATCGGCGGCATTTTGCTCAAAAGCTTTGATGGCGTAATCATCGTACGCAGTGACAAACACAATCAAAGGTGGATTGGCGAGTTGATTGAGTTTTTGCGCTAGTGTCATGCCATCCAAAACTGGCATACGAATATCAAGAAACACAATGTCAGGTTGGTTGTGCTTAATAGCTTGCAACGCTTGTTCACCATCCGCGACTTTGGCTATTACCTCTAGCTCTGGCCACACTTCAGCTAGGCTTTTATCAAGATGACGCCTCAATAACGGTTCATCATCAGCAATAATGGCAGTAAACCCTGTATTCATTCCTTTCTTCCTTGCTTACGATTCCATTGGCCAGCTCAAGCGAACACAAACGCCACCCTGAGCAGACTCACTGATAACAACCTCTCCTTGCCCTGCGAACAAAGCTTCAACTCGCTGCTTGAGATTACTCAAACCCACGCCGGAGCCCATGTGCCCACTAACATGATTCAAGCCAACACCTGTGTCTCTAACTTCAATCTGCAAGTTCTGTTGTTCGCGCTTGATGAGTAAACTGAGTTCGCCGCCTTCTCGCTTTGGCTCAATACCGTGAACAATGGCATTCTCCACCAAAGGTTGCAACATCATCGGTGGCAGTTCTGTTGTTCCTAAACCGTCTTCTACTTCAATTTTGTAGCTTAGGCGTCCATCCAGACGTATCTTCTGAATACTCAAGTAGGCTTCAATTAAGGCAATTTCATTCTCAATCGTGGTGTGCTCTTCACGTGAGATTTTTAGCGTCGCACGTAATAGTGCGGTAAGTTGATCCAACATCTGCTTGGCCTTATCAACGTCCTGGGACATCAACGCGCTGATATTTGCCAAGGTATTAAATAGGAAATGCGGTTCAATCTGGCTTTGCATCTGTTTAAGCTGACTTAGCAACAGTGCACGTTCCTGCTCTGCCTTTTCACGCTTGATACTCTCTAATTCACGCTGAGCAATCGCTTCTTTCTCTCGTGAGTGGAAATAAAAGTAACACATGCCGCTGAATAACAAGCCCATCAGCAACACTGGCAGCATGCCCGAAATGCCGAAGTATTCACCGAGCCAAAACTGCGCATTAATGACGCCAAACAACAAACAGGCGGTCAGTGACAAAGCAATTTCTAGTCTACGAGGGATGCTAGGAAACAACTTGTCGACTAACCAAGAGAAGAACAAGGCGGAGTAACCAAAACCAAAGCTCACCAATACATGTACATAGTAAGGACCACCCCAAACAGACAATGTCATTACCGAGATAAACAAACAGAATAAAGTCGTGACAACCACACTGCGTAGCCATCCACTTTCTACCATTAACTTAGCTGAATACATTTAGAATTTCCCTTTGATGTTAAATACAATCATATGCTTATCATTGATTTGTGCGTAAGCAGATTGGTCGTCTCCGGTTAAAAAGCGTGCGGCAACTTCCACTTCTACACTTTGATCGCCGGTATCAATCCATTGGTAGTTAAGCCACTGCGTGACAATCACACCACCATCTTGTGGCGACAGCATCACATCCAACGTAGGGGTTACATCACTTAGCCAGCCCATATCCGCTTTGCCGTTCCAAGAAGCCCACGCTTCCAAATCCCAACTCCAGTGCAGCATTACGTTATGCTGAACGATATTGGCATGCTGAAACCCTTGGGCGTAGCTTGTTGCAAGTAGAGACGTTTGGGGATTAAGGGGTTGAGAGAGAAATTCGCCACGTTCGATTGCTTGTTGCCACTCGCTTTTCGACCATGCTCGGCTGTCGTACCAATATTCAGCAATCACGTTGTGTCCGGCTTGGTTTGCCCAGTTCACCCCAACTAAGGCTTGGAATGCGCTTCCCTGCTCCTCAACTGAAACGGGTTGGTAAAGATCGTCTTGCTGAAACTGATAGCCGACACTTTGCTTTTGCCACAGCATTGATCCGTGCATGGCGATGGACTCATCCCACACGGCAATGGCACTGGCGCCAAGTAAACCTCGGCGCACATCATCGTAATAACCAATAAGTTGATACTCGGTGTCACCCACCAGCGCATAACGACGGATACCAATACCTCGTTGCTCTGCGGCTTGATCAAGTGCACTTTGGTCTTGTTGCCCCCAGCTTGAATCCGTCGCAATCACCGTCCACTCGCCTGCCATATCATAGTGTGAAAGTGAAAACACACCCGCACCCTCTTCTGCGACTAAGCCAACAGGGTTTTGTCGATACGGCTTAAACAGATCCAATGGTCGGTAGCCATAACCCACGCCCCAATCCACGCGCAACTTACCTAAGCTCACATCAAGTGTGGTATCACCGACTTGCCACTCCCCTAGCCAAGCAAGCTCTCGAATCAGCAATTGGTTATCAGCTTCACTCCACCACTCACTCTCTCCCCGTTGGCTGAGGTACAAACCTTGGCTGTACAGAGCAAACAAACCACTGAAGTTCTGATAATTCACCTGCACATCCAACAGTGCATTAAGTGAATCACGAGAACTGCCCTGCGCCTGCATAAATGCGCTATCACGCTGCTTGGCAGTTTCGTAGCTGACAGCCCAATCCCACTCAAAACTCAGCTCATCATTGGCAAAAACTGGGGCTGCTGCGCCACACACAACGACGCAGCAATCAACAAACTGGTGCTTTTGTTAAGGTTAGACTGGTGCGATTTCATGTGACTTCCTTGCTCGTTTTCATGGTTCTATTTACGGAGTTCAGGCTAAAGCTGAGTCGTATTGGCTTTCGGCAAATAGCTTGGGTTGTAGAACTTGTTATCCAGCTGCCAAGGCACGATCTCTTGATACTCGATAACGGTCTTTTTGCTCGGCTGAATGCTATCAAGCAAGGTCATCTCACTGACGTAGTCTTCACCGTTGTCGGTTGCACGCCCGTATAGCGCTTGCTTGGCGAGTTTGCCAGAGCGAAAATAGAGATCGGCTTTGATTGGAAACGCATCTTGCTCAGACAACCACAAGTCGATCTTCTGATAGCTCGCCCCTTTGGTTTTCGCGGTTAACGCAAGGTGATAAGCCACTACACTTTCCCCGTTTACCGAGACAGTTTCTGTCGCTTTCCATTCACCTTGATAATCTTGGCTCCACGTCAGCGTTGAGATGTCGCCAATAGACGCTTCACCAAGCAGCTTTTGCATTGGCGTAATGCGAATCGGACGGCGGCTCTTCGGCATTTGTAGCCAATAGTTGTCGCCCATCATCAACATCTTTTGCCCTGCTTCAACCGCCGATTTGAACACCACCAACGATTCACGATTTGGACGCGTGTACACGTGGTAAAGGCGGGTTTTATCTAATTCTTGGTCTTGATATAAGCGCACCAGAGAAACCACTTTGGAGGAATCATCTTGCAAGCGGTAGCTGTCGGCTTTTTCAATCAATTGCGCGACTTGCTGTGCATCTAACGCTGTTTCATTCGCACTGGCATTCATGCTTGCCATGCCGCTTACCGTCAGCAGTGCAATTGGTAATAGTGATTTGAAATTAAACATAAATCAGTGCCTCCGTAATTGGCTTGTTCACCCCTTTGCGCGCCGAGAAAAACGCCGCAACCAAACAAATCATCAATACTGCAAATCCTGCGACAGCCACCAGCTCCCAAGAGAAGTAAATCGTCAATGGGTAACCTTCTGTGCGTCCTGGCGGTGGCGGCATTTGTACATCCACGACCATCAGTAAGATGGTCACTAGCGCCGTAAACAAAGCGCCGATTAAGCTGCCAATCACCGCAAGTAACCCTGCTTCGCGCAAGAACCCAGCAATGATTTCGCGAGGGTAGCTACCAAGTGCTGACAAGGTGCCGATTTCACGAGTACGCTCGGTGACCGACATGGTCATGGTGTTGAACAGCGCAACAAAGACTACCAACGCCATTACTGCGCCCATGATGCCGAAGATACGGTCGTACAAATCTTTCACTTTGAGATAGAAGAACGCGCGTTCTTGCCAAGGCGTAATTTCAATATTTTGATCACCAAAGTTCTGCTTTTGCTTACTCAGGACCGAAGCCACTTGTTGCTCGACTTGGTTAGTTAAACTGGTATCGAATAGGAAGACCGATAACGCACTGACTTTGTCTGAGCCCAACAACGATTGCGCGCTGTTGATATGCACGTACAGTTGGCGTTTATCAAGCTCAGGTACGCCGGTTGAATAGATGCCACGAACTTTGAAGTCATACGCATTCAATGCACCGTCGGTTGTGGTCGCCAGCAAGGTAATCCAATCGCCAACGTGCACGCTTAGGTTGTTCGCTAAATCAACGCCGAGCATCACTTCTGGCTCTGCTGGGTCATAACGCGATGCATGAATGTTGGACAGCGTCTGCCCTTCGCGCACATCCAAAAACGGTCCTTTCATATCGAATTCGCGTTCGTTCACGCCAATGCCGATAAAGATCGAGGACTTGTTGCCGTTGGAAATCAAACCGCTGAACTCAACTCGTGGCTGCACGCCTCGCACTTCATTCAACCCAATCAATTGCTTGGTGATGTCGTCTGCGTGAGTTAAACCGTTACTCAGTGGCATCTCTTCTTCTTTGGCGAAGTAACCCGGCGTGGTTAACGTCAGATGCCCCGTGTCACGTGCTGTCGACTCTTTCAAACTGTCGTAGGTATACAGACCAAAACCACCCGCACTGGTTAAGGCAAACACGGCAATGGCGATGATCAGCATCGACAACAAACTGCGGCGGCGATTGCGTTGCAGGTTCAACCAAGCAAGGCGAACGGAAACAGGAATTAGCTTGCCCATGAAACCTCCTCCACACTTGCGTGCGTTTGGGTAATTTTGCCGTCCACCAACTCAATGGTGCGGTCACAGCGGGATGCCATACGAGGGTCGTGTGTGGCGACAATAAAAGTGGTGCCTAGCTCGTGTCCGAGCCCTTTCATAATGTCGATGACCTTGTTGGCAGTTTGGCTATCAAGACTTGCGGTTGGCTCATCAGCAATCACCAACGCTGGTTTGTGCACTAAGGCGCGCGCAATTGCCACGCGTTGTTGCTGACCGCCTGATAGGTTATCGGGCATGTGATGAATAAACTCGCCCAAGCCAACGTGTTCTAGCATTTGTGTAGCGAGCTCAGTTTGTTCTGCTTTTGAAAAGCCGTTGAGGTGCAGCGGATACGCCACGTTCTCTAACGCCGTCATCACGGGCATAAGATTGAATTTTTGAAATACAAAGCCAAGCTTTTCACGGCGCATTTTCGCCGCCTGCATTTGCCCAGTTGGGTATGGGCTGCCTGAAAATGTCACCTGACCTTGGTATTGAGTATCCAGCATGCCAAGCACGTTAAGTAAGGTGCTTTTGCCTGAGCCAGACGGCCCGCACAGAGCCACCATTTCGCCGGAAAACACTTCACCAGAAACGTCTCGCAATGCACGCACCGTTTGGCTACCAAGGGCGTAATCGCGGCTAAGTTGATTAAAAACGATCATGACGCCTCCCTAATACTTGGCTAGCAGCGCTTTCGCAGTTTGCGTTTCTAGATTGCTGTCGCCCAATTGCTCCATTTGCGCTAACCATGTTTTGGCTTGTTGAACATCTTCAGCTCGTAGTGCTGCTTCAATGGCGTAGCGATAAATCCAAGACGTTGCGGCGAAAGGTTGCTGACTAAAACTCGGCTCAACGAGCAATGAAAGGTACAGCTCGTAGCCACGCTCAAAGTGATTGAACATGTCAGGTAAAGAGGTAAACGTAGTGGCTGCCATGGCGGTGGCTAGTTGGTATTCCGGCAAGCCTTGTAAACGTTGTTGTTCTTGCAGTGGTACTGGCTGATTCGCCATTAAATCCAAACCCTTTTGGATTGTGGCAAGACCGCGCTCGGTGAACTTCATCTTGTTCCAAGGCATAAACGCCTCACGACCTTGCAACGTCTCAGCACTGCCTAAATACACCAAGGTCACCGGCGTTGCGCCCTGCTCTTCGAGTTGTTTGGATAGTTCGCCGTAAACGGTATCAACCAAACCAGAATCACCCTGCGCTGCTTGGTTGAACTGACTGAGTGTGCGCTCGCTTGGGTTAGCTAGAGCCAGATTGCTGCTGAGTGCAAATGCGGCGATAAACGTACTTGCCAGTTTAAGAGCTTTGACTGAGCGAGATTGAGAAACCATCATGTACTATCCTTAGTTGAACGTGATTTGATGGTTTCAGATTAATGGAGAAGATCGCACACTGCTTTTGCATGCGACCAATGGCAGTTATTTAGAATGAACGGTTGTTTGCTGCGATGAATGACATTCCCTTCTTAAAGAGAGCATATATCCCTGCTTGTTTGTAAGCGTCCATCTTTCACCACAATAGGAATAAAAATACTGGCTTAAAACCTGCGTCTAGTGTATTTATCCATTCCACAGCTTTCCAAGCAGCTTACCCATAACAGACGACATCGACGCTCCTCTCATACACACCTTTGCATGGTGTCTGTTATTTCCAAATAGGATTCTTAGCATCGGAATAGTTCGAACTCTCGAGTTCTGGTTGTTTTCGCGCTCGAACTGGGTGCGTTATTAGGTCGTAGAAAATGAATAAGCGTTTTTTCCCCAGGGTCGATTTGCCACTGCTGATGGCGATCATTCCGATCATGCTATTGAGTACACTAACACTTTGGAGTGCCAGTGGCTTTAATGAGGCCATGCTCTTCAAGCATTTAGCACGCTGCGGACTGACCTTGGTTTGTATATTGGTCATGTCATCGATTCCCGCCGCTAGCTATCAACGCTCAGCTCCATATCTCTACATTATTGCGGTTGCGCTGCTACTTGCTGTCGCTTTGTTTGGCGATAGCACTAATGGCTCTCAACGTTGGCTCGATATTGGCTTTTTTCGCTTTCAACCCTCGGAGCTAATCAAACTCTCGATTCCAATCATGATCGCGTGGATGCTACATATTGAAGGTGGCAGACCAGATAGTAGGAAAATCGCATTCTGCTTACTCATCACAATGATTCCTGCTGGGTTAATCGCGCTACAACCGGATTTAGACGGTGCAGTTTTTACCGTCATTTACGCCTTATTCGTTTTATTTTTAGCTGGCATGAGCTGGAAAATAATCGGTGGCTTTGTCGCGAGTATATTAACGTTGGCGCCTATTTTGTGGTTCTTCGTCATGGAAACGTATCAAAAAAGCCGCGTTACTCAGTTCTTGCACCCAGAGTCGGATCCGTTAGGTTCGGGCTACCAAATCATCCAATCTTTAATTGCGATAGGCTCCGGCGGAATGAAAGGCAAAGGTTGGATGAATGCTACGCAAGGAACACTTGGCTTTATTCCAGAAAGTCATACGGACTTTATTTTTTCGACTTATGCCGAGGAGTGGGGTTTTGTTGGTAGTTTAGTCTTGCTCGCACTGTACTTGTTTATTACCGCGCGCGTCATGTTGCTTGCATGTCAGTCTGACCACTTTTTTAGTCGGCTTGTGAGTGGCGCATTAGCGATGAGCTTTTTCCTGTATGCTTTTATCAATACAGGTATGGTGAGCGGCTTGTTGCCAGTAATGGGAAGCCCTTTGCCGTTCTTTAGTTACGGCGGCACGGCCATGCTGACGCAAGGCATCTGCTTTGGTGTGATCATGTCACTGTGTTATTCCAAATATCGCAACGCATAATGCTGCTAGCAAAAAGTGCGATCAAAAAAGGCTTCCCTCGGGAAGCCTTTTTACAACGGTGGAAGCTAAGAAATTATAGCTCTGCGTTGTGGTAAACCTGCTGAACGTCGTCACAGTCATCTAAAAGATCTAGGAATTTCTGGAACTTCTCAGCATCTTCACCCGCTACTGGAGTGTGAGTTTGAGGAACGAAAGTGATTTCTTCCACATCGATCGTTAGATCTGGGAACGCACCATTTAGTGCTGTTTTCGTCTTGAAGAACTCTGTATGAGGAGCGAATACAGTGATCACACCGTCTTCTAGCTCAACGTCAGTTACGTCTACATCTTCCATCATTAGCGTTTCTAGGATGATCTCATCATCGTCGCCTTTGAACTGGAATACCGCTTGGTGATCGAACATGTGAGAAACTGAGCCCTCAACACCAATTTTCGCACCCACTTTAACAAAGCATTGGCGTACATCTTGGAAAGTACGGTTGCCGTTATCGGTCAGACAGTCAACGATAACACTAGTACCGCCAGGGCCGAAGCCTTCGTAGCGCGCTGGTTGGTAATCTTCACCACCGCCGCCACTCGCTTTGTCTAGTGCTTTGTCGATAACATGCGCTGGTACCTGATCTTTTTTCGCTTTCGCGATCAGGTGGCGAAGAGACAAGTTCATGTCTGGGTCACTACCGCCGTTTTTCGCGCACATGTAAATTTCTTTACCGTATTTGGAATAAACTTTAATTTTCGCGCCTGCAGTTTTCGCCATAGAGGCTTTGCGCACTTCAAAACTTCTTCCCATCGGGATGTCTCTCTAAATTCAAATTTAATGCGAAGGATTTTAGCAAAAAGCGAAACCTTTTCAATTTCGCTTAGCAAAGGAATGGGGAGGTTACCTCATTCGCCACATAGTTTTATACCGTTGTCACGATTCGCGTTAAGCGACACCCATTACTCGTTTGTACTTTTCGACCGATTGCTGAAAAAACGCTTTTTCATCAGCATCGTTAATCTTGGACAACTGTTCTTCTATTGCTTCAGGACCAGATTTGGCCTCTCTGAGCTTCCAAACCAAAAACGACGCTTGTTTATCCAGTTCGATTTTGTTTTTTTCATCAGGCGGCAATAGGGATAGATTGAACGACATTTACAGCCTCAAGGTACTTTAAATACTAGCCGCGCACTATAGCATACAGAGTTACAATTGCAGAATAGAAACGCACTTAACTTGATCAATTTCAAGTTAACTATTTAGGACCCGCACTGATTTTCAGCGCTTTTGGTAAAAACTGCTCGAATATTTGATGCAACCGATCTTTGGTCACAGGTTTGGCGACAAACTCATTCATACCGACGTCAAAGCAATGTTGTTGATCTTCTTTAATAACATTGGCACTCAACGCAATAATGGGAACGTGTTTCCCCCACTCTCCCATTTGTCGAATACGCTCAGTAGTAATGAAGCCATCCATCACTGGCATTTGGCAATCCATAAACACTAAGTCAAAAGCTTGCTTCTCACATAGTTGAAGCGCTTCTTCACCATGATTTGCGACGCTCACTCGAACGCCGAGCTTTTCCAACATAATACGCACGACTTTCTGGTTTACGATGGTATCTTCAACAATCAATACCCAAGGTTGATTGTCATGCTGGAGGCTGGTTTCATTATCTTCAACTTTTGGAAACGTCAAAACATTAGGTCGTTCCGTGTAGGTAGACCGTGCTTTTACTACAACTGGAATCGAAAACTCAAAACAACTACCAAGCCCCAACTCACTTGTCAGTTGGATTTCTCCTCCCATTAAGTTCACCAACTGAGCACCAATCGCCAAACCAAGGCCGGTACCACCGTACTTTCTGGTTGTACTGCCATCGGCTTGTTGGAAACGTTCGAAGATCGCTTGTTGGTTCTCTTTCGCAATACCAATGCCAGAATCAACGACGCGAAATCGAATCATGGCGACATCATGCTCTTGACGTGTTAACTCAACAAGAAGCTTCACATGACCACGATCAGTAAATTTGATCGCGTTGCTCAACAAATTGTTCAATACCTGTTTTAAGCGCGCAGCATCGCCTTGCACTTCCGCTGGCAAGTGAGGATCAATATCGCTAAGCAATTGCAGATTCTTCTGCTTGGCTTTGACGGCGTGTAAGCTGATCACATCATCCAAAATACGGCGCAGATCATAGCTTGCATTTTCTAATTCGACTTTACCTGCTTCGACTTTAGAAAAGTCGAGAATATCGTCGATGATCGTCATTAAAGAGTGAGAAGAACTATCGATGATCTCTACAAACTCTTTTTGCTGAGGATCGAGTTTGGTGTCACCCAGTAATGAAGCGACACCAATAATGCCATTCATTGGTGTTCGAATTTCATGGCTCATGGTGGCAAGAAATTCACTTTTTTTGCGGTTGGCGACTTCCGCTCTATCTCTTTCTTCTTCAAGCTCAGTCTGATGCTCACGGACCTTCTCAACGCTTCGGTTGTATTTCTCCGCCAACACGCTCACTTCATCAAAACACCAACGCTTTGGGAGCGTAACTTTGCTTGGGACCTTCCCGCCACTAAAATCGCTCACGGCGCCGGAAAGCAGTTGGAGAGGATTGACCAAGAGGCGGAAGGCGACCCAAAGCACGCCAATTATGAGTAATAGGATCTTGATCGCTTCTGTCGTGAGCAAGAAAAAAATTGTTGCCAAAGATCTTCATAAATCGAGCTCAGATCCGCCTGAACAGTCAATGTCGCCAGATCATAGGTTTTATCACCAACACGATATTGCATCGGCCAACTTCTTTCTACGACATCCTCAGAAAGAGCGGTTCCCAATTCGACGATAACTTCATCTTCATTAGCGATACGTAAATAATCCACAGAGGGCATGCGCATTGCGCCCTCTGCTTGAGTGAGTAACAGCTCCCTATCCTCCACCCATAAGCTGGCAGAAAAGCTCGATAAGTAACTGGATTCGACCTGCTTTAGCTCGACGTGCAAATGGGCTAAATCTTCGTTAAAAACTCGATATAAACTCACAGCGGAAATGATGACAGTAAAGATTAAACTCAACGTTAACACCGCCAACATAAGTTGGTTGCCGATACTAAATCGACGTTGAGATCGCTCTTTTTCATCCATATGAAATCGCTCCGATAAACTTGCGCTACTCTAAATATAGCCACGCGCAAATAATAATCGAGGATACGATGAAAAGACTTCTACTTAGATTGGCTTTTAGTTTTATTGCGGTAGGAACTTATGCTACTGCCGCTGAAGTGAACTATTACGTTATCGCCGACCAAGCAAGGCCATTTCAAATAGAACAACAGGGGCAAATGCATTCCGGGATTGTGACTGACATCGTCAGTGCCATTTTCGCTGAATCGGATTATCAGGTGAATTATCATACTTATCCGTTTAAACGAATGATCTCCATATTAGAAGAAGGTGGCGAACCAAACTGGCTAACTTACGGCAGCCCAAATTGGGGCAAGGTGCAATCAGAAAACTTGTCTGAAGAGCCCATTTACACTGTAAAACATGTATTGGTCTCTAGTAGTGAGAAACCGTTAGAGTTCAAGAATATGGACACCATGCATGGCCGATCTATCGTATTACTACTCGGTTTTGATTATCCGAATTTAATCCCATTCTTTGAGGATGGTAGTGTGAATGAAATACGCGTTAAAGATTATGATGCCGCATATCGAGTGATAACCCGAACACCAGGAGATACAGCCTTCGTCGAAATGGAATCACGCGTTATGTACAACTTAAAACGCCTCAATTTGTCGCTAGAAGGTTTTCAGATCCAATCTTTCGACTCAGTTATCCCTGACTACTCGATCTATTTGGCCTTTTCGCCCCAAATGCAGCCAGAAACTCAGGACTACATTAATACACGTTTGGCTGAGTTAAAAACATCGGGCGAAATTGATGAGATCATTCAAAGGTATCAATAAATGACCTAACGAATGAAAACGCCAACGATAGTATCGTTGGCGTTTTCATCTATTGAGACATAGATGATGCTTTACTTGGTGTGATTGACAAACTTAGGATCAAACATGTGCCCTAATTTACTCGCCTTAGTTTGCAAGTAGTGTTGATTGCTCGGATTATTACCTTCTTGCAAGGGCACACGCTCAATGACGTTGATATCAACCGCTTTTAACGCAGCCAGCTTACGTGGGTTGTTCGTCATTAGTCGCACCGCATCAATGCCCAAATGCTCTAACATCCCTTTACAGAATGCGTAATCACGCATATCGGCAGCAAAGCCCAAACGTTCATTGGCTTCTACAGTATCGGCGCCATCGTCCTGGAGGTGATAAGCTCGAATTTTATTAATCAAGCCAATACCACGTCCTTCTTGACGCAAATAAAGCAGTACACCACATCCCTCTTCGACAATATTTTGTAGCGCCCTATTGAGCTGAAAACCACAGTCGCAACGCGTACTAAACAAGGCATCGCCAGTAAGGCACTCCGAATGCAACCGAATAAGTGGTGCAGCGCTGTTTGCAGGCTCTCCATACACGAGGGCAAGATGCTCTTTGTTCGTGGCAGTTTCAACGAAGCCATACATCATAAATGTGCCCCATTGGGTTGGCAATTTGGCTTTATCGATGAACTTCACGAGATTGTAGGGCTCGACATGTCTCAGCTCAGCCCGAACGTTCATCAGAATTTCTCCTAAATGATTTTCTCCTTTACCGTCTCCCCCATCCCCCCAAAAGGCATCTTTGTGAGAATGCTCTGTAAGACAAGCGTTACCCGTTCTCATTAACTGCTGCGCTAAAGGTGGATTTTGCAGAAACTTTTCTCTAACGATGAAAGCCATAACGGCCAACTTCATATCCTCCCAGTCACTTCTGACAAAATGTTCGTATTTTCGACTTAAGGCGAATGCTTCATCGGGAGTGCTCGCGTGTTGAATTTTGCTCTGTAACTGCGCATCGAGGAACTTTTGGGCTTGATAATAATGTTCGCTGGTGGGCCAAGTTTGGGAGGATATATTGACTGGGGCATGGCAAAAATTGGAAAGAAAACCGTGGGGCTCATCGGGCTCATAAAAAAGGATTTGGTCAACCATACTCGCGCTCCTTGCTTTGTGGTCGCGATAATCAACAAAAAGCATATCGCTATTGATATATCTTTTAGTAACGCTAGGTAAGATTGTCAAACTTCTACATAGATGAAAATGAGTTTGGATCTAGAACTTTTTAGGTGAAAGAGAGGTGAATTAGAACGTTTGGATAAGAAAAATAAAGAGATGTGAGATGTTGTAGTAAGACGCAATGGCTAAAATGGAGCGAAAAATAAAAAGGGCAGCCCGACAACTACCCTATGGATTGCTATACCAAACTAGAGCAATCAGTGTATCAAGCCAAGCTCCCTTGCTTCTTCAATGGTCAATCCACTTTCACGGATTTCACGTAGCGCTTCAATGCGTCTTCTGGCTTCTGCTGATTTCACTGTTTTCTCAGGCTTCACAACGGCTTCTTCATCAGGTAATTCCCATTTGTGAGCGATGTTGGTCATCTCGTCATGGTCGATAGAATTAATGGACATATTTCCTCCGAACACACCATGTTTTCGATGCGTAATCTATAGCAAAACAGGAACGAGGTGGTAAGAAAAACTGTAGGGAAATGTGACCCCTCCCGCCCTTTCGTTAACTCCTTAATAGATCCATCATTTAAGTTTTGCCAAGGGGCAAATTTACGATTAGATTTGAATAATTCCCCTAAGAAAAGTGTGCTGATCCAGCTCTCAATTCTCGTCTTCCTTGACTTCATTAACAACGCCGGATACCACTTTTTATTTCGCCTAACTTTCGAGTCACTTCACTGATTCACCGCTTGCCACTTTCTAAAAACCATCACACCTGATAATGATAATAATTATCTTTTACATTGGTAAGGTGTTTATATGGATGGTATTAACTTAAATCATGCATACCACAATAATCCGGTCATCCAGATCCGAGATTTATGCGTCGATTACATCACCGATCATGGTGATTTCAATGCGGTAAAATCCGTCAGCTTCGATATCGGCAAAGGAGAAGTATTTGGACTTGCTGGTGAATCGGGATGTGGCAAAAGCACGATCGCATTCTCGATCAACCGTCTCCATAAGCCGCCAGCGTTCATTTCTGGCGGTAAAATATTGTTTGATGGCAAAGACATTCTTAGCCTCTCAGATTCTGAGCTAACCGCTCTGAGGTGGAGTGAAATCGCCATGGTGTTTCAAAGCGCGATGAACTCACTCAACCCTGTCTTAACGATCCAAGAGCAATTCGCAGATGTATTGCGTCATCACCAAGGACTCACCAACGCTCAAGCGAAAGATCGAGCAGAAAAACTATTGGACTTGGTCAATATTCCACGAGAACGGTTAACGGAATACCCTCACCAATTTTCAGGTGGAATGCGTCAGCGCTTGGTGATTGCTATTGCTTTGTCTTTGAACCCTAAGCTGATCATTATGGATGAGCCCACAACCGCTTTAGATGTGGTGGTACAAAGAGAGATTTTACAACAAATCTATCAGCTTAGAGATGAATTTGGCTTCTCAGTACTCTTTATTACGCACGACTTGGCGCTGATGAGCCAATTGTGTGATCGCATTGCCATCATGCGGCATGGAGAAATCGTCGAAGTCAATCAGGCATACGAAATTCGCAATAATCCTCAACATCCCTACACACAAAAGCTATGGGCTTCTTTCCCAAACATCCACGATGTCCACAAACAACCAGAGCAACCAGAGCAACCAGAGCAACCAGGAGCGTAATCATGAATCAGCCTATCATCCAAATGAAAAACGTGATTAAAGAGTTCAGAGTAGGCGGTGGTTTAGCGAAAGAGGAAACCTTCCGTGCGCTCCAAGGCGTGAGCTTTGATCTGTATGCAGGAAAAACGTTGGCTTTAGTTGGAGAATCAGGCTGCGGTAAAAGTACGTGTGCTCGCTTGATCACTAAAGTCTATCCGGCAACAGAAGGCGAGATCCTTTTCAATGGCACTAATATCAATGAGATTACGTCACGCTCAGCGCTCCAAGAGTATCGCAGTAAAGTACAAATGGTGTTTCAAGATCCGTTTGGTTCACTCAATCCAACTCATACCATTCGCCATCACCTCACACGCCCTTTAAAGATTCATAAGCAAATCAAAAGCGAGCGTGACATTCCTGTCCGCTTGGAAGCGCTTTTAAAGCTGGTGGAACTACCTGAAGAGACATTAAATAAGTTTCCTCACGAGCTTAGTGGTGGACAACGTCAGCGAGTAAACTTAGCACGTGCTCTCGCCGTCGGTTCGCAAGTCATTCTTGCGGATGAGCCAACATCGATGCTGGATGTCTCCATTCGCCTCGGGGTACTGAATCTAATGCAGCGCATGAAGCAAGAGCTAGGAATCGGCTTTTTGTACATTACTCATGATTTGGCGACCGCACACTACATCGCGGAAGAAACAGCTGTGATGTACAAAGGGCAAATCGTCGAATGGGGTGATACACACTCAATACTGAAGAATCCGCAGCACCCGTACACCAAACTATTGATTTCAGCCGTTCCCGATCCAGATCTTCCTTTTGGTAACTTAGTGAAAAGTGAACCAAACTATTCGATAGATGCCGATGAAATTCGTAGTCGTAGCAGCATCATTGTCGACGAATTTGATCAAATAGGACCCAATCACTATGTAAAACAATGGACTGAGGCTGCGTAATGGAATTGAGGACTTGGCAAGATCAGATCGCCATGTGGTATGAACATCGGAAGCATGATCAACTTGAAAAACTGGAAGCGATCTTATATCAAGCGCCCGACGGCGTATTTGGCCCAGAACTGAACGAAGTTCAAAGCAAAGCGATTGCTTGCTGGCTAGACGGTTGTTTACGTGTGTTTCAACATGCTAGGTACCGAGATCCTCAAAAAGCGTATCAAACCTTGCTTTACACGAGCGCAAAGCTCGAGCAAGCGGCATGTCAGGTATCGACCGATATTCTGATCAAAGATTGGTGTTTAAAGCGACTTCAGCACCTTACCGTTTTAGCGTTAGAGTTTTGTAATCAGCAATGCGATCAAAATGAGTGGCAACAACAAGCACATAACTTGATCGAGTCGCATGTTGCTTTGATGCGTTCTTTACACTGGAATGAAGCCAAGAAGCATGATCAAGGTTTATCTCATTAATCTGGAAAAATGATCAAGGCTTACTTTGAGGAATTTGAGGTAAAAAAAGCGAGTTTCCTGAGGAGAAACTCGCGAAGTCTATTCAGAATGAATGTAACAATATGAGCCAATCTATTAATCATCAGAAAGGACAAAAGGTTGTCTATTCGTGATAAATAGTAGTCTCAGGCTTGGCTCCTAATGTCAGTGATTTGTTAGAGTTAAGTCTGTTTTTTATCATCGAAAGACATTGTTACATTTCAAATCAATACGCCACGCCTATTGCTTGATGTGTATCAAGCAACGCTTTTAAATCGCCATTTCATCCAGAGCGCGGAATACCATTTCATCCATGTGGCCATCGAAGATTTGACGGCACACCTTCCGACGTACCGCTAATCCAGCAATCAAGCGCTCAATGGTAAGATGCTTGATATCATTTTGAGTGTTAAACAGCTCGACGGTTTTGCTTAATGTCTCATAAGGAATTGGCTCATCCCCTACCCTTAGCCAATCAAGCTTCTCTATGTAATCAGAACACTCTTCTTTGATTGAGGCATACGAGTGCCCTGTCATCGCAGATAAAGCCGTTATACTGCGTTCTAGAGCCTCTGGTGAGGTATATTTAGATAAAGTAATGGTGATCTCGTCTGCATTGATCTCTACCAGGTGTTTTCTTTGCTTCACGCGGCGGCCTAAATTCCCTCTTGGAGATGGCGCTTTGCGTTGGATAGGCTCAAATTCGCCGTCTATGATGCCTGAAAGCTCTTCAAGCTGTTGTCGGGTAACCATCTCATTACGAAGTGGATTTGGCAGCGTAGGCGCCATGTTACGCTTTCCTGCGTTGGTTGTTCGCGCACGTGAATAACGTAAGACTTCTTCCACATCGCATTTTATATCGATCTGGTAGTCCATCACTTTGTCATTCTCGATCATAGTTTCGATCGTCAGGTGATAACCCCACAAATTCACCACAAACAGCTCATCCGTTCCCTTACCATCCGATAAACGCTTCAGCTCTCGGATCAAATCCATCGAGAATCGTCGCCATTCGATGTTGCGTGCCAGCTTCTGGTTTAATTCACTCAGCAGCATGCAGTCAGTATGACGACGCACCATGCGGCTACGGAAGAAAGAATACAGTTGGAATACCAAAGTATGTTGCTTCAAGATCTCTGGTGGGAACAAGAAGAAATAATCACGTGTTAATAGTTCTTCATAAAACGAAGGCTCCCAAACCAAAATGTACAAGTTTGGCTTGATACGAATTTCACCATCGCTTCCCTCTACAGGCGCTTCTTCAGACGCAGTGATGGTTCGAGCAAGAAAACGAAAACGATCACTTTTGAATCCTTCTGGCATGTTTTCACTTAGCCAACGACCAGTAAGTTCATGCAGCTGGAAATCGGTAAACTCAATACGATCAATGCTGTCGCGAATAGAATCACGTGCTGGACCACTGTCTTTTTTGCCTCGAAGCGACAAAATATCAGTAATGTATAACGGCGTCTTGTTCGGCACGTGTGCTGCATCGAGTTGATACTGATCTTTGTGATGATCATGGTATTGCACGGTCAACGTGAACAGAGCAAACAAGGTCATCAGATCATCCACAGTCATGATATTTTTGGATGATCGCGTTTCAATAACCGCTTTGGTACCAGAGATCGACACCATGGATTTCTGATAACTTTTTCGAGTTCTTGGTGGTGCAAGTGCTTGGTCAATGATCCCAGCCCAATTCGTTGGAGACACGACAAATTGATCGGCTTCATCTTTCATCGTTGGAGGGGTATTCAACCCATGTTCATTCAACAAACGCTTGTTGACTTGGGTTTGAGCCAATGCTTTTGAACGTTTTTGCTTTTCGTTTTGGCGTACTTTGTCTGTAACAAGACTTGTTGCACCCAACACTGAAATAAGCTGATTAGGATTAACAAACTTATGTAACATCGTCTTACCAGCAAGTCCTTCTTCAAACCGCACTGGAGTTTGAGTAAACAAACCAATGTTTACTGCTGCACGTAAGCGTTGTTGCAGAGCTGCACGAGTGAGTTGTCCGTCCGTTGCTTCCACAATCTCTGTGGTTGAAACCAATCCATCTTTGCTGCTGAAACCTCGCAATGAGATCAGATTAAGCAACTCTAAGATGCTTTTGGTCACCCCTTTGAAATGTTGGTACTGCTCTACCCAATCTGCAGAGGATTCATGTACCTCAAAAAGATGGCCATCCTTATGGCTTCTAGGTGCTTTAATCAGAATTTTTTCATCAGCCGTCATTTTAGATCCAGATCACACTAGCCGTAGTTGTGCTATGGTTCCGAAGAATAAAGAAAAACAGATCATAAATAAAGAAAAAAGATTGTTTTTTAAATAACTGATCTTTTTGATTAATCTGATCTTAATTGATTATATGATCTAATGATCTGGCTATCGTTTTGCCGCTAAGTGCATGTTCTATAACGTGATTATTTTCATGCATGTCGGAACTATGATCATGTTAATTCTGAAACTATGATCAACAATAGCCTGAAAGCATGATCACATTTGCTCGTAAGCATGATCATTAAGTTTATGAAAAGATGATCAAAAGAGTCTTGAAACGATGATCATGATGTTTTTACAGGTTATCCACAGATGCTGTGTTTAATAATGATCTTAATGAGAATTTTATTGAGCATTGTCGATGTTATTGATACTCGGATCGATGATCAAGAGCTGAGATAGCTATCGTTCTGGAGACAATATTGATGATAAATTACTCATGTGATGAAAATGCATCCAAGTAGCTCTTATTCCGCAGTAAAACCTAGTTTCGGACTATTCTTAGGAAGCATGATCATGAGAGTAAGATTTATCATAGTAACTTGAACAATTTCATTGTTCCGGCTTCTCTATCCACTAATTTCTTCTCCATCCCCCATTCTGACTGCATTCAACCGTAAATTAGAGACAAAAACTCATGCTTCCGAGAGATTCTATAGCTTGATCATATTTCCGATTGATGGATCTTATTTAATCCGCGTGTTTACACCCTCGTCTACTCTATTTTTCCATGATCATGCTTTCGTATTTGTGTTTTATCATGGAAGCATGATCATAAGCATACCTTGATCATACTTCCATAGGAACATCACTTGAACTGCCCTTTTTGGCTCGGATACATGATCAAGGTTGTTATTAGCGTTCATGTTGAAAGATTGCTTTCTATTTTTTGTTTAAATTAGGTTGGCCTAACATAATCCGTAATTTAGCTTAAGAATATAATCGTTCCGGTAGAAAATTGATTTACATTGTAAATGGGTGACGCTGTAACACTTTTATTTTTAAGTTTAAGGTGTCCATTTATTCGAAGATTATTTAATTAAAAATAGTTATGTTTTTTACCATAAATCATAAAAGCGTCGATTTGAGTGTTTTTTTATGTGATGGTCACTCAAAATGTTTGTGCACCTTTTTGTTGTTTTTGGTCTTTACTGCTGTACAATTGCAAGCATAAATCCTTCCAACGGAATTTGGCATGAAAAGAGAAAAAACGATTGAAAACCTTCTTGAGTTGGCGGAGCTGACTCAGCAGGTTCAAGCTGACCGTATTGAAATTGTTTTAGAAGAGCGAAGCGATAACTATTTCCCACCAATGTCTAAGGCGATGATGGAAACCCGTTCAGGTTTAACTCGTCGTAAGCTCGATGACGCGATTGGTAAGATGGAAGCGGCTGGCCATCAATTTACTAAAAATAACGCGAATCATTATTCAATTACGTTAGAAGAAGCACATATGCTTATGGATGCGGCTGAAGTGCCTAAATTTCATGAGCGTAAGAAGAATTCAGGTAACAAACCTTGGATTATTAACGTGCAGAACCAGAAAGGTGGTACAGGTAAATCAATGACAGCGGTCCATTTAGCGGCATGTTTAGCGCTAA
The DNA here is from genome assembly GCF_037162085.1 of Vibrio sp. M60_M70. NCBI lineage: Bacteria > Pseudomonadati > Pseudomonadota > Gammaproteobacteria > Vibrionales > Vibrionaceae > Vibrio > Vibrio sp. M60_M70. The sequence goes on from NZ_JARLUL010000002.1 coordinate 222,762, forward strand.
ATTTGGATAAACGCTACCGTATTTGTTTAATCGACTTAGACCCACAAGGCTCGCTACGTTTATTCCTCAACCCACAAATCAGCATGGCAGAGCATGACAATATCTATTCTGCTGTAGACATTATGTTGGGTAATGTGCCTGATGGTGTAGAAATTGACAGTGAATTTTTGCGTAAAAACGTATTGCTGCCAACGCAATACCCGAACTTAAAGTCGATTTCAGCGTTTCCAGAAGACGCAATGTTTAATGCTGAAGCATGGCAAACGCTATCTGAAGATCCATCACTTGATATCGTTCGTCTGCTAAAAGAGCAACTGATTGATAAAATTGCTGATGACTTCGATATCATCATGATTGATACCGGCCCACACGTTGACCCACTAGTATGGAATGCGATGTATGCATCAAATGCGTTGTTAATCCCTTGTGCGGCTAAGCGTCTGGACTGGGCTTCAACAGTAAACTTCTTCCAGCATTTGCCTACGGTATATGAAATGTTTCCGGAAGACTGGAATGGTCTTGAGTTTGTTCGCTTGATGCCAACCATGTTTGAGGACGACAATAAGAAGCAAGTTTCTGTTTTAACTGAAATGAACTATCTTCTAGGTGACCAAGTTATGATGGCTACTATCCCTCGTAGCCGTGCGTTTGAAACCTGTGCCGATACCTACAGCACAGTATTTGATCTGACAGTAAGCGATTTTGAAGGCGGTAAGAAGACGCTAGCCACCGCACAAGATGCTGTTCATAAAAGCGCACTGGAATTAGAGCGTGTGCTGCATTCTAATTGGCCGTCATTGAATCAGGGGTAATAAGTAAATGGCTTTGAAAACGTCTGAATTAAACGCGAAATTATTTGGCAAAACGAATAAACGTCGTGTTGTGACTCCACAAGAGGCGCAAACCGCGGCAAAAGAAAAAGCTCAAACGATTGAGCTAGCTGTCGCAGGTGAAAACATTGTTCAGTTTGAACTTGTTCGTATTCCTGCAGAGAAAGTCGCGACAGAAACAACGGTGTTTGTTGATAACGCTCGTGAGCAATCGTTCTTAAACGAACATGCTTTATCTGATGTTTTAGTCACACTCAAAGAGCGTGGCCAACAATATCCAGCGGTGGGTCGTAGAACTAAAGATGGCAAGATTGAAGTTTTAGATGGTAGCCGTCGTCGCATGTCTTGTATCCTCGCGGAGCAAGATTTTTTGGTTTATGTTGCTGACAACATCAATACTGACCATGCAAAGTTTTTGTCTGATGTGGCAAATGCTCACAAGCCGCTCTCTTTGTACGAAAAAGGTAAAGAGATGCAGGCTAAACTAGATAGTGGTGAAGCTGAAGATCAGAAAGCATTGGCGAAAATGTTCCAGTGCAGTGAAGCGTTAGTAAGTGGCGCTTTAAAAGCGGCGGCATTACCGTTAGAACTGCTTCAAGCGTATCCCAATGTCGGCGATCTTGGTCGTCCAACTATCGTGAAACTGCACAAACAGTTTTCAACGTTGACGCCAGAGCAGCAGCAAGAGCTGTTAGATAAGTGTCGCTCCAGCGAAGGATTTTTATGGCAGCGAAGCACAGCTCAAGGCGTTGCTCGTCTGACAAAAGAAGTCACGGAAAGCATCGAAAACTGGATTGCTGAGCTTGCACCAGCAAAACCTGGCAAGAAGACCGAAAAAGTCGACTTAGTAAAAGGTCGAGCAAGCTACAGCCGAAAAGGTAGCAGTCTGGCGTTGAACTTGAAGAAAGTTGACGACAGCTTGATGGAAGAGATTCTTGCCTTTGTGCAAAACAAGCTGCAATAACAAAAGATGATTGAATCAACCGCCTCCGGGCGGTTTTTTTATATCTGAGAAGCGTCAAATTAAAGATGTGATACCATTGCGTCAGTTCAACGTTGGATAGACAAAATGCAGACACAATCTGATTTCCTTTCATCACTTCAACTACAAGCTCACCAATCTTTCCAAAGATTCGGCATCGTCATTCAAGGCGAGTCTTCTTGGCAAGATGCATTGGTGTCAGAGTTCCATAAAACACAAATGTATCAACGTTGGTTTTGTGTCGGCGATTTTGGTTTGGAGAACGCATACAGTGTTTCGCCTAAACAAGGGCACATGTTGTTAGGCAGAGAGTGTGACGTTCTATTGTTTGATGCTCGAAATGGTTTTGACGCAAATAGCTTTACCGCCGCGCTTGGCACATTGGTTGGCGGTGGCCTTCTTATTATCATTACTGAGCCGCGACAAACTGCGAACTTTGCTCAGCAATGGATGCACAAACAATGGGAGAAGCTCGTTGTTATTGAGCAAGACAAACCATTGCCAACGGCTCCAGACATCAAGCAAGCAGAAAAAGAAAGCCACTACACGGAACAAGAACATGCCATTTCTCTAATTGAAAAGGTGGTGACAGGACATCGAAAGCGACCATTAATTTTGACCGCTGATCGTGGGCGCGGAAAAACAAGTGCCCTCGGCATTGCGTGTGCGAACTTATTACAGCAGAAGCCACTTAGAATCTTAATTACGGCACCATCTATAAAAGCTGTTGAGCCTGTTTACCAACATGCTTTGCGGTTACTTCCTAATGCGCAGCGTATTAGGAAGGACAGATTAGAATCAGGGCAGGGAGCCATTCAATTCATTGCTCCTGACGAACTTCTATCGAGCCGACCTGAATGTGATTTGTTACTTGTCGATGAAGCGGCTGCAATTCCAGTTCCTATGCTCAAAAGCATTACCGAACATTATCATCGACTCGTTTTTTCTACGACTATTCACGGTTATGAAGGTTGTGGCCGGGGCTTTACGATTAAATTTGTTGATTGGCTTCAGAAACAGCGTTCGGGGATGAAAACATGGCACATGACACAGCCCATCCGCTGGAGCATGAATGATGCGCTCGAATCATGGCTCTATGACGCGTTTTTGTTGGATGCGGAGTTAACGCACCATCAACTTAACCAGGTCGACTCAATTTCCCTTTCTAAAGCCGATAAGGACGATTTGATATCGCAGCCTAGTTTGCTGCGCGAGGGCTTTGCTCTTTTGGTTAATGCTCATTATCAGACCTCGCCGAATGATTTGATTCACCTTTTGCAAGACGACAACAGTCAGCTCTATTTTGCTAAGCAAGATAATGTGGTTGTGGGGGTAATATTAGCGGTCGAAGAGGGTGGGCTTGACGCCGAATTGGTTGAAGAAATTCAGCTTGGTAAGCGTCGTCCTAAAGGACACTTAGCCCCAGTTACGATTGCAAACCACCTAGGATTTCCGAATGTCGCGAATCTATCGACGCTGCGAGTCATGAGAATTGCTGTTCATCCGGAATTGCAAGGAAGAGGAATCGGTCAAAAAATGCTGCAGCAACTTGATCAAATGGCGGCTAAGCACATTGCTTACTTATCCACGAGTTTCGGTGCGACAGAAGAGTTGGTCCATTTCTGGCGACAATCGAACTTCCGTGCAATTCGCTTAGGATCAATGCGCGATGCTGCTAGCGGTTGTTATTCAGTCTTGATGGTCAAAGCTTGTGATTCCAAACAGACGGCTTGGGTCGATGAATCTCAGGCGCTATTTGAAGAAATGTTGTCTAACAATGTGGCTGACGTCTATCCAAAATTAGAAGCCTCAATTTTTCGAGCTCTATTACCGCAACCTTTGGGAATGAGTCCACTTCATCCCGCTAAGTTATTACTAATTGAATGCTATGCTGATGGTGGTAACAGTTATGAGTCCGTGTCTGCTTGGCTTCAGCAGTGGTTACTTAACTTAGGTTTGAACTCCGCTTCCGACTTGATGATCAGTAAGCTTTTTCTTAACCGTAGTTGGACTGAATGTGCTCAGCAATTTGGGCTACCTGGAAGAAAGCAAGTTGAGCAGCAGCTAAGGGACGAAGTAAAGCACATTTGGAACGATTTACACTGTAAACAATAAGGTGAGATTTACACTGTAAATGAAATTATTAGGAGCTGATTTTACACTGTAAATCCAGCTCCTTTTTATTTCAGTGTGTATTTTGATTGAGCTTTAGGTTAAATCGAAATGCTCTCTTAATATCTGTTTAACCGTTATTGATGGATTACTTTCTTTAGTGACGTGAGCCCTATAATAAGAAATGCGAGGTTTGTTCAGAAAACGGATTTGGTTAGACTGAAAGTGTTGATGGGAAGCAAAGTGGTAAGGGTATGTGGAAGTTGTGTCTTGAGTTGTCTGAAGATAAGACCAAGGTGATAGCCCGTCTTCCGGGGGAAGTGGATCTCGGTGGTGAGCTAAATCAAAATGAATTAAACGAGCAGCTCGTCGCAATGAACGCAGAAAAGCTGTTTGTTGTAGAGGGGGAAGTCGTTAGATTCATTAACTGCGCCAAAGAACGTAAAGCCGAAGCTTACGAAGGCATCGTCATTGCGGAAAAACGCAACGCGCAAGTTGAGGTTGAATTATCGAATAATGACATGCTCGCCAGTATGAACGTTGTCGGCGCGTACGGAGGCCGAGGTTTACGTGGCCCCGAGATTGTTCAAGCCCTTGCTCAAGCGCGAGTTTCGAAAGGCATCAACAAACTGGCTTTGAAGAAAGTATTGGTTGTCAGCACTCAGCTCAAACCCGGCGAAACTTTTTCTCAACCTGTAGCGGTTGGTAAGCAACCTATCAAAGGCAAAGACGCTCTTTTTACTCCTCTCGTTAAAGACATCACCAAACGTATCCTCAAACCCAAAGACGGCCAATCTGCTAGCGACAAAATTGATTTACGTAACCTCGGTGAAACTATCGCGGTTGACGTAGGCGATGAGGTGATGCGCCGCACGCCTGCGACCAAAGGTACGCCAGGTTTTACTGTTCAAGGGCGAGTGATTCCTCCACAAGCTGGAAAAGACAGCCCAATGAAGCCAGGCAAGGGCACCGAGATAAGCAAGCACGACCCAAACCTATTGATTGCATCGGTATCCGGTACGCCTCTGATTAAAGACAAAACCATTGAAGTTGATAACGCACTTTGCCTCAATAGCGTTGGTGTGAATACAGGCCACGTGAAATTCAAAGGGAATGTGATTATCGGTGGCAACATTGAATCCGGCATGATTGTTAAAGCGACGGGCTCTATTACTGTAGGCGGCTTCATTGAATCGGCTGACGTACAAGCGCAAGACGACATTCAAGTTGGTAAAGGTATCATTGGCCACACCGTGAGTGATGGCCAGCCAAAAAGTTGTCACGTCAAAGCCAAAGGTTCGATTCGTGCCAGCTACGCCCAATATTGTGATTTGCAAGCCGGCGAAGATATTGAATTGGCGGTGCACAGCATGAATAATGATATTGTTTGTGGGCGCAATCTGACGGTGCTGGATGCGAACGGTAGGAACGGCACGCTCAGCGGCGGAGATGCAAAAGTCGGTGACAAAGTTGTGTGCTTACAATTGGGCGTAGAAGGCGACACCGTCACTAAGGTAGAAGCGTTCGCGCGCTATTCTGCATTTAAGGAGCGATTAGCAGAGCTCAAAGATCAATATAAACGCGCTCAAGAAGGAACGATGGATGTGATTCGTAAAGAGCTCGAATTTAAGAAACGTCCTAAAGCCGAACGTACCGACGAAGAACAAGCTCAGATTGATGTGATGAAAACACAAAACAACGAGCAGCTTGAAGCGATAAAGCAAAAGCTAGAACAAACGGAACATGACTTTGAAGTCGCGTTAGAAGAAAATATTGTCGAAGCCAAAGAGCGTGTCTTCACTCGCGTGACGGTGCAGTTTGGCGACGAACAAGTAACGACAAAGCGCACTCATGGCGGTTGTTCGTTCCGTTTCAATCAATACGAAATTAAAGTCTCGGCGAACTTGGAAGAAGAGGACGTCGCTGCGGTTTAAGCTTTCTTACTCACTGAGCCCACACGCCGCAACAAGATGTGTGGGCTTTTGTTTATCTACAATACAAATCGACAATGTGCTCTTGATAGTAGTCCGCAAGCGCACCGACTTGGCTGCTACACATTACTTTCATTGCTTGTTTAATGTGTTCTATTGGCCAGTTCCACCATTGGATATTGAGTAGAGTTTCAATCTCTTTATCGCTAAATCGTTGACGTACGACTTGGTTGTTTCCAACCACCACCGAATAAGGTTGGACGTCTTTCGTCACTACGGTGCGTGCTCCGATGACGGCTCCATCGCCGATGTTTACTCCGGGCATGATCATCGCCTCGCTGCCAATCCAAACATCGTTCCCCACCACCGTGTCTCCGGCACGCTCGAAACCGTCTTGTACGCCTTCTCCAAATTCTTCAGGAGAGAAGGGGAAGGTCGAAATCCAGTCAATGCGATGACCTTGGTTTCCTGCCATCATGAAGGTGGCTCCAGAAGCGATGGAACAAAACTTGCCAATGATTAATTTGTCGATGCTATCGGGTTCTCTACTTTGCCATTCTTGAAGTGTGACGGGGTCACCCAACAAGTAGCGTACTGCTTGCTCTTCGAAGCTTTTTTGATGATAGAAGCCGAGTAATAGCTGTAATCGCCAACGATGATATTGGGATTAGTGATGTGATCTTTAATGACTTGACCTTTTAACCACGTGTCGAAAACACTCATAACTCATCCTTTCAAATTTAGGTTGTACAGAGTTTAGAGGCTTTCTATTATTTCCAGTAGTTTGATTTTAGAGATTCAGAATTACTGTATGGAAATAAAATGGCTCAGCTACGTACCACTTTACGTCGCTTTGTGCGAGGAGCGAAGTATTGCTGGCGCAGCAAAGCGCCTGAATTGTTCGAATGCGCATGTAAGTCGGCAACTTAAACAGCTTGAAGACATATTGTCGGTGCAGCTTATTCAGCGAACTACGCGCCAGTTTAATTTGACCTACGATGGTTTGCGGTTTTATCAGCAGGTAAAGCAACTGCTCGAAGGCGCTGAGCAGATCAATGAGCAAGTCATGGCAAACGAGATCGTATCGGGAAAATTGAGAATAGCGGCGTCCGCTTCTTTCGGAGCTGCGTTATTCAGCCAAACATTGATCGAGTTTCGATTGCAACATCCACAAGTGAGCGTCGAAGTGATCTTCACAGAGACACCTCTCGACTTGATTGAGGCTGGGTTTGATATCGCATTCTACTTTACCGATACTCCCCCAGAGGGATACGTCGGCCATCAGCTACGCACTTTACACTGTAAACCGATCGTTCATCGCTCGTATTTAGCTGATAAACCAAATGTAAGTACGCCAGAGGAGCTTGGTGACTTAGAGCACATCCTTTATAAAAGTCGTGACTTGGTGTTAGACAAGTGGACGTTTACGCATAAGCAAACTCAGCAGCAGTGCAGCATTGAGTTAGAAAGTACGCTGAGTTTTAATCTTGTCCAGTCCATGTTGGATGCTACTTTGGCTGGCTGTGGTGTTGCCATGTTAGATGAATTTGCACTGGCCAAGCTTGAACCAGCACAAAAAGAACAACTCGTGAGTTTGCTGTCAGTATGGCAAACGGATGCGATTTTGCCGCTTTATCTGCTTTACCCAAAACGTAAGCACTTACCAAGAAGAACGCGAGCGTTCATTGATCACTTTAGGAACATATATTCTGTCGGCGAATAGCGACAACAAACTTAGCAACAATTGAGGAAGCAAAGGAATGCGAAAACACTGTCACCAGCTTTCCTGATGTAGGCGTGTTGGTCAAAACAGGTAACGAAGAAAACATATAACGAGGGTGAGCTTCTTCAAATCAGCATTAAAGGCAATAACTACTGACCGGACACAGAAGAAGCTCATGGATTCAGCTAACTTACATTAAGTATCGTGCTTACAGCTCGTAACGTAGACCTAAGTGGTAGTAGCTTTCGTCTGCGTGCGCACCGCCAAACGAGACTTCTTGTCCATTGCTGTAGCCACGCGAGCCGTTACGATCAACGTAGTTTGTGTAGATAGAAGAACGAGGCGTCAGTTTGTATTGCACTTCTAGCGTTGTATCTTTCAGCTCTAGCTCGTCACCATCACTGTTTTCTAAAGAACGATAACCAGCACGCAGTACCCATTTGTCATTTACACTGTAAACCGCCGTTAGTTCCATCACTTTGTCGGTACTGGTTTGTGAGTAATAGCCCTCTAGTTCATCTTCCGAGTACAACGCACCCAACATCAAATCACCTAGGTAGTAACGCGTACCTGCGCCCCAGAATGTGTAATCGGTGTCGTTGCTTTCACGTGCATCACCTTTATTCTTCTGCATCGCTATCACTGGTGCCAAGGTACCCAAATTCCCCATGTCTAGCGTATAACGCAGTGCAGCGTTGTAACCGTAGTCGAGCTCAGAAGTGTTGTTTCCTAAAATGTACGCGACAGAAAAATCGACATTACCTAGGCTGTTTTGGTATTGCAGCGTGCCATCTTGACGGAAAACTTGCGTTGCGGTTTTGTCGACTTTATTCGCTTGGCGCGCCATAGAAACATCGGAAGAGGCGAACACATCACCAATGTCGGTAAACATAATCAACCCAGATGCCACGCGACCACCAGTAATGCGACCATAATCTTTCGCATCAATACCCGCCAATACATAACGTGCGGTCAGAGACGGTTTGTCGTTTACTTGGTTTGCGTATTCAGCGGCACCCACTTGGTATTGCGCTTGGCCGATGAGCGACGCGTACTCGTTGATGGTTTGTGAACCGTTTAAACCAATACGGCCATCAAACTCGCCATTTGCATCGCCGTGCTCGTCATTTTTACTGGTGACATTAAAACCAAGACGAGAGTAAATATTTAAAACTGACCCATCTTCCGCTTGATACAGCTGCGCTGCCATTGCGTTTGATGCCATCAATGTTGGGAGAAGTAGAGTCAAAATGTGCTTTTTCATGATTAACGACCTTTCATTTCTATTGTTTTAGGTACGACAAAGCCCCTTCCGAGTAACGGAATAAGAAAAATTGTCGTGAAGTAGAGAGAGGTGCGCCCTTGTTTGCCAAGGGCGCGAGCTAGTCCATTCCTATAGGGGAAGAATGATTTAGCTTAAATCGACGTCTTTGCAGCCAAAGAAGTAAGTCGCGAGGAAGCCGACGATGTAAGAGATAAGCAGGCCAGCAACAAACACCATCATGCCCGGGAAGATGCCATTTTCTGATGTCATGAGAGGAATCGCCACGATACCGGATGGGCCAAACACCGTATTAAGACCAACTGGTAAGCCAAGGTAAGAAACTAAGCCGATAAAGAAGCCGCCCGCAGCGCCACCAATACAAGCGGTAACGAATGGTTTTACGCGTGGTAATGTCACGCCGTAAATCAATGGTTCGCCAATACCTAGAAGACCAGGAATAATAGCGCCTTTAACTTGAGTACGCAGTAGAGCGTCTTTTTTGGCTTTGAAATACAGCGCCATTGACGCGCCAACCTGACCGCCACCAGCCATCGCTAGGATAGGAAACAGCGAGTTAAAGCCCTGTGCTTCCATCAATGCGAAGTACACTGGAACAAAACCCTGGTGGATGCCAAATACCACAGAAATTAAGAACAAACCTGCCAAGATTGCAGCGCCTAATGGGTTATCGTTTAAGTTGAGGAACAACCAAGACATCCCTTTAAATAACTCGCCGCCGATCGGCATGATGATCAAGAAGGTTACCGCACCCATGATCAATAGAGTGATAACGGACGTTAAGATCATATCTAGATCATCTGGCATGTATTGACGAACCTTACGCTCGACTTGCGCACCGATGATCGCCGCCAAAAGTACGCCGATAATGTTGCCGCGCGGATCAATCGCAAAGCCGAAAAACTCGTTCATGCCAGAGTAAATGCCGGATGTCGCCTCAGGGTTGTAACCCAGCACAAACAAAGAGGCGAGAATGGCACCATTAACACCAGAGCCGCCAAATGCTTGCTGCGCGTTGTAACCAATCAGAATACTTAGGAAAGCAAACAGACCCTTACCAAAGACTTTCATGTAGGCGATCAAATCCAACATAAACTGGCTTGGTGTCTGGTCAAGAACAAACATCTGCTCCAATAACGTCGCAAAACCTAGCAACAAACCAGCGGCAATAAAGCCTGGGATCAACGGCGTAAAGATAGTGGCAAACTTGCTTAAAAAACGCTGAACCGCACTGGTTTGCTTACTCTTCATCTGTTTTTTCTGCTCGGCTGCGACGGCAGAAAGATCTTGTTGCGGCATATCTGCTTCTTCACTGTCACCAGAGGTTAAGCTGTCGATCAATTGATTCATCATCTCAGCCGCTTGTTGAGCTTTTCCGGGACCGAGAATGATCTGAAACTGCTCATCGCTTTCCACCACACCCATTACGCCGGGAATTTGCTTGATAACTGATTGATCAGCCAAGCCATTGTTGGCGAGCGATAAACGCAAACGCGTCATACAGTTACCACATTTGCTTACGTTGTTACTGCCACCCACTGCGGACAGCAACTGCGATACTGTGTTTGAAGTTATTTTTGCCATAGGGTCTATCCTTCAGAACTCGGATTATTTAGTGCTGCGCGAATAAAGCCGTTGTGCGCGGCGAGGCGTGATTTGGCTTGTTCGGCATCCAAATCGGCCAAAATCATTAAGATGGCGGTTTTGCAGTGGCGACCGCAGGCATTTAATGCTCGCTCTGCTTCTTCTTTTGATGCGTCGGTTGCTTCCACAACAATGTTGGTTTGGCGTAGGATGAGCTTGGCGTTAGTGGCTTCTACATCCACCATTAAGTTGCCAAATACCTTACCGCTACGAATCATTGCGCCTGTCGTGAGCATGTTTAGCACCAGTTTTTGTGCGGTGCCGGCTTTCATGCGAGAAGATCCAGTGACAACCTCTGCGCCAACTATCGGCAGAATCGCGATGTCGGCCGCTTCGGCCATGGTACATTCTGGATTACAAGCGATAGATGCGGTCGTGGCTCCGATGGATTTAGCGTACTCCAAACCACCTAGCACATAAGGTGTACGGCCACTTGCAGCGATGCCTACAACCACGTCATTCTTGGTGAGGTGAAGTGCTTTTAAGTCGTCTTGACCCATTTTCGCGTTGTCTTCTGCGTTTTCTACCGCTTTTAAAATCGCTTGATGTCCACCAGCAATTAAGCCAATCACCATATCTGGATGCGTGCCGTAGGTAGGAGGACACTCGCTCGCATCAAGAATGCCTAAGCGACCTGACGTACCAGCTCCCATGTAAATTAAACGGCCACCATTTGCAAAAGCTTGGGTAATTGCGTCAACTGTCTCTGCAATTTGTGGTAGCACCGCTTTTACCGCGAGCGGGACTTTTTGATCCTCTTCATTAATGACTTGCAGCATCTCGATGGTCGAAAGCGTATCGATCTCGGCACTGGCTGGGTTACGGCTTTCTGTCACCAATCTGCTTAAATCAATTTTCATGTTTTGCACTCTTCGTAATGTTCAATCTGAGGGCGATTTTATGGAATAAAATATTCAGGTTTGGTGATAAAAATCACACTTGAGGTTATTCTTTATGCAGGAGAAATTTGGAATAATGAGAGAAAATATACGTCTATTACATGCGGGAACAACTGTCTTGGTTAGAATAATCTGGGGGTTAAATCAAACGCCTATTATTTCTGTTTTGGAATAATTTATTTAAAATTTTTGAGGTTTTTGTTGTGTCAGTTATCAATAGGATAGTCGCGAGGCGTACTCAGCTTTCGCAAAGTGGTCGTTTGGTTGGCGATTGGATTGTTGAAAACGCAGAAAAGGCGGCGCTGCTCACCAGCCAAGAACTTGCGGCGCAAGTAAAAGTGAGTCAATCGAGCATTGTGAAATTTACTCAGCGTATCGGCTTTAAAGGTTACAGCGAGTTTAAATTAGCTCTGAATGAAGAGATTGGCCGTAAGCATGCGATGCAGTCGACACCGCTGCACAGTGATATTTTGGCTGACGACCCCATTGCGGTTATTTCACAGAAACTGGTGAAAGCGAAAACCGATGCTATGTTTCAAACCACCAATACGCTGTCTTACGAAGCGTGTCACCAAGCGGTGAAATGGTTGAGTGAAGCGCGTCGAGTGCAAGTGGTCGGGATTGGGGGCTCTGCACTGACCGCGAAGGATTTAAGCTTTAAACTGCTTAAACTTGGTATTACGGCGCTTTCTGAACAAGACAGCCACGTGCAGATTGCTGTTGCCCGCACGCTCTCTCCAGAAGATGTTCAGATCGCAATCTCGTTTTCGGGTGAGCGCAAAGAAATTCTCGTCGCGGCAGAAGCGGCAAAAGAGCAGGGCGCGAAGGTGATTGCGTTATCTGCTCCTGGGAGAAGCCGCTTGCGCGGTATTGCCGATATTACGTTTGATACGATTGCCAATGAAACGGAACATCGCAGCTCATCCATTGCTTCACGCACCGCGCAAAACGTGATCACCGATTTGCTGTTTATCATCTTGGTTCAGCAAAGAGACGACAGTGCCCGTCAGTTGATCAGCGATATCAGTACCGATATCAAGCAGATCCTCACATGATCGCTTGTTCAACAGCGGACTAAAGATCCGGATCGTGCCTCAGCAAAGCAATAAAGGCGGACAGATGCTTTTCAATGGTGAGATCGGTAGAAATTGCCGGTAACTCCAACGTGATGCAAGGTAAATTACGTTCGCTACACCAAGTGCCGAATGAGCCGGGCGTTTCGTAGTCGACATCGTCTACGATTGGGAGTTGGAACTGCTCGCCGAGCCATTTGGCAAGGACGGAATGTTTGGGATCATCCACAAACGCCAGCGGTTCATGAAACGACACAACAAACTTTGGCTTGCGCAGTTCAATCAAGTTAATTAATGCGCTAACTTCTGGCTCTAGCTGGTTTTTAGTGCCCGTTTTCACTTTTACGTCTCGAACGGGTGTGTGAGAACTCCATCGATACACTGTGCCATGCTCAGTCCAATTTTGGGTTGGAAACGCGCGATTGAGATCCACTTGGTTTGCATTTGCGCGTGTGCCTAGCTGGTTGCCGTCCGGATTCAGTGACAGAATCACATCATGTCGTAAGTTTTCAGCTGGCAAGCTTCTTAGCGCACAGGACAAACCTGCAATCGAGGCCGTCTCATCCCCGTGAGTGCCTGCCAAAATCAAACCTCGCGAAGCACTTTCGACTTGTGCCGGAAAATACAGTAATGGCGCACCAAGCACGGATTGACCGTATATAGTTGGCCGAATTAAAAATGCCGCTCTTTCCGTTCTTGGAATTAGACTCACCGTAATCTCCTGATTGATGAAGTAGTATCAATATCTAAGCTAATTACACCTAGCTAAACTGAACCGTTTAAACTCGTCAACGGTTGAAATGTTAATTGTGGCACTTGCTTCACAAGACGCGTTAGGAGAACGAAAAACGATATGGATTTTAAAAAACATTCAACGGCGTTGCTGATTTCCTCTTTATTCACCCCTTTTCTTGCTACATCAGTTGCTGCGGAGACCTTACCTAAAGGCATTCAACTTGCCGCAGAACAGCATTTAGTACGTGCGAATGACGCAGAGGCGGCGACGCTTGACCCTGCGAAAGCCGAAGGTCTGCCAGAAATGCATGTGATTCGTGACTTATTTGAAGGGCTTGTGATTCAAGATCGTGACGGAAACATCATTCCCGGTGTGGCAGAATCATGGGAAACCAACGACAACCAAACCTTTACTTTTCACTTGCGCAAAGAAGCGAAATGGTCGAATGGCGAGCCTGTGACGGCGGAGGATTTTGTCTATTCACTGCGCCGAGCGGTAGATCCGAAAACCGCTTCTCCAAATGTTTGGTATCTCAAACTCACCAAGATCAAAAACATCGCCGATGTAGCAGAGGGCAAAAAGCCTTTGGACGAGCTCGGTATCAAGGCGGTGGATAAATACACCCTACGTTTTGAGTTGGACAGTCAAGTTCCGTACTTTGTTGCCATGACTGGGCACACGTCCATGATGCCAGTGCATCAAGCGACAGTGGAAAACCGCGACAAGCCGTGGAGCGATCCAGACCAATTTGTTAGCAACGGTGCATTCACATTGGATAAGTGGGTCGTGAATGAGCGCATTGAACTGGTTAAGAGTCCAAGTTACTGGGACAGCGCAGATACGTATCTAAACAGAGTGACTTACATTCCGTTTGAAAACCAAAACGCTTCGATCAATCGCTATGCGGCAGGAGAGCTGGATATTACGTCAGATGTGCCGACTCATATGGCACAGAAGCTTCAACAAGATTACAAGCAGGCTTACACGGTGGTGCCATTACTGTGCACGTATTACTACGCGTTCAATACCACTCGTCCGCCATTTGATGATGCACGAGTGCGTCAAGCGGTGTCGTACTCCATCATGCGTGATGTGATTACGAATGGTGTCACGCAAGTGGGCAACCTTCCTGCTTATACTTTTGCGCATCAGTACACCGCAGGGTTTGATGCAACGCCCCCTGAGTATAGTAAGTGGAGTCAGCAACAACGTGACGAGAAAGCGCGTCAGTTGTTAAAAGAAGCGGGTTACAGCCAAGACAAGCCGCTCGATTTTAAATTGCTGTACAACACCAGTGAGGCAAACAAATCGATCGCGGTTGCGATAGCGTCGATGCTACAAAAAAATCTCGGTGCAAACGTGGAGTTAGAAAACCAAGAGTGGAAGTCGTACTTAGTGGCGCGTAAACAAGGCAATTTCGATGTGATGCGCGCTTCCTGGTGTGGTGATTACAATGAAGCGTCTACTTTCCTGAGCCTACTTCGCTCAGGTTCTTCGGGTAACTTTGCACGTTACAGCAGTGAAGCGTATGACAACGCGATGAACAGTGCATTGGCTGCAACCAATGAGAAAGCGCGCCAAGGATTTTACGACCAAGCTGAACAGTTGCTGGCGACAGATATGCCTATCGCACCGATTTACTACTACATGCAAGCGCGTTTGGTTCGTCCTACGGTTGGCGGTTTTGCCAAGAACAACGTAGAAGGTCGTATCTACTCGAAAGACCTCTACATCAAGAAGTAGCGCTCAAAACAAGCGATAAATATGAAGCCCCGAAGATGTATCTTACGGGGCTTCTTTTTATTGTTAGCGAGTGGAGAGCTTGTTCACGAGCATAGCGACTCGTTTGCCAAGATACTCTGCTGTTGCAACATCAGAAGCATGCAACTGACCACCTTCACCACCTTGTGCAACAATACCACCTTGTACACCATAACGATTCAGGTTTTGCTCCCCAGAATTGCTGATCTTATCCAACCCGACCCACATCATGCCGTGTTGGTTAGCGAGCGTTTGTAGATATTGTAATGTGCAAGATTGGTCGCCATTCATTGCCCCACCACTGGTAAAGCCAGCCGCGATTTTGCTCGCCCATTTTTGGTAATACCAAGATTCACTGCTTGCATCTGCAAATGCTTTAAACTGCGCTGCTACACCGCCCATATAGGTCGGTGAGCCAAAGATAATCGCATCACACTCAGCAAGTTCATCCATTAGTTTAGGGTTCACAAAACGTCCCTCAATAATCTCACTGCCTTCAATTCGGTGAGAGAGGATTTCACATTCATCTTGCTGCTTAATGCCTTGTTGTTCAACGCCTGCGGCAATCGCGCGAGCAAGCTGACCAGTAACGTCGGTTTTAGAGAAATAAATAATCGCAATTTTGGACACAATGGTTCCTTTTTTCATTGTTGATTTTTAATCGTGCGACTAAGGCTAAAACCTCAAGCTAAGTTGAGGTCAAGAAGAGATTTGAGATAGATAAAGTACGAATTGGTATCTAAAGAGCTTTCTTATAGGGTAAGTCGACGGCATAACTACAGTGAATGCAACGACGATGAATGTCGTGTATAAAAGCGTTAAAGGAAGATCTTAAAGATGTAGAAAACTCTCTTGGAAACAATGATAAAGGTACCGATGCTAGTGATGATTAATAGGCGGAAAAATAGATTAAAATATGTAAACTCAGACCTGATCCAAGGCGGGAAAAGTACATTTCATCGTTTCTTAAGGCGAGGGATTATTATCATTATGGTAGGAGGCCTTTCTACAGCCTCTTCCACGGTATTTGCACACTTTATAGGGGGGTTGATGTGGATATGAATGTTCATCCAGAGAGCTTAGAAGAAAAAGTGCATGCACTACTTTTTGTTTCGGTCAGTCTTGTTTTTTACCTCTTTTCTGCCCTTATCTCGCTAAATATTAGTGGGTGGCTCATAATGAAGCTAAAAATATAAGCTTAACTAAAACCATGTCCTTGTATTTTAAGGAAGATGGAACTAGTGACGATTTTTTCTTTGCTTGCACCATCTCTATTTTTTGTATTTATTTAAGGTTCGTAAAGAAGAAGCTTACTTTGGTTAAAGTGGCGCTTTTGGTTTCGGCGATGTGTCATGTGTTTATCATGAAAGAATACAGCGGTGACCTTTCAGTTTATACGTTTTGTCTCTTCACTGTTGTTCTCCATTAACTTTGGGTTATTTCTTTCTGCGAGTATAAATCCGAGATTTTGCTTTACTTGGCTCTGGCTTGTTTTTCGCCAGCTTTAGTACCGCTTTTTGCAAAATCTGGTTGTTTGGGTAAGTGATCAAGTTACCGTTATCGTGCTTAATTAACACGTGAAACATACTGATTTCTTGAATCTCGCCGCTGATGTCTTCGTCTTTGTCTACGACTTTAATGCGATCGCCCACTCGGTATGGGAAGACAAAAAAGATCAAAAAGCTGGCAGTGATGTTGCTCAGAATTGACCACTGCGCAATAAACGCCACACCCAATACGGCGAAAATGGACGATAGGAACAATGACACATCGCCATAGCCAATCCCGGTGATAATGGCAAAAACAGACGCGGTTAAAAATAAAAGCACGACGTTAAAACAACGCTGAATAAAACTCAGGCGGGCCTTTTTTACACCTTTTGAGGTCGCTAAGTTTAAAATGGCTCGATTGACGATTCTCTTCAGAATGCGATAAGCAATCAGGACAATAATGCCCATTAAGACTTTGTACCCGAGAGAGCCAGCGGTGAAATACTGGCTCACTTGATCTAGATGGATCCAATCATTCATTTCTTCAACTCGACGATATTAAGAAAACCGCTGTTATAGCTGATTTTCTGATATAAGTAATCACAAATTTTTCTCTCCATTTTCGTCTCTCTACCTAGGAATTTCGCCCTAGAGCCTACGGAGAGTTGTAGAGTTTTATCAATAGTGTGCAGAGCTTTACTTCTGTTTGCGCTCACCGCATATATTCAACCAAAGTTGATGCGGTTTTAAAGTGTTTAATGTTTGAGCTGTATCTCATATCCGGTATTGTATGAGGCTAGGAGCGTATAAACGTGCTGAATATGATTTTTGTCCTGATAACCTAAGACGTGTTGAGTGAAATGGCTTGCTAGGATATCTATCAAATGGAAGAAGATGAAAAGGCGATTATGATGTTGGTAGTGATTGTGGGGCTAGTGCTCGTTTGGATAGTGCTTGAAGAGCTTAACTATCTTGGATTCTCAATAAAATAAGCCCCGTTAAACATGAGTCAAACGGGGCCTTTCTCTTTTGTAAATGCTAATTTCGGTTAGCTAACCGCACGTACTTTGCCTTGCTTCAGGTCATTCAGCACTTGCGCTTTAGGACCATCAGCAATGATGCTGCCTTTCTCCATCACAATCACTCGATCAACGATGTCGAGCATCGACGTTTTATGCGTAATCAGTATCAATGTTTCGCTCGGTTTGAGCTGAGATAGCTGGTGCTTAATATGCATTTCAGAGCGGTTATCCATCGCGCTGGTCGGTTCATCCATAAGTAGGACGGGAGGACGGCCCAAAAATGCACGAGCAATCGTGACGGCTTGACGTTGACCACCAGAAAGCATCGCACCTCCTTCACCAACTTGACGTTCTAAACCAGCTGGATCCGATTGTGTAAATGCGGTCACGCCTGCACGGTTTGCTGCATCAAGCACGTCTCGGTCATCCGTTAGTGGGCGACCCAAGGTAATATTGTCGCGAATCGAACCGAAGAATAGATTCGAATCTTGAGGCACACAGCCGATGTTACGTCGAACATCAACGTGGTGAAGCTGTGCAATATCAGTATCATCGATACGTACGTGCCCCTCTGTTGGCTTATACAAGCCCATAATCAAGCGCTCTAACGTTGTCTTACCCGAACCAATCCGACCGATGATCGCGACTTTTTCACCAGGATTTATCGTGAGAGAAATGTTACGTATAGACGCGACAGGAGAGTCTGGGTAATGAAACGTTACGCGATCAATTTCAATCTTACCTTGGATGATTGGGCGATGGATATAGCGTTTCCTTTCTTCTTGCTCGTCCGGCATTTCCATGACTTGATTGATAATCGTCATAGAAGACTTCGCCTGGTTGTAGCGCGTTGAGAGCAAAGACAACTGAACCAAAGGCCCTATGGCGCGACCACTCAACATGGTTGCGGCAATTAAGCCACCCATGGTGAGTTCGCCTTCTGCAATCAGATAAACGCCGAGAATGATCATCCCAACGTTACTACTTTGTTGCACGAAGCCTGCCGCATTCTGGATGCTGTCGGTAATGCGGCGGCTTTTGATGTTCCAGTTCGCCATGTGCGCCACCGCTTCTTCCCAACGGTATTGGAATTGGCTTTGCGCGCTGAGCATTTTTACGGTTTCTAGCCCCGCTAGACTCTCAATTAAGTTGGCGTATTTTTGCGATGCTAAGCGTGACCCTTCCTCTATAGAGCGACGCAGCGGTCCTTGAATCAGTAGTGAATGAACAATCAAAATGACCACGCCGACCATTGGAACATATACAAGATCGCCAGCCATTAGCCATATAATCACTAAGAAAAGAATGGCAAAAGGCAGGTCAATTAGGGCACTGACGGTTGCAGACGTGAAGAATTCTCGAATAGATTCAAACTCTTGAAGATGGCGAGCGAATGCGCCGACCGAAGGCGGCTTGGACTCCATTCGGATGCCCATCACTTTGCTGAACAGTTTGGAGGAAATCAGAATGTCAGACTTCTTTCCTGCGACATCAATAAAGTAGTTTCTCAACGATTTGAGTATGAAATCGAATAGAAAGACAACAAATATGCCGCTTGCCAATACCCATAAGGTTTCAAACGCGAGATTCGGTACCACTTTGTCGTACACCAAACGAGTGAACAGCGGGGCGGCAACGGCAAAGAGGTTGATGAGAAGTGAGGCGATTAAAACATCGCGGTAGATACGTTTTGACTGCCACAAGGTTGACCAAAACCAGTGACCTTCGTTGGTTTTGAGCACCTCGGGAGAGCGCTCATCGAAACGGAATTGCTTTTTAACTAAAAAGTAGCGACCAGTGTACTGCTCAAGTAGGTCTTCTAATGGAATGGAGATTGGCACCATTCCACTTTCTAAGGTGGTGACTTCGGCTTCGCGTGTCTCCGCGTTAATGCTGTTGAGAACGCATGAGTCACCGCCTTTAAGAACTAAGATTGCCGGCAGAATCAGGCTGGAGATGTTCTCCAGCTCTGCACGGTTTTCCTTGGCAACCAATCCGGCCCTTTCCGCTGCTCTTGGTAGCAAAAATGGAGTTAGCTTGCCGTCTGAAAGCGGAAGGCCATTGACCAGCGCTTCTGGCGAGTTAGCTAACCCATAGTAACGGCTAACGTAGATGAGCGAATTCAGTAAAGGGTCTTTCATCTGTGGTAAACCTTTTTATTCCTTGTCGACGATGAATCCTTGGAATACCTCAACAAAATGCTCGGTGAGGAAGTCCAACTGGATTTGAGTTTCAATACGCGACGCGATAGTCGTAATGCCTAGGTTATGGGCAGTACGAGAAATCGACGTTAGCGTGAATTTCTGTTTTTCGTCGTGTAAGTTGTGTGTGAATAGGTAATCGAGCTTCACATAGTTAGGGCGGAACTCTTGGATGTACTCCAATGATTGGAAGTTACGTCCATAGTTATCTACGCCAAACTCAGCCCCGGATTGGCGAATGGCATTACATAACAGCGCCGTGTGGTGAGGCTGATCAATAAAACACTCCTCTGGAATTTCAAAGTGTAGCTTAGAGGCCACTTTTGCGTGTTTTTCCAACATGCTGGTGGTCCAGCGAATGAACGATGGCTGAGACAAGCTGCTTTGCGCAATATTGATCGCGACAGGATCGGTTAGCTCGCCACTTTCTAGCATCTTAATCATCGACTCAATAACGTATTGGTCGAAAATATTGGTGGCGTCTAACTGCTCTAGTGCGAATAAATATTGGTTGGCACGGAACGTTTCGCCCTCTTTTTCGATGCTTGAGAACACTTCGTTATGGAACACTTTACCCCAAGTGTTCTTCGCTGCTTGGAAGCGGAATTTAACCCAATCGCTATGAATCGCTTCTTCAACCAGCGCTTTCCACTGCTGTTTACCCATTAAGTTAGAAGGTGTGTCACTGCCGATAAAGCCGTAAGCTTTGTCTGGTTGAGCTTTGGCTTTCGAGAGCGCATTATCCACCATAGATAAGATTTCAGAGCGCGTTTTTTGGTCTTTACTATGCGCAACACCTAAGGCTGCTTTTGGTTTGGCTAGACCGGTTGGGTCAGTGTTCAACCCGTTAACGCAGTTCACGATGCTGTCCGCCAAAATGCGTAGTTCGCTTTCATCCATGTGTGGGAAAAGCAGGCCAAACTCATCACTAGACAGGCGCGCAATGGTAGCTCCCGGCACATCAATGGTGTTCTTCAGACGTTGAGACAACTCTTTTACGTGGGCATCGGCGCGTTGGTAGTCTTTTGTCTCGTAAATGTCACCAATGTATTCTGCATGGAGTAGCGCGATACCCCCTTGCGTTTGCTCTGCAAGCCATTGGTCTATTTGGTTGATGTAGAACGAGCGATTACCCAGTTTGGAGATAGGGTCGAGGTAAGCTTGAGCACGCAGTCGTTGTGCCTCTTTCGCTTGTTCTTTGAATGACAGCTCAATTTGAGCAGACATCATGTTAATGCCATCTACCACCGCGATCAGATCTTTAGTTCTTGGACGAGCAAGTGGTTCACCAAATTGGTTATTAGCGATTTCATGCATTTTCTTCACGATGGCCGCTAATGGTTTTAGTGAGCGACGGAGGATGTACGAAATCGCAATTAAACCAGCCAGGAAAATGACACTGAATGCAGATAACAAACCAATAAAGCCTTGCCAGAGCTGCTCGTAAGCTGCTCCTGGGTGGCTAATGATTTCCACTTCAGCAAGTTGCATCCAACCACTGGTCACTACGCGCTTATCGTGAATGGCTTTGAATAGATTCATGTCGATAAACCATTGTGGCACCGTACTTGGTTTAACCGGGTAAGTGCGCACGATTTGGTAGTCAGAATCTAAAGCGGTCAGGCGAACAACCGAGTAGGTGCTGCCGTCAAACAGAGCATTAATCACGGATTCTACCGCGACTTTATCTTTGTCTTTAAGGTAAGGAGCCAATGCCAAACCTACGGTGTTAATGGTGTTGTTGACCTCTGAACGTTGCTGTTGTTCCAAGCTGTCTCGAGTCGTGTTGAATTGGATTACGAATACTGATGCCAACAAGAGTATAAAGACCGTAACCATTCCCACTACAAGCTTCTTATATAGGGTCATGTTTCTCACTCGTCATAGTTAATTTTAGGTTTATTTAACTGCAACTTACGTTCGCGCGAGCGTAAGTCATTCCAAAGGCTCAACCGTGATGCTTTCCCTGCCAGCTCTCCAGTGCTAGCAGAAGACTTCATCAACCACAGGTTTGTACCATTAAAACTGTATATCGGTAGCAAGTCGCTACGTTTAGAGGCTCGGACAATATCAGGGTTGATATTGTCGAGAATGAGCGGCTCAGAGCTTGGGGTTGGGTAGTAAGCTAATACCATGTGAAACTGATTCAGTTCGATGGCTTTTACGTAGATCAAACGCATCTTAGAATCTGGTATTCCTAGCTCGAGTAACGAGAAGTACTTGGCGATGGTGAAATCCTCACAATCCCCTGCATTACTCCCTAAAAATTCGAGTGGCGTAGCCCAATAATCTGTCTTTCCCCACAGTTTTATGTCGTCAACAAAATACAGCTGGTTAAAAAAGTCGTTGACGCCAGCGAGCTGTTCATGTGTCTCTAATTGTTTAAATAAGTCGAGGTTTTTTCGCCATGTATTTACGCGCAATCCCGCACGTTCGCCGTACACCGCTGTGACCGTATTGACCCATTGTTGTTCTTTACTGCTTAACGCACCAATTTGGAACGAAAAACAACTTAAACTGATTAATAATGTAACTTTACGCTTCAAATTGGATCGCATATTCGACTCATATCACAAGTATACTCTTCTAAAGGGTTCGTCAGTGAGAAACAAGTGCTTTTTATTTAATCACTTATCGCTCAATACTCGCCGTTGTGAGTACCTTGGTGTGATTTACTCCTTCAAGGCGTTCGTTTTGGCACTTAAAATCGGTTTAAGTAGATATTCCAAAACGGTTCGCTTCCCTGTGATGATATCGACCGATGCCGTCATTCCTGGAATGATTGGTAAATCTGCATCTTGACCAAAATTCGTTTTATCGGTGCGGACACGAACGATGTAAAAGCTATTTCCTTCTTCATCTTGGGTTGTATCTGCGCTGATGTGCTCCAATTCACCCTCTAAGCCGCCGTACTTAGTGAAGTCGTAAGCCGTAAACTTCACGATGGCGTGTAGGTCCGGGCGCAAAAATGCAATGTCTTTGGGCGCAATTTTCGCTTCTACTAATAACGTATCTTCAGTTGGTACAATTTCGACGATATCCATGCCAGGCTGGATAACACCCCCAACGGTGTTGATGTTCAGCGTTTTGATTTTGCCTGTTACTGGCGAGTTCACAACGGTTCGATTAACTCTATCTTCTAAACCCACTGCTGACTCAACCAAGGCAGATAACTGGTCTTGGGCGCTGTTGAGTTTCTCTTGCTGTTCAGAGCGGAATTTGAGCGCAACATCGATGCGATTAAGCATGGATTCTCGAATCGCTGACTTTAATACCGGGATTTTGAGCTCACTGGAAGTCATTTCGCGGCGGGTGTCGTTGACTTGGCGTTGTAACTTGAGTAATTCAATACGAGGCACAACACCTTCATCAGCCAACGGTTTGGTGATGTCTAATTCTTTCTTCGCATATTGATAGCTTTGACGTAAGTTCCTTACTCGCGCTTCAATCTCTACTAAGTCCTGCTGCTTTTGCTGAACTTGTTGGTCAATCACCGAAAGTTGATTGCGTAAATTGTCTAAATCTTCGCGGTATTCTGCTTTCTGGCGCTGAGTGAGTTTCGGCTGAGTTTCTTCTAAAGTTGGTGGAAAGGTCAGTTTGCCATAATCGAGTACTACGCTTTGGCGCCAGTTTTCCGTTTCAAAATCACGATTCACGGCAACACTGTTGATTGAAGCTGAGAGTTGCAGCACAGACGCAGTTAGGTTGGCAACTTGTTGTTCACGCTCACGAAAATCAGAGCGAAAGCGAGTGTCATCGATAAGAAGTAACTGCTGACCTTTTTCAACCAACTGACCTTCTTTGACTAAAATTTCTTTGACTAAGCCACCTTCTAAGTTTTGGACAACTTGAATCTGTGAAGAGGGAATGACTTTTCCCTGACCAACAGTGACCTGGTCGATTTCGGCCCAAGATGCCCAGCCTATTGCAGCAATAAAAAACAACACCATCACCCAGAGCATCAAACGTGCGCTGTTGGGGGTGTTGAGGAGCAATGCTGCAGTTTTGTCGTCAACAAAATCCAACTCTTCATTGTTGAGTTTGTTGTAGTTATCTCGGCTCATCACAGTCCCTGCTTATATAAATGCTGATTATCTTTTTGATCTTATTATTATTAACCGATCATGTCAGTATGCTCGGCGAATAAAAATATGAGACGAAGACCATTCTCTCTCCGAATGAGCGTTTTCAATGCTTCTCTAGCAAAAGAAAAATGAAGATATCGTCAGAGTATGGCTATTGCGCCTTGAACTTGGTTTTATCCAACTGATGTTTTTTTAGTTTGTCGTACAAGGTTTTGCGTGATACCTGTAATTCTAGTTGAACCTCTTTGAGTCTGCCTCGGTGTCTTTGTAGTGCATCGAATAATAAGCAATATTCAAAGTATTCTGTGCGCTGAGTCATACTCTGAATTTCGATACTTTTTTCACTGTTCCAATCTTCCATTCGGAAGGTATCTGGCTTGAGCGCGCGAAGTTCTGCAAATTGGCGCAGCTGCTTAATATTTTCTGGCCATTCTAAATCGGTCAGATGTTTGACTTCTTCTAAGCTAATGTGTGGCGGTTGAAGCTGGTAACGACTCGCAGCGTGGCGTACAAAGTGCTTATATAAAGGTCCAATGTCTTCTTTTCTTTCATCGAGTGTCGGCAAGTGAATTAGACTAGCTAGGGCTTTGATAGACGGATCGACTTGGGTTGTTGCACCAAAAACACGCTCAAGTTTCGGGTGGTTAAACAAGCATTGCCATTGTTCATATGACACATGCTCAGCACTATGTAAGTACAAGCTGCAATGGCTTTTTCCTTCAATCAAGCGATGTATGGCTTTATCGAGGGCTTCTAATGAAAGCTCATAGAGATCCTCACCAGAAGCGGCGATTAACTCGCTGTCTGGCGTTGCATGTATGTCGTGGGCAAATTGTGCGGCGAGCCGGCGACCTGTGCCATCTTGACCAACAAAAATGATCGGCTGGTTCGTTGGTGCGCTGATCAAAGCGCGACGAATGCTCACCATGGCTTTACTGTGACCAATCATTTTCGGACCAACGTGAGTTTGCATGTCGAGCTCTTTTTTAAGCCAGATGTTTTCCTGCAATAGATTCAACTTATCGCCAGCATTATTGAGCGACTTCATCAGTTGTTCCGTTGAAAAAGGCTTTTCGAGAAAGTCGTACGCGCCGCTTTTCATCGCATCCACCGCGGTTTTCACATCTCCATGTCCGGTAAGTACGATAAATTGAAAGTGATCGTTTTTGCTTCGCAACGTTCGCATGAACTCCAATCCATCCATCACAGGCATATGGATATCGGTAATGATGATCGCTGGCGTATTTGGGTCGATAACGCGTAAGGCTTCCACGGCGTTTGGTAAGCAGGTGACGTCTATCCCTTCAATAAGCAGTGCTTGAGCGACGGCATCACGAATATGTGGTTCATCATCAACAAAGAAAACGGGATTATTCATGGTTGTTTTCCACTTCTGGGTTGCGTTGGTTTTGGATAGCGATTGGCAGTGTCACGATAAAGGTCATGCCTCCTGCTTGTTGTTCCGTGTTCTGATGTTTATAAGCACTGAGTGAACCGTGATAGCTTTCTAAAATGCGTTTGGAGATGGTCAAACCTAATCCTAAGCCCTCTGGCTTAGTCGTAAAAAATGGGTCAAAGACTTTTGCTAAGGCTTCGTCCGACATGCCGGGCCCGTTGTCAGAAACAAGAATGTCACAGCTGTCATCATGACACTGAACGGCAATAGATATTTGCGGATCAATGCAGTAGTTTTCCATCGCTTGTGCAGCATTATGGAAGAGATTGATCAGAACTTGCTCTAACTCAACGCTGTGAATTGCTAGCTTCACATTATAATCGATAGCTGGGACTTTTAATGTCACCCCTTGTTTAATGAGTTTGTTGCTCAAAATGCTGGTGGCAGTATGTACTGCGTCGTGCAGTACCGCGATTTCATTGTGTGAATCGTGCGTGGCTTTCCGAGTGAAGACTTTTAAGCGTGCGATCACTTCCGAAATGGTGTCATTGAGTGTTAGCATTTTGCCCAAGTTGTCGGCGACCATTGGGTATTTTTCCATTGCCAACAAACGCTGCGAGTTTTCGGTATAGGTTCTTAGTGCGGAAAGTGGCTGATTTATCTCATGATTAATACTGGCAGACAGCTCACCCAACAATGCCAATTTCGCGGCTTGGGTCAACTCTTGTTGCGTTTGTTTGAGCTCTTGCTGGCTTTGCTCATATTGATGAATGGTCTGTTGTAGTTTTTGGTTGGCCTTACTCAACACTAAGGTTCGTTGCACCACTTTTTCTTCTAGGCTCACATTAAGGTCGGCTAGGCGTGCCTTGTTCACTAGTGTTTGGAACCACGCTAACGCAATGAGCGCAATGAGCGCATATAGAATCAGGAAGACGATATCAGCCTGTAAAACGGCGGCAAGGACGGTGTGGTGGTTTATCAAGGCAACGACGCGAAATCCTTTATCCAATAAATGTGTCGCGTATGCGAGGTAATTGGGTGAGAGGAGCAATTGATTATCAGCAAACTCGCTGACGCCACTTTGCGCGGTAAGCTCACCAAAATACTCTGGTAAGGTATCGCCATACTGACGCGTTTCGGTAAGCTCGTTTATCGCACTCGGTGACAGCGGGAAAAGTGCACGATAGCGCCAGTTAGGCAAATTGCTCATAAACACGACATTGTGTTTATCCGTGATGAGTACGTCCGTCGTGGTTTGCGAAAGACGCTGTTCTAACTGCTCCAAATTCACTTTTACCGTGATCACGCCAACGACCTCATCATTTACCCAAAGCGGAGATGAGAAGAAGTACCCACGTTTATTTGAACGAACGCCTAACCCGACATATTGAGCTGGTTCACCGCGTCGCGCATTTTTAAAATAGGGACGATAGCTAAAGCTGGAACCAACAAACGTATCTTCTTGCTGAAAGTTACTTGAGGCAATGACTAACCCTGTGCGGTCATGAACGTAAATCGTATCGGCCAAACTTTGTTTCAACCAATCTGCTAACAATAGGTTGAGCTCGTGAGAGGGCGATCCGCGTTCTACTGCTTTGAGTAATCTCGGATCGTGACTTAATAGGTTTGGTATCTGTTCAAACTTTGCCAGCTCGTAGTCGACTTCTTGCGACACTTGCGCCGCTTGCCTCTCTAGCTTTTGTTGCCACTGATCATGTTGGTATTGAGTTGCGTAATGATGAGTAAGCGCAAGCCCTGAAATGCCAACGGCACACAGCAGCAGTAGAAAATGGCGTAGGGCTTTAGGGTTGAGTAAGTTCACGATCAGCTCACTGTTTTTTTGTGTCATGGTATCAAATGACACACTGTGATGCTGTGAGCGGCAACGATAACAAGCACAATGATGTCCTTGTATTTCCTCAGTATCGGGAGCACAATCGACAAAAACGAGTGAAGGAGTAAAGATGGAACTTGCTGATATTCGTCGTGAGTACACCAAAGGTGGGCTACGTCGTAAAGATTTGAAAGCTGATCCTATTGATCAATTTAATCTGTGGCTAGAGCAAGCAGTTGAAGCGGGTTTAACGGACCCGACTGCGATGACAGTTGCAACGGTTGATGAAAATGGCATGCCGTTTCAACGCATTGTTCTATTAAAAAACGTCGACAAAAATGGCTTTGTATTTTACACCAACCTAGGCAGTCGCAAGGCCCAGCAGCTTGAGCATAACAGCAATATTAGTTTGCACTTCCCTTGGCATCCGTTAGAGCGCCAGGTTCATATTACTGGTGTGGCGGAAAAGCTCACCGCCGTAGAAAATATGAAATACTTTACTTCTCGTCCAAAAGAGAGCCAATTAGCCGCAATCGCGAGCAAGCAAAGTAGCCGTATTTCTGCTCGAGGCGTATTAGAAGGTAAGTTTTTAGAGCTAAAACAGAAATTTGCTAAGGGTGAAATACCGGTTCCAACCTTCTGGGGTGGCTTTCGCGTAAAACCACAGAGCATTGAGTTTTGGCAGGGTGGTGAACACCGTCTTCATGATCGCTTTCTTTTCTCCCAACATGATGGAAGTTGGGACATTGACCGTCTAGCGCCATAAACTCTCTTGCCTCATGAATAAACAAACACCGCCACTTGGGCGGTGTTTTTGTAGGTGGAAAGTGGCGCGAATTATCGCTCTCCATTCAACACTACCGATAATTGATGCTTAAGCAGCGTTTTGGGTACAACAGAGCCGTAGCCAGCTTCCATTGCTTTATCTATTAGTTCGTTCTTGCTGTTCGCTGCAAACTTATTACGTAAGCGTGCGACGTGACCTTCAACGGTTTTTGTTGATATGCCCATGACCTGAGAGATGAATTGTGGCTTCTTGCCATAAAGCAAGAGGAAAAGCGTTTCTTGCTCGCGACATGTGAGCTTCTCAGGTTTTGGCTGTAAATCAGAGAAACGAAAGATGGATTGCTGATTAGGGTTGGTGCTGATTGCACGACAAACCCAATACCCGACTTCAATCACGGCGGTGTCGGTGAGCTCTCTTCCGTAGAAAATGGTCCCTACGATGTTACCATTGTCATCTCGCCACGGTGTTTTAGTAAAGATATGCGCTCGCCAGTGGCCATCTGGATAAGGATGGATATCAAGAATTTTGAGTGACTCACCAGTTTCGATGACGTGTTTATCTTGGCGTTGAAATTCTTGTGCACATTCAGTGGTTGGGCTCGCCATCTCAAAATCAGTTTTACCGACGCACTCCTCGGGCGACGTGTGTCCCAACAGTTCTGCGTATTCCTGATTTACGTAGCGGAATACCGAATCTTTATCTTTGCATCCCCAACAACCTGGTAGCTGTTTAAGGACGGATTGTTCTATGGTATCGACTGAAATATTCACAAAAGGACTCACTACATACTGCTTTTACCAATACAGAGACGTCCGTGTTGCGTTGTTAATATTGACATTGCCAAGTAGGCAGTCATGTTGCTAGAACACGTTCGTTGATTGGCGCTCAATCCAATTAAGTTCATGGTGTTCGATATTTTCGTCACACAGTGATAAACAACAACGAAATTGAACGAAGAATTTAATTGGGAAAATGGTCTGTTTCATTACAGATATGTGCGCTCACGGATGTCCGCCTGATGTTCGGCTTACAACTCGTATCGTCCTTGATCATGCTTCCTACAACTCAGTTGTAATTTAGTTGGCGTTCATCATCGAGAGGGAGAACGGCGCCTAAGTCATATGAGAGGGACAGTGAGACGAAAGCTATAATATCAGCTTATGCCATTGTTTTCATTGTTGAGAAGCGAAAAAAAGCCAGCCTGAAGACGGGCTGGCAACACAAGATATAATCTTGTCGACGTGTAGAAGAGGTTCTAAATTACCTAGCGAGGGTCTGCTAAGTAAGTTAGAGGTATCAATGAGATACCGAGAGCTTTAGATCGTATGCATCTTAAAGCTCGAGGACTAATGTATTGAATCAGAAGCATATTAGTAAGGGGGAAATCCCTCTATGTTGATTTCAAGAGGTGGCTTTGATCTGTTTATGAGGCGATTTATCTATTTTGAACCGCAGTGTTCTACCAAATAACGGATTGTTCGGTAACAAGGATCTTTATATCTATTGGTTATGTATACGTAAGGTGCTTCTATCTATCCGTTTTTGTTAAGAAAATTGGTTGCTCATTGACCGTAAGTTAACCTCGCATGATCATCGTTCCGGAACTATGATCATGTAAACGAGCTTGATCATGCTGTTTTGATCTTGTGCGATTGAGTTGGGGAAAAGTTGCAACCCAACAAGGAAGGTATATGATGCCAAGACGTAAGCTGACCGTGTAAAGACGACTGTTTAAAATGAGTGATTCAGATAACCCCAAAGCCCCGCCATATCAAGAGATTATGCTGCCTAAGCCAGCAGAACTGATCACACTTCCGTCTTATATGGATTGCCATGATCATTCTTACACACAGATCGTGATTGGTTTAAAAGGACAAGCCGAATTTGAAGTGCGTGGACGAGGTAATCTTGTCGGTCCTGGTCAAGGTTGTGTGGTAACCGCATGCTCTGATCATGCTTTCGGTGGCGTCATTAATCAATCGGATATTTTGGTGTTGAATATGCCAAAACCGACAAATGATGATCCTGAAATGCTGCAGAAAATCAATAATCTGGAGAGAGACCATGTCTACTTTCAGTTAGACGGTCAAATTCAGAAGCTGATACAGATGTTGGTTCAGGAAATGCGAAACCATCCGGATGATCTGCTGTTAAGTCGCGCGTGCAATGACACCGTGATTGCATTAATGCAGCGCCATATCTCGGCATTTGAGACTAGCCGAAAAGAGTCACGCTTTGATTTGGAGGCGATTGATCGCTACATCGAGCAGCACCTTAGCCATAAGATCAGTGTGGCTCAATTAGCGGGACGAGTGTTTCTTGGGGAAAGTCAGTTCCATTGCTTGTTTAAGGAGCAGATGGGGATTACACCTCATCAATATGTTCTCGGAAAGCGTATCGACATGGCTCGTGAATTAATCGAGCAAGGCCACCTTTCTTTAGGGCAAATTGCCGAATTCACTGGTTTCTCAAGCCAGAGTACGTTTACTCATACTTTTACTCGCTTACAGGGAATCTCGCCATCCCGTTATAAAAAACAAGTTGGATAACAACGCGTATTTTTAGGTCAAATTAGCAGCAATCAGAATAAAACCATGCAATATGCATGGTTTTATTGTGTTTTATTCACGTGACCTATCTCTCGTTTTGTTAAATTCTCTGTCCTTTGGTGTGACTGATATGCCACTTGATCCTACATTTTCTCTTAGAGCGGACGCTTCACAAAAATCTTATTGATATTCTTGACATTTTGTTGTGATTGCAATGAAAAAATTAAAATTTACAACACAAAATATTACCTATTTGAATGTGACTATGTGGATGTTTTGTTATAAAAGCGAGTTTTTGGCAAAAATGTCGTAGTTTTTGACAAGTATTCTTATCGGCCTCAAAATACACTGCCAGCCATTGATAATCCTCGAAGCGGTTTTCGAGGAGTGAGATTGAGGAACACACATGTTTACAGCTACGAACGTGTTGACACCGGAATTTATCGGGCAGCCGCTTGATAAGTTGTGGTCACTGATCTCGCCATTGTATATGGTGGACGAGTCTCAATGGCTAGAGCAACTATTGCCACTAGCGACGCCGACAGAGGATGAAAAATCGGCGATCACTACCCAAACGACCCAACTTATCGAAGCCATTCGTGCCGATAAGAAGTCAATCCAGATGATTGATGCTCTATTGTTGGAATACAGCTTAGATACTCAAGAAGGTATCTTGCTGATGTGTCTTGCAGAAGCATTAATGCGCATCCCAGATGCCGCGACAGCAGATTCTTTGATTAAAGATAAGTTGAGCGTCGCAGACTGGAAATCTCACCTGAAAAACTCTGACTCTGTGTTTGTTAACGCATCAACATGGGGACTTATGCTAACAGGTAAAGTGGTTGGTCTTGGTGAGCAAGGCACCCAGAGCCCAGGTCAGGCTGTAAACCGTCTGGTAAATAAATTCTCTGAGCCTGTGATTCGTAAAGCCATGTATCAGGCAATGAAGATCATGGGTCACCAGTTTGTTCGTGGCCGTACGATCGAAGAAGCGCAAAAGAACGGTCGCCCAATGCGCGACAAAGGTTTCACCTACTCATTCGATATGTTAGGTGAGGCTGCGTTAACCACAGCGGACGCGAACAAGTACTTCAAAGATTACCTAATGGCGATCGAAGCGGTAGGTCGAGAGACTTACGGCAATGACACCAGTCCTGCGCCTTCGATTTCCATCAAGCTTTCTGCATTACACCCGCGCTACGAAGTCGCAAATGAAGAACGTGTAATGACAGAGTTGTATGACTCACTAATGCAGCTATTGAAACGTGCAATTGAAGTCGACGTTGCAATCACAATCGATGCAGAAGAAGCGGATCGCCTTGAGCTTTCTCTGAAGCTATTCGAGAAAGTGTACCGTAGCGATCTTGTGAAAGGTTGGGGCAAGTTTGGTTTGGTTATTCAAGCCTATTCAAAACGTGCTCTACCAGTCTTGGTGTGGCTAAACGCACTCGCAAAAGAGCAGGGTGACCTTATTCCGCTGCGTTTGGTTAAAGGCGCGTACTGGGACAGCGAAATCAAGTGGTCTCAACAAGCGGGTTACGCTAATTACCCGGTATACACTCGCAAAGAAGCGACGGACGTTGCGTACCTAGCTTGTGCTCGTTTCCTACTTAGCGAAGGTGTTCGCGGTAATATCTACCCACAATTTGCAAGCCACAATGCCCACACGGTGACGGCAATCGCCGTTATGGCTGAGCACAAAGAGTACGAGTTCCAGCGTCTACATGGTATGGGTGATTCACTGTATAACCATGTTATGGAAATGTATGGTCAGCCAGTACGTATTTACGCTCCTGTCGGTAGCCATGCTGATCTTCTTCCGTACTTGGTTCGTCGTCTGCTTGAAAATGGCGCGAACAGCTCGTTTGTACACCGTCTGGTTGATGCGCGTTGTCCGATTTACGAGTTGACTCATCATCCTGTTGATGTGTTGACGGGTTTTGACACGCTACACAACGACAAGATCCCATTACCTGCCGATATCTTCCCTGAGCGTAAGAACTCATACGGCGTCAACATTGATATCGACAGTGAGGCGAAGCCATTTGAAGCGCAAGTAGAAAGCTTCATGGACAATCAGTGGGTTGCAGGCCCGATGATCAATGGTGAGCGTTTTGCCGAAAGCATGATCAAGGAAAATGCGGCTGAGATCATCACCGCACCGTACGATCGACGAATTGAAGTCGGCAAGGTGGCATTTGCAACACTTGATCATGTTTCCGCTGCAATTGATGCGGCGCAAACTGCTTTCTCTGATTGGAAAGGTGTTCCTGTTGAGCAAAAAGCGGCTTGTTTAGAAAAGCTTGCTGACTTAATGGAAGAAAATCTGGCTGAACTGGTGGCGATTTGTCACAAAGAAGCGGGCAAGACGATTCACGATAGCATTGATGAAGTTCGTGAAGCAGTGGATTTCTGTCGTTATTACGCGAAACAAGCGCAAAACCTACAGCCATTTGAGCTAGAAGGTTTTGACGGTGTGAAACGCATTTCTAGCCGTGAAGGTCTTGGTGTGTTTGTATGTATTAGCCCTTGGAACTTCCCGTTGGCTATCTTCCTTGGTCAGGTAACGGCAGCATTGATTGCAGGTAACACTGTGGTTGCAAAACCTGCTGAGCAAACAAGCTTAATTGCCGCTCGCGCTATTGAACTAATGCTTGATGCGGGCTTCCCTACTGGTGTGATTCAGTTACTTACTGGTCGCGGCGCTGAGATTGGTCATGCACTGACTTCTCATGATGCTATTGCTGGTGTGGCATTCACTGGTTCAACGGCAACTGCGCAACGCATTAACGTCACGCTTGCGGAGCGCAGCGCGAAACCGGTTCCGTTTATTGCGGAAACAGGTGGTCAAAACGCAATGATCGTGGACAGTACTGCATTGCCAGAGCAGGTGGTGCGTGATGTGATTCGTTCAGCGTTTGCATCTGCCGGTCAGCGTTGTTCTGCCCTTCGTGTTCTATTTGTACAAGAAGATGTAGCAGACCGTATGATCAACCTGATTCAAGGTGCGATGAACGAGCTGCATGTTGGTTTACCTTACCTACACAAAACGGATGTTGGTCCGGTTATCGACAGCAATGCAAAACAAAAACTCCTTGCTCACCTTGAGCAAATGAGTAAAACACAGACTAAAGTCGCTCAGCTACAGCTGGATGAATCGTGCCAGCATGGTGACTTTGTCTCACCAAGTGCGTTTGAAATCTCGGGCATCGATGTGCTGAAAGAAGAACAATTTGGTCCAATCTTGCACATTGTTCGCTTTAAAGCGTCTGAATTACCGAACGTGGTTGCGCAGATCAACAAGACGGGTTTTGGCTTGACGATGGGTATCCATAGCCGTAACGAAACCACGTACCGTTGGATTGAGAAACACGCTCGAGTGGGTAACTGCTACATCAACCGAGACCAAGTTGGTGCTGTGGTTGGCGTACAGCCGTTTGGTGGTCAAGGCTTGTCGGGTACTGGCCCGAAAGCTGGTGGTCCACACTACCTATTCCGCTTTACTCAACATCTTCTTGCTCAAGCAGAAAACGCATAAGGAGTCGCATTATGGTTCATCAGATCACCTATTTTAAAGATGCATTCTCTGCGTGGGAGCAGTGGAATCTGACTGATTTTGATTACAAATGCGAGCATGTTCTGGCATTTAAATCTGCATTAGAAGGGCAGCAGTCTACCGTTGCCAAAGTGGTTTCTTACCACTTGCAACAAGCATCAACTCTTCTTGCAGAAACTCACCAGTTAGTTGGCCCTACAGGGGAAACTAACGAACTGTATGCCGCAGGACGCGGTGTGGCTTTGGTGATTTGTGAAAACAACATCGAGCCTGCTGATAATGCGTTATACAGTGCTTTTGCGATGATCACCTGTGCCTTAATTGCAGGCAACAGTGTGGTCGTTTGCAGTGACAATGCAGAGCTAAACCAACTGGTTAAGCAAGCTGTAGCGTTGGCAAACTTCCCATCTAACTTAGTCCAGGTTGTTGCGTACGATGCGTCTGCCCCGTTGCTTGAGAGCGATGTACGTAGTGTGGGTTATGTTGGGCGTTCACAGGTTGAGCATGCGCTCAATCTTCAACTAGCTAAGCGTGACGGTGCAATCGTCGGCTTAGTTTCTGAAACGGATTTAGAGTCACCGAAATTGGCTCATGATCCTCATCTCTCGTTGCGCTTCATTACCGAGCGCACTCGAACGATAAATATTACCGCGGTGGGTGGTAACGCGACTCTACTCGAGTTGGGGAACGAAACTCACTAACCTGACTTGTGATACCAATCTGGAGTAACTGGACTGAGAGCCGGTCCAGATTGGTTTCTTATACTCTGATGTATTGCTGAGACGGTAAAATATCAGGGCAGGCAAGGAAGGAAATAATTATAACGAGGACTATCTAATGATAGAAAATAGCTTTGCTATCACGTCCACTTTTGTGGCGTATTTACTGATTATGGTTGCTATTGGCGTTTACGCGTATAAGAGGACTTCCAATTCATCTGATTACTTCCTAGGTGGCCGTAGCCTAGGTCCGTGGCCTGCTGCATTATCTGCAGGTGCTTCAGACATGAGTGGTTGGTTGCTGCTAGGCTTGCCTGGCTATGCGTACGCTGCGGGTATCGAGGCCTTCTGGTTAGCCGGCGGTCTACTTCTTGGTACATGGGCAAACTGGCTCATCAGTGCAAAACGCCTACGTACCTACAGTATCCAAACTGACGCGTTAACGTTGCCAGAGTTCCTGTCACGTCGCTTCAACGATAAGTCGAAACTGATCCAGACAATCTCTGCGTTTTTCATTCTTCTATTTTTCCTTTTCTACACCAGCTCAGGTTTGGTCGCAGGGGGCAAACTGTTTGAGACGGTATTCGGTCTAGATTACACCTACGCTGTTATCATCGGTACGGTGTGTGTCGTTTCTTACACACTATTCGGTGGTTTCCTTGCGGTATCTTGGACTGACTTAGTGCAAGGTCTGCTAATGGCCGCTGCGCTAATGATTGTTCCTGTTGCTGTTATGGACGGTGGTCTAGGTCAGCTAACTTCTGATCTGCATGACATCAATCCAGAACTTGCAACGCTATGGAATGACGCCAAAGGTGAACCACTGTCTGCGATTGCTATCATCTCTTTAGCGGCATGGGGTCTTGGTTACTTTGGTCAGCCACACATCCTAGCGCGTTTTAAAGCGTCTCGTTCAAACAAAGATCTAACGACTGCACGTCGTATCGCTGTGATTTGGACTGCACTATCTATGGTTGGTGCAATGCTTGTTGGTCTTGTCGGTTTGGTTTGGGTTACGGGTCATCCGGGCACTCAACTAGAAGATGGCGAGAAGATCTTCATGCTATTGGTTAACGCAGTATTCCACCCTGTCGTTGCGGGTATGTTGTTAGCAGCAATTCTAGCGGCGGTAATGAGTACAGCAGACTCACAGCTTCTTGTTTCATCTTCAGCGCTTGCAGAAGATTTCTACAAGCAAGTATTCAAGCCAGAAGCCTCTTCTGAAGAAATCGTAATGATTGGCCGTATCGGCGTTATCGTGATCTCGCTTGTTGCGCTATTCCTAGCAATGACACCAGATAGTTCAGTACTTGGTCTTGTTTCTTACGCTTGGGCTGGCTTCGGTGCTGCATTTGGTCCTGCGGTTGTACTTAGCCTTTACTGGAGCGGTATG
Source organism: Vibrio sp. M60_M70 (assembly GCF_037162085.1). Classification (NCBI taxonomy): domain Bacteria; kingdom Pseudomonadati; phylum Pseudomonadota; class Gammaproteobacteria; order Vibrionales; family Vibrionaceae; genus Vibrio; species Vibrio sp. M60_M70. The sequence goes on from NZ_JARLUL010000002.1 coordinate 258,767, forward strand.
AACCGTAACGGCGCACTAGCAGGTATCCTTGTTGGTGGTATCACTATCGTTGTTTGGAAGCAGCTAACTGGCGGTTGGTTTGATGTGTACGAAATCGTACCGGGCATCATCTTCTCTACGCTTGCTATCGTTGTTATCAGCAAAGCGACAGGCGGTGCAGCGCAAGACGTATTAGACCAACATCAATCGTACGAGAAGAAACTAGTTGAACTAGACTAATTACTTCCTTTTACGAACACAAAGCCCGCTTATACAGCGGGCTTTGTTTTATCTGAATTTAATAAACGTTAATGGTGATTGCTTGAGGCCAGACTGTCACGTCGCTTTATTCTTTGTGAGTGTGTCAGTCACGACGAACTTTGGCGTAAATGACGGTGTTACTCAGCTCGCCAGAAGGCGCACGCCGAGCATTGCTTAGCTCACCTTCAAACTCATACCCACAGCGCTCAGCAACCGCACGACTTTTGCGGTTATTCGCATCGGCTAAAATCGCGATTCTTTTCGCGTCCAACGCTTCGAATGCATAGTTTTCAATCGCCGCTACCGCCTCAGAGATATAACCGTAGCCTACCGCGCGATCATCAAGCCAATAGCCAATCTCAAATGCCGGTATCTCTTGATCATGGATCATTAACCCAATGGCGCCGAGTAAACGATCGCTTTCCTTGTCGATTAGGTAGTAGCGCAACTCTTCTTCGAAGTTTTCAAAGTTTGCGATGGCTTTCTCTGTCCCTGCAATCATCGCTTCTAAAGTGAGCACGTGAGGTACCCATGGCAGGTAAACTTCAAGCGTTTTTTGGCTACGAACAACGGCCTGATGTGCTTCTTCTGCACGTTCCAAGCAAGCTGGGATGAGCTTTAAACGTTTGGTTTCCATGTCGAATCTCCTAGGCTTTTATACTCCAATCGTCTCGTAATGCAGGATTCAGAGCGTTATCACTAAAAATCATTTAAACAGAAACACTTAGAGACATCTAGCCTTCGCAAGAACATTATTCACTTGGTTTGTAAGGGAGAAGCTGAGAGAATTGAGGCGTTATAAACATAAAATGGTTTAATATGAAACTTCTAGTAAGAAACTTAGCTCGTGAGACGACAGAGCAAGACATCCGTACTCTGTTCTCAAACTACGGCAAAGTTGAGCTTTGCACCGTCGTGCTTGATCAAGAGACGGGTTTATCAAAAGGGTTTGGTTTTGTGATCATGCCGGATGAAGCCGAAGCCGTTGCGGCGTTGGAGGCACTAAACCTGTCTTCAGTACACAAGAGCAAGATTCGTGTGAAAGTCGCACAAGACTAGTATTTATGCCTTTCAAGGTGAAAGATAAAACCAGCTGAGAGGCTGGTTTTTTAGTGCCTTAATTTTGAGAGGTCGCTACGGTTACTTGAGGCGAAAATATTTGTTGGTATACACAGACTTCTCGTTCTTTTCCCTGCATTTTGATGATGTGATTGTCGATATACGTCATGCCCAACTTTTGAATGACTGATTGGGATTGTCTGTTTTCGACCAAGTGCATCGCTTTTAGGCCCGATAACTCAAAATGTGGTCTGGCGAATTGAATTAAAGCCATTGACGCTTCTTGAGCCAACCCATTCCCCCAATAATCGACGCCAAGCCAATACCCTAATGTGCCGACTCCCTCGGAGATGTTTAGCAGACTAACAGCACCAATTAACGCATCGTCTTGACGTTGAGTAATGGCATATATGACCCCACTACGTTGGTGATATAGGCCAACATGGCTCTCAATCCAAATTTGTGCCATCGGCTCTTCATAGGGATGAGGAATATTTGCCGTCATATCTGCAATGCTCTTGTCTCCTGCGAGTCGTGCGACTTTTTCGCTGTCTGTCGGATGAAATGGGCGAAGAATAAGCCTTTGTGTCGTGAGTGTTGGTTGAAGCGTCATCGTGCGTCCTTGAGATGCGTCAGTATCGTTGAAATTGCAGATTCACACTGTAAATCAGGTATGTTTAAACAACCAAGTAATGCCTGAATAGGAAATGTGAGTGAAAGCCACATTTAAAACGCCATAGAACTGTTCATTGCAGATTGAAATAGCGAGTAGCAACAATTGCTTATGTGTGATGTGTCGTATTATTACACACATAAGTGCGTTCGTTCATAATAATGGTACAAAAGTTGAGGTCTGACCAATGTCTCAATTTTTTGATACTTTCGTCCAATTTTTTGAAGATAGGACACAAAAAATTAAAGGGGCTTTTTTATTGTGGAATTATTTTGAACAAAATATGTCAATTGTCAGTAGTACTGAAAAACAGGGAGAAGAGAAATGCCGGATATATATTGCGCAGCTTGTAGAAAATCAACGCAACATAAAGTGATCATGAAGCGTTGCGAGCCACAGCCCGTTGATTCGTTGACAGGTAAAGTGGTGAGTTTTACACAGCTGATGGCGAAATTTGTATCAGGTGAACACTACTACGAGATGGAACCACAATACTACTGCCGATGCTGTAATCATCGTGCAATTGGAGAAGTGATTCCTCATCCTACCAGGCATACGTCGGCAGCTCTCTAATTCAGAGCGATAGCTATGATTAATAGCTAAACAGGGCGGCTTGTCCCGCACGCCAGATCTATAAAGGCGTATCACACGCTTTCAAATTTGCGACTCTACGGGAGCTGCTAGATTACTTTTGTTCTTCATACTCGGTTATGGAGAGAGCGGCAGTAATCGCAGCCCTTTCCTTCCTTAGTTATTTTCTAATTATTCTCTGCTGAATTTCACATGCTGTGCATTTGATGGTTTGCAATTGTTTAAGCAACGATTAATGTGATGCTTCCTGAGTGGTTACAAGGATGTGGTTAATGAGTTACCAATTGGACCGGATTGATTTACACATTTTGAGAGTGCTTCATTCAAGAGGCAGAATTCCAGTTGTTGAACTCGCAAAGCAGATCAACTTAACGACCTCGCCGTGTTCTGACCGCGTGAAGCGGCTAGAAAAAGAGGGGTATATCAATGGCTACCATGCGGAGCTGAATGCGGAAAAATTAGGGTTGGATGTGCAAGTATTCATCCATATTCGCTTAGACCAAACCAGTTTTTCCATTTTTGAAAAGTTTGCGAAAGCCGTCGAATTGATGCCGGAAATTGAAGAGTGTTATTCGCTCTCTGGGGACTTCGATACCATGATAAAGGTTCGTGTTAAGAGTATGAAAGCGTATCAGGAGTTTATGTCGAGTAAGTTAGGCACACTTCCGGGCGTGATCCAGACTCGTAGTGAAGTGGTAATTGAAGAACATAAAACAGGATTTGGCGTGAACCCGGAGCTCCTTGGTTAGGCGAGGCTGATGTCTATGACTGCAGCGCTTATGCATTGAGCATATTATTTAACGTGACTTGGCGTATTACTTTTTCAAGATCAAAAAAGGAGCCGAAGCTCCTTTTTGATAAATCGGTGAGCGACTATGCGCCGATAAAGGTGCTGATAACACCAATCAAACCACCAAATACGCCACCCCAAACGACTAGCCAGCCAAGGTGTTCTTTAATCATTTTTTGCACCATTTCTTTGACCAGTGCGGGTGTTAACTCGCTCAAGCGTTGATCAATGATGCCTTCAATGTTTTGCTTTATCTCATCCATCATAGCAGGAGATTCGAACTGCTCTTTCAGTGCTTCTTTGATGTTATCGCTCTTGCTCAACTCAATAATGGATTCTTGCATCTTTTCGACGAAAGGCTGCCGCATAGGTTGTAATGCCTCCGCGCCGCCAAACATCGCTAGCATGCCGCCAAATTGAGAGCCTTCGATCACTTCTACCAAAGAGTCAAACGCTGGGTTTAAATCCACTTTCTCAATCACAGGTTGAAGATCGATGTTTACACCGCCCGCCATTTCTTTGTTCAAGAATCGATCGATGTTCGCTTCGGTAAAGAACTGCTCCATCATCAAGTTTTTGATAGCCAGTTTAAACTCTTCAAATCGCGCGGGGATCACGCCAGAACCGTATAATCCAGGCACTTTTTCAAACAGCATGTGGATGGCAAGCCAGTTAGTGATGGCGCCTGAGAACGCAAACAGCCCCGCATACCAAAGGTAGTCGTTTTGTAATTGATGACCTCCAGCCATCAAAGCGATAGCGAGGACATTCGTTAGCAAACTTTTGTTCATAGTGACCAGTTATATGTGAATATCGGAATAAATAAGTGGGCCTGATTCTATACCTAAGTCACATTGAGATGCTAGGTTTTGCCGTGATGAGTGACCGTGTTGCGAAGGGATAAAAATGGATGTGCAGAAAAACAAAACCCGACAATTACTGTCGGGCCACTGCTTTTTCTTAGAAAAACTAAGATTCTATTTTTAATTTTAGATGCGGTAGATCTTACAACAAAGTTGGCATTTCCATCTTTCTGAGTAGCCGAATAGCTTGTCAGCCCAACTTGGTTTGAGTTGTACGATCTGCATTGAACCACATTTACACATAAGCTAATTACCTTATTGTTAATCTAATAACTAAGCCATCTATTGAGTATAGCTGTTTCTCAAAAAGTGAAATGACAAATGAAGACGGCTCAAAACTCTGTATTGTGTTCATTGCAATGGATACGCAACGAGGCGGTATATTAGCAGAAAAAATGTGAGCTTTATCATGGAGGGTGTTTCATATATGAGAAACTATAATGGCTATATGAGTATAGGTTTATTAATAAAAATGAAAAACGGCGCTTCATGCGCCGTTTTTATTGGGTTTCTCGCTAATTAAGAAACGTGTTGATTTTCTAACTCTTCAGCGATAAATCCGCCAGTTTGATGCGCCCAAAGCTGGGCATAAATACCGTTGTTCGCGATGAGCTCTTGGTGAGAACCTTGCTCAACAATACTGCCTTTATCTAGCACGATGAGGCGATCCATTTGTGCGATGGTCGACAATCGGTGCGCAATCGCAATAACGGTTTTTCCTTGCATTAACTCATTCAAGCTTTCCTGGATGGCTGCTTCGACTTCTGAATCCAGAGCCGATGTTGCTTCATCCAGTACCAACAATGGTGCATCTTTGAGTAGCACACGAGATATTGCGATACGCTGACGTTGGCCGCCAGACAGTTTCACACCACGTTCACCAACTTGCGCATCGTATCCGACATTACCAAATGGGTCGGTCAGAGTTTCAATAAACTCATGGGCATGCGCTTGCTTAGTGGCTTTCAGCAAATCTTCTTCTGTCGCATCTGGGTTGCCATACAAAATATTGTCGCGAATAGAGCGGTGCAGCAGAGAAGTATCTTGGGTCACCATACCGATCTTTGAACGCAAAGAGTCTTGTGTGACTTCAGAGATGTTCTGTCCATCGATCTTAATGCTGCCGTCTTCGACATCGTGGAAACGAAGTAACAAGTTCACCAGAGTTGATTTTCCGGCGCCGGAGCGCCCAACCAAGCCGACTTTCTCTCCTGGTTTGATGTTGAGATCGAGGTGGCTAATCACGCCTTTGTTCTCACCGTAATGGAAGCTGACGTTATCAAAGTGAATGCCACCTTCAGTGACAACTAAGTCTTTTGCGCCTGGTTTATCTTTAATATCAATTGGCTTAGAGAGCGTTTTCATTCCATCGACTACGGTTCCCATATTTTCAAAGAGGGCGCCAACTTCCCACATGATCCACATCGACATACCATTTACGCGTAATGCAAGGCTAACAGCAATCGCAATCGCGCCAACGCTGATGGCACTATCCAACCACAGGTAAATCGATAAAGCAGCAACGGAAAAGACTAAAATATAGTTTGAGATCTCTACAGCAACGTCAAAGCCGGTCACTAGGCGCATTTGACGATAGACCGTATTCAAAAATCCCTTCATGCCTTGCTCGGCATATTGGGTTTCGCGCTGGCTATGAGAAAACAGTTTGACGGTTTGAATATTGGTATAGCTGTCGACGATGCGTCCTGTCATTGTCGAACGTGCATCGGCTTGCGCTGAAGCGACATCTTTGAGCTTAGGAACGAAATAGATTTGGATAGCGATGTAAGCGAGCAGCCAGACGATCATTGGGATCATCAAACGCCAGTCTGCCGTCGCTAACATAATGATCATGCTGGTGAAGTAAACCGTAACATAAACAAACACATCCATAGCTTTCATGACGGTTTCGCGCACAGCTAGTGACGTTTGCATGACTTTAGTTGCAACTCGGCCTGCAAAATCATCTTGATAGAAGTTTAAGCTTTGATTGAGCAAATACCGGTGTGCAAGCCAGCGGATAGACATTGGATAGTTGCCCAATAATGTTTGGTGAACGAGCAACGAATACACGATCACCAAAATGGGCATGACAACCAACAATAAGGTTCCGTAGAAAATTAAATCTGCTTTATTGTCTTGCAAGAACGTTTCTGGATTGCTGGTAGACAACCAATCAACTAATTGTCCCATCGCGCCAAACAACATAACTTCAACGACAGCAACAATCGTGGCCATCAAAGACATGATGATCAAAGGCTTTTCGTAGCCGCGGGTATAATAACGTAAAAAAGCGAGCATCCCTGAAGGAGGCTGATCTGGTGTAGATTTGGGGAACGGCTCTGTAAAGCCTTCAAATCGTTTAAACATAACTCATCCTAAAGTTAAAACAGTGCCATTTGGGGTGGCTAAATCCATCGATTCACGCAGCTTTGGACGAAGTCGCGTGTATAAGGGTTTTTGGCTGCTCCTCGAGAAAGCAGACGGATTGACGAGTGGGGCGAAAAAATAGTCTAACCGATTGTGTTTTAAATGTAACTAGTTGGTTATGGGTGTGGTTGTCTATGGTTCTGATTCTTATGATGAATTCTTCGCATGTTCATCGCGATACCATAAAACCTTAAACCTGCATAGTGACAATAAAATTTCGGGAGAAATAAGCTAAGTTCAGTGAAAATTACTTCTAGATAATTAAATTAATTGTGAAAACAGCAAAACTGAAGTTAACAATAAATTTACAATCTCCTCATTCTAGTGATAAGGAATGTATTGGATGCTATTACACGAATCAGTGACCCAATTTGCTAATGGGAAAGAAGAAAGCACGCAAAGTGCTCAGCGCCAAACCGCAAACTGCGTAGTGATGGTGCCACCGAAAGAGTTTCGTTTTAATGAAGAAACCGCACAAGATAATGAGTTCCAACATAAAGTGTCACTCAGCCAAGAAGAAGTCTCGCGTAGAGTGATGGCCGAGTTCGCGAGTATGGTAGCAACGCTGCGTCAAGAGGGCGTTCAAGTTGTTGAGTTTGATTATCCGGCTTCAGATGTTGCGACGCCAGACGCGGTATTTCCAAACAACTGGTTTAGCACTACGCCAGATGGCACGTTGTACACCTTTCCAATGGCCTGTGAAAACCGTCAAAAAGAAGTGCGTCCCGATGCGCTTGTGGCGGCACTAGCGCAAGCTGGGCGAGAAGTTCATCGACGTAGCAGCCTAACTGAATATCTTGATGAGCAAGCGTATTTAGAAAGCACGGGTGTGATGGTCTTTGACCACTTAAATAAAACGGTCTATGCCGCACTCTCACAACGTTGTGATCGTCTGGTTTTAGAAGATTACGCCGATCGTATTGGCTATGAACGAGTGATCTCTTTCCAAACTCGTTTGCCATCTGGTGCGCCTATTTACCATACCAACGTGATGATGGCTGTGGGTGAGCAGTTCTGCGTGATTTGTGACGAAGTGATCCCAGAATTTGAGCGTCGTTTTGTGATGAAATCTCTCGCTAAAGATAAACAAGTGATCTCTATTTCGATTGAGCAAATGAACCACTTCTGCGGCAACATTCTTCAGTTGGAAACCATCAATGGAGACAAAGTCATTGCGATGTCGCAATCGGCATACGATGCTTTCTCTCCAGCACAAAGAAATCAACTTTCGACGCACGGTAAATTGCTGCCATTCGATGTTTCTACCATAGAATCTATTGGTGGTGGCTCGGTTCGCTGTATGTTGGGTGAGGTATTTTTGCCTAGTCGACAAGCGGTGTTATAAACAATATTGCGCAGTTTTGCTTGCAAATGCAGGTGACGTTCATTCTCTCCCAAATAATAAAACCGTTAGCCTCGAGGCAGTACGAGGCTGACGGTTTCACTTTCTAGCTTCTTCCTAGGATATTCCGAGCTTAACCCATACTCTCGCGCAAAGACTTGATGTCTTTGGATGGTGGCGCACCAAATAAACGGCTGTATTCACGGCTAAATTGAGAAGGGCTTTCGTAACCCACTTTAAACGTAGTCGCCATGGCATCGAGGTTTTCTGTCAGCATTAAACGCCGAGCTTCGCTGAGTCTTAATTTCTTTTGAAATTGCAGTGGCGTCATAGATGTCATAGAACGAAAGTGGGTATAAAACGCCGATTTACTCATGCCACTGTAGGCGGCTAACTCACTGACACTTAACGGCTTTACGAAATTATTCTTCAACCAATCAATGGCCTTCGCGATTTGATGGCTGTGACTTCCTGCAGTCACGATTTGATTAAGACGAGCGCCCTGTTCGGTGATTAACAGTCGATAAAAAATCTCTCGTTTAATGATCGGCGCTAAAATTTTGATGCTTTGTCCTTCATCCAGCAGCTCTATTAAACGCAGAAAGGCGTCAAGTAATGGCTCCGATAATTCTCCAACCGCTATGCCTTTTTGCGCTTCTTTGCTTTGATTAAACGTCAGCTCACTATCGACAATAAGTTGAGATATTTCAGTCAGATCCAGCTCCATGATCACCCCTAAATAAGGTTTATCTTCACTGGCTTCAATGATATTGGCGATAATCGGCAAGTCGACAGAGGAGATTAAAAAGTGGTTCGCATCGTAAACAAAGCTATCTTCACCCAACAACACGCGCTTTCTCCCTTGAGCAATTAAGCAAATACTTGGGTTGTGGGTGTAGCTTGTCGGTGGTGTTGGGGTTGTCCAACGACTGAACCTTAATCCTGGAATTTCTGTGTCATATTGGTTCGCGCCATTTGCCCATTTCTCAATGTGCTTGGCAAGCTCTTCTATTGCACTGGCCAGGGTTGACGAAGTGTTTGACGGTACCTCTTGCATAAGTCAGTGCTCTCCTCTGGTTGGCCTCAGGTTCGGTGTTAACGGCATGCGATTTCTGCCTTTGTAGTTAACGCCTCTTCGGAGTCAATTAAGCGACTTCATTAAGCATAGTTATAACAGTTCATTTCTTTAAGTAAAGAATATTGGGCAAGTGTCTATTTCGAGGTTAAGCGATCAGAGAGTGATCTTTCTGGTTGGTTTTTGAGCGGGTTAATTGTCTGTCATGAATTTTATTATTTAATAGTCAAATGCTTATGTATAGATGAGTTTTTATTCCGTTTTTTCTAACCGGTCTCAAGTATGGTTGTCTTTTGTATTGGTTTGGAATATTGGGCAAGTATTAGCAATGAATAGGCTAACGGTCATCTATCAAAGCGCAATACAGTGAACCTATGGTTTGGTGAGTTGTAAGCACTCAAGAACACTATTTGGAGTCATGATGAATAACAAAAGCAATACTCAAATCCCTGACGTACTGCAAGCCGGTGTATTTCAAGGTCGAGGCATTTTCGAGTTTGGTGAAAAGAATGAAGCGTATGCGGATTACTTTACCGGTACGAGTTATCTGGCGTTGCTCAATCAGCCTGGTCTTATCGTGGCGAACGTAACGTTTGAACCAGGGTGTCGCAATTTTTGGCATATTCATCATGAAGGTGGGCAGATTCTGTTAGCGACAGGAGGGCGAGGTTGGTATCAAGAATTTGGCCAACCAGCACAAGAGTTGAATGTTGGCGATGTCGTGCATATTGCGCCAGGTACTAAGCATTGGCATGGCGCAGCTAAAGACAGTTGGTTCTCACATGTAGCAATAGAAATACCGGCTGAAGGCGCAAGTAATGAATGGTGCGAACCAGTCTCTGATCAAGAGTACATGCAACTAAAGTAGCCCGAGCTAAGTTTTCAGTGAGAAAAGGGAATATCGATGAGATAAGCATACCGTTTCAATCAGTGGGTGAGATGCGTTTTGGTGAGTAGTGCCTGGATGTTCCCCTGCATTGTAAACGCAGAAGTTAATAGCGCTGGATTGGAGGAAAATATGGTGAAAATTCGTTTTATTTTCGATGATTGCAGTGTTTCAGGCACATTGAAGAGCAGTGCGAGTACAGACGATTTTGTTCGTCAATTGCCTCTAACATTAGATCTACAAGACTACGCAAATACAGAGAAAATTGCTTACTTACCGAATAAGTTAACTCGCGAAGGCGCACCTTCTGGAACTCAATCAAAAGCGGGTGACATCTCTTATTACGCCCCTTGGGGAAATTTAGTTATCTTTTATAAAGACTTTGGTTACGCGTCTGGGTTAATTAAATTAGGTCAAATCGATGATGGGATTCATTGCTTTATTTCGAAAGAAACAAACAGTGTCACGATCGAAAAAGTCAATTAATGACCTAGTTAACAATGTGAATTATTAATGTAGAAATCAGAACGCTAATAAATATATTTCTAGAACTTCTATGGATTAGAACACCGTTACATAATGGAATTTTGATATGAAAGCATTAAACAAATCTGTTAAATCAATATTAATATTGGTGCTCACTATGGCAACACTATGCACAACGAATATCGCTTCAGCATCAGAAATATTCAGTGATAAAGAGCGAGCTATTATTCCTATTTCTGCTTTTACTGCGAGTGGTGAAATAGAAAAACTAACACAAAGCCTTAATGATGGGTTAGACGCAGGCCTAACGGTCAACGAGACAAAAGAAGTGCTGGCTCAGTTGTACGCGTATGCTGGATTTCCGCGCAGTTTGAATGGACTAGCAACATTTATGACGGTGTTGGAGGAACGTAAAAGCCGAGGTATTACCGATATCTTAGGGCGAGAATCAAGCGCGTTACCTAACGATAAAACCAGCTTAGAATTTGGCGCTGAAAACCAAACACAACTTGTTGGTGCAGAAGTAAAAGGCGCGCTATTCGATTTTTCTCCGCAAATTGATGAATACCTAAAAGCACATTTGTTTGGTGATATTTTTGAACGCGATGTGCTCACTTGGAAAGAGCGTGAAATTGCTACGATTGCAGCATTAGCAAATATGAACGGTGTTAATAGCCAATTAGCAGCTCACTATAATATCAGTATGAATAACAATGTTTCTATTCAAGAGTTAGAGGAATTTATTGTTGTATTAAGTGAGTGCTGTGGTGAAAGTGTGTCGAACAATGCTCAATCGGTCCTAAAAACAGTTTTGGAAAAATAAATATTATTTGGCCAATCATATCAATTAGAAAGGAATTCGTTTTATGAAAAATAAATCATCATTGCTTATTTGGTCTGTGCTGTTGTCGACGGGATTTATGCTTCCAATTGCTCAAGCAGCCGATGGTAACTCATCTTCGCAGCAAGTTTATCGCTCTGCTGATCAGAAATCGTTTCAAGGACCTGAAAACCTATTTACCGGGAAAGTTAACGTCGAGATGTTGTTTCCTGAAAACGAAGTTGCAAACTACAGCGCCGCCTATGTCACTTTTGATGCAGGAGCTCGAACCGCTTGGCATACTCACCCAGCAGGACAACACATGATCGTCACTTCCGGTACCGCACTTACAGGAACGCGTGATGGGCATGTAATTCGATTTGCTGCTGGTGATAGTGTTTGGTGTCCGCCTGGTATCGACCATTGGCACGGTGCTACACCAAATGCGCCAATGACTCACCTAGTGGTTACGGCGTCAAAAGACGGTGAAAACGTTATCTGGAAAGAGCAGGTCACCGATGGTCAGTATGCAGCAGGACAGTAATAACCAAGGCCACGTTTTTATAGTGAGCGCAGAGCTTTTACTCTGCGTTTTTTATTGTCTTGTTGGGCCAACCAAGCGCATTTCCCAATCCTCGACTTCGCCAGTTTCTAGGCGGCGCTCGACCAACTTGCCCCAAGACTCGACTAACGGCAGTTCAGACAGCTTAGTGAGTTCTTCTCTATCTAAACAGCCAGTGAAAACCGCGCCCATGATGCGAGCCAATGGCCATTCTGGATAAGGTCTTTCACACAGAATAATCTCGTCACCTGCACCGATATCGCCTTCTTCCAATACTCGGAAATACCAGCCTGTTCGAAGCGTATCTTGCAGTCTTCTCGCCATGTCGTGTTGGTCAAATCGTACGTTAAGTTTCCAACAAGGCATGCGACCTTGCGACACTTCAAGTAGTGTTGAGCCGATGCGAATTTTATCTTTCAAGCAAATCGTGGATTCGGTGACGCCCTCGGAGCTGATGTTTTCGCCAAAGCCGCCAGCGGATTGGAAAATAGTTCTTTCGCCTAATTCTTGTTGCCAGATTGGGTAGTGCTCGCTTGGGTAAATATGAAGCGCTTTTTGAATTCCACCATGAAAGCGTGGATCGCCTTGCTCATCACTGATAAAACCAAGCTCTGTTGCGTGCTGGCGCTCGGGCAACACTTGTTTGTTGATTGCGCTTTGCACTCCATGAGCATAAGGGACAGTTTTCCCTGCTAGCAAAGCTTTTACGACGCCGATTTTCTTCATGTAACCTCCTTATTATTTGAATGAGAGATAAAGTGTTTACCTTCATTCGCGATGCGGAGCATGATAGCCTAGTGAACTTGTGTCGGAGTAGGGATGAAAAGACAATCAACAATGCTAACTCGCCAAATTGATTCGAAGTCAGGCGTCATGACCTCCAATGAGATGATGGTCGCTAATCCCCATTCTCCTGTTTTGGTGAAAACCATCGACATGCCAAAAGGTTACATTGATGCGCAGCATCAACACACTTGGCATCAAATCATCTTTCCTATCAAAGGGTTATTGCAAACGCAAACGGAGCATTATCAGCATTTGGTTCCGCACACTTCTGCGTTATTTGTTCCTGCGGGTGTTCAACACGAGTCGATTGCTCTGAGTAACACGATCTTTGTTGGCATTTACCTTAACCCTGCGTTTGGCGCAATGTACGAGCCACAAGTGAGAACCATTGCCCTAACGCCGTTTTTAAATGAGCTTTTACAAGAGATCCGCAGACAGTGTGAAAATGAGACAAGCCACGAAGAAGTACTGCATTTGCTGGCGGTGTTGCATGATCAAATTTTGAAAAGCAACGTGCAGACATTTCAGTTATTACTGCCACAAGATCGCCGACTAAAACTGATTTTCGAGCAACTGACTGACGAGCCCGCGTCGAGCTGTTCGCTAAAAGAGTGGGGGAGAAAATTGGGGCGTCTGAGCGCACTTTATCACGGTTGTTTGCCAAGGAATTCAACACTTCATTTCTGCTTTGGCGGCAACAAATTCGGCTGATTTACTCGCTTTCTTTGTTAGATGAATCGTTGCCAATCCAAGCCATTGCAGACCTAGTGGGTTATCAAAATGACTCATCCTACATCAAAGCATTTAAAGCCTATTTTGATATGACGCCACAACAGTTTAGAGTGAACGGCGCATCGCGCAGGTAGAAATACAGAGCTTCGACTTCACTTAGTGCTTTTGAGCAGAAGTCGCGAAACTTCCTTTTTGAATTTCAATTACATGGTATGAATAACAATGGCACCAACGATAAATACTCGAGTGAATCAATTCTGTTTTGGTCAGTCCAAAACGTCGCTGTCGTTGGAAAAAGAGCCCCTCAAATCGCTTGTTCAGGGCAAGATTCGGGTGAGGCTCGAAGCTACAAACATTAACCCAAGTGACTTGCTTTCCATTTATGGCGTTGGGCAATACCGCCGCGTTCACGTACCACCTCGCGTGCCGGGATTTGAAGCGGTTGGGCGTGTGGTGGAAGTCAGTGCTGTCGGTCACGCTGGCCTTCAAGTTGGGCAAAAAGTGTTGGTGGCGATGAGTGGTACTTGGCAATACTACATCAATGCTTCGCCCGAGAATCTTTTTCCGTTACCTGAACGTTTGGATAACGGCTATGCCTGCCAGTTGTACATCAACGCGTTAACCGCGTGGGTGATCACCACTAAAGTGGCTAAGTTGAACAAAGAGGATGTGGTGATCATCAATGCGGCGGGTTCGGCGATCGGTAAGATATTTGCCCAGCTCGCCCACTCCCTGGGTTTTACACTGATTGCTGTCACTTCAAAGCCAGACGAGTATCCGTACGATACGATTCCAGTATTGGACGCGAAGCAAGACTTACATGCGCAACTGCAAACGCGCAAACTGCCACAACCAACGGCCGCTTTGGATGCGATAGGCGGTGAGGCTGGCACGTATCTCATTCGTACCTTGAAAGAAAACGGTCAATACATCAACTACGGAACGTTGTCGTTAGCGCCTTATACGCCTGCGTTTTTTAAATTGATGAAGACCAACAACATCGACTTTAGCACCTTCTTTTTGCGGTATTGGGAAGAATCGGTAGGTAAAGGCGGGAGAAAGGCGGTATTCGCTGAAATGTTAGACCACTTTATTGCCAACGATATAAAGTTAAGTGTAGCGTCTGAGCTGCCGCTAGAGGATTTTCAAACTGCGATTGAAATGGTTGAGCAACGCTCATCGGCGGTGTCAGGAAAAATCATTTTGACGCTATGAATTACAGTGAGTCTGTTGAGAAAAGGGAGGATAAAATCCTCCCTTTTTTGATGGGTTATTTGTAATGATGGGACTATTTTAGATGGAAAATTTGTTCTGTTTCGAGCGATGTCATCGTACGTACTTGACGCCAAATGTAATAAAAAATACCGAACATCATCAACATACTTGGGATGGCAATCATTGGGTAACTGTAAAGCGTCATCTTACCCAACTCTTCATTAAAGGCAGCCGTGCCCGAAGGACTGGTCACGATCCAAGTCGCAAGGAAGTAGTTCATCGCGGATGAGAACGCAAAAGTACTCGCAAACAGATAGTTTGATGACATTAGACAACGTTCAAATGCCTCTGATTGACCGTTCTCTTTCAAGCGTTCGTTAATCAGCGATAAATTCAATACCGTGTCATTCAGTACTAACTTCTGCATCAGAGGGTAGCGGGTAAACGTTGAGCCCAAAACCGCTAAACCGATCAGGCCAGGGATCAGGGCTTCTTTCAAGGCTAACCAACGTGTATCGAGCTCTAACAAGCCAATGCCGCCAGTTAATAAAACACTGATAAAGCCAAGTGCAGAAATAAAGTTAAATTTCTTGTTCCGGACAAGGTCCATACCGCCGTAAATGATAGGAAATAGCAAAGCGACAACCAGCGCCATTGCTGTTCCTAGGTGTTCATCGCCGCTAAACTTCATCAAGATAAAGGAAGGGATGAATACGTTAAAAAGAATCTCGAATAGGGGATTCGGCTTTTTCGCCGTTGTGTTACTCATAATGTTTTACTGACTCTACTCTATGTCGGCTGTTATTGTACTTTGACGAGAAGTGTTCATCTAGTCGCGCTTGATGTAAAGCGTTAAAGCGCCGAGTTGTGTAACGACTTATGAAATAGACCGGAGCATAGCCAGTTAGTTGACATGATTGACTACTTTTTTTGTGTCTTAATCGCGCTCCCTCTGCGCAATGATCTGATTGCGTGCTCTGAATAATCGAGTCGCCACGGTGTTGTGATTAAGCTCTAATACTTGAGCAATTTCATTATGATTAAACCCGGCTACGAGTTTTAAGACCAATGGCTCTCGGTATTTGGGTTCGAGAATCATCATTTGTTTTTGAAGCCAATCTTGTGCCATGTCGTGGTCACTGCCAGGGTAGGTTTTTGCCTGTATTACACACTCATCAATATCGACAAAATCGTACTGCTTTTTATCAAAGCGCCGAGCATTCTCACGACGCAAAATGGTGATGAGCCAAGGCTTCGCGGCATTGGGATCATTTAAGTTATCAAAGAATCGCCACGCTTTCAGGAAGGTGCCTTGCGCCAAATCTTGAGCAAGGTGATGATCTTTGCATAGCCAATATGCGAGACGATAGATATCTTGGTATCGCTCCTTCGTCAGTGCTTCGTATCGTTTGTGTTTTTCCATAGGATTAAGATCAGAAGTGTAGAGCTGAGTAGCAAGGTAACCTCTGAAGCTCAAAGGTTACCTGCGGTTTCGTCCTTGCCCGCTTAAAATTGCTGGGTAGAAAAACGTGAGTATTGAAGGGCGTCTGCGACTTCTTGAGCTTTAGATTCCGAAGTCATGAGATGCAGCAATTTAAGGGCGGCTTGATAGCTAACTAGGCTGCCGTTTGAGGTGATGACGCCCTCATCAACAACAAAATTCTGGTCGACCTGTACATCAACTGCTGGATAGTCTTTTTGTAATCCGTTTTCACCTCCTGCCCATGTCGTCGCTTTCTTACCGTTTAAAAGGCCAGCCTCGGCCAATAGATACGCACCAGAGCAATTACTTGCCATCCAATCTGCCGCCTTTGATGTGGTTTGAATAAAGTGAATGAGATCCTTGTTTTCGATTAGCGCATCCATGTCGTAGCTGGATGTTAAAACCAGCACGTCGAGTTCCGGCTGATCGCCAATCCAAGCATCCACACCAATTTTTAATCCCTCTTCAGTGGTAATGGTTTTCTGATCAGAGACGGAAATAGTGAGCACTTCATAATCGCTAAACCAAGTCAGCCGACTTGCGACGCCAAAGACCTCTAAAGGCGCAGTAACATCAGAGGTCAATACGCCGTCGTAAACCAGAATGCCAATGCGTTTATCCGCCGCATGTGCCGTTTGAAGCATCCCAAAGAATAGGACTAAGGTCGCTATCAATAGTTGTAGTGCATTCTTTAATCCATTTTTACCCATTGTTTTTTCCTCGCTAACAGAGCATCAAGTTATTGAGATTCATTATATTTGGGCTGATTGGTTATTGAAGAGCCACTTTGTCTTTACTAAAGTGAATAAAGTTCACGAATGGAATGCACGAGTTTTATGGATAAGATACGGTCCCTACGATTTTTTATTGCCACTTTAGAAGGTGGCAGTTTTGCTGCGGCCGCCAAAGCGTATGGCACAGACCCTTCTACGGTGAGTAAGGCCATCCATCGTCTTGAAAGCGACCTGGGAATACAGCTGTTCCAGCGTTCTACGCGACAGATCCGTCTGACAGAAGCCGGTCGTCGATACGCAAATACCGCTAGGTTTGTACTGGACGAACTGACGGCGTGTGAGGATTCATTGAAAAGCCACAATGATGCGCTTTCAGGACTGCTTAAGATTAATGTGCCGGTCTCCTATGGTCGCCTTTACATTCGCCCTTTATTAAAAGAGTTTTGTCGCCGCTACCCCAGTATCACGATCGATATTCATTACGATGACGCCTACGTTGATATTATTGAGCAAGGGATTGATGTGTCGATTAGATCTGGTGTCGTTCAGGACAGCCAGTTGATTGTGCGCCAGCTGAGTCCTATCGATTTTATTATTTGTGGCAGTCAGGATTACTTAGCGAGGCATGGTGTTCCGAGTGGCCCAGACGCATTCAATGACCATTCTTGGGTTCGTTTTCGTTTTAAACAAACGGGGAAACTGTTGACGATTCAGATGCCTGAATCAGACGGTGCAAGTGAGTATAACCCCGAGAGAAATTTTATTGTAAACGACGGCGAATCCATGGCAGAGCTTTGCGCAGAAGGCTTAGGGTTAACTCAGATTCCTCACTTTATCGCGAGAGATTGGCTCAAAGCGGGGCGTTTAGTGCCGATATTTCCGAGTATGCGCCAAGCAGGAAATGGCGTGTATCTTCTCTATGCCAACCGGGAATATGTGCCTGCTCGAGTGAGGGTGTTCATCGATTTTATCACCCAAGCGATACAGGATATGGATGAAACGCCATTCCATACGTGGGCTGAAACGTTGCCGATTTACCAACCGAACCAAGGAGATTGAAAACTTCATGTGAGTCTTTGGTTAAAACACTCCAAGCCATATGGTGCTTTTATGGGTTTTTGTTAGGTTATTGGGCGTTATTATCGACAAGCGCAGTTTGCTCTTCGTCACTCATAAAGGAAAGACAATGCCAACTAAGATCTTAGTGCCTGCTTTGGCCCTACTTCTCAGCGCATGTGGCGGCGACGGGGAGTCGTCAGCACCTGTAGAAAACGGCTCTCAAAACACAGGTTCCACATCGTCACAGGGCACATTTGCCGAGCAGATGCTTGCAGTGGTCAACAGCGCTCGCTCTACTACACAACAGTGTGGCGCAACCACCATGCCACCTGTTGGGGCCCTGACTTGGAGCTACGATTTGGAAAGCGCCGCTTATCGACACTCAAGCGACATGGCGAACAGCGATTTCATGAGTCACACAGGCTCTGACGGCAGCAATATGTCAGATCGAGTCAACGCAACGGGCTATGCTTGGAGCGCCATTGGTGAGAATGTCGCCGTAGGGCAAAGTTCCATCAACGCCGTCGTTAATGCTTGGTTATCGAGCGAAGGTCACTGCCTCAATATCATGAGTGCGGATTTTGATCAGATGGGCGCGTCGCTTGTCGAAAATCACTCTGCAAGCTACGGGTATTACTGGACTCAGGTTTTTGCCAAACAGCGCTAATGCGATAAAGAAACCTGATAGATAAACTAAAAAGCCAGCAGTCACCATCTGCTGGCGTTTTATTATTTACGTCTCTTTTAGCTTGTCAGGTTACGAAGTTTTGGATCATCCGTCAGGTATTCAACGAATTCGATCTCAAAACCTGCAGGGTCAACAAAATATACATTCTTGCGATATGGCTCATCAGCCCCAGGTTGGGCAATCGGATAACCGGCATCGGTCAGTCTTTTTATGATGGCATCGACGTTATTGGTCACATAAGCAAAATGCGCTAGCCCTACTTGGTGGCCGCCCAACTCGCGGTTCTCACCTTCACCGTGGTCACTCATCGCAATATATTGATACTCGTCGCCAAAATGTAGCCAGTTTCTTGGCTTGCCACTCCATTCGCCTTTCCCCTCATCACGCACGTACCAATGTGGAAATGCAGTTTGATAAAACTTCAGCATTTCAGGGATGTTTTTCACGACTAAATTAATATGTTCTAGTTGGATCATGATGTGCTCCTTTTTTTCATTTCCTAGCCAACGATGAACATGCTAAAACCTCAAGTTAAGTTGAGGTAAAGGGCTTTTTTAAGTTTTTTAGGGTTGATGTCTTTGGAGCTTGGTACATGGAGAGATTCGGTGGGGTGGTACTTTGAATCTGTGAGTTGGGTTAGGTGCTTGCAACCCTCTTTCATCTTTTGTTCGTGCTAATCATTTTCGAGCGAGTTTGTGGTGAGTAGATTCCCAGTCTCACCTAGGTTCGCGGGAATGACGTGAAGAGAGCGCTAAACGAACAGCGTCATTCTGAAGGAGCCTAAGCGAGTATTCAGAATCTATTTGCAGCGCGTTTCGATGCTGGTGGTGTGAATTGAATTATCCGCGATTGTAGAACTTGCCACCTTGAGCTCGGAGTGTTGAGATCTTTAGAGTTTGATACAAGCGAAGGTTAGGTGGGGTTGGTGGTTTGAGGTTGAGAGGAGGATTATGTTCAGAACCCTCTAACCGTTGATGCGTCACGTGTATGTGTGTGAATTTCTTTCGTTCAAGCTTACGATGGATAGATTCCCAGTCTCACCTAGGTTCGCGGTAATGACGTGAAGAGAGCGCTAAACGAACAGCGTCATTCTGAAGGAGCCTAAGCGATTATTCAGAATCTATTCGCAGCGCGTTGTGATGCTAGTGGAGTGAACTGAATTATCCGCGATTGTAGAGCCAGTCTCTCCAGTTTGAACTCGGAGTGCTGGAGGATGTACTTACACCCCTCCCCAAAACCAAAAAAGCCAGCAGTTAATACCTGCTGGCAAAGTCTTTGGGCTTCTAGGTCTTTTGATTTTATTTCTTGTTCCTCATCGCTGTCACGGTGCCCCGATTGGTTTTCCGGGGAAGAAAACACAGCACCGTGCGCTTTGTGCTCAAGAAATTGGAGATTAACCTTGCTTACGGATTAGGTAGTCAAACGCGCCTAAGCTTGCTTTTGCACCTTCACCCATCGCAATGATGATCTGTTTGTAAGGAACCGTCGTTGCGTCACCCGCTGCGAAGACACCTTCTAGGCTGGTTTCACCACGGCTACCAACTTCAATTTCGCCGCGCTCAGATAGGGCTACTTCTGAATCTTTTAGCCATTCTGTGTTTGGTACTAGACCGATTTGGACAAAGATACCTGACAGTTCAATTTCTTTGATTTCATCTGTGTTGCGGTCTTTGTACTTCAAGCTTGTTACGCGAGTACCGTCACCCACAACTTCAGTAGTTTGCGCCATCGTGATGATGTCTACGTTTGGTAGTGAGTTCGCTTTGTCGATAAGCACTTGGTCTGCGCGAAGTACGTCTGCGAATTCAAGAACCGTTACGTGTTCTACGATACCAGCAAGGTCGATAGCTGCTTCGATGCCTGAGTTACCGCCACCGATAACCGCGGTTTTCTTGCCTTTGAACAACGGGCCGTCACAGTGTGGGCAGTACGCGACGCCTTTGTTGCGGTACTCTTGCTCACCCGGAACGTTCATTTCACGCCAGCGTGCACCAGGGCTAAGGATGACACTCTTACTTTTCAGCGTTGCACCGCTTTCAAGTTGGATGTGAATCAAGCCATCATCTGTGTGCGCTGCGCCCATCAGTTTTTGCGCTTGTTGCTCAGTCACAACGTCTACGTCATATTCTTTTAGGTGTTCTGCTAGGTCAGTTGCCAGTTTTGGACCTTCAGTACGTTTTACCGAGATAAAGTTCTCGATTGCCATGGTGTCCATCACCTGACCACCGAAGCGTTTAGCGACAACGCCAGTGCGAATACCTTTACGCGCTGCGTATAGTGCTGCTGCACTACCACCAGGGCCACCGCCGACAACTAGCACGTCGTATGGGTCTTTTTCGCTCAGTGCTTTGGCTGCTTTCTCGCTCGCGCCGTCATCCACTTTGTTTAGGATTTCAGTCAGAGACATACGGCCTTGTCCGAATAGCTCACCGTTCACGAATACGCTTGGTACTGCCATGATGTCACGTTGTTTCACTTCATCTTGGAATAGTGCACCATCGATCATGGTTGCTTTCACTTTCGGGTTGATCGCCGCCATCATGTTGAACGCTTGAACAACGTCTGGACAGTTTTGGCACGACAGTGAAATGAACACTTCAACATCCAATTCTTTATCTAGCGCTGCGATTTGTTCAATCACTTCCGCCTCTAGTTTGATTGGGTGGCCACCAGAGTGCAGCAATGCCAATACCAGAGAGGTAAATTCGTGACCCATTGGTAAGCCAGCAAAGCGAAGTGCTGTGCCTTTTACTGGATTGGTCACCGTCATCACTGGTTTACGTGCGCTTGCGTTGTCGTCACGTTCAACGGTGATGAAGTCGCTCATCTCTGCGATTTGGTTCGCCAGAGACAGAATGTCATTCGATGCTTTGCTTTCATCTAGACTAACCACTAGACGAACGTCTTCTTTTACATTAGCCAGATATTGTTTGAGTTGTTGTTGGATCGCTTGGTCTAACATAGTTGTTGTTACCTTAAATAAACAAAAGAGTGGTTACTCTGGATAAAATCAGTAGGGAGAGAGCAAACCAGGCAGAAGGTCGTCAAGGTATCTAACCTGGAATGCTCTCTAAGTTAAGCGTCAATTAGCATGTCAAATTGAGCTTAAATTCAGTGGCTTAGATTTTGCCTACTAGGTCTAGAGAAGGAGCTAGCGTCTCTTCGCCTTCTTTCCATTTCGCTGGGCAAACTTCACCTGGGTGTGCTGCTACGTACTGAGCTGCTTTCACTTTGCGTAGTAGGTCTTCTGCGTCACGACCGATACCTTCAGCAGTGATTTCCATTGCTTGGATAGTACCTTCTGGGTCGATTAGGAACGTTGCACGGTCTGCAAGACCTTGACCTTCACGCATCACACCAAAGTTGTTTGTGATGTTGCCTGTTTGGTCGCCAAGCATGTAGTACTGGATCTTGCCGATTGTTTCTGAGCTATCGTGCCAAGCTTTGTGAGTGAAGTGTGTGTCTGTTGATACTGAGTACACTTCAACGCCGCGTTTTTGTAGCTCTTCGTAGTGGTCTGCTAGGTCACCTAGTTCTGTCGGACATACGAATGTGAAGTCTGCTGGGTAGAAGAAGAATACAGCCCATTTGCCTAGAACATCTTGTTCTGTTACTTCAACGAATTCGCCGTTTTTGTATGCTGTAGCTGCAAATGGTTTGATCTTTGTATTAATCATTTTTACTTTCCTCAGAATGTTTTAGGGTGAGCAGTTCTTGCTTTCGGAAAGTATATTCGCATTGGATTGTGTTTAAGGAAAATCGCTTGTAACTATCCTATTGATAGTCATTTCCTATCTTTCTTAATAGAGAAACCCGATGTAAGTGAGTTTGCTTTGATAGGTTTTATTGAAGAGGAAGGCCAAGTGGTAATAGAGAATACTGATGATGACCTTTAAGATATCGTCTGGCTAAGATCGAAAGAACCTGCATCTCGGCAGGCTCTTTCTAATAGGAAGTGGGGAAGCTGATGCTTTTATTTTTTAGTTCAGATTGTCGAGCACCTTGCCGCACAACTTCTTCAGCATGATCATTTCATCCAGCTCTAACGTGATTTTACACATCATGGCGTTTGGCACTGACTTGGCTTGCTCTTTGAGGTCACGACCTTGCTTTGTGAGGTTGAGTACGCGTACGCGCTCATCGGTGTCACTGCGACCACGTTCTACATAGCCTTTTGTTTCTAATCGTTTAAGCAGCGGCGTGAGCGTGCCTGAATCCAAATGCAGTTGCGAGCCCAATTCTTTAACGCTGGCGCCGTCTTTCTCCCACAACACCATCATCACTAAGTATTGCGAATAAGTCAGATCAAGTTCGTCCAGCAAAGGGCGGTAAGCTCGGATCACCGCATTTGCTGCACTATAGAGCGGGAAGCAAACTTGGTTTTCGAGTAAGAGTTTATCGTCGTTGGTCATGGTGTTGTCGGTGTAACACTGGCTCATTGGCGTTGCCTACCTGCTCACAGAGAAAGAGAGTAACAAAATAAATTGTGCACAATATAGTTGCAAACGATCTTTACTTCGATATAAGATTGCAGGCAATTAAATTGCGCACAATTTAAATTAAGAAGGACAATCGCATGACTACTCTATACAAAACTCAAGCTACTGCTTTGGCTGGTCGTAATGGTCAAGTAAAAACAGATGACGGTCTTCTCGATCTAGAGCTGTCATACCCGAAGGAAATGGGCGGCACAGGTGCGGCAACTAACCCTGAGCAGCTTTTCGCAGCGGGCTATTCAGCATGTTTTTCTAACGCTATTCTGCACGTAGCACGTGAAGGTAAAGTAAACCTGAAAAGTGCACCCGTAACAGCGGAAGTGGGCATTGGTCCGAACGATAACGGCGGCTTTGCACTAACAGTGAGCTTAGCGGTAGAGCTAGATATGCCACAAGAACAAGCATTAGAGCTAACGCGCATTGCACACCAAGTTTGCCCATACTCAAACGCCGTTCGGGGCAATATTGATGTTGCTGTTACAGTAAACGGCGAAGCGATCTAATCGATTTAGACATTATTTCTAATAGAAGGAAAGCCTGCGAACGTGCAGGCTTTTTTCGATTATTTGATGGCAGTGCAGAAGCTGACGTCTGCATGGTGCGTTTGTGGATCGTAGCTATGATAAAGTTCGAAGCAAGGTCGACAGTCGTTCTCAATACCAGATTCAACCACTTTGCTCATCAAATCATCCCATGCTTTAGGGTATTGGCTGAATTCGGTAATTTGCTGGCGCATCACCGCATATTGACCGCCGGGGAAGTCTTGCAGCTCAATGCCTTTTGGTACTTCGGTATCTTCTGGCACCATTAGACAGATGTCAGTACGACACTTCTCGTCTGGCGTGATTTCTGGGTTATCGTGATAAATGAAGATACAGGTATTGCCCGCCAAACCTTTCATTCCTGCCCATTGATACAAGCGACCTGATGGTTCTTCATAACCTTGGCCATAAGGGCCGTTAACGCGAATGTAAGCCAATTTTGCTTTATCAAAGTTTTGCGTTTCCATATTGTTGCTCCATGTTGTGAGTTCAGAGTCAGTATATGAATTGCTTAGGGTTCGTTCGTTTCCATTCTTGCGCAGTGCGTGTCCAATCTTGCTGTTTCGCGCGAGTTCAGAAAATTGCTGGTAGTTTTTACAGTCGCGAAAGGCGGTTGGTGTTACGCCATAATGCTGCTTAAACGCTTTAGCTAGGCTTTGCGAACTAGAAAAACCGTACTCTAACGCGATGTTCAGCACTGGTTGCTTTGATTTGAAAAGGTCGTCTGCTGCCGCCTCTAGCCGTAAACGTCGAATGAAGTCGGCTAATGTTTCGCCTTGTACCGCCTTGAAGGTACGGTGAAAGTGATAGGGAGAGAGGTTGGCTAGCGCTGCCACTTCGAGCAAATTGAGAGGAGCGTTAAAGTGCTGTTCCAGATAGCGAATAACAGGAACGAGTCGTTGGTGATAATCGACACGCATGAGAGGGGCCACCCTTGTTTGATTTGCTCAAAGCGTACCGCAATGAAGCAAGGATTCAAGGCTAGTATCGAATAAATGCGTCGTAGTCATTTATTTCTGATTGTGATGCATTCTGTTGCGGGTAGGAGATAGTTCTTAAGATGGCTTCTCAACGGTAATTGAAATCCGTTAAGAGCGCTTAATATCCCGTCAGCTCCATATAACCAGTCCCAGAATGAGAGCCATCAATATGCACTGGACCTTCCCAATAAGGCACAGAAAGGGGCATTTTCGCATTCGGGTTGAGTGCAGAAACCGTAAGCTCAACTTGCTGGTTAGGAATCGACACTTGCCACTGGGTTGGATACTTTCGCCCTTGGATTTCTGTTTGCTTAGTCGCCTTTAACTGAATGTCTTTTTGAGAAATGGCGATGCCAGAACCATCTTGCTGCATCAGCCTTGCGCTGGAGTAGCTGGCTGCTCCGGTTTTGGAATCCCGCAATTGGAACACTACCAAGCTGGTTTCGTCACTTAACCTTAGGGCAAACCAGTCCCAGCCTTGTTGTGAGTCGAGTAAGAATTGCGAGCTCCACTCTCGATCTATCCAGCCTTTGCCCGAAACTTGATGGGTTTCGCCGTCGATGGTGACTTCACCGGAGACATCAATAAACGGTTGGCTGTAGTAATACGAAGCCACCTGACCATCGGCACTTTTGGTGCTGTAACCTTGCTCGCCTTGCTTTTGATACGGTGCGCTGCTGGTAAGAGTGAGCGAATAGCCAAACTGTTCGGAGTTCGCCTTCAATGTGGCAGGGAAGAGGTCGGTGGTTGAAGAAGTCCACTGCCAATCATCGAGGTAAACACGAAACGGTGAAGTGTCGACGCCGGCTAGAGAGGCTTGAGCGCGTGACCATTTTTCATCGGCGTAATGTTTGTCCGTTGTAGTGACCGCGCTGTGCGCCATGTAGATTTGTTGAGCTTGCCACTCGGTTTTCTTCACGTCA
This sequence comes from Vibrio sp. M60_M70, assembly GCF_037162085.1. Classification (NCBI taxonomy): domain Bacteria; kingdom Pseudomonadati; phylum Pseudomonadota; class Gammaproteobacteria; order Vibrionales; family Vibrionaceae; genus Vibrio; species Vibrio sp. M60_M70. The sequence goes on from NZ_JARLUL010000002.1 coordinate 284,222, forward strand.
TCTTCGCCCGTTGGCGGCGCAGCAGCAAAGCGAAATTGTGTCCACTGAACGCCAAGTTGAGTGCCATCTTCATCAATTAAGTTAGCGGTTAAGTACCACCATTCATGACGAAAGTCTGGGTGCGCTTGATGGTCTGCTGGGAAGGTGAGTTCAACCCCTTTTTCTACGGGTGTGAATGGGTTGCTCTCGCTTTGCGTATCTCCGCTTCCCAGCAACGTGCCCATACTTTGTTGCTGCGTATCTTCACAACCAAACAGGAATAAGCTGCTTATGAGTAGAGTAAGCTTGCTTGCCAATCGAACCATCACAACACCTCGCTTTGCAAACTGGACACGACAGGCTTACTGACCAATCGCCACAGCGGAATCAAGGTGGCAATCACCGCCACCAAGATGGTGATCGCCGCAATGCTGAGGGCATCACTCCAATTCCACAGATAATTTAAGCTCCAACCAAAAGCGCGCAAGGTGACGATATCTGTCAGCACATAACCCACCATAGCTCCTAGAGGTAAGGCGATAACCAGAGTAAAACTCACCAAAGCAATGATCTGTCCGACCACCATGGTCATTAATTTACGACGGCTGACGCCAAGTGCATACAGTCTTGCAATGGCGGCTTTGCGCGCGTCAAGCAACATGAAGCAAGCACTGAACAAACCAATCACGGCGACCATCAAAGTCACGCCGTTGAGTGCGCGCGTAATGGCGAAGGTCTGCGAGAAAATATCCAACGCGATGGATTTGATTTGCGCCTGATCGTAGAGCTGACTTGGATGCAGATTCAATTGATCGCGCAGTTGCTCGTAGACGATTTGTGGGTCCCCCGAGACTTTTATGCCAAGGCTTGTCGGCAGGTCGGTAAATCCGCTCTCTTTCCATAACTTTGGTGCTAATAACACTTCACCATTGGGTGAGCCGTAATCGTGGAATATCGCACCCACAAGCAGGTTCTTATTTGGAATGGCATCAAGCTTAAGTTCGCTACCCAGTGATAAACCCAGTTTGACCGCGGTTGGTTCACTGATCGCGACTGATTCACCTTGGTAAAAACGCTGCCAGAAGTTCTCCAAATGCGATTTGAACACCATGGTTTGTTCTAAGGTGTCTTTGTCTTTGGTGCCAAGCAAAATCGGTAAGCCTTGCAGGTTATCGTCGACGTAGTATTGCTTGTAGACGGTCTCAACCTTGTCGAACTGCCCTAACGCGCGCTCTACATCTGCGATTTCCCCTTGCGCAGGGCTGACGTAAATATCGGCATGTAGCCTCTGTTCTAGCCACTGTTTTAGGGTGGATTCGAAGCTGCCCACTAAGGTATTCATCCCCATATTGGCAGTAACGGCGAGTAGCAGTGCCATCATGGCGAGAGAAAGCGGAGAAATCAGCTCACGCAGCTCTGCAAACAGATACTGCATCAAACCAGAACTGGTGCGCTTTTCACACCAATTTGCTAAGACGCTGAGTGTTTTGGGTAGATACAAAGGAATCGACACCACAAGCACGCCGAGCCACGCCATGGTGAAGCGGTGATGCTCACTCAGCCATAACCCTGCAAGTGCGAAAGCCGTCAACACAGCACCTATCACGAACAATTGGTTTTCGTTAGAGGCTTCAGGCGCTTGATAAAAACCGCCATGAGAGGAAAGCGGCTGGCGCACTCGCTGTTTAAAGTGCTGCCAACATGCCAATAGGGTTGCGGCTAACGTGAGCAGCAGCGCTTGCGCCCACCATTGCCACTGCCAAGTGCCGGGCAGCAGTGTCGCACCATAAAGTTGTTCTAAAGTCAGTGCCACGGTCGGATGCAACCAATGGCTGAGCTGCATGCCCAATACAAAACCGAGGGAAGCGCCGATGGTAACGAGAATAGTGAGTTCAACTAACAGCGCAGAGAACACAATGCTCGGCGCAACACCCGCCTGTTGAATTTGCATTAACAGGCGATTGCGTTTCAGCAAGCTGTACTTAACGCCGTTGTAAGCAATGAACAGCCCGACTAAAAAGGCGAGTAAGCTCATTGCTGTGAGATTGAGGTGAAAGCTGTCGGTCAGCGAGCCAAGGTCGGTACTTTGATTATTGGAAATCCATTGTCCTTGCTCACCAATGATGCTTTGCCAATTTGCTTGCGTGTCTTTATGCCCTTTATCACCCGAATGGAAAACCGCAATGTAACTGAGCTGTCCTTGTTTATTGAGCAGTTGCTGGGTAAAGCCAATGTCCATCAACATTCGGCTACCTAACTGCCATTCGTCTGGTAGCACCACCACTTGGGTTGGAATGTCGTCCAGAGTTAGGGTTTCTACCTCTCCTAAGTTTTGATGTTGAGATTGGCTCATCATCACGATGGGCTTGCCAGCCAAAAGCTCAGGTAAAGGCAAAGCACTGTCGAACAAAGACACGTTCTGTTGGTTTTCTGAAGAATAGCGCGAACGTGAAGAGATGGCGGCAATTAACTCGCTACCTTGTACTGACCAGCGACGCCCTTGTTTGTCTCTCACTCTCCCTTCGATTATAGGTAGCGCTGCACTGAGTCCGTTTTGTCTAAGGGTGAAGTAGAGCGATTCGGGCAGATAGTTTTGCCCTGCTGGTGGAATAATTAAGTTCTGAGCTTGTGCGCTAAGCTGCTCGGTAGACTCAGCATAACTGCGCTTGGCATTGAGGTTGATGGATTGCACCGCAACAAACAAGGTCACAGCCAGCACAATACCGATCAGAATCGCGGCGGCTTGCAGTGGGGCCTGCCGATAGTGCGCCGCAAACAGATTCAGGGCGAGTCGAGTATGAGTGAATCTGGTGTTTGGTTGCTTAGCTTGCTTCATGATGTTGCTCATTTACATCGCGCTGATTTTGCGTCAGTCCGCTTTGCAAACGACCATCCTTTAAACGTAATTGGGTTTGCATAAACTCGGCACACTCAGGGCTATGCGTCACCAAGAGCACAGCGGTATTGCCTTGGGTGGTGATTTCATTCAACAGTTTCATCACTTCTAAGCCCGCTTTTTGGTCAAGGTTGCCTGTGGGTTCATCGGCAAGCAGAAGTTTGGGTTTGTGGGCAAGTGCACGGGCAATCGCGACGCGTTGTTGTTGACCGCCTGAAAGAGCAGAAACATGCCTGTCGAGAAGCTGGCTGATGCCTAACGTTTCGACCAGATAATCGCACCAGTCATTCCATTTCTGTTGATTCAAATTGAGAGGAAAGGCGATGTTTTGCTGTACGTTGAGTGGCGTTAATAGATTGAATTGCTGAAAAATAACCCCGAGTTTTTGATGGCGGAAGCGGCTCCATTGTGGGTCTTTCCAAGCCACCGTGTTATCGCCATCTAACCACAACTCACCTTCGGAAAGCGGCTCAAAGCCAGCGATGATATTAAGCAAGGTACTTTTGCCGCTACCACTTGCGCCTGTCAGTGCGACACTCGCTCCCGAATTGAGGGTGAAGTCGACGCCTTCCAGCACACGATGGCTCTCTTTGCCATCGACAAAGCTTTTGCTGGCGTGTTTGAGTGTGACAAGTGGGCTTTCCATTTCCTCTCCCTGTATTAAAAAGGTGTCGTTTCTTTTGGCAATGGTTATTACAGTAAGTTCTATAGAAACTTTAGCCAACAATCAGATAAAAACAGCGATTTACATCGATTTCTTAATAACTTGTACTGAATAGAGGAGGGAATAGATTAATCGAGAAAGGGATATAACAGGCATTAAAAAAGCCCGAGTCAAACTCGAGCTTTCAAAGAAATTCAGCTTGGTCAGCTTATACGTAGTACGCTTCAACTTCGCCTTTAAGTTTGATCAGCATTGGGTTACCAAAACGGTCTTTTGCTTTAGGAGAAGCAATTTTCACCCAACCTTCGCTCACGCAGTATTCTTCTACGTCTGTGCGCTCTTTGCCGTTAAAACGGATACCGATTTGGTGATCGAAACATTCTTTGATGAAGAATGGGCTACGTGGGTTACCTGCTAGGCGATCTGGTAGAGCTGGTTTAGCTGTATCTGTCATGTTTGTGACCTAAATTCCGTAAAAAGTGCGCCATTGTAGTCAGTGCACAGTGAGTGTTCAAGATATGTTGAGAGTCGATACGTTGTTTAACTTTCAAGTAACGCCTACAACCCCTTTAAATACTGCGCGTTGGCTGTTGGTTGAATCATGGCATTCAGCGTTTGGACGGCTTGTTCACTGTGATCTTCAAGTAGAGCTAAGAACGCGTCAATCAACTCAGGTTTGCTTGCTGAGACTTTAGTTTCGGTCTGGATATCACGCAGATCGATCAACACATCGGTAAACAATTGCGGCAGATCGTGCAGCACTTGCAGGTTTAAGACGTTGTGCTCGCTGTAGATTGAATTGTGGCTGCCTTTCTGTTTTTGCACCACGTAAGGACTGTCTTTTAAGTTGATGATAGACGTGCGTTTATCACAGCGTTTCAAACAACCTTTGTTGACCTTCACCTTACGGCATCCTTCGGTTTGTTGGAACAAACATTGGCGGCTCGTGAGTAGGGTATTTGGATGATAAATGCTGTAGAAGCTGCGCATGTTTTTCGGACGCTTGATATGGCGCATCTGCTTCATATTCAGCTCGTTAGAAACAAACGCGCCACTTGCCGCGAACTCGTCTTGAAGGCATTTAAACGCGTATGAGTTCACCGTGTTCATTTGTGGGCCTGCCACCCAGCCTAAGCCGAGCTCTTTTGCGATCATGCCGACGCCTGAGTTGTTGGTGATCAACAACTCAGGTTGGATGGTTTCCAAAAATACGCGCGCGGCGTGGTAGTCTTCGCCAATCAAAATGGCTGGGAACCAAGGTTTGAGCATTGGGTTGGCTTGGAACAACTCAATCATCGCGCTCAGTTCGCCAGACAATCCCATTGGCAATTGATAGTAAACATCAATGTCGTGATATTCGCACAGCATGGCTTCTTGTGCTGACGAGATCAGAACCGATAATTTTGGCGCACCTTGGCGAGGGTCTGGTTGAGGTAACGCTGGCAGAGTTGGTACATCAATCGACCCTTTCAAGCTGCTGCCGGATACTTGTGTTGAAGTGACATCGAACGACTTGGTTTGCTCTGCCACTTTCTCAATGATCGCGGTTTTGTCATCGTACAGTTTCTTTTTCACCGCTTGCACATCATCAGCAGACTGGCATTGATAAACCTTCGAAAAATGCTTTACAGCGTGGTCGCGCGGGTTGTCGATGTACATCGCCTTGCCGAAATCACCTTGCAAAAATGCGTTGGAGAAATCACGGTTGAACACCGTGTACAACTCGGTGGTGTCTTCAGAGAGTTCCAAGCCTTCGCACAAGCGATCAATTTGCTGACGCCAATTGTCGACCACGGTATAGACGTAGTGCGATTTCTTGATTCGACCTTCCACTTTTAATGAATACACGCCAGCATCGGCAAGCGCTTTCAAGTCCCCAAAGGCGGAATTGTCTTTCATATTTAGTGGGTAGTTGTTGCCCGTTTTGGTCGTTTCGTACTGTTCGCGACAAGGTTGGCTGCAGCGTCCACGGTTACCTGATGCACCATTGCGAGCGGAACTGATATAGCAAATTCCGGAGAATCCGATGCAGTATGAGCCGTGGACAAACACTTCCATCATTACGTTGTGCTCGCGGCCAAATTGCGCCAGATGTTTTATTTCATCGATGTTAAGTTCGCGAGATAAGTTTACTCGGCTTGCGGTGAGCTGGTTGAGAAAGAGGATCTGGCCTTCGTTATGCGTGTTTAGTTGCGTTGAAGCGTGCACATCCAAATCGGGAAAGTGATGTTTGAGAATGTAGGCCAGACCGAGATCTTGCACGATCACGCCATCGATTTTGGTGGTGTTCAGTTGGCTGAGTAAGCGAACAATCGCCGGAATTTCACTTTCTAAAATCAGCACATTCAACGTTAGGAAAATCTTACAGCTGTGCTGATGGGCCAACGTTAACACGCCATTTAAGTTATCTAAGGTGAGGTTGGTCGCTCGGTTACGAGCATTGAAGCGGTCGAGCCCACAGTAAATTGCATCGGCGCCAGCGGCAATGGCGGCTTTGATGGAATCTAAATCACCACCGGGTGCTAATAACTCAAATTGATCGCGTGTCACTACTTTTCTCTTTCTTACTAAAATAGGCTGCAAATGTTACGTATTTCACGCTTTTGATGCTCGGCTAGTTAATGCTTTATTAATCTGAATCAATTAATCCGTGTTACACGGTCGACTCTTGAGTGGGTAGAGTGCAATTCGCGATAGCGGAATCTGACTTCTATAGTTTTCCTACACTTGGTTTTTCTATATCTAGTTTTCGACTCAGAAAGAGGAAGGGACGACAAATGAAAAAAGTAATCATCGGGTTGGTCGTGGCGTTGACGTCATTGAGTGCGTTGGCTGGTGAGGGCGTGGTAACCGTTGCGAGCACGCATTCAGCAAAAGGTACGGCGGATAAATTTGTCGCTATCGCGCAAGAAAAAGGGTTGAACGTCTTTGCGCGCATTAACCATCAAGAGAATGCCACGAAAGTCGATATGACGTTGCGACCAACTGAAGTTATCGTGTTTGGAAACCCTAAAGTGGGCACACCACTGATGATCTGTACGCAGGAGGTGGCGCTCGATTTACCCCAAAAAGTGTTGGTGTATGAAGATGCTGAAGGCAAAACGTGGTTAGCTTACAACGATCCGATGTATTTAAAACAGCGCCATCATATTGAAGGCTGCGACGAGGTATTGAACAAAATCAGCGGCGTGCTGGGCAATTTAACCAACGCGGCGGCGAAGTAGGGCTGGTTATTGGCTTCGCTTTTTTTACTCCGAAAACGAAAAAGCCAACCTCACAAGGAGGTTGGCAAATCTTACCTAGATTGGGGGAGGTAAGATCAGGAGGTGGCGAGTACGCTGTGCACTTCTGACTTAATTGAGTCAGACTGCGTACCGAAAATCGCTTGTAAACTGTCGCCAATCACTAACACATCTCGCGCGCCGAGCGCTTTTAGCTTAGCAACATCAACGTTGGCAATGTCTTTCACCGAGACGCGCAGACGAGTAATACACGCATCGACTGACTTGATATTGGCTTTGCCGCCCAATGCAGCTACTACATCAACCGCAATTTCATCAGGTTGCCCGGCAATCTTCACTTCTGCAATGTCGGTTTCACGACCCGGCGTTTTTAGATCCAACTTCACAATTAGGAAGCGGAACAAGCCGTAGTACAGCGTCGCCCAGATTGGACCGATGATGATGAACATCCACGCGTTGGTCGACATTGGGTAGTAAAGGAAGAACTGGATCGCGCCGTGCGCAAAGTCCGTACTGTGTTTGATTTCCAAAAATGCGGTGATCGCAAACGCAATACCGGTAAGGAAAATATGGATCACGTACAGCACTGGCGCGACGAATAAGAAGGTAAACTCGATTGGCTCTGTGATACCAGTTAACCAAGAGGTCAACGCCGCAGACATCATCAAACCGCCGACGATTTTCTTACGCTCAGGAGACGCGCAGTGGTAAATCGCCAGTGCCGCTGCTGGTAGCGCCCACATGGAGTACATAAAGCCACCAGACAGATAACCTGCGGTTTTATCGCCTGCGAAGAAGCGAGTGAGCTCACCGGTAAACTCTTTGCCGGTTTCTGGGTCTACATAGCTGCCGACTTCAAAGAAGAACGGCGCATTCCAGATGTGGTGCAAACCAACCGGGAGTAAAGAACGTTCGCCCGCGCCGTATACCGCCCACGCGAGTACAGGGTTTTGGTACGCTGCCCAATGAGAAAATGCATCAAGAAGTTGTCCGACAGGTGGCCATGCAAACGCGAGAATCGCACCAACGACGATCGCCGATAAACCGGTGACAATGGGCACAAATCGCTTACCCGCGAAAAAGCCCAAATATTCCGGCAGCTTGATGTTGTAGAAGCGGTTGTACATGATTGCCGCGACCGCACCGATAAAGATGCCGCCAAACACCCCGGTTTGCAGCGTCTCAACGCCCATGATGGTGGCGTCAGTTTCTAGGCCGCGCAGGCCAGTCACGATACCGAGCGATGCGTTCATAATAATTAGGCCAACTAAGCCTGCGAGCGCAGCGGCACCGTCATTGCCTTTTGATAACCCGAGCGCCACACCGACCGCAAACATCAACTGCATGTTGCCGAACACGCCTTCACCGGCAGCGAGCATCACTTTGTTGACCGCGTCTGGAATAAACGCAAAACCCGCGTTACCAATACCCAGCATTAAGCCGGCTACCGGTAACACCGCCACAGGCAGCATCAACGACCGCCCTATTTTTTGTAGTTGTCCAAATATACTTGCAAACATGGTTTCCTCCTGACGAATGCCAGTGTTGTAGGACCTGATTCCTTCAGATCATGTTGTTTCACGTAAGGTCAGGATGATCATAGCGAGCAAGGCGGCGCCTAAGGTTACAAAAGGCAATCAGTTTGTAAGTGGCCGCTTACAAATCTCTTACACCGAGAAGTGAAAATTGTAATCGGCTCGATTGTGAATGTGCGTTTAAGAATGCATCATATTGGCCAGCGCCAAACTCAGGGGCAGGCACAGGGAAGGACACAGGGAAAGTAGGATGGAAAACAAGCAGATACTGGTCGTCGATGACAACCTCGACCTTCGCGAAGCGTTGTCGGATTACCTTGGTCGCGCTGGGTTTGAAGTGCTTTGCGCGGAAAACGGCGGCGTGATGTGGCAACTGCTCAACGATCACCATCCTGATTTAATCATCCTCGATATTATGATGCCCGGTGAAGACGGCTTTACCCTGTGCCAAAAACTGCGCAAAAACTCCGATATCCCGATCATCATGCTGACCGCCGTCACTGAAGAAGCCGACCGAGTCGCAGGGCTAGAAATGGGCGCTGATGACTACATCACCAAATCATTCAGCCCGCGTGAACTGCTCGCGCGTATCAAAACGATTCTGAGACGCAGCCAATCGACCGCCAATAGCAAACTGACGCGTAAAGTGCGTTTTGACGATTGGTTATTAGATACCGTAACCCGGCAACTGACCCACGTTGCTAGCCGCGAGGTTAAGCAACTGAGTGGCGCGGATTTGTCGCTGCTCGGTTTATTCGTCAACCACGCGCAATCAATATTATCTCGCGATGACATTGCGCGCGAGATCTGGGGACGCGATGCCGACCCGTTTGAACGCGGCATTGACGTGCAGATCAGCCGCTTGCGTCATCACCTTGAAGATAAAGACCGTTCGCTGATCCTAACGGTGCGCAACAAAGGCTACATGCTGACCACGGACGTGCATTATGAGAATTAAACGCTGGACGGGATCACTGGTCGTTCGTACCAGTGTGTTCCTGTTGCTGGTGATCATTCTGGCGCAGGTATTATCCGGGATTATCTGGTATCAACACGCCAACGAACGCGATAAAGAAGGCCTGACCACCACGGTCAAAAGCTTAGCACTGAGCGCTTCTTCCACCATCGCTTTCTTTCAAACCCTCCCTTCTGAATATCGCCACTTGGTGCTCAATCAACTACGCAATATGGGCGGCACGCGCTTTTTCGTCTCACTCAACAACCACCAGATTGACGTCGACCCACTGCCAGAAAGCGAACGCAAAACGTTGGTCATCAACCAAGTTCGCGAGGTATTAGAAAGCGAGTTGAGCGGCATTCCTAATATCGAGGTGGAGTTCACCCAGCGCGACAAACTCAAAGTGTTCAACAACGAGCTACCTATCGATGAACTGCCACTATTGTGGGCGCATTATTCGCTTTCGTTTGGTGACCTCAACCCACCCATTCTGGTGATGCAGGTCGAAGTCGCGCAGAACGAATGGTTTTATCTCGCGGCGGTGCTACCCGCGCCTTACATCAACCTAGAGACTAACTATTTTGAGCTGCGCCAATGGCTGACGCTATTGCTGTCCGCGCTAATGCTGTTGCTGTGTACCTGGTTTATCGTTCGCAAAGAAATTCAACCAATTCGAGAGCTGGCAAAAGCCGCAACCCTGATGTCGAGCCGACTAGACGTGCCCGAAGTCTCTGAGCGAGGCAGTAACGAACTGAAAGCGGCGGTACGTGCGTTTAACAAGATGAATCGACGCATCGACAGCCATATTAAAGACCGTGAAATGTTGTTCAGCGCCATCTCCCACGATCTGAAAACGCCGATTGCCTGCCTAAAACTGCGAGCGGAGATGCTGGATGACGACGCCGACCGAGAACGCTTTATCCGCCTGAGTAACGACCTAGATTTGATGGTCAAAGGCGCATTGCAATGCATTAAAGAGACCGATATCCACGAGGAAATCGAGCCGATCAATTTCACCCAACTGATTCAGCACATTTCCGCCAATATCGCCGATGCGCCGGACACAATTCGCATCCACGGTGAAATCCGCACCCACTTTGCTGGTAAACCGTTAGCGATTAAGCGCTGCATTCAGAATCTGGTCGATAACGCGCTCAAATACGGCCATCAAGCGGACATTACGCTGAGTGAAAGCCCAGAGTCGATCCAGATTGAAATTGAAGATCACGGTGACGGCGTTGACGATTTATTACTTGAAAAGCTCTGCCAGCCATACTTCCGCGCTAGCAACGATAAAGAAGGCAGTGGGCTGGGGTTAACCATTTCACAGAGTATTGCAAAGGCTCATGGCGGCAACTTGCTGCTGAGCCATTCTCAGTTTGGCGGCCTCTGCGCCACACTGACTTTCCCGAGAGACTGACTATGAACAAACTGGCATTCTTGTTCCCACTGTTGCTCGCCCCTTGCGTCGCTCACGCTGAGTCTCCACAAGGGGTAGAGTTTTTACATTGGTGGACTTCTGACGGCGAGCAGCAAGCGCTGCAAACACTTAAAGCTCAGCTAAAACGGCACGATATAGAGCTGCTGCAAAGCCCGGTGTTAGGCGGTGGTGGCGACAGTGCGATGACGGTACTGCAAGCTCGTGCGCTGGCGGGCAATCCACCCAGCTTCGCGCAAATCGAAGGGCCAAGTATTAAGGCGTGGGATGCCATCGGTATTTTGCACAACGTCAATGCGGTAGCGGATGAGCAGCGTTGGGACGAGGTGCTCTACCCGCTGTCTATCGAAATCAATAAAACACAAAACGGCTATATCGCCCTGCCACTTACGCTGCACCGCTTAAACTGGCTGTGGGTCAACCACAAGCTGCTTAAACAACTGAATCTGTCCGCGCCGAAAAACTGGCAAGAGATGTTCGCCGCCATGGAGCTTGCTAAGCAAAATGGCATCGTGCCGATCGCGGTCGGTGAGCAGCCGTGGCAAGTCGCCCAACTTTTCGAGAACTTAGTGATCTCCACTGGCGGTGTTGAGTTCTACACCAATGCGATGGTTAAACTTGAGCGAGACAGCATCGACAGTGATATCCTGCGCCAAGCGTTAACGCAATTTCGCCGCCTGAGTTTGTTGTTCGACAACCAATTACCCGACAGTAAGTGGGATACGGCGACCCAAGCGCTAGCCGACGGTCAAGCGCTGTTTCAAATCGGTGGAGATTGGATTTTAGGTGAGCTGCTCGCCAATCAAGTCTCAGTCCCGCAAGAGGTCGGCTGTTACCCAACGCCTGACAGCGATGGTGTATTCCTCTACAACATGGACAGCTTGGTGTTTATGTCGAGCAAGTCGTTTTCTTCCGAGGCGGCTCAGCAAACCGCAAGCGCGCTGGCAGACGTCGAGTTTCAAGCTAAGTTCAATAAGGTAAAAGGCTCGATTCCGGTACGTACCGATATCGACATCAGCGATTTTAATCCGTGTCAGGTCCAGTCATATCAAGACTTTCACTACGGCGTAAAACAGAACCTCGCAGTACCGAGTATGATTGATTCGATGGCGGTCAATCCGGTTGCTCAGCAAGCGATAAACTCGGAAATCTTCCGTTTTTACCGCAATCCCAAAATGGAACCCGACGAGCTGATAAAACGCATTATTGCTATTTCGCAAAGCGGTTAATGGCAATGAATTTGTGCCGAGTGGAATAAAAAAGCCCCAATGATTGGGGCTTGAGTGAAGCGAAGTATGCCGTTTAGAAATAGTGGAAGATCGGCGGCTCATGCATCAAGAAGTTTTGATGGGAGATGTTCCACGCATAGGCGCCCGCTAAGGTAAACACAACATAATCACCAATATCGACGTGGGCGACGTGTTGATTGCGTGCCAGCACATCTTTGGGCGTACAAAGCTGGCCGACAAAGGTCGCTTGTGCATGCTGAATTGGGTGAGAAATCTCGTGGTGTTGCTCGTTTTTCAGAATGACGAATGGATGGTCATGACTCTGCGCCGCTGGCGTACGGAAGTGGTGAGTTCCTCCGCGCGCGATGACAAAGTTTTCGCCAAGATTTTGCTTAATATCCAGCACTTCCATCACGTAATAACCGCACGCCGCCGTGATGAACCGTCCGCATTCAAAACGCAGCGTCCAATGTTGCAATTGCTCTTTGGCGATCAGGAATTCCAACTTGTCGCAAAACTCCATCCACGGAAAGTGTTGCTCAGGATTTTGGTAGTTGATGCCCATGCCGCCGCCCAAGTTGATCATCAGCTCACCGAGTTCGAACTCCTGCTGCCACGCCTTCACGACCTGGAAATAGTGCTGCATTAACGCTAAGTGACGTTCAACATCGAGCTGATGCGACATCAAGTGAAAATGGAAACCTTTCAGCGACACTTGCGGGAAATCGCGCAGCAACATCAAAGCATTGCTCAGTTCGGACTCGTCCAAACCAAAAGGAGTCGGCTTGCCACCCATCGCCAACTTACTGAGCGTGATGTCGCCAATATCAATGTTCATACGCAAAAAGATCGAAGCAGGGCGGTTGAGGCGCTCGGTTAGTGCTCCAATGCGTTGTAGCTCGATGAGGCTTTCGACATGAATTGCATCGACATCCAGCTCAATCGCTTGTTGCAATTCACTTGGCATTTTTCCTGGGCCGCCGAAGATCAATGGCTTATCGAGTTGTTGCTGGTGGAGGTGTGCCAACTCCCCACCAGATGCCGCTTCAAAACCATCGACATACGGCGCGAGCGTTTTAAGAATCGGGCCTGATGGATTGGCTTTGGCTGCGTAAAATAGCTCGACATTTTTCGGCAAAACGTGGCGCATTTGTTTGATGTGTTCTTCTAAGGCGTTTAGATCATACAAGTACGCGCACAAGGGTTGATTTTGCTGCTGTGCGAGCGTGTGAATTTGCTGGCTAACGCGTGTCGGTAGGGCATGTGAATTAGACATGTTGCGCTCCTTTTTCGTGTTGCTGCCAAGGCGCGGCGACTTGGGTATAGCTCGACTCCTTATCGGCTTTTTGCATCAAACGCGTGGTGAAATTATTTTTGCTTGGGAAGTGACCGCCATTCAGCAACGCTTCTAGTTCCGGCTGTTTTCCATTCACTGATTGCCAACGCACAATGGCACTTTGCACCGCATTCCACAGCGTTTGCTCTAGTGGCTCATCACCTTCTGCGATGAAGAAAATCGCTTCGCTGATGTTGTTGATAAAGGTGCAGTATCCGATGCGATTCCAGCCTTGTTCGCGACTGTAGTAAACCGATTGTCGTGCACGTTCAGACAGGTCAGTTAATGTTTCTGCTGGCCAGAACTCCGGCAGTAATTTGGTGCCTTCCAAGTCACGAATCCAAACACAACACGGCATCTCTTGCTCAAAGCCAATCAAGGTATTTTGCAAATGCGGCTCAAACGCCACCCCGTGTTTGAAGTAGTAATTAAACACGCCCGGGATCAGGCAATGCAAATAGCGTTCGAACCACAGTGTCGCGATGTCGGAATAGCGATTTTGCGTTGTACGCGCTTTGTTTTTAAGGCGTTGAGCAATGCAACTGTTGCCGTTTTTGTCGTAAGCAAATAGAGCGCCGGCGAGGGTTGGTTTTAAGATATCGACTTCGCTCAGCGAGAAATTTTCGCGATACAAAATCCCAAACGATTCGCGCGCTTTGGTGTTGTCGTCCCAATTACGCTCAGCGACGCTTTCTAGATTCAACGTGGTGGCGTAAGGCTCTGTCATCACTTTAAATACGGGGTTGTGCAGCTGTTCGTTTTCTCTAATTGGTTTAAGAATCGACGTGAGCTGCACGGCGCTGTCGAGTTCGTACCACGCGTTTTTTCGCACGCAATTGGTTAATCGTACGTTGATGGAGAATTTCGCAAACCAATCCATATCTGGGTGGTAGAGGGTACGAACTGAAGAGGTCGGCTGCATCTTTTCACCACCTAAACCCAGTGGCGTGATCTTGCCGTGTTCAATGGCACGCTTCACGCTTGGGTTGCTCAAAATGGTGTAGCTTTCCCAAGGATGGCAAGGGTAGAGTGTCTTCCCATTGCTGGTGGTGTGTTGTGGCGCGAGCTGTTGTAGCATGCGCTGCGCAGGGTTAGCTTCTCCGTCGGAACTCAGCACATCAAGTAAGGACGTATCCACTTCAAACCAGTATAGCGGGACTTGCGCGCCGACTTCTGGAGAAAACGCCAAGAGATCATCCATGGTGACGCCCGAACGACTTTTTGGGGTCGGATGGAAAGTATGACCCCAAATCAGAGACTGTTCCGAAGCGATAAATTCGTTGTGATGCGATTTGGGCGCGACGTTGAGAAACTGCTCGGTAACCAGCACGCTATTTTCCAGTTGTTCGATCAGCTCATGGTTAAACGGGATCGCCAATACCTGCTTGAGATAGTTAAGCAAAAGCGTAAGAGTTTGCGTGGCATCCAATTTTGCCCAACCAGATCCCGGCATTTTCGCCCAAGGCAGTTCTGCCAATTTGATTTTGCCCAGTTTGCTCGCGTAGTGAATCGGCAAAACCAGCACGCCATTTTGTTGAGAAAGATGAACGGCTACCCGCAGCTTGGCGGAATAGTTGCGTTTTAACGTTTGGGGTAGCGATGTCGATTGGTAGTGCCATTCCACTTGTTGATTCGGTAGCGCAAATTCACGTAAGTAACAATTAAGAACACCCATTATCGTGTTGAGTTGGGCCTTCTCCCGATTGAGCTGCACATCATGCGCGCGCAACTCGCTAGTCTGAGAGGATTGAGTTTGTAACATGTTGATTTCCAAATTTTGAATGGAGAACCAGCGCGATCAAGGTGATTACGCTGACTATCGCAGAAAGTAGGAAAGGAACCTCAAGTAGCCCCAAGCTAGAAATGAAAGAAGCGCAAAATCCCGCCGCCACGCCACCCCATTTGGACATGGCATCAAAGCGAGAAAATACTTTGCCACTGAGTTTGCGATCCAGATTGCTCGCAAGATGCTGATGCAATCCGTGATAACAACACACCATCGCGATGCCGAAGACAATTCTCGCAGCAATGAGTGCGGTTTCGGACGCAATCAAATGCAAAGCAGAGCTCACGGCAAGCAATGCAAACCCAAGCCACAACGTGCGCAGCGGTTGATGGCGATTCAGCCCATCTGACAACACGTGGATTTTGCCTGCCAGCAACAGATAGATACCATGCGGCAGTGCGTACAAAAAACCGATCCATGCGTGGTTAGTGATGCCATATTGCTGCACAAATGGCGAGAAATAAGGAAAGGTCACTACCATGGAAAAAGCAAACCCGAACTGAGCAAAGAAGATCCAACGAATAGCATGCATTGCGTTTTTCTGTGCAACAGGTTGTTCTTGCTGAGATTCTGAGTTTGGCTTTTCGAGGTTTTGTTCGGCGGGTTTATCCTCAGGCAGTGTTAGCGTGATGCCCATAGCAATTAAAGGCAAAACGCATAACCAAAGGTACGCGTTGAGCGGATTGGTCTCTGACAAGCTCCAGCCGAGCCCAATGGGCGCAACGATCAGCGCCAAGCGAGCAGATAGTTGGGTTTTATTGAGTGACTTGCCGAGTGTTTTGGCTTCTTTAATTTGACTAGATAAGTAGCTGTTCGAGGCAGCCATGGTGCCACCAAAGGTTCCTTGAACAATAAGACCAAACACAAACATGGCGAGGCTGTCTGCCAAGCCGCACAGTGCAAACCCTGCTGCAAGGCCAAGTTGCGCGCGCAAGAGTGAGCGGCGGCGACCGTAGCGATCGGCAAAGTTGCCCCAAAATCGCGCCGCCAACGCAGTACAAAACGTGGGTAGGATAAACAATACCCCTGCCCAGTCCGCATCAATGTTTGCGCCTAACGTTGGCAACACGACGGGTAGAAATAGCGGCATACCTAACGCGGCAAACGCAGCGATAAAGTGGCACAACAACACACTGTAGATGAGTTTGGTCATAATCGTTTAACGTACGCTTTTTTTGATGGCTTCTAAGTAGGCGCGTTGCGCTTCTTCGCTAGAAAGCAGTAAGAAGTTCGGAGCCGACAAACCATAGAACTTATTGATGTCGCTCGCGCCGGAGGCCTCTTTCGAGAGCAAACTGCCAGAGCTCAACAAGTACTTGGCATACAAATCAGGCGCCTCTTGCAGTAACTCGTGTGCCAGTTTTGTTTCTAACCCTTCGCCTTCTAATCGGTTGAGTTGCTCTGCAATGCTTTTGGCCACGATGGCGTAAAGCGATGCTGAAGAGGCAATGCCCTTCGCTGCCATAGATTCTACAATCGCTGCGATATCCAGTTGCAGTGTGATGGTGGTAAACATCTGACCGAGTGCCAATTCACTGTCGACTTTGATGCGTTGATCGAGCAGTTCATCGCAATCCACTGGAAGTGTTTTTGCGCCGTGTTTTTCGGCAGCATGGTCTGTTGCAAAGCGGAAGCGCTCTGGCCAAACTCGCGCCGCGTCGTTGTCTTTCATCGCGAGCGTCATTTTGCCCTGTTGATCAAATGCAATGATGGCGTTTTGCTGGTTGGACTCCAATGCGATGCCATAACGAAGCCACAAGGTGAGGTGCACTTGGCATAATAGGTCGACGTAATCTTGGAACCAAGCCAGCGTATCTTGTTGATAGTACTGCTCCGCCAAATGTTCTAAAAACAAGCGACCGTCAGGCATTGGGCTAGCCAGTGCTGCAACCGGAACTAACGCTTTATCTTCGCAATGAGTAAGTGGGTACTCACGTACGATGTACGCGAAGGTTTTATCCTCGCCGACGTGCCCACCGTGTTTTTCGTTGCAATGGAACAAGCGAGTGTTTAAGTCGGCATCCGTTTGTTCAAGGTGGCTGAGTAGACGTTCAAACCAGTGGCCGTCATACAGTGTTGAAGGCTTGATTAAGCGAATGTTTTTCGTGCCTAGCGATCGCATGATCAGCGGAACTTTGATGTGAATATGCGGCGCTTCGTTGACTACCACAGTACGAACGGAAAGCGTTGGCGTCACGTCTAGGTACGTAAACGGCGCTTCTATCATGCCTTCGGGTAAGGCTTCTAAAGAGCGAAGGGTGAGCGGATGCGCAGGGAACAGTACGTGGCTCAGTGTAAAATCAGCAGGAAGCCCAACTTGCTCCATTGTCGGCCAGCAATCAGGTTGTTCGCTGGTTAATGTCACCAGTGATTTTTCAATCGCAATCCAATGCAGAGCAAAGCTTGGTGCGAACTCGGGCGCGTACTTAGCAAGGTCTTCATCGCTCAGACCAAACTTCGCACGCGCAGTTGGATAGTACGGGTGGTCAAGGTAAGAAGCGATCTGGTCGGCAAGCAGTAGCTTTTTATGCCAAGAACCAAGCTCGGATATTGGTTGAGAAATGTGGTCGGCGTGATGATGAAACGCTTGGTCACACAGCGCTTTGTGTTTCTCTGCACATTCCAGCTCTTGAAGATACCCCGCCAACAATTCGTGAGAGCTCTCATGCGCCAGTGTCGTTAGGAGTGCAATCCACTCTTTGTAATGTTGTTGATGTTCGACTTGGCCATTTTTCTCCACCCACCAACCTTGTGGTGTTTCGTCATTGGCATGACCGTAGCGCCAGTGCTGCATGTAATACGTTGGCGCAACAGGTAAATACAACGTGAAACCAGAGTTGGCAAATATCAGCCAGACTTGCTCATTTTTAGCTGTAATCGCTCCTTTTGGTGTGGTGTTGCTGAACTTGGCCTTCGACAAAATGCCAAACATGTCTTCGCGTAAGCAAGTGTCGATCAATCGTTGCGTTAGATACAAAGCGTTGTCATTCATGCTGCCACCTCACGAGTCGGAGCTAGATCGAAATTGCTAAGTGCGTTCTGCAGCGCTTGGTCGAGGTTTCGCCCTGATGGTGAGACAATCGAAATTCGGGCGAGATAATCCTTATTGGAATAACTCTGTTGGAAGTGTTCTCCAGCGGTTTTTAGTACCTGTTGCTGGGTGATGATATCGTCATCGTGTTGGATGAACGACGTCGAACCTCCGTCAATCACACCACTGTGTTCCGCAACTACGTAGTGCACGTGCGCTGACCCATGAATTTGGTAATCGCCGTCCAATCTTCGACCCAGATGCAGACCCAAAATCGTGCTAAACCAACCGAAGGGAGCGAGATTGTTGAGCAAGAATTCGCGGCCATCTCCAATACTGCGGTAGTTAATTTCCACCAGAACCGGGCCACTTTCCGTAATGATAAATTCGCTGTGACAAACTCCAAAACCAACGCCGAACGCTTTCAGTTGAGCCAAGCAAGCTTCTCGATGAGCAATGCCGTTTGGTCCGTTCCAGTCTGCGGCGGTTTCGATGAAGTAAGGCGGCTCAGAGAGCGACACATCAAAACCGCCCACGGCGATAAGTTGGTTACCGTCTCCTAAAGTTTCGAGCGTAACCAACGGTCCTTGAAGAAACTGCTCCACCAGAATGGTGGCGTTTGGGTGCTTTTGCCAGAACGTATCGCAGTATGCATCGAGCTCGCTTTGGGAGTCACAGCGCTGTACATCTAAACTTGCCACGCCTTCTTTGGGTTTCGCTACGACAGGAAAGGCCATGCCTAATGCCACATTCGAATGGCGGTGCAGCAAACAGCTTTGTGTGTTGGGTAGGGCTTTTTCATTTAACACTTGTCGAGTTAAGTGTTTGTTTTTGGCCTTTAACGTGACAGACCAATCTTTGGCTGGTAGACCAAAAAATTGCGCGCAGATGGCGGTGGAAGTTTGTAAGTGATCACTATTGCTAAAAATAGCGTCTGGCTTTAATTCATGCTCCGTGATGGTTTCGATGAGTTCTAATGGGTTGAAGACATCACATTCTAGAATGGTATCCGGATTAAAGTGACTATCATGACTCGCCAGCTCTAAATGGCTGAGCTTATGGTCGGTGATAAGAACGACGTGAAGGTCCATCGCTTTAGCTGCAGGCACGAAGCCGTGAGTGACTGCATCGTTAACGACATGACTTACGATAATCATCGTAGATTTCATGAGCTTTCCTAATTTTCTAACATTTTCTTCTAACGTTGATAAAGTCGCTCACGGTCGTCTTCCAATGTGCCTCTCGCGAGACGGAGGGCAGAAGTTTTAGTGTTTATTGTTATTATGTTTGTTTTTTTTGTTGTTAGTTGTGTTTTTAGGGTAAATAAATATAGAGCATAAAATTAATATTGCAAATAGAAATAATATTTGTTCTTATTTCCATCCGTTGGCTTTATAACAACTAAACGGAATTATGGAATGAATAAATTATTGACCCTGACCCCCTTGGCGGTCGCGATTGGTTCTTCACTAGTAGCACCAAGCGCAGTGGCTTCAGAAGAGACGAACTCAACCTCATCAGCAACTGAAACGATTCAAGTCTTCGGGCATCAGTATGAAGGTTATGCTGAACACATGCCTCAATCAGGCACCAAAACCGATGTGGAATGGCTTGATGTGCCACAAGCGGTATCCGTAGTAACGAAAACAGAAATGCAAGATCGAGGCGCGGTGCGTTTAGTGGATGCGCTAGATGGGGTGGCCGGGGTCAATAACACCTTGGGCGAAGGCAGCCGTGACCAGTTCATGATTCGCGGTTTTGATTCACTCAACGATATGTATCGTGATGGCTTGCGAGATGACGGTACGTTGCAGTCTTACCGCAGCTTAGCGAACGTTGAACGCGTTGAAATTGTGAAAGGCCCAGCGGGTGCTTTGTATGGCCGTGGTTCGGCTGGGGGCATCATCAACTTGGTGACGAAACGCGCTAACGGTGAGAATTTTACTCACGTAAACGGCAGTGTAGGCAGCAACAACCAGTATGTTGGTCAGGTCGACAGCTCAATGGCGTTTACAGATAAGGTCAACGGGCGTATTAACTTGGAATACCGTCAAGCCGACTCGTACGTTGATCATGTTGATTCAAACGATTTCTTCATTGCACCGACCATTCGCGTGTTGCCAGCGGACGGTCACACCATTGATATTGACGTTGAATACGCCCATCAAGAATTAGTGCCATATCGTGGTGTGCCATCAAAAAATGGCAAGCCAGTTGATTTGCCAGTGAGTACTTACTTTGGTGGCACGAACGATTATCAGGAGTCGGACAGTCTTCGCGTTGCAGTGGACTACGAATGGCGTTTGAACGATCAATGGGTATGGAACAACCGAGCGGCGTTCAACCATATCGAACTTGAGCAAAAAGGCACGCGTCAGGGCAAAGTGACGGGCAATGAAGTGTCTCAAACCGTGAATAACTTTGGCTACGACCCTCGTACTACGACCACTTTGCAATCTGAGCTGATTTGGGAAACCAACGACAACCAATTGATGTTGGGCGCGGATTTCAACCAAATTGATATCGACCTGACGTTGGCAAGTGACAAAACGCTTCCTCCGCAAAATATCTACAACCCAGTTGTGGGCCCAACACCCGATCCGGGCTTCAAACCATTCCGTGACAATACCACCACAACCACGGGTGTGTACGTACAAGATGTGTACACGTGGGGCGACCTTTCTGTGATCGGTAACGTGCGTTACGACTCGATGGATCTCGAACAGCAAAAAGCGGGCGCAGGAAAGGAAAAATTGGACGATGACAAAGTCAGCTATCGCGCTGGTTTGGTATACCGCATCAATTACGACACATCCGTTTACGCCAGTTTAGCGCGCTCTTGGCAGTTGCCGTACGCAGGCATCTACATCAATCCAAAGTTGGCGGAATTCTTCCATACCGACTTAAAAGAAGTGGGGGCGAAAGCGTACCTGCTGGAGAACGCATTAATGTTGAATGCGGCACTGTTCCAGATCGATCAAGAGCAGCCACAAACCAACGTGGACGGCGATGTCATCGACAAAATTGAAGTACGTCACCAAGGCATTGAGCTAGAAGCTCGTGGCCAAATCACCAAACAGTGGGATATCTCTGTTGGTTACAGCTACTTGGACGCAGAAGACAAAGCCACAGGTAAAAAGCCGAACGATGTGTCAGACCACTTGTTCTCCCTTTGGAGCACTTACCAATTGGATGACAACTGGCGTTTGGGTGGCGGCGTGAAATACGTGGGCGACCGTTATGCAGGTAACGACGAAGCCGTCGCACTTGGCGATTACACCACGGTGGATTTGATGGCGGCGTACACCACTGGTCGTCACAAGATCCAAGCGAACGCTTACAACATTTTGGATGAGAAATACATTCTTGGCGCAACAAACGGCACGTCTGGCCTAAACCAGATTGGCTACGGCGCACCAGCCGAGTTCATGCTTAGCTACGGATACCAGTTCTAGGCTTGTTGTGCGTAGTTGGCGCACGTTAGCCGATTTTTTGCCTCTTATTGAGGATGTTTTAGCCCCGAGAGCCTACGGGAAATGTTCTGCCCGAGGCTCAATTTCTCGCAAAGGAGACCTTAATGTCTTACCAGAATTTGGATGGTAAAGTGCGTGTACGTGCTGGTTTGTCTACCACTTACAGTGTGCTCGCGATTGCTATCGCTTCTGCCACCTCCATGAACGCGGTTGCCGCTCCTGCCGCAAAAAACGAAACCACCGTGATGGAAACGGTGGTTGTCACTGGCAGCGTGATTGGCAACTCTGACATTGAAGACGTCAAAGAGTACCCAGGTGCTCGTACCGTCATTACCCGTGATCAAATTGAGAAAACCGCCGCAGGTTCGATTGATAATGCGCTACAGCGCGTTCCGGGTATTAAAGTTCAGGATGAAAGCGGAACAGGCGTATTGCCTAACATTTCTGTACGTGGTTTGAAAGCAAGCCGTAGTGGTCATGCTCAGTTCTTGATGGATGGTGTACCGCTAACACTTGCGCCATATGGTCACACTGGTCAGTCTATCTTCCCAGCAACACTGTCGATGCTTGATCGTATTGACATTGTACGCGGCGGTGCCGCAGTGCAGTACGGTCCAAACAACGTCGGTGGTGTGATCAACTTAGTGACCAAACCGATTCCACACACTTGGCAAACTGAAATCAGTAACCGCCTTACCGTGTTTGATGGCGGTGATGCGCCGCTGAATGATTTTTACCTACGCACGGGCGGTTGGTTAAGCGACACATTCGCGCTGCAGTTGGAGGGTAACTTCCTAAAAGGCGAAAGCTTCCGTGAACATTCCGATACGGACGTGAAGAATTTTCAAGCTAAAGCACAGTGGCTATTGAGTGATACTCAAGAGATTCAAGCATTCCTGCAACGTTACGATGCTGAAACGCAAATGCCGGGCGCACTTTCGCCACAAGATTACGAGCAAGATCGTCATCAATCGAAACGTCCTTACGATGATTATGAAGGTAAGTCGACGCGCTGGAGTGTTAAGTACATCCACGATTTGCCATTTGCCGACAGTGCCGAGCTAGAAGTGCTAACGTTTGGTCACAAGTCAGAGCGTCTTTTTAAGTGGGGCTTTAACAGCGCGGGTGGCCATTGGGCGGATCCGGCTCTGCCTGCGACGGACGTTCGTACCTCTCCACGTGAATTTACCGTGTATGGTATAGAGCCAAAAATGGCGATGTACTTTGGCGAAGGTAAATCCGTTACTCAAAACTGGATCGTGGGTACCCGTTATGTTAATGAAGACATTGACTACAAACTCACTCAGACTCCAATCGCCGGTGGTGCAACCAGCGTTCCGCGTGATTGGCATCTAGATACGGACGCGTTTGCTGGATACGTTAGCAACGAAATTGGTTTGTTCAATGATACATTGAAGGTAACGCCTGGGTTGCGTGTTGAGTCGGTTCGAATGACGTTTACCGATCGTGGTAAAAAACAAACGGCAGACAACACCGTGACGGAATGGTTGCCAGGTTTGACGGTGGCATACAACTTAACTGACCAGTGGGTGACGTATGCGAACGCGCAAAAATCACTTCGTGCGCCACAAATTGCCTACATCCGAGGTTTGGGTGAAGAAGGTAGCGAACTGGCTTGGAACTACGAAGTCGGCGCGCGTTACACCCAAGATGCGACCAGCTTTAACGCTGCACTTTATCGCATCGACTTTGAAGATCAATTGCAATGGCAAAGCTCAACGCAGACCTTCGATAACATCGGAAAAACACTTCACCAAGGCATAGAGCTTTCTGCTCGTTACGTGCCTGAAGCACTACCTGCACTGAGTTTAGGCGCAAGCTACAACTATCTAGACGCTACGCTTGAAGAAGAAGGCGCGAATAAAGGTAATCAACTGCCTTACACCTCTAAGCATCAGCTTGGTTGGGATGCAACCTACGCATTTTACGGCATGGACACCACGCTATCGGGTTTCTACTTCAGTGACTCGTATACCGATAACGCCAACACTAGTGCCGAAGATGCAACAGGCGCAACGGGTAAAGTACCATCTTACATGGTGTGGAATTTCAACTTGGGGACGGATTTATACAAAGACGACAAAGGCAAGTTACGCATGAATGTTGCGGTGAACAACTTGTTTGACGAGGAGTATTACTTCCGCGGGATTGATACAAGCCCAGTTGGTCGGTACCCAGCTCCGGGACGCTCTTACACACTGGATCTGAACTATCAGTTTTAAGCGTTTCGTTCACCGAGTTTGAAAAGAAAAGTCGCCAATTTACCTTGGCGACTTTGCCGATCTTAGGTACTGGAAAACTCTTAGCACTGGAAAAAAGCAAGATGAAAAATAAAAAACAATTTACGATCAAACACTTTTCAACCGTTTTGCTGATGCTACTGAGCTCAGCTTTGATGTCATTTAGCGCATTTTCTCAGGCGCGCAGCGTGCAAGATGAGCAAGGCACGTTTGAGCTAGAAGCGATACCTCAACGTATTGTGGTTTTAGAGTTTTCGTTTGTCGATGCATTAGCGGCAGTCGATGTCTCACCGGTAGGCGTTGCCGATGACAACGATGCCACACGAGTTATCCCTGCTGTTCGAGCCAAGATTGAACCTTGGCAATCGGTCGGCATGCGCTCACAACCGAGTTTAGAGGCGATTGCGGTGCTCAAGCCGGATTTGATCATTGCTGATGCAGAACGTCATCGTGCGATTTGTCAAGATTTGCAGCGAATTGCGCCAACCTTGCTGCTAAAAAGCCGTGGTGAGACATATCAAGAAAATCTCGAATCCGCACACAAAATCGGCGTGGCAATTGGCAAACAAGCGAAAATGATACAACGAATTGAGCAGCACAAACAGACAATGGCGGAGTTCAAACAGCATTTTGCGACACAAGAAACCATTCAGTTTGGTGTGGTTTCTGACAAAGGGATGTGGCTGCATAGCCCGGTTTCTTACGCTGGGGGCGTTTTGAGTACGCTGGGCATCCAAAGCCCGCTGGCTCCATCTGAGCAAAAAGCGTATATCCCAACCAGTTTCGAACTTTTACTAAAAACCAACCCTGATTGGTTGTTAGTTGGACTTTACTCTCAACCAAATATTGTGGATGAGTGGCGCAAAAACCCATTGTTTAGGTTGCTAACTGCTGCGAAAAAACAGCAACTTGTTGAGGTTTCTCCTGAACTGTGGTCGTTAAATCGCGGCATGTTGGCTGCGGAAGAAATTGCCCGCAATCTTGAAGCGTTATTGGAGCGCTCATGAGTGCGGCGATAAGCTCGGAAAGCGCGTCTTCGGTTAGCAAATCGCATTGGAAAGCGAGCTTGTTTGTCTGTGCTATGGCGTTGTGTACGCTCTCAGGCTATGCAACCTCAATGATTGGCTGGTCTAACTTTTCCTTGAGTGTTAATGACCTGACAAGCTATTGGTTTGCATTTGATGAGGGCAATATGCTGCATCAAATTCTTGCGACGTTGCGAGCTCCTCGCGCCTATGCGGGGTTATTGATTGGTGCTTCGCTTGCGGTATCTGGCGTGCTGATGCAAGGGTTAACTCGTAACCCTTTGGCGTCGCCATCCATTCTCGGCATTAATGCTGGTGCGGCGTGTTTTATGGCCTTGGCCTCCATCGGCGCACCATTCTTTAGTCAATTGAACCCAATCATCAACGCAGTATTCGGCGCGCTACTAAGTGGTGGTGCGGTCATGTTGTTGGGTGGTTTTTTCTCTGCGCGTTCTCACCCGTTGCGTTTGGTGTTGGCGGGCATTGCCATCAGTGCGCTACTGATAGGGTTGACTCGTGCGTCGGTAATCTTGGCAGATGACATGGCTTACAGCGTGTTGCATTGGTTAACGGGTTCACTCTCTGCGGTAGATTCTCAGCAGTGGCAGCAACTGTGGCCTTTTGCGACTTTAGGTTTGGCGCTCGCTATGGGCTTAGCGCGAAACTTAAATTTACTCGCGTTGGGGGACGAAGTGGCTGTCGGGTTGGGTGGTAACATTCGTCTTACGCGATTAATCAGTGGTTTAGCGGTTGTGCTGTTGGCGGGTACTAGCGTGGCGATTGCTGGGCCAATTGGCTTTGTCGGGTTGTTAGTGCCGCACTTGGTACGCCCGATTGTTGGTCACAACTATCACATTCTCATTCCGGTTTCCGCTTTGTGTGGCGCGGCATTGGTGACGTGGTCAGATGCTTTGTCACGCGCGATTGCCTTTCCGGCCGAAACGCCGGTGGGCGTGATTACCGCACTGTTGGGCACTCCTTGCTTTATCGCGATTGCAATGAGGAAATCATCATGATGAATCAAACCAAACTGATGGCACTGCTTGGGCTTTTGCTGATTGCGTCTTCTCTCACGTTGTTTGTTGGCGCGGCGAATCTATCGGCTCAACAGGTTTTTGCATTGCTGTTTTCTTTCTCTGATTCGGACTTTGTGATTCACCAATATCGACTGCCGAGAATGTTGCTCGCCATTGGCGTGGGCGCTGGGTTAGGGCTATCAGGCGTTTTAGTGCAAGGCGTCATCCGTAATCCACTTGCCTCCCCAGATTTAATGGGGATAAGCGCAGGTGCAGGGTTGGCGGCTACCGCTTGTTTGGTGCTGTATCCAAATGCGCCAGTGGCAATGTTGCCGATGGTCGCCATGGCGGGAGGTTTGCTTGCTGCAGGCTTTATTGCTGTTCTGGCTTATTGGTCGAAGCCAACACCTGCGCGCTTGGCGCTGATTGGTGTTGCTGTCAGCGCATTTTTAGCCAGCGGTATCGACTTTCTTCTGATTGTGCACCCTATCGAAATCAACACGGCAATGGTATGGCTAACCGGCAGTTTGTGGGGACGAAACTGGCAACAAGTGCCGTTTATTTGGAGTGCTCTATTGCTGCTACTGCCATTGGCGTTTTGGCTGGCTTGGCGGCTAGATGTGATGGGACTGGGAGAAGAGAGCGCCACTACGCTTGGCACGAAACCAAGACAGATCCAAATTCTTGCGTTGATTGCTGCCGTGCTATTGGCGAGCATCAGTGTGTCTGTGGCAGGCACGATCAGCTTTGTTGGCCTGCTTGCGCCGCATCTTGCGCGTTTGCTGTTTGGCCACAACCACAAGTTGTTGATTCCAGCCGCTGCAACCCTTGGCGCTTTGTTGGTGATTTGCGCCGATGGTTTAGCGAGAGGCTTACAGCCGCCAATTGAGCTACCAGCGGGAGTGCTGACATCTGTTATTGGCGCACCATATTTCATTTTTCTTTTGTATCGTTATAGAGGTTGGTAAGCATGTTACGAACGCAGAACTTATCCGTCGCGTACGGCAAACAGATCATCATTCCAGATCTCTCTTTGTCGATTCCTCAAGGTAAAATTACCGCACTAGTTGGCCCAAATGGTTGCGGTAAATCGACATTATTAAAAACCTTGGTACGCATTAACAAGCCAGCTTCCGGCCAAGTGTTGTATGACGAAAAACCACTAAGCAACTACGGCGATAAACGCTTGGCGCGTTCGTTGTCTTTGCTGCCGCAAATTCTTGTCAGCCCTGAAGGTATTACCGTCAGAAAACTGGTCGAATATGGCCGCTCGCCTTACCTCTCTCATTGGGGCCGGTTAAGTCAACAAGACAAAGCCTTAGTCGAGCAAGCAATGCAAGATACTGGCGTGATAGAGTTTGCTGACAAGCCAGTTGAATCGTTGTCTGGTGGTCAAAGACAAAGGGCGTGGATTGCGATGGTAATGGCGCAAGATACTGACGTAGTGATGCTTGATGAACCAACCACTTACTTGGATCTCTCTCACCAAGTTGAGCTGATGAAACTTATGAGGCAGATGAACGACAAAGGCAAAACTGTGGTGGTAGTGCTGCACGATCTAAACCAAGCTTGCCGTTACTGTGATCATTTGGTGGTGTTGGAAAAAGGTCAGTTAGTCACTCAGGGAACGCCGCAAGAGGTACTAACAGAGGGCATGTTGGCATCGGTGTTTGATTTACAAGCGAGAGTATTTAACGACCCAATCTCAGGTACGCCGATGTGTGTGGCGGTGTAGGTTTACGTCTTTCGAAAGCTATCTGCAATAAAAACGTCGAGCCATAAAAATAAACCCCGCTAGTTATACATTTGCTAGCGGGGTTTGTTGTTTTTAAGTGCGTTCCTAACGTGGCGTTTAAGCCAGTTTAAACGTCGCTACTTTCGAGTTGAGATCCTCGGCTTGTGATTTCAGCTCAGCAGATTGATTCATCGATTCTTCGGCACCAACCACCAAGTGATCAGTCACATCTTTAATTGACGTGACGTTTTGTGTGATTTCATTGGTTACGTGCGTTTGCTCTTCGGCTGCGGTCGCGATTTGCGTTGCCATATCGCTGATCAGCGCAACGGCCGCGTTGATTTCATCCAGAGCCAGTGCTGCGCGATCGGCATCTTCCACTGATCCTTGGGCAAGTTGAGAGCTTGTATCCATGATGGTCACAGCGCGTTGTGTGGTCTGTTGTAAAGTCTCGATCGTCGAGCGAATCTCTTCGGTTGAGGTGTGTGTGCGTTGTGATAGCACGCGCACCTCGTCTGCAACAACGGCAAAACCGCGACCTTGCTCACCTGCACGCGCCGCTTCAATCGCCGCATTCAGAGCCAGTAAGTTGGTTTGCTCTGCGATGTCTCGAATCGTTGATAGTACTGTAGAGATGTCTTGCGCGTGCTGGTTGAGCTCGCCGATGACAACGCTCGCTTGGTTGACTTCAGAAGACAAATTGTTGATGGACGATTTGGAGTTGATCACCAGTTCATGACCATTTTGTGTGCTCGCTGAAGAGTCTTGTGCGGCTTTGGCCGTCTGCTCTGCATGCGCTGCAATCTCTTGCGTTGCCGATGCCATTTCAGTCACAGCGGTCGCCACCATAGTAATTTCTTGTTGCTGATGGTTCAGATCAGAAACCGACTGATTCGCGCGAGTCGTGCTCAGCTCCGATTGTTGGCTCAGTTCTTCCGCTTGGTGACGAATGTGACCAATAAGTTGCTGCAAACTTTCAACGAACTGGTTGAAGTTTTCAGCCAGTTCACCAACTTCGTCACGGTTTTCTACTTTGATGCGTTGAGTCAGGTCGCCGCTACCGTTGGCGATTTGCGCGAGCGCATTCGAAACATTGTAGAGCGGACGGAACAAGATGTTACATAGCAGGTTAAACAAAGCCACACAGATAACGACGACGATAGTGGTTGCGATGATTTGATCCCAAACAGCATCGTAAAGTGGGGCAACCAACGAGTTTTGATCTAACACTGTGACCGTTGTGAGTTTGGTGCCCTCAATTTGGCGCGCGTAAACCACATATTCGGTGTTGTTAATCGAGACGCGACGCTCTGTACCGGAACGTGCGGCAGAGGTAATATCGCTGTTGTTTAGGCCCAGCTTGCTAACAGGTTGATTCAGCAGCTTACCGTCGTTATGAGTGAAAATATTGCCCTGTTCATTGGCAATAAACATATAACCTTCACCCGGTAGGATCACTTGGTTGAGGCTGTTTAAAATATCTCCAATTTCGACATCTGCACCCAGAACGACGGTTTGACCATGTAGTTGCAGGGCTTTACCGAGCGACACGACGTTGGCCCCCGTGGCCGCTGCGACGGTTGGGTTATCCATAAAGACTTTCGATGGATTGGCAATGGCGTTGGTGTACCAACCCCATTTGCGTGGGTCGTTATTACCTGGTGGCAAAACCACCCCATTGGCGTTGTCTTGTGAGCCGTCTGGGTAAGCGAGAAAGACGTTATCAAACGCGCCAGAGTCTCGGACTTGTTTCAAGTGCGTAACCAGAGAACGCTTCTCTGAATCGGAAGAGAGTGACGTCAGTGCTCGCTCTTTTGAGAGTAACCAGTCCTTTACGTATTGATTGTAAGATGCGCTGGTGCTTTCTAGTCGTTGCGCGACTTCGACATCCAGTCTGTTTAATGAATCTCGAAAAGACAGCCCTTCTACCAGCACTCCCCCGAGAATGATGGCAGCACTGGCAGAGATTGCCAGTTTATTTTTTAATGATAGATTTTTGAACATAAAGCGAATAATAGATCTTTGAATAATAGTTGTTGTGTTTTTATTCTCATCAGGACTCACCGAGCCGTTGAATATGCAGCAGAAAGTCAGATTCGAATCTGTTCAATAATTATATTTTATTGCTCAAAATAAATACTGACTCCATGTCGCGATTTTGAGTTTTACATCAAATAAGAAAAAGGCTTTTAAGCTGTGTTATTTATCTATTTGTAAAGTAAGGATTTGTCTATTTTTGTAAATGATAATTGATTTCATTAAAAGGTGATTTACGTCACGTTTGAGTGGTAAATAATCCATTAAAAATGTGAAGGTCATCGAACGAGGATTATATTGATCGGCTTAATCATTGTTATGGACAATAGTTATGCGCAGTATATTGTTAGTCCCCGCGTTATTACTGTCAGGGTGTGCTCTGACACAACAGTCGACGCCGATTCAGCCTGACGCCAACTGGCATGTCGACCAGTTATCGAACGGTATGAAATACCATCTTTACCCAACAAAAGACCAAGAAGTATCGGTCCGTTTGGTTCTGAATGTCGGCTCATTCCAAGAAGAAGCCAATCAAAAAGGTTACGCTCACTTTGTTGAGCACATGGCGTTTAATGGCAGCACGCATTTTACCGGCAACGACGTTGTTAAACTTTTCGAGCAATCTGGTGGTAGCTTTGGTGCCGATATCAACGCCTTTACCACTTATCAGCAAACTTCTTACCAACTTGATCTTGCCAATAATACAAAGCTGGAAGATGCCCTGAAGTGGATGAGAGATATCGGAAACGGACTTCAGTTTGCTCCTGAACAAGTAGAGAAAGAAAAAGGGGTGATTCTTGGTGAATGGCGACGTGCTAACCCGGATGATAAGTCCTTTTCTATGCATGCTTATCAAGCGTCGATTGAAGGCACTATGTATGGTGAACACGACCCAATTGGTACTCGCGAAGCGATTCAAAATGCCTCATCAAGCAAGCTAAAAGCGTTTTACGACAAGTGGTACCAACCACAAAATGCCGAGTTGGTTGTGACCGGTAATATCGACGTGGATTCACTGTCCAATATTATCAAAAACAAATTCTCGAACTGGGAAAGCACCTCGGATACCGTAATAGAGAAGCGCCGCGATATTCGAGTGAATAACCAAAACCGAATCTTGCCAAGTAACACGATGGAATCACCAAGCCTTCATTTAGTGATTGAGCGTGGTCTAAGTGGCAGCACTACGATTGAACAGCAGCATCAAGTGTGGCGTGATGAAGTCGCAACACAGCTAATTCAACAACGTCTGATTCGTGTACTTAATGATGCCGCTGAACCTTTTCAGTATGCTTATGCCCAGCCTTACTATTCCAACTACCAGCGCATGATGTCGGCAGGTATTTCGTTTGGGCCTGAGCGTCGTGAACAAATGCATCAAACTTTCATCAGCACGTTGGCGTCACTGAGAGATTATGGTGCGACCCAATCTGAGTTAGAGAGCATCATGTCAAATTGGCAAGGTGAGCTCGCAAATATTGATTCAGACTGGGACCAACGTAAGCCAAACAGTTATGCAGAAGCGCGCGTTTTTCAAATTGACCAAGGCAGTGTGAGTCAATCAAAAGAGAGTTACGCCCAGAGTTTGTCTGAATTCATCAACAACGAGAACCTAGAGAGCATTAACACGCAATTGAATGCCTTGTTGTCTGAGCAACCAATCTTTGTGATTGGGTTAGGGAAAAGTGAAACGTCAGCTCAGTTCAATGATGTATTTACCGATCTATACAGTGCCTACCTCCAAACGGGCGAAAAACCGTTAGAGATGTATGACAAAGTGGATGGATTCTTACAGCCTACTCAAGAAGGTACCATCACCAGCATGCGTCAGGAAGCGGGTGGCTTTCAAGTTTATACGCTATCAAACGGTGTCGAAGTGTGGTTCCAAAAAGATGCCAAAGCGGGTGGTCGAGCTTATATTTACTATGCGAGCCAAGGCGGTAAAGCCGCCGTTGATCCAGCGTTATATGCTGCGTATGAAATCGCTGCAACGACGGCGATACGCAGTGGGTTAGGGGCATTTTCTGGTTCAGAGTTAGACAGTTACTTACGCAAAAATAACATTGCGCTTAGCGCGATTCTTGATGCGACCAGTCACGGTTCACAAATTACCGCGCCAACAACGCATTTAACTTACGCGTTGAATGGACTATACAACCTAGCGACGGAGATTAAAGTCGACGAGCGCCAGATGGCGGCAGCAAAGCAAGAGTTTAAACAGCAGAGTGGCGCTTTTTTTGAATCGCCGATGGGAAAACTGATTCAGAAAGCAAACGGTAATTCTTATTTGCCGGGTAGTCGTCATCGTATAGTGTCCAGTGACGATGTGGAGCAAGTGACTTCTGAGCAAATATTGGCGGTGCATGAGCAACTTTTCAAAACCAATGATGGTTTTAAGATGGTCATTGTGGCAAATGTCGAGCCGGAAGAAATTACGCCACTCTTGCGTAAGTATGTGGCCTCTATCGAGATGAAACCGGGTCGTTCGATTGATTACCATGTTGCGTTCAACACCGACGTGCCGGCGCGAACAGTCGTTGCGGATGGTCATGAACCTTCATCGTTGTACGTAATGCGTTTGACTAACACGAACGATTACCAACGTACGGCAAGGGATACGGTTATCGAAGATATTTTGCAACGTATCAGTAATGCGCGTGTCTTGGATATTGTGCGAGAAGAGTCTAGTCTCGATTACAGCCCAAATATTTACACCGTGACGCAAGATCGCGAACCAATCTCTGATTGGCTCTTGGAATCTCAAGTTGAGCCCGAAGACGTGGCAGTTTTAGATAGCAAGTTAGGCAAAATGTTTGATGACCTAGCTTCGAACATCACGCAAAAAGAAGTGGATACGGCAGCGAAGCAATTGGCGGTAGCGATGCAAGGATTAGATGATAACCCTGCTCAGCGCGCATGGTCGTATACACGCTACTTGGTGCATGATTACGGCGTCGATGTGTTACTTGACGTTGAAAACGCGGCTAAGAGTGTGACATTAGAAGAAGTGAAAGCGCATGCGAGAGCGGCTTTTGGTCCACAAGCAAAGCGCTCGGTGATGATTTTAAACCCGGCCGAATAATCACTGTAGCTTCTGACGAAGCTCGTGTCTCTAGTAATAAAAAAGACGGCGTGAAAGCCGTCTTTTTTATGCACTTTAACCAAAGAGTTTACGCTGATTTACGCGTAGGCCGCTTTTCATTGTTGGTATTGTTTTCTTTCGTGCTGGCGTTTTCTTGAGCCTTTCCTTTCAGTGTCACCACTTCTTTTTCAGGTAATTCGGCCGCTTCACCAAAGAATTTACCACCAGGTTCGATGCTGAGGTTATTACTCCAGATCCTCCCACTTACACGTCCCTTGGCAAGTACTTGAATGTGTTCTGCGTGACAGTTACCATCCATCATGCCATTGATGATCAGTTGCTTAGCGTAGATCTCACCGTTTACTCGGCCGCTTTCTGCAACGACGAGAGTGCCTTCTACATTAATTTGACCATCGACGATGCCATCAATCTGGACATCGTTTTCTACTTTGAGTTCTCCGCTAACAGCACAGCCTTTGGCGATGAGAGTTGAAGCTGCTGAGCTACTCGTTGTTCCACGGTTTTGATTAAAGATTCCCATCGTATTCTTCGCTCCTTAGTAAAAATGTCTTCGAAATCATTGAGGCTCCAATCGACAAATGGCTTCGGATTCAGTGCTCGCCCAACAAAACGCACCTCGTAGTGAAGGTGAGGGCCAGAAGAGAGCCCACTGTTGCCGGAAATTGCAATCAGTTGCCCTTTTTTGACGAACTGACCGCTTTTTACTTTGAACTTTTTCAAGTGCGAATAAGAACTCGAAAAACCGAAAGAATGTTGCAGCCTGAGGAAGTTACCAGAGCCTTTATTGCTGCGGCGGGTGACTTCCACAACCCCATCTGCTGGGGCATAAACCTTAGTACCGGTATTCACGGCAAAATCGAGCCCGCGATGCATCTTAGCGACTTTTGTCACCGGATGAATGCGCTTACCGAAGCGAGAAGAGAGCCGCGCTTTACCGACCGGAGACCCGCTTGGTATTTGGTTTAACAACACCATGCGAACGTTCGACGTAATCGCCGCCGCATCAAGTCGGGCATCCAAATTATCCGTGGTAGTATGTTCTCCAACTCCAAGGACTTTCTCTAACTCTCCCAAACGCTCCGAAACAAGTTGTACTCGTTCTTCTCGCTCTGAGAGATCACTTTCCAGCTCGGATTTTAATGCTTTCAGTGTGCTGAGCTCTTCACCCATAGTGCGCGAATGTTCTGTCAATTCAGCTTGTTTTAACGCGGCATTATCGACGCGAGTGTACAAGTGATGAATTAAGATTGCGGTTGCGGCCAGAGCAATGACAAAAAAGCATAAAAACGTTTTTAGATTGCGTTGCATCCTTTTACTGAAGTACCAATGTCTGGAGCCATTGATGGTTGATATAGAGATCGTCAACTGGTCTTTCATCGTCTTCTACTGCTCGTATCTGGTATACGTCTCGTCACTGAGTTAATGGGAATGTAAGGAAAACGAACGGGGACCGCTAGAGGCAAATTGGAAAGAAGTGTCAGGCCGTGAGGCGTTTTCAGATATTAGATAAAAGACTCAATAAAGATTTAATATCCTAGCGCTTTTGGTCGTAGTTACTCCAAATCGCTTTATTGAACTGAAGATTTTGATTTGTAAGGTGGTTATCCGAGAAATTAGATTGTGAATATTGCCAATAGCATCCTCACGCAATTCAACTTACTTCACGGTTTACCTTATAAATGTTGGATAATTTATCAAACCGACATTCATTATATCGATAACTTGTTTATGATAGCGGTCGATATAAAAGTGCTATTCAAAGGCTTTAAACCTAAGCGTGATCTTTCGCTTAGGAACACATAACTATGACAACGGAGTTGGTCGTGAAAAAACTACTATTGGCTACAGCAGTGGTCGCAGCTGCAGGGGGCGCTGGCTACCTGTACCAAAACAATACTACCCCGAGTGATTCAGTATCACTACTTTCGCAAGTTCCTGCGGATTCGCTCATGGTGACGTATCAGACGGAACCTTTTAATCATTATAAATACATGAATGCATTTGGCACGGCTAACCAAGGCTCGATTGCTGAACTTTTTGCCGATGAATCACTTTCTCCACAGCAACAGTTTGCCGTTAACTTGTTTGATGGATATCTGGAGAGCGCTGCATCGCCAGAAACGTTAAAAGCCTATTTAGGTACCGGAGAAAACATTAATCCTGTGTTGTACACAATCGGTATGGTACCAGTGTACAAATTGAAGATTGAAGACCCTGCCGCGTTATGGAAAACATTGGATCACGAAGAGCAGATGAGCGGTGCTAAGCACGAGCTGGTTAAACTCGGTGAAGTTGAGTTTCGTCGTTACGAGATGACAGATTCGGTTGACCCGCAAGATGGCATTGGCTTGGTTGTTGCCGTGGTTGACGACGTACTTGCGTTAACGGTTGATATTCCGCAACTGGGTGTTCAAAACCCGCTTAAAATGGCATTGGGACTTGAGTCACCAAGTCAAAACATTGCGGAGAGTGGACGCCTAGCGGCGTTGCAGGCTAAATACGGCGAAAACAATAACTCTTTCGGTTACTTTGATCACCGTGAATTGGTTAAGGGTTTGACGACGAAAGATGGCAATATCTTTGCGCGTCAAGTCAGCATGCTGGATGCCATTGATCCTGAGCCGACTATTCAGGAGATGCGCTCACCAGCTTGTCATACTGAACTTACTAAAGTTGCAGAAAACTGGCCTCAATCCGTCGCATTTGCGGAATACAAGCTGAAAGGCGAGCAGGCATTCATTAAAGGTGCTTTTGTTGTTGAATCGAAAAATAAAGTGATTCTAGATGCGCTTAAGTCGATTCGTGGCGTTTTGGCAGAATCGAACAATGATAAGAGCTTCTTTAGCATGGCGCTTGGTTTAGACATTAATACGCTAGCGCCATCGATTGGTCAGATTTGGAGCGACTTGACTCAGCCTCAGTACCAATGTTCTTTATTGACTCAAATGCAGCAAGAGATGGGGGCCAAAACCCAGCCGCAGCTGTGAGCATGGGCTCCGGCATGGTTAACGGCCTGAAAGGATTAAGCCTGCAAATGTTTGATATCCACGTTGACACTAATGCTCAGCACGGTGAAGTATTTAGCCAGCTAGATGGTATGTTGTCTCTATCTGCCAATGATCCAATGATGCTGATTCAAACCGCGCAAATGTTTGTCCCTGAACTTGCTCAATTACAAATTCAGCCGGATAACCAGCCAGTTAATGTCAGTGATCTGCTAGAAATGCACACAGGCTTGAAGATGGATGTGTTTGCTCGCTTAAACGAAAACCATTTTACGCTCTACAGTGGTGAGAATGCCGAAGACGCGAGCAAAGAAGTGATGGCACAACCACTTTCTCCAAATGGCTTGTTCAGTTTTGACTTCGATTCAGAACGCATTTTGGAAGTGTTGGAAAGTGCGTCAGCCGTGACTGGTGAACCGCTACCTGATGATGTTATGAAAAGCTTACAAGGCGAGCTTGTTGGTGGTATGACGATGGATGTAACAGATCAAGGTATTGGTTTTGAGTTTGATTACCGTGGTGCGACCAAACCCGTGACGGTTGCACAGCAGTAAAACATCGAGTAGAAAAAGGCGGCACTGTGCCGCCTTTATTTCATCGTCGAACTCAGGTTTGTTTACCATCGAGTCAGACATTCATCAAGACTATGACTGCAACCAAACAGGGTTACTCCAGGCCGTGCTGCCGTCTTTATCTTCGACTTCTAAACTTATCCATCCCTCTGCGTCGCTAGGTATAGGTAGCGACAGCTCTATGCGTTGAGTATCAACTTTCGGGTTAATCGTCAGGGTATTCAGCACTTTGCCGCCTTTACCGATCAATCGAATTTCTTTTAGACCATCGGCTGCAACGACGTGGATATCCCACGTATCGCCAGCTGTTGCTGTTTCACCAAACATAATGTTTTGCGGATAAAGAATAGGGCCTTGTGTTGCGTAGCCATGGCCGGCTTTAAGTGCTTGCGCAAACTTCGACGGCGTTAGCTCGCCATCGACTCTTGCCATCATTCGAATCTGCCCCGTGAGTTGGTTCCACGCATCGTGGGTGTCGGTTCCCGCTGTAAAGTACATTGCTTCACCCAGGTCCCAGAGTTTATGCGCTTTCTTCAACGTTGGTTCATTGTCTACGCGCGCATTAAGCTCCATAAGGTCGAAGCGATCCGTTTTACCACCAGGGACTGCATTTTTAGCGATATTCGTAAAGTAGCCATAATCGTTGTATGGATGGTTCATCGGTACGACTTCAGCCCCCATCTCATGTACGGCGTTAAGTAACGTGTGAACGTCAGCAGTGCCAGGATCGACCGTTAGCTCGGCGCCATTATCGATAGGAAATGGATTCATATGTCCCCATGATGGCGAAACTTCGATCGACGGAATAAAAGGCACGCCACGTTTCGCAGATAGTTCTGCAAACGTTTGGTGGTTAATGGTTGAGTCATGATCGCTAATGAAAGTCAGGTCAAGATCCGTTGCCAACTGAGCGCGCACAACAATTTCTGGCGGAGTAACGCCTTCCAACACGTTGCCATGATGGTGTAAATCTGCGCCATACCAATGCTGACGGTTAGGAAACGTCACTTGAGGCACTTCTACTCGTTGCTTCGTCGTTTTACCGGACGTTAGAGTTACGTCTAATGTTTGGGTTTTAGCTGTAAAGCCTCCACCAGAGTTGATACCTAATTTGTATTGACCGGGTGCCAGTTTTAGCTCCGCATGACCTGCAGGCAGCAGATCGGTAAAGAAGGTGCGTTTACCCAAAAATTCAACCGGTGGCGCTTGACCTTCAAGGATGGTGATTCTCGCATCTTTGGCCAGACCTGATGTGGCCTCTTCAACTTGAAGTGAGAGAGTTGCTGGGCGTTTTAGAGACGTAAAATCGAGTGTTTGCTCGCTATTTCTCGCCACTTGAATCGATTGCAGCTCGCTGTTTGCGTGACCAGTCGCTGTGCCGTAGATTTGGTACTCACCCTCAGGCAGCGCCATGCTGTACTGGCCATCTTTGGCCAATGTCCAGGCATAGGGTTGTCCTTCTTTTTCGATCATCACGATAGCATCTTCAGGAACACGACCATTATCTGCGCGTAATTGGCCGTTGATGGTGCCTGTCGCTTGTCCTAGTCGGTCAGCTTCTGCCTTGACAATGGGGGCCATGTCTCCATTTGGAACCACTTGTAATCGGGATTGGAAAGTGCGGCTTTCACCTGCTTTCAAGGTATGCCCTAGGTACATGTCACGACCATTGTATTTGACGCGATCAAAATAAGGAGCATGAAGTGCAAAGGCCCAGTCTCGATCATAAGCGACCATGCGATCGGCGAGGGCATGGTCGGCCATGGATTCTTCTTTCCCTTCCAATCCCGGCACGGCAAATTGGTAGCCAGTGTCTGGCCAAATGGTGTGCCCTGATTCTAACGCGAGATCTTTTTTACCTTGATTGGTCATGACCGTTTTAAGCGCAATTGAGTCAGATCCAGAAGCGAGTGTATACCATGTTGTGATATCAACGTTATCGAAGTTGCGGCTCACTTTAATGACCGCTTTATTGTCGCTGTCTTCGATAATTTCAATGGATTTGCGATCATTCGGCCATGCAGACCAGCTGTTAGGAATGAAGTCAGCAAAGGCAACACGGTCAAGGTCTACTTTGCCATTCTTTACTGCTGCCAAATCGACCAATGTTCCTCGCGGTACTCCCCATGGTGGTGCTGATTCAACAGCGAGAGCGAAGGCGACATGTTCGTTTTGAACGGTAATGTCTTGAGCGTGTGTAGCTTCGCCATCGGGGATCGTGGTCTTTCCTTGTGTGATACTCACTCCCGCATTCGCTGAAGTTCCAAGCAAAAGGCCAGAGATTAAAGTTGCCACTGCACTTTTTGAAAAATTATGCATGAAGACACTTCCTTTTTTTCATGATTTATTATGTGAGTTGTCGATGGCATTGTGCGTTAACTTGATTAGACGTTCAATTAAAAAAGCGAAAGAAATGAAGAGGTCAACTCGTTTCTATTATTGTTTTACAATTGATTTCTGAATCTTAAGTTTTGATTTTAAAGGTCTTTTGTTGTTTGATTCGTTTTTGTATAGAGTAATAAAAATATTTAGAACACTAATTATTTTGGGAGAGATGTGAACGATTTTTGGCAGCATTGAGCAAACAAAATGATAACAATTACACTGTGTATGTGAGAAAAAAGGTCAAGATAGTTCTGAGAACGCATATAATATTTTGAGTTCAATTTGACTTTTTATTCTTTATGTTTGGGTTTTTATCTTGTCTCTGACTAAAAGGCCTCTAATAAAGATTAGAGCAAACATAGAGACACTATGTTTTTTGAGTGAACTATATACGGTGGCAATATGTCGAAAACATATCAATTGATTGCTTGAGGTTTAGATGGGGTTTATTCGTAAATATAAACTGAGCATAGTTTTGTTTTTGAGTGGTGTGGCATGTTTAATTGCGTACCACGCTCAGGGCTCTTACGTAGATGAAAATGGCTTATTAGTAGAGTCATTTGGGTTTATCCCTTTGTTTTGGCTCTTTTTGGGGTTAGCCTTCGCCTCTTTTGTGGGCACTTTTTTCAAACACCGTAATCGTAATTAAAGAGCAAACGTGAAGTTTACTCCTCTATCTGAGGATGGGAGTATTGCTGATATTTTGGTAACTCTTTCCTTAGATTACTAAATGTTGCTCGTGCACTTTGTTTTGATAGTTTGTTGATTAGCCAGATTGGCAAAAGGCCTCCGGGGTCAGCAAACGCTTTGTAGTCAATGAGTGTCGTGCCATTAGTGAGCTTTTGTAATTCCCAAGTTGCAGCAACCGAACGAATGCGAACATAGCCCTTTTTTTCAGCAAGATATGAGTCTGGTGCGCTTTTGATTTTTATCGTGAACCCAAGCTCATCGACCCAATATTCAGAGTAGGTGAGCATATCACGATTTTTTGCAGGCCATGGCGCCGTAAATTGGGTATAAACGATGTTTTCGGTGGCTGATATTTGATTTAAAACCCGGCTATGACTGGCATTGTCAATCCAGTTCGGGATATTGTCACTATCTTCCAATAGCGTTAAAAATGCGCCATAGCTGGTGGGTGTGAACATCCGAGCACGAATCTCAACTAAACCGTCGGTATGCTCTCGAGAGTAGATAGTGATTCCGTTATCGTCACTATCAAATTGCCAGTACTCGTTGGCTTTCGCGGTGGTGCCAGCGGATATAAAAGTGGCGACTAGTAGTGCGCCAATTCGTAAATGCAACATCATGTTAGTACCCGCCAACTTATCCTTAGTTAAAGCTTATACGATGTGTTCTTAATTGTAAGAACAATAGTAAGTCTTTTCGTTACTGTTCTGAAGGTTGCTCTGCTCCAAAACCTCGTAGAATGTTGGTGAGCGTTATTGCTGCAAACACCACAATAACGATTGATAGATGCCAGGCTTGGCTTAAACCAAGCTGTACCAATGTTAAGCTGACCAATGAGGATACAATCATTTGTCCACCTCCAGACATGGCTGCTGCAGCACCAGCCTGCTTTTTGTAGGGTTGCATTACCATGGCTTGCGCGCAAGGTAGGGCAATGCCGTTACCTAAGATCATTAATAGTTGCCCCAACATTAAATACAGCGGTTCTACCGGGCAGAAGAACAACCATATTGCAGCACTGAGATGCAAGAATGGACTACAAAGTAGCATTCTTTTGTTGCCGATAATTGGCCTTACTCGGTTACAAATCGTGGTGCCGCCTAACATACCTAAAGCGGGAATGAGTGCCCACATTGCGTATTGATCGGATGTCATGCCAATTTGGTCTTGCATGATAAATGGCATCACGGACACGGTCGTTATCATCAGGCTGAAGTTTAACCAACTGATGCTGGCAAAACTCATAAAGTAACGTGACGTCACCAAGTCTCGATACTGGAAAAGCATGTTGCGTGGTGATGGAATAACAGAGCGTTTTGCAATGGTTTCTGTAAACTTAAAGGCGATGATTACCCAAGCGAGTGAGACATAACCTAACAGTGAAATGAACACCATACTCCAACCAAAGTGGAAGTTGATAAAGCCGCCAATCACAGGCGCAATGAGTGGCGTGATCGAAGCTGCCATAGCGATATAAGACATGGCGACAGGGAGCTCATCACCGCTAAATCTATCTCGAGTCGATGCTCTTGCGAGTACCGCGCAGCACCCAGTTCCTAAGCCTTGTAGAAAACGCCCCATCACCATGCCTGTGAAGGTGTCACTAAGGAAAATGATCATTAATAGACCAGACATCGCGATGAGCAAACCCGTCAGTAGTACTTTTTTTCGACCCAAAGCATCCGATACCGGACCGTAAATGAACTGAGAGGGGCCAAAGCCTAGTAAGTAAATACTCACGAGCAGTTGGGCTTGATCAAGGGAGATAGAAAAGTCTTTTGCGATCCATGGCAAAGAGGGCATAACAAGCCCCATGCTCAATTGGCCAACACTGATAATAAGACAGGCAAGTAAGATAGTGCGAAAGTTGATTGGGCGACTCATGATGGATCACCATCAGAATAACCTCTTTGCTTTCGTGTTCTGAGGCAGCCTTCATCATCCACTTCATTTAACTTAGATTTGACGCGTTTTACGGTAGATAGGCTGACATCACATTGCTCCGAAACACTCTTCAACGTATAGCCTTCTAACAGCAACGTTGCGATCTGTTGGTGTTTAGTTTTGTCTGCTGGGCGTCCGCGAAATTTCTGTTTCCACAAATCTGGTTGATCTTTAATGGCTTGCCGTCCTTGCTCTGCTGCAAACAGGCGATGTTCAGTCTGCACTTTTCCATATCCAGATAACACGGTGAGTAGCGTTTGAGTTTGAACAGAATCCGGTTCAAATGTGAGTGGTTCACAAACGGTTTTCAGTGTGACCCCTTTTGCTAGTAATACTTTGATTGTATTTAACGCCTGACTAAAATCGCGACCAAATGCCGTTAGCCACCAGAGCACAATCGTATCACCTGCTCTGACGGAATCGAGCAGTTGTAAGAATGCCTCTCTCTCGGTTGGAGGCATGCAACCACGAACCTTATCCTCAAAATGCTGAGCTTCGGGCGCAAAAGCTTTTAGAGTATTAAGGTGCTCTTGGTAAGCTCGATTTTTTGGCGAATAACGTGTGTAAAGATAAGTAGCCATATGGACTATACGCCTTTTTAGTTTGGTTCATATACTGTAATGGCTCATAAATATACAGAGGTTCATTAATGCTTACAACACTAAATGGACCCGAAGTCGTTAACGGACTTCGGGTCTTGTGCTATTAAAGTCGTGTATATAAGCTTTCCGGGTTATTGTTCTATGATTGATCTGATTTCGGCTGGTAATGCAAAATCACCATCGAGGTGGGTGACAGTAAGACTTCGCCTTCAGCATGCCCTGGGTTGAGGTTACGTACGTTTGTGTCGCAGATCGTTACCCATTCTTGCTTTCGCTCATTGGGGAGCTTAAAGCGCGCTGTAGCGTTAGTTTGGTTGATGAGATAGACCAGCTCTTGTCCTTCTTTACCGATGCCAAGGTGAAGTGCGACAGAGCTTAAACGGTTCCAATCATCATGCTCCATTAAGCGACCGTCTGTTCGGCGCCAGAAAATGCGGTTGTTATTGCGGTTTTCGCCACTGAAAGCTCGGATAAATGGCACCATGTATTGATTTCGGTTGGCGACCATTTGTGACATCCACGTTTTGAAATGTTGCTTACGCTCCGTTTCTCCCCAGTTAAGCCAACTGGTTTCGTTATCTTGGCAATAGGCATTATTGTTACCGCCTTGGGTGTGAGACAGCACGTCAGCAGTGAGGATGTGTGGGATTCCAAAAGCAAACAGCAAGCTGGCAATAAGGTTGCGTTTTTGCTTCTCACGCGTGGCGATGATCATCAGATTTTCTGTCTCGCCTTCGATACCGTAGTTTTCTGAGCGATTGTCACCGTGGCCGTCGCGATTTTCTTCGCCATTAGCTTCATTGTGTTTGTGCTTGTAAGACACTAAATCTTGCAGTGTGAAGCCATCGTGATACGTGATGTAATTTACGGTGAGTTTGTATGGCCAGTTCGCTGCACTATAAATATCACGAGAGCCCATTAATCGAGTGGCAAACTCTTTTAAATAGCCTTGATCACCGCGCCAAAAACTGCGGGAAATATCACGCAGTTTGTCATTACACTCGTTCCAACCAAATGGAAAGTTACCCACTTGGTAGCCATTTGGACCAATATCCCAAGGTTCGGCAATCAATTTGGTTTCACGCAAAATTGGGTCTTGCGCGACGGCTTTAAAGAAAGCTGCTTCTGGGTTGTAATCATCACCCTGTCGACCTAACGTTGCAGCCAAGTCAAAACGGAAGCCATCGACTTTAAATTCGCTAACCCAGTAGCGCAATGTATCCATTACAAGGTTTAAAGCGGGTTGATAGGTGAGATCGACCGTGTTGCCACAACCAGTGTAATTTGCGAAGTGGTTGCCATGTTTGATGTAAAAACGGGAATCGAGCGCTTTCAGGTTGAAAATTGTAGGCCCTTCCCCCCTCTGCGGTGTGGTTGTAAACTACGTCGAGAATCACTTCGATGCCGTTTTTGTGCAGTTCTCGAATCGTTGTTTTGAGCTCTGTGACGGCGTCTTTTTCTGCATAGCGCGGATCAGGCACCATAAAGAGATAAGGGTTGTATCCCCAATAATTGACCTTTTCCATCTCTAGTAGGTGAG
Organism: Vibrio sp. M60_M70; assembly: GCF_037162085.1. Classification (NCBI taxonomy): domain Bacteria; kingdom Pseudomonadati; phylum Pseudomonadota; class Gammaproteobacteria; order Vibrionales; family Vibrionaceae; genus Vibrio; species Vibrio sp. M60_M70. The sequence continues at coordinate 327,704 of NZ_JARLUL010000002.1, forward strand.
GCTCATGCATACACGCTGCGACAGGTAGCAATTGCAGTGTGTTGATGTTTTGCTGTTCATAAAAGGCCAGCATTTCAGGTGATGCAAGACCTAAATAGCGCCCCTTCAGTTTGTCCTCAACTTCTGGGTGGAGTTGGGTAAGCCCTTTGACGTGTGTCTCAAACAACACCATCTCTTCTCTTGGTATACGCGGATGATCCGTATCTTGCCAGTCAAAATTATCTTCGATAACGATGCACTTCGGCATATCGAAACTTTTGGCTGGAGAGTAGGGAGGGTGGTAGTGGAGGGCTTTATCAATTGACTTTGCGTAAGGGTCAGAAATTAATAGTGGCTCTTCCTTGTGGGAGACAAGGTAACCGTATTTTTGCCCCGGCTTAATATCCGGAATAAAAGTATGACGTATGCCAGCGTATTCATTCGGTAAATCATGAAGCGCGTAACTGCCATCGTCTGCAAACAGGGCGAGTTTTATGTCTTTATTCCCTGGTGCGTGAATAGAGAAGTTACAACCTTCTTTATTTACAGTTGCACCCAAGGGGTATGGGCGAGAGAGAAGTCGTGTCATCGGAGATACTTTATTTAATATTTATTGCTACCTTTAGGAAACTATAAGTTAAAAACTTTGTCTTACTAAGGTCAACCACCCTAAATATAAAAATATTCATGTAATTTAATTACTTTATGTGACGGCTTAGAGTCAAAAATATGAAATGGCTATCACTTTGTAGCGGCTCAAAACCGAATAAACTTACTAATTCCTCCCTAGATTGGTGATCTGACTCGAAAAAACACCATTCGGTAAATTTTCTACTCCCTTCTCATCCCCCCTAAATTAGTTTGGGGCGGAGGAAGTCATCCTTGTACGCCTCGGGTAATCTCATAACTGTTGAAACAAACGGGGATTCGTTCCCATCTTACCTCTCTTTCTTTAGGTGTATTTTTACTGCCTATATTCACCTAAAAGAGTGAGCAGGGAAGACAGAATTATAAATACCCTTAATGGAGTTAAGAATGAAAAAAGTAAGTGCAATTGCAGCGGCTGTTGCTGCAACTTTAGCTGCTGGTTCTGCTTTCGCAGTGGACTTTAATGGTTACATGCGCGCTGGTACTGGTATTAGTGGCAACGGTGAAGCTGATGTGTCTTTCATGAAGAATGGTATTGGTCGTCTAGGTAACGAAAACGACAACTACTACGAGATCGGCCTTGCTGAAGACCTTAAAACTGGCGACCAAACTTGGCGTATTGAGTCTATGATTGCTCAAGGTAACGACGGAGCAGCTGGCTGGGAAGATGGCGATTTCAACGTTGCGCAATTCGCAGTTAAAGCGAAAGGTCTGATTGCTTCTGATAAAGACGCAACCATGTGGGCTGGTAAAACTTACTACCAACGTAAAGATATCCACATCACTGACTTCTACTTCTTAAACACTTCTGGTACTGGTGGTGGTATCGAAAACCTTTCAGTAGGTAACCAAAAACTATCTCTTGCTCTTATCCAAGATGGGGAAGATGACAACGGTAGCGGCTACATTTTTGATGCTCGTCTAGCAAATATCGGTCTGTGGGAAAACGCAACACTTGAACTAGCAGCTGCGTACAACTTTTCTACTGAAAAAGATGACAAATCAGTTGATGGTGATGACGGCATTCTTGCTACAGCAATCGTTCACCAAGGTCTAAGCAACGGTTTCAACCAAACTGTTCTTCAATACGGTACAGCAGGTTACGGTGTTCAAGCTGCTAACTTCTGGGGTGCTGGTGCATACTACGACCGTTCTGGCCTTCAAAACGACGCAACAGGTTATCGCTTGATCAACTGGGGTGTAATGAACTTGGGCGAAAGCTGGGAAATGGGTCACCAACTAGCTTACCTAGCAGGTTCTGACATCGGTTACAGTGGTGGTCAAGGTGATTCAGATCAGTTCTCTGTTGTAGTTCGTCCAATGTACAAGTGGAACGACACAATGCGTACTGTTTTCGAAGCAGGTTACAATGCTGGTGAAAACGAGAAAGGCGAAGACTTTGGCGGTCATAAATTTACAGTTGCTCAAGCTTGGGCAATGGGTGACAGCTTCTGGGCACGTCCAGAGCTACGCGTATACGGTTCTTACATCACTGATGAAGAAGGCACTACTTTCGGTGATAAAGGTGACTCAGACTTCGTATTCGGTATCCAAGCTGAAGCTTGGTGGTAATCGAGTAATCTCTTAGTTATCTAGCAGTCCTAGTCAAATAGCCGACATCTGTCGGCTATTTTTCTAAGGGTTTTCGAAAAGTTAGACGTTTCACCAAAGTCACTCTAAGATGCTTTAGTGCAAAAAACCTTTAGAAAAATAACTAGAAGGAAAAAGTATGTACTTCCGTGCCCTTATGTTAAGTGGATGTGTCGCGCTTGCTGGCTGTCAATCCACTGAAGTAATCGAACAAGTTCAAGTTGCTCAAGCACAGCAAGTTGATGTTATCTCTGAGCTTCAAGCTGTAAAAATGAAGCTTCCTAGTTCTGCAATTGTAGATATCACTACTCAGAGCCAAGTGCTGAAATACAAAGATATCGACAGCCGTGTTGCGGTGTTTGAGTTGCCTGCTGACCGTGGCGAGTTTGCCATTAAAATCACTAGTTTTATCGAAGACACTGCTTTCGTACCAAGAGCGATTATCGTAGATAAAAACGGTAAAGAAATTGAAAACTACGGCAAAGCGGAGTTTGAGTACACAAAACCTCGTCTTCATCTTGGAAACCGTCTAGTCGCTGAAAAAGACTTCTTCCCACCAGTGGGTTTAGATTCTGTTTACCTAATTGTTTACACTGATCAATCGGATCTAGGTGGATTTACGGATGTGATTCACCCTGCGCGATTGGATGCAGAGGGACGAGGCAATTACTTGCCAGAAGTAAAAGATATTCCAATTCCAAACAGTGATACAGGTAAGATTGAAGTCTCGATTGACCGTGTGAGTTTCTTCTCAATCGGAACATCAAGTAGTGGACCAACAGCGGCTCCAGTTGCGGTCAAGGCGGTTGAATCAGTACAGCCTGAAACACAAACTTACTACCACAACGCAATTAAAGCGGCGGTAAAAGCAGATGATATCCCTAAAGCTCTGAGCTTACTTGATGAAGCAAAAGCGTTAGGAATTGAAGGTGCGCAAGAAGTATTTGTAAAAGCAGTGAATAGCAAATAGGTAATTTCAAAAAGCCGGCTAAGATAGTCGGCTTTTTTATTGCGCATTTAGTTATCTTTTTCACACATTATATTATTTCTATTTAAAGTTTATTTTACTTAGAGTCATAATATATATGTTCTAATTTAATTAGTACTTGGTATAATAAAAATAAGGATATAACGTGAAAAAATTAATTATAAATACAGCGTGTACGTTAGCTGCTGTGTCTATCTTGTCTGCTTGCTCGTCCACATCATCAGAAAATACAACCCAAGATGAAGTACATAATGCGGTTGCATTTACGAGCACTCAGATTGATATGATGACAAATTGTAGTTTGCCGGATTCGGCAGAATCAGGCCCATTGTCTAAAGACATTTTTGTTGTAGGTAGTTTCCCAAATGCAGATTGGAAGCACACTGCCGAGCGCAAGCTGACCTATAAGGGGAATAATGTATATCAAGTGATTACCGATGAGGTTTCAGGTAATTACAAAATGCAGTATGCCGCTGAACAATGGAAACCGCAGTTCACTGCCAAAGGTAAAAAACTATCGGTAGGACAATTAAATGAACTGACTTACGGTGGTTACGGTACAGATACAAAACTAGAAATTAAAGAGCCTGGTAAATATCTTTGGAGTTTAGAATTTAAAGATGATGGCTCACCTTATTCAATTATGGTTAATAAGTGTCAATAATATTCCATTCAGTTATTTAAAATCTGTTTTTATTTATTAACCCCTACATGGGAAGCATGTTGGGGTTAATTTTATTACTCAAATGTTTTTACTTAATTTGAGTAAGTTAGGGAGAGTAAAATGCGTAACGTCCGACGTAACCATCGCCTGTTTCGATCGTTGCTTGCGTTAAGTGTGATTGGTGCTTTATCTGCGTGTAATTCTTCTGGTGGTGGCGACACTAATAGCAGCACTCCGCTACCGGATACCAGTTATGCTTGCCAAGCCAATGTCATGGCGAAAAGTAACCAACTTCGTACTTATCAAATCATGGTAGAGAGTTTTGTGGATGGTGATGCGAGCATTGGTCACGGTACAGGTTATGGCACCAGCCATCATAACGGCGATTTGCAAGGAGTGATTGATTCACTCGATTACATCCAAGACTTAGGGATGAATGCGATTTGGTTGACGCCAGTTTTTGAGTCTGAAGCGATAGCAGGACAAGATCACTGGGCCGATCGTTTGGATGCCACGGGCTATTTTGCGACAGATTACTTTAAGATCGATCCAAAATTTGGTGATTTAGCGACCGCGAAAACTCTAGTCGAAGAAGCACACAAACGCGGTTTATACGTATTTTTTGATGGCGTATTTGGTCATCACAAAGATGGCTTGATCAAACCCTCACCTTCCGGCTTGTTGCCTTCTGGCTCAAACAATCCCGTTGATTACCCGGCCAGTCTCGATTTCTACAAAGAAGTGGCGACGTATTGGATCAAAGAACTCAAGATTGACGGCTGGCGTTTAGATCAAGCCTATCAAGTTCCGACAGACGCTTGGACACAACTTCGTAAAGCTGTCGATGAAGCCTCGCAAGGTGTCACGTACACCAATAGCAAAGGCGAACAAGTGAATCCGTTGGGTTACATGGTGGCAGAGATTTGGAAAGGGGAGTCTGAGATCGCGAATGAGGCGTATGGATCGAACAGCGATCCAGCATTGTGCTCTGCATTTGACTTCCCAATGCGCTATCGCATCGTAGAAACACTGGCCGTGAATGAGAGCGGCGTGGGTGGTCGCGATGTGGATTGGCTAGACAACGGTTACAGTACACACAACCAATATCCAACGCATGCGCAGCCGAACTTGATGATCGGCAACCATGATTTAGTGCGCTTTGGTGACTTGTTGCAACGCGGAAACTTAGCGGATGTAAATGATGCAGAATATTGGTTACGCCATAAAGCCGCGTTTGCCTTCCAAGCTGCGTACACCGGACCAATCACGCTGTACTACGGCGATGAAATCGGGGATCAAGTGGATGGTTTTGCCGAAAAAGAAGACAACAGCACCTGTGCCATTCAAGGTTTGTGCGATGATCACGTTGCGCGCAGCAGTGCAAAAATTGAAAGTGTGACGGCGACACTTGACGCAAACCAAGCCGATCTCAAAGCTTACGTGAAATCGCTGATGACGATGCGCAGTGCGCACCCAGCATTGTATCAGGGGTCACGCACGAATTTAGTTGCGAGTAACGGCAGTTATGTGGACTTGAAACAATCTGGTACAGACAAAGTCTTGTTTGCGCTAAATACCTTAGAGAGCGCTAGAAGCGTCACTCTTACTCAGGAGAGTGTTGGTACTGGTGAGTTGGTGGATTTGCTCACGAATGAAAAAATTACTCCGAGCAATGGTCAATATCAGATTCTGATGTCGCCACTACAAGGACGATTCTTTGCGGTGAAACCTTAAGGAATTATCCAGAATTGATGCTCACCAGTTGAGCTGACCACAAGCTTTCTTATAAACAAGCCAAGTGTTGTTGCTGACCCCCATAGGCGCACACTTGGCTTTTTTCCGTCCGTTTTACTTTTCCCTTAATGGTTTTACGACGATGTAGCCAACAAGTTGCTTCGCTTTTTGTATTGGCATTTGTTTTCAGCAGATGGATATTTGTGAGATAAGCTGCACATTAAAAAGTAAATTAACACTTGTGCAACGTAAAAATGTGACTGAAGGATTACTTATGCCTTACTAATATGTTTATCGTGTTTGGGATTTACATAACTAATGGAAAAGTATAATGAAATCCATAACGAAACCCCTCTGTCTTCTTGCTGTTATTAGCTCTCCGCTTGCATATAGCCAAATTCTCAATGGTGACTTTGAACAGTGGAATGGCAGTGCGCCTACGCAGTGGTCAGTGATTGACGCTGGCATCGCGGTGTCGCCAAGCAGCGAACAAATCAAATCGGGCGGCCTGGCTGCTCAAGTCGTCGTGAATACAGGTACCCAAAGCAACACTGACCTTTTGCAAACCATTAATGTGGAGCAAGGGAAAACCTATCCGTTTTCTGTCTCGGTTTATCACACCGAAGGAAATGTAAAAGCACGTCTGGTGGTTGATGGTTATCACAATTACTCAGATCCGCAGCAGGTAAACCAGTGGCAAGAGCTGGCGCATAACTATACTGCGAGTTCGAACAAGACCATCAATGTCGGGTTGCGTTTTTATGATGAGGCCGGTTTTGATGGCTCAGAAGTTGTCTACGTCGATAATTTTCAACCGACTGAGACAAGTACACAACCTCCTGTAGAAAGCTGTAGTGATCATGAAGTGCTTCTTACACTCACGACGGACAACTATGGCTCAGAAACTAGCTGGGAGTTGAAAAATAGCCAAGCGCAAGTGCTTTTCTCTGGTCAGGGGTATGAGTCGTCAACCACTGTTGAAAAGACCATGTGTTTAGCCGATGGTAACTACCAATTTACGATTCAAGACAGCTATGGCGACGGCATTTGCTGTGGCAATGGTTCGGGGTCTTACTCGTTGAAGGTGGGGGATAATACGCTTGCTTCTGGCGCTGAATTCTCGAAAAGCGAAACCACCGACTTTACGTTAGGTGACTCAACCACGACCCCACCAGTGGTTGATGGTTACTACCAAGCGGCGTCTGGCAAGACGGGCTACGCTCTAAAAACGGCGCTGTTTAACATCATCAACAACCACACTAGCCGAGGTTATTCTGCGGTGTGGACCTTGGTAAAAGATGCCGATATTGATCGTTATTACGAAAATGATGGCTCTATTCTCGATATGTATTCAGAGAAACCTGCGGGCACTGATGCTATCAGCTTCACGAAAGTGACAGACCAATGTGGTCAATATAGCCAAGAAGGGGATTGCTACAACCGTGAACACTCGTTCCCGAAAAGCTGGTTTGGCGGCAAAGTTGAGCCGATGAACTCCGATGGTCATCATTTGTTTGCGACCGATGGCTATGTGAACGCGAAGCGCAGTAACTGGCCATTTGGTGAAGTTGCCACCGCGACGTACGTGTCTAGTAATGGTTCTAAACTTGGTCAAGCAAGTACTAGCCTAGGTTATTCCGGTACGGTGTTTGAGCCGATCGATGAGTTTAAGGGCGACTTCGCCCGTGCTTATTTCTACATGGCAACCCGCTATGAAAATGTTGTAGGTAACTGGGAAGGCAATTCAAGCAATGCGGATGCTGTGCTTGATGGTTCAAGTTCAACGGTTTTTGAACCTTGGATGTTAAATATGCTGAAACGTTGGCACAAAAATGATCCGGTTAGTGAAAAAGAACAAAACCGCAATCAACAAGTGTTTGAGTTTCAGGGCAATCGCAATCCATTCATTGATCACCCTGAGTTTGTTGAACAGATTTGGGGAAACTAACACCTTCTTGATTTTGGTATCCACCATTTAGTGACGCCAAAAAAACAAAGGGGAAGCGTGATGCTTCCCCTTTTTCATTATGGATGTTTTTAAATGAAACTAGTTTTTCGTTACCGTCACGATTGGCGCCGACTTGTCAGCCGCGTTGAAGTGGAAGTTGTAATTTCCTGCTTCTGCAATCGCAATTTTCAGGTTTGCACTACCGCCACCGACTTCCATCGTTAGCGCTTTACCAAGCTCAACACTGCCTTCGCCACCGAAGTTGGTGTCTGCTGCCCAGTCTGCGCTCGCAACTTTCATCTCGTAGTTGCCCGCCGCTAGGTCAATGTCTAGCGAGTAAACGTCATTTGCTACATAGCTGAACTTCGCAGTTGAGTCTTGCGCTGGAGTATCCCATGTGGTGATAGTGCCACGTAGGTAAAGTGCTGTTTCACCGAACGTTGGTGCATCTGCTGACTTCGTCACTGAAACGACAGGTTTTTCTACGCTTTCATCTTGAACATGTAACGCGTTCAGAGTGAAGTTGTACTTACCAGTTTCAGCGACAGACAACGTACAGTTCCCCGCAGAGCCTAAGTCTAGTGAGCCAGAAGCCAAATCTGCAGCATCACAACCGATGTTTGGATTTGCCCATCCTGAGTCCGCAAATTTGAACTCGTGTTCACCTGCTTCAAGAACGCCAGTTACAGAGTACATGCCGTTGCCAATAAAGGTCATCGCCCAGTCACTGCTATCTGACCACTCGTTCATGGTGCCTTTGACGTAAACCACAGTTTCGCCGTAAGGAGGAATGCTCGATACGTCTTTATTGTCCGTGTTTACTGGTAGGCCAGCACCTTGCGCGCCGTCTTGTGGCTGTACGAATACCGCTGTTGTCAGTGCTGGTACTGTGAATGTTTCATTGGCGAAGCTTGCACCTTTCACGATGTCATCCGCAGAGTTTTGTTGAACTTCATGCAGCTCGAAACCAGTTGCGCCAGCAACTTTGAAAGATTTCTCAGTTGATGTTGAGTTAACAACGGCCACGATAGCATCGTAGTTCGAATCCAAATCGGCACCTGCTGATGTGCCATCGTCGATAGACATCACAATCAAGCCTTCTACTTGGTCTTGGCCCACGTTGCGGAAATCAACACGATTCATCACTTCTTGCGCGGTGTCTAAGCGGAACAGTTCGCTTGTACTACGGATTTTTAGTAGCTCTAGGAATTGTTGCTTCGTCAGCTCGATGTCCGTTGAGTCTGGTTTCGCCGTGCTGTCACCGACGATGGTTTTGATCAACTCCCAGTTTGCACCGTCTTTGTCTTCACGTGGTAGACCAACGTTCCAGTTATTGTCGCTTCCATCGAAGAATACACGGTTGAACCAGTCACCAGAATCGTACGAGTCACGCTGCATTGACTTAGAGCGCAATAGCTCAGAACCCATGTGAATGAACGGAATACCTTGACCTAGCATCACCGTTGATAGTGATACAGACTGCATTCGTGCGCGCTCAGCAGATGAAGTACCTGTCGCAATCTTGTAAGCGTTGTTGTCCCACAACGTTTGGTTATCGTGCTTAGACACGTAGGAAATGTTCTCTGATGGCACTTTTGTGTAGCCTGCTGGAGCACCATTGTAATCAACATTCTTACCAAGTTTGGTTTCGCCTTTGTAATCCAGAAGGACGTAGTCAGCTAAGTTGCCAGCCATACCTAGACGGACCAGATCTTGGTTGTGTAGGCGGCCATTCACAGATTCTGCATCAGTTTTAGTTTCTTCGTTCGGGTAAGCGGCGTTACCAAAGCCTTGGTTGAAGCGAAGTGGGTGCTTACCTTCAGAATCTACACCGCCATCAAAAGGGCTTCCGCCACGAACTGCGTCACGCAGACGATCAGAGAAAGTACCGATTTCTGTCCCCGCCATGTTGACTTGTGTAGCTTGATCGAAGCGAGCGTTTTGCGCGACTTCACCGAAGTCCCAGCCTTCGCCGTAGAATAAAGTATTCGGATCAATTTCACGGACTTTTTCAAGTGCGTAAACCATGACATCTTTCGGCTGGTGGCCCATAAGGTCAAAACGGAAACCATCGACTTTATAGTCATCCGCCCACACCATCAATGAGTCAACCATCAGTTTACCCATCATTAGGTTTTCGGTGGCGGTGTTATCACAACAGGTTGAGTTTTCTACGCCGCCAGTGTTGACGTTTAGGCGGTGGTAGTACCCAGGGACAATTTTATCCAGTACTGATTTTTCGTTCACACCAGATGCATTCGTGTGGTTGTACACGACGTCCATGACCAGTTTCAGATCCATTTTATGCGTCGCTTGCACCATTTCGCGGAACTCAAGGATACGTTTAGACCCGTTAGGATCGGTCGCATAACTGCCTTCTGGTACAGTGTAGTGGTATGGGTCGTAACCCCAGTTGAAGCTGTCTAGCATGCGAAGATCGTTCATCAACGCTTGTGCTTTGCCCGTTGTTGGGTCGTAGCTATTTAATACCTCTTCAATCACTTTGCCGTCATCTTCGGTCTCACAAATGGAGGCTTCTGGCTTGATGCCACAAAGTTTACCCACGGTGTCGGTGATATCGACTCGCTGGTCAGCGTCTTCATCCACGGTTGCAATATCAAATGCAGGTAGGATATGCAGCGTTGTTAGGCCTGCATCTTTTAAGGCTTGTAAGTGAGAAACAGACTCACGCTCAGGTTCTGTAAGCGCCAGATATTTGCCATCAAGACTTGGCGTGCCTTTGCTGTCATTAAAGCTGAAATCACGAATGTGTGACTCGTAAAGGACATGGTCTTCGTCTTTTTTAACCGTTGGGCGCGCGTAGTTTTTCCAATCTTGAGGCATTAAGCTTGGGTCATCTAAATCAACCACTTGCGAGTATCGCGAGTTTTTAGACAAGCTCATTGAATATGGGTCTGTTACCAAACGCGTTTCAACGACCCCAGTTGTAGGGTGGTACACCTTAACTTGGTAGCGATAGTATTTGTTAACAACATTGCTTTGTGCCTCAGAAGCCCAGATACCTGTTGCTGGATCTTCTGTCATTGCAACGGTAGCTTCTTCCGCTAAGTTTTCATCGTAGATAATAAGATCAACATCTTGAGCAGTTGGTGCCCATAGCTTGAAGGTTGCAGCACCGCCTTCCACAATCGCGCCGAGCTCTTGACCAATCGCGTTACCTGCCTTGGAATCGGCAAATACTGCATCAAGAACCCCCGGCTTTTGCACTTCAGTTGCAGAAATGACGTCACCATTTGCGTTGTAAGCTACCATAACGATTTGTGATTTCAGGATCGTGCGTAGGGTCGCGTCATCGACATCAATGCCTGCAGCTTGGAGGCTAGCAAGGTGACGGAAGCGTGATTTCAGACCATCAGATAAATCACCTGCTTTCGTCAACTCAACCGCCGTGCCACCGGAGATTTGCTTGTCTTCATCCATTTTAATGTCGTTGCTGAGGCTGTAGAACAGCTTCATGGAATCCGCATTGGCCGCCGCTTCCCACGCGATGGTGTTGGCATCTAGCCAATGCGCTTTTTGACCATCAATATCAACAGGGCGTTCTTCGATTGGCTCGTAGTAAAGCTCACTGCTGCCGTGGAAGCCAAACAGCCCTTTAGATTCGCCGATTTTCGTCAGCTCCACTTTTGAGTTTGCACTGCCGAATGCTTTCTCATCACCTTTGTGCAGAATGAAGTTCATGCATTCGTGTGGGTCAGAGGCATCTGGGTTCACTTTCAGTACGTAGTAAGCACCGTAGGTGTCGTTGATGCCATCGAATGGATGCGGTGCCGACCAATCTGTTCCTGTGCCAGGAATGCCCATTGCGTCTAAATCTGTGCTGGTACAGCCTTCACCGTTCCACAGGTGCAAGCCCCAACCTTCGTAGTCGCTGGCCGTTGAAGCCGACGCCACATCGCGTTTGTAATAAATGACGACCTCGTTCTCTCCCGCAGGGTACAAGCCTGAGCCTGGGTTCGTCGTCTCTTCGTTCGTGCTATCACTACCACAACCGCTGATGACTGCGACGGAAATCAAAGGCAGTACGGTTTTGGCAATTGTTGATAATTTAAATGTCTTATTGTCCACGTTTACAAATCCATTGTTATTGAATTGATATTGAGCTGCGCGCTGCCTTCGCTGACTCAGTCATCAAGAAGGTTTCGCACACGCTAGAAAGGCAGATGCCGAAAAAGGAAATGTTCAACTAGATGCTAATACACTGAATCATCAGCAAAATGTGAGAGCAGGCAGTTAAGTTTTTTACAAGTAAAAATTTTCTGTCACAGTCGATTTTGTTCACAAATTAAATAATAAAACAGACGCATAGTGAGAGCTTCTGCACATCATTAAAATGTAAATTTTTATAGGAGGAGCAAGGGGGGATGATAGGGGAGGAGAATATCTCAGCCCCAAAACCGTGATTAAGTTCTATAAAAATCGCAGTGATATTTTTTAATTAAAAATAAGTTGCAGTGATATTGAATAAAATACCGCCATTAAGTCTTGGTAAGCTTCAGATTTTCGCTAAGTGGTCGTTATATAATGAAGGTAGTCGGCGTTATGTCGGCGCGTAATCTTAAGATTTCCCTGAGAGGGAGATGAATTGGGCCCTGAAACCAAAAGAGGCTATTTATGAGTAGTATGGGCATTGCCATTGCGGCAACTGGCCTTTCACTCGTCCTGATATTTGTGTGGATGATCTCGTTGTCGATGCGGAAACAGAGACTCGAGGCAGAGAGGAAAGCTCGCGAAGCCGCTTATCGAAAGGCGATGCAAAAAGCGCGAGAGCAAGAGCGTAAAGAGCGTGAGTTCAAAGCAGAAACCGGGCATATCCCCACCATTTTATTTCTAGCGAAAGAAGCCGAGAAGGACAACATTCGTCAAGCGCTGTATTGGTATGATAAAGCCGCTAAGTTGGACAACGTGACGGGAATGTACGGTATTGTTCGCTTGAGTGAGCGCATGCGTGAAGATGTGATTTTAAAAGAGCAGGCAAACTTTTGGCGTACCGCCATTGCCGGAATGGAAGGGGATACCGAAGCAAAATTTGCGACAGGCAAAGCGTTGGTTTTTGGTCGCGGAACGGAAAAAAATATTCCCAAAGGTAACCAACTGATTGAAACCGCAGCCGAGGAAGGCTGCATTGATGCCATGCTTTACATGGGTGAGTGGCAACTTTCACCAGACAATAGTGCAGGACGCAGTGCAGATGCACTTTATTGGTTTATGAAAGCGGCTGAAAAAGACAGTGCGGACGGAAAGATTCAAGTTGGCTTATGTTACCTAAATGGTGTTGGTACAGAAAAAAGCATGGTCAAAGGCTGCTATTGGCTTGAAAGGGCCGCAGAAGGTGGCAGCGCCGAGGCGATGTATCATGCTGGCGAAGCGTGGAAGGACAAAGGTAAAACAGGCAATGCGATTGCTTATGTTTGGCTGTTTCTTGCTGCCAATATGGGGTATCAGCCAGCGCGTACGTTGCGTGACGAAGTGGCGACCAATATTGGTGTTGACGTCGTCGTTGGATTGCAATCTATAGCGAAACCGTTGCAAAGAAAGCTGGCGTCAGGGATGGTAAGAAAGCATTCCATTATTCGGGCGCTGAACAAGGTGTACAAACGCGAAGCGTATTTTCCTGCAGAGGAGGAACTTAACGCGGTGTTGAGTGACGAAAATAAAGACGATGCTAACGCATGGGATGAAGCATCGGCGCCGAACTTCCAGCCTGACATGACGACCGCAACGACGGAGGGACAGACAACCACATCGTCCACCGAAAAAAAGCTCTCTAAAGAGGCGCTCGATTTCACGCAGAATTTCCTTCAACCATAATTTATCTTATCCATAAGCCTCATAATTGAGGCTTTTCTTTTGCCTTTCTATCTCAGTATCTCTGTCGATCACAATTACAGACTGTAAACTTATCTAAGCGATTTATTTACTGGGTTGCATACTATTTATTCGATTTTTCAACACATTTTTAGTACTTCGCTAAGGCGGGATATGTTTATCTTCAAATAGAGGGATTTCCCTCTTTATCTACTTCTCCTGTTGGGCTCAAATCAAGTCTCTTCAATTGATAGTAATAATGATTGAAGAGCAATACTTGATGCCCAGAGTAATAGGTGAATAGTATTCATTACTTTATCTAATAATGTAAATTAAAAATTGTATTATAAATCTTAAATTGTGTTTTTATATTTAGGCATGGATTATTGATTTTATAATTAATTAGGCGCAAGATGACGTACAAAATAAAATAGCATAGATAATATGCAGAATTACACTAGGAAGTAACTTTTTCATTACATGTTTCAGCAGAAATGGAGCGAATTAGTTTGCTCTGTTTTTATTTCTATTAGAGATTTGTGTATGTTGAGAATCATTAGTGCAGATAAATTCATCTCTTCAAGATTTATCTTAGAGTACAGTAAGGCTGAGTTCGCTTCTTTATTAGGCGTTTCCGTTGCTAAGATAAGTAATATTGAAAGTGGAAAATCTTCAATCCCCCCGGTGTACGATTACGCCATTAATTATTTACTTAGTGAGCATCCTTTTAAAGATAGTGCAGTTGACGCTTTATGCTCTCACGAAACGTTAAACTTTGCTCGGCGTATTGACGTCAACACCAAAGTAAAGCGCCTGTCCTGCAAGCGCTGCGATAGCCGAAGGTTGCACGTTATGGCAGGAATGAGTGGGTTGTATTTTGTTGAGTGTATGGATTGTAAACATACCATGTACTCGTCAGGCATGTCTGTAAAGCGTTATCAGCAATGGTCGAATGGTGGAGTCAAGCTAGATAGTCATTTATTCAATTAAGTTGTTTTTTCTTTATATCCAAAGTAAAGAGCCATCAATACATGTGTTGATGGCTCTTTTATTATGTGTTTAAATTTGGTTAAAAGTGGAGTGTTTTAAACTGCAATAATATAATTTAACTTATTATATAGTGATGGAAATCTCAAAACTTTATTTTCTTATAATAACCTTCTTTTTAATAATGGGCGTTGTCACATAATTATTGAAGGTTCTTTCCTTTTAGGTGCGTTTCAATATCATTGAGATAGAAATTGGAAAGTGATGAAAGTCTCTAAATTTTAATTCGATAAAATAAGTCTTTTAAATATGAAAATTTAATCACGAAATTTGTAATTTGAATTTTAAATAAATATTTCGTTTGTAATATCTGTCCTTGTCATTTTTAAAGAACAAAAAAGAGATATTTCAAATGAAACGTTTAATTATAGGTGTTAGTAATTACATGCCTGAAGACTTTAGCTTATTAGCTGAATCTTTAGATGAACAATTTAATCGTCACTTACTGCCTTTAGAACAAGTTGAATTAACCGACGTTGGTGCAGCTATTATTACGTCAGCAGACATTAAAGCGGGTCTGCACAGAATGATCTCGGAAACAGGGTACGGAATTCCTGTTTTCTTAGTGACCGATGAAACTCCAGTTTCGGCAGAAGATTACGTTTGGTTAACGGGGGTTATTGATTTAGAAAGACAATCTATCGATTACTACTGCCGTCAAATTAATGAAGCCGTGACTAAATATGAGTGTCGTCTGCTCCCTCCTTTCTTCAAGCAATTAACGCACTACGTTGAGATGGGTAACTCGGCGTTTGACTGTCCAGGGCACCAAGGGGGTCAGTTCTTCAAAAAACACCCTGCTGGTAAACAATTCTACGATTTCTTTGGCGAAAACCTATTCCGTAGCGACTTGTGTAACGCGGACGTGGACTTAGGTGACTTACTGATCCACGAAGGTTCTGCACACCAAGCGCAAGCACACGCTGCAAAAGTATTTAACGCTGACAAAACTTACTTCGTACTCAACGGTACTTCTGCTTCAAACAAAGTGGTGTGTAACGCGCTAGTAACTGAAGGTGATTTGGTACTGTTCGACCGTAACAACCACAAATCGAACCACCACGGTGCGTTAATCCAAGCGGGTGGTATGCCAGTTTATCTAGAAACGGCGCGTAACCCTTGGGGCTTCATTGGTGGTATGGATGAGCACTGTTTCGATGAAGAGTACATTCGTGCTCAAATCGCGAAAGTATCTCCAGAGCGTGCACGAGATGAACGTCCGTTCCGCTTGGCCATCATCCAGTTGGGTACTTACGACGGTACAATTTATAACGCTCGTTACGTCATGGATAAGATTGGCCACCTTTGTGACTACATCTTGTTTGACTCTGCATGGGTAGGCTACGAGCAGTTCATCCCTATGATGAAAGACTGTTCGCCACTGCTACTGGATCTGAAACCAGAAGATGCGGGTGTGATCGTGACTCAGTCTGTTCACAAACAACAAGCTGGTTTCTCTCAAACGTCGCAAATCCACAAAAAAGACCGCCATATCAAAGGCCAAGCTCGTTACTGCAATCACAAACGCTTTAACAACGCGTTTATGATGCACGCATCGACATCTCCGTTCTATGCGTTGTTTGCTGCATTGGATGTGAACGCGAAGATCCACGATGGTGAAGCAGGCTTACGTTTATGGAGCGACGCGGTTAAGACAGGTATCGAAGCGCGTAAAGAAATTCTCAAAAGTTGTGAGTTAATTCGTCCGTTCATTCCAAATGAAATTGAAGGTCAACCTTGGGGCAGTTACGACACTGATGTGATCGCGACCAACAAGAAGTTCTTCATGTTCGAGCCAGATGCAAACTGGCACAAGTTTGAAGGTTATGGCGAAGGTCAATACTTTGTTGACCCATGTAAATTGTTGCTAACCACGGCAGGCATTGCCGAAGACGGCAGCTACGCAGATTTCGGTATTCCGGCAACGCTATTGGCGAACTTCCTTCGCGAAAACGGCATCATCCCTGAGAAGTGTGACTTGAACTCCATCTTGTTCCTACTCACTCCAGCGGAAGATATGGGTAAGATCCGTCACCTTGTCGCGCAAATCAACCGATTTGAAAAATTCATTCGTGATGATGCACCTCTCAGTATCGTGCTACCAGGCGTCTACGAAGCGAACAAAGAGCGCTACCGTGGTTACACCATCCGTCAGCTATGTCAGGAAATGCATGACATGTACAAAGAGCTGAACGTGAAACAGCTACAAAAAGCGATGTTCCGCAGTGAATACTTCCCACAAATGGTTCACAAACCAGACGTGGCAACACGTAAATACTTCCGCGGTGAATGCGATTACCTACCACTTAAAGAGGCCGTCGGCCGCGTAGCCGCCGAAGGTGCACTGCCTTATCCTCCAGGCATTATCTGTGTGATCACTGGTGAAATCTGGACTCAACAGGTGGTGGATTACTTCTTATCTCTAGAAGAAGGCATCAACCGATTCCCAGGCTTCGCGCCAGAAATTCAAGGTGTGTACCTTGAAGATGTCGACGGTCGCACTACCGCACATTGCTATGTCCTAAAAGATTAATCTACCCGTTCGCACCACGCTCCGGCGTCGGTGCGAACCGCTTATTCGTGGAGAATAATTTATGAGTACTGAAACTAAAAAAATGTCGGTGGTGCAGTTAACCATTCTGACGTTCATCAATATGGCTGGCTCCGGTATTATCATGCTGCCAAGTAAACTGGCGCAAGTGGGCACCATTTCTGTGTTGTCTTGGCTGATCACGGCAGCGGGCTCTTTGGCGTTGGCTTATGTGTTTGCAAAATGTGGTCGCTTTAGTAAACGTGACGGCGGTATGAACGGTTACGCGTCTTACGCATTCGGTAAATCGGGTGCGTTTATGGCGGGCTGGACTTACGGTTTGTCGCTCCTTATTGCGAATATTGCGATCGCGATTACCTGTGTGGGTTACGGCTCCGCATTTTTTGAAGTGACCCTATCTCCGGTCGAAACCTGTTTGTACACCATCGCCATTCTTTGGATTTGTACTTTCGCTAACTTCGGTGGTGCGAAAATTACAGGTCAAATCGGTACCTTCACGGTATGGGGTGTGATCCTACCGGTATGTTCGCTAGGTATTGTTGGTTGGTTCTGGTTTAACCCAACCATGTACATCGAAGCTTGGAACCCACACAGCTTACCATTTGGTGAAGCAGTAAGTGCTTCTATTGCCATGACACTATGGGCGTTTCTTGGTCTTGAATCGGCCTGTGCGAACTCAGAAGCGGTAGAAAATCCAGAGAAGAACGTACCAATCGCAGTATTGGGCGGTACGTTGATTGCTGCGGTGGTTTACATTGTATCGACAAACATCTGTTCTGGTATCGTTGCAAACTCTGAGCTTGCCGCATCTACCGCACCATTCTCAACCGTATGGTCTGTGATGCTTGGCTCAGCAGCAGGTAAAGCGGTTGCTGGTATGGCGGTATTGGCTTGTGCGGGTTCTCTATTAGGTTGGCAGTTCACTATCGCGTCAGTGTTCAAATCATCTTCTGATGCGGGCTTCTTCCCTAAATTGTTCTCTCAAGTGGACAAACGTGGTACGCCAATCAAAGGTATGGTGGCCATCACGGTTATCCAATCGGTGCTGTCTTTAATGACTATTTCTCCAACGCTGAACGAGCAGTTCGAAGCGCTGGTTAACCTAGCGGTAGTAACGAACGTTATTCCTTACATCCTATGTATGGGCGCAATTTTCATCATGCAGCAAGTGGCGCACGTGCCAGAGCGCGAGATGAAAACCACCAACATTATCGCTCTGATTGGTTCCCTATACAGCTTCTACGCGCTATATGGTTCTGGCTACGAAGCGATGATGTGGGGCTCAATCGTAACCTTCCTAGGCTGGAGTGCTTACGGTCTGATTGCTGCCAAGCATGAGCCTTTAGCAAATTAAAAAATAATAATGAAAGAGCCTTCTCAAACGCGGTGTGGAAGGCTCTTTGTTTTTAGGCGCTTATGCCAAGCCCAAGTCAGAACAAGGCTCTTGGGAATAAATATCCAATGATGTGAAAACTCATTTTCGACATTTGGAGGACGAAATATGATAAGTCAACCTGTTAAAATCGGTGACGATACCGCCGTAGTCATTCCAAGCGTAATCCTGACTCAACTCGGGATAAGGGAAGGAGATACCCTAGAAATCGCACTGAATAAAGACAAAATGGAAATCAAGAAGATGGTGTTGAAAACCAGCGCTCCAACTTACTCTGAAGAAGTTAACGAGAATTGAGTTAGAGAATCTTGGTTTGTCGGATACACTACTGGTTTCGCAAAACTGGCGCTTGCCGCTGTCTTTGAACTATCGATAACAACAATAAGAGGTAAGGTACTATGCAAGGTATCCTCTCTATACAATCTCATGTTTCTTTTGGTCATGCTGGTAACAGCAGTGCCGTTTTCCCAATGCAACGCATGGGCTTCGAAGTATGGCCGATTCATACCGTTCAATTTTCTAACCACACGCAGTATCAAGAAGGTTGGACTGGGCGAGCGTTTGCGGCTGAAGACATTAGCGAGTTAGTGCGTGGTCTTAGTAACATCGGTGCATTGGAAAAGTGCCAAGCGGTGTTGACGGGCTACCAAGGCAGCGCAGAGCAGTGCCTTGCTGTTGAAGAAACCGTGACGAAGGTGAAGCAAGCGAACCCGAACGCACTTTATGTTTGCGACCCTGTGATGGGCGCGCCAGACAAAGGCTGTATTGTGGCGCCGGGTATTGCAGAAAACTTGTTAAACCGTCTGATGCCAATGGCAGATGTGATCGTGCCTAACCAGTTCGAGCTAAGCCAATTTGCAGAGATGGAAATCCACTCGTTAGACGATGCGATCACGGCATGCCAACGTGCACTAGCGAAAGGTCCAAAAATAGTGCTAGTGAAGCACCTTTACTGCCTAGAGAATGGCAGCTTCAACATGTTACTGGCAACGCAAGAAGGCATTTACTTAGCGAAGCGTCCTCAGTTTGAGTTTGCCAAACAGCCTGTGGGTGTGGGTGATCTTATCTCGGCTATCTTCACCGCTGGATTATTGAAGGGGTGGTCTCCTAGGCAAGCTTTCCAACACTGCCATGACGCGTGTTACGGGGTATTAAGCGCCACTTACCATGCAGGGGAGTGGGAGCTGCAAACTATCGCGGCACAGCAAGAGTTTGTTGAGCCAAGTAAGCATTTCTCAATTGAAGAGGTGGTTCTGGCCACCGCGTAATTGAGCGCAAATAATTAGTATATAAAAAAGGGGAGCCATCATCGGCTCCCCTTTCTATTTGTTCTGTCAGTCTTACTGAGCTTTTTGCTGTTCTGATTTACAAACTGCTGCTGTGAAGACAACGTCTGTTGAACTGTTTAGTGCAGTTTCAGCAGAATCTTGAATCACGCCGATGATGAAGCCAACCGCTACAACCTGCATTGCTACGTCGTTTGAGATACCAAACAGACCACACGCAAGTGGGATAAGTAGTAGCGAGCCACCTGCAACACCTGATGCGCCACATGCAGAAACCGCAGCCACAATACTTAGCAGTAGCGCAGTCAGTAGATCAACTTCAATACCCATAGTGTGCACAGCTGCAAGCGTTAGCGTTGTGATAGTGATTGCAGCACCAGCCATGTTAATGGTCGCACCTAGTGGGATAGATACTGAGTACGTATCTTCGTCCAGTTTTAGCTTCTCACATAGTGCCATGTTTACTGGGATATTCGCCGCACTTGAACGAGTGAAGAACGCGGTTACACCACTTTCACGTAGGCAACGGAATACAAGTGGGTAAGGGTTTTGCTTAGTTTTAACGAACACGATCGCCGGGTTTACAACGAGTGCGATGATCATCATAGCGCCAAGAAGAACCGCCAGAAGGTGTGCGTAGCTTGCTAGTGCGCTAAAGCCTGTTGTTGCGAACGTTGAAGCAACCAGACCAAAGATACCAAATGGTGCAAGACGAATGATAAAGCGAACAATGTGAGACACGCTGTGGCTGAGATCTTCAAACACGGCTTTCGTTGTTGCAGATGCGTGGTGTAGCGCAAGACCCAGACCCACACCCCAAGCAAGAATGCCAATGTAGTTTGCTTCTACTAGTGCATTTACTGGGTTGTCGACCAGTTTAAACAACAGTGTGCGTAGAATTTCAGCAATACCTTGAGGCGGCGTTGCACCTTCAGCGCCGGTGACAAGCGTTAAATTGGTCGGGAAAAGGAAGCTTAGAACCACTGCTGATAGCGCCGCGAAGAACGTACCCATCAGGTACAGTACAACGATTGGACGCATGTACGTGTGCTGGTTTTTCTTTTGGTTCGCAATTGAAGCGGCAACCAAAATAAACACAAGGATTGGCGCGATCGCTTTAAGAGCACCAACAAAAAGGCTACCAATTAATCCTGCACTTTCGGCATGGCTTGGGGAAATTGTGGCGAGCAAAATACCAAAGACAATACCGACAAGGATCTGGACGACGAGGTTACCACGAGCAAATCGGGCAACGAGGCTGTTGTGTTGCATACATCATTCCTGCAATTTTATGGCAGAGCGAGCAGGGCAATAGTCCATCATTACACGGCGATAATGCCCTTGTATTGCAAGGGGTGAGCATTGCTTCTGGTCACTAAGACACATGATTATCAATTATCCTGTTTTTATAAATTCAGCCATTTTCTTGCTGAATATCACATATCTTAGCTTGGTAATATTTTGTGTCTAGTTTTAGTTTGTTTTTGGATTAAATGTTTGCTCAATGTTATTTAAATAAGATTTTTATGTTGAAAATTATCATTAGTTATGAGTAATGGTTTTTAATAAAGTTGTTAAAAAGGAGACTTTCGTCTCCTCTGATTTTATTGACAACTCAAATGTAACAAATCAATAACTTTGTTGGCGCCTGCGCTTATCACTCATGGCATTTCGAGTGAGTTTCCCGAACTGTCGACTTTGAGCTCGTTGTTCTGCCAAAGTCGCGCCGTTAAAGGCTTGTTCTCGCAATAGTTTTTGATAGTTATTGAAACGACGAACCTTCAGTTTGCCATTTTCAATCGCAGCTTGAACTGCGCAACCCGGCTCAGTTTGATGCTGGCAATCACCAAAGCGACAACGCTGAGCGAGAACCTCAATGTCAGAAAATGCCTCACTGATGCCCACTTCGCAGTCTGCTAGTTGAAGCTCGCGCATTCCCGGAGTATCAATCAAGATGCCGCCATCAGGTAATAGATGGATAGAGCGCGATGTGGTTGTATGTCGCCCTTTGCTATCGTCTTCACGAATATGCCCAGTCGCCTGTTCTTGCTGCCCGAGTAATGCATTCACAAGAGTTGATTTGCCAACGCCTGAAGAACCGATAAAAGCGACGGTTTGTCCTTCTTCGCACCAGCTCATGAGTTTAGAAGCACTCTCTGTTTCTAAGCCGTTGACTGTCTCTATGACTAATAGAGGGTCGAGCTTCTGTACTTGGCTTTTTAGTTCATCAGTATTGTCACACAAATCGGCTTTGGAAAGCACGATGACGGGTTCGACTTCGGCTTCATGGGCCAAGGCGAGATAGCGTTCAATACGACTTAAATTGAAGTCGTCGTTAAGGGAACAGACGATAAAAACGGTATCCACATTTGCGGCGATGAGCTGCTCTGCCACTTTGCTGCCTGCTGCTTTGCGGCTAAAGAGGCTCAAGCGATCCAGTAAGCGAACAAATTGCTGATCGTCATTTAAGATAACCCAGTCTCCGACGGTCATATTGGGTAGAGAGTGGTGGGCATTGAGGTGGACTTGCCCCGTTTCTGTCGCCAATAGGTAACCACTTCGGTGATGCGCAATCACACGTGCAAAGATAGTGTCGTCGTAATCGTCTAGTGTAAGTTGTTGCTGAAAAAATGGTTTCCAACCCAATCGTTTTAGTGGGTTTGAAGTTGAAATTAATGTGTCACAAAAAGTATGTGTTTGATTCATTGTTGAATTATCCCAGACGCAAAAACGCGCCTTAATACAAATCGCATTAGGGTCTAATTCGGATAGAGTTGACCCCGGTGAAGACCGGGCAGAGAAGGGGAATTGTGGCTATGCCACAGAGTTGGTGCGGTTAGGTTTACCCTTGCGATGCCCAGTTAGTGTTATTCAATACAATCATCATGTGTCCTCTTCGTTGGTTAATAAATAAGTGAATTAATTAAGCCAAGAGAGTATAGCCGCCCTTTTTCTTAGAGGGTAGCTATACTGCGAAAATATTAGCTTTGTTTGTTGATGCGCTCTTCCATTATCTGCGAATACGTGTTGGCTTTTAAGCCGTATATGATTTGGACATGACGCTCATCCAGTATCACGACGCCATGTGCGCCATGATTTTTGAGTGCATTTTTATCTATGATGGACGTCGTTCTGAGGGTAAGACGTAGCCGAGTCGCGCATGCTCCAGTTTCTAGCAGGTTTTCTATCCCCCCAATGGCGTCAATGATCGTATCGACGTCTTGTTCGACATTGGGGTTGGTTTGAGTTAGGAAACTGAAAAACTGTTTCAGCACTGACTTAACTGTCATTTGAGGAGCCTTCAGTCGTCAGTTTTGAAATGGCTTCAACAATCGGTGCCGGCGAGAGTGTATGCGGTACCTTGGTGATTAACGTGCCATCCGGCTTCAAGAAGTAAAAGTAAGAGCTGTGATCAAGCGTGTATTTGAGCTCCGAGCCTTCCAATTCGGTTTTTCGGAAAATAACACCATAGTTGTGTGCCAAAGGTGTGGTTACATCAAGCGGTGCCGATAGGCCTTCAATCATTGGATGGAAGTAATGGGCATATTTCGCCGAGGCATCGGCCTCATCACGCTCTGGATCTAAAGAAATGAACATTGGGCGCAGTTGTGCTTTTTGCGTTTCATCGATTTGATTCAGGGCCCCTGCCAGCATAGCAAGCGAAGTTGGGCAAACATCTGGGCAGCGAGTAAAACCAAAATAGACGACTCGAATGCGAGGGTCATTCACATCGAAGATATTGACGGCTTGGTCATTTTCCCCAAACAATACCGTTTGTTGAGAGGTGGAACTATCCACTTGCTCTGGCTTCGTTTTCTGATTATCTAAATAGCTTTTTACGCCAAACCCGAGGGCGAAAGCAACTACGAGAAATAGGGACCAATTGCGGCTCATAACGATTCCTTATCTTTGCATTTTTATAGCAGGGTAAACGGTACTCTCTCCATCACTGAGTTCACCAACCCAGGTCATGGCGTCTTGAGTGCAAACCGGCAGAATGATGTCACCTTGATATTGACCGGAAGCGACTTGCTTCAGTAAAAACTTGGGTTCTCCCATCTCCATTTCTCTTCCTGAAAGGCTTAGGACGAGTTGTTCAGCATCGCTTGTGTGCCACTCAACATTCAGAGTAATAGGGACCAAGGGTTGAGCAGTATCTGCGTTGAGCGTCATCGTAACATTCTCTTGAACGCACGAGGCAGTAGAGAGAAAGCAATACTCATCTATCGGTTTGATCGGAGTGGATGAAGAAAAGCTTTTTAGTAAAGTTGGGGCATAAAATCCCGCAACCAGTGCGGCTGAAACAGCGGCGACTTGTAACACTTTCATTAAGGTTCAGCATTTATCACTTAACATTACCTGCATCGTAGCACAGAAGCGTCATTCGCCAACTCGTGGCCTAGATAAATTGTGCGTTGTGCCTCGATGACAGAGATCAAAATAACCGCGCGGTATAGGGGTTGTTGAATCAAGCCCATAAAGATTTTCAATTGCGATGATTTTCTCTTAGCCAACAAACAAGAACGGAGCCAATTGGCTCCGTTCTTGTTTGTTGATTCCGTATTGATTTGATACCGCAGTTACTTGTCTGAATCTGCGAATTTTTCGAGGCTCAAAACCAGCGCAATGGCAGCAAGCATCATCACAACGGCAAGCACTAACTGAGAAGGTTGTGACGTCACGTGTTCAAATTCAAATGGTGATAGGTTGTGCTGTAGCAAGGGCACTTGCTCACCCTTTGAATTGGTGCGCCAAGTGATGGTTTCTTTCCAAGGCCAAATCTTTGGTAACGTACCAATCATTAAGCCTGTCAAAAACATCAGAGTGAAATCGCGGAACTTGCGTAGTAACCACGACAATAGATGCGAAAAGGACAGCAAACCAATCACACAACCTGACAAAAACAGCGCCAATGTATCGACTTGGAAACCTTTCACGGCGGCTAATACAGGTGCATACATCCCAATCAATAACAAGATAAAGCTGCCAGAGATGCCCGGTAAGATCATCGCGCAAATCGCGATAGCACCAGCGAACAATGTGTTAATGGCCGTTGGTTCCATGTGTAAAGGTTTAAGCACGGTGATGCTGTAAGCAAACCCGACACCAACAAGTAGAGTCACAAAGCGGATAAGATCACGTTGTTCAACCTGACGAACAATGTGATAGACCGATACCAAAATCAGACCAAAGAAAAATGACCAAAGTGGGATCGGGTGTGTGTCAAGAAGCCAAGTGATCAACTTTGCTAGCGTAGCAATGCTGGTGAAAATACCGGCAAACAGAGCGATAAGGAAGAAACCGTTGATGTGATTAAAGGCGGCTTTAACCCCTTTTTTCGCCAAATAGAGAAAAGTGATGGGTTAATGCGTCGAACGCTCTCAAGCAGCGTATCGTAAATGCCGGTGATAAACGCGATGGTGCCGCCTGATACGCCAGGAACAACATCTGCTGCGCCCATGGCGATTCCTTTGAAGAAAGTAATTAAGTAGTTCATTGCTCTAATGCTAAGTCGTTTCGATGGCACAGAGTATACAAACATTGCGACGAAAAAAGTATGAAATAGTGCTGTAGCTACTGGGTTTTATATCCAAGTAATTGCTTATTTTTGTTACAGGTTATGAGGTGATTCTAATGCAACAATATCTTAATGTTTGGTTTACATTATTGAGATGATTAACTGTACTATCAATGGCTACGTTTGTTGCATTATGCAAATGCAATTTGATAATTGAATTTGCGTTTTGCTATATTTTATATAGGCAAATTCACTTTATATGAGATCCTGTGCCCAAAAATAAGTCTTTGCATTTTGGCATGATTAATGCATAATACTGCTCGACCCTTCTTAAGCCGAGGGTCACCTAGCCAACTGACGTTGTTAGTGAATACAATTTGTTCACACTATATATAAGCCAATCGCGATTATTGCGGTTGGCTATTTTTTTATATGAACAACGTTACTTACGTGCTTTGCAAATTGCATTTTCTTCGTTCTAGACTCATAAAAAAGGGCTGACGCATCACGCCAACCCCTTGTATTTCACTTTAGGTTTTAATCTGTTTTCTTGAGCTGATCAGTACCCCATCAACTGGAGTAAATTTTCAGCTGTCACAATGGCCTCTTTACGATTGGCGATATTGAGCTTTTGGTACAAGTTGCGAATGTGGGTTTTAATCGTGGTGCCTGCCACATCAAGCTCTTGCGCGATTTGCTCATTACTGAAACCAGAATAAATCAAACCAAGCACCTGCCACTCACGTTGAGTCAGTGGGCTTGTGCGAACCAGTTCCGGTACGTTAGGGTGGTTTACTAGCTTCTCAATGAAGTCTTCATCAAAGTGAATAGAGCGGCTGCGCTGATTGGAGGAAATATCCTTCATCAATTGTTGAGCGCGGTGACGTTCTAGATCGCCTAACTCATGGCGGAGGCTTAACTTCTCCAGTAGTCCGCCAATGGTGGCGCCATCAATGAGGAAATTACCTACCATCCCCGTCTGGTTTGTCATCACTAACGCTTCTTTTAGCAATGCTTTTGCTTGCTCTTCGTCTTTTTGGCGAGCAGCAAACACTGCTTCGACCACTAAGTTGCGATTAGTATCTGTGATCAGGTTGGTTCGACGAGCTTCACTTTGGAGGAAATCCAATGCTGCGCGCGCTTCGGTATATTGACCTAAGTTGATGTGCGCTCGTGCAATGTTGCGCCATTGCAATTGTGAAAAGTGGTTGCATGCCGATTCAGGACGAACTGCAGTGTTGAGCCATTCTTGCATTGCATCGGTATTCCCGCGCGCTTGCCAAAACAGGATCAACGATAGTGAGGCGTTTGCTGTCCAATCTACGTGGTAAGTCGACTGCTTCATCAAATGTTGAATGTGCTCAATGAATTTACCGGCTTTGTCTAGCTCGCCACGGCCAACCGCAATACGCGCCAGCATCGAGTAGCTGTGTAAGTGCTTACTTGGCGAATGGTTTTCGAGAATTTGTAGACCTCGGTAGGCACATTCTTCTGCTTCATCAAGTCGGTTCCAGCACCAAAGCACTTGCGCTCGAATACGCAGCAAAAACTCGTGCAGAGGAACATGTTGAAGTTGCTGATCTTCAATCAGGCGGAATGCGGAATCTTGCAGCTCAAAGGCGGCTTGTACGTAACCTTGCGCAATCAAAATCTCGCTTTGTTGTAAAATCGCCCATAACGCTTGGTGGTAAACTTGGTACTGACGCGCCAATTTTTCGGTTTGTTGCATCATCGGTAACGCGCGGTCGAGTTTACCTAGCACGTGGTTAACTTCGCCAACAACCGAAGTTGCCACAATGCGGCTACGGTAAATCGTGTTATCAAGTTGGCTAAGTGCTAGCTCCGCTAATTCGAGTGCTTTCTCTGGTTGGTTGCTGTTGATAGCTACTTGAGCAAGCAGCGCGTTTGCTTGACCTTGATAATGAATATCTAACTCGATGTTACGCTTTTTATGCTCCTCTTCCGCTTCTTCAAGCAGGTGGCCTACTTGGTTATAACGGTGCTGACTTTGAGCCAACCAAGCTCGGAGCATCGTAAGTTTTGGGTGGCTGAACAGAAGCTCAGCATCCAACTTATTAATTGAGCTTTCCAGTGTGCTGAGCTCGCCTTGGTTAAACATCTTCCAGCCGAATTCGTTTAGAATTTCTACCACCAAGTCTTTATCGTTCGACTTTTGTGCATGGTGAATCGCTTGGTGCGGTGCTTTTTGTTGTAACCAGGCAACAGCTGCATTGCGGTGGAGATCTTTTTCTTGCTGAGGAATACGCGCTTGGCGCTCATGAGACAAAAACTCGCCAAATAAGTTATGGAATCGGAACCAGTTTTGCTCCCCTTCGAGTGGGTAGATGAATAAGCCGTAGCGGTTTAATGATTCGATCAAACCAAGTGCATCTTCGCGTTGGGTGAGGGCAAACACCAACTCATCATTGAAGTGGTCAAGCACGGAAACTTGCATCAAGAAATGACGAGTTTCGTGATCGAGTAGGTCAAATACTTCTTCGACCAGATAATCCCACAAATGCGCGTGATTGAACTGTGATACAGACTCTACGGTTTGCGCCAATGTGCGGTTTTGATGTTGCGCTTGTAACGCGATCAACTGCATCGCCGATGGCCAACCTTCCACATAGGTTCTGAGGCTGTTTGCCATGTCTTCGTCGATGCCATCGGCAATACGCTGATTAAAGAAGCGAGTCGTTTCTTCGGTATCGAACGCCAACATCTCGTTGCCGATTTCGATCATTAAATCACGAACACGTAAGTTTGCAGTACCCAGAGGCGGCGCTGCACGACTTGTTACCACAACGGTGAGGTTGTCTGGCATGTGTTTTAAGAAGAAACGCATGGATTCATGAATTTCATCGTTGGTGATCAAGTGATAGTCATCCAGCACCACGTAGCACTCTTGATGAAAATCAGCCATTTCCGCGAATACTTCGCTGAATAAAGAACGTAGAGAAGAGATCTGGCGTTTTTCCGCCAGTTTTTGTGCGTTAGAGCAACTGAAGTTGGTGGCTTTGTTTAATGCTTGAAGCAGGTAGTTCACAAAACGAAAGCCGTCGTTATCGCTGTCATCAATGCTGTACCAACCGACGTTTGGTTTATCGGATAGCCACTGCGCTGCCATGGTGGTTTTTCCGTAACCTGCAGGGGAGCGGAATAAAACCAATTTGTAGTAAGGCGCTTGCTGTAGTAAGTCCAACACTCGTGGGCGCACGATGGCATTGTGCAGGCGTCCTGGTCGAGTAAGCTTAGATGGAATCCACATTAGTAATTATGTCCTTATTTATGTATACCCAAGTGATTGCGACATGATCATTTCAGTAAGGCCCCCTCGAAAGCTTCGTCTTACTGAATGATGTCATCAGCATCAAAAACTGCTTGAATGCCGGTTGATGTCGCCTCTTGTTGGGGCTTGCATCCGTCTGAAAAACCATTCCATACGGTCACTTAGATATAAAAGCTAGCGAAAACTAGAAATAACTCACACCGCCTAATTCTAGTTTGTATAAAAAGCGTACAATCCTGTGAGCCGTGTGGGATGTTACGACATCAGAAATGTCCGTTACTTTGATCCACTTCCTAATTCTCAAGGGTTGATGGATTTACCATCAACTACGCCCTTTATTTGTGATTCTTGTCACTTAAATATCTTTTGTGTCGAGTGTATTAAGATCTCGTTGCACATCGATTATGAAAAATCTTTCCATGTTAACCAAGTTAATGTGACCAATATTACAATTTTCACATCATCAGATGAGTGGGCTATAAAAAGAGTCATGAGCGGGTTTTAACCTTTCTCATATTCCATTGTGATCAAAATCACTAAGAACTGGAGCAAAGCTCACTTTGTTGAGATTTGGATCACTAACCTAGCAATGGTACCCCCTCTACGCCCTCAGCCCTCCTCCTTCAAAGGATGAGAATTAGGAGGATGTTTATTCACAGAGGTAAATGCACGATGTATGGCAGATGAATTACCAAAAGACGTGAGAATTTCGTAATGAAACCTACTCAACAAAAACAATTTGACAAGAAGTCGTTCCAAGAAAGCGTAAAGAAACACCTATCTGTAACTTACGCTCACACGATTGAAAACGCAGACAGCCGCGCTTGGTACCTAGCAATGGGTCATGCACTGGCTGAGTTCACTACTCTAGATTTGCTTGCTACTGAAGAAGATCCGCGCATTAAAAGTGCGAAGAGCGTTAACTACCTTTCGCTAGAGTTCCTTATCGGTCGTTTGACGGGTAACAACCTAATCAGCATGGGTCTGTACGAACAAGTAACAGAAGCAATGGCTGAACTGGGTTACAACCTAACTGACCTGCTAGAAGAAGAACGTGACCCATCATTGGGTAACGGTGGTCTTGGTCGTCTAGCGGCATGTTTCATGGATTCATGTGCGGCGCAAGAATTCCCAACCGTCGGTTACGGCTTGCACTACGAATACGGTTTGTTCAAACAGTCTTTTAAAGATGGTCGCCAGCAAGAAGCACCTGATGCATGGCGTGGTGTAGAAGGCTACCCTTGGGAAATTGCTCGTCCAGAACTTGCTCAAGAGATCGGTTTCTACGGTCACGTTGAAGTGGTGAACGAGAACGGTAAAGAAGTTCGCAAATGGGTTCCTGGCATGTCTGTAAGAGCAATGCCTTGGGATCTACCAATCGTAGGTTACGAATCAGACACGGTTTACCCGCTACGTCTTTGGGAATGTCAGGCAATTGCACCATTCTCGCTAGCAAGTTTTAACAACGGTGACTACTTCGAAGCGCAGCACGCACTGATCGACGCGGGCAACATCACTAAAGTGCTTTACCCGAACGACAACCACGAGAAAGGTAAAACACTGCGTCTAATGCAACAGTACTTCCACTCAGCTGCGTCTGTACGTGACATCCTACGTCGCCACGAAGCAGCTGGCTACTCGCTAGCGGATCTACCGAAGCAAGAGACTATCCAGCTTAACGATACGCACCCAACGATTGCGATTCCTGAGCTAATGCGCATCCTGATGGACGAAAAAGGTCTAACTTGGGAAGCGGCTTGGGAGATCAGCTCTCAAACATTCGCGTACACAAACCACACGCTACTTCCAGAAGCACTAGAGACATGGCCGGAGTCGCTAATTCAGCACCTACTACCACGTCACATGGAGATCATTTACGAGATCAACCACCGCTTCCTACAAGACGTACGTGCAATGTGGCCGGGTGATGTCGCGAAACAACAGAAGCTTTCTATCATCGAAGAAGGTTTCCACCGCATGGTTCGCATGGCAAACCTATGTGTAATTGGCTCTTACGCAGTAAACGGTGTAGCGGCACTTCACTCTGAATTGGTTAAGAAAGACCTGTTCCCAGAGTTCCACGAAATGTACCCAACACGTCTACACAACGTAACGAACGGTATTACGCCACGTCGTTGGTTGAAGTTCTGTAACCCAGGTCTTTCTAAGCTAATCACAGAGAAAGTCGGCCCAGAATGGCCAGCGAAACTAGAGCAACTAGAAGGCATCGCTAAGTACGCCACTGACGAGAAATTCCAGAAAGAATTCATGGCAGTGAAGAAAGAGAATAAAGAACGCCTAGCTAACTGGGTGAAAGAGAACATGGGTATCGAACTCGATACTAATGCGATCTTTGATGTTCAAATCAAGCGTCTGCACGAGTACAAGCGTCAGCACTTAGACCTTCTACACGTACTGTCTCTGTACCATCGCATTATTAACGAACCAGGCTTCGAATGTGTGCCTCGCGTTGTGTTCTTCGCAGCGAAAGCGGCACCGGGTTACCACCTAGCGAAAGAAATCATTTTCGCTATTAACAAGATTGCTGAGAAAGTGAACAACGACCCTCGCATCGGCAACAAGCTGAAAGTGGTCTTCATTCCTGATTACCGCGTGAGTATGGCTGAAATTATTATTCCTGCGGCGGACGTATCACAACAAATTTCACTTGCGGGTAAAGAAGCATCAGGTACTGGTAACATGAAGATGGCGCTTAACGGTGCCCTAACGATCGGTACGATGGATGGTGCTAACGTTGAGATTCGTGAAGAAGTAGGCGATGAGAACATCTACATCTTCGGTCTAGACGTTGAAGGTGTGAAAGCGCTGAAAGCTCAAGGTTACAACCCATTTGATTACTACAATGCGGATCACCTACTCAAAGCGTCTATGGACCTACTACTGGGTGAAGAATTCACTCCAGGTCAACCAGGCTTACTGCGTGCAACGTACGACAGCCTACTAGACGGCGGTGACCCGTACTTATGTCTTGCGGACTTCGCATCTTACGTGAAAGCGCACGAAGACATGAGCGAACAATACAAAGACCAAGCTGGCTGGGCGAAGAAAGCCATTCTTAATACCGCCCTTGTCGGCAAGTTCACCTCAGATCGCTCAATTCGCGACTATGTGAACAACATCTGGAAACTAAAAGCGGTTCACCGTTAATAGAACAGAGTTAAGACCAAGGTAGCCAAGCGCTACCTTTGGTCATTTTCCAAAAGAAGTTATTGATAACAATAAAACCCTACATGGAAGGTGTTGGTATTACCTTCGGAGAAAGCGATGAAAGAACAAACAGCATTAAAGAAAGTCGCGGAAATGGCGAGATTGGCTGATAGCTATGTCAGTGCTTGGGGAGATGAGGCAAAAGTGTCTGAGGAGACGCTACGCCGCTTGCTCGCTTCGCTTGGCTACGATACTAGCAGCGATGAAAAACTATTGGCTTCTGCTGAAAAGAAACATAAAAAAGACGTACTAGCCCCTGTTCTTGTTTTACGCGACGGCGAACCAGTCGAAGTGGAACTAAACCTAGGTACGAGTGCTCGTGAGAGTGAATTCAGCTGGCGTTTAGAAACAGAACAAGGAGAGGTACTTGAAGGCTATCTTCAGTCCCAAATTGTTCGTGATGAGCGTGCTGAGGGTGGCCCTCTAGTGTTTGCATTGCCAAAGAACTTGGCTTGGGGTTATCACAAATTGATTGTCAGCCGTAAGCGTCGTAAAACGCCTTACGAGATGTCATTGATCATCACGCCGAAAGCGTGTTTCAAACAAGACGATCTAAACCAACATAAAAAGCTATGGGGTCCTAGTATCCAGCTTTACACACTGCGTACTCAGCACAACTGGGGTATCGGTGATTTTGGTGACCTAAAACAGTTGGTGAGCGATATCGCTTCTCGTGGCGGTGACTTCATTGGTTTGAACCCGATTCACTCACTGTTCCCAGCGAACCCAGAAGGCGCGAGCCCATACAGCCCGTCTTCTCGTCGTTGGTTGAATATCATGTACATCGACGTAAGTTCTGTACCTGAATTCGCACTGAGTGCTGAAGCTCAGCAACGTGTTGGCAGTGCAGAGTTTCAACAGCGTCTACAAAAAGCACGTGACTCTCATTGGGTGAACTACACAGAAGTTTCGCAACTGAAAATGAGCGTTCTTCCGCTGCTGTTTAGTGAGTTTAAAGCTCGCCATTTAGACAAAAACACCGACCGCGCTCGTGCATTCTTGGACTTTGTAGAAAAAGGTGGCGACAGCTTGTTACACCAAGCTGCATTCGATGCGCTTCATGCTGATTTACACGCAGAAGATTCAAACATGTGGGGTTGGCCTGTATTCCCTGAGAAATACCGCACATTCGACGCAGCCGGTACTCAGAAATACATCAAAGACAACCAAGACCGCGTTCACTTGTACATGTACCTACAGTGGATCGCAGACGATCAAATCAAAGAAGCGCAGTCACTGGCAGAAGAAAAAGGCATGGCTGTGGGCTTGTACCGTGACCTTGCTGTCGGTGTTGCCGACTCAGGCAGTGAAACTTGGGCCGACGACGGTAACTTAGTGTTGGACGCCAGCATCGGTGCGCCGCCGGATGTACTTGGTCCTCTGGGTCAAAACTGGGGTCTGCCACCGCTTAACCCTCAAGTTTTAGAAGCGACTGGTTACGACGCGTACATCAAGTTGTTACGTGCCAACATGAAGCACTGTGGTGCACTGCGTATCGACCACGTACTTGGCCTGCTTCGCCTTTGGTGGATTCCAAAAGGCGAGAAAGCGACAGAAGGCGCTTACTTGTACTACCCAGTGGAAGACATGCTCGCAATCCTAGCGCTTGAGTCACACCGTCATCAGTGTTCAGTGATTGGTGAAGACTTGGGTACTGTGCCAGATGAAATCGTCGATATCCTACGCGATGCAGGTGTGCACTCATACAAAGTATTCTTCTTCGAAACTTCGAAAGAAGACGGTGGGTTCATTTCTCCGAAGCACTACGCAGAGCAATCGATGGCGGCACTGTGTACGCATGACATGCCAACCCTGCGTGGTTTCTGGCACTGCGATGATTTGAAAATGGGTCGTGAGATTGGCCTTTACCCAGATGAAAAACAGTTGGAAGGCTTATTTGCTGATCGCTTGAAGTGCAAGCAAGGCATCTTAGACAGTGTTCGCTGGCACGGTTATTTGCCAGAAGGCATTGGTCATGATGCTCAGTACGTACCGATGGACTCGTACCTAAGCGAAGCGCTGCAACTGCACGTAGCAGCGGGTGACTCTGCACTGCTTAGCGTTCAGCTTGAAGACTGGCTAGAAATGGATCAACCGGTCAACATTCCTGGCACGGTGGATGAGTATCCAAACTGGCGTCGTAAATTGTCGATGAACCTAGATGAAATCTTCAGCCGTGAAGATGTGAATCGCATTTCTAAACGCCTCACTGAAGTTCGCGCACAGGCGAGCAAATAAGATGCGTAGAGTGACGTAGGTGAATGAGCGGATTACCAATTTTGTTAGCTCAGAGGTACGAAAGTTCCGTCTAGGTCACTCATTCCGAAAACACAATCCGTTAGGATGAAGTACCGTTATTATGCCCGCGACAATAGCGGGCATTTTTTGTTTTTGACATCGCTTGATGCATACATGTTTTAAGCGAAGTCTTTTGTGAGTTCACAACGTTGGCTGTGGAGAAACCGATGTTTGATTCAGATTTCTGGTCTTGAAAAGGATATTGGCTCTAGGGAGAAAGATTTGAAAACCACCAAAACCAAGAAAATAAAGAAACAACACGAACGCGCATATGAACTGCTTGCTGAGGCGGCTTACTCAGACCCATTTTCGGCGTTGGGGCCATTCATTGATGATGGCGAAGGATCGCTGCGAGTGTGGATGCCGGGCGCAAACAAGGTTGAACTGCTTGTTAATGGCGAACCTCGCGTGGCGCTTGAGCGTGATGGTGACAGCGGTTTTATCTTAAAAGAGCAACGCGACTTACACCTGTCCCACTACCGTTTAGCGGTCGATTGGAATGGTGTTGAACAAATTATTGATGACCCGTACCAGTACCACAATATCTACCAAGAGTACGAGCATCTGCATACACCAAAAGACATGTATCACTACATGGGCGCGCACTTTGTCACGCTAGAACGTGGCGGTGAAAACATTTCCGGTGTTCGTTTCCTTGTCTACGCACCGCATGCATCGGCTGTTAGCCTTGTGGGTTGCTTCAACCAATGGGACGGTCGTCGTCACCCAATGCAACGTTTAGATTATGGCATTTGGGGCTTGTTCATTCCTGGCTTAGAAGAAGGCGTTCAGTACAAATTTGAGCTCAAAGGGCCAAATGGGGAAGGGCTGCCACACAAACAAGACCCTTGGGGTTTCTACTCTGAGCAGTACCCATCGTTCGCGTCCATTACTTACGATCACAAGCGTTACCAATGGCAAGATGCGAAATGGCAAAACCGCGCAGTGACGCAAAAGCGTGATGAAGCGTTATCGTTTTATGAGCTGCATGCTGGGTCATGGAAGCGCAACGAGAAAGGCGATTTCCTCAACTACCGCGAACTCGCGGAGCAGTTGGTTCCATACCTTGTGGATATGGGCTACACCCACGTTGAGCTGATGCCTGTGTCTGAGCATCCATTCTATGGTTCATGGGGCTATCAACCCGTTGGCTTGTTTGCGCCAACCAGCCGTTTTGGCTCACCTGATGATTTCAAATTCTTCGTGGATGCGTGTCACCAAGCTGGTATCGGTGTAGTGCTGGATTGGGTTCCTGCGCATTTCCCATCGGATGATCATGGCTTAGCGAACTTTGATGGTACGCCTCTGTTCCACGACCCGGATCCGCGTCGCGGTTGGCACCAAGATTGGAACTCATACATCTACGATTTAGGCCGTGAACATGTGCGTCGCTTCCTTGTATCGAACGCACTGTACTGGTTTGAACAATTCCATATTGATGGCATTCGCGTGGACGCTGTCGCGTCGATGCTCTATCTCGATTATTCACGTAGCCACGATCAGTGGGTACCGAACGTCGACGGTGGCAACGAAAACTACGACGCAATCGCAACCTTAAAATGGATGAACGAAGAAGTGTACAAGCACTTCCCGAATGCGATGACGATTGCGGAAGAGTCAACGGCGTTTCCGGGGGTGTCTGCGCCAACCTTTATGGGTGGTTTAGGTTTTGGCTTCAAGTGGAATATGGGGTGGATGCACGACAGTCTTTCATACATCAAAGAAGATCCTGTTCACCGCAAATACCACCACAATACCATCACATTCCCGCTGGTTTATGCGCACAGCGAAAACTACGTCTTGTCTCTCTCTCACGATGAGGTGGTGTACGGAAAAGGCTCTATCCATAACAAGATGCCAGGTGATGAATGGCAGCAAACCGCAAACCTACGTGCATACTACGGTTACATGTATGGTCAACCGGGCAAAAAGCTGAACTTCATGGGCGCGGAAATCGGCCAAACGGCGGAGTGGAACCACGATGATCAGTTGCAATGGTTCTTGCTGGAATACGAACGTCATCAAGGCGTTCAAAAGCTGATGCGCGATTTGAACCACTTGTACCGAAATGAAGCGTCGATGCACGATCAAGATTGTGTTCCTGCTGGTTTTGAGTGGCGTCTACAAGACGAAGCGGATGCGAGTATCCTAGCGCACGAGCGTATCAGTAAAGAAGGTGAGCGTATTTTGATCATCACCAACTTTACGCCCGTACCACACGAGCGTTTTCGTTTAGGCGTTCCAAATGCAGGTCAATACGAACTACTGCTGAACACGGACGACAGCAAATACGGCGGCAGCGATTTTAAAGTGCTAACCAGTGTGAAAACGGAAAAAGTCGAAAGTGAATCACTGCCTCAATCACTTGAGCTTCGTTTACCACCACTTTCAACCGTGTTCTACAAGCTGAATAAATAATTCAGTCTAATCAAATTCTAAGCCCGTTTTACATTGTAAATCGGGCTTTTTTTGACCTGTTTTTGACCTCAAAAACTTGTTGTTCCTGATTGAATCAGGCAAGCTCGCTGGTTTGTTTATCATCAATCGCTAATGCATTGGGGAACCACTCATGTTGAAAAGGCTTAAGTCATTTCTATTTAAAATGGTGTTGATATTACTGATTGCCCCAATCGTTTTGGTTGGTGTGGTGAAATATGTCGATCCACCAATATGGGGATGGAAGTTAAGCCGCATTGTTGCGCCACCAAAGAACTATCCAGACAGCAGCCAACATGAATGGGTATCCTTGTCGCGTATTTCAAAAAATATGCAGTTAGCGGTGATTGCGACCGAAGACCAAAAATTCCCTCATCATTATGGTGTCGATTTCGAATCGCTATTCGACGTGATTTCCGAGGCCGGTGATAATGGTCCGTCGAGAGGCGCGAGCACCATTACCCAACAAGCTGCGAAAAATGTGTTTTTGTTTCCGTCTCACTCCTACGCTCGCAAGGCTTACGAGCTTTACTTTGCCTTGCTGATGGAGCTGATGTGGAGTAAAGAGCGCATTCTCGAAGTGTATCTAAATGTGGTTGAATTTGGTCCCGGTATTTACGGTGCAGAAGCGGCGGCGCAGAATTATTTTGGTGTCAGTGCAAAGCAACTCTCGAAGTGGCAAGCAGCGCGTTTAGCCGTGGTGTTGCCAAACCCATATCGAATCAAAGTCTATCCACAAAGTGATTACACTGCTCGCCGCACAAGATGGGCAATGAATCAAATGAGCAATCTTGGCAGCGTGCAACTTTAAGTTCCTAAATCCATTGTGTTTAAATAGAACTACGCCCCTATATCAATAAAATGTGAAGCGTCACACCCTTTGGGGCGTAGGCAGTTAGAATGATGTGTTCAGTTTCTTATCTAGGCACAATTAGTGTGAATAAAACTAATAAATGTGCATGGTTACCATGTGCTACCAATGGACTGAACGATGAAACTGAACCTGATTACCACTACTTTACTGCTTGCGTCGGCAAGTGCCATCGCCGAGCCTAACATCACCATTTCTACCACGACCAACAGCCGTGACTTCCCATTAAGTGCAGAACAGCCTTTGGTTGTGCCTCTAACCAAAGACGGATACACGCTAAAAATCACGGGCGTTGAAGGTGACTGCGTTGCACCCGATGGTCAGAAAGTGAAGTTCAACAAACCTCTTGCGCTGAACTGCAGTAAGCCAACGGAGCTGCCATTAAAAATCCGCTTTACCGGCGATTACTCTTTTGCTTTTGATGCAGAAGCCAAAACACTGCGTTTTAAGCGTGAACCTAAGAAAGCCGCCAAGAGTGAGTTCAAACGCCCAATTCCACAAGTACAATGTGAGGTTTACCAAGGCGGAGAAGTCACCATTGCGTTAGGTGACAGTTTCCCGGATGGCACCAAGTTGCGAGATGCTTACTCGGGGCAAATGGTTGAAGTGCAAGATCAGCAAGTATCGCTGACGCCAAGCAAAGACTCTGGCGGCCTAGTGCTTTTAGAGCCTGTACAGAAAACCAAAGAAGCGGTGCCATTTGATTACCGAAACGCGAACATTTACTTCGTGATGGTTGACCGTTTCAACAATGCTGATACGGGCAATGACAACAGCTATGGACGCAAGAAAGACGGCAAAGAAGAGATCGGTACTTTCCACGGCGGTGACCTTAAAGGCGTGATTGAGAAACTTGATTACATCAAAAGCCTAGGTACAGACGCGATTTGGTTGTCGCCAATCGTTGAGCAAGTGCACGGCTTTGTCGGTGGTGGCGATAGTGGTTCATTTCCGTTTTATGCATACCACGGCTACTGGACGCGTGACTTCACCCAGATTGATGAGAACTTCGGTAATGAACAAGATTTAAAAACGCTGGTGGAAGAGGCACACAAACGTGGCCTCAAAGTCTTGATGGATGCGGTTATCAACCATTCTGGTTACTCAACATTGGCGGATCTACAGTTCGACGGTATTGATGTGTTAAAGCCTAATGCCGAACTGCCCAAGAAGTGGGGCGACTGGCAACCAAAAGCGGGTGAAAATTGGCATAGCTATCACCAGAATATTGATTATCAGAGTCCGAACTGGGCTAAATGGTGGGGCGGCGATTGGGTAAGAACCGGCTTGCCAGGTTACCCAGCTCCGGGCAGTAGCGACATCACCATGTCATTGGCGGGGCTGCCTGACTTTATCACTGAACAAGGCAAAGCTGTAAAACCAGCTCAGTGGCTATTAGATAACCCTGGCACTCGCGTAGAAGCTCGTGACAATTACACCGTCTCGGATTACTTGATTGAGTGGCAAACTGACTGGGTGAAACGCTTCGGCATTGATGGTTATCGCGTCGATACGGTGAAACACGTCGAAGGTGAAGTTTGGAAGCGTCTAAAAGAAGAAGCATCGAACAGCTTAGAGCAGTGGCGTAAAGAAAATGGCAAATCAGGTCAACCGTTCTGGATGATGGGCGAAGTCTGGGGACACACCGCGTATCGCAGCCCTTATTTCGATGATGGTTTTGACGCGTTGATCAACTTCGATATGCAGAAGAAGCTAGACAAAGGCGCGGCGTGCTTTAGCCAAATGGCAGACACTTACCAAAGCTATGCGGACACTATCGCGAACGAGAAAGACTTCAACCCAGTCAGTTACATGTCTTCTCACGATACGGAGTTGTTCTTCTCTCGCTTCAAAGACTACGGCATGCAGCGTAACGCCGCGAATGCACTGCTTCTGAGCCCAGGTGCTGTTCAGGTTTACTACGGTGACGAAGTGGGTCGTAACATTGGTCCTTACGCGGATGATTTCCACCAAGGCACACGTTCAGACATGGTTTGGAAACTATCGGATGAGAAGCAAGCGCTGCTCAAACATTGGCAAACCCTTGGTCAGTTTCGTAAAGCGCACCCAGCGATTGGTGCGGGTCAGCACGAAGTGATTGAACAAGAAGGCGCGTATGTGTTCTCTCGTTCACTTGGCGATGACAAAGTCGTCGTAGCGTTTGTTGGGCGCGATAAGTAACCAAACGTTCTTTATGTCGATAAATAAAAAGCCCTTCCTTGGGTTCTCAGGGAAGGGCTTTGTTGTCTTAGTTCGCCAGTTCTTGGTCGATGACTTTTTCTAGCTCGTCAAACGGCACATAGCCAGGAATGACTTGATCATTAATAATCAACGCGGGCGTGCCGCGTAAACCAAGTTGCGTGAAATACTGATAGTTTTTATCAAGCAGCGCTTTGGTCTCTTTGTCGTCGACAAGCTGCGCTTCTGTCCCCGTTTTGTTCGCGATTTGTTTTAACGAACGTGCATCATGTGCGCCCGGTTTTTTCACCAGTAACTCATGCACTTGTTCGTACTTATCTCGCTGGTTTTGCCAAACATTTAATGCGTAACTTGCCGAGTTGTAGCCGTTTTTCTCGTATTGTTCTTTAAAAGAGACATTGAGGTTAAGCACTTTTATCTGCGGATATTCTTTGCCAACTTTGACCAGTTCTCCTTCTAAACGTTTACAAAAAGGGCAACTGTAGTCCGTTACGTTAATAATGGTTAACTCAGGGTTTTCAGCTCCAAAAGAGGAATGTTTGCCATCACTTAGATAGTGACGAACCTCCTTCAAGGTGTCTCCAAATGACTGTTGATACGCAATGTACTCTTGAAGGTTTTGGTGCAATGAATCAAGAATTTGAGGATTCTCTTTTAGTATCT
Organism: Vibrio sp. M60_M70; assembly: GCF_037162085.1. NCBI lineage: Bacteria > Pseudomonadati > Pseudomonadota > Gammaproteobacteria > Vibrionales > Vibrionaceae > Vibrio > Vibrio sp. M60_M70. Next base: position 367,863 of record NZ_JARLUL010000002.1, read on the forward strand.
GAGTAACTTCCTCTAGCTTTTGTTCTGCGGTCTTTTCTGATGCGAAAGATACGGCAGGTACGATAGCCATCGTTAACGTCAAAAGTGTACGAGTGAATGTCATAATATTTCCTAAAACTTTTAGATTTCGTTGTTTGTTATGTGAAGTGAATAAAATACGTACAAAAGTCAGGCGATAAGGTCTTTCGCCTTGCTAGGTTTATTCTCTAAACACGCAAAGTTTTAGGTGAACCCGACACTTTTCCGGTATCGGTTCTGTGTATTCCAGATAACGAATTGCTGTGGATGCCATCGGCAGCGCCACAATCAAAGCAAACAGAAAAAATGGAATAAGAATATGGTCCAACTGGTGTTGGTACGCTTGAACCAGTTTCTCTGAAAGGTCGCAAGATGGTGATAAATTCACACTTTCATCTTGCTGACTCTGTATTTGGTGAGCCTTAGGGCAGCTTTTCGAGAAGCCGGAGTTTTGGCTTAAACATACCATCACCACCCAAAACACGAGGGCGAGTGTCCACTTGGCTATTTTAGGTTGTGAGCGTAACAATGGGCTGCCTAGTCCTGTTGATTCTGGTTTATGCCGTTTGCATATGACCGGATAATCCTAACCTAAATTTCATTATGGAATGTTACTTTCGAGTTAATCGATATCGCCTCAATGCCAAAGTATGAAGTACGTCATGAATGTTGTAGAAAGCAATATTCGTTGGAATCATTAGTCGGATTGATGAAGAAGTCCTGAGGTATCGATATAGATTAATATACCTAATTGTTAGCACAAATTTTTATTATCTTTCAAATGTGATTAAAATCATAAAACAAAACTTCATAACTGAGTCGCTAGGGCGTGTTGATCTTTCGTGAGTGTTTTTTGAACAGCATGGTAAAGAGTTATAATTTGCTTCGCCAAAAGTAAAACTATAACCAATACCATGCCAAGAACAATGCTAACTGATATTCGCTGGGAACTGCTACTCCAAGTTATGAAAAGTACAGGTCGTATTTACGATAAAACTGAACATCGAATGACATTTGAAGGAATACTTTATCGAATGAGAACAGGTGTTCCTTGGCGAGATCTCCCCTCTGAGTTCGGAGAGTGGAGTAGCGTTTACAGACGATTTAATCTTTGGTCAAAGAAAGGGGTTTTAGATAAACTTTTCAAAAGCTTATCTAGTATGGCTGATTTTGAATGGGTCTTTCTTGATGGCTCTATAGTTCGAGCGCATCAGCATAGTACAGGTGCAGCGACTGAAAGCTCAGAGCAAATAGGAAAAAGTCGCGGGGGCAACTCAACCAAAATTCACTTAGCCGTGGATAGTGGCGGCCTGCCGATTTGCTTTGATTTATCAGAAGGACAACGCCACGATATAGTACATGCCGAAAGCTTAGTTGAGCAACTCGATGAAGTTAATACCATCGTTTGTGATAAAGGATATGACAGCGAACCTTTCCGTACTTTTGTTAAGGAACGTGGCGGAGAAACGGTAATTGCTAAACGCAATTACGGACAAGATATAGACAAAGACAGCATGGATTGGTGTCTATATAAGTATCGTCACTTGGTCGAAAATGCCTTTGGGAGAATTAAGCATTATCGAGCTATTTCAAGTAGATATGACAAGCTAGAAAGGAATTATGCCAGCATGTTATCGCTGGCATTCATGTTAATGTGGCTACCGATGTATTGTTGATCACGAAATGTACAGCAAAGATCAACACGCCCTAGAATGTTCGGCAGGCGGATTGATTTTGATCATCTCTCTAGCACATTATTCGAGTGAACATATGTGTCCTGTCCCACATGTGTAGGTAATGTTATGAAAAATCCTGTTCAAACCGAGCGCAAGGTTACGCTGGGGTGCTACGTTGCACTGGCGTTTGCGGTCGTCTTCTTTTCTGGTCTCATGCAATCGAACGAATGGTATGGCGTATTTGATTTCACCACGTTGAATGGCTCTTTCGGCAAGGTGGCTTATGGTGTCACCGAAACGGCTGACGGTGTGCAAGTTGCAACAACGTCGCTTCGTGGTACTGGTGGTAGCGGTGCACGTGACGGTTTCATTTTTGCACTTACTTTGATTCCTACCGTTATGTTTGCACTGGGTATGATCAATGTACTTGAGCACTATGGTGCGCTTGAAGCAGCTCGTAAGCTTCTTACTCCTCTTCTACGTCCTCTAATGGGCATCCCAGGTAACTCTGGTTTGGCTCTTATCGCTTCGCTGCAAAGTACCGATGCAGGTGCGGCGATGACTCGTCAGCTTAAAGATGAAGGCCATCTTACCAAACGCGAAACCGATGTGTTCACTATGTTCCAGTTCACCGCTGGTGCCACCATTGTTAACTTTTTTCCTCAGGGGCGGTGCTGTTTACGCTGACGATGGCGGATGGTTCGCTTGCCGTAACGTCTTCTATTGGTTTGGCGGTTGTGGTGATGTTCTTGTTTAAAATTGTGGGCGCGAACTTATTCCGTATCTACCTAAACATCACAGAAGGTAAAGAAGACAAGCAAGATCAAAACAAATCTGAGAACTTAAAAGAGGAGACGGCGTAATGAGTGACGTAAAAGTAAGTAAGCCGATGGTGACAGATATTTTCGTTGAAGGCGCTAAAAAAGGCTGGGTTATTGCGACAACATCAACTGTGCCTAACGTTCTTATGGCGTTTGTCATCATTAAAGCGTTGCAGATTACTGGCGCGTTGGATTTGATGGGCTCGGTATTTTCTCCAGTAATGGCAGTTTTTGGTTTGCCAGGTGAAGCGGCTGCGGTGCTGATTGGTGCTTGGATGTCGATGGGCGGCGCAGTTGGCGTGGTTATCACATTGTTTGACCAAGGCATCTTGAACGGAACGCACATTGCGATTCTTGCGCCTGCAATTTACCTAATGGGCTCACAGGTTCAGTACATGGGTCGAATTATGGGACCTATCGGTACTGAAGGTCGTTATATCCCAATCATGATTGCGATTTCCGTATTGAACGCATTTGGCGCAATGCTAGTCATGAACTTGTTTGTTTAGGGGGCAATCATGCAGTTTTCTCTCAATGAATATCTCGAAGAACTTCGTCCTCTCATTAATGTCGATTGTGGTACGTACACCACTGATGGCATTGAGTTCATCGCTTCTCAATTTGAAGAGAAGTACCAAGCGATGTCAGGTTGGAGCGTAAAACGCATCGACTGTGGCAGAGCGGGTATCGGTCTTGAAGTTCGAAACAAGCCTGAGGCTGAGCAAGTTGACGTGATGCTGATTGGTCACATGGATACAGTGTTCCCTGTCGGCACCGCAGAGTTACGTCCTATGTCTCAAGACGCTGAAAAAGCGTACGGTCCGGGTGTCTCGGACATGAAATCTGGCTTGCTGAATATTGTGTACGCGATGCGTAACCTCGACCAAGCGGTGTTGGATAAACTGTCGATTTGTATCTGCATGAACCCAGACGAAGAAACCGGATCGTTAGATTCGGTCGACTGGATTCAATCTGTTGCAAAAAATGCGAAGAACGTATTGGTGGCAGAAGCAGCACGTGCAGACGGCGGTTTAGTCAAAGCGCGCAAAGGCATGGCGCGTTACAAAATTACGTTTAACGGCGTGGCGGCGCACGCTGGCAACGAGCCAGAAAATGGCCGCAGTGCAATTACCGAGATGGCGAACTGGATTCTAGCAATCAATGCTATGACGAACTTCGAATCTGGCACCACATTAAACGTGGGTATTGTGTCTGGCGGTAACGGCGCAAACATCGTCCCTGAGCACGCTGAAGCGATCGTGGATGTGCGTTTCTGGAGTAATGAAGAATACGATGATGTCGATAGCAAGCTAAACGGCATGCTGGAAACACCATTTGTTGATGGCGTTAGCATCGAGTTGGTTCGTGAAGCTTACAAACCTTCTATGGTGCCAAGCGCGCAAACTGAAAGTCTGATGGCATTAGTTGAAGAAGCAGCAAGTGAACTGGCTATCGATATCAACTGGAAAGAAGTGGGTGGCGGCTCTGATGCAAACAATACGGCAATTCTTGGCGTTCCAACTTTGGATGGTATAGGACCTATCGGTGCAGGTTTCCACAGTGACCAAGAGTACTTGTTGCTTGAGTCTATCGAACCACGTATCAAAATGCTGATGCGTGTACTGGAGAAGATAGCTCAGTAGCGAACTCGACAACTTAGTTCCCAACATCACGATCCCCAGACTTCGGTTTGGGGATTTTTCTATCTGTGTTTTTGTTTCACTTTACTATCATTTCTTGTTATTAATCTTGCGTTCAGGTTCGATTTATTAATATGTTGGCCACAGTCATAAATTTCGGAGGCAACGATGAGCACAACAATGTCTGTAAAGTCGGCGCCGAAAGACGCCAAAGATCAAACGATGCAAGCGCCAGATGAGAAAACATTCTGGCGCAAAATGAAAGGGTCGGTTAAGAAAGCGGGTGAAGAAATTGCCGTTATGGGCATAAAATCATGGCTCGCGATGACAGATTCCAACACCGCCGTTCGCCATAAGGCGATTTTAGGTGGCGCATTAGCTTACTTCGTATTACCCACCGATATGGTGCCAGATGTGTTAGCAGGCGTCGGCTTTACCGATGACATGGCAGCGCTTACCTTAGCCGCTAACTCAGTCGGCAATGCCATTACTGAAGAACACGAAGAACGAGCCAGAGAAAAATTGAATTCGATGGCGGATTAGAAAGAGCGTTTCTAGACGCGGAGAAAACAAAAGCCCCGATGTTTCCATCGGGGCTTTCTTTTAGACAGGACTATATAATTTCAGAATGGTAATCGTAGAACGATTTAGGCGTCAGCACGTTTCAGGTGCACTTCTTCTTCGGCTACGCCTGCCATTGGATCGTTGAAGCGAGCTTCATCCAATGCGCCTTCTGATTTTGCGACAATGACGGTTACTGCACTGTCACCAGTGATGTTTACCGCGGTACGAATCATATCAAGAAGACGGTCAACACCCATGATGAGCGCGATACCTTCAAGAGGCAGACCAACTTGATTCAATACCATGGCTAGCATTACAAGACCAACACCAGGGACACCCGCAGTACCGATAGATGCCAATGTAGCTGTCATGATTACCATGAGGTAATCGCCCATAGTTAAATCAATATTGAAGGCTTGAGCAATAAAGGCGGTTGCTACACCTTGCATGATCGCCGTACCGTCCATGTTCACGGTTGCACCAAGTGGTACTGTGAACGATGATACGCGGTTCTCAACCCCCATACGGTGCTTAGCCGTTTCCATTGTCACTGGAATCGTCGCGTTTGATGATGCGGTCGAGAAAGCAAACATGATCGCGTCTTCCATCTTACGTAGGAACGTAATTGGATTTAGACCAGTGAAACCTTTTAACATTAAGCTGTAAGTGACTAGGCCGTGCAGGACAAGCGTACCCGCCAGTACTAAGAAGTACTCTGCCAAATTGACGATTGCGCCCAGACCAAGACCAGTAAATAGCTTCGCCATTAAGAAGAACACACCATAAGGCGCCAAGTTCATCAAAATCGCAACCAGTTTCATGATTACTTCATTCAGATCAGAGAAGAACGCTGCAATACGTTCACCAGGTTTGCCTGCTGCGCTGATCGCGATACCAAATAGCACTGCGAACACAATAACTTGCAGGGTTTTACCTTCAGCCATCGCACTGATAGGGTTGGTTGGGAACATATCGATGATCACCTGACCCAAAGATGGTGCTTCTGCTGATTTGAATGAACTTGCTGCGGTTAGGTCAGCGCCAGCACCTGGCTGGAACAGAGTACCCATAGTTAGAGCAAGCGTAATCGCGATAGCCGTTGTTGTAACGTAGAAAGCGAGGGTTTTACCACCCATGCGACCCAGTGTAGAAAGGTCTTTGAGGGAGCTAGTACCACAAACTAGTGAAACAAACACTAGAGGGACTACGAGCATTTTTAAGCTGGCGACGAAGATCTGTCCACCAACTTCAAATAATCCATTAACAATGTATGCGTCGACAAATCCGTTGCCGGCAAAAAGTGTGCGAATTGCAAATCCTGTCAAGATACCCGCTACCATACCCAAAATTACGCGGCTGGTTAGCGACATCGGTTTCTTGGTATTCATGAGAACACTCCTTATAGTTATGCACCTTGAGTTCACTTCAAAGCGGCGAGCAGAGTAGCAGTGGAGTGAGAAAATACGAAAGAATAATCCTCTAAATGGTTAATAGATGTGAACTTTATCACTAATAAAAATAGAGTTTTAACCAAATCTTAACTATTTGACTGGTCGAAAAGTTTGTATTTTAACACTTTTATCGAACATACAACCGATAAGAAGGAGTGTTTACATTTATTTTTGGTAGTAAATGGAGTGCATATTACCTTTAAGGAGTGTTGCTCTTGCATAACTATCTAGATTTTATTCAGGCTAGAAGCCGTCTCTTTTTGATTGTTTTTGTATTGGGCTGAACACAAGGGGCTAACGAGCCGTCTATGCCCCTGCTTATGTTATTTATCCGCTGAATTAATGAAGGTTGGTCAATGTAGATAATTGGAGGTGATCCCAACTCCAATAATTCTGATTGGTATTGCTAATACCCCCAACCCAATAGCATTGCTTCGCTAGCATGAAGCCTTCCAAACAATGCTGACCAGCCTCAGTGATATGGACGCTCTGTTCCCACCAGTCCCTTTCACGTGACTCAATCGTGATTAAAGGCGTTTGACATTGTGCTAGAGGGAGGAGTAAGGCGTAAAACATCACATCGCCCAGGTAAGGTAGAGGTTCACGTTGTTGATATTGCTCAAACCAATCTTTGATGAGAATTGAACGATTTTGAGAACTTAGGACCTCTAATGCAATCTGCTGAGTCAAGCTTAATCCTGTTTGTGAATGAGGTAACTCTTGCATATGGCGTATTAGCACGTTGAGCATATTGGGTAAGCAATCTAGATCATGCTGCTCGATCAAATTAACCATAGAGATGGGTGTCGGTGATGTGACAGCGTGCCAGGAATGTTTAGCCTGACTGAATAATTTGGCTGTCACGGGTTTACGGTATTGCCAACAAGCGCGAATAGCCTCTTTAGGCAACTGCCCCAAACCGATGAATCGCTCAGTGCCAGGGAACTGGTTCAACTCAATGATCTCTATCACCTTGTTTTCTACATTCTCTAACAAGGTTAGGGCACGAAGCAGCATTAATTGGTCATAGCTGTCATGTTCGACCCAAAAGACGATTCGTTCAAATGTATCACTGAGCAGCGTATCAATATTAGCTTGCTCAAATTTGACAATATCTTGCACTGAATCTTCACGCTTCATCACGGGCAGCAGAGTCTCTACGACATATTGGGCACGAATGGCAAGGAAGTTTTGTGGTGTTGCTGGTATGGGGCCAATACAAAGCGGATCTATTAGGGCTAAAAATGTTCCCTCGAATCCGCTGTCTTTAAGCCGTTGCTGAATATCATGCCCACAGCGGACATGGAGCGTTTTTAGCTCGCTATCAAGAGGAGGGAAGTGATTTTTGATGGCGTCTTTGTGAGCTTCTAACTCTTCGACATGCGCTTTTAATTTACTCCAACTTGGTAAACCTAATTCTCTGGCTAGCGAATGTTGAACGTCAGCTAATTGAATTGTATTGGGAGCTAATGATTCTGGTTTGGAGTGAAATCGCTTAACTCGATCCAACATCTCATCATCGTGTTGACGTATAGCTTTGAGCCTTTTTTTAGCAACGGATTTTTGTTGGTTAATGTTGATTAAGAAGCTATTTGTAGAGTTCATTTTTCACCTTTCTTATCTCTTCCACACTCGCCTAAATAGAAGCTAAAAAGAAGGTAAAAACAGATTGTTCCTGCTATACAGAGCAGGGTGGAAGAGTTGCCGTGAACCAAGTTCTTTCCGCGAGTGTTGGGGGCTTTAGGCGTGAGCAGACTGATATTAGGTGGTCGCTATCCTCCGTGCAACCTTTTGTGAGAGTGTAGCGTCACAAAATGGCCGTTTCTCTATATTTAGGTAGAATCAATAGGCGATAACACTAGCGATTCAACTCAATACCACTGTAGCTAGGCTCGAGTTTCTACACTTTTGAGTAAAGTACGATAAAGCGCTTGAGTCGCAGGACCGCTTTTGGCTCCTTTGGGCAAAGTGAGGTGCAGCGCAACCTGATATTGATGGGAGTGTTCGATCTCCAATACTTTAATTTTATCGCTCTTGCGGCCTGCGACTAAGTGCGCTGGTAGCCGACAAAATCCAGCGCCTTGCTCTACGGCGTGAAAAGCGTGGTCGAAGTTATCGACGGTAATACGCTGACGTGCGCGTAACCAACCCACATCTCTTTTCGTTTTGTCTGAATCGCCTAAGTCACGGATGACAATTTGGCTGGTGGTTGCAAAATCGTCGATGGAAACATGCGGCTTTTTAGCGAGTGGATGGTGTGCTGCGATTACAGGCAGCATGGTTGTTACGCCAAATGCTTCGGCAGGGTAGTTGGTTATCGGTAAGTTGATGATTGCGATGTCAGCGAGCTCATTTACGACCATTTCGGTTGTTTTGCTCAGTGACGTTTCAACCACTTGAACGGAGGTCGTGTTGTTGTCTTCCAAAAATTGACTGAGTGGTGCATAAAGCCAACAAGGGTCACAAAGATGATCTACTGCGACCGTGATTTGAGATTCCACACCACTTTTTAACTGCTCGCTGATGACTTCCAGTTCCCGCGCTTGTTCAAGCATGGATTGTGCACGACGCAGTATGGTTTTACCGTGCTCAGTCAAACCTGCTTTGCGCCCTCGTACTTCGATAAGTTGAATACCAAGTTGGTCTTCTAGCTTCCTCACCGAGTAGATCAATGTGGTATGGCTCTTGTTGAGCAGCAAAGCTGCGGATTGAATGCTGCCTTCTTGATCAATCGCTTGTAGCGTTTGCCATTGTTCTAAGGTCGTTTTTAGGGCGTGTTGATCTTTGCTGTACATTTCGTGATCAACAATACATCGGTAGCCACATTAACATGAATGCCAGCGATAACATGCTGGCATAATTCCTTTCTAGCTTGTCATATCTACTTGAAATAGCTCGATAATGCTTAATTCTCCCAAAGGCATTTTCGACCAAGTGACGATACTTATATAGACACCAATCCATGCTGTCTTTGTCTATATCTTGTCCGTAATTGCGTTTAGCAATTACCGTTTCTCCGCCACGTTCCTTAACAAAAGTACGGAAAGGTTCGCTGTCATATCCTTTATCACAAACGATGGTATTAACTTCATCGAGTTGCTCAACTAAGCTTTCGGCATGTACTATATCGTGGCGTTGTCCTTCTGATAAATCAAAGCAAATCGGCAGGCCGCCACTATCCACGGCTAAGTGAATTTTGGTTGAGTTGCCCCCGCGACTTTTTCCTATTTGCTCTGAGCTTTCAGTCGCTGCACCTGTACTATGCTGATGCGCTCGAACTATAGAGCCATCAAGAAAGACCCATTCAAAATCAGCCATACTAGATAAGCTTTTGAAAAGTTTATCTAAAACCCCTTTCTTTGACCAAAGATTAAATCGTCTGTAAACGCTACTCCACTCTCCGAACTCAGAGGGGAGATCTCGCCAAGGAACACCTGTTCTCATTCGATAAAGTATTCCTTCAAATGTCATTCGATGTTCAGTTTTATCGTAAATACGACCTGTACTTTTCATAACTTGGAGTAGCAGTTCCCAGCGAATATCAGTTAGCATTGTTCTTGGCATGGTATTGGTTATAGTTTTACTTTTGGCGAAGCAAATTATAACTCTTTACCATGCTGTTCAAAAAACACTCACGAAAGATCAACACGCCCTAGTCTCATGAGTCAATTTTTTAGACAGTTAATGGCAAAATTATGAACTTTTTTGTCAGTTTTATAAAGGTAATAATCTTGTCATCAAAAGCGAGTCAGTAAGAAGAGGAGACTCAAGATGGCGAAATTATTGCAAGTTGATTTTGAATTTCATGGTCCGTTTGGTGAAGAGATGTCGAATGCTTTGGTCGACTTAGCTAAGTCGATTAACCAAGAGCCGGGCATGATTTGGAAAATTTGGACGGAAAGCGAAAAAGACAAACTCGGTGGTGGTATCTATCTTTTTGAAGATGAAGCCACGGCGCAAGCTTATCTCGAAATGCATGCCGCACGCTTACGAAAAATGGGCGTAGTCGAAGTACGAGGTCAAATCTTCGATATCAATGTGCCGTTAACGACGATCAATCAAGGGCCTACTGGAGGATAAGGAGATGATGACCAACCGCACTTTTCTAACCGTTCATGGTGTCATATATACGGTATTCGCTTTTGCGTTGTTTTTTGTACCAACCATGATGTGGCCGATGTATGCCGTACAAATTAACAACCAATACGCGCTGTTTTTATCGCAACATACGTCGATCTTTTTAGGTGGAATCGCTGCGGTGAGTTTGATGTTACGTGATGTGGAATCTGGTAAGACTGCGAAACAGCTGTTTAAAGCATTATTGATTACTAATGGGTTAGGGGCAGTGATTACTACCTATGCCGGCATTACAGGAGTATTTGTCGGTTTTGGTTGGAGTGACCCAATATTCTTTGTCTCGCTCAGTTTGTTGACGTACAAGCAATCAAGAGTGCAATAGAAAAAGCCCTGCTGTTTCTAGCAGGGCTTTGTCATATTTGGTCAAATTAGCGATCTAGATTAACTCATGATTCGCTTTTGTACGCGTAGTTGTAGTAGCCGTATCCATAGCCGTATGAGTTAGATGCTTTTTTCTCAACCGCATTGAGAATCACACCTTTAACTTCTACACCTGATTGCTCGAAGCGACCACGTGCTACCTCAATTTCTTTCAATGTCGTTTGGTCGAAGCGAGCTACCATCAACGTGGTGCCAGCAAGTGCACCAACGATGCTTGGATCCGTTACTGCAAGTACAGGCGGTGTATCGATGATGACTAGATCGTATTCTTTTGATACTTGTTCTACAAATTCAACAAATCGTGGATGCATCAAAAGCTCTGATGGATTTGGTGGTACTTGACCACGAGTAACCACATCCAAGTTTTCAACTTGACTTGGCTTGATTGCGGTTGCTCGATCAATTTTTCCACTTAGTAAGTCAGATAACCCTTGCTCTGCTGTGAGGCCAAAACATTGCTGTAAATAACCTTTTCGCATGTCAGCATCCACCAAAAGGACTTTTTGACCCGTTTTAGCCGCAACAGCAGCAAAGTTGGTTGATACGAACGTCTTACCAATGGAAGGAGCTGGGCCTGAAATCATTAATACATTGTTTTTGGCTTCCAACATTGCGAAGTGTAAGCTGGTTCGAAGTCCACGTAGTGCTTCAATTGAAAGATCTGCTGGATTGGCATTTGCTAAAAGAAGTAAGTCTTTGTTGTTTTTACGTTTTAGCTTGTTCGCAACTTCCAATTGTTGTGCCGATTTTGGAACACTTGCATATACAGATATTCCAGTTTGCTCAATTACATCAGGAGAAGTCACTCCACGATGAAACGCGGTTTTTACCAGAACAAATGCGACAGCTACCATGCCTCCTAGAAGAGTAGCCAAAACTACAATCAAAGGTTTTTTCGGCTTAATAGGAACGGCGTAAGATTGTGCATTGTCAATAATACGTACATTACCTACGGTGCCAGCTTTTATGATATTTAGCTCTTGAACTTTATTCAAAAGTTGGATGTAGATTTGCTGGTTTACTTCGACATCACGAGTCATACGCAAGACTTCGCGCTGTGTTTTTGGCAGTTTTTGAACTTGTTTGTTAAGACGCTCTTTCTCTTGCAGTAAGGTCTGACGTTTGTCCAACAGTGATTTATAAGCTGGGTGGTCTTGGGTGAATTTTTGACTGATTTCACTTTCTTTAAATGTTAGCTCATTAAGTTGGGCTTCAAGTGCCACCATCACTTTTAGAGTAGATTGTGCTTCGAGATTTAAATCGATAGATTCGTTTTCTTGTCTAAAACTGTTCAATGTATCTTCTGAAATAGTTAGCTTGTCCTTAATCTCGGGTAAATGACCTTTAAGGAAGTTGAGGCTCTGCTCAGCTTCAGCTGAGTTTCTTCTAACATTCTGCAAAAAATAGTTTTGAACAACATCATTTAAAACAAGCTGATTGTGGTCTGGGTATTCACCTTCAATACTTAGAGATACAATACCTGTTTGGCTACCTCTCTCTGAAATAGAAAGTTGTGAGGCTAACTTGTTGATAGCATCTAACTTGCTTATTTTACTTATTGTAAAAGTATCTTCATTTTGAGCATTGAGCTGGTTCACTTTTACACGGTAGCCATTCATCTCAATTAGTTGACCAACTGAACCAGAAAGTACCATTTGGTCTTCAAGCATCAAGCTGAATTGACCTTTCTCGATGTCTGTAGCAATCAGTTTATGAGATAATCCTCTAGCCGTTCGAGGTACTTCAAACGTGGTCAAAGAAATGTAGTTTTGAGTACCGTTGATTCGTGCTAGACCTTTACCAACAAAAGGTAAGTAATCAGGAGTGGCAATGGTTGTTAAGTTAAACTTATCAACGGTATCGCCAAGAATCATTCTCGATTTAATTATTTCAATTTCTGTAGTTGCAGATGATTCGGCAGAAAAGAGTTCTCCCATGTCACCGACCATCGCCGAGATACCACCTGAACTCTTCTTTTCGATTTGTATTAACGCGTCGGCTTTGTAAATCGGAGTTGATAGCAACGCGACCGCGATACCTAATGTTGCAAAAAAGAGTGTAATGCTGATGATAAACCATTTCGCGTCTATCAATATGCCGAAGAGCTTGCCTAGGTCGATCTCATCATCAGCAAGAGCAGATGATTGTATTGTTTGGTTAGCCATTATTTTTTATTTCGCCAAGTGATCTGAATTTATATTTTTTTGCCCATGCATGAGCAGCATTTTCAATCAGAGATAATGCATGCTCAAAGGCTTCTCTACTCTGTCTGTATGGATCTGGAATATCCACGGAACCTATCCAGTGACCAAATAACATTGCTTTACCTCTAGCCTCCGGTACCAGCTCCGTCAAAGCATCGATATGACCTTGTTCCATCACCAATATTAGGTCTTGCTTTGCGCACAACTGAGCGGTTAGCTGCTGTGCTTTGTGGTCTAGCAGGTAGATACCACGTTCTGACGCGACAAGTCTGGCGGTTTCATCTGCTGGTTTTCCGGTTAGGCGACTTTTTTCTACGGCAATACCCGCCGAAGAAATCTGTTTATCTGGGAGTAGTTGCTGTAGTAACCGCTCTCCTGTGGGGGAGCGACAAATATTACCTACACACACGACAAGAATGTTCGAAAACATGTTTTGCTCCTTCTTATAGACAACGTTTGAATGACTTGTTTGTGTTCAAACAAGTCATTCAGAATGCTTTTTCTATGGCCAAGTCCTGACTCGAAGGACGCCTTCTGTAAGTTCATTGAAGCCTGAGATGGTAGGTACTAGCTGTGCAATAACGCGATTCCAACGACTGATAGGCGCCGCAGTGACATAAACAATGTCATACGGTTTGAGAGCAAATTCAGTACCAATAACGAGCGCTGCCGCATCGGAGACATCAAGTTGATATATGTCGCCCAGTGAACCAGCGTCTTGTGACCTCCTAATCACGAATACACCTGTCGCATCCGCTGATATTTGGTTAATACCGCCAACGTTGCTCAGAGCTTCCGTAAGGCTCATGCCAGCGCGATCTATTTTCAGTAGTTTAGGGTCGTTAACTTCACCCATAACGAAAACCTTTTGTGAATCATTTCTTGGCACATGGATGATATCACCTGGTTGGAGTAGCCTATTTTCAGTGAGGTCGCCTTCTTGCATCAGCGCATAAAGAGATATGTTTTCAACTATGCCGTTTCTTGTCAGTGTTACATTTTTCCAGTCGGCGTTTTCGGCTAATCCACCTGCACGGTTAATTGCATCTAACAAGGTGAGTGGGATATTGGTGATTGGTTGTTGTCCCGGATTATTTACCTCACCAGTTATGTAGGATTTTTTCGAACGAAAAGCGGCGACGCTGACATCCACTTGAGGACTTTCTATGTACTTTGCTAATCGGCGAGAAATATCTGCACGAATTTGACGAACGTTTTTACCCGCAACTTCAACAATACCTATATATGGATAGAAGATAGTACCATCAGCATGTACCCAGTTACCCGCTTCAGCGGAGCTGCGATAAGAACCAGCAGGAATAGTTAGTTCTGGGTGATCCCAAATAGTAATGTTTAGTATATCTCCAGGGCCAACCTCATACTCATAAGCGCTAAGTTGGCGATCTGAGATCAGGGTTGGATTTGGCTTCTATCTCCAAACTTTTAAGTTGAGATACTTTATCAAGTGTAAGTGGAAAAACATTGAAATCAGAAGTGCGACTAACATTGCTGTCTTCGACGAAGTTTTTTCCATCTGTGGAAAGGTGACTACCGGGTACAGTACATCCAGAAAGAAGTACTGAGGAGAGCACTAAACTAGCTAGCTTTTTATGTTTGAAATTCATGTTTTTTCATTCATCTGACGTAAAGAGCGAGTTGCTGGTAGCAACATTCTTTTCCAGAAAAGACTTCACAACATAACCTTATAAGCACCACTTTCTTCTATTTATAAAGTGCTCAATAAGAGATTGATTGCATCTGGAGGCATGAACTCTAATGAATTTCAATGATTAGAGCAATAGACAGTAATGCAGCAAGTGTCCAGATAAATATCGTATTTTTATGTTTTCACTTACAAGATTTCATATTGCGGATAAAAAACTTGTTCAATTAGCTCAAATTTTGTTTATTAGCTCTATATGTAGTGTTTTCTTTCTAAAATACAACCAAGAAAATCTACCGACTAATTACCTCGTTGTATTAAATAGGATTATCAACAATGTGACTCATGTCTCGTTTTTGTTTTGTTGTCTTTCGACATGGTCACTTCTTCGCTAACCCCTTCCCATTCAAATACGGAAGGATGTGCGGACGTGATTCGCCAGCTAGTTTACTGGTGACTTCTTGTGACCAAGTGCTTTGTTTTTGATTGCTCGAACGGTTTGCATAGTAGTTTTGCATGGTTTGGTCATAAGCCTGAATATCATCCAAATTTAGGTCTTGATACTGATTCTCATGCACCACGACATGAGCAGGTAGACGTGGCTTAACTTCAGGGGCTTGATCTGGATGACCAAGACACATACCAAATAAAATGGCTGTATTTTTAGGTAAGCCTAGTAACTCGTCGACTTTTTGAGCATTGTTTCGTAAGCCACCAATATACACGCCTCCTAGTCCCATAGACTCTGCCGCAAGTAAGCAGTTTTGGGCCATGATGCCAGAATCAACAGCACCGATAAGTGTTAACTCGGTGAAATCAGCTTGAACATCAGGATTGATAGTGGCGTGGCGCTGGTAATCAATGCAAAACACCAAAAACTCAGCAGCGCTTTCAACGTACCCTTGATTCCCCGCAAATTGTGCCAATAGCGTACGCTTTTCTTTATCAGTCACGCGGATAATTGAGACGACTTGCAACATACTTGATGAAGACGCCGCAAGGCCAGCTTGTAGAATCGTTTCTAATTGTTCGCTTTCAATAGGTTGTGAGGTGAACTTTCGAATTGAGCGGTGATTGAGAATTGTTTGTATCGTACTGTTCATGGTGACTTAACATCCCCTGTTACATGTAAAGGCTGAAGCCTCACCTTAGCGATATTTGATGAGTCGGTAAACTATCTCAAAAGAAAAACAATGCTTAGCGCATAAGTGTGAAGATGAATAGAGAATACATCACTCGTTCTGCTTGAGAGCGTATATACTGTTTTTAGAATCAACAATTTAACTGCAGTGGAAAATATGAAAGAACTCATCGTTCATACAGTCACGGTGTTTATGGGCTTCTTTGCGATCATGAACCCCATCGCCAATATTCCTATCTTTTTGAGTTTAACGGCTGATGAGGATAGGGAAACCGTACGTTCCATGGCGCTTCGTTCGGTTTTTATTGCATTTGTCATCATTGCGATATTTTCGATCGCCGGTAAATTAATTTTTGATTTGTTTGGTATCACGCTGTACGCCTTGCGAATAACGGGCGGTATCTTGGTGTTTTTGATCGGTTTTAATATGCTTCAAGGTGATTCGACGCATCAGAAAACTAAAGAGAAAGCGTATTCTCCAGCGCAGCAGCAGGCGGCGTTGAGCATTGCCGTTTCTCCACTTGCAATGCCGATATTAGCAGGGCCTGGAACGATTGCTACCGCGATGAACTTTGCTACGGCGGGTGGTTTTGATCAAACCATTATTACCATCGTTTCTTTTGCTGTGTTGTGTGTTATTACCTATATACTGTTTTTATTTGGAGACAAATTGGTCAAAGCAGTTGGACCGAGTGCTCTGAACGTCGTGACGAAAATGATGGGCTTAATCCTAGCGGTTATTGGTACTCAAATGTTTATTGATGGCGCGGGCGAAGCCTATAAAACTGTTTTCTCATAGGCGTCTCCATCTCGTCTAAATCCACACCTACATTTCTAGCTGGTGTGGATTTTTTGAACTTTAGTTTTCACTTTCTAAGAAATAAATAGACTTCACCTATTTCAATAATAAGAATATTCAATTGTTTTGATTGCACGAATTTCATTACTCTTTTGGCAAGAATAATGGGGGAAATATGGCAACAAAAGCAATTGTAGTGGAAGGTGGCGCGATGCGAGGTGTCTTCGCAAGCGGAGTGCTAGATGCGTTTTTAGAGCAAAGTTATAAACCGTTTGACTTTGCCATCGGTGTATCTGCTGGCGCATCAAACTTGATTGGTTATTTGACCGACTATCCGCATCGCAGCATTAATGTCATTACTAAGCTGGCAACGAGTAAACGCTTTTTTGATCCGACTCGATTCGTTAAAGGTGGGGACCTCATTGATGTGAAGTGGCTGTTTGAAGAGTCTAATCGTTTGTATCCCGTCGATGAAAATAAACTGTTTAATGGCATTCCTTTTCTGGCAGCGACGACGAATGTAGATACAGGACAGGCAGATTATTATCGCGTGACGCGTGATAATTTTCACCATGCGATTGAAGCGACAACAGCGTTACCCATTGCATACAAGCATACCCCTTGCTTTTCTGGAGGCTGCTATACCGATGGCGGGGTGGCAGATTCCATCCCGGTGCGTGAGGCTTATCGTCGCGGAGCTCGAGACATAACCGTTGTGCTTTCTCACCCGCTAAATTATGCCAAGAAGCCAGTAAAAACCACATGGCTGATGAAGAAGTTATTTGCCGAACATCCTAAAATGGCGGACGCGATGTTAAGACGTGCAGATAACTACAATCAATCGTTGGAATTTATTCGTAACCCTCCACCGGGAACGCATGTCAGAGTGATTGCACCACCAGATAATTTTCCTGTTCAGCGCTTATCAATGCGACAAAACGTTCTATTGGAAGGTTATGAAATGGGGCTGATTGAAGGGCGGGCTCATTTGGCTAATTTGTCAGGTGTTCATGGTTTAGATCGGGAAAACTGCCATTTTTGCGTTTGATAATGAAAGAGCCTCATAGCGAGGCTCTTTTTACTTAACGTTCAAAGGGCGATTTGGTTGACTTTATCCCAAGCCATTTCCCAGTGTGAACCTGTTCCTGGTTCGTATTGGTTTGCGCTTTCTTTCCACTGTACACAGTAACCAGAGTATGGGAAGGGTTTACATTGGTAAATGGCACCGTCGCTTGCAAGCACTTTTGTGCCCGCCGTGTAGCTAGATAGCCCTTCAGGGAAGACAAAATCGTACTCGCCAGATGGTGGTGGCGTTACTGACTCTTCTTTTAAGTGAAAGTCGAGCGTTTGCTGATCCACCAAGTTACCATCTTTGTCTTTAATACGAGTCACGAGCATATGGTGACCAGGCTCTGATTTGCTTAAAGCGAGCGATACAGCCTCCACCGAGCCGTCTTTCATTTCGTCTGCCCAGCTTGCAAGTGGCTCACGGTGGTGATTGTACACGGTGAGTTCTGCGTTTAAATTGCCTTCAGCAGTGAGTGTCAGCTCCAACGTTGTCGGTGTTGACTCAATGATATACTCGTCTGTTAAGCCATCTACTGTGAGTGAGTACTCTGGAGCGGGAGTTTCTATCTTGTAGCCGATTTCTACACGCTCAAGACCGCTATTAGCTTGCAGGTACACCGGGTTAGTACCATAAACAGGAGTGAATTTATCCTCGGCATACTGTCCAGCTTGCAGTTTAGTTTGCTCTTGGTTGATCTTCGTTGCTAGAGCGTAAGACCAGTTTTTCGCTTTGCCCATGACTGCATCGGTAATTTCTAGCTCGGTTCGATAAGCTATGTTTTCACCCGCCTGATCAAATACGCGTGTATAAACCGAATCTCCAACATTAAAATCCATCGTCGGAATAATTTGACCGCCTTGCGTCCAATCTGGAATGACTGGACTGTCACCATCAAATTTCACATCGATCACGTTATAAAATGAAGCCGCTGTGTCACCAACATCCCATACCGCCAGAATGACGTGATACCCCTCTCGCGTAGGCACATTACATTGATGGCTCACCTGTTTTGGAGGTTGAACCATATTGCCGTCGACTACACAGAAAGGAGTCAGATCAAACGAGTCGCGTGATAGTGAGGCATTTGGGTTCCAATCAGGTTTGGTGATGTAATATTTCCAGTCACGCGTCACATGGTTAGCGGTAAATGTCCATTCAAAAGTCTGTGTACCTGATTGAATAGGACGTTTAACCCAGCGGTCGGCAGTTTGTTCATCAAGAGCGGCAGCTAGAGCGGTTTCGGCACTTGCTATTTTTCCATCGCGAGGCCCTGTTTGTGGAAAACCATCAGGACCTTCAACACTTTGTGGCTCGTATTGAATGGCACCGCAGTTATTATTTTTTTCGTTAGTATCAGGTGTTGGATACTTACATAGTGCCGCGCGACTTGCAGCGACACCATCATTGGTTTCTGATACGTAGCCGTGAGCCGCAGCACTTGAGCTAATGCTTGCAAGTGCTAATGCAAGTACGGATTTGGTTGGGAAGGATTTCATCACATGTCCTCTGTTATGGCTGACAAATTAATGTCACACCTCGGCGCATGCTGAGCATGAAGCAACGCTGCATGAATCCATACTTTGGATAATGTAGTGTTGCAACATGGCAACCCCGCTATCATGAGCATTACTTTTGATGATGGAATGCTGACAGACCGGAAGCTTTGCGTCCCACCCTTTCGAGTGGTTTGCCGAAATGTGATTGAGCAGCCAAAATTTAGCTCAAGAATTTACATGTGGAAAAGTAAACGACACTGACATGGAATCATGTTCTCAAATTGAAAGGTAACGGTACGCCAACCTCATTGATATTGTGCTGTTTTGTTTCTAAGGTATTGGTTTTCATGTTGTTTTTGTCTTTTCTATAGCTGGAGTGAATGAGTGATTGGTTGTTGGGTCGAAGGTGGGAAGGGGCAGGATTAAGGATAGAAGAAGCACCGTTTAAAGGGCGGAATATACCGCCCTCTGAATCATTTTATTTAGGCATAATGACGGTATCAATAACATGAATGATGCCGTTTTTAGCTTTCACATCGGTTGCCATTACATTTGCATCGTTGACCATGACTTTATCACCCATGGTTTTAATCATCACGTCTTGCCCCTGAACCGTAGTCGCTTTGTCCAGCTTAACAACATCGGCAGCCATTACTTTCCCTGGGACGACGTGATAAGTCAAAATGGATACTAACTTGTCTTTGTTTTCCGGCATTAAGAGCATATCGATTGTACCGTCAGGCAGTTTTGCAAAAGCGTCATCCGTTGGTGCAAAAACAGTAAATGGGCCTTCTCCTTTGAGTGTATCGACTAGATCAGCCGCTTTCACTGCAGCGACAAGTGTATTGAAAGAGCCGTTTTCAGTGGCAACGTCGACAATATCAGCCTTCATCATGCCATGCTCATGAGCCTTGACGGGAAGCATAAAAGATAAAGTCGCCATCAATGTAGCCGTGATAACCAAGATACGTTTAAACATAATGTGTTCCTTACGAGTTGAGGGTACAACGGTTTCCCTAGAGAATGTCTTTGTTTGTACGCATCTAAATGAAGAGATGATCAACGAGCCCTGCTTTCTTTCGATGGTCTCACGTGTCGCGTTAAAATTCGTTTGCCTTCTTGTTTTACATCGGCCCGTTTGCGCCATGCCCATAGACGCTCCCTTGCGTCTTTAGCTGCGCTATTTAGGTCGACAATAGGCGCTAGGTAACGGCTATCCGGTTTCAAGTGGTACATGACGGTTTCCATATGTGTCATTTTCCAGGGCTCGAACAATAGTGGGGTGGGGACCATTTGCAATTCAGGCACCCATTTATAGATGAACGCGCCATCAGGGTCATGTTCTTGGGCTTGCTTAACCGGGTTGTAAATCCGGATTGTATTGGTCCCAGTTACCCCGGCTTGCATTTGGAATTGTGGGTAATGAATACCAGGCTCAAAGTCGAGGAATAGTTGCGCTAAATGCGTCACGCCAGTTCGCCAATCCGTGTTCATGTGATGAGTGAGAAAACTAACCAGCATGGCACGCATGCGAAAGTTAATGTAACCAGTGTGGTGCAAACAGCGCATGCAGGCATCAATCAAAGGTACGCCAGTATGCCCGGATTTCCATGCTGCTAACTTTTCTTCATCGAAAGTGCTACTTTGTTTAATCAACGGTTCGTAAGCCCGGTTAACACAGTAAAACTCCATGTCGTATTCCGACTCGAATTTCTGCATAAAGTGACAGTGCCAATGCAGCCGTGAAGACAACGCAATTAAGCTGCGACGAAACCCAGCAACTTGCCAGTGTTTCAATAGGTACTGATAAACTTCACGCAAGGATATATTACCCCAAGCGAGATATGGAGAAAGGCGAGTACAGGCTGTACGTGAGGCTGTGGGACTAGAAATGCTTCGATAGTAATCACGACCTCGACGATTGAAAAAGTCCTCCAGTGTTTTCCAAGCGAGTTGGCTTCCTCCCGTTTGCATTCCTTTGCATTTTGATAGCCAGGATGAAGGTGGCGAAAACGCGCAGCCGAGAGATTCTGCATCCAATGAATGCAACAAGTTGGTCTGCAGCTCAAGAGGGCTTATGGAGGCTCTCATGACCAAATCCCAATGTTTGTCCCAACCCTGCCGGTCTTTTGCTCCTCTAATAACAGCACCGTGCTCGAACTCAAACCAAGTGATGTTCTGCTCATGCAGCCAGTCGGCAATTTGCTTATCGCGCTCAAAGGTGCAGTTGAGCCCTATTTCCTGATGAGAAAACACAGCGTTGATTTGATATTGCATTTGAATTGATTGAAAACATGCTAAGGCATCGCCAAACAGAACCGTGATGCGGTGTCCATAGGCTTTGAGCGTTTCATTCATGTCTTGCAATGATTGCCAAACAAATCGCCAGTGACGCTCAGAATAGTGAGGGTTGTTTAACAGCAACGGTTCAACAATATATAAAAGTACCGTTGGGTGCTTTGACGACAATGCTTGTGTTAAGGGCTGGTGGTCAGTTAGTCTTAAATCTCGTTTTAACCACACGACATTGATTGTTTGCATCGGAATCCTCTTTGTTTCCGATGTTGTACGCAAATGACCCGAAGAGATCTCACCTAATGATCGGTTTTGTTCATTAAAACGTAGAGGTTGCTTACAAGGAGGTGAGACATGTCGATACCACTGAGTAAGTTAGAAAAGTTCTTCTACGTAGATAAATTGATCATTCACTCGCTTGATCTCGCATTGTATCAAGCATCTGTCGTAGTTGATGGAAAAGCGCAATTCATCACTGACGACAACGGTATCTTTTTGAGGGCTCATTCCCTTATCGAGATGCAAAAGAAGTGCAAGAATATCAAAGCAAATAAGCAGGTTTTAGTACATCAAAGTGCTTATGATGAGATGGTGGGGCTACCCGAAGGCAAAAGAGACAATCAACTAGAGGTTTTGGTGAGAGATACAAAATTGTATTGAAAGAGTGTTGGTGCATAGTAAAAGCGAGCCACCTTACGGCAGCTCGCTTAAAATAGAATTAGAGTCGAGCTTAGTCTTGTTTACGCTGAGCTTCTTTTTGTGCGTACTTAGCGGCACGTCGAGCTTCTCTTTGTTTGGCACTTTCGCCACCAACATGCTGCTCGCCTCGTTGTTCTGCAAGAACAATTTGTTTTTCACGTTCGCGGAATCGAGCAATTTGCTCTTCTGAGTGCGTGCCGTGACATTTCGGGCAGCTCACGCCTTGCTCGAACAAATCAGACTGTTTGTCTTGTTCTGTGATCGGTAGGCGACAAGCGTTACATAAGTCGTAATCTGCTTTTTCTAGCTGGTGGTTTACTGCAACACGGCCATCAAAAACGTAGCAGTCACCTTCCCACATGCTCTCTTCTTGAGGAACTTCTTCAAGATATTTAAGAATGCCGCCTTCTAGATGGTAGACCTCATCAAAGCCCTGTTCTTTCATGTAAGCGGTAGATTTCTCACAGCGGATGCCACCGGTACAGAACATCGCGACTTTCTTGTGTTTTGCCGGATCCATGTTTTCTTTTACATAGTCTGGGAATTCACGAAAGGTTTCAGTATTTGGGTTTACAGCGCCTTTGAATGTGCCGATCTCGATTTCGTAATCATTACGTGTATCGACAACAAACACTTCAGGATCAGCAATAAGATCGTTCCACTCTTGAGGTTTCACGTAAGTACCCACTACGTGGCGAGGGTCGATGCCTTCGACACCCAATGTTACGATCTCTTTTTTCAATTTTACTTTGGTGCGATTGAATGGCTGGGTCTCAGAATACGACTCTTTGTATACGGTGCCTGTCAAACGAGGCTCGTTGTTTAGCCACTCCAGTAGCGTATCAATACCTGCACGATCAGAGGCAACAGTGCCGTTGATGCCCTCACTTGCCAGCAGTAATGTTCCGCGAATATGGTGTTTTTCCATCAACGCAAGTAATGGCTCGCGTAGTTCTTGATAGTTATTCAGCTCAACAAACTTGTACAGCGCACAAACTACATACTGACTCATGAGGTTTCCTTTAAAAATACAGGTGGTCAACGACCTTAAAATTTTAGCGGCACGAAGTATACCTGACTAAATTAGTCGGAAATACGGACAAATTATGCGGATATTATGGCTAGGCGGGATGTAGTGGTGTTTTGATGCGGCAAAGCGTCACGCGGGTAAAATCGCTATGTGTTCAAATTATAAGCATAAATTGTAGAGAACAAGGTAAGTTGAACTCGACACTTTTGGTTTAAATTTGTACTGTGATTCCTTCTTCGGCTCTTCATTAAAGTTGTGCGCAAGAGCTACAAAATAATAATCGGATCAGTTGGCAAGGAAAGGACATGCAGCAGTTTTATATCAGGCGGCTGAGGGAAGAAGATGCTCCCTTGCTCAAACAATTACTCGTTGAACTCGATACATCGCACTATGAAGCTGAACCGAACTTCTATCGTCCACCCAAGGAATTGGCACAACTAAGAGAATCATATTGCACCTTCGAAAAGTATTTTGATGGGAGCGTGAGCGCTTTTATTGCTTGTTCGCAAAGAAAAGTCGTCGGTTTTATCTCTGGTTCGGTTCGTAACGTTCAGTCGCTGATTTCACCAGAAAAACGCGTTGGTTTTATTAATGAGCTTATTGTTGCAGAGAACCATCGAAACTTAGGAATAGGTTTATCGCTGATGGATAAGATGGAAAGTGATTTGTGTGCTCAAGGAATAGAAGAAATCGGCTTAACCGTGGCGTCATTTAACCATGAAGGTGAGGATTTCTATCATAAAATGGGCTACCGGGTGATGACGAAACGTATGACCAAGCGCGTAAGAGATTCGTAAAAACAAGATGGTAGGAATGAAACGCCTCTTACCTCTAGAAGAGGCGTTTTTATAGTATTTATTTCAAATTAGCGGCGGTTTGATTCCCCATCGCAATTAACTTATCTAAAACGCGCTCACCGTCGGCACGTAAACCGTTGTGCTCGTACTCGTTAGTGATCCACGCTTTTGAGTTTGGGATTAACGCGAGCGTTTCTCGGCTGATATCCATTTCCACAAACATATCATCGGCGTAAACGGCGCAACTGACAGGCACTTTGTTTTGAGCCAGTTGTGTTTGATCGTACAGCGCAGCCCAATCTTCTTTCGCGGCCAATATTTCAGCGGCATCTTTTAGTGGCTTGAGGTTGAAGTATTGATCGAACATCCATGGGAAGACCATTTCCCCCGTAAAGTAAAATGGCTTGCCAGGTTTATAATTAAACTCTGGTCGGGTTTGGCGCACACGGTGAGCACTCCAATTTGACGCAAAGCCTTGGCAATAAATCGATTCATGCAAAATGGCGTAAATCGGGTTGGTTTGGAAGTTTTGCTGCGCCAACATATCGTTCAAGAACTCATAACGAAGTTGTTGTTTGCCGTTCACTTCAATCAATGCACTTTCTAGCCAATAGTAAGTTGGCAAGAAAGTATCACTCACACCAAAGTTGATGCCGATTTGTTGAAATTGTTCCACCGTGAAGCGTTGACCATTTGGTAGATATTCTTCATTTTCCAGCAAGTGATTCGCAATGTTTTGGCAAAGTTGTTGCGCACTTGGAAATT
The DNA here is from genome assembly GCF_037162085.1 of Vibrio sp. M60_M70. Lineage (NCBI taxonomy): Bacteria > Pseudomonadati > Pseudomonadota > Gammaproteobacteria > Vibrionales > Vibrionaceae > Vibrio > Vibrio sp. M60_M70. The sequence continues at coordinate 392,509 of NZ_JARLUL010000002.1, forward strand.
GTTGGAAGAACGCTTGGTTTTTCTCCATGGTGCGTTTGAAAGTGGCTTCATACACATCGTCGGCATGACGCGAGACTGATGGCACGCCACCCGTGATGTAGCTTTGCAGCAAGCTGTCTGGGAACAGAGACAAATAGGTGAGGGAGCAAAAACCACCAAAGCTTTGACCTAAGATCGCCCATTTTTCGACGCCAAATTGCTCACGAATGTACTCCGCGTCGCGCACGATGTTATCGGCTCGGAAGTGGCTTAAGTAGTCTGCTTGTTGCTCTGGCGTGAGGTGAGCCAGAGTCTGATGATTAACCATCGAACTATTGCCCGTACCGCGCTGGTCGAGAAGCAAAACTCGGTACTCTTGCAGCGCGCGTTTTACCCAGCCGTTATTGCCGTTTTGACGCGGAGAGGGAAAGCCTGGCCCGCCCTGAAAGTAAACCAACCAAGGTTTGGTCGATTCTTCATCGCCAACTAGGCAAACCGCACGAGCGAAGACGTCAATGGTGCCTTTACTCACGTTTTGGTAATCCAGAGGAACGGTAAAACTGTGGGGAGTGTAATGCAATCCTGCGTCGATAAATGATTGAGCGTTCATTGTTATCTTTATTTCCTTATTGATGGGTAGCGCTACTTTACTGCGAATGGCGTGAAGAACCAATGCTATTTCCAAATCGCTTCGTCAGTTCTATACCTTGGTCAAATCAATGTAAGTTCAAGAAAATGAAACGATTAGCGACTGGTGCAACTGGTTGAGTGAGCTATGCTCAATAGAGTTGCGACAAAGTGAGAGCATGGAGGAAGTCGGATGAAAGTGTCACTGGCTCGATGGATTATTGTGACTTGTTTAATAAGCGTACCTACTTTTGCCGTTGTTACGCCCAACCCACCTCAATTAAAGGCGAAAGGTTACGTATTAATGGACTTTCAATCCGGTGCCATTATTGCCGAGCATAACGGGCGAGCAGGCCTTGCTCCGGCTAGTTTAACCAAGTTGATGACCGCTTACGTCGTTGGACAAGAAATCAAAGCGGGGCGTTTGAAATGGGATGATGTTGTCACCGTGAGCGAAAACGCGTGGTCGGCCAAGTTTCCCGGATCTTCTAAAATGTTCATCAAACCGAAAGATGAAATTAGTGTTGCGAACTTAATGCGCGGTGTGATCATCCAATCGGGTAATGACGCGTGCGTTGCACTGGCTGAGCACGTAGCTGGCAGTGAACGCGGCTTTGTCGCCTTGATGAATGGTTGGGCTGAGAAGTTAGGGCTGCAAGACACTTATTTTGTAAACTCCCATGGTCTCGATAGTGAAGGCATCCAAACCTCACCCACCGATATGGCAAAACTCATGCAGTCGATCATCAACGATGTTCCCGCTGTGTATGCGCTATATAGTGAGAAAGTCTTCAAGTGGAACGACATTACGCAGTACAACCGCAATAAATTACTGTGGGACAATTCCATTGACGTCGACGGGGGCAAAACCGGTTACACCAGCAATGCGGGATACAGTTTGGTGAGCTCCGCCAAAGAAGGGAAAATGCGGTTGATTTCGGTAGTGATGGGCACGCCAAGTAAACAGGCTCGAACGAGCCAATCCAAGAATTTGCTCAGTTATGGTTTTCGTTTTTATGACACCAAACAAGTTGCCAAACAAGGGCAGGTTGAGTCTAAAGTTCGCGTTTGGAAGGGAAATGCCAATCAAGTTGAGGCGATCTTCGCTAATGATGCCTATCTCACTCTGCCTCGTTCAATGACGGCTGGGCTTGATAAGAGTGTGGTGTTAAATGAACCATTGATTGCACCGATCGCGCAAGGAGATGAGATTGGTAAGGTCGTTTGGAAAAGCGATGACAGTACCGTGGCGAGTTATCCCTTGGTCAGCAGCCAAGTGGTAGAAGAGGGCTCGTGGTTCGCTCAGCTTTGGGACAGTCTGGTGCTGTGGGTGAAATCGTTCTTTAACTAGAATAAAAACGAGCAGAAGTGTCTTTCTGCATTCTTTTGTTGATGGCCGCCCAGCTAAACGCTGGGCGGTGTCTTTTTAACGGTTTATTCCGACAAGGTGATGATTGGTAAATCGTCCCAAATCTTACTTTCATCCGATGCGCCACCGGAGAAGTTCCAAGGGCCTTTGTCTTGCTCTAGCGGACGGTAAGTTGCTGAAAGACCGTCTAAGTCCCAAGTCGTGACATAGAAACGGATACCATCGAGCGAATCTGGGCGGCCTAGTGCATCGCTAGCAAAGTCCATTGAAATGGTGTTGTTGGCTTTGTCTACTGTCACTGTTGGTGCTGGCGTTACGGCTTCTCCCCATGTCGTCGCATTTGCTCTTTTGGTGTTGTAAATAGAGCTTTGCCAGCCAAAAACAACCGCATTGCGACTCCAGGTTCCGCTTGGCATAGAAGCGTTGATCTTCGGTAGCTCAGACAAGTTGGTTGCGGCTTCTTCCGGTAAATCAATAAAGATGGTGAAACCCACGTGGTCGAAGCCGTTTGGTGGCAACCAAGTGTCGGTGATTTTGTCCATAGTGAAGGTCAAACGTACGTTACTGCCAACGGTAAACACTTCTGCTTTGTTGATTGCGAGTTGGCTGTTGTCTTTGTCGAACGTTGGATCGGTTGGTAATGAGTAGTTGCCGTTTGGGCCGCCCACGCCGTCTTGTGCATCGCCCGCATCATCAATGGTGTCGTCCGGCGTGTTTGACCAGCTTAGGTTGGAGACAAAATTCACGTCCTCGATGCCTGCTTTTTTCTCGGTGGAATAAATCGCGAAGCGGTGCTGTTGCTCGCCAATAGCAAAATGACGAGTCGACAGCGTGACACTAAACTGACCATCAGCACCTACAGTAATGGTTTGCGCTGTTTCCAAGTTACCATCGACGACGAGGTTCAACTTCTCGTTGGCGTTCGCACTACCCGCGATAACAATATCACCAGTGATGGTTTGTCCTTCCCAATCCTGCGCTAGTTGGATGTTGAGGTCTGGGGTCTCTACAGATTGGTTGTTGCTTGTTTTTGAGTAAATCACTGCAGACTTGGCTGGTAGCTCAAGGGTTACGTGACCATTTTCATCTGCGACTAACTGCTCTGGAGCGTTTGCCCAGTTCGACATGATTTGTTGTTTGAAGACGGTGCCGCCAACTTGTTCTACATCGAGTTGGTTCATCAACATCGGCGAGTTGGATGTATTCATCACAACCAAGACTTCGTCGTTATCCAACGTTCGAGTAAAGGCGAAGACGCCCGCGCCCGCTTTATCGCTGCCAATCACTTTTATTTCGCCACGTGTCATGACTTTGTTTTCAGTGCGTAGCTTGGCAAGTTCTTGAATAAACAAGTACATTTCACTGTTTTGGTCGAACGAGTCTACGTAGTTGCCATCTTCACGGTAACCGCCAGCAAACATCGCATCACGCGCCGCTGACATCGCCTGTTCTGTACCTTGGTAAATCACAGGAATACCCGGTACGCTCATCATGGTGATCAGTGCTTGTTTCATGTCATTCACGCTACCTTGCGACAGAAAGCGCGGCATGTCGTGGTTATCAATGAAGTTCGGCATGATGTATGGATTCGGGAACATCTCCATCATTTTCTCAAGACGGAAACGCAAATAGTCGGTCGGTTGCCCTGATGCAAATACGCGCGTCATGGTCGCTTGCAATGGGAAGTTCAGTACCGAGGTTAGCTGTTTCGGCGAGCCACTTTCACCGATGTAAGTCAGCATCTTCTCTTCGCCTTCGGTGTTGTATGGTGTAGATGTTTCGAAGACTTCTCCAAAGGTCAGGAAGTTATCGCGACCAGTATCAACCGCTTGCGTCATCACACCATCGTCGGCGTGTAGGAAGTCGTTCCAGAAATCGTGTTCAACAAACTTCACCGTATCGATACGGAATCCGTCGACGCCGACTTCGCGAATCCATTTTCGGTAGCTCTCTTTTAGATAAGCGCGTACTTCAGGATCGGACGTATTAAGGTCATCCAAATCAGAGAGCTGCCAGGTTTTTTCTTGTACCGGATCGTTGTGGTCGGTGATGGTTGGCGTCCAGTGGTAGCTGCCTGTGCCGTCTGTTTTACACTCGTTCATGTTGAGTGGGTACGGCAGTTCTTGTCCGGCGGGTAGTGCATTTTTAATCAAACGGAAGCCTTGGCAAGGTAGGCTTGGATCATAACTGTAAGGATCATCGTAGGTAAAGAAGTTGCCTACATGGTTGGTCACGATGTCCTGAATTAAGAACATGTTACGCACATGCACTTCGCGTGCTAAGGCTTGGTAGCTTTCCATGTCACCAAAGTGTTCATCCACTTTTTGGAAATCGCGCGCCCAGTACCCGTGGTAGCCGCCGTAGTTTTGCTCTGCATCCCACCATTGGTTAGCAACTGGCGGAGTAATCCAGATCGATGTGGCACCGAGATCTTCGATGTAGCTTAACTTATCGCTCACACCAACGAGGTCGCCGCCGCTGAATTTTTTATCCGAAGTTGGATCGAATTCGTTTTGCCCTTGATCATTAAGAGCGCTGTCGCCGTCGTTAAAACGGTCGATCATCAGGAAGTAAATGATTTGATCTTGCCAATCAGGAGATGCCACGTGGCTGCCTGTATCGATTGGTGTGGTTTCGTCGCTTCCACAGCCAGAAAGAGCAAGAGCGATCGCTAAAGGAAGTATTTTTATTTTATTCATTGGGTTAGGTAGAGTTTCAAACACAGTTTTTGCCTCCGTTGTGCAGCAATGCAGAAACGATAAAGCAAAGGTTTGAAATTGAGAGTGTCATTTCACGCCAAAAAAGACGTGAAATGATGTCACGAAGAGACGATTTTGATCTGGCCGACAGTTTTAATTGAGCGGTTGCACAATTGGATATTGTATCGGGTAATGCTCTTTCGCGAGCTCGTTGTCGGATTCATCATAAAGGCGGAAGCGGCACTGCTTTGCAGTTTGAGTGAGCGATAATTGCAGCACCCAACAAGCATAATGTAGCGAGTGTTGGGTTAAGCGCATTGCGTGAGGTGTGGGGTCATCATCGACGTAACAGTCAATCCTCGCAACGTTTTCAAGTCGGCATGCCAGTTCGATAAAGAGCGTGTATTGCGCCCCAATACTAATAAGCTGCCGAGTCGGGACAATGTATTCCGTTGCGCCAATTAAAAGCCCCTTAGAAACCACATAATCACGCTGGTGGTTATTCTCAATGTAACGTTCCCCATCGACTTCATAACACAGGCGAAAGGTAAGGGGATGCGCCACCGGAAGTTCAGTCGTTGTCCAGAGTTCGATGCCATGACTTAAAAAACGCTCGAAGAAGGCGGGATAGCGCCGCCATGCGCCATCACGGTCACGGCATTCTACCGAGACCACTTTCTCAAACGCAATATTGTCCACTTCCATCCAGATTTTGCCGACAGGTTGGTCGATGTGGTTATCGTCGAAGGTATTGGCTTTGGCGTAGTACAAGCGGATCGGTTGCTGATTTAGCTGAGTTCGGTTATCCAAACATTGTTGGCGATACTGCATGGGTGAAAACGGATACCAACGACGAAAAGTGCGGTGAAAGTTCGATGGTTCTTCGTAACCAAGTTGATAGGCGATTTGCTGCGTCGTGAGTTGGGTGTCGGCGAGCAAAGTGAGTGCTTGCTTTTTTTCGCGAAATCAACGCATTGAGAGTAGCTCATTTGCTTTTCTTGCAGTCGACGTTGCAAGGTGCGTTTGGAGACGCCCAGTTGCCTTGCCGCTTGCTCTAACTTGAGCGCGTAATTGCTGTTTTTGATGAACAAGGCGTTCAAAACACTCAGCAATTCTGGTTGTTCAATGGGCTGGTGAGAAAGCAGCAAATAAACATGTTTCACCAGTTCAAACACGCTTGAACTCGTTTTAGAATCTCGCGTTTCCTCTAGAAAAATATCGGCCGCGAGTGGATTGTTGGCGTGAACTTGTACCTGTATTGATTCGCTTAGCTCAAGCATTTCCAACTGCATTTTGAGCAAGCCAAACACCGACTCCGCCCAATTTGGCATATCGGCCGTTCTACATTCGACTTGCAGATGGATTTGGGCATCACCATGTTGAAATGTGACGTACAAACGGCGGTCGAATAATGAGACACTTTTACTCCACCAAAGCAGCCCTTCTTGGAGGTTAGGCGCTTCTTTCAACATCATGCATTGCAAGGCCACCAACTTCTCAATGTGCCAATATTCGCCGGCAATTCGAAGGTGATTGTGACCGAGCTTTTTGCACAGAAAGGATGTAATAACGTTATCTTGAGGCAGCATGAGTTGAGTTTGGTTGCGAGCAAACATGCATTATTGCCGAAAAGATGAAGAAGTTCAGTGAGAACGCTCAAAGCCTTTCTTATCGTTTTATTTTCAAATTTATTTTGAAAATGTTTTTAATCGAAATCGGTTTTTCCCTTTATCTCATGAGGTTATGCTGTTACTCAGCTTAAACTCATTAATTGGAGAACCTCATGGATATCGTACAAGCTGCAAAATCTCGTTACTCAACGAAAGTGTTTGACCCAACACGCAAGCTACCTCAAGAAAAAATCGATGCAGTTAAAGAGCTGGTTCGTTTTAGTCCATCGAGTGTGAACTCTCAACCTTGGCATTTCATTCTGGCAAGCACAGAAGAAGGTAAACAGCGCATCGCTAAAGCGGCACAAGAGAACTACGCGTTTAACGCGGCGAAGATTCTCAACGCTTCTCACGTATTGGTGTTTTGTGCGAAAACAGGCATTGATAACGACTACATTGAAGCGCTAATGGCGCAAGAAGAAAAAGATGGCCGATTCCCAACCGAAGAAGCGAAAGCGGCTGTGCGCGGTGGTCGTAGCTACTTTGTGAACATGCACCGTTTTGATCTGAAAGATGCGAACCATTGGATGGAGAAACAAGTTTACCTCAACGTGGGTATGTTGCTGTTGGGTGCTTCGACGCTAGAAATTGATGCAGTGCCAATTGAAGGGTTTGATCCCAAAGTGCTGGATGAAGAATTTGGCTTGCGTGAAAAAGGTTACACCAGCGTTGTGATCGTGCCGCTTGGCTACCACGCGGAAGATGACTTCAACGCGAAAACGCCAAAGTCTCGCTGGGACGCAGAAACCGTATTCACCGAGATCTAATTCGAGCTTACTTGTAGGTTATGTAGAATCTCGCAATCAATATATAAATCGCAAAGAGTGATAAAACGATGATCCACTTAGTTGCAGAAGTGAAAGCCTATCCAGACAGTAAGGATCAGGTGGTGAATTTGCTTGCTGGTTTACTAGAGCCAACTCGCAAAGAAGAAGGCTGTTGCCAATACGAGTTGTATCTCGACGAAAAAGTTGAGGGCCTATTTATGTTCCAAGAAATCTGGGCATCGCAAGAGGCCTTGGATAAGCATTTGCAAAGCCCGCATATGGCGACGTTTCTTGAAACATTAGAAGAGAACGATTGGGTTGAATATACCCAGATTCGTCCTCTTCGATTTATCGCCTAATGACAGAAGGTTGCTAGCACGTTGGTGCGTTGCTGGCAGCATTTTTGTTGGATAAAGTCGCGGAAAGTCCGAATCGTTGGCGTCAATAATCGACGATCGGCGCACACCATGTAGAGCGGCACTGGGCCGCAATCCCACTCTGGTAACACTCGCACCAATCTTCCCTCGATTAAGTCTCGGCTGATGTCCATCAACGATTTATTCGCAATGCCTTTGCCTTTGATCGCTAACCGATGTGGCAAGTCACTATCGTTGCTCATCAAGTTACCGCTGACCACGACTTGTTCTTTCTCGCCGTCACGCGTGAGCGTCCATTTGTTGTAGACCGAATCCGCGACCATGTAGCACAAGCAGTTGTGTTGCGTTAGATCGGCAGGAGAGGTGAGTTCTGGATGTGTGGCTACGTACTCTGGCGATGCACATAAGATCCGTTCGTTTGACCCACACAATGCCAACACGACCAGATTGGAGTCGGCTGGCTCGCCGTAGCGAATCGCAATATCGACAGGCTTGGTGTACATATCCGTCAAGCTATCGGACAGCTCTAGTTTGATGGAAACATTTGGGTAGAGATCGATGAACTCATCCACCCAATCGAGCAACATATTTCGACCAAAATCGGAGGGCGCAGTAATGTGCAGTTGGCCAGATAACTCACCACGCGCACTTGAGATCTGATCCAACCCCTCTTGCAATGTAGCCAATGCTTGCGTGGTTTTGTCTAAAAACAGTTCGCCTTCTGAGGTTAAACGCAGGCTTCGGGTGGAACGCACAAACAGCGGGAAACCGATTTGCCCTTCAAGACGCTTAATCGATGCGCTAATGGCGGCTGGTGTCATGTCCATGCTGTTGGCGGCTTTTGAAAAGCTGCCTTGGCGCGCTGTTTCGACAAAAATATTGAGGTCGTTGAGGGCTTTCATAATGAAAAGGGCTTTTAAGAAGTTTGGGTTACTATAGGGGAGAGTCGCACGGCAATTCAAGGTTAAAACATTAGGTTGCACGGTGAGTTTGGGTTAGATTAGCGCGCAACTTCACTTTACTGGATTAATAGCATGAACCAACAGCAGCCGAATAACCCTCTGCATGGGTTGAGTTTAGAAAAAATCGTCACCCGACTAGTTGAACACTTTGGTTGGAATGGCCTGTATGAGCGCGTTCGAGTGAACTGTTTTAAGAAAGATCCGTCGATCAAATCTTCTCTGAAGTTTTTGCGTAAAACGCAATGGGCAAGAGATAAGGTGGAAGCGCTGTATATCGAGACGTTCTGCTGATCACTCTATGGTCTGCAGCAAGCGGTAAGTAGATTCTTAGTCTCGCCTTGGCTCGCTAGAATGACGCTAGTTCTCTTATCGCGTAGGTTGGAAGATTAGCCCTACGTTATTCCCGACAGCGCTGAAGAAGCGCTGTCGGGGGATTCTCGCCTTTAATCTCTCGTTTCTTGCTACTCTAAATGATGCGTGCTACCCACAGTTCCTTCCAAGTCTAAAATCGACTGGCGAACGTGGTCTGGAATCGCCGCTTTTACGTTGTTCTTAAAATCAAACATCACACCAGTGGCGGTCGCGATGGTCGCAATCTTACCCCACTTCTTACTCAGCACTTGGTATTCCATCGTGATTCGATCTTCTTGCATGTCGATCACGCGCGAGCCGACTAATAACGTGTCTGGGTAAGTGACAGGCAGCTTGTAGCGGCATTGCGTCTCGCTCAGTACTGGCCCAATTTGCGAGGTTTGCAGGTCGACTAGCAGATTAATTTTGTTGAAGTAATCTAAACGCGCCGTCTCAAAGTAGCGAAAATAGACAACGTTATTGACGTGTTGCAGAGCATCCATTTCACCCCATGCGACTTTGATCTCTGTGATAACGGGAAAGTCCTTTAACAGTGTGTCCATTTTTAGTGCTCCTTTTTCATCTGCATTGCCACAAATTGCGACGCGACTTATCACTTTGAGCATTTATTCTAGATGTAATCATTTAATATGTAATAAAATTGTTTTTAAAATGTGAAATGAAATGGCAATCTTATTATGTAAACTAGAAACTTTACATAATCGAGTTGAAGGCGTAAGTTTAACTAAGAGTAACCAAATAGGAGGTGTCTCATGACTGAGCTGAAAGGTTTCAATCTAGCCAAGGTGGAAAAACGCATTGACTGGACTGGTGAGCTGTTCAGTTTAAGGGTCTCAGGCGCGCCTCTTACCTTTAAAGCCGGCCAGTTCACCAAGCTTGCTTTGCTAGATGATGAGGGCAAGCCGATCAGCCGTGCTTATTCTGTGGTTAATGCGCCAAGCGAACAGTTCGATTGGTTGGAGTTCCTAATAGTAGCCGACCCTCAAGGACAACTTTCCCCAAGGCTCCAAAAGCTTAAATCTGGTGATAGCATTTATGTCGGTGAGACCGCACATGGTGACTTAATCCACGACTCTATTCCTAAACAGGCTCATGATCTGTGGCTGTTATCTACAGGTACAGGTATTGGACCGTTTTTATCGCTACTGGATGATATAAACTTACCACCTCATAATGAGCGAATTGTGCTTGTTCATGCGGTTCGCTACGAAAAAGATCTGGTCTACAAATATCTGATTGAGCAACTACAGCAACGATATGAAGGCAGACTAAAGTACATCCCGATAGTCAGTAGGGAAGTGGTGGATGGTCAGTTACAAGGTCGAATTCCCGAACTCATCGAATCGGGTAGACTGTCCAACGCTGCTGATGTGCCATTCTCTGCTCAAAGTAGTTTTGTCATGATGTGTGGGAACCCGCAGATGATCAAAGATACCTTGCCAGTCTTACAAGATCTTGGGTTGGAAAAGTATCGTCCTAAAACAGGAGGCAATATCATCTATGAGCGTTACTGGTAGCGTTTGGTTAAATTGATATAACCATATTGAACACATGATGATCACCAATACCAAAGTCGTTCAAGCGTCCTAGCTTGTTCGATCAAAAAAGCCACATGAAGTGGCTTTTTTAATATCGATAGAGTTAATCAGACTTATTGTTGATTAACGTACGCTTTAAAGCGAGCTTTGGTTTCTGCGTCTGCTTTTTGGTACCAGAAGTGCAGCATCTCTTCTGCTGTCGAATCTGATTTAGCCGCAGTCGCTCTCGCTTGTTTCATATCTTCAGGAATCTTTGCTGGCAGTGTGACTGGTTGAGCAACGGCTGCACCAGCAACAGCGATAGCAGCAACGCCGCCTGTTTTGTTGTAGCTTTCCACTTCACGTACGTAATCACGACCGATTTGCATACCCGGTTTGATCAATTTGTCTTGCTCAACGGCGACGGTGTTGCCTGAATCATCAACCAGTTTCCAATCTAAGTCCTTGATCTTTTCTTCCGCATCGCGAAGGTTGCGGTATTCTGGCATTTGTAGCGTCAGCTCGGCATTGGCAGCGTCAAATCGTGTAACGATAACATCGCTTTCAACACTTAAACGGTCATTACCTTGGTTAAAGTAAGGGGCGAAGCGAAATACGACTTGGTTAACGCCATCAGGTAACGTTAGTGTTCTTTCCGAGGCGAAAAAACCACCCGAAAGGTCTGCTTTTTCACCGTTAGCCGCTAATACTGAAACGTTGTCAGGAACACTCACGGTTACATCTGCGAATGCCATGCCACTCATTGCGAGAGCAAGCGCACAAGTTAAAGGCTTGATCAATTTCATTGTTTTTATCCTAAGCAAATTAGTGGTCATCGAGAGTGCATCGTTCATTGCCCGATTGCAACTCCCAAGTGTAAGAAGTATGAAAATTTAACAAGAACGTCATTTTTATCGCATTTATTACGGGGAAACTGTGATCCAAATAGAATCAAACCGCTGTAATAGAGCGGTTTGATATCATAACTTATAGATTAAATTTCTTTCTAACTTATTGATTTATTATATGCCAGCACCGTGTCCAGGCTCTGATTGGTCATCAGAAGCGTCTTGTTGTTCTGCCATTTCTTCTTGCTGTTGTGCTTTCTCAATGCTCAACCACCAAACAAATAACTCATACCAAATCGCCAGGATAACGGCACCTAAGAACAGACCAACGATGCCGTAGAAAAGCATACCACCGATGGCACCGAGCAGAATCACAGGCATTGGCACGTCGACGCCACGTCCCATTAACATTGGTTTGAACAGGTTTTCAGAAAGAGCTGCAACTACTACCCAGACAGTAAACATGGTGGCTGTCGTTGTATCTTGAGTCATGTACATAAAGCCGATCACTGGTAGTACGGCAAGCAGCGCTGGTAGCTGAGCGATACACAAGATCATCAGAATCAGAGTGAGCAAACCAGCTGCCGGAACGCCAAATACAAAGAAACCAGCACCGATCAATAGGGCTTGAATCGCCGCCACACCGACTACGCCAAGCAGTACGCTTTTAATGGTTGCTGCGATAAGCGTGGTCCAGCTTTTAGCGTTTTCACCAGCGGTACGAATAGCGATGGTTCTTAGACCTGATGCTGCAGATTCAGAGTACGTCATAAAACCTGCTGCAATCGCAAGTGACAAGATTGAAAGCAATAAACTGCCCAATACACCGCCAAGTGTGCCTAGCAAAGAAGTGAGCGCGGACTTTATCTGCGGCATAAAGGTTTGAATCGCTTGTTCAAGGTTAGTCGCGAATAGGGTCCACACCTCATAGAGCTTATCACCTACGACAGGCCAATCCGCAACGGAAGGTTTTGGACCTGGGATCTTCACTTGCCCGTTTTGCAATACTTCAAGCGCATGCGTTGCACCATCCACAATGGAACCTGACACCATAACAAGTGGTGTGACTAAGAGTGCAATACCAAGTAAAGCAATCGTCGTGGCTGCCAGGCCTCTGCGACCGCCATATGCACGCTCCAGCTTTTTTGTAAGTGGCATTAAAGCGACGGCTATAATTGCACCCCAAATAACGGGAAGAATGAAGGGTTTGATGATGTCGTACGTAAACATCAGCAAGACGAAGATCAAGCCAATGCGTATTGCTGACTCCACCATATTACTGATGAAAAGCTTACTGTCGATTTTTACCGATTGTTTATCCATTTTTGTTTACCTGATGATCAATGTTAGAACTGACGAGACTTGAAACAACAATCGCCATATAGAAAACACCTGTAATGGCCTCTAAATACACCACGACTTGAGCCAATGGCGTTAGAGGGCTGATATCGCCATAACCAAGCGTGGTTAAGGTGACGAAACTAAAATACGCCGCATTAGAGAAATTCTGCCCCCAAGAAATGGCTTCCATCCCAGTGAATGAGGTTGGCGAGAACTCTAGAAGAATGAGATAGGCAATTGCCCACATCAGACCAAGCAGCAAGAAAAGCGCGACTGAGCCAATGACTTTGTTGCTATTGACGTGGCCAGTGAAAAGAATCTGCCTTGCGATGGATTTAAAAGTGCCGAAAAAGAACGCGAAGGTGAGGGAAAGCATCACTACATTCATCTCCCGGATGTTGAAAACGGTCTTGATCACAATCACAAGAACCCAAACGCCAAACAGGGTATAGAGGAAACGAGACCACATTTTGTCGAAGCGAAGGCTGGCAAAACAGACAATGAACGTGAGAACCGTGAACGCCTGTAGTATGTGTTCAATCGTCCCTTCACCCACCACTTGTGCCATCGCACTCCCTAGCAACAAAATCACCAGCGCTAAAGTTAGATAGAAGAAATTGTTTTCTTCATTAATGTTTTTGAGTTTTTTACCAATGACCATGGTTCTTCTCACTTAGTTACTGTTCATTTTCTGCCGATGAATCTTTCATCACCATGATGGACGCAGAAAGCCCGAATCGAAGATCAACATCTTCTGGAAGTTCTTGGATTGAGATTCGCACCGGAATACGTTGTGCCAAGCGAATCCACTGAAATACAGGGTTCACGTTTGGAAGAAGGTTGTAGCCGACCGTGCCGTCTTTCGGCGCAATACCCCAACCGATAGAGTCAACCGTTGCGTCAATTGGCGTGTCTGGGTGAGACATCAAAGTGACACGTGCTTGGCTACCCGGTTCGATTTGCGCGAGTTGGTTTTCACGGAAGAAACCAAACACCCAGAAACTGTTCTTGTCGATCAGCGCCAGCAGTGGCTGGTTTGCGACCGCTTGCGTACCGTTTCGAATATCGAGGTTAGACACAAAACCATCGACGGTCGCATAAACTTTGGTGAAGCTGAGGTTAAGGCGTGCTGACTTTAATTGCTCTTCTGCAGATTTGATTTGCAGTAGCGATTCTTCGTAAGCGATTTCACGACGAATCAGATCCTTGTGAGAAACCGCGCCGCGGTCTTTCGCGCGAATATCTTTAAGGCGGTCGTATTCGATTTTTTTACCGCGAGAGCTAACAATGGCGCGTTCTAGTGCCACTTCGGCTTGAGACAAAGCAACTTCGTAAGTCGCAGGGTCGATTTCAAACAGTAAATCGCCTGTTTTCACTTCTTGGTTGTCTTGCACCGCGACATTTACAATTGGGCCTGATACACGAGGAGCTACTTTGATGACGTTGGCGCGCACTTGGCCGTCGCGTGTCCAAGGGTTATTAAAATACTCTTCAAATTTTTGATAGCCGAGCCAAGCTGCGCCACCAAGAATGACAAGATTGAGTGCGATTACGAATAGTTTTTTCATCTTGTTTGGCACCTAAAATTGAATATAAAAGCTGTCGATGGCCACCACATAACCGACCATGATGGCAATAAACGTCAGAGACGGAAAAGCGATGAAGCGAGACAAACGTGTCTTGTTCAATATCATCACCGTTATCCACGTTGCCGTGACGGCGAGAAAGAGCACCAGTAACGTGGGAGAAAAGTAAATGTCTCCCCAAGAGAGTTCATGAGGCATTAGAGATCCTCCGTTTTGTTCTCATCACTGGTCTCATCCGGAGTTTCGAGGCGCAAAGGCGGCAATACGCGGTTTTCTTCATTTAAATAACCATCCCAGTCAGTTCGTTCTGTCATTTGCTTGGCAATAGATTCACTGAGGAAGGGTTTGCCTGTTTGGGTTTGCCAGCCTCCACCTAGGGCTTTGTAGAGCGCTACAACTTGGTTCGCGACGTTCCCTTTGATCGTTGCGTAGCTGTCTTCCGCACGGGTCATTTTCTCTACCGAGTTGAGCAGACGTTCAAAAGAGATTTGGCCGTTTTCGTACTGTGTCATGGAGATGTTGAATGCACGAATGGAAGAGTTGACTGATTGCAAGCGTAAATCTTTTTGCTGTAAATACAGGTCATACGCTTCGATTGCATTGGTGACTTCATTAACGGCTTGCAGCAGTTTTTTGTTGTAGTTGGTCAGCGTTTCTTGGAAGCGAGCATCTTCGAAACGAATGTTATTTTTCACGCGTCCGTATTGGAAAATATTCCAACTGAACGTTGGGCCAACCACCATGGTGAGCGAATCGCTAAAACTGAAACTGCTGCCATCGGGAACCGTACTGTCGATACCGATAGAACCGAACAGTGAAAAGCTTGGGTAAAGAGCGGTTTCCGCCACGCCAATTTGCGCACTCTGCGCGCGAGCTTGCATCTCAGAGACTTGTAAATCCGGGCGGCGCATCACTAAGTTCGCATCCACTTGGGTATCCAACAGCGGTGGACGCGGCACAATGGAGCGCTCGTCGGTGCCCGATAACGCCGATTTTCTGCCTGTCGATTTGAACTGTTTTTCGTAGTCAGCAATTTGCTTATGCATTCCATCTGATTGCAGCAGCTCGTCTACTTCTTCCGGTAATGCACCTAGTAATAACGCCAACGCGGTACGTGATTGTTTCATCGCGACTTCGAGACTCGGTAATGCCGCTTTGGTGGTATATAGTTGGTTTTTCGCCTGTTGAACGTCCAATTCTGTAACGTTGCCAGAGTCGAACTGCACCTGTGTAATGCGGACGACACGCTCTTGAATTTCGATGTTGCGACGAGACAGCAAAATGCGCTCTTGGAACGTGCGATAGTTAATGTAGTTACGCGCCACTTCGGCGGTGATGGTGACCATGATGTCGTGATACGACGCGATGGATGCGTAATAACCAGCTTCTGCAGATTCGATACCACGAGCGTATTTGCCCCAAATATCCATTTCCCACGCAGCATCAAACGACAGAGCGGCGTTGTTTACACCCTGATCATTCACGTAGGCACGCGCTAGATTTCCTGACACGGTTTGAACTTGCGGGTATTGCAAGCCGGTCGAAATGCCAAGTAATGAACGCGCTTGAACAATGCGCAGCCCCGCGGCTTCTATGTCTAGGTTTTGCTCATTCGCCAACTCGACTAATTGATTGAGCGTCGGGTCGTTAAACTGCTGCCACCACTGTTGTAATTGTTGCTCGGATTGCTGCGTATCTTTGGCTGCTTTTTGCACCGACCAATCGCTTGGTAATGGCGTTTGCGGTGGGTGGACATAGTCTGGCCCCACAGTGGTACACGCACTGAGCCCGAGCAGGGAAAGTATGGCGAGGCTTGGTTTGGTTAGTTTTGGAAGCATCATATCCCCACCTTTAAAACCGCTTCTGTTGTAAGTTCACCCAATCGATATCCTCGTAGGTTTGCTTGCAATACTTGATTGCTTCGAACACGTTCCGTTTTAAATTCAGCAAGATATAAAAACCGGCTATCTCAGAATAAGCGTAGTCAGATAAATCCAACTCACTAAAAAAATCTTCCAGTTTATCTTCGAATGTTTGGTAATCCTGACTGTATTGGTCGAATACGGAGTCGAGTTCTTGTGTTGCTTGGTGGCTGGCTAAAGCGCCCGCCATCAAAGGAATGATGGAATCGCGGTGTTGTTGGCGAAGCTGAGTAATCAGCGGATTGGTCATCAACTTTTTCTCGGCGGCCATTAAGATGTTGATGTGATTACTGAGTACATCACACGCTTTGCTAAACGCGCCAATCGCTTCTGGCGTGGTTTTGTCAAAGTGTTTGTGGTTGATTTTCGAACCCCAGACTTTGAGCTTTTTCGATGAGACGTTGAGCGTCACCAAGTGTAAGGCCCGTTTGAGCGGCGTAATAATCGAACTGGACTGCTTCTGATAGGAGTCAAACAGATCCCGAGTGTGCCTAAAATAGCGCTCTTTTATAGTCAAAAAGAGGTGTTCTGGTCGTGAGCTAAACGGGAAGTAGTGCGCGAAAATGATCATGAATACCACCATGTAGAAAAGCAGCATGATCGTCATGAGGATCCCGAAGTGATAGAACATGTTGTTGTCTAAACCAAGAACAAACAAGCCCACCATGTAGAAAATCGTCACTGGCCCGTTGAACAGATAAAAGCCGATAAAGGTGTAGATAAAAATGAACAGGCCAAGTTCTAACCCGAGATCCAATTGCGGAAGAATGAAGACGTAAGAAGGCACCGCGAACAAGAAGCCGAAAGTGAACAGCACAAGCAACAAAATCGGGTGCACAGGCACGAACGACAGCAAAGACATAAACATGGTCGAGAAGACTACGAACGAGTAGCCGCCTGGTGGATTGAAATAAATCCAAATCAGTCCTGCAACCCAATAGGTGACAAAGGTCTTGACCGCGGTTTTAAAGTTTTCTGCGTCCCACCATAGAAACTTGCCTTTCGGTTTCGGCAGTGGCACGTCAAAGGAGACATTGTTCGTCACAGAGTCAATGCAGCTAATGCTCTCCGCCAAACGCGACAAGTTTTGATGCATGAGCCCCAAGAGGTGCCCCAGCATAAGCGCAGAGCCTTTCTCTAGGTGCGCTGCGTCTTCAAGCAACGCTTGGTTGTATTCGACTTTGAATTCTTGAGCACGAAAAGCGGGCTCTTTTTCGTCCCAGACTTGTTGGCAGGTATCAAATAGCGCGTCAATTTCCGCAACGGCTTGATCAAAGTTGTTGATGCTTTCACGGTCTTGCTGGTGGCTAAAGTGGCTGTGCGCCGCAACGGTCAATTGTTGCGTTACCTGCTTGTTCAAATGAACCGCCAAGCGCCACTCTTTCATGTAGGCCGACACGTCGCTGCATTCCACACTGACTGTAGCAAAACGCTGTTCGAGCGCATTTTGGGTGGCAAACATCTGTTCGATAAGAGAATCCACGCTAGGTTGTGGCTCTCCTGCTTCTGGATTTTCTTCTCCCTCTTGTTGAGGAGAGACTTGTCCTGCCGATTTTTGCTCGAAATTTTGCAGGATAGCGGTGAACAACGCGCGTTGTGCTTGGTTGAGTTGTTCGATGAGCTGTCTTAGATTTTGTTCTGTTTTGGTCGGGAATAAGAAAGTCCCCACGAGTGTGTAAACCACCACCCCAAACACCGTCATATAAGCGCGGTCAACGCCATAAAGAAACGCACCTTCTGCGTCACCGCCATTGGACATCATCAGCGTCATCACACCGGTCAGCATGAGTAACGTTGGATCTTTTTGATAGGCATTACGGAAGTAAAAAATGAAAGAGACCACAACCGACACGCTCAGCATGTACAGCAAGCGGTCTTGAGCAAACAATCCCACCAGTAACAAGCCAACGACGGCGCCAACCAACGTACCGAACACACGTAAGGTACCTTTGGCGAGGGATTCACGACGACTGCCTGTGGATGCAATCAGCATCACTGTGGTTGCGGCCGTCGATGCTTGCGGCCAACCCATGGCAAACGGGATTAGATAAGCCAGAGTCAGGCTAAGCGATACTTTAATAGCGAATTTTATTTTGTCGTTCATAGTGTCAAAGTTTGCTCAGGCTTATCGTTATAAGTTGATGAATTTCTTATGTGAATAATCAGAATATTGTTCTGAATAAATTCGGGGGGCGGAATATAGCGGGTGAAAAAGTGTGCTTTGTAAACCCTTTGTCAAAACACAAAGAGCGTATTTGGCTCGATCTCGCGCTAGCCCTTGGCGTTATTGACGAAACGGCTAAAACGAGCAAAATCGCGATCTGTGACGATTCTCACTTTTGAAACAAAATCGTCGTGTTGTGTGAGCCAATTCTCACCTTATATCCTTCGCCTGATACTAAAGCAGGCCACTCGTACCATCTGCAATGAGCTTTGCTGCTTTAAAAAGCATAGATGATGAATGGGTATTTGAGAGGGAAAGTTATTATTTTTTATCGGCTTGCCGATTGTTCGCTTGTTTTTTTGGATCGAGATAAAAAAACCAAAGCGATACCACCAAGAATGATGCCACTGGTTAAAAGTGTATGCAGCGAAAGAGGCTCGTGGAGTACGACGGTACCTAGCAGCAAAGCAATGGCTGGTACGGAAAGTTGACTGACGGCGGCCTGAATTAAAGAGAGCTTACGCATTACTTGATACCAAAGCGTATAACCTAGGCCAGATGCAATGGCGCCAGACGTGATAGCGAGCAAGATTCCGCCCAGAGAGAGATGGATTGAGGACAGCATCAATGGTGATAAGAATATGCCAATCATAGATGCAGCGATAAATCCCCACGTGATGCCACTACTTGGAGAGGGCGCTTGTTTGCCGAGCGCAGTAAACGCAGCCCAACAAACGCCAGAAATCAGCATGAGAAGTGCAGAACTGATATCGGGGCGCGTGGCAGATGGCAACATTAACCAAACAAAGCCAACAATTGAAAGGCCGATACCGATGATTTCGAGAAACTGAAAGCGCTCACCTTGCCACCAATAGATTGCCAGTAATGTAAGTTGCACGGCACCAAACAAAAGCAAAGCACCGGTTCCTGTCGCCAGTTGTAAGTACGCGAAAGAGAAAAGGGCAGCATAACCAAATAACGCCACGCCAGCAAAAAAGCGAAAGCGAGAAGTTGGCCGATCGGTTTTCCACTGACCTCTCACGACAAGCAAAGCGATTAAGGTAATCGCGCCAGATATCAATCGGACGAGAGTGAAGCTTCCTGCATCAATCAACCCTTCGGCCAATGCAAGTCGGCACAATAATGAATTGGCGGCGAACGCCAGCATCGTAATAGCAGTGAGTAAAAAGGTCGACATCCTTGGCCCTTAACGCAGAAATATGGATTGAGTGTAGCGTCAAACGACCTTTTTCATTAGTTGATAAAGTGATTAGTTATAGCTATCAGAGCGAGAAAACCAGCAAAAATCACCAAAGAAAACCTGACCTTAGCCTGAGTGTTACTGTGGTAGGGATTGTTGTTCGTACAATGACTTGATGGTGTTTTTCAACCATAGCAATTTGGGATTGTACGCATTGCGTTTATGCCAAATCATGGTAAATGGAATCAGTAACTTGTCTTGTTGAGTTTGGTCTAACGGAATTGGCAAGCACACCAAATCGAGATGCAGCTTTTCTGTGTAGCTTTTGCAATAGTGCGGCGCGGTGGTGATCATGTCATGCGTGGGCTGCGCTGCCATAAAAAGGGATTGCTCAAAGTTGGACATCGTCAGCCCGATAGAGCGCTGTAGCCCTAGTTCCGTTAACACTTCATCCAACGCCCAAGTTTCACTTTTCTCCCAAACAATATTGATGTGTTGGTAGCTCAGAAAGGTCTCGAGATTCCACTCTTGCTGTAATGCCGGATGATCTTTATGCAAATACACCATCGGCAGGTCATAAAATAGAATCTCAAAATCCAAGAAATACGGCAGAAGATCCAACGACTCTTTCGATTTCGGGTGACTTTCTCGGCCGGTAAAACCGATATCTGCCTCGCCTCGAATGATGGCGTCGAGTGAATCGTAATCCCAGTTACTGGTTTTTACTTTCGCTTCAGGGTATCGCTGGTGGATAGCGACGATGAGTCTGTCCAGCACCGTGAGCACCAATGGCGACTCAATCGTGATATCAAAACGCACTCCTTTAGGCGTAATATCGCTGCGTTTTTCTGCAATTTGGCTGCCAATTTGCAGCCATTCTGCAAGGTCTTGCTCCATGCTTTGTGCCAAAGGCGTTGGCGCAAGACCTTTAGGTGTTTTGACAAACAAAGGATCATCGAACCAATGACGAAGTTTGTTGAGCGACTTACTTACGGTAGAGGGCGTAACGTTCAGCTTTTTCGAGGCTTTCGAGACGCTTTGCTCTTGCAGCAATAATTGCAGAGTGAATAGTAAGTTTAAATCAAGTCGCGCTAGGGATTTCTTCATAATGGGTATCGTGAACAGGCTTTGGAATCAATAGTATTAGAGCAAGGCTGATTACGCTACCTAACACTAAGATAAACACCAACATATTCAGTGCACTAACGCCGATGAAACCCATAAACCAAATATAGAACGCTGAACTACAAACTTGAGCAATGCCCAGTAGTGAGCTTGCCACGCCAGCTTGTTGAGAGAATGGGCTGAGCGCTTGGCTCATGGCCACGCCAAAGCCACAAGCGAAGCCAGCGCAAATCAGCCCAAGTCCGAATACATAGTAAAAAGGTTGTCCATCATGGAAATGGGCAGCACTGAGCACGATGCCTGCACAAGCGAGCAATACTTGAGAGGTGATCATTAAGGTACGCTGCTTGAAAATCCCCAATGCCAATGGCGCCGAGAACGAAATCAACATACTGATCGTCGCAGTCCCAGCCATGATGGAAGAATAGCCACCGCGATCAAAACCAAGCATGCTCATCACGACAATTGGTGAAGCGTTAACAAAGGTCAGAATGGTGGTCACTCCAAGTGCAGTAATGATCAGCCTACTGATAAAAAATCGCTCGAAGAAAGTCTCTTGATGGCTCTCTGGCGCTGTCTGCTCTTCACCTTGTTGGCTGGGTAGTGATTCCTTGAGAACAAAAATGGCCAATACACTGACGAGAATGCCCATTCCTGCCATTGTGGTAAACAGACTCGGCCAAGGAAACTTCAGCATAATCAAGTGACCAATCACGGGGGCGATCACTGGAATGATACAGGTGATGCCATTGAGCATCGACAATACTTTCGCGCGGCGTTCATCGTCTAACGTGTCGCGTAAAATCGCGAACGCGACGACATAGCAAGATCCAGCTCCGATGCCTTGGCAAAAGCGAGCAATCAAGAAAGCGTTTGGTTGCTCAGCCATCCCGCCGAGAAAAGACGCGAGCACGAAGATCATCGCGCCGACGACGGCAACAGGCTTTCGTCCCACAGAGTCTGCAATTTTCCCCGCGAATAACATGGTGGTAGCCATGCCAGCTAAATAGATCGAAAACGCAATATGCAACTGAGATTCACTGGCGTTGAGATCTGACGCAATTTGAGGCAAACCAACAAGATACAAATCAATGGCAGTAGGGTAGAGTAAAACGAGTGCAAAACTACAAAGTAAAAAACGGGACATGGAAACCTCTCTATCTAATGGCGAGGATAATAGAGTGCTAAACGTTTGCCTGCGAGTGGGAAATACGACACTAGGTATTTCTATTTACGACATACCCTGTATGAATTGAGCATAAAAACAACAAGGAAGATTATGATTACCATTGAAAAGTATTCGCCTGAGCGACATGAACAAACTTGCGAACTTAGCGTGCTAGAAGAGCAATCGCAGTTTACGGTCGCGGATGTGGGTGAAATGCTTACACGTCTTGAACCCACAGAGCTTCCGCATCTGATTCTGGCAGACGATGACGTGGTTGGCTTTTTCTATTTGATGCAGCTTACAGCGAGAAATACGATTTTTGCCCTAAAAACAGTTTAGGCGTACGTGCTTTGCTGGTGGATCACCGTCATCAAGGCAAAGGCTTCGCCAAGCAAGCCATTCAACAGTTTGCCGATTTCGCCAAACGCCATTATCCTGAGTTTGAGGCGCTTTATCTCACCGTGAATTGCCGCAACATACCTGCTTATCAGTGCTATTTAAAATCAGGGTTTGAAGATACCAATGAGCTTTACCACGGCGGCCCCGTTGGACCGCAGCACATTATGAGACAACCGCTTTAACTAGGAAAACACCAAGGATGGGTATATGAGAATTGAAATTGACGATTTAGAACGGCCGCAGGTGCTTGCGTTGTTGGAAGAGCATTTACAGGACATGTACGCTACATCACCACCAGAGAGCGTGCATGCGTTAGATGTAAGCAAGTTGAAGTTGCCTTCAATCACGTTTTGGACGGGCTGGGATGGTGAGCTGCTATTGGGATGTGTGGCAATGAGCCAACTAGAAGATGGTCACGCAGAGTTGAAATCGATGCGTACGACGCCGTCGGCGAGAAAACAGGGTGTGGCATCCCGCTTACTCAATCACGTGATTGAGCAAGCGAAACATCAGGGGATACAACGTCTAAGTTTGGAAACTGGGTCGATGGCATTTTTTGAACCTGCGCATCGCCTATATGAAAAACATGGCTTCGTGTACTGCGAGCCGTTTGGCGACTATCAACCTGATCCAAATAGCCGCTTTATGACCCTAGCGTTGTAGCCCGTCGCAACTAAAAGTTAAAGTAGTAATTAGCTCCTGGCGAGATGAGTGATGCACGCTCACGCGCCAGTTGTTTTCTTCTCTCTCTAATGCGCTTCGCGTTGTCTTTATCTAAGTTTGCATCCAATTGATGATCAAGGCGTGATATCTCCGCATCTAACGCGTTAATGCGTTGTTGACGCTGATATTCTTGATGGCCTAACTGATAGTTTTTAAGGAAAAGATCGTTAGAGCAAACGCCATAGTAGGTTTTTCCTTCTACACCCACCGTGTAACCATTGTCTGGCGAACAGTAAAGAATAGTGCCTTTATCAAAACCGTCTTGCCACTCAACGTGATTTGGCGTTACGCCTGCTTCGCGACAGTCTTTAATGTATTCGTACAAAATGTTTGGGTTGTTGCCTGAGCGGCCATCTTGGTAGCCGACGCGATACCAATCTGCGGTTTGGCATTGTTCTGGCGACATGCTGCTACAACCAGAAAGTAATGCAAACATGGCAAAGAGAAGCGCAATGCGTTTCATGAAGTGGATTCCTTGTTACTGCGTTAGGTTCGCTGATTATAAATGAACAGTGTTCATTTCCAATAGATAAAATTAATAATTACCGACTTATTGATGCGTTGAGATTGTGAGTTTGTCGGCTTGAAGCAAAAATTTTTTGCTTGTGGAACGAGCGTTTTTCGTCAGTAGTGATGTTACGAATAGAGTAGTTTGCGTGAAGGTTGAGGCGAGATTAGTGGTGTGGGAATCTCTTCGTAAGCCGCATCTATAAACAGTTGCCTGCGCGAATGTTACTTTTTCTCAGAGGTTCCCATATCAAAAGCCCCTCGATCGAGGAGGAACGGGACTTTCGATAATTTTATGTTTAACTTTCAAATGAAAGTTTGTTGCCAAACGTGGATTTCCAGTCTTTGTCAAATTGATCGACAGCCGGCTGAACTGCTGGATGAGAAAACATCTGCGCGGCCACATCGACAGGTAAGGTGATCGCTTCAATACCTAACTTCATCACTTCCATCGCTTGTTGGGTATTCTTAAAACTCGCTGCCAAAATTTTTGCAGGCAGTTGGTTTTGATCCAGTAGCAATTGCAGGTCTGCGACCACTTCTACACCGTTTCCGTTCATCGCATCAATACGGTTCACATAAGGCGCAAGATAGTCAGCGCCACACAATGCCGCAAGGAAACCTTGCTGAGCAGAGTAAATAGCAGTGGCGAGTACTTGAATTCCCTCTTTTTTCATTAACTTAATTGCCGCTAAGCCCGTTTCGGTTGCTGGCACTTTAACGACCATATCATAGGGTAATTCTTGAATTTGGCGCGCTTCTTCTACCATGCCTTCTACAGTTGTGCTCACCACTTGAGCATGGAAACGGGGTGTGCCCCCTAACGCTTCTTGCATGCCAGCTAAGGTTTGGTTCAAGCCTTGTTTTGACTTCGCCAAAATACTTGGATTTGTGGTTACCCCTTTCAGAGGTAGGCATTGGTTAAAGCGTTTTACTTCTGCTACGTCAGCAGTATCTAAATAGAGTTCGATCATGGGTTCTACCTTATACAAAATCTTCGTTTTGATGATGGGATCACTATAGATCTGACAATCCGCCGAGATCTTGATTTTGATCAATTGAAATTTCAATTGAAACTATAATAATTTCATAAATCGAAAGTTAAGTGCCAATATTTCATTATCAAATGAAGCTTTAAGAAAAGCGTGAAAAGTAGAAGAGCAAACCAAGAGGCGGACAGCAATGTATTTCAATATTCAGAGGTTCTCGACCCACGATGGTGATGGTATTCGCACCATTCTGTTTCTGAAGGGATGCAGTTTGTCCTGTCCTTGGTGCCAAAACCCAGAAAGCCGCAGTGCAAAGCACTCTTTGCTGTTTGATCAGCGCAGTTGTATGGCGGACTGCCAGCTTTGTGTGTCGGCTTATAAACAAACCGTAAACGGCGACATGGCGAGCGATGGTATCCGACGCATTGATGATCAAATCATCATCAATCGAAAAGCCATGAGCGAAGCGCAGATCATTGCGCTGCGAAACGTATGTCCAACACAAGCACTCAGCATATGTGGAGAAGCGGCGAAATCGGACAACCTGTTTGAAGTGTTGATGAAAGACAAGCCTTTCTACGATCAAAGCCAAGGTGGCGTGACGTTTTCTGGTGGCGAGCCGCTGATGCAGCCAAGTCTTGTGGCAGAACTTGCCGAACGTTTGCATCAAAACCATGTGTCTACGGCAGTGGAGTCGTGCATGCATGTTCCGTGGAAAAACGTAGAAAAAGTCGCGCCGTATATCGATTGTTGGTTAGCGGATCTTAAACACACCGACGAAGAAAAGTTTCTCCGCTGGGCAAAGGGATCGTTAAAACGCATCAAAGACAATTTTAGAAAATTGGCACCGATTGCAAAACGCATTGTGATTCGCGTGCCAGTTGTGCCGGGCTTCAATGACACCATTGATGAGCTCAAAGCGATCATTGATTTCGCTGCTTCATTAGAAAGCTGTCAAGAACTTCACTTGCTGCCGTATCACACCCTCGGCATCAATAAATACCGTTTGCTAGATATGCCTTACGAGTGTTCTGACAAACTATTAAATAATCCAGAACTGCTAGAAAACGCAATGCAATACGCAAGCGAACATACTCAACTTAACGTGATTGTTAGAGGTTAACCATGGACCTACATACCCTTCCAGAGCGAATCAAAGCCCACAAATCTGCACTGGTCAACATCGTAACGCCGCCTATCTGTACTGAGCGCGCAGAGGCTTATACTCGAGCGTATCAGGCAAATGAAGACAAACCTGTGATTGTGCAACGAGCGTTGGCGTTACAAGAGCACTTACGCACTCGCACCATTTGGATTAAGCACGACGAGCTGATTGTAGGCAACCAAGCGAGCAAAGTACGCGCTGCGCCGATCTTCCCTGAATACACGGTGCGTTGGATTGAAGCGGAAATCGACGAACTGGCCGACCGACCTGGGGCTGGTTTTGCGGTAAGTGAAGAAGACAAACAAAGCATTCACGCCATTACGCCATACTGGCGCGGTAAAACGGTTCAAGATCGCTGTTATGGACTTTTTACCGACGAGCAACAAGAGATCCTAGCCAGCACCATCATTAAAGCCGAGGGCAACATGACTTCGGGCGACGCGCACCTTGCGGTGGATAACGAAAAAATCCTGAAGATCGGTATGAACGGTCTGCTGGATGAGGTTCGTCAGCATCGCGCTAATAACGACATGTCGACGTATGAAGGGTTGAAGAAAGAGCAGTTTCATAAGTCCGTCGAAATTGTCTTGCTTGCGATTCAGGAGCACATGGTGAGTTACGCCGATCTCGCTCTGGAAATGGCACAAAACGAAACTCGACCAGAGAGGAAAGCGGAACTGGAGACAATCGCAGAAAACTGTCGTCATGTGGCTTTCCATGCGCCAACCAACTTCTGGCAAGCTCTGCAACTGAGCTATTTTGTGCAGTTGATGTTGCAAATTGAATCGAATGGCCACTCTGTTTCATTCGGTCGGATGGACCAGTTCCTAAACGACTACTACGTGCGTGATCTTGAAAGTGGCGCGATGAACAAAGCGTTCGCCCTTGAGTTATTGCAAAGCTGTTGGTTGAAATTGCTTGAAGTAAACAAGATTCGCTCTGGCGCGCACTCAAAAGCATCGGCAGGTTCTCCTCTGTATCAAAATGTCTGTATCGGTGGCCAAAAGCTGAATGAGAATGGAGAACCTGAAGACGCCGTAAATCCGCTATCTTGGGCGATTTTAGAGTCTTGTGGTCAGCTACGTTCCACACAACCGAACTTGAGTGTTCGCTATCATGAAGGTCTGAATCAAGAGTTCTTGATGGGCTGTATTGAAGTGATCAAATGCGGATTCGGTATGCCTGCATTCAACAACGATGAAATCGTCATTCCAGAGTTCATCAAGCTAGGCGTCGAGAAAGCAGACGCTTACAACTACGCGTCTATTGGCTGTATTGAAACCGCTGTTCCAGGCAAATGGGGTTACCGTTGCACGGGCATGAGCTTTATTAATTTTGCGCGTATTTTACTGGCTGCGCTTAACGAAGGTGTGGATGCAACGACGGGCAAAGCCTTCTTGCCGCATGATAAGTCGCTAGCAAAAGGTAACTTCGAGAGCTTTGAGCAAGTCACCGCTTCTTGGGCGAAGCAAATTCGCTACTACACACGTAAATCGATAGAGATCGATACCGTAGTCGACAGTGTGCTTGAGCAGCAAGCGCAAGATATTTTCTGCTCATCGCTGGTGGATGACTGTTTGTCGCGTGGTAAAACCGTAAAAGAAGGCGGAGCGAAATACGATTGGGTATCTGGCCTGCAAGTGGGTATCGCCAATTTGGGTAACAGTTTGGCGGCGATCAAACATTTGGTGTTTGAAGAAGCACAAATCAGCCAAACGGAACTGGCTAAAGCATTAGAAGAAGACTTCGATGGTATTGAGAACGAACAACTTCGCCAACGCTTAATCAACTTCGCGCCAAAATACGGCAATGACGACGATTATGTCGACCAACTGCTGGCTGATGCTTACCAAGTTTATATCGATGAGTTGGCGCAATTTGTCAACACACGTCATGGGCGCGGGCCAATTGGTGGTGGCTACTACGCGGGAACATCGAGCATCTCTGCCAACGTGCCATTTGGCGCATCCACGATGGCAACACCAGATGGTCGAAAAGCGAAAACGCCACTGGCGGAAGGCGCAAGTCCAGCATCGGGCTCTGACCGTTTGGGACCAACGGCGGTGTATAACTCAGTCGGTAAAATTCAAGCCAATAAAATCCTAGGTGGCGTGCTGCTTAACCAGAAGTTAAGCCCAGCGGCTGTCGCTTCAGAAGGGGATAAGCTCAAGCTTTCAATGCTGATTCGCACCTTCTTTAATCACCACAAAGGTTGGCACGTGCAGTACAACATCGTCTCTCGTGAAACCTTACTGGCAGCGAAGAAGAACCCTGAGCAATATCGTGACCTTGTCGTACGAGTTGCGGGCTATTCAGCCTTCTTTACCGCGCTGTCACCAGACGCGCAGGATGACATCATTGCCCGTACCGAACACGAGTTGTGATGGTCTCAACCCTTGTTAATGCAGAAGGCACCGATTAGTGCCTTTTTGTTTACTCTTCAATGGTTATGTCACTAGAACCGGGAAGCTGCGACACAAAATTGGAGCCCATGAGTTTAGAGGGTGTGTATACACCGGCTTCATGCTTCGTATGTAGCAGGTGTTCTACAATCGCCAGAGATCCCGTTACGGTTAAGCTGTAGCCATTGGCCGTTTGTACTCGTGCTGTTTTGCTTTGTCCGAGTTTGTTACTTGCTTTACCCCACACATATGTGGGTAATTGGTTTCTTTGCTCCTCATTCGGTCCTTTTACGGTTCTTTCAATACGGCTTTTTATGAGGTTTTGTACCCAGGTTATGCCGAGAAGGGGGCGAACCCAATTCGCTCGTTTAGCGTTTTTTATCATGTTCGGCGATCCGGGAATAAAAACATCAATATTCTGAATCCCCGTGGTGTAATAGGCGGTTGAAACATCGCCCCACGGAATGGTCATCGCAAGTTTTTCGCCGTCACCAAAATCAATGTTACGAACTTTATACGCTAGCGGAACGGTGGTGATTTTTCCGTTAAGTCTCACTTTTCCGCCTTGAGCCAAACCTTCGACAGACGTTTTCGCTGTGCCCGGAGAAAAACCAGAGCGAGAGTCAAAACCGAGAGACAAGTGGGTTGCATCTGGTAGCGCAGCTTTCAATGTGGCTGCAATGCAATCCGTTGGAATAACATCAAAACCAACACCAGAGCACAATACGACACTAGCTTCCTTTGCTTGTGATTGCAGCGTTTGTGCAAACTCAAATACAGAGATCTCACCTGTAATATCGAGGTAATGTGCGCCTGATTCTAGGCACGCTTTCATCATCGGTTTTGCCGTCGAAGAAAAGGGGCCTGCGCAGTTTAATACCAGTGAGGAACCCGAAATATGTTGGACCGCGCTGCTTTTATCCTCAAGAGAAAAAGCAAGACTTTGCAGCCCTAGTTCAGCCGCTAGGCTTTGTACTTTCTCTAAACTTCTACCTGCAAGGATTGGGTGGTGACCCCGTTTTACGGCCTCTCTAGCAATCAGCTCGCCTGTATAACCATTGGCTCCGTATATGATCCAACGATCTGGGGATGATGTCGGTGTGTTATCTTTCATCAAAAAGCTCCTATCAATGCCTGCTTAAAGAGGTTTCTGGTCATTGGCTTTTTCTTGTTGAATTGTGGTCAAGCCTTGTTCGAATGTGGTGATTTGAAAATCTGGAAAACGAGTCTGAAACTTATCCGAAACAAAAAGGTTGTCAGATTCGTAGCGAGGCAAAAGCTCGGCTGCATCTCGAATGGTTTGATTAAATCGCCCAGCTAGCCACAATTGCCAGCGCTTGATGACTTTGTATTTCGGTTGAACGTTAAAAACCTTTGCTGCAACAGAGATAAACTCCCGATACGTCAGTCGACGATCATCGCAAGGCAAGTGCCAAGTTTGTCCGTAAGCATCGGGCGTATTCCCAATTAGCGACATCGCTCGGCTTGCGTCTGGCGTATAAATTAAGCTGCGTTTGGTGTCATCACGTAAAAACACTTTTGCGCTCTTTTGGTTAAGTAGATTATCGATAATGGCGGAATTAGTGATGCTTTGCGTTTTCCCCGGGCCGTAAAACTCCGGAGCGCGACAGATAACGGCTTCGATTTCTCCTTTATTCATCGATTCTAGCAGCATGTCAGTAATGACCGCACGAATTCGACCTTTTTCTCCATTGGGCTGAAATGGTGCATCTTCTTGTTGAGGTGTATCCGTTTGCGGGTACATGTAGGTATTATCAAAGTAAACAAGCTTTGCTTGATGAGTTTTACATGCGGCGATGACATTACGTATCATTGTTGGCCACTGTTCCACCCACAGTTGGGTATCCATTGGTAGCCCTGCAGTAAGGTAAACGATACTAGAACCTTTTACGGCATCTGATGTTTGTTTCGCGTCGAGCAAGTCCGCTTTTACCAGTTGATCCGTCTCGTTGACTCGATGTGGATTGCGGCTCACCAATCGGATGTCGCTCGTAAAGTCTCGTTTTAGGCTTAATGCCAGCTCACGGCCAATTTGCCCACTTGCACCCAATATCGTTTGCATTCACCAATCTCCTGCTGTGTTGCTTTGATATTCATCCTAAGATTAAAGTTAGGTTTAAGGTCAACCCGCATTTTGAAGATAAATCAGATTAATTTTTATTGAATATAGAAATAAGGAGATGGCAGACCTGAGCTAAGAGCGAATGGTTTTGACAAACTCAATTTAGTGGCAGGTAGGGAACTTGCGAATCTTTAACTCAACATCAAGAGTAAAGCTTCGCTTGTTAACGTTGCTTTGCTTTGGTGACGGCTTTATTTTTATTTGAAGGGTTTTCTTTGGTCAGAATCGTTTGACCAAGCTGAGACATGACGCGTTTTGCATTCATTGCACAGTCCATGTCATCTGGCTTAGCTTCAATCTCTTTAAGTACTTCTTTTAACTTGCTTTTACTCTGCGCGATTTTTCGCTCAAGCTCGTCGAGCTCTTGGACTTTTTGCTGCAAGGTTGTCAATAACTGATGATGATCCCAGTTAGAAAGGTCGGATGGCAGTAACGCACTTAGTTCATCTAAACTGAATCCAGCTTGCTGACCCGTTGTGATCATGTCCAGAATCATTAATGCTTCTTGCGGATACTCACGGTACCCGTTGGCTTTACGGGTCACGGTTTTTAGCAGCCCGATGCGCTCGTAAAATCGAATACGCGAGGGAGCAAGGCCCGTTTTTTGTGCCAGTTCGCCAATTTTCATATCAAGCATGTCTCATTAGGTTGATAAAATAACCTTACCTTACCATTTCTGAACATTCTTGCCAGTTTGGAGCTCGGTCGATTCGTTGCTTGCTTTCTTACAGTTGCGGTTACAGTTTACGCAAAATTTCTACGCATTTCTTTGTGACGTCGTCGTACTCTTTTGTCATGTAAGCGGTGGTAATGGCGCCTTCTTTCATGATGCAAATGGCATCGAGTAATGATGTGTTGTCTGATTTGAGATAGCGTTGAATTAGCTCTCGAACCTGTTGTTTATGGTGGCGGCAATACGTTGCGATCTCGCCGCTGTCGTCACTGAATTCGGCGGACGTGTTGATGAAGAAACAGCCGCGAAACTCGCCCAATTTTTCCTCAGAACCATGAAACCAGCCGTTAAGCGCGGTAAACAACTGGTCGATCACGTCCGTGCTCGATTGTGCTGGTGATAGTTTCTCCTCTAGCCACGCCATGAAGATTTGGTGGCGTTGTTCTAGTGCGGCGAGGATGAGCGCTTCTTTGCTTTCAAAATGGCTGTACAGCGTGCGTTTAGCCACGCCAGATACTTTAAGGACTTCATTGATGCCAATGGAGTTGATGCCCTGTTTGTAAAACAGCGACAACGCGGTGTCGATCAATAACTGTTTCTTTTTGTTCATAACTACGTCCTCAAAAAGTTCTACAAACACATATTGACAAAGGTAGACAGGTTTGTCTATTTTAATTTGTAGACAATTCGGTCTACTTTGAGGTGTTTATGAATAATTTAATTTTATCGTTGGTCGCGGGGCTTGGTGCGACATTGGCTATTGGTGTGTTGTCTTACGCCGAGGTGTCTCTTACTGAGGTTGTACTTCTCATGGCGCCATTTGGTGCTACGGCGGTGTTGGTGTTTGGGGTGCCTAGCAGCCCTCTCGCTCAACCAAAAAATGTGATCATTGGTCACTTCATTACGGCATCTATCGGTATTGCGTTTAGCCAATATGTTGAGATCACGCCAATCACCCTCGCGATTGCGACTGGGTTAGGAGTGTCAGCAATGCTGATTACGAAGACAACGCATCCACCTGCGGGCGCAAATCCAATCTTGATCATGGCATCTGGGCAGGGGTGGAGTTTTTTGTTCACGCCCGTATTGATTGGCGCGGTGGTGATTGTGCTGGTTGGTAAGGCGTTGCAGTTGCTACAGAGTCAGTACTTAAACCCTCGTTTGAACGGTCAAAAGACCTAATTGGGTTGCAAGCAAGGCCGCATTAGGGGATGACCTCTTTTGCGGCTTTTTCTTTGCGTGGATGCTTAAAAATAAAATCTGATTCTCTCTTGGTATTCAGTCGTATACATAAAGATGTTAGTTAAATTGGTATACCACTATGAATAAAATTCATCCCAAGAAGTTATTGCACAGCAAATGGACGGCGACGTCATCTAAAAATAAAGAGAAGCACTTTGTCGTAACAGAAATGGAGCTGGATGAAGAAGGCAATGTTGTGAAATGTGTCATTGAGGCGGTTATGAGTAAACGTGAGCAAGAGATGAACTGGCAAGACCTGAAAGATCCAGAGCTATGGCGGCAGGGCTGGAAGTAATGCACTTTGTTGAATTTTTCCTAGGTTTGAAATCGAAAGATGGTACTTAGCTGATAGGCAACGGTCTGTGTATCTGCTACGTTGAGTTTGTTCGCTATCAACTAAAAAGGAATGACTATGATCGATTTCGACAATTCATCAGTGTTTAAGCTTAAACCCATTGAGGTATCAAAAGTTAGGGAAGATTTTCACAAGTTTCTTATTGATGGCGAGTCGGTATTTGCGGGCTTTAAAACGGTTCGCGACCAAGTGGTGTTTACCAACAAGCGAGTGATTGCGGCGAATGTGCAAGGGATTACAGGCTCAAAAGTGGATTACACGTCGCTGCCTTATAGCAAGATCAATGCATTTTCTATCGAGACGTCTGGTACTTTTGACTTAGATTGTGAAATTGAGTTCTTCATCAGTGAGGTGGGAAGAGTACGTTTTGAAATTAAAGGTTCGTTTGATCTGATTTCTTTCAACCGTATGGTTAGTGAGTATGTACTAGCGTAAGGGAATAGAAATGAGAGCTTCATTGAGAGACAAAATAATAGAGGTCTGTGACAAAAAGATCGAAAGCAAAGGTGAGCAGGTTGGGCTCTCATTTTATGCGTTTTTCGCCAACAAAAATGATGATCCTGAACAGTTGATGGAGGCGGCTACGTGGTGGATTCAGACCCATCGGCTCGACCACTTCGAAAAAGCAGTAAAAATCAAATCAATGGTGGAGTCTGGTATCTAAATTAAAAAAAGAAATAAAGAAAGCAGACAAATGCCAACAACGTCGCGGATAAAACAGGGTAGATAATATAAGAGTCCTGTTTATTGGTTCTTTGAAAGCACAGAGAAACGAGTAAGACGTTGTAGACGACGAGCAGCATACTGATCATGGTCCCACTGTTAAGCGTTAAACTGGACAGCTGAGTTAAGAAAAACGCCAATAAAAGGTAGTCGAAGACAATTAACCATAAAAAGGCTTTCTTCAACAGATCGCGTTTTTTGTTTTCGGAAGGTGTTATGTGCATATAGAACTCAACTAAAAAGTCACAGTAACAGAGGTTTCAGTTAGAAAGGTCACCATCAGGCGAGGTGACCTTTTGAGGTTATAATTCTTGAATATTTACTTCGTTGGTGGCCGTATCACCCGAGTAATTGATGACTTCTTGTCGAATGACTGGTTGGTTAAATTCGGCTTTATCTTTCGCTTTTTGCAGTTCACTTTCTTGGTGGTTACCAAAAAGAGTTTCGAGTACTTTGGCTGCTGGCGTCGTTAAAACGAACAGCTCGATACGGCGGTTTTCGCTTGAATCTGGTTCATCAGGGTTAAGCAGTGCTCTATCCGACATGCCTGTGACCTGCATGACTCGATCATCCGGCATGCCACCTTCAACCAGCGTATTTCTTGCGACATCAGCTCGAGATGCAGATAGCGCCCAGTTTGATTGACGACCAAAGCGTTTTTTAAATGGAATCGCATCCGTATGTCCGCTGATGATCAGTGGGTTGTTCACACGCTGAAATACAGGCGCAAGTGCAAGTAATAAGTCTTCGAAGAAAGGGGTCAGCTCTGCGCCACCACGACTGAACATATGCTGTTTGTAATCATCTTGAAGGACGATACGTAGGCCTTGTGGGGTCACGGTGACGTTGACATTTCCTTGTGCGTTAATCTGAGCGGTCATTCGTTCAATGACTTTCGCCAACGCTGCAAGTTGCTCCTGAGTATCGAAGTTACCAGGAATCAACGAGTCGATTTCTGGCCCATCGCCGTCACCTCGAAAGTATGAGCTTACCACGTGGTTGGAATTGTGTTTACTTGGCACAGAAGAGTCCTGTGCCAAGTCAATAGGAGAGATACTTTGTGAAGTATCAAATGGATTACCGTAACTCTTGTCGAATACGCTCGAGCTATGTAAGTGGGCGACAATTGCTTTACGCTCTTCTTTGTCTACCACCTGCATAACCCAAAGCACAAGAAACAGCGCCATTAGGGCGATCATGAAGTCAGCAAACGCGACTTTCCACGCGCCGCCATGAGGTTCATCATGGCTGTGTGCTTTGGCACGTTTGAACACTACATGCTCTTGTTTTTGCATTATCCCTCCTGTTCAGCTAACCACTTCTCCATTTGGTTGAATGTTGGTTTGATGTCTAGCTGAATATGTTTACGACCAGCGTCAATGGCGAGCAATGTCGGCTTCTTCGCTACGTAGGCAACCAAGGTTGCGCGTACGCATTCAAAAGCAGTCATATTACGTTTTACTCGCTGAGCCATGGCGTTACTTAGTGGGTCTAAACCACAGTAACAACCGAAAATACCAATGAATGTACCTACGAGAGCTGCTGCAACGTGATAACCAATCATCGCGATTGAGCCATCAATGGCCTGCATGGTGATAATGATGCCACCAACTGCTGCAAGAATACCGAAGCCAGGTAGTGCTTCTGCTGTACGCTGTAATGAGCGTGAAGGCAAAAGCATTTCGTTTTGGATAGCTTCAATTTCTTGCTCTAGCAGTCCCTCTAATTCATGAGGCGACATTTGTCCCATTGCCATTAAACGTAAATTATCAGTAATGAAAGAAATTAGGCGATGATCCTCAGCAATCGTCGGGTAAGCGAGAAACATAGAGCTCTGTTCTGGCGACTCAATGTGAGAGTCAAGAAACTTATAACCACGGTTGCGCGCTGTCTCAAGCAAGTTATTGAGTAGCGCCATTAATTCCATGTAGTACTCATGCTCTTCTGTTGGACCTTTAATGGTCGCAGGCACTTGGCGACGCATTTCTTTCAGTACGTGAGGTGGGTTACCGATGATCAAAGAACCAGCAGCAGCGCCAATGATGATAAGGAATTCGGCTGGTTGCCAGATAGCGCCTAAGTTACCGCCGGCCCACATGTATCCACCGAAGACGCACACCAGGATAGTGAGGACTCCAAAAAACTTTTGCATCTTGTGACTCCTAAGAGGACATTAATTGGTTGAGTTGTTTCAGCGCTTGTTTGTGAAGCTGACATATACGAGGTGGTGTCAGATCCAATACCAGAGCTATTTCGTGTAAGTTGAGTTCATGTTGATAGAACAGAGTAAGCAGCAATTGATCACGCTTCGGCAATTTGCCTAAAGCGCTATCTAAACTGCGACGAATATGCTCATGTTCCATGCCATCATATTGCCCGCCAATATAACTATCACCACTGCTTTCCATTAGTTGGTCAAGGCTTTGCATCTCTCCCGCAAGGGCGGCATTTTGGCGGTTGTAATAGTCCTGCTCATTCGTCCCCAAGGCTTGGATGATTTCTGCATCCGTGGGCATCCGACCTAAAGAGCGTGTGAGATCTCGAGTCACGTCATTGAGTTCGTGAGCCTGCTGGCGAGTTTTACGTGAGCGCCAATCTAGCCGGCGTAATTCGTCTAAAATTGCACCTCGAACGCGACACACGGCAAAGGCAGGGAAATGAGGATCGTCAACATCGCCGTATCGGCGTCCAGCTTCAACTAGAGCGATAAGGCCAATTTGCTGCATATCTTCAATACTACAGTGAGAAGTGGCATGAACACGTAGCTGGTTAACGACGCGTTTCACCATAACTTGATGACGTTGCAGTAGTGCATTTTCGTCAATTGGACGTGATGGCGTCGTCACTTCCTCTTCTGTGGTATAGGTGTCTTGTATATTCATGTCTAACATGGTTGTGCTCCGTTATTGCACAACATATTTAGTCAACAAAACATCGTCTATTTCGCGAACGATGTCTGTCTTAGCAAAAGCCAGTAAAAGCGTTTGTTTTACTTCGTTTTGCAGAATATCAATGGCACCCGCTTGCTGTAACTCATCAAATGTTTTGTCGCTAAACAATTTTAATAATGAGTTTTGTACCATTGGCATGTATTCATCAATGTCTTTGATACGCTCAGGACGGCGTGTTTCAATTGCTAGTTCTAGCATGACAAAGTGAGTTTGCTTTTTACCTTTTACGGTTAAAACGACTTTGTCTAAAGGATGGAAGCTAGGACCTTTGCTTGTCGGTTCTTCTGTGACTAAAAATGACAATGGAGAATCATCGATCAAGGAACCAGAGTCAGGTGACTCTTGAGCGTGTTTGTTTAAGTACCAGATTCCGCCCATAATCGTGGCGGCCGAAACGAGGGCGCTGGTGATGATCATGGCGATAAACAGGGCGATCATTTGTTGTTTGGTCATAACCTTTTTCCTCGAGGATTAACTAGGCTTGAGTGTTCAGCCAGTGTTCTGAATAATTTGTTGTTGTGGTTTGGAATGCACCAGATTCTCGTGCTGCGAAAATAGTGGCGTCTTCTTCATTTGTATGTTGGTCATTGCGACTCTGGCTTTGATCAGAGCCCACGTTGACATCGACATGGACGAAGTTCTGCTCTTGCAGTTCTGTGCGTAGACGCTCAGACACTTGCATTAAAGCTTCTCGTGTTGCGGCTGCATTGGCATTGATGTGCACGCTTAGTCGGTCGCCTTCAACACGTACAAGTAAATCCAGCTTACCTAAATCCGGTGGGTCGAGGCGGATTTTGGCTTCTTGTACATTTTGTTGCGCTTGAAGAGTCACACGGTCATGCAGAACTTGCATCATTTGCTCTCCCCATTTTCCAGCACTGGTGTCAACGCGCACAGCCGCCCACTCAGAGCCTTGAGTTTGAATATGACTCGTGGCAACGGCGGTGTTCGGGGCTTGTGGCGTTGGTGTTTGTCCTTGGAGTGGTGAGGCCGTTGGTTGCCCTTGAGCTGGTTGACTCAATAGGGTCTGAAAGTCGGCACTGGAGATTGATAGACGCGAGTTCGATGACATCGGTTGGCTTTGTTGCACCTCTTGTTGCTTTGGAGAGGTGTTTAGCAAGGCGTTATTTGAGTCTTGTGTTGCAGACTTAACGTCGTTAGCTACCGCTAAAGGCGGAGTTTTTCCGAACTGACCCGGCTGCTTTTCGGCCATAGTGAGCATACTCTGGGTTAGAGCCTGAGCTTGCATAGCAAGATCAGGTGATTCTGTTGAACCCAGTGTACTTGTCAGGTGAGCATCTGCTTCAGAAGCCGAGTGTTCGTCAGTATCCGAACCACGATCATACGCCTTTTCTTCGCTGTCCAAAGCTGGAGCGGTAAGATGAAAACTCGGCACGGTTGAAGCTGAGGCGAAACCTTGGCCGTCATACTGGCTATGCTCAGACATAGGGTTATGAGAAAAACCGTGTACAGCTCTTGCTTGTTTTATGTTGCCTTCATGGCTAGGTGATGCATTGCCGGATATTTGAGTTGAAGGAGATACGATCATTGAGTTAGCTCCATGGTCATCGCTAATTGATAGGCCATAGCGCGCTCTTGATGGTCATTGACCATGTTCATCTCTTTTTCTAACTCGTTCTTCGACTTTTCTAATCTAGCGAATGCATCAGCATGAACGGTTTTGGCACGTTGAATTTCAGGTGCAAGCTTAGGATCCTTCAAAAAAGGTTTGTGACTGATCAATAGCTCTCGCAACTGCAAGTCATAGCGCTTAAGCGCATGCCAATCTGCTGTTTTTGTAGCGAATTGGATGAGCTGAGATAAATGACGAAATCGCTCTGGCGACACTTTATGCTTGTTGTCCAAAATTCATCCAACCTTCACGAATGTTACCCATTACACGCTCGACATTAACCAAGCGATTCGCATCGTTCTGCACGCTGGCGTAATAAAGCTCAACTTGGCAGAAGTCATACAGCTGGCGTAAGTT
This sequence comes from Vibrio sp. M60_M70, assembly GCF_037162085.1. Lineage (NCBI taxonomy): Bacteria > Pseudomonadati > Pseudomonadota > Gammaproteobacteria > Vibrionales > Vibrionaceae > Vibrio > Vibrio sp. M60_M70. The sequence goes on from NZ_JARLUL010000002.1 coordinate 430,465, forward strand.
TTCAGCAATTTCGCCACCATTCTCATCATCTAGAGCGCTTGTGAGCCCAATCAAGATGTTCATGCATTTGTTGATTCCGTTACCTTTCTCAGCCAAGCGATTCGCAGCCAAATGGCCACGAATACGTTCAACTTCATCAAGTAAGCCATCGATCAACATAATGACTAATTGGTGTGGGTTTGCTGCTGCCGCTTGCGCGTCGAGATCGACTTGTTGGTACGAGTCATAGCCAGAGTCCATAAGCATGAGATATTCTCCTAAAGCCTTAGCCAAACATTGACATGGTTTGGTTCATTTGGGTCATTAATGTATTCATTTGAGTGAACTGTTTTAGGTAACGCTTGTACGACATGTCGTATTTACGCTCTAAAGTAGTTTGTTTATCTGAGATGCGATCAATGTTTGCTTGTAGCGATTCTTTACGAGATTTGAACGCTCCAGAAGAGAATTTGAGGAATGGTTCGACCATAGCATCAATAGAGTCGAGCAAAGCGCCGTCGCCATTGAACATCGCTTCCAAGCCCGCACCGTTGTTTTTTTGTGCCTCGGCAAACTTTTCTTGGTCCACTTTCATTTTGCCATTGCGGTCCAATGTCACACCGATTTCGCTCAAGCGCATGCCGCCGTGCTCACCTCGAACCAGGCTGGTTAACTGGCTTTCAATCGAACGCATAGTTGGATCGCTGGCCAAAGCGCCTCGCTTTTTATCTTCGCCGCCGATTTGCGTGTGCTCATCAATCGCAGATATCAATGTGTTGTAGGCTTCTACGAACTTATTGAGCTGCTCTTTTGTTGCTTCGTCGTCAGCTCCGATACCTAAACCAATAGCGGTTTCTCCTGAGGTTTGAGCCTTGGTAACGGTAATATCTACGCCATCGATAACACCTTCAAACGTATTGCTTGAGTTTGTTAGTTTTAGCCCAGTTCCTTCTGCTCCTAACCAAATCACAGCATCCTGTGGAGCACTTATCTGATTGAGGTTTGTGAATGCATCTTCAAACCAGGCTTGGCCAGTACCAGACGCTGATACGTTGATTTGGTTAGCAACACCAGTTTCAGTGCTTGAAAGCATAAAGTGAGTCTGGCCGTTTGAGCGCACTAAGGTTGCATTTACACCTGGGTTATCGCTGTCGTTATTAATTGCAGTCGCTAAGTCACTTATTGTTGCTGTACCATCACCGTCGGTATCGACTGTTGATAGATCAAGTGTCATCGTTTCACCGTTGATGGTGAATTCGAGAGTTCCTGAAGTCGGAACCTCTGTAGTGGCGTCAAGGTCTGCAGGCATGCCTGTAGAGACTTGATGTGATGTTGCAACTTGTTCAACGAAAATCTGGTAGCTACCGGATAGCGCTTTTGCGTCAGCATTAGCTGTAAAGTAACCTTCTTGAGAAATGCTTGTTGAGTTTTTAATGATGCTGCTAGTACTGCTGTTCATCTCTTTGAGAGCAGTTCGGAACTCACGCATTGCACTTTCAACTTTGCCCAAGGCAGATAACTGAGATTGGTATTTATCGGCTTGTAGCTGATAGCGCTGTTTAAATGGTTGAACGTCGTACGTAGCCAACTTAGTTGCCATGGATATTGGATCTAATGAACTCACGAGCTTATTCCCTCTCTCATCGGTAATTGGCGTAACTCTATGCCTGGAATATATGTCTTATCGCAAGATACGTGCCCAATTAAAATGAGCTTTTAAAACATAAACTTACGATGTTATTTGGATTTGAGAGGAAGTAGATTTTCCACCTAGTGTGTTCCGCCTTCCTCTAGAAAACATCTAGTGTTTCCTTATAAGACAAGGCGACTAAAAAACTAAATTATTTAATCCACTTTAGGGGGAGGGAGTTTAAGTAAACTATCAATAGTGCGGTATTTTAGGTTCTTCCTGCTATTTTATTGGGACTATTCCTACATAGTGGGATGTCGCTTTTTGGTATCTTTAACTTGGTATGTATTTGGTGTTTGAAGATATTTTTCCAACGTTAGTTTTACACTTAGATAAGAACGGCAGAAATGAATGAATTTGTTTTGCGGCTGATGAAATGTGCTCGATCTTACGAAACGTTTATTAGTGCTAAGTTACTGAGCAAACAAAATATTAATTCAGATGAACTAGCAAGTATCGCTACAAGAAGCGATATCCAAGTTCCCTGAGTTGAAAACATATCAGCAAGGACAGGGAAGCGAGACAGTTGAGTTGGAGCTATTTAATAAAGTGCTTCATAATATAATGCGGAAAATAGGTTTTAGAGTACCGGAAGAGCAACGTGGGAATAAAAGCTATATTTATATTCGCAGGTGATAAAAAAGCCTCCCATAGGGAGGCTTTTTATTTTGGTATATTTTATTTCTAGTTCGTTATTAACGAAGTAGAGACATTGCCATACCAGGTAGCTGGTTAGTTTGAGACAGAACTGTCGTACCAGCTTGCATTAGCATTTGGTTCTTAGTCATGTTTGAAGATTCTACAGCGAAATCTGCGTCCATGATACGGCCTTTAGCAGCAGAAGTATTCTCAACCATGTTACCCAGGTTAGTCATAGTGTGCTCAAGACGGTTGATGTTCGCACCAAATTGAGCACGAGTAGCACCGATATCTTCCACTAGACCAGCTGCGCCACTGATTTTATCAAGAGCTGCTTTCGCTTTAGTTGTATCACCGATACCGTCTGTGATTGCTGCGTCAGCAAGAGTCGCTGCAACTTTCTGGATGCTTGCAGATGCGTCAACATCTAGAGTTTCAGCAGAAGAAGCACCGATTTGGAAGGTAACTGCACCAGCTTCAAAACCACCACCAGTTGCTAGTAGTTTTTGGCCACCAAAAGAGGTGTTGTCCACGATGTTCTTTAGTTCAGCTGTAAGCTGTTTAAATTCTGCGTCCATTGCCGCGCGGTCTTTATCGCTGTTTGAACCGTTCAAAGACTGTGTTGCTAGGTCGTTCATACGGTATGTGATGTTAGTCATCTCATCCATTGCGCCTTCAGCTGTTTGCATCATAGAGATGCCGTCTTGAGCGTTACGCATTGCTACTGACATACCACGCGTTTGTGCTTCTAGACGGTTAGCAATTTGAAGACCAGCAGCGTCATCTGCAGCTGAGTTTACACGGTAGCCTGTGCTTAGACGTTCCATTGCGGTGTTTAGAAGACCGCTTGTGTTGTTCAGAGTGTTTTGAGTTACAAGCGATGCGTAGTTAGTGTGCATTGATAAAGCCATCTTAGTCTCCTTAGTTAGTCACTATATCTTTCAGGCCTCGGGATATTCCCTAGTCACTAACTAGAGGCGGTCGGTCAGCTTTAATGATTAATTTGAAAATTAAAAAATTCCTAAAAAAGATCAAAATTGATGATTTTTAGTGACTTGTATTCCATGAAAATACAGATATAACATCAAATAACCTGAATAAGCCTGACTTAATCAGGGAAGCAGTCATCTATCAATATTGTCGTTCTTCGTTATAAATAAAAAAACAGCGCGAATAATTCGCGCTGTTTTATAAAGATTAATAGTTAGGATTCTGTCATTCCTCACCAAAAGATTGAAAAGAGAGGGAGGTCGGGATGTCACTGAAATAACCAAAGTAATAATTGGCCCCTAACAAGCGATAGCGGTTTAGCTCTGTTTGGCTCGCTACCCGCCCGGCTACCCAAGGGTATTTGTGCTTTCTTAAGAACTTAGCAATCGGTAGGAAAGCATGTCTTTCTTCTTTATCCTCTAACGTGACTGATAGTTTGATCATATCGGGACTAAAGTCAGCGACTCGTTCGAAGTTCACTTGTGATGTCGCGACTTCAAACCAAAGTGAGTAGGCGTTTTCTCTTAACTTCTCTATCAGCGCTGAGACTTTATCATAGGCGCATAGCGTTTTGTCTGCTTGAAGAGAAGGAATCACATGTTGAAAAGCGGAAGAGTGAAACTGAATCATCTGTTCGAGAAAGTATATGCCTGGTTCCCATAGTAATGCGTCAATTCTTATCGGCACGACGACGTTACTGATTAAGTCGGGGTGAAAGGCTTCTAGCTGAAACTGTGTTTGTCGCAATGCGAGATAAAGGCTGAACAAATCTAGACAGTACTGCATTTGTTCAGAGAGTTCGAATTGATAGACGCTTTGTTCGCCACGCGTGCCAAATCTCAACGTCAGGTGTTGGAATTCTACCTCGCCTGATTGAGTCTCGCGAATGGCTTGGCACGCGTGTTGAATGTCATTGTGCTTTAAAGCATCAAATACTAATTGATCGTCATCCGTGACGATATGTTGTACTGCGAGACCAACCAAATGTTCGTACATCGCATGTGTTGAAATAAGATTAACCAAGGTTTCCTACCACATTGATTTGTTTGTTTTCTGGAATTTCGTTGTAAGACAATACTGCCAGTCCTTGCGTAAATGTGCGTGCGTAACGAGCCAGAAGTGGACGTAACTGAGGCATAACGAGAAGAATCGGAGGTAATCCCTGTTGTTTGAGCTGTTGTCTTATCAGTGGCAAGTTTTGTTGGAACTGACCAAGAATATTTGGCTCAATTGGGAAGCTGTCTAACATTACTGTACCAGAAGATTGTGCTTGTTGTAGCGAAGTCAGTAGCATTTGTTCTAGTTCATCAGAGAGAGCATAGACATTTAATTCGTTTTTCTGTCCCACAATCAGGTTTACGAGCGTGCGTTTTAGTGCGCAACGCACATCAGATGCCAGTAAAATCGGGTCTTTAGTGTTTTCCGCGGACTCCAGCATCGTGTTAGCAATCGTACGAATATCTTTTAGTGGCACTTGGTCTAGTAACAACTGGCGATATACTTTGAGTTGCTGCGCAGGGTTAAGTGCCGCGGCTAGGGCTTCGGCTAACTTCGGTGCTTGCTGTGTCAAACGTTGCGTCATAGCTTCAACATCGTCGTGAGTAAACAACTCAGCAAGGTTTGTTTTCATTATCTTGCTAATATGAGTCGCGATGACCGTGCCATCATCGACCACTTGATAACCCATGTTCAGCGCTTTCGCTTTGTCTTGATGTTCAATCCACACTGCTGGTAATTGGTAAGCAGGATCACTGCCCAAAATACCATCTACTTCACCGTACGTTTCTCCGACTGCAATCGCCATCAAACGTTCTGGCTCGATAAAGCCTTGTTCGATCACTTCGCCATTGAGAGAAATTGTATACTGATTCGGTTTAAGGCTTAGGTTGTCTCGAATACGTACCTCTGGTAATAAAAAGCCGACTTGTTCAGATAGGTTACGGCGCACACCGCGAATACGCTGTGATAAAGGTGCACCTTGTTCTTTGTTGACTAGGTGAACGAGACGGTAACCCAGGGAAAGTGACAACGTTTGAACATGAGGAATATCTTCCCACGTAAGTGGTGTATCGTCCTCTTGCATGGCTTGTGAAAGTGCTTCGACCTCCTCGATTTGGGAGTCTTGCACGGGCTTTTTCGTTTGACGCCAACCCGCGAAAGCTAAAGCACCCGCGAAAGCAAAAAAGGCCAAATGTGGCATGCCTGGTACCATGCCTATCACAGCCATGATGCCTGCGACGGTAAACAGTGTCGCCGGGGTTGCCAGCAATTGTTTTTGCATGGTTTCCGACATGCCATTATCGCTATCATTAATTCGCGTAACGATAATCGCTGCAGCCGTTGCCAATAGAAGTGACGGAATTTGAGCTACTAAGCCATCACCGATTGTAAGTAGTGCGTATGTTTTAAAGGCGTCAGATGCTGCGAGTCCATGCTCAAAGACGCCGATGCTGATACCACCAATGATGTTGATAAACAGAATCAGCAAACCAGCGATAGCATCGCCTCGCACAAACTTTGAGGCACCGTCCATCGAGCCGTGGAAATCGGCTTCGTTAGCGACTTCTTTACGACGCAATCGAGCGGTTTCCTGATCGATAAGACCGGCATTTAAGTCGGCATCAATCGCCATCTGTTTGCCCGGTAAGGCATCCAAAGTAAAGCGCGCTGACACCTCAGAGATACGTTCGCCACCTTTGGTAATTACGACGAAGTTGATGATCATCAAGATAACAAACACCACCATACCAACGACGTAGTTACCGCCAATAACGACTTCACCGAACGCTTGGATGACTTTACCTGCCGCATCCCCCCCATTATGTCCTTCTAGGAGTACGATTCGTGTGGAAGCGACGTTCAGTGTAAGACGCAATAATGTCGCGACTAACAAAATCGTTGGAAAAACTGAGAAGTCTAATGGTCGCTTTGCGGTAGTGCTGACCAGCAATACTAGTATTGCCAAGACGATATTGAAGGTAAATAACGCATCCAATAGCAGGGGAGGCAAAGGTAAAATCACCATTGCCAAAATCATTAGCAAGACAATTGGAATGCCAATGTAGCCTTTGGTTGATGTTTGAAGTTGTTTTAACCGGTTAAGCATACTTTCGTGTCCTTGGATAAACGCGGGTTAATCAGTGCTGCAAATGCTTTGGAATCGAAAAATGAGGCAAAGGAGTTGGCTCGTTTCCTTCACCTTTACGGAAGGCTTTCAATTGCAAAACGTAAGTAAGAATATGTGCCACGGCAATGTACAGTTGGCTTGGGATTGCTTGTTCAATCGCCGTGGTGTGATAGATCGAACGAGTCAACGGTGGTGAGTTGATGATCTCCACCTTGTTTTCTCGGGCGATTCGTTGAATGTGCATGGCTGTTTCGTCTACGCCTTTTGCAACTACAAATGGAGCATCAGAAAGTGAAGGTTCGTACTTCAGAGCGACAGCGTAGTGAGTTGGGTTAGTGATGATCACGTCAGCCGTTGGTACCATCTTATCGATTTTACGGCGTGCAAACTGCTGTTGAATTTGACGGATTCGCTGCTTTACTTCTGGGCGGCCTTCGTTGTTCTTGAATTCCTCCTTCAGCTCTTGTTTGGTCATACGCAGCTCTTTTAGGTGCTCCCAACGTTGGTAGGGAATGTCTACAACACCAAATAACAATAACGCAAACCCCATCAACAGTAAGCCTTCAAAGAGAATAGACATTACTAGAGAAAAACCTTGGCTGAGCGGAAGGTTTTGCATGCCAAGTAATGGCTGTAGGTGGTTGTCTAAATAGCCATATAAGATGCCGAAGATCACGGCTACTTTGAACGTGGACTTTAAGAGTTCAACCACTGAGCGTGTCGAAAAAATACGCTTTATCCCACTTAAAGGATTAATTTTGCTCAGCTTTGGCATAACGTTCGCCGGACGGAACATCCAACCGCCTAGTACAAGGCTGCTACCACAGGTCACGATAATAATGACGGTAAACAACGGTAATAACATGTCGATGATTACCGCTAAACTTTGTCCCAATTGCTCGACAAACTGTTTAGGGTTTTCTAGGTCGGCTCGCGTCAGCATCATGTTGTAGCGAAAAATACCTGACATACTTTCCCAAATGCTATTGAGCTGAGAGTAAAAGTAGAGCGCCACCGCTAGAAATATCACCGCAGTAGTAAACTCTTTAGCACGAGGAATTTGTCCTTCCTGACGTGCTTTTTTTACTTTCTGCGGCGAGGCTTTTTCAGTTTTGTCCTGAGACGATTGATCGCTCATGCGCCCCCCAACATAAAGTTACTCAAGTGTCTGATGGTGTCGTGCACAAGTGCGGTGTAGCGACCCGGCACACCAGATACTGAAATTAATACGCTGAACAGGCCAAGAAGCATCGTCATTGGAAAACCTAATGCATACACGTTGAGTGAGGGGGCGGCGCGATTCATCACACCAAAACTGATGTTGGCTAGGAGCATTGAAACAATGGCAGGCAACGCTAGTGCTAAAGCAGAGGCAAACATCCAGCCGAAAATATTTACAACGCCTTGCAGAGAAAGCGAAGTGATTCCAGAACCGACCGGCCACACGACAAAACTTTGAATCACGATATCAATGACGAGCAAATGTCCTTCTAGCGCGAGAAATAACAAGGTTGAAAATATAAGAAATATGCGGCCCAAAATGGCGACGGAAAGCCCGTTGATAGGATCATTCATCATTGCCATACCCAATCCCATTTGCAGAGAAACGACCTGACCAAGCATGGTGAAAACGTTAAAGAGCATGTGCAAAATTAGCCCAAACATCACGCCCCAAATCGCTTGCTCAAAAGCAAGGAATAGAGACGTCATGGAGAATAATTCGACTTGTGGCATTGGTGGCATCAATGGTGCGGTAATCACGACGATCGAAAGTGCCAGTAAGGTACGGATCCAAACGGGAATGATTGCATCACCAAAGAAGGGCATCGAAATAAATACAGCTCCCACACGAAAAAACGGCCACCAGAGTTGACCGAGTATCGCTGAGAGCTCTGCAAATGTGATGGCCATTAGCCAATCATCCCCGGTATGTTGTGGAATAAGAAATCAAACAGTTCCATGATTTTTCGGAGCATCCAATGACCCGCAAAAATCACCATCAATAGCGTAACGAGCAAACGTGGTAAAAAGCTGAGTGTTTGCTCGTTGATTTGTGTGGCGGCCTGGAAAACGGCGATACACAAACCGACAATTAAGCCAGGAACAACCAGTACCGCAACCATCAAAATGATCAGCCATACTGCATCGGAAAATAACGTTACGGTTAGTTCAGGGGTCATAGCATGCTCCTATTTAACCGAAACTGGCAGATAATGTGCCAACCGTCATTGCCCAGCCATCCACGAGTACAAACACCACCAGTTTAAAAGGGAGTGAAACAATCAAAGGTGATAGCATCATCATACCCATTGCCATGAGCACACTGGCGACAACCAAGTCGATAACCAAGAAGGGGATGAAGAGCATAAAGCCAATTTGAAAGGCGGTTTTTAGTTCACTGATGACAAACGCAGGCAAGACAACCGCAAAAGAAATATCCTCAACGTTTTGGTCGAGTGGTTCATTGGCAATACGCAGCATTTGCTCAAGAGAGCTTTGATGAGTTTGTGCCAGCATGAACTCTCTCACTGGTTTCTCTGCTACAGAGAATGCTTGTATTAGCGTGATTTCACCATTGTCATACGGTTGAAATGCATTTTCATGAATATCGCTCCAAACAGGTCGCATGATCAGCAAGGTCAATGCCAAAGCAATTCCAACCAATACGCGGTTAGGAGGGCTTTGTTGAAGACCAAGGGCTTGGCGCAAAATCGCGAGGACGACGATAATCCGAGTAAAGCTCGTTGCCATCAGAATGAATGCTGGAAGAAAACTGAGCGCCGTCATCAACAACAGAATTTGCAATTTAACGCTGTATTCTTGCTGTGTGTCGCCATCAGAAACGGACAGGATAGTTAAGCCGTTGTCTGCCGCCATGGTTGGGAAAGCAAACAAAAGTGACACCAGTACCAAAAGAGGTAACCAACGGTGCCAAGCGCTCAGATTTTTCATTGTGATGCCTACCTAAGATTATTGACCAACGCCACTCAATGCAGAGTCATGTACATCGATCAGACGAAGTCCGTACTTATCATTAACGACGACGACTTCAGCGTGACCCATTAGAGAGCCGTTTACCTTTACGTCTAAAGGCTCACCATTGAGCTTTTCAAGTTCGATAACCGTGCCTTCTCCGGCTTTCATTAAGTCCCCAAGTGGGATTTCTTTGCTTGCAACTTCCAGCGTGACAGTGACGGGAATACTTTTGAAAAAGCTAAGATCACGTTCCGCAGTTGCTGGTTCTTGTTGGAGCGTACTTTCAGCTTCAAAGTCTTCTAATTGAAAGTCGTCAAAGTTCAATTCTTCTGCGTCGAATGCATTCGTTTCTGGCGCTTCGCTCATCGCTGCGGTTCCTTATCAGGGTTAAAGATCAAAACAAGTTGGCCGTCTTGCTCAGCAATACGACCTGTAAATAAAGATTGGTTACCAATGCTGACTGGAACCGTATTAAGAAGCTCAATTGGTAAAATATCGTTAGGTTGTAAGCCAACAACGTCGCTCAACGGCATCTTCTTTTTACTTAAAACAACATTCAGTCGAACAGGCGTTGCCTCTAAAGAGCGACAGAATGGTTGGTACAAATCCGTATCGGGCTGCAGTTCAAGCTGCTCGATCAGTGTTTGAATAAGGTGGTTATCTAGTTTGAGATGAATTGAGCCTTGGTGATCGTCAAACGCGATGTTTAATTGCACGTTAATTCCAATCCCTCGGGGCGCTTCGTACTCACCCATTTCCCACATCTCACCTGGTGCAAGCCAACCAATAATGATACGACTGATTCGCTCTTGTAAGCGGAGGTCACTTGCTGTCAGTGTTGTTGCTGAACGCTCAGTGCTGGCGCCATAGAACCGATCTGCCAGTTTTATTAACGTGTGAGCATCTCCATGAACAAATACCATGCCGCCCTCTTGGTGTTGATAGGTTGACGTTTGGTCTTTATCCATTTTTATTGGTGTAAAGCGATGCAAGTCTACAGAGGTTAAGCTAGCTTCCACTTTACTCGTACTGAGCCAATTTTGTAATTCAATCGTAAGGCTGGAACAAGACTCTGAAATCAAGCCTTCAAGCTTTTCACGAATGATATGAATAGGTTTGCCTAATAATTCTACATCAAGTAGTTGAATATCAGAAATAGGCTCGCTAACTCTATTTTCCATTTATATTTTACCGTGCGTTAACAATCGAAACTGTTTTAACTTAATGGCGTGTAGTCTACACAGAAATTTTAATGATCTTTTAGTTTCAAACTCTAAGATTGTGACTTTAGTTCACATGTTGCCTTGAGCATATAGTCTTAATCTTTTAATAAAATTTAAAAAGGGTTAGTTTCCTTTATAAATTGCTTAATAAGAAAATATAAAAATATTAAGCGTTTTTAGTTGTTATTAACTTTTTAAAACCATCTTCATGGTGTAACAGCTAATTTAGATAATTAAAATATAAGACATTGTTTTTAAAGCTTAAATCTTGATTTCAAAGGTTTGGCTATGCTCTTGTGAGTATTTTGTAACCAGTTTCAATATTCAGAATAGGTAATTAACATGATTAACTATGCCAGTTATCACGGCTTAGTGGCATATTTAATTAAATTGATAAGGTCATGGAATTGTAAGATATACATGAACCCTAACGGTTTAATAAATTGTAAAATATTTATTTTTGTCAGTTTGCTAGTGTCTAAGGTGACATATTCAGGTGAGGTTGTGACCATCCCCATGGACCTTTCAAAGTGGACATATAAAGGAAACAACTTTGAATGCAACTTATTGCACTCAAGCACGCCGTATGGGAAGTTTTATTTCCGTTCGGAACCTAACAATAAAACTTATTTTATTTCCGATATACATTATGAAAATAATAAATGGAAAACGATTGCTCTAATAAGTCAAAGTGCCCCTTGGTCTAGTGAGCTTTATAGAAAAGAGTTTGCCACCCTTGATTTTACTAAGCCATCCCAACGATTTGTCTTCAGCAAAGGTGCTGATGAACTCATGGATTTAATTGCTACTGGTAATTGGGTGACGTTGTCACTAAAGGGAAGTGATGCTTCCTCTTTGTCGGAGATTGTGATTCCGACTATTCAAATTCAAAACGCGCTCAAGTCATTTAATGCCTGTCGAGCGCGTTTGCCTAAGCTTTCGTTTTCAGAGGCACGAAATCTTGTTCTGTCTTTTGACTTTGGTCAGAAGGCGCTCAGTCGTAAGCAGCAAGAAACGCTCGCAGCGCTAAATAGCTATGTATCTGTTGATGATCGTGTGACCAAGATTCTAATTGATGGCCACACCGATAACGTTGGTTCTAGTTTGGCGAACCTTTCAGTATCGCGTACTAGAGCAGAACAAGTTGCCGAGGCCTTAGTTGAACTTGGTATTGATAAATCGATGCTCGAAACAAGAGCGCATGGTTCTCGTTACCCAATTGCCAGCAATAGTTCGACGAAGGGCCAAGCGAAAAATCGACGCGTAACGTTGCGCCTAGTGAGAGATAACGAGCGAACGGCAGTGAAACACCACCCTGATGTACAACAAAATCAACAAACGAAAGTTAAGGTTCAATGATGACGAAAACGAAAATTTTGTTGGTTGAGCCGAATGAAGCTCTTGCTCAACCAGTATTGGATGTGTTGCAAAATGCAGGTTACACCGCAAAACACACTCGTACTGGCCGAGGCGCATTACTTGAAGAGCGAGCAGAAATCACTCTTGTGAGCTCTACTTTACCGGACATGTGTGTCCGCGAGTTTGTTGCTTGCCACCAAAAGCAACGTAACTCTGGTGTTGTTATCGCTATTGTCGATCAAGAGCAGGGAATCTTGGCGGCTGAGACGATGAAATCGGGAGCAACCGATTATCTATTACGCCCATTTGAAGCGAATCAGCTGCTCAATTTACTGAAGCGCGTTGAAGCGCTAGGTAAGCCAATGGCCAACATTGTTGCGGAATCTTGGCGAAGCAAACAGGTACTGCAATTGGCGCATCGTGCCGCTTGCACCAGCGCCAGTGTGTTAATTACAGGCGAATCGGGAACGGGTAAAGAAGTGCTGGCTCGATATGTGCATGAGCACTCTCCACGTATTGATGGTCCATTTGTGGCGGTTAACTGCGCCGCCATTCCAGAGTCGATGCTAGAAGCGGTTCTATTTGGTCATGTAAAAGGTGCCTTCACAGGAGCGACTAACTCTCAAAGCGGTAAGTTTGAAGAAGCGAATGGCGGGACGATTTTGCTAGATGAAATCGGAGAAATGTCCCCTGCAGTTCAAGCCAAGTTATTACGCGTTCTTCAAGAGCGTGAAGTGGAACGCGTAGGTAGCCACAAGGCGGTGAAGCTTGATATTCGTGTTATTGCGGCAACCAATAAAGACTTACGGGAAGAAGTTCAAAAAGGCACATTCCGTGAAGACCTTTATTACCGATTGGATGTTTTGCCTCTGCACTGGCCGCCTTTGCGTGAAAGAAAAGAAGACATTTTACCGATCAGCCAATTCTTTATTGAAAAGTATCAAGATAGCAGTCGCTGTCATCTATCCCAAGATGCGATCAGTGCGCTGAGTCAGTATCACTGGCCAGGCAATATTCGCGAGTTGGAAAATGTCATTCAGCGTGCATTGGTCATGCGTCATGGTGACTACATTACTGCCCATGATCTGATGCTGCCTATTGAACTTGTTGCGCCAGTTCCATCCGCTGAGCCAGCTTCAAGCTTTGGTCATGTAGAAGCGAAGAAGCAGGCCGAATATCAATTTATTTTAGAAAAATTACGTCAGTTTGGTGGAAACCGAACGAAAACCGCAAACGCGCTTGGAGTATCAACTCGAGCGCTACGCTACAAACTCGCAGCCATGCGAGAACATGGTATTGATTTACAGTCGGCACTAGGCTCGGCTGCCTAATAGGAGAAAAAATAGATGGCAAGTCAACCTACTCATGCGGTCTCGGCAGAGCAACTTATGTTGTCAAAAATGCAGGCGATGCAGGCACAAGTGCAGCCGCCAGAGTTTATCGTGAGTGCAAATCCTTTAGATCAACAATCACTAAACGCACCATTATCGTTCTCACAAGCGATGACAAATGTGTTGGATACAGTGAATCAACATCAATCAGTGGCTAGTCAAAAAATGACGGCCGTAGAAACAGGAAAAAGTGATGACCTAGTTGGTGCGATGGTCGCTAGCCAAAAAGCCAGCTTATCATTTAATGCTTTGATGCAAGTGCGCAACAAAGTCGTGACCTCATTTGAAGATATTATGAAGATGCCGGTGTAATTCATGTCAGAACTAACCCCCAAGTCGCCGGAAATACAGCCATGACCTCCGGCTCAGCACAGACATTTTCTACTGCGAATAGCATGGACGATGTAACAACGAAGCTGAAGCAAATCTGGTCGAGTAGCCAGAGAAACCTAGTGTTATCTGCCGTACTCGCTGCGATTGTTGCGGCAATCATTGTGGTCGCTCTTTGGAGTTCCTCACAAAGCTTCCGTCCACTGTATAGCCAACAAGAACGTTTTGATATCGGAGAGATTGTCTCGGTATTAGAAAGCGAAGGTGTAAGCTACCGTATGCAAGAGCAAAATGGCCAAGTTCTTGTGCCAGAAGGCGAAGTTGCGAAAGTTCGCATGTTGCTTGCGTCAAAAGGTGTTAAAGCCAAACTGCCAACAGGTTTGGATTCGCTTAAAGAAGACAGCTCTCTCGGTACAAGCCAATTTATGGAAACGGCGCGTTACCGTCATGGTTTAGAAGGTGAGTTAGTACGCACTATCATGTCTCTGAATTCAGTGGCGAATGCGCGTGTTCACTTAGCTATTCCTCGTCAAACCTTATTTGTTCGTCAAAACAGCGAGAACCCTTCAGCGTCAGTGATGCTTGAGCTGAAACCTGGCGAAGACCTCAAGTCTGAGCAAGTTGAAGCAATCATCAACTTAGTGGTTGGTAGCGTGACGGCGATGAAGCCTGAATTTGTATCTGTTATCGACCAATATGGCCGTTTACTCAGTGCAGATGTTGCTTCGGCGGAAGCAGGTAAAGTCAATGCAAAATACCTTGAATATCAAAAGAACGTTGAGAAGCAGATCATTCAACGCGCAGCAGACATGCTTACGCCAATTGTGGGTCCGAGTAACTTCCGTGTGCAAGTTGCTGCCGATATGGACTTTAGCCAAGTTGAAGAAACGCAAGAGATTTTGGATAACGCACCTGTCGTACGTAACGAGCACACCATTCACAACAACTCAGTTGACCAAATTGCGCTAGGCGTACCAGGTTCTCTAAGCAACCAACCGCCGGTAACTGGTGAAGAAGTAGAAACGAACGATAGCCAAAACACTAACGCACGCTCTGAAGTAAACCGTCAGTATGCAGTGGGGAGTAGTGTTCGTCGTACTCAATACCAACAAGGTCAAATTGAGAAAATGAGTGTGTCGGTACTGTTGAACTCGAAAGCCTCTCCGGATGGTGTTGCTTGGAGTGAAGCAGATAAAGAGCAGATTTCAAATATGATCATGGATGCTGTCGGTATTTCTGCGGCACGAGGCGACAGCTTAAGCTTGATGAGCTTCAACTTCACTCCAATTGAAATTGATGCGCCTCCTGCGCTGCCGTGGTGGCAAGACCCTACAGTACAGCAGCCAATACGTTACGTTATCGGTGGTTTGTTAGGCTTGGCGATGATCTTCTTCGTACTACGCCCATTGATCATGCACCTCACTGGCGTTGATAAGCCAGTACCAGAGTTAGACTTTGCAGAGCCGCAAGAAGAGCCTGATTACGACAACCTGCAAACGCGTGAAGAGCGTGAGCATGAAGAAGTGCTTGATCGTCGTCTATCAGAAAAAGGTATCTCAGCCTCTTCCGGTTTAGATGTAAACAGCGACATGCTGCCTCCAGCCGGTTCGCCACTAGAGATTCAATTGAAACACCTACAGCTTATTGCCAATGAAGAGCCAGAGCGCGTAGCCGAAATACTGAAACAATGGGTAAACATCAATGAACACAGTTCCATCAAAGCAGACGCTTAGTTATGTAGAACAAACCGCGCTCGTGCTATTAGGCATGGGCGAGGATGCCGCTGCGAAGGTTTTACAGCACTTTAGCCGTGATGAAACCCAGCGGGTGACTCGTGCAATGGCGAAGTTGAATGGCATTAAGAGCGATTCCGCTCGCGGCGTTATTCAAACTTTCTTTGAAGACTTTCGTGAGCACAGTGGCATTCGTGGAGCTTCTAAAGAATATTTGTCTAATACGCTACGTAAAGCATTGGGTAATGATTTGGCAAAAGGGCTGCTGAATACGCTGTATGGTGATGAAATTCGCAACAATATGCAGCGCTTACAGTGGGTAGAAGCAGAAACGCTTGCTCGTTTCATTGTGAATGAGCACCCGCAAATGCAAGCGATTTTTCTTGCCTATTTGCCAGCTGATAGCTCTTCAGCGGTGTTGAAGCACCTGCCACAAGATTACCATGACGAAATCTTGTTCCGAATTGCTCAGCTGCAAGACATCGATCATCAAGTTGCTATTGATTTGCATGAGCTCGTTGAGCGCTGCATTGAAAAAGTATCTGCAAGCCAAAGCACACCGCTATCTGGTGTCAAGCAAGCTGCTGACATCATTAACCGCTTTGAAGGTGATCGCGGGTCGTTGATGGAAATGCTGAAGTTGCATGATGAAGATGTCGTTAATGCCATTGAAGAGAATATGTTCGACTTTATGGTTCTTGGTCGTCAGCGTGAAGAAACCATGGACATGCTGGTGCAGCAGATCCCACTAGAATTGTGGGCAGTTGCACTCAAAGGTTCAGAAATTACGTTACAGCAAGCCATTAAACGTTCTATGCCTCAGCGTATGGTGAAAGCACTGGAAGACGATATGGAAGCGCGCGGGGCTGTTGCGCTAAGTCGTGTTCAAAAAGCGCGTCAAGACATCATGCAAATGGTGCGTGAGTTGGATGAATCTGGTGAAGTTCAGTTGCTTCTTTATGAAGAGCCAACGGTGGAGTAACGTCATGGTAGAGACAAAATCAAGTACGATGCGACTGCCGCCGAGTGGATACCGTTTGCACCGTTTTCCGCCTTTGGCGCAGCCTAAGGCTATAGAAGACGAATTCGGGCTAGATAACCAGGGTTGGCAAGAGCCGCAAGTTGATATTCAACAACAGCTTGAAGCCGGTTTTCAACAAGGTTTACAGCAAGGGCATGAGGAAGGCTTACGTCAAGGTATCGAGCAGGGTAAGCAACAAGGTCTGCTAGATGGGCAAAAAGAAGGCTTCCAAAAAGGCTTTGTGTCTGGTGAGCAGTCAGGAAAACAGAGTTTTCTAGAGGCGGCGAAACCCGTGAACGAGCTCTTTCATGCGCTGTCTCGCTGGCAAGACGAAAAAGAGCAACAGCAACGCCATATGATTTGTGAGCTGGTACAAAAAGTGGCTCAGCAAGTGATTCGTGCTGAGCTCACTTTAATGCCTCAACAGATCCTTGCTTTGGTGGATGAGACATTGTCTTCCATGCCAGGCAAAGCGGAAACCGTAACCGTGCATTTAAATCCGCAGGATTTAGAACGAATTACTCACATTAATGCTGATCTACCACAATCTTGGAAACTGGTGGCTAATACGGAACTTCCGATTGGTGGCTGTCAACTAGTGACCGATGATGCAGAGGCGGATGCAAGTTGCGACTCTCGTTTAGAAGCCTGTATGGACAATGTAAAACAACACCTTTTGGATGAAGTTAGTATTCCGCAGGTAGAATCAGAGCATGAGTAATACCTTAAGCCATGAGCTATTGAGTGAGCGTTTGAGCGAAGCATTGGCTTCGCTCGATTCAATCCCTGTTGCTCGCGTGACAGGGCGCTTGATTAAAGTAAACGGCTTAATGTTACAAGCCGTTGGGTGCCGGTTTAAACTGGAGCAGCGCTGTCTCGTAGAAACCGCAGAAGGCGACATGATCGAAGCGCAAGTGGTGGGCTTTGAGCACACTATTGCTTACCTAATGCCTATTCGGCGCTTAGGTGGCTTATTTGCTGGTGCGAAAGTCATTCCTCTGGACGGTGACAGTACCGTGCAGTTAAGTGCTCAGTGGTTAGGGCGAGTGCTGAATGGTTTAGGTGAGCCGTTGGACGACGGGGCACCGCTAAAAGGGGGAGATCGTGTTTCACTTGAACCAAAACCGATTAACCCTTTGAAGAGACGTCCTGTTGATACCCCACTCAACGTTGGGGTGCGCGCAATCAATGGACTCTTGACCGTCGGAAAAGGTCAACGCATTGGTTTAATGGCGGGCAGTGGTGTCGGTAAAAGTGTTTTAATGGGGATGATCACCAAAAACACCGAAGCCGATGTGATTGTGGTCGGTCTTATTGGTGAGCGAGGCCGAGAGGTACGCGAGTTCATCGAACGAAACTTAACCCCAGAGGCGCGCAAGAAGGCGATTATCATCGCAGCTCCTGCTGATGAATCCCCGCTGATGAGGTTAAGAGCCACACTGCTTTGTCATCGCGTTTCCGAGTATTTTCGAGACCAAGGCAAAGATGTTCTGTTGTTGATGGACTCTCTCACTCGATACGCCATGGCGCAGCGTGAAATCGCTCTTTCGCTTGGCGAGCCTCCGGCATCTCGCGGTTATCCGCCCTCTGTCTTCAGCGTGTTACCGCAACTCCTTGAGCGTGCGGGCAACAGTGAAAATCAGCACGGTAGCCTAACCGCAATTTATACCGTGTTGGCGGAAGGGGACGACCAGCAAGATCCTGTCGTGGATTCTGCGCGTGCTATCTTAGATGGGCACGTTGTATTATCGCGTCAACTTGCCGAGCAAGGGCACTATCCTGCCATTGATATTAATGCGTCTATCAGCCGTTGTATGAGTACCTGTACACAGGAGGCGCATAGCACGATCGCGAATAATTTCCGCCAGATGTACTCCAACTATCTTCAGGTGAAAGAACTGTTGCCGTTAGGAGGCTATCAACCGGGGCAAGATCCTGAATTAGATCAATCTGTTGCTATGTATCCAAACTTACGTGCGTATTTACAACAAGCCGCTAATGAGTCAGTGGATTACCCAACCAGTTTGACCGAGCTCGCGCAGCTTTTTCAAAGTGCTTAACCAAGTGGGAGTGGTATCGTTGAGATGAAATCCAAGTTAAAAGCAGTGGGTAAGCTGCAACAAATGGAAGAAAAGCAACGTGATCGTGTGGGTCAGCAACTTGATGCCATGCGCCAACGTCACTCCCATCTTTCAATGCAGTTGGAACAATTGTCAGCATTGAAAGGCCATGCGGGACAATCAACAAGAACTGTTCCAACACTGACAAGCGCAGCACTGATGAACTTTAATCGTGTCGATCAAATGCTGCAAAAAATGCTTCGCCACCATGAGCATGAACAAGCCGTCATGCAAGCGGAATGCGCGTCTGTACAAAAAACGCTGGAGCACAAACACGCTCGTGTTCAAGGGTTAGAAAAAGTGCTCGAACGATGGCGTACTAAGCAAAATTATGAAAAAGCGAAAAAAGAGCAAAAAATAATAGAAGACATCATCAACTCTCGTGTTAAGCGCAAGATATTATGATGTCTTGTCGAAGCTATTAGGAGCGCGAATAATTTCTGCGGCGTCGTCTTAGCCAACCAAACCAGCCTCCAAGTATGATCACCCCTGCGCCAAGTGCGCCACCACTACTGCCATTATCCTCAAAGCCAGATGTGTTGGTATCTTCTGGTTCAAAGCCGGAATCACCTTCACTATGATAATCTTCTGTGCTTGCTAAGAGGGCATTGTAACGAGTCTTCACTCCCGAACTGGTTTGGGCTTCAATCCATGTTGTGTAGTTTAGAACCTCAGTAAACACACTCGGAATCGCAGCGGATTCACAAACAGAAGAACCATAGCTCACAATACCGATTTGTTGATACATTCCGTTGTTGTCTTGATAGGTGAGAGGGCCACCAGAGTCACCGCTGCAAATACCGGTATAACTGCGCTCAGGAAACCCATTGGCACATAAGCTTTCTTGAGCATTAAACCCCGTCACTAAAGAAGCACATTGCGCATCAGTGAGTGGTTTTACTTCCGCCCATCGCAAATAATTTGGTCCACTTTCATCGTTAGTCGAGGTTTGCCCTAAACCGAATATCTGATAAACCGATTGGCTGCTGTAATCACCAAAATCTTGCGGCAACGTAATGGATTGAACGTTGTCGGTGATCGGGTGGGTAAGTTCAAGTACGGCGATATCATTAATCCATAAATCACTAGGCTCGTAATTTGGATGGATAGTGATAGAGCGAACATCTTTGAATTCCTCAACAAACACATCGTTCATTGTCGGGTTTTTTACTAAGACTCGCAGATCATTGATTGTCCATCCATCAGAAAAAACACTCGGCTCTACACAATGAGCGGCGGTTAAAATGAAGCGGTCATTAACAATCGTGCCGCCACAGATGTTGGCAAATTGATTAGCGCCAGTTTTGTGTAGAATGATTCGTGCGAAAAAGGGCAATTGATTTTGAGTGGCTTGTTGGCCGCCTATGATTGCCGTTGAGATGCCTTGCTCTGAATGAGCGTCTTCACTTTCAGCGACTGCACTCATGGGTACTGTGAGGCAGAGTACGCTTAACCATATTTGATACCGCTTCATAAACCATCCTTGGATGAAAATTGCTCTTTCTAACTTTATACTAATTTTTCAATGAATGTGCTTAACAAAAGGTTTCTTTAATTGAATGATTGTTGCAACCACGAGCGCAGAAGGTGAAACGATTCCAGCTTTAGCTTGTGTGGTGGGCAAACAAAGTAAAACTGTTGGTTAGGATTAATGACGGGTTTACCCAGCTCGATTAACTGGCCATATTTGATGTCATCTTTTACAAACAAGCGATGAGTCACCAATAAGCCTAAACGACGAGTCGTCGCCTGCACGGCTTGTATCGACATATTAAAAGTGATTGGTTTTTTGCTTTTAGGTCGCAGGATGCCAGTCGCATTCTGCCACACGTTCCAGTCATTTTTTCTTCGTTCGTTAGTGACTTCAATGATGGGATACTGCTTTAACAGTTGAGCGATATTTGAGTCATTCGTCTTAGCTATCAATTCAGGGCTACACACCAAAACCAGTTCATCTTCACTGAGCTTTTCACAGTAATAATCTTGCCATTCCTCGGTGTTTCCATGCACGAGTGCTGCGTCGATGCCTTCTTGTTCTAGATTAAACCTGCCAGACAGGTTGGATAAACGAACGTCTAATTGCGGAGCAAAGTCCTGTAAACTCGACATTCGCGGAATCCACCAATGCAGCGCCAAGGAATTCACCATATTAAGCGTAATACGTTGCAAGTTTTGGTCTTGGATTAGCGCTTCTGTGGCATCGACAATTTGTTCTAAAGCTGGCGCAACCTTTCGATAATATTTTTTACCGTCAGCATTAAGTTGAACTTGTCTGCCTACGCGATCAAATAGAGGTTTGTTGACCTGAGTCTCCAGTGATTTTATCGCCTGACTCACCGCCGAGTGACTCACACTTAATATCTGCGCTGCTTCTGTCATGCTGCCAGATTCCGCCACAGCGACAAATGCATAGATGGATTTTAGAGGGACTAATTTACGCATATTTTAGAAACCATAACATGATGAGAGATAAGTTAACCTGTAAGTTTTTCTTACATTAATGGTTAATATTACTCGCTATTTACAATAAGTGATATCTCATAAAATACTCCACATATTAAGGAGTATCGAATGAATGCAGTAAATAAATCTATTCTTTTCATGCTGATGTCTACGTTAAGCTTATCTGTTACTGGGTTGTTAGCAAAGCAGTTGACAGGTGAACTTTCCGTCACACTGTTTAGCTTCTTACGCTTTTTGGCTCCTGCACTTATTTTGCTTGTCTTACTTCGTTTCAAAAATCTTACCTTTCCTAAAGCTGGGACGTTAAAACCGATTTTGCTTCGCGCCTTCTGTATCGGCTTATCACAGTTGTGTTTCATCGCGTCATTACAAACGTTAACGCTGGTAGAAGGGGTGGTATTGTTTGCCACTGGCCCATTATTTATTCCTTTGGTTGAAAAGCTGTTTATGGGAGCACACATTCGCGTTTCAACATTGGCTGCTTTAGCAATGGCGTTTACTGGAGTGGTTATGTTGGCGGGAGTTGGTGGGGAGTTTACTTGGCGCTCGGATTTATTACTCGGTCTAGCTGGTGGACTCTTCAATTCCGGCTCTCAGCTTACGCTATATAAAGTGAGTAAAACTGATATGTCGCCATTAGAAATCAACTTTTGGGCGTTTGGGTTTGCTGCCGTATTTCTGTTACCGCTAACGTTGTTTAACGACATCGATGTTTTACTCAAAGCCAATGTGATGGAATCTACTGTTTCTTCTAATATGCTGTGGCTCGGCGTGATGTCCCTGATGATCATTAACACCCAAGTTTTCCGCTCCAAAGCGTATCAACTGGCAAGCAGCGGCTCTCAACTTGCACCACTTATTTTTACTAACCTACTGTTCACTGCGGTTTGGCAGAGTGCGTTTTTCGATGACCGAATGAGCCAAAGCCAAATTATCGGGATGAGTTTAATCGTGCTCGCAACCATACTGAACACATGTTGGGTTCGCTTTACGGCGCATCGTGGTGGCAGGTTACAAGCGAGAACTTCTTAGCCTGTCGGAAAATAGAGGATTAAGTTAGGCAAATCAGAGGTGTGGTTTGATTTTTTCTGACAATGAACTAGCGTCAAGAAAGGTTCAGGGAGAGAAATAATGCTTACGCTAAATTATTACGTTGAGATTTCGGCTACACCGCAACGGGTGTGGGAAGTGCTAACCGATGCTGAGTTATACACACGCTGGGCACAGGCTTTCTCACCCCAGTCTCAATTTGATGGGATATGGGAAGAAGGGCAAGACATCACTTTTTTTGATCCCGATATGGGCGGAACGCGAGCGACTATCGATATCGTGCAACCGCAACAGCGCCTTGAATTTCATCACATTGCTATTTTTAATCCGGATAATAGGCAGCAACTGGATGGAGATTTAGCATCTAAGTGGATTGGATCACGAGAGATCTATCAGATCGACACCAACAGTGATCGTTTGTTACTCAATGTCACCATTCATACGCACAGCGACTTTGTTTCTATGTTTAATCACGGATGGGAAAAAGCGTTGCCCCTAATAAAAGCCATCAGTGAGGAGCAAGCTTAAGTCTGATACTCATCTTGGGCTGACGGTACGTCACGTGTAGGTATACAATAGCACGCAAGATAGCGCACCTAAGAGAGTGGATGATGGAATTTAAAGTTGATACCCATACACATACGTACGCCAGTGGTCATGCGTACAGCACCTTGATTGAAAATGCAAAATTGGCGAAAGAGAACGGCTTGGATATGTTCTGTACGACTGATCACGCGGAATCAATGCCGGGCGCGCCGCATTACTGGTTTTTCTCCAACCAAAAAATCCTGCCTCGATTTTTAGACGGTATCGCGATCATTCGGGGTGTGGAATCTAACATTCTTAATACCGAAGGCGACATCGATATTCCGCTGAGTGTCGATCGTAACCTAGATTGGGTTATTGCAAGTTTCCATGAACCTGTTTTTCGTCCTGCAAACAAAGAAACTCATACGGAAGCGCTCATTAATGTGATTCAAAACGGTCGTATTGATGCGCTTGGCCATCTTGGGAATCCAAATTTCGACTTTGATTTTCAGGCCGTTTTAGCGTGCGCGAAAGAGCATAATGTTGCGATTGAAATCAATAACACCACGCTAAAAGGGAATAGCCGAGTGGGTAGCGTAGACCGTTGCCACGAGATTGCACAAATCGGTAAAGATCTCGGTGTCTTCTTCACAACAGGAAGTGATGCACATTTCTGCCATGATGTTGGTAATCTGGATTTGGTTGGAGAGCTAATGGATAAAGTGGGTATCGATAGCAAAAAAGTGATTACTCACACCGCTCAGCAGTTTTTGTCTTTCTTAGCTCTGAGAGGCCGTAAGCCAATTCCAGAGTATGACGACATTCGCAACGCATAAACTTGATTACATTTTAGGTATGCACCTGGCGTAAGATTGCTTTACACTGCGACCCGGAAATACTCAACTAAGCTAGTTTGTCGCCTTTTATGGCGTGGGTTATTTGGGTAAATAAAGCCGACACAGAATTCGGCACTATAAATGGAGAAGTGAAAATGTTACGTTCTTTAGTCCTAGGGTGTGCGATTGCGTTTGGCTCAACATACGCAATGGCGGAAGCGGTTGATTTAAAACAAAACATGAAGCAGATGAAGATGGAATTCAAACAGGCGGCAGAAGCGTCGGATGTTGAAACCATGAAGTCTGCAATTGATAGCTTGCAAGCAATCGTCGAGCAATCTAAGCGCGGTAACTATCCACCAGAGAAATTCGATACCTACTTAGAAGGCTTTAATAAACTAACGGTAACGTTAGACAAGATTGAAGCAGACTTAGACGCTGGTAACCTGCAAGACGCGAAAGCACAATTACGTGAAATTGATAGCCTACGTGAAGAATACCACGACAAGCGTAACCCAAGTATTTGGAGTAAGCTGTTCGGCTAATCGTGATAAAAGCTGACAATAGAATATGAAAATAGCCTGCCGTTTGGGTGGGCTTTTTTGTGTCTGTCAATTGCGTTATTGAAGAAAAGCTGTGAGGTGGCAACCACTTATTGATCCTGTTTTTGAGCTAGCACTCAGAATTAGTTACGCTGAATGAAATTTGTTAAGTCACCGTTATGCGTACATTAATTCCTTTTTATCGCTCCATGCTATTTGCTAGTGCTCTAAGTTGGGTGCTAGTGACGCTGATGCCTGTTATCAATGCTCATGGTAACAGCATGGGCGTGTGGGCGACGCTATGTACGCTTAATGGTTTTGAATTGGTTCAAATCGAAGAAAGTGACAATGCCGTCAGCCATAAAGGCAAACCTTGTCCTTTTAGCCACTTTTCGACTTTTCATCATGATTCACTTCCAACTACACCAATACTTCCACAACTGAGCTTGGTCATTTCTGAAAGCTACACTTTTTTGGCTCTAAGTGTACGATTTGAAACGCCAGTTCCTCGTGCCCCACCAAAGTTAGCGTTGATAAATTTCTAGCGGCAAGCCATCTGGATCTTTGAAAAAGGTAAACGCTTTGCCTGTAAATTCATCGATGCGAATGGGCTCTACCTCAATTTCTCTCGCCTCTAAATATTCTTTAACATGCTCGACATCATCCACTTGAAAAGCAAGGTGGCGTAACCCCTGAGCTTCAGGAAAGCTCGGTCTCTCTGGTGCGTCCGGAAAGCTAAATAGTTCAACTTGGCTACCGTCAGGTAAAGCGAGGTCAAGCTTGTAGGAGTCTCTGGCTTCACGATAATTTTCAGCAATGACTTTTAGCCCTAACAATTCGGTGTAAAAGCGTTTTGACCTTGGATAATCACTGCAAATGATCGCGACGTGATGAATGGCATTAAACATGGTTAGTGTCCTCGGAGACTAAATGCTCCTTAACGAAGTCGATAAACACGCGCAGACGAGCAGGCATGTATTTGGTTTGCGCATACTGCATCGCGATAGCACCGTGGTAGTTACTCTTGATCATCCAGTCCGGTAGCACCTCTACCACTTCTCCTTGCTCTAACGCGTCTTTGATCACGAAGTCATGGAAGATCCCAATTCCCAAGCCAGACTTAACCCCGTTCAAGCGCATTTGAGAATGGTTGACGGCGTAACGCCCGCTCACTGCAATGGAGTGGAATGCTTCCTCTTTAAAGAACGACCAGATGTTGTCTTTGTCGTTTTCGGCAAGGTAAATACAATCGTGCTGCTCAAGCTCAGTCGGATGCTCAGGCATACCGTGTTTGGTGAGGTAATCTGGAGAGGCACATAAGACAAGATTGGTCTTGCTGATCTCTTTGAGTACCAAATTCTCATCGGGTTTGTCGGTGAGCTTAAACGCGACATCAATACCTTGGCGGAACAGATCGATCTCACCATCTGCTGCACGCAGCTTAAGCTGTATATTTGGATAACGTTCTAGGAATGGCAACACAAACGGTTGAAGCACCGAATTAAGAAATGCTTCAGGAGCTGCCACTGTGAGTGCGCCTGTTGGCTCGGCATGATCTTCCGCAGATAGCTCAACGGCTTGCTGCGCGGCATTCACCATTGCGATGCTTTGGTCGTAAACCTTTTGTCCTGCTTGAGTGATGATCAACTTACGAGTCGTACGCTCAAACAATTTGACCGAGAGCGCTTGCTCTAGTCGGGTGATCAACTTACTTAAAGCCGATGGCGTCACGCCGAGTTGTTTGGCTGCAGCGGTAAAACTGCCTTCGTTTACCACTAAGATAAACGAAGCAAGATCAGGAAGTAGGGCAATGAGTTTTGGATTAACCATAATTGTTCAGTTCTGCGCAGCGGAATAACGATATTGTCTGGTACGGTTTCACGAGGTTCAAGTGTCACCGTCTCGCTTTAACGATATTTTGCCAAAAATGCATGGAGTGCATGCAAGCCAGATTCACCAGTATGGTATTGCTGCCAACAGTGATAAATGGCCGTTTCGTGGTCTGCAATCAACTCGATAGCTTCTCGCTCAGCGGTTGAATACTGCTGTGAAGCTTTCACTTCTTCATGCCACTCTCGATACTTCACCTCATAAGGTTCTACCCATTTCAGAAGAGTTGCCACCAACTCTTGCCATGGTAAACCAATCCACTTGGTTGCATCTGCCAAGCCTTTATCCAGCATCTCGTGGTGTCGACTTTTGATATCCATGCCATTTGTCAGCAGTACAGGTTTGAGCTTTTCTGCGGTGAGCTCTTCTACATCAATTAAGGTTTGCCACAGTGTTTGTTGTTCACTTTGGGCGTAATGGCTCAAGTAGTGGTTGAAAAAAGCGATGCCGTAGATTTCGCCATAGTAGGCAGACAGAACGTTATGAATCATGGTGAGAATAGTGATTTAAACAGGGAATTCCGCATTGTAGGAGGCGAGAGCGCGAAGTGTAAATACAAAAAGTGCTGCTGACAGAATTCGAACAGAACTTGTGAGAATTTTATGAGAATTCGATGAAGTTACTGATAGATTTGCTCGTCATTCTTAGAGGCAAGAACGCAAAACGTTCGAAACGTAATGCTTAACCTACTCAAGTCACGAACAAAGAAGTAAAGCCGTACACATATGGGCTTGGGTAGTTCAACCCTCATTAAAGGATGGAATCACAATGAAAAAACGTACCCAACTCGGACTCGTCATGACTTCAGTCGCTATGGCACTAGGCTCTGCATCAGTGAATGCGGCGCAATTGGAAATCACCGTGACAAACGCAACCAAAGGCATCTACTTTACGCCACTTATTGTTGCCGCACATGGCTCTGACCTTCAAATGTTCAGAACGGGTCAAGCGGCAACGCCAGAACTAGAAGCAATGGCAGAAGGCGGTGATATCTCTGGGCTTGCTAGTGTGATTGGTAACGCTGGTGGTTCGGTGGTTGAGAACCCTGCTGGTGGTATTTTGAATCCGGGTGTTGCAACCACCTTCACCTTGGACAGTGGCGATCACGGATATCTTTCTCTGAGCGCGATGTTGCTGCCAACCAATGACGGTTTCGTCGGTCTAGATAGCTGGAAGATTCCAACGGAAGCGGGTACATACCGAGCAACGCTAAGAAGTTACGATGCCGGTACAGAAGCGAACGATGAACTTGCGTCTAGCATGCCAAACCCACCTTTCATTACCTTTGGTACTGGCGGCACAGGCGTTGAAGCAACGGTAACTAACGACAAAGTTCACGTGCATCCGGGTAACCTTGGTGATAGCGATCCAACCGGCGGCATCAGTGACCTAGACAGCAGCAGCCATCGTTGGTTAAACCCAGTTGCAACCATCACAATTGTTGTGAAGTAAGGGGGATGTATGAAATACAGAATCTTACTAGTAGCAGCTTCAGTCGGCTTGCTCGCCGGTTGTCCAAGCGATGATGATAATGACGTAGTGAAATCGTACCGTTACACCGTCAACGTGGCGAACTTGACTGCGAATCAACCTATGTCTCCGCTTGCGGTACTCACTCACAATGGTGACTACCAATTGTTTGAAATTGGACAAGCGGCATCTGTTGAACTTGAGCATCTTGCTGAAGGCGGTAGTAACGCCGAGCTGATTGAATTGATGAACAGCAATGACAGTGTTTACCAAGGTATTTCAGGTAATGGATTGGTGTTGCCGGGGGCATCGGACGAAGTCACCATCACGGTTGATCCTAGTCGTTACGGTTACTTGTCTGTGGCGTCTATGTTTGTGAATACCAATGATGCCTTTGTTGGCGAAACGGGACTATCGCTCAAATCGCTCGCAGTGGGTGAAAGCTACGAAATGAGCATGAACGTTTGGGATTCCGGCACGGAACTGAACGATGAACTTGCTGCAACCATTCCGGGCCCAGCAGGTGGCGGTGAGGGTTTCAATGCCGCCCGTAATGACAGCAATGACGTTGTTGCATTCCATGCGGGTGTTGTTAGCCAAGATGACGGATTAGCAAACTCAGCACTCTCTGCGAACCATCGTTTCTTGAATCCAGGTGCGAAAGTCACCATCACTCGAGTCGAGTAACACAGGCTCCGATGACGTCTCCTTTCCAAAGCGCTTGTAGCCGAGCGATTTATCCCTCATGGCGTCATCGGAACCTTTTTATTACCTAAGGTGATACTCGCTGAATATAGCAGTAAGGGAGCACTTGGTGATATGAAAGAAATGTTAGTTTGTTCCGGTCATGTGCAGAGTGGCTTTACGTAAGTTAGGGAAAGGATCATGGAACGACAAGCTAGCTATTTATCGGCGAAGATTTTACTGGTGGAAGACGACGATGATTTGGCAGAACTGGTTCAGATGCATCTTAAGTTTCAAGGACACCAAGTGTCGCGAGCAACAAATGTCGCCGATGCTAAAGCGCAATATCAGCAACACCCCTTTGATTTATTGATCCTTGACCGAGGTTTACCAGATGGTGATGGCCTAGACATCTGCCATTATTTGCGTCAGCAACAAGATTGGATCCCAGTGCTTATGTTGACAGCAAGAGACGGTGAAATGGACAAGGTTGACGGTTTAGAAGCGGGAGTGGATGACTACATCACTAAGCCATTTAGCGTATTAGAGTTCCAAGCGCGAGTACGTAACGTGCTGCGCCGAGTCAGTCAAACCGCAGAGGCCAAAGTAGCAAATGAAGCCCTCGACGAAGCGATGGATTTTGGTCCGCTAAGAATCATTCCGGAGTTGCACCAAGTATCCCTAAACGACAAGGATGTCACTCTTACCGCGACAGAGTTTACTTTGCTGCAGTTTCTCGCGACTCGTCCGGGCAGAGTCTACAGTAAAGATGAATTGCTCGATCACGTATGGAACACCAGTCATTCTGGTTATCACCACACGGTGTGTAGCACCATTAACCGTTTACGCAGCAAATTGTCTTTGTCTGATTCAGATCATCACTTCATCCAAACCGTGTGGGGCGTTGGGTATAAGTTTCAACCAAGACACTAATGCAAAAAAGCAAGTCAAAATATCAAGCCAAGACAGTAAGTCGGCAGTTGTTTTCACCGTCATTTTTCAATCATCACGGGTGTTTCAAAAACACCGCTGTTTAAGGAGGCGATAGGATGAGCTTCAAATCTCGCTTGGTAGTATTTACCAGCTTGTGGTTCTGCCTCGCGGCGGTGGTGATTGCACTGACTTACAATTGGCAAAAAGAAACCATTGAGTTACGGACTAAGCAAAGCCTGCATAAAGAGCTAGCCAGCCACATGCGCGATGATAATCCGCTGATGATTGGTACGGATTACAACCCTAAAGCGCTCAAGTCGATCTTTCATACCCTTATGTTGATCGGCCCTGATTTTGAAATCTATTTCCTCGATAGCCAAGGCAATATCACCACTCATGCTGCGCCAGATGGGGCAAAGCTTATGGATTCGGTGGATCTGAACCCCATTCAGCAATTCTTAAACAACGAACCGCTTCCCATCTTAGGCGAAGATCCTCGTAATCGCGGTGAACACAAAGTGTTTTCTGTTGCGGCGATAAAGGAATTAGGCTCTACGGTCGGTTATCTCTATGTGGTGATTGGCAGTACCCGACATGACGCCATTGCCAATGCGCAAGTCGATACCCCTTACATCGCGCTGGCAGGATTGGTCTTAGTGTCCATTTTAGGCTTTGCTCTCGGGGCTTATGTGCTGGTCAAACGTAGCCTATTGAACCCGATTGAGCGTGTGACCAAGCAACTTCAACAGCAAGCCGAACATGATTTTTACCTGCAACCTGACTTTACTCACCAAGTGCCGGAGCTCGTGCCGATTGCGCACTCTTATCAGATGATGGCGAAGCACATTCAGCAGCAGTTTTTACAGTTGGAGTATCAGTCTTCTCATCGTCGTCAGAGCTTGTTGCAGCTCAGTCATGATTTAAAAACGCCGTTATCGAGTGTGCTTGGTTATTTGGAAACGTGGCGTTTGAAACATCCGGAATCTGATCCTTTGATTGATGTCGCGTTCCGAAATTGTGAGAAGCTCTCAACTCAATTGCATTCTTTATTAGACGCTGCCCGTAAAGAAGCCCCAATGCCAAACTACGAGTACCGCCCCGTGGATCTTGGCGCGTTGATGGCAGAATGTGCCGAGATGATGCAGAGCCAGCTTTCTCGTAAAGAAGTGGTGTTGAAAGTGGATATGGATAGCGAGATCCAAACTGTGGGTGACAAAGGACTCTTAGAGCGGTTGGTATTGAACCTGCTTGAAAATGCGTTGCGCCACAGCCCACTCGGTTCGGAAGTGCATTGCCAAGCGCATTTGAGTGAAGATAAGTCGCGAATCCTGTTCACTTTTGTCAATCGAATTGATAAAGATGCCGTCGGGGGCGCATTAGGAATTGGTACAAAGATAGTGCAGTCAATTTTAATGTTGCACCACAGCTACTTAGAGACGTGTGAGACTGACACTGAGTATCAACAAAAATTCGCACTTCTCGCTACTTGAGGAGAAGCGCGAATTTGGCTTATCGAATGACTACTTAATAACGCCACATACAACGCGCGCACCGCCGCCGCCTAATTTAGCAGGATGGTCGGAATGATTGTCACCACCAGCATGAATCATTAATGCTCGGCCTTTTAAATCTGATAATTTTAGGCGAGGCGCGACAACGGGCTGATTAGCATTGCCATCCATGTCCACGTAGAGTGGAGGCAGGTCGCCTAAGTGATTGTCATCGGTCCAAGGGTAGCCATGTTTCCCTGTGTTGCTGGGGTCATAGTGACCACCTGCTGCACCGCCAAGGACGGTTTTGCCATTCTTCTCCGCGCTATCGCACGATGGATTGGTGTGAACATGGAAACCGTGTACCCCTGATGACAAACCTGATAACTGAGGCATAAATACCACGCCATAGTCACTTTGTGAAATCTCAATGGTGCCAGCGCTCTTCTTGCTGTTGAGATCGGTCATCGCTACAGTCTGCGCAAGTACGTTAGGAGCGGCTACGAGAGTGGCAGCAACTGAAATGCATAGCAATCCTTTTAACATGGGACTTCCTTCTTTTTGGTTGTACGCTCAAGCACATATTAGTGAAAACTTCTCTTCCTTATGTCTGTTGAGCGGTGGGTTTATGTCAGAGAGTGATGTGTCTCACTCTATGGTCTTAAACTGGTATCTATCTGCGAAATCAGCTCTCCATTATTAAGACTTAACATATTGAGTTTGTTCAGATATAAAAAGAATAGACGTCAATCAAAAAATAGCCTGAATATTTTTAAATTAACGCAAAGTTAAATTTTTAATGACTTTATAACAAAGCTCATAATTGTTTTATAAAGAAGTTGTCGGAATTGTCTTCTATAAAAAATAATCAATTTAATGAATATTTTAATGTGAATATGGTTGTTTATAGGTTTGTGGTCAAACTGTTGCTTATATCATCAAATAAGATAAAAAATTGGAACTAAAGTCACTTAATGGCAGAGGAAAAAATTAAACTCTGGTTTTAATGGGTAATAATGTTTTAGTAACAGATAGTTACGCACTTAAAATTAATAATATGGCTAATTTCCGACAAGGATTGAAAAAGATGAAAGACAAGGAATCTATTCAGACTAATAGCAGCCGCCGTAATTTTCTGAAAGGCGCAACAGGAGCTGTTGTTGCTGGTGTGAGTGCTTCCGCTTTCTCGGGCGCAGTTCAAGCACGAGAACAGAAAATTGATTGGAGCAGCCGCGGGCTAGGTAGAAAACACGATAAGCGCTTTTGGCGTAAAGTGCAACGACAGTTCGTTTTGGATAAACGTACGACTTACATGAACATTGGTACAACGGGTTCTATGCCAAGACAAGTTCTTCAAGATTACGAGCATAACAACAAGTTGGTGGCTAAGTATCCTTGGGATATGAAGGGCAAATTTGGCTCTTGGCCTTATGTCTCTGAGATGGTTCAAGAAGTAGCGCCTGGCTTTGGTGCTAACCCAGAAGAAATCATTCTCAGCCGCAATACTACTGATGGTCTATGTTCGATCATTAACGGCTTACACTTTGAACCAGGCGATGTGATTCTAACGACGCACCATGAGCATATGGCTGCAACATCACCGATGAACGTCGCAAAACATCGTTTTGGCGTCGATGTTGTTGAAATTCAACTACCAGTATTTACCGGTACTGAAGACGTTTCTGAACAAGATTACATCCAAGCTTTCCGCGACGCGCTTGATGCGCATCAAAACGTTCGCCTCATCATGTTCTCTCATATCACCTATAAAACGGGAACGGCGTTACCAGCCAAAGCCATTTGTGCTTTAGCGAAAGAATATGGTGTGCCTACGCTTGTAGATGGAGCGCATACTGTCGGTATGTTTGACCTCGATTTCCATGATATGGACTGTGATTTCTATGCAGGTTCTGGTCACAAATGGCAGTGTGGTCCTGGCGCAACCGGTATTTTGTACGTACGTGATAACGCCAATCGCTTGAATGAGTATTGGAGTGATCGTGAAAACCCGTTGTGGTTGATCAACTCTTCACTTTCTCATGCGGATTACTTAGGCAAGCAGTTACAGATGCAGTACATCGGGAACGACAACTATCCTGCGAAACAAGCGTTAGTTGATAGCTGCAAAATGTGGGATGAGATTGGTCGTGACCGCATTGAGGAACGTGTTCTAAGTCTTGGTAGTTTGTGTAAAACCTTACTACAAGAGTACTTGCCACAAGCCCAAATGTACTCGCCAAACGTGGAAGGTTTAACGAGTGGCTTAACCACAGTTAACCCATTCTCTGATGTGACGAATGAAGACATATTGACTGAATTCAGAGATCGTCTGCGTGAAGAATATGGCTATATCATTCGAACAACCAGCTTTAAGCTGCATAAAGATGATGACTTTGATACTTACGCACTCCGTATCTCCACGCACTTGTTCCATGACGAGCAGGATGTTGAAGGGCTCGTGGTGGCGATGACGAATTTGTATTACTCGTCGTTCTAACATCGTTGTTTATCACTCAAGCGCCCATGATTGGGCGCTTTGTGAAAGGTAAGGATATTATTATGTCAGTCAAAACATTCAAAAGAACTTTAGCGGCGATGGCGCTTATGGCGGCCTCTGTTATGTCCTCTTCCGCTTGGTCAGACGACTTACAACAGATCCGTGATCGCGGAGTGTTGCGCCATATTGGTGTGCCGTACGCTAACTTCGTTTCTTATATTGAACAAGGTGAAGTGGAAACCTTGACTGGCTTAGATGTAGAGATAGTCAAAGGCTTTGCCAAGTCGTTGGGCGTTAAGTACCAATATGTTCCAGCTCAGTGGAGCGATATGGTCGGTAAGCTGACGGGCCAAGATGTTCAATACCATAATAAGCAAGCCGTCGTGGGAGAAAGTGTTCCAATCGAGGGGGACTTGATCGCAAATGGCGTTACCATTCTTGACTGGCGTTCTGAAGTTTTAGACTTTTCACAAGATTACTTCCCGTCGGGCGTTTGGTTAGTTTCCAGAACAGATTCCACGCTGAGTCCGATTAAACCCAGTGGTTCGGTTGATGAAGATGTAAAAACCGTCAAGCAGCTTATTCATGGTCGCGAAGTGTTAGCGTTGGAGCACTCTTGCTTGGACCCTAACCTTTATGACTTATATGACACGGGCGCAAAAGTCATACTGCCTGATGGGGCTCGTCTTCTTAATGAGATGGTGCCAGCGATAATGAAAAATGATGCGGAAAGCACATTACTAGACGTCGCCGATACGTTAATTGCATTAGAAAAATGGCCAGGTGAAATAAAAGTCATTGGTCCAGTATCCGAAAATCAGAAAATGGCTGTTGCATTCCGTAAAAACTCGCCGGAATTACGCAAAGCATTTGATCGTTATTTAGATTCAATAAAGAAAGATGGAACCTACGAAAAATTAGTAAAAAAATACTATCCATCTATTTACTACTTTTATAACGATTACTTCATAGAAGATAGTAAGAAAACCCGATGAAAAAGGCCGTTAAAAAAATATCCAGTAAAAAATTTATTGCAATAAGCGCAATATTAGTCTCTATTTATTTAGCTATGCTTATTGTTGTGACAAGTTTGGGGCAAAATAAATTAAAAGAATCCCAACATAGGGAACTTGGTTTAAAAGTAAAAAGTTACGCAAGCACACTCGATAATTTATTTACCATTGCTAGTGAAGATGTTGATAACTTATCTACAGATAAAACAGTACAAACATTCTTTGCTAATTTAGCCTCTGGCATGTCAATGGAGTACGGATTAGGAGCGAGTTTAATTAACTTGAAGCGTCGTTTCGATGAAAAGATAGATGGTAAGTTAATTAATAGCAGCCAAATCTATAAAAAGCTCACACTGGTAGGCAGTGATGGCACAACGATTGTCACGACGGGCTCTGAAGACAACATAGAGCAGAAGATGGATATCCAAACCTTAATGACTCAACATGGGCATCCCGAAGAGGTTTGTGCAACTCGATATAACGACGACGTGCGTATTCAAGTCATTAAGCAGGTCAAGTTCTCTGGAAAGCCAGTTGCCTTTCTAATTGCAGATCTCAATAAAAACATTGTTATTGATCAGCTCACTAATCAAGAGCACGAAGACAGTTATAGCCGGATGGTGCTCAAAATAAAAGACGTTGAGATGGTCGTATGGGATACAATAAATAAAACGTCTTCTCATAATAAAGATGAGAATTATTTAATATCTGAAGCCGTTGATGGAAAAATATATTTTGAAGTGCCTGTTGAAAAACATCACTTCAAACTTATGGCTTGGTTTGAGCCTTTGAGTGAGCGAGATATTTTTACATCACGGATCTTCATTCTCGGTTTGAGTATTCTTGCTGTTATGGTTGTTATTGCGCTGTGTTATGCGTTCATCACAAACAATAATAGAATTGAATTGAAAATTAAACTTGAAGAAGAGAAAAAGCGAAAAGACATACTTTCTCAACAGAACCGAAAACTAACTAACGAAATTGAACGCCGAAAAGCGTCTGAAAAAGAACTCGCCTTCCAAGCTAAATACGATACGTTGACTAACTTGCCTAATCGTAGCTACGGTTCTGAGAGACTGGCTTTGGAGTTGATTAGAGCGTCACGTAGTGGTTCAAAAGTATTGGTCATGTTTATTGATTTAGACCACTTTAAGCAGATTAACGATTCAATGGGTCACTTTGTTGGGGACGAGATCCTTAAACTTAGTGCTCAACGACTTCATCAAGTTGCGAGAAAAACAGACTTACTGGCGAGAATTGGTGGGGATGAGTTTTTATTAGTGATTCCTGACTTGCCTGATAATGACACCGCGAAGCGCGTTGCTTCAAGCGTGCTTTCGGCGTTTAACGATCCATTTGTATGGAACAATCATGAATTCTTCTTGAGTAGCAGCGTCGGAATGTCCGTATTTCCGGATGATGGAGATAATGCCGAGCAGCTCCTCGCCTGTGCTGACATGGCGATGTATCGCGTGAAGCAAGATGGACGCGATGCCTTCTGCTTTTATAACCACAATATGAACCAAGACTTGCAACGCTATTTGGATTTGGAAAATCGACTAAGAAATGCCATCTCTAGTCAATTACTAGAGTTGTATTATCAACCTATTATTGAGCTGAGCAGTGGTAAAATTGTTGGCGCAGAAGCATTAATGCGTTGGAATGATGAGAAGTACGGATTCGTAAATCCTGAAGAGTTTATCTCTATTGCTGAGAAAAATGGCTTGATTCATCAAATTGGTGAATTCGCTATCCAGCAAGCGTGCCGCCAAGCGGCGCAATGGCAAAATCTGACGCCGCTGTTTGTTTCTGTGAATTTCTCCAGTGTTCAATTTAGGTATTGTGATCGCTTACTTGCGTTTATTAAGAAGAGCCTTGAGGAGTCTGGTCTTCCATCAGATAAGTTCGATATTGAGGTGACAGAGAGCCTTCTCTTTAACCACGACTCAGAGCTATTAGACATGCTCAATAACTTAAGAGCGTTAGGCACTAAGCTTACCATCGATGACTTTGGTACTGGCTATTCTGCGTTGAGTTACTTACAGAAATTTCCGTTCGATCGCCTTAAGATTGATCGCAGCTTTATGCAAAATATGTTCGAAAACGACTCCGATCGTGAGCTCGTCAACGTGATCATTGCAATGGCGAAAGCGCTGAACCTTAAGATTGTTGCTGAAGGCATTGAAGAACAGCGTCATGTCGATTATCTAAAAGACTTAAACTGTGAGTTCGGGCAAGGTTTCCACTATAGCCGCCCGTTACCAGCCAAAGACTTTGAAGCACTACTTAAACAACCAACTGGGCGATAACTCCTTTTATTACAATATTATAGGAAAGCATTAATTGAATTCGTGCCTTGGATTCATTAATGCTTTTCCACCTTAAGGGATAATCCTTCTTCCTTCCTTGAATTACACTACAATTAATTGATAAGTGATAGCCCGTGATGCCCGTCACATAAAGGCTCAACCTAATTCTAAACGAGTAGATACTCGCCAAAATAACCAGGAAGGAATTTCAAATGTCTTCTGCATTCTACCAACAGATCCAGCAGCAAATTGAAGAAGTGAAGGCTGAAGGTCTTTACAAATCAGAGCGCGTAATCACGTCTCAGCAGCAAGCGGCTGTTAAAATCTCTACCGGTGAAGAAGTATTAAACTTCTGTGCAAACAACTACCTTGGTCTTGCTAACCATCCTGCGCTAATTGAAGCGGGTAAAGCGGGTATGGACGAACACGGCTTTGGTATGGCTTCAGTACGTTTCATCTGTGGTACTCAAGACATCCACAAAGAGCTTGAGCAGAAGTTGTCTAAGTTCCTAGGTAAAGAAGATACGATTCTTTACACCTCTTGCTTCGATGCAAACGCAGGTCTGTTTGAAACCATTCTCGGTAAAGAAGACGCAATTATTTCAGACGCACTAAACCACGCGTCAATCATCGACGGTGTTCGTCTATGTAAAGCAATGCGCTTCCGTTACTCAAACAACAACATGGAAGAGCTAGAGCAACAACTGATTGCTGCGAAAGAAGCAGGCGCACGCCACATTCTTATCGTTACTGACGGTGTGTTCTCAATGGATGGCGTAGTGGCGAACCTTCCGGCTATTTGTGACCTAGCTGAAAAATACGGCGCACTGACCATGGTTGATGACTCTCACGCGGTTGGCTTCATGGGTAAAACGGGTGCAGGTACGCACGAATACCACAACGTGGTTGACCGTATCGACATCATTACAGGTACGCTAGGTAAAGCAATGGGTGGCGCTTCAGGCGGTTACACGTCTGGTAAAGCGGAAGTGATTGACTGGCTACGTCAGCGTTCTCGTCCATACCTATTCTCTAACTCTGTTGCACCAGCAATCGTAAGCGCTTCTATCCGAGTTCTAGATCTACTAGAAGAGAGCGGTGACCTACGTGACCGTCTATGGGAAAACGCAGCACACTTCCGCGCACGTATGGAAGCTGCTGGTTTCACAATGGGCGGCGCTGACCATGCGATCATTCCAATCATGCTAGGTGATGCGAAAGTGGCAGCAGAATTTGCTGAGCGAGCACTAGAGAAAGGCATCTACGTAATCGGCTTCTCATTCCCTGTGGTACCAAAAGGCCAAGCGCGTATCCGTACTCAAATGTCAGCAGCGCATTCTCGTGAGCAGCTAGATCGTGCAATTGATGCGTTCATCGAAGTTGGTAAGGACATGGGTCTTATTTAAGACTCTAGGTCCTAGATAATAGGGCCTTTAATTAAGGTTACATTATGAAAATTAAAGCATTATCAAAGCTAAAGCCTGAAGAAGGCATCTGGATGACTGAGGTTGATAAACCTGAAGTTGGCCATAACGATATTCTGATCAAAATTAAGAAAACCGCTATCTGTGGTACAGACGTACACATCTACAACTGGGACGAATGGTCACAAAAGACAATTCCAGTTCCTATGGTTGTCGGTCACGAATACGTGGGTGAAGTGGTTGCGATTGGTCAGGAAGTTCGTGGCTTTGAAATCGGTGACCGCGTATCTGGTGAAGGTCACATCACTTGTGGTCACTGCCGTAACTGTCGTGGCGGTCGTACTCACTTGTGTCGCAACACGATCGGTGTGGGTGTAAACCGTGAAGGCGCATTTGCAGAATACCTAGTGATTCCTGCATTTAACGCGTTTAAGATCCCTGACGAGATTTCTGACGATCTAGCATCGATCTTCGACCCGTTCGGTAACGCGGTACACACTGCGCTTTCTTTCGATCTAGTCGGTGAAGACGTGCTCATCACTGGTGCTGGCCCAATCGGCATCATGGCCGCCGCAGTTGCGAAACACGTCGGCGCTCGTCATGTGGTTATCACAGACGTAAACGAGTACCGTTTAGAGCTAGCTCGTAAAATGGGTGTAACACGCGCAGTAAATGTTGCTGAAGAGAAGCTTGAAGATGTAATGGCTGAACTAGGCATGACAGAAGGCTTTGACGTAGGCCTAGAAATGTCTGGTAACCCAGCGGCATTCAACTCAATGCTAACCACAATGAACCACGGTGGCCGTATTGCATTACTCGGTATTCCACCATC
The DNA here is from genome assembly GCF_037162085.1 of Vibrio sp. M60_M70. Classification (NCBI taxonomy): domain Bacteria; kingdom Pseudomonadati; phylum Pseudomonadota; class Gammaproteobacteria; order Vibrionales; family Vibrionaceae; genus Vibrio; species Vibrio sp. M60_M70. Next base: position 469,004 of record NZ_JARLUL010000002.1, read on the forward strand.
AGATATGGGCATTGATTGGAACCAAGTGATCTTCAAAGGCCTAGTTATCAAAGGCATCTATGGTCGCGAAATGTTCGAAACATGGTACAAGATGGCTTCACTGATTCAATCTGGTTTGGATCTATCACCAATTATTACGCATCACTACAAGATTGATGACTTCCAAGAAGGCTTCGATGTCATGCGTTCAGGCATGTCTGGCAAAGTTATCCTTGATTGGGAATAATCTGCTCAAATAAGAAAGCGCTCCGAAAGGGGCGTTTTTTCATTTTTTAAACGCTTAGATTTTTTATTATTTAGCTCACACCCTATCTCTTTTCGTTTCTAAAAGCTGTCTAATTCAGAAAAAACTGCCTTCTTCGTGTTTCAACGTATGCAGAATACACTAAAGACCTTTTATTTAATATGGTTAATTGGTGGTTTTATATTCCAACCTAAAAGAATATCTCGGTGTAAAGCACTGCTTTTCTTTTGACAACTACAATGAACTGACTTCTTTTTATCTTTTTAATCTTGATATGCACTTTGTTTTATTTGTTGAGCTATAACTAATAATACAATCATCTGTATAGAGTTCACAGAGATAGAAATGGAGCTTCATATGAAAATTTTTTGTTTGATTATTCCCTTGTTATTTACAGTGTTGAGCTTACAAACGAGGGCAGAGACAATTAGCGGTACGATAGACGTTTCGATCAATTTAGTGGAAGGCTGTGTCATTAATGGCAACAATGCGGTGAACGGTTCCGGTAATATTGGTTTTGGCTCATTAAATTTTGGTGACGTTCCGGCCATTTTTACTGAGCAAGAAGCAGTCTTGACTGGGGAAGGTGGTACGGGGATCGAAATACTTTGCAGCAATGGAGTCACGCCTACTTTCTCTTTAGTCAGTGGTGCCAACGATCCCAGTTCGACGACAGGTAATCACGCAATGACCAACGGATCCGAGTTTGTGGATTACACTCTCTTCACTGATTCAGATCGTTCTACCCAGTTTACCTCGAGTAACCCTATAGCACTCTCTACATTTAATGGTGTTGATTCAGAGACCATTAATTTGTACGCCACGGCATACGGTACCAGCAGCGTCGCAGGAAATTATGTTGATACACTAAACGTAACTCTGAGTTGGTAAGTGAACTCTATATTACTCAAAGCATTTTTATTCACCGCCTGTGCCACTTTTTCCTATCCTATTTTTGCAGCGCAGAGTGAAAATTTCCAAGTGTCAGCGACCATTGATACGGGATGTCTGATCAATGGTGCGCTGACAGAAGAGAGTAACACTCAAATTGGAACAATAGGAGAGTTAAACTTTGGTGAACATTCTGCTATTTATGCTGCGGAAGTAGAAGGCAGCATCACCTACAACGGTGGGCTTACGTTAAGTTGTACCCCTGGCATAGCCATGAATATTAAGATTGACGGTGGTTTGAACGCTTCGGTAGGGGTACGCAAGCTGAAGCACACAGAAAAGTCGAGTACGGTGGATTATTTATTATTTGAAGATGCAGAACACTCTCAAGTATTAGACATTGATACCCCCTATTCTGTTGGAGCTAATGAAGACCCTGACAACATTCAGGTGCCAATTTGGGCAAAGGCGATATTAAATGGAAATGAAATCGCTGGTATTTATACAGATACTCTTACCTTAACGCTTGAGTGGTAAGCGCTGTTTCGAAGAAATGATAACCTTCGGAGAAATTAAATGGATTTAATAATAAAAAGACTGGTTTTCGTCACTATTTTCTTATCAACGTTAACTTCACAGGCCTATGCTAATTCTCTCCTTATTTGGCCTATTTACCCTAAAATATCTTCTGAATCGAATGCGACATCAATTTGGATGGTTAATCAAGGCACTGAAGATTTTTATTTGCAGGTTCGTATTTTTCAGTGGGGGCAGAAGGATGGGCAGGATACATATGCGCAGCAACGACAACTGATAGCTACGCCTCCTTTTGTGAAAATTGCACCTGGTGCCAAGCAACTTATTCGTATATTAAATCAAGATGGAGCGCTTTCGAATAAAGAGTACGCATATCGTATTATCATCGATGAACTCCCGCCAGCTAAAGGGCCTCAAGATGAAAATAAAGAAAATGATCTGGCAGTAAAAGTGAGAATGAGATATTCCATACCATTGTTTATGTACGGTAAAGGGATGAAAAGACAATCCCAAGGAACAAATGAAGTTTGGAGCGGACTACAGGCAAAGATTATAAAGAGTAAAGATAAGAACCTTATTCATATAGAAAACACCAGTAATCACTATGTCAGATTAGTCAACCTAGCAGTGACCGCGCCAAACCAATCGCCTTTTATCGTTTCGAAAGGGTTAGCAGGGTATATATTACCTGAGCAATATAAAACGTGGCCTATTTCTTACTCCAATATGAAAAATATAAAAGTAAAGGCGGATATTGAAGGTAAGCGTTACGTTATTCCACTCGAACAAAATGAATAAGATTTTATATCTATCTTGTTTATTTACCAGTATGACGCCTGGCGTGGGTTGGTGCGACAACGTAGTGACCCATTTATCGCAGTTACCTAGTCCTGAGAACTTTTCTTATGAGAACTTTGAAAATATTCATTTGTCGTTAGAACTAGTCATTAATCAACGACCGACTGATTTAATCGCGGATGTTGAACGTAAAGGCGAGCGTTACTTCGTGTATAGAGACGATTTACTGTCTGCTGGCGTGGTCGCGGATGTATTACCTGGGACGCAAGAGAAGTTAGACATAACATCAATATCGGGTGTAGAGGTCGATTATTTGCAATCGTCACTGCAATTATTAATCACAGTGCCTCCTAATTGGTTGCCGATGCAACGCTTTTCTGCGCAGAACAGGAGGCGTTTTTCGCCCGCTAAATTCGGAACTGGTGGGTTATTTAATTACAGTGTGTTTGGTGTTTATGATCACGATAGTAGTCAAAAAGAAGTATCTATTAACCACGAATTGAGAGCCTTTTCCGAATTCGGCGTACTTTCTACGACGGGAATATTTAAATCTAACCTTCATCGAGACGTTCAAGCGCAACAAAGTAATAAATATACGCGCTTCGACACGAGGTACGAATATGTTGATCAAAGTCGTCGATTGCGCTTTGAAGTAGGGGATTACATTGTGAGGCCCCTTGCGTGGAGTCAACCAGTTCGAATGGCTGGTATTCAACTGTCACATGACTTCTCTATGCGTCCAGACGTGGTTACCGCACCTTTACCTGCATTTTATGGCGAAGTAACTGCTCCCACGACGTTAGATTTATTTGTAAACGGATTAAAAACCGATTCAATGTTTGTGGGGCCGGGACCGTTTGTTATCAATGATATTCCAATGGTATCGGGAGCTGGTGAAGCGACAGTGATTGCAACGGATGCCCAGGGAAGGCGGACTGCAATGACCAGTCCATTTTTCCTTTCAGCTAACTTGCTGAAGGCTAACTATACCTCTTACAACGCTAGTTTTGGTGCTTTACGCCGAAACTATGGCAACGCTTCAAATGACTATGGCGATGGTGCTGTTGTCGCAGCTGCGAGGCACGGAATGACAAACTGGCTAACGTTGGAGGCACAAACCGAAGCGAAAGATGACTTAATTGTTGCGGGAGTCGGTTTTGTTACCAACCTATTCAATATGGGAACGATTGATGGGGCGGTAAGGTTTAGCAATTATGAGCAGAGAGCGAGTTCCTATTCAGTTGGTTATAGTTATCAATCTCGAATGTTTAGCTTTGCCGCTCGTACCCAAGTTGAGAGCGAGGGATTTTACACGCTCTCCCAAACACCAGAGAGCTTGAGAAGTGACGGCACTAACGAGCGAGAGAATTTGTCTCGGCATGTCTCTCAGATAAATGTTGGCGCCCGGCTGAATGAGTTGGGTTCGTTGTCAGGGGGATACTTTGATGTTCAGCAAACCGACTCTCGATCGAGAATACTTAATGTAACTTACAGCCGCTCGCTTCCGTTCGATATCAACATGTCATTATCGTTTAATCGAAACATCGGTGGGGAGGCCGTTACGTTAGCACAATTCTCATTACCTTTGAGCGGTTTCTCTGGTAGCGCGGGATTAACCATGAAGCGTGAAAGCGATGGTCATCTTAGTGGCCGTGCTAGTGTTAGTCGACTTGCGCCGATTCGAGGTGGTTGGGGAATCAACTTAGCGCATGATATTAATGAAAAGCCTGACAATAGAAAGCAGGCCGATGTTACTTACCGAGCCTCTTGGGCGGAGTTCCGAGCGGGCTTAAACGGGACGAGTGGTAATTACGATTATTTTGCCGAAATGTCGGGTTCGGTTGCGTCACTCGATGGTGAAATATTCCCTGCAAATAATGTGTACGATAGTTTCGCTGTTGTCAGTACTAGCGGTTTTGAAGGTGTGCCCGTCAAATATGAGAATCAAGTCGTTGGATTGACTGATGATGACGGTTACTTACTTGTGCCGTGGGCAATGGCATATTACACCGCAAAATATGAAATTGATCCGCTTAGATTACCAGCCAATGCTTTTTTCCCAACAACAGAACAATACGCGTCGATACATTCTGGGTACGGCTATTTGCTCGAGTTCCCAATAGCTTTGCAAGTTGCGTTAAGCATGGAGGTTGTTGATGAAAATGACGCCTACTTGCCATTAGGAACTTATGGTCAATCAGATACTGGAGTGGTAGGGCAAATTGGTTGGGATGGAGTGACGTATTTTGAGGGGCGTAATGTAGGTGAGTACATTATCTTTTACCCCGAAGGCTTTCCACCATGTAAAGTATTTATAACGGGACTCTATCAAACACGGAGCGAGAAAATACAGACATTAGGTAAACAAGTCTGCACGAAAGAGCAAAAATCAGAGGTACAATTATGAGTCGGTATTCTCGTTATCTTTGGTTTTTTCTTCTTTTTATATCGTCCGGTAACATGGCTTGTGAGCTCACTGCGCCGACGCCTTTGATTCAATTTGGAAGCGTTTCCTCGTTTACCGTTTCAACTATTCAGCAACAGAGCTCAGCCCAGCCACACGCAGGGATAACGTGTGACTTTTCTACACTTGTTTCTTTGTTGAGTGGCGATTATGTGTCTGCAACGTTTAACAGCGCTAACGATGGGCGGTTGCTTAATGCGGCGGATATCAGTTCGGAACTTAGCTATCAGATTTTTGGAGATCCAAGCCTTTCGCAAGAGTACATTTTTGGCCAAACTTACAATTTTTTTGAAATTGGGCTGCTCGATTTACTAGGTTTATTTGGCACTCAAGCTGAATTTCCGCTTTATGCCCGGACAGGAGCTGGTAGTAATCTCTCAGCAGGGACTTATCGAGACCAAATTACGGTGTCTTGGATTTGGAATTATTGCTCAGGAATTGGAGTTGGAGGCGTATGTCTTGGGCGAGAAACAGGCAATGCACAAAGCTTGATTACGGTAGAGTTAGAAGTCACTCCCGATTGTATGATCACGGCGCCAGATATTAATTTTGGTTCATCACCATTGGTGGCAGGTTTTGACCCTGTCAGTCAGGTTATATCATTAACCTGTACCAAGAACAGTGCTTTTACCATTGGTTTAAACGACGGTGTGAATGCCTCCGGAGGCCAACGACGCATGGCATCTGGCGGTAACTATTTGGAGTATGAAATCTATAAATCCTCATCGACGGAGCGGTGGGGGGGACTGGTTCTGAACGTCGTGAACAGAGCGATGTGGATACGGGTGACACCATTTCCGATGGCATCACTCCGCAGAACTTCAATTATCGCGCAGAGATAATAACAAGCCAAACCACCCCACCAGCTGGCACTTATACCGACTCGATAATCGTTGATGTTCAATTTTGAGCATCATATCAATTGCATAACTAGAGGCATCTATTCCAAAAAACTTTTGTAATCATAGTTTTCACTCTATTCCCGCTTAATTCTGTGCGATTAGTATGGTTTTGTTTTCACAACATTTAACTTGAAGGAATAAGGAAACTATGAAGAAGTCACTGGCAGCACTAGGTTTGGCGTTGGTATTTACAGGAACAGCTTACGCAGCAAGCTGGGGTTACGAGGGAGTCACGGGCCTGAGCATTGGGGCGAGTTTGCGTCTGAATGTTCCAAAGGTCAAAACCAAAGCCCAATTAATATTGTCTCCGCAGCAGAAGCGAAGTTAGACAAATTGCAGTTCGACTACCATGGCAAAGCAATCTCATTGCTCAATAACGGCCACACCCTGCAAACCAGCCTAGAGGGTGACAACACACTGTTGATTGATGGTAATGCATTCACGTTAAAGCAGTTCCACTTCCATACTCCGTCAGAAAACTATGTGGATGGCAAAGAATATCCATTAGAAGCGCACTTTGTGCATGCTGATACAACTGGCCATTTGGCGGTTGTGGCCGTGTTTTTTCAATCCGGAAAAGCGAACCCAGATTTAGCGAAGTTACTGGCAAACATACCAAGCAAAGATCAAGATGTAGAGATTAAATTGCCATTTGAAGCGGATGCGTTGCTTCCAAAAGACAAAGCGTATTATCGCTTTAATGGCTCACTAACGACACCACCATGCTCTGAAGGGGTACGTTGGTTAGTGATGAAAGAAGCACAAACCATTTCCCCTGAGCAGATTAAAGCGTTTACGAAAGTGATGGGGAAAAACAATCGTCCCATCCAACCATTGAATGCTCGTATGGTGTTAATGCAACACTAACCAATCCAAGCAAATAAAAATGAAAAAGCCCGCTTGAATAAAGCGGCTTTGTTATTGGTATTAATGGAAATTAGAAGCCGTGATCTTCTTGCTCCTCAGCTTTTATCATTTGAACTGGGTCGAGCTTGAGTGTTTGAGTTGGGAAGGCGATATCTGCTTCGTGTTCTTTAATGATGTTAATTACTTGAAGAAGAACATCCTGTTTAACCTCATGGTATCTCACCCAATTCACGGTTTTTGTGAAGGTATAAATGAAGAAATGCAGTGACGATGGACCGAACGTATCGAAGTTGACGATAAGCGTTTGGCGTGCATCAATATCTTTGTGATTCTTAAGCATCTCTTTCACCGCTGTAATGATTTGCGGCATTTTTTCGGCGTCGTCGTAACGAAGTCCAATTTTTTCGTAGATGCGTCGGTTTAGCATGCGAGATGGGTTTTCTACGACTATGTTGCTAAACACAGAGTTTGGCACATAAAGAGGGCGCTTGTCGAAAGTTCGTATGATGGTCATTCTCCAGCCAATTCGCTCTACCGTACCTTCAATTTGGCGATCTGGAGAGCGGATCCAGTCGCCAACTTTAAACGGACGATCGAAGTAGATCATAAGGCCGCCAAAGAAGTTCGACAGCAGATCCTTCGCCGCTAAACCAACGATTAAACCACCGACACCACCAAAGGTGAGCAATCCTGATAGTGACAAGCCAAACGCCTGCATCACAGTGAGAATTCCGACGGTAATAAAGAACAAGCGCGCGACTTTAGCTATCGCTTGCACTGTGGTTTCATCTCGGTTTTTTTGTTCTAGGACGTACTCTTCAACATTGGTGATGAGTCGCATAACGGTCCAGACGAAGATACTGATCACCAAAATCAGTTTCAGCGTGCTTAACCAGTTTATTTTATCGTTGAGCTCGCTCTCTAATATGATGCCGATAGAGACGGTTGCTGGCCAACACCAAATGAGTGTACTGACTGGCGCTTTTAGCGCATCAAGCAACATGTCATCCCAGTGGAAAGGGGTTTTCTCTACTAGTACTGCGAGACGAGAGCGGATCAGTCGCCAAGCTATCCAAGCAATAAAGCTGGCGAGTGTAATGAAAAGGACACTTCCACTCCAATCTTGATGAGATGTTTCAATATAGCTTTGCAAATCGGTAAACCACTGTGACATATGTAACTTCTTTCTAGTGAACCATGGAAGGAAAGGTAGCAGATATTACTCCTTCACCCCAGTGATTTCCTTTAAATCATTTACTTATGTATAAATCGCCTGAGGTAGGCTAGTTCGTGAGGTGAAAAGTGAGTGGTCGAAACTGAGTGATGAGCCGCCGTTCCATTCGTGTGCGGAGCTTCGTCATCTCCGATGTGCGTTGATATTTGAACGATCAATTATAACTTCTCTGACTTATCGCTAACATTTATCTTAAGTAAGTGTGAGAGTGTATTGGCTCTTGAATTAGCGGAGGCAGATATGGAATTTACAGAGCTGGATCGAAACGCGCTCTACGACATCTGGATGTCACAAAAAGCCAAAATGCACATCACTCAAATGGAAATGGCGAAGCGCCTTGGTTTGAGTCTACACGAGTTTTCTGGCTTGTTACGTGGTAATTCTCCACTGACGCTAGGTTTTGTAAAACAGCTATGCGAGCAGCTACATGTACGTCCTGGTCAGGTGATTCCGTCTTTGACGGAGCGTGATCTATCTGCATCTGGTACGGTTTATTTACAAAATCGTGTGACGGTGGATGGTGATATCAGTAACGTGTTTATCGACGGAAACCAAGTCGTGATTGAGTACGTTCACCAAGTAAGCTAGCTTGCTCGTCAAATTATCGGGTTGAAGAGCAATAAAAAACGAGCCAATTGTGGCTCGTTTTTCGTTTCTGTTTTGCTCGCCTGCAAAGATTATGGGATTTTCACTAGCGAATCTCGAGAAAGATCCGCGATAGACTTCGCGCCTGTCAGCGTCATAGCTACACGCATTTCTTTATCGTACAGATCCAGTAGGTTTTCAACGCCTGCGCCGCCTTGTGCAGCCAATGCGTACACAAATGAACGACCAAGCAGTGTGCAGTCTGCGCCCAGCGCGAGCATACGAACCACATCAAGACCAGTACGGATACCTGAGTCCACAAAGATCTTAAGATCGCCTTTTACCGCATCTGCAATGCTTGGTAGTGCTTTAGCACTTGAAAGTACGCCATCTAACTGACGACCACCATGGTTAGACACCACAATGCCATCCGCGCCGAAACGTACCGCATCTTTCGCGTCTTCTTCGTCGAGGATGCCTTTGATGACCATAGGGCCATCCCAAAAGTCACGAATCCACTCAAGATCTTTCCAGGAGATAGACGGGTCGAAGTTTGCGCCTAACCAGCCGATGTAATCTTCTAGTTTTGTTGGTTCGCCGCGATACGTTGAGATGTTACCTAAGTCGTGCGGCTTACCAAGTAGACCCACATCCAGCGCCCAGCTTGGGTGGCGCATCGCCTGGAATACACGACGCATGGCTGCGTTAGGACCACTCATACCTGAGTGCATGTCACGGTAACGCGCGCCAGGAACTGGCATATCAACGGTAAACACCAGCGTTGTTACGCCCGCAGCTTTTGCACGCTCAAGCACGTTCTTCATAAAGCCACGGTCTTTAAGCACGTAAAGCTGGAACCACATTGGACGTTCAATTGCAGGTGCGACTTCTTCAATCGGACAAACCGAAACAGTCGACATAGTAAACGGGATGCCTTTTTTCTCGGCTGCTTTTGCTGCTTGCACTTCGCCTCGGCGCGCGTACATACCAGTTAGACCAACAGGAGCTAGCGCGATTGGCATTGCCAGTTTCTCACCGAAGATCTCGGTTTCTAGGCTCAAATCTGTCATATCGCGTAGGACGCGTTGGCGAAGAGCGACATCACCTAAATCGTCAGTATTACGCTTCAGCGTGCGTTCGTCGTAAGAACCGCCATCAATATAATGGAATAGAAACGGGGAAGCTTGGCTTTCGCGGCAGCGCGGTAGTCAGTAGAAGCTGAGATAATCATAATGGTGTCCTAGCGGTTATTCTAAGCAAAGTTGTGGAGCAATTTGCTCTTTCGTTGAGCCTTCATCGCAAAGCAGTGAAGGCATCAAAATGAGTATAGTTACCTATGGTTCACTTACTTTTGAACTGCTGATGTTGGTAACTCATTTACATAATTGATTGAAAAATTTTGTTAAATCACTCAATCAGTTATACAAATTGGAAAGGATGACACAGCTGCCGGGGGGATTGATGTAGCAAGCTAAATCAACATGTCGGGGTAGTAGTGCTGACAGCTGTGTCAAATTAGGCAGGGCTACAAACCCTGCGTTTCGCGTTACTTCATCAAGACATCCGTCATTTGGAGGCCGTAAATCAACACCAATCCAATAATGCCCGTCATTACAATGTAGTAGAACGTAGGGATAATCGTCTTACGCAATGTTGCGCCTTCACGGCCAAGTAAGCCTACGGTGGCTGATGCGGCAACAACGTTGTGAATCGCAATCATGTTACCTGCGGCTGCGCCAACGGCTTGAAGCGACACAACAATCACACTCGAAATAGACAGTGTTTGTGCGACTTCGAATTGGAACTGGCTGAACATCATGTTTGAAACCGTATTTGAGCCAGCGATGAAAGCACCCAGCGCACCAACAGTGGCACTCAGTGCTGGGAACGCAGAACCGACAAGGTCAGAGGCAAAGTTCGCTGTTGTGACCGGCATGCTTGCTAGGTCAGCGCCGTTAATACCAGAGTTGATGAAGATACGAACCATCGGGATGGTAAATACCAAGACAAACCCCGCGCCAATCAGTGTTTTGCTTGACTCGCCAAACGCTTCACGCAATGGCTTTGCGCTACCGCTTTGTAACATTGCGGCAAGCAGTGCGACAAACACGAGGATGCCACCTGGCAGGTACAATGGCTGAATAGCGGCACTCACACCAGTCTCACCAAGAATATTGCTGAACGACAAACTTACGCTTTGTACAAAGCCTTTCAGTTCCGGACTTACGCGGCTTGCGACGAGAACTACCGCCAGCATTACATATGGTACCCAAGCTTTTACGATGCTCATTGGCTTGCCTGGATTGTCGTTTAGATCGACTTTTAGCGAGCCCAGCCATTCAGCAGGCCATTTGTCTTCGCTTTCGAAATCCCACTTAGTCTTTGGTACTAAGAAGCCTTTTTTCGCTGCGGTAACAACAATAGAAAGACCAACCAAACCACCGATAAGTGAAGGGAATTCTGCACCCAAGAACACACCAGTTAACGCGTATGGCACAGTGAAAGAGACGCCTGCGAATAAAGCAAATGGTAGAATATCCAGACCTTCACTCCAGCTTCTGTTCTTGCCGAAGAAACGTGTTAACATCATCGCCATTAATACAGGGATCATCGTACCTACAACAGCGTGAATCACAGCAACGTGCGCGGTGATATCTTGCAGGTACATTTCCCATGTTGCGCCTTGTGCAGCCAAAGACTCACTGATGTTATGCGTGTCTAAACCTTTGTTTACACCCACGATGATTGGTGTACCCACCGCACCGAATGAAACAGGCGTTGACTGAATCATCATGCCCATTAGGACAGCGGCTAGCGCAGGGAAGCCGATTGCAACCAGTAGTGGTGCAGCAATTGCTGCCGGGGTACCAAACCCTGATGCGCCTTCAATGAATGAGCCAAAACACCAAGCAATGATGATGGCTTGCACACGGCGGTCAGCTGAAATATCGGTAAATCCATTACGGATAGTGGTGATCGCTCCAGTGTGTTTTAAAGTGTTGAGCAAGAAGATGGCACCAAACACGATCCATAGAACAGAGACAGTAATGCCTAGCCCTTGGAATACAGAAGCCAGTACGCGATTGGCTGACATATCCCAAAACATTAGGGCAATAGCGACGGTTAAACCGAACGCAACAGGCATGGCTTTTTTAGCAGGCCAGTTGAGACCAACCAATAAGATGGCGGCAACAACAATTGGCGAAAATGCCACTAGGGCAAGTAGGGTTTCACTCATTTGTACATCCTTCGTACGCTGACTTCTCGAACGGTGTCAATCCGCTGTAGAGGTGACTTTTTGTTGTAATGGTTTTGTTAATTTGGCGTGAATTTACTCCTTTATTTTTTGTTGATATAGGGAAATAATGAAAATAATTAATTCCAAAAGTGACATAATCGTATGAGAGCAGACGACTTAATCCTATTTTCTCAAGTAATCGAACTGGGCAGTTTTAGTAAGGTTGCAGAAGCAAATAACCTTACAAATTCGGTAGTTAGCAAAAGAATGGCAAGGTTGGAAGAAGAGATAGGGGCGCAGCTATTATATCGAACAACGCGTAAATTGACCTTAACCGAAGCAGGTAAGGTGTTACTCCACAGTGCTAAAAATGTGAAGCAGGCCACTCAGGAGGCTATGGACGCTGTTGCAGGCTTTGGAGAGAATGTGAGCGGTCACATAAAAATGTCCGTGCCGTGTATCTCTGGAGATTTGATACTTGCTGATGCCGTTGCGGAATTTTGTAACCTTCATCCGGGTCTGACCGTGGACATGTCATTGGATAACCGCTTTGTCGATTTGGTGGCTGATGGTTACGATTTAGTCATTCGAACTGGCTACCTAGCCGATTCCAGTTTGATCGCACGACATATTCTCGATTCCCAATGGGTGGTATGCGCGTCCCCTTCATATATCGCTAAAAATGGGAAGCCGATCGAGCCGATTGATCTCACCACGCACAATTGTCTGCAATACGCTTACCAAACCACAGGTGCAACGGATTGGGAGTTTAAAGGAGAAGATGGTAATTACATCGTCAAAGTATCGGGCTGCTTTTCTACTGATAACGCGACCGCATTACGTAAAGCCGCTCTGGGCGGCCATGGTATAGCTTACGTCCCGCGATGCTTGGTGTATCACGATATTCGCAATGGCCAACTGGTGGATATTTTTCCTGAACTAGTGGGTAAAAAGTTGGGTATCTATGCGGTGTATCCGTTTACTCGTCAACCACCGAATAAAGTGAAACTGCTTATTGAGCACATTCGTGATCGTTACTTAACGATATCTCATTATTTCTAGTTCCTTCATAGATTTAAAACAATGTCGTTGAAATCAATATTGGGTGCTCTAAGGTAATCACCGCAATAAAACGATATGAAAATAAACAACTTAATAAAAACAACGGAGTAACACGGACGTTATGCATTACCCAAAAACACGTAAAGATTCTGTCGTGGACACTTACTTTGGTCACGACATTGCCGACCCTTATCGCTGGTTAGAAAATGATCGCAGCGAAGAAACCGCACAATGGGTTTCGGGTCAAAACTCAGTGACCTTCGATTTTCTTGGTCAGGTCCCGTACCGCCAACAAATCCGTGACTTGGTCGCGAACAGCCAAAACTACGAAAAATATTCCCAGCCATTTGTACGTGGTGACTACACCTATTTCTACAAAAACGACGGTTTGCAAAACCAAAGCGTATTGTATCGCCGTAAAGGCGAGGGAGAAGCCGAAGTCTTCCTTGACCCAAATACGTTCTCTGAAGAAGGCACGACCTCTCTTGGCGAAGTCAGCTTCTCGAAAGATTATCGTTTGGTCGCGTATTCCATCTCGGAAGGGGGCAGTGACTGGCGCAAGATCTTTGTTATTGATGCGGAAACCAAAGAACAGTTAGAGCCTGAGATTGTGGATGCGAAGTTTACGTCGATTTCTTGGCTGGGCAGCAAAGGCTTCTATTACTCAAGCTATGATAAGCCGCAAGGCAGTGAGTTATCTGCGCGAACCGAACATCACAAGCTTTATTATCATGAACTTGGTACACCTCAGTCTGAAGATAAAGTGATTTTCGGTGAGTTGGATACGCAGGTTCACCGTTATGTGTCTGGTACCACGACGACGGACGATCGCTTCCTCATTATTTCTGGCGCAGAATCCACATCGGGTAATCGTCTGTTTTATATCGATTTACAGTCTGAGTCCCAAGCGATTGTGACCCTTCGTGATACAACGCAAGGCGACACCTACTTGATTGATAGCCAAGACGAAACCTTGCTGCTTTACACCAACCTAGATGCGCCGAATGGCAAAGTTGTCAGCTACAACACCCGAACAGCGCAATGGATGGATGTGATTGCTGAACAAGAACAGCCGTTAGAAATCAGCAAAGGTGGCGGTTATCTGTTTGCGACTTATATGGTGGATGTACTTTCTAAAGTGCAGCAGTTTAACTACCAAGGTGAATGGATTCGAGATGTTGAACTGCCGGGAGAGGGTACGGCTTATGGTCTAGCGGGTAAAAAAGAAGAAACCACGCTGTATTACACCTTTACTAACTACGTGACGCCACCGACGATCTTCTCATTTGATGTTGAGTCTGGTGAATCGACGCTGTTTCAAGAATCAAAAGCGCCATTCGAGCGCAGTGAGTATGAATCAAAACAGGTGTTCTACACCTCAAAAGATGGCACGCAAGTACCGATGATCATCTCATACAAGAAGGGCATCGCGCTTGATGGCAGTGCGCCAACCATGCTGTATGGTTACGGCGGTTTTAACATCAGCCTCACTCCGATGTTTTCTGGCAATGTGGCCAACTGGCTGGAATTGGGTGGTATTTACGCAGTAGCCAACATGCGAGGCGGCGGTGAGTACGGTAAAGCTTGGCACAACGCAGGCACTCAGCAGCAAAAGCAAAACGTATTTGATGACTTTATTGCGGCGGCGGAATACCTGATTGAAAACGACTACACTAGCTCCGAGCGCCTAGCGATTCGTGGTGGTTCAAATGGCGGCTTGTTGGTTGGTGCGTGTATGACGCAACGTCCTGAGTTATTTAAGGTGGCGCTGCCAGCCGTGGGTGTGCTTGATATGCTGCGTTACCACACGTTTACGTCTGGAGAAGGCTGGAAGTATGACTATGGCACGTCTGAACAAAGCGAAGCGATGTTCCAATACTTGCTTGGCTACTCTCCTGTTCACAATGTAAAAGAAGGCGTGCAGTATCCTGCGACATTGGTGACAACCGCCGATCACGACGATCGTGTGGTTCCAGCACATTCGTACAAGTTTATTGCGGAGCTGCAAGACAAGCAGCAAGGTGCTAATCCAGTATTGATACGCATTGATGTCAATGCTGGTCATGGTGCAGGGATGCCGCTGAGTAAGCAAATTGACCTCACCACAGACGTGTATGCATTTACGTTATACAATATGGGTATTGAGTCGATTTAATGCCTTAGTTGCACGAAGCTTCTGAGAATAAAAAATGCCGCGACACTGTCGCGGCATTTTTCATGGTTGGGGAACTCAATTCATACTGTTTGCCAGTATGTGAGCCAGGTTGACTAAGTCTGACTCTTGAACCAACCAGTCTCGGCGGCCAAACCGAAAGGCAGCTACGCCATTCTTAAGACAAGATGAAATCATCACCTTTTCTTAATCCTAGTTTATGAATATGAAACTGTGATGAACCTAAGCCGCACTGTGCTGATTTTCACTGTTTTCAAGATCAAATGAGGCATCTATCAGCTTTTTCGTGTAGTCATTTTTAGGGTTTTGGAAAATATTTTCGGCTGTACCTTGCTCCATGACCTCGCCTTTTTGCATGACAAGAACACGGTCAGAAAGAGCTTTGACGACTGATAGATCGTGGCTAATAAACAAGTAGCCAATGTTATGCTTTTTCTGCAAATCTTTCAGGAGATCAATCACAGTCAGTTGAACCGAGCGGTCCAATGCAGAGGTCGGCTCATCAAGCAAAATAAACGAAGGTTCAAGGATCAGTGCTCGCGCGATAGCAATACGCTGACGCTGGCCTCCCGAAAACTCGTGCGGATAACGGTTGATGGACGCGGGATCTAAGCGAACCTCTCGAAGCACGTCGCGTGCTTTCTGCATACGTTCTTTTTTACTCAACATTGGCTGGTGGACAGTTAATCCTTCTGTGATGATCTCACCGATAGTCATACGAGGAGAAAGCGAACCATAAGGGTCTTGGAACACCATCTGAACGTCTTTTTTCAGCTCAAAACGTTCTTTGTTTGTCAGCAAAGCCATATCTTGGCCTTTGTATTCGATTTTACCTGTGGATGGCAGGAGGCCTATCAGTGCGCGGCCGAGGGTAGACTTGCCTGAACCGGATTCCCCAACAATCCCGAGTGTTTCCCCTTGTTTGAGCTCAAGAGAAATGCCTTTTACGGCTTCGAAGTACTCATTTTTACTGGCAATAAAATGCGACTTTATCAAGAATTTGACTCGTATATCGTCAGCTTTTAATAGTTGTGTAGCACTCTCGCTAATAGGGGCCTTACTGCCTTTTGGAATAGAGTTGATCAGCATACGTGTGTATTCGTGTTTTGGGTCTTCGAAGAGTGTTTGCGTTTCGCCTTCTTCGACGACTTCCCCTTTACACATCACAATGACACGGTCGGCAAAGTGTTTTACAACGCCTAAATCATGAGTAATAAAAAGTATCGCCATGCCCATCTGAGCCTGAATTTCTTTAATCAGGTGCAGCACTTCTGCTTGAACCGTGACATCTAACGCGGTGGTTGGTTCGTCGGCAATCAAAATATCGGGTTCGTTAATCAGTGCCATTGCAATCATGATGCGTTGTAACTGACCGCCAGAAAACTCGTGCGGATATTTGCTGTACGCTTTCTCTGGCTCTGGCATGTGAACCAGTTCAAACAGCTCTAACACTCTCGCTTTGGCTTTCCGTCTATCCACTGGACGGTGGCACATGATGGCCTCAGCAACTTGGATCCCCACCCGCATGTATGGGTTCAGTGAGGTCATCGGCTCTTGAAAAATCATACCGATACGATCACCGCGAATGCTTTGCATTTCACGCTCCGTTTTATCCAAGATGGAGCTACCCTCAAACATGATGGATGAGTTCGTATGCAAAATAGCGTTGTCTGGCAATAGTTTCATCAATGCATTGGTTGATACTGACTTGCCAGACCCAGACTCGCCAACGATGGAAAGCGTCTCGCCTGCTTTTAAATCGAAGCTAACATTCTTTACTGCATCGACGATCCCATCGTTTGTCGTAAAGCTGACCGATAGGTTATTCACCGAAAGAATGGTTTTAGAAGACATCACAGATCCTTGTGGTTGATAAAGCAAATGATACTCAAGCAATGGACAGCACAAACCTAGCTGGCCTCAATGCTTGGGCTTTAGATTAATTATAAAGGTGAGAAGGCGAAGACTTTGCCGAACTCATCGCTTGCAAATGCAAAAACTGCTCATGTGCGCGCGTCACATGGTCTAGCTCAATCATCCATTGAGCATTGCGTTGAGCAGAGCAAAATGCCGCCATATGAGCTAACAAGTCTTCACTTTGTTGACCAAGTAAATGACCCACACGCTCAATAAGTTCATGATTCTCTAGTTGCAAGAATTGGAATAGTGCGTACGTTTGATTGAGTGTTGAAAAAGCATCGCGCTGCAATCCGAGTTTGTTGAGAATCTCGGATTGCGCGACGCACGCATCTCTCAGCCCGGTGATGAGACAGACAAACTGACAAGGTTTGGTGTGAGCATTTTCGAGCGCCGAATGAATGTGGTTGGGTAGATTGCTGAGTACATCGTCGTATAAACGATGTGCCTCGGGCCAGTGGCCTTGTTCCATCAATTGCTCTGCTTTCAAGTAGCGCATCCAGCATTGCTCAATATTCATGTCCATCTCCACAAGAGTTGATTTGTTTTGATATTAAATGAAATTGATTATCAATTGCAAGTGCGTATTAATATCACTTTTGTGCTCATAAAATGTCCAATCAAACTAGGGTGGAAGGTAAATCACTTAAAATTAAGCAAATAATCTCTACACTCAAATGACGAAAATAAGAAAAAAGGAAGTGGATATGGCAATACTAAGATTGGAAGCTAAGCAGCTATATTCTGTAGCAGATCTAGAGAATATGCCATGTAAGTCGACCAAGGAGTTACCTCCAATTGATGAGATTGTGGGCCAAGAGCGCGCGCAAAAAGCGGTCGAGTTTGCGATGTCCATCAAAGAGAAAGGGTATAACATCTACGCCATTGGTCAGAATGGGCTAGGTAAACGCACCATGATCCTGCGCTATCTGAATCGTCACCAGCACGATGCAGCAGCCTTGTTTGATTGGTGTTACGTTGCGAACTTTGAAGATACCCGCACACCCAAGGTGTTGAAGCTGCCTTGTGGTATCGGGAATAAGTTACGTGTTGATATTGAAGCCTTAATGGGCAAACTACTGAATGCTTTACCCCTAGCGTTCGACAATGAAATGTACTTTAGCCGAGCTGAGCGATTAAAAAACCAATTGGCGGCGAAGCAACAAAACGAGCTGGACCGCATTAGCCGAGAGGCAAAAGAGAAAGGCATTAGCTTGACGCTTACCACACAAGGCGATTATCAGTTTGTCGCCATGAATGGTGACGAGCTTCATACGGAAGAGTCTTTTGATGCACTAAGTAAGAAAGAGCAAGAGCAGTTCAGTGATGCTATTGATGAACTCGAAGTACGATTACGTTCGATGGTCCGTGAACTCACAGAGTGGGAAGAAACTTACAGCGACAAAATCAAAAAGCTTAATGATGAAGTGACGCTCGATGTGATTACTCACTTCATTAAAAAGCTCAAAGTGGATTACGCAGAATATTCTGAAATCAAAACGTACTTAACTGAGCTGCAAAAAGATATTGTTGAAAACGCAGATATCTTCCTTGACCAAAGTGGTGAGCAAGGCGAAATTGCAACGGCGTCGTTGGATAAAAAATTGCCACGTCGTTATAAAGTGAACGTCTTGGTAAGTCGCAACAGCAGTGACTTTCCTATCGTTGTTGAAGAAAACCCCAATTACCATTCGCTCTTCGGTTCGATTGAGACAGCCACTTTCAAGGGAACCGTGTTTACCGACTTTTCGCTGATTCGTGCGGGGAGTTTGCATAAGGCGAATGGCGGCGTTCTGTTAATGGATGCACAGAAAGTGCTTGAACAGCCTTACGTTTGGGATGGTTTGAAGCGCGCACTGCGTGCTCGTCAATTGAGCTTTACCTCCCTAGAAAAAGAAGTGACATTGACAGGGGCGGTATCACTCGATCCCGAGCCTATCCCGCTCGACATTAAAATCATTCTGTTTGGTGACTACCGAACTTATCAATTACTGCAGCATTACGATCCAGAGTTCAGTGAGTTGTTCCGAGTGACAGCGGATTTTGAAGATGAGATGAAGCGAACGCCAGAGTCGGAACTGCACTATGCGCGCTTTATTTCTAGCGTCGTGAACGACAACAATATGCTGCACTGTGATAGAAAGTCCATGGGACGGATTATCGAATACAGTTCACGCTTGTCTGGTGATCAAACCAAGCTATCACTCCACTCTGCCAATATTGCGAATTTATTACGTGAGTCAAACTACGTTGCTCGTCAAGCCAACTCCAACATGATCCGTATCGGTCATGTGGAAGAGGCGCTCAAGAACCAAGAAATGCGAGTGAGCCGATTACGTGACAATGTGATGGAAACGTTTGTCAACGGTACAACCTTGATTCGCACTGAAGGGAAGGCTATCGGTCAAGTGAATGCCCTCTCGGTATTAAGCACCAGCGACTACATGTTTGGCGCGCCGAATCGCATCACCGCGACGACGTGTTACGGCGATGGGGATGTTATCGATATCGAACGCAGTGTGGATTTGGGCGGCAGTATTCACTCTAAAGGCGTGATGATTCTATCGGCCTACTTGTCTTCCGTGTTTGGTAAAACGGCGCGAGTACCATTAACCACAACGATTACGTTTGAGCAATCTTATGGTGGTGTCGACGGTGATAGTGCCAGCATGGCAGAGCTATGTGCTGTGGTGTCTGCTTTTTCAAAGCAACCAAACCGACAAGACATTGCGATTACAGGCTCAATGAATCAGTTTGGTGAAGCTCAGCCGATTGGTGGTGTGAACGAAAAAATTGAAGGCTTTTACGATGTGTGTGTGATTAAAGGTCGTCATGAAGGGCAGGGGGTCATTATCCCGCAATCTAATGTTCATAACTTGATGCTCCGTTCCGACATCGTGAAAGCAGTAGAAAAAGGTGAGTTTAATATTTGGGCGATTGATCATGTCACTGAAGCCATCGAGCTGTTCACGGGGAAAGTCGCCGGTGAGCCAACCGATGAAGGTTCTTATCCAATAGATACGATTTTTGGCCTTGCTCAAGCTAAGCTCAATTCGTTGAGAAAATAGCCTAAAACCGCCCTAAATGTGAATGTATCTCATCATAAGTGATCACAATTTATCATAACGACAATATCCCGACACTACTGTCGGGATATTGTCAATAACAGATTGAAAATGGGGACTTTTTGTACTAGACAAAAGTGTGATCGACCTCTAATATTCGCCACTTGTTTATTCGTCTGGGAACTTTCCCGTCGCAAGGAAGCATAGATATTCAAATAACCGAAATGCAGCTTCAGTATTGAGAGTTGCTTGAGTTCGTTTGGATATAGGCATCACGCATACAACTGAGGTCCAGTCATGCAGTTATCACTGAAAAATTTGTCAGTACGAACGCAAATTTTGGTTCCGGTATTATTTACCGCGATTGTTTTGTTTATTGCTTTGTGGATTACCAAAAACAATCTTCAAGCTGAGCAAGATGTTATTGCTTCCAACCAAGAGTCTTTGGTTTTCCATAAAGACACTTTGGCGCGTATTGACGATGAAATTTATCCACTTCGTATTACAGCGGTTTACGCTATCTACGACGCTTCCCGTCGTGAAAATTTTCTTAATGAATTGAAAGAAGGCTTAAAGCAGGTTGAAGCAGATTTAAGTGCGATTGAAGCTCGTAATCTGTTTCGTGAAGATGCGATTAAAGTTCGCCAAGCGATTGAAGCCTATGTTCGATATTCAGAGCGCTCAGTGGCTTTCTTTAACCAGTACGATCAAGGCTTGAAGTCGGACAGTGAGTACCGTGCATTCATTAAAGAGTACCGTAATGTTGGCCGAGAAATGGTTCAACAAATCAATACTCTGTCGAAGCATGTGAATGACCAAGCAGAGCAGTCGACCATAAGAAGCCATCAACAGAATGAGCGTGTACAAAACAACGCTATGTTGACAGTTCTTGCGGTATTTGCGTTCTCATTGGTCGGGGCGTGGATCTTATCAGGCATGATTGTTACGCCTATTCAAAAACTTCAAGAAGTGATGCGTCAGTTGGCAATGGGCAACTTATCAGTTCGCGCAGATGTAGATGGTGATAACGAAATTGCGAAGCTGAGCAAAGATGTTAACCAAACAGCAGAACAGCTTTATAACACGGTCGACCAGCTAACTCGTATCAGTGAAGAGGTTGCCTCGGCATCGACTGAACTTGCCGCAGTAATGACGCAAGCAGAAGCGAATGCTCAGCTAGAGCTCGCTGAGATAGAACAAGTTGCATCGGCTGTTAATGAACTTGCCAGCACCGCAAACAACGTGAGCGATAACGCAACGTCTGCGGATTCGACAGCTCGCGAAGCTGATGGTCTTGCGCAATCAGGTCTGGCTATCTTCCAAGAGAGCGCAGAAGCAAGCGCACAGATGTCTCAGGCATTGAACGATGCAGCGCAAGTGGCAACCGCAGCCGAAGAGCAGTCTCAAGTCACTCAAGACATTAACCGCAACGTGGTTAACATGTCTGAACTCGTCAACCAGAATGTGGCGGGTATTAGTCAAAGCGCAAGCGCGAGTACTGAGCTTTCATTACTTGCAGAGAAGCAGAAAGAGCAATTGAGCTTCTTTAAGCTTTAATTCGCTATTCGCCTAACAAAATGTATAAATCCCTGAGCTATTGCTTGGGGATTTTTTTGTTTGTGAGAAACTGATTTAAAATCAGGAAGTCTATCTAAAACAGTCATTTAGTGAAAATATTTTGCGAGCAAAATCACATATAATGAGATTGTTTTTACATTTTTTGCGTCAATTTTTTTTGACGCGAACGATTTTTTTACCTCAACCGATAACTTGATGGTTGAGAGGTATTCATATCGTCATTTTACTTGGTGTTTTCTTCTATAAGTGCTGTTTATTCAACGCGTTGCGTGAAAAATAACAGCTGCTACTATGCCGCCAGTTTTCTCGTTGGTACAGAAAAGTCCTGTTTTTCTGGTGAGAAAATACATATAAAACAATGATATGGAAAATAACAATGAAATTAAAAACTTTAGCTGTAGCAGTGGCGCTAATGGCATCAGGATCTCAAGTTGTCGCTTCAGAACTATACAACCAAGATGGCACTTCTCTTGAGATGGGCGGCCGCGCTGAAGCGCGTCTTTCTATGATGGATGGTAAGGCAAAAGACCGTACTCGTATCCGTCTTAACTTCCTAGGCAAACAGGAAATCAATGAAAACCTATACGGTGTTGGTTTTTGGGAAGGTGAGTTCGAAACAAAAGAAGAAGGTGCCGTAGATAACAACAGTGATCTTGAAACTCGTTACGCTTATGCAGGCCTAGGCGGTAAATACGGTGAAGTAACTTACGGTAAAAACGACGGTGCATTATTCGTTCTTACTGATTTTACCGATATTATGGCTTACCACGGTAACACTGCAGCACTTAAACTGCCTGTATCTGACCGTACAGACAACATGCTGTCTTACAAAGGCCAATTCGAGCAACTAGCTGTACGTGCTAGCTACCGCTTTGCTGATCGCACAACAGATGCAAAAGGTTTTACAGACAACGAGGAAGATGGCTTCTCTCTATCTGGTATCTACGCATTTGCTAATACTGGTATTGAACTAGGTGCTGGTTATGCAGACCAAAACGATAGTGATGAGTTCATGCTTGCTGCTGCATACTCTGTAGGTGATTTCTACTTCGCTGGTAACTACACAGGCGCAGACGTGGATGTTGCAGGTGAGTCTGCGGATTACAAAGGCTACGAACTAGCTGCATCATACACTATGGGTCAAACTGTATTTACTTCTACGTTCAACAAAGGTGAGCTAGAAGATGCTGATACTGTAGAAAACCTAGCTGTTGATGTTACTTACTACTTCAAGCCTAACTTCCGTGGCTACGCATCATACAACTTCGATCTAATGGATAACGAAGGCGCTGATGAAAAAGATGAACTAGCGCTAGGTCTACGTTACGACTTCTAAGTCGAAACTGTTATCTAAGATTCTGCCTTATTCTTAGTAAACAAAACCCCTTACTTTACAGTAAGGGGTTTCTTGTTTTCCGGGTATCAAAACTGGTCGCTACTTGGTGCTCGTTATCAAAGCTACCTTTTTAGTGTGAGTTTAGTCCCATCAAATTTTAGGTGACTCAGGAGACTTTTAGCGTTGGTTTTACCAACCTCATCAAACTCCATTCCATAGCGAGCATGGTGTGTCGATTTTTGTAAGTTACAAATACGACCTCTCAATGGCGCGAGCATGTGGCTTTCACCGGGCATGGTTAGGTCCAATGAAACGCGATCACCAACCTGAAGTGGTCGGCTCATTGGTGATGTCACAAAGCGGCACCCACTACGAGATAAATCTCTTATCTCGCATTCAGTTCGATAGGCTTCTAAACAAACGCGCGCTCTCAAATTCACTTCGTAACGTACTTCTTTACGAAGCTGAAAGACCTGCATGGTGTTAGGTAGACTTAGCACTAAAATTGGATACGGGTCGCCGAGTCGGTGCTGCAATTGCGCCCGAAATGGAATGACAGCACCTTCCCCTCGATGAGAGTACGCTTTTACATTGATCCAAAAGCCTTCTTGAAAATAAAATTTCAAGTCCTCATCGGAGATGTTCGGGACCTCTATCAATGCGGTATTATTTGAGTGACAGCCGACAAATGTGCTGGTTGTAATAAACTTGGTACCAACAGGTGTCGTGACGTTTAAACTTACTTCACTGCCATGTTCGACCATTGCCATTGCATCGGTGCTATTTAGTGTACTTGCCTGACGTTCGGGTGCCTTCTTGCTTTGCAGAGGTAGTTTGCCGTCTCTGGCAATAGGGCTCATATTTCTCATTATTATTGTCGTACCTGATTTGAGAAGGTAAGGGCGTGAAGTGACAGAGCACTTCCGCATGGTGTTGATTCTATTCAGTGATATAGTTTGATTCAATCAATCCGTAACAAAAATTAGAGAGCAAGATATGCATAAAGTAACTCATGAAGTTGAAAACAACACATTTTGGGTTGATTTAGAACAAGGTTATAAAGCCAAGGTGGTTTATCAGCTTGAGAATAATGTCATGCACATCACATCAACCGTAGTTCCTGAAGCATTACGAGGTAAAGGGTACGGAAAAGTGATGATGGAAGCGGTATTGCCAGAAATTGAGGCACTCGGTTATCAAATCAAACCAGTCTGTCCATATGTCATTCATTATATGGAGAAAAACCAAGCGTGGTCACATCTGCTTGCATGATGATGAACGACAACCAGCAACGTTACCAAAGCATTGGCCAGGAGCTAAAGCTCGGGAATTATCAATCGGTAGAAGTCATACAATCGCTATGGGGAGGCTATGGTGAGTTAGTCCGAGTTAATTATTCAACTTGTTCGGTGATCATTAAGCATGTAAAACTCCCTAAGCCTTCAGAGCATCCAAGAGGCTGGAATACGGACCGCTCTCACCAAAGAAAGCTGCACTCTTATCAGGTGGAAGTGAATTGGTATACGGATTTTTCCAGAGAAGTGAACACTCGCTGCCGAGTACCACAAGGTCTAAAAACATTCCAATCGGAGAATGAATGGCTCATTGTGATGGAAGACCTCGCCGAGGCGGGCTTTCCAAAAGTCATCACCGATGCAAAGCTAGAACATCTGCGAGCCTGCCTTACTTGGTTGGCGAATTTTCATGCGCGTTACATCGGTGTTCGCTCGGATAAGCTGTGGCATAGCGGCACGTATTGGCACTTGGCAACCAGACCCGATGAGCTTGAGGTGCTGCAAGACACCGCTCTAAAAGATGCCGCTCAATTGATTGATCAAATGCTTTCGCAAGCCAAGTTCAAGACGCTTGTACACGGTGATGCCAAATTGGCGAACTTCTGTTTTGATCGAGAAGAATCAAGCGTTGCTGCGGTCGACTTTCAATACGTCGGACATGGCTGTGCGATGAAAGACGTAGCACTGTTCATGAGTAGCGCCGTCAAGCCAGAACGTTGTGCAGAGATGGAAGTTTGGGTCTTGGATACGTATTTTGCTCAGTTGCAACAGGCGTTAATGGTTTATCATCCGAATCTTGACCCAAATGAAGTCGAGCGCGAATGGCGTCCTTTGTTTGCGGTTGCGTGGGCTGACTTTCAACGATTTGTGAAAGGTTGGAGCCCTGATCACTGGAAGATCAATCCTTACACAGAAGCATTGACTCGCAGAGCGCTGACTCACTTACGAAAGTGAGTAGAAGTTTAAAAAGAAAAGCCTCCAACTAGGAGGTTTTAATTTACTTTTTACTTGGCCTGATACGTGCCATGTAATAGGTATTGATGAACTCGCCATCTCGGAAGGAGCCATCAATCGCTTCGCCCTCAATTTGAAATCCATGTTTTTTGTACAGCCCAATGGCGGCGTCATTATCGGCGTTGACTTCTATTTGAATTCTTCTCACGTTTAGCCAGTTATCCGCCAGTTCAGTGACTGTTTCAATCAACTTGCTACCAATACCCAGCCCGTGGAAACTATCATGCACTCCGATGCCAAATGATGCTGTGTGCATTGTTCTCGGACGCTGCGAGTGGTGAAAGCCAATGTTACCCACTACTTTACCATCGATTTCAGCGACGTAGCTATAAACGCCTGCGGGCATATTTGACAATCGTTCTACCCACATTGCGAGCGAAGGTTTTGGGAGTTGCAGGGTTTCACGTTGTGCTTTTGGTTGTGAATAGATTTCTACGAGTGCCGCTGCGTCTTCAACGGTTGTTGGACGTACGATAATTTCCATGCTTCTCTCCTTCGCTTTTTAGTATTAATTTTCAATCTAACCACAGTTCCTTATTTTGGATAGTATTTTTTGAGGTTTGAGAGATAAACACCTTTTAAATTAGGTTGTTATAGCGATGTTTTTCTAAATTTTAGTAGTCATTTATCTTTGAATTTAGCGAATAGATTGCAAAGGTGTTGAATTATTGTACTGAAAATGGCGTGCACGGCAGAGTATCGTGGTGAATTTCATGTTGGAGGAAATAAATGGAATTATTCAAACTGTGACGACGGCACTGTACATCAGTTGACTTGAATCAATTGAGGGTGGAGTTACCTCTTATGAGGTATGGGGAAGAGGTACGTTTAGCGCTATTTATGCTTAACTTGATAAAGGAGTTTCGTTGAGGAAATAGCATGAAATCCTCTCAGTCTAAAACATCGCAAAGTCGGCGTCGATTTTTGCGTGATACTGTCCGAACTGCGGCAGGCGTTGGCGCAGCGGCGTGTGTGTTGGGCTTACAATCGCTGCAAAGCCAAGCTCGAGAAACGAAAGGTGTGCCTATTCGCCCACCCGGTGCTTTGCCAGAAGGCGATTTCGAATCAGCCTGTATTCGATGTGGCTTGTGTGTTCAAGCATGCCCTTACGAAACATTGAAACTTGCGACATTACTTTCACCCGTCGCGACTGGCTCACCTTACTTTACTGCACGCGATATTCCCTGCGAAATGTGCGAAGACATTCCTTGTGTTGTCGCTTGTCCGAGTGGGGCGCTGGATCCGAAACTAACCGATATTGATGATGCTCGAATGGGTACAGCGGTTCTTATTGACCATGAAACTTGCCTTAACTGGCAAGGATTACGATGCGACGTTTGTTATCGCGTTTGTCCGCTGATTGATGAAGCCATCACGTTAGAGATGGTTCACAACGACCGAACCGGTTATCACGCCAAACTTATCCCAACAGTGAATTCCGAAGTGTGTACCGGATGCGGTAAGTGCGAACAAGCGTGCGTGTTGGATGTCGCTGCTATTAAAGTCGTCCCGACGGATTTGGCGAAAGGCAAAGTGGGCAGTCACTACAATTTTGGTTGGAAAGAGATCGACAAACCACTCGAAAATATCCTCCCTAGTGAGACGCCTGTGCCGGAAGGTGCGCTTGAATCGCTAAAAGGAGGTAAGTAATGGCAAAGAACTTAGCTCAAAATGCTGGCAAAGAAGCGGTTGAAAAGCTTGGCTGGTGGCGCGCGCATCGGTTTTTGATTTTACGCAGACTATGCCAGCTCACCATCATTGCGCTGTTTATGGCTGGGCCGACATTAGGGGCTCTAACTGGTAACCTCTCATCGAGTATGTTGCTCGATGCAGTGCCGTTAAGTGACCCGTTAATTTTGCTTCAAGCTTTGGCGACAGGGCATGTTCCGGAGTTTAATGCGCTGTTAGGCGTAGTGATTGTCGTGGTGTTTTACGCGATTTTAGCGCCGCGCGCATTTTGTGCGTGGGTGTGCCCGTTAAATATCGTGACAGATTTGGCGGCTTGGCTGCGCAGAAAGCTCAACATTAAAGCGAGCTATCGTTGGTCTCCTGCCATTCGTTACTGGCTGATCCCAGTTTTAATGTTGGGCAGTGCGCTGTCTGGCGCGATTCTCTGGACATGGTTAGATCCGGTAGCGGCACTGCATCGCGGATTGGTGTTTGGCATGGGCGCGGGTTGGGTGTTGGTTGCTCTGGTGTTCGTACTGGATTTACTCTTGGTAGAACATGGTTGGTGTGGGCACTTATGTCCACTGGGTGCCACCTATGGGGTGATCGGCCGGAAAAGTCTGTTGCGAGTCACCGCTGTACGCCGCGAAGATTGCACCAAATGCATGGATTGCTTTTACGTCTGCCCAGAACCTGAGGTGCTTCGACAACCATTGAAAGAGGGAGATTGTCGAGTTATGGATCAAAACTGCATTAGTTGTGGCCGCTGTTTGGATGTGTGTCCAGAACATGTGTTTGAATTTAAGAATCGTCTAACAGTAAAGAATATCGATTAAGTTACTGAGCCTCATCACTGGCGTTTTTACCTATTTCTCTCGATATTTCAACATCGCGCTTAACCAAGGAATTGAGTGCGATGTTTATCTTCATAACAATATCCCTATGCCATATCTGCTTGGTTTGGGCTGAAAATAATAATGATATTGCGAATTTGTTACATTTGAAGCTATGATGATGTCTTCATATTTAAAGGAAACATCATGACTACCTCATCGCACGGCTGGAGAACGCCGCAAAATTTCCTCCTGTTAATTTCCATTATCGTGCCCATTGCTTTTTCTACCTGGATGGCGTTGTTGAATAACTTTGTTATCGAGAAAGCGAACTTTGATGGCGCTGATATCGGTTTACTTCAAAGTGTTAGAGAAGTACCTGGCTTTCTCGCTTTCACCGCGGTATTCGTTTTACTTTTTATCCGTGAACAACGCTTTATGCTCGTCTCTTTGGCGATGCTTACGCTTGGTACGGCATTAACAGGTTATTTTCCCACTTTGTACGGTCTACTTTTTACCACCTTGTTAATGTCCACCGGTTTCCACTACTTTGAAACACTAAAGCAGTCTTTGTCTTTACAATGGCTATCGAAAGAAGAAGCCCCGGAAATGTTGGGTAAATTTATTTCTGTTGGGGCTTTGGCTTCTCTGTTTACCTACGGTGCGATTTGGGTTTCGCTCGAACAGCTCAAACTTGATTTTAAAACGGTCTATCTAATGGCTGGTGGTTTAGGTTTTGTGCTTATTTTGGTGATGGCATTTGCCTTCCCTCAATTTAAAACAAAAGTGCCTCAAAACAAGAAACTCATTCTGCGTAAACGTTACTGGTTGTACTATGCGCTCACGTTTATGAGTGGTGCTCGCCGTCAGATTTTCACGGTTTTCGCTGGCTTCTTGATGGTAGAGAAGTTTGGCTACTCTGCCGCAGACATTACCTTGCTGTTTTTGATCAACTATGTCTTTAACTTCTTGTTTGCGAAGCGAATCGGCCGCTTCATCGGCGTTGTTGGTGAGCGTAAAGCGCTGATGTTTGAGTACGTCGGTTTGATCTTCGTATTCGTCGGTTATGGTTTGGTGCAAACCGCGGAGTGGGCTGCTGCATTGTATGTTGTCGACCATTTGTTCTTCGCGCTAGCGCTTGCTATCAAAACCTACTTCCAAAAAATTGCCGATCCTGCCGATATGGCGTCGACTGCTGGGGTTGCGTTTACTATTAACCATATTGCGGCGGTTGTGATACCTGTTACGTTTGGTGTGATTTGGCTGGTTTCTCCTGCTAGCGTATTTTACATCGGTGCAGGTATGGCGGCTGTGAGCTTACTGCTGTCACTCAATATTCCAGCGAAGCCAGAAGAGGGCAATGAGACCCGCTTATTAAAGTGGAGCTAAGTTGGTACTTACTATCTAGCAATAGACGATAATTACTGTTAATAGCTTTATTGACTCGGGTGCTTATGCACCCTTTTCTTTATCCTCATGTTGTGTCTTCTATGGTTGTACATATCTATTGGGTCCGTTAGGGTTTTATACCTAAGTATGTTGAAATTACTCGGGTACAACATGAGTCGAAACACTAAGGAGGGTTTTACAGTGCAGGTACATGGCAGGGAGTTGGATTTAGATCTAGGAAACCGTCACGTCGTTATTCAACGTCGCTATGAGGCGTTAGGTGCTGCCAACGATCTGCTCATAGCTATTTGGTTTTTAATTGGTAGTTTTTTCTTTTTGAATGATTCGTTGATTGAAAGCGGGACTTGGCTGTTCATCGTAGGCAGCGCACAGTTGATCATTAAGCCCCTGATAAAACTGATGAGTTTAGTTCATGTTGGTCGCTTAAATAAGCAACTTTCTGGCACATCAACGAGCCGCTGAGATTACACGCCTATTTTGAGCACCTGCAAGCAAGAGGCTAATGAGCGGGTTATCGAGGGGAAAGAGGGAAACATAACGTGGTCACAACACTAACCACGTTATGTTCAGTTTGAAGCTTTAGAATTTAAAACGGATACCAGAACAGTTGTGTGTCCATAACACGCTTGCTGATCGCAGCAATCACTATCACCGCAATCCCCGCCATGCAGATCATATCGGCTTTGGTTAGGGGTCTTAGGCTGTACCAAGTGCGAGATGAGTGACGGCCAAAACCACGTAGCGTCATCGCGTTTGAGATTTGGTCTGCTCTGTCCAAACTAGAGAAAATCAGAGGGCCAAGAATCTTCGCCACGTTCTTCATACGAGTGAACAACGGAGCCTTCTTACTCAGTTCTACTCCGCGTGCTTGTTGCGCGTGTATGATGTTAACAAAGTCCTTTTTCACTTCCGGCAAGTAGCGCAGCGTTAAGCTCACGGCATAGGCGATTTTGTAAGGCACACCCAAGCGGTTCAAGCTAGCTGAAAACTCCGTCGGGTGAGTGGTAAATACAAACACTAACGCGATTGGGAACATGCTGAAGTATTTCAACGTCACTGTTACTAGATAAAACAACGTCTCTTGAGTGAGCGAGTAATTACCGGGTAATGAGAGTAAAACCGTTGATGAGCCCATGAACTCAGTACCTTGTTGCGGTGCTAACGCGAACATAAACAGGGCATTGATCAGCAATACCGTGCCTGTACCCAGTAAAAGCGGTTTGTAGACATGAAATGGCACTTTGGTCATTTTCAATAAGCCTAAACCAAGCACGATCAACAGAGCGATGATTCGCAAGTCAAATGTGGTCAACACCACCGTCACCCAAGCAATGAAAAGCAAGAACTTAGTAATGCCATTCAACTTATGAAGTGGCGATTGGGTATCGATGTAGTTGATACCAAACTTCATCTTATTGTCTTTCATGCCACTGCTTTCTCTGGTTGGTTTACTTCGCCGCTTTTTTGTTGGCGGTGCGCTTTTTCTACATTGATAAAATGCTGCATAAAGCCATTGGTGTCTTCGATGCCAACTTTCGTAGCCAACTCAAACAGACTTGTTGTGGTGAGGTTCGCTTGGTCTAGTAACTCTGGACTGCTGAATACCTGCGTCATTGGTGCATCCGCGACTAATTTACTGTCTGCAATCACGATAGAGCGCGTAGTGTATTCCAGCACTAAATGCATGTCATGAGAGATGATCATCACGGTTACGCCCAACTCGCGATTGAGCTTTTCGATGAAACTCAGCATAGACGTGTAGTTCCGGTAGTCCTGACCTGCCGTCGGTTCATCAAGGATCAGAAGCTCTGGTTCCAAGACCAGAATTGACGCAATGGTCACGCGCTTTTTCTGGCCATAACTTAATGCTTCGATTGGCCAGTGACGGTATTTGCTCAAACCACACAGCTCAAGGACTTCAAGTACTTTAGCTTCGATCTGTTTCTCTTCAATGCCACGATTACGGAGACCGAAGGCCACTTCGTCGAAAATCATGTGATGGGAAATCATGTGATTCGGGTTTTGCATCACCACGCCCACTTTCTGGCTGCGCTCGAAGATGGTCAGTTCGTTAAGATCTTGACCATTCATGCTCATTGAGCCGCTATCCGCTTCAATAACGCCCATAATCAGTTTGGTGATGGTCGATTTACCCGAGCCATTTTTACCAAGTACAGAGACAAACTCGCCACGCTTGATGTCAAAACTCACGTCTTCTAACGCGTTTTTCTCACCGTCGTAAGAATAGGTGAGGCCACGGACTTCAAGCAAAGTCTCGGCTGGCGTTTTAGGTGGTTGTGCTGTTGAACCATCAAACCATGCTTGTACTGCTGGTTTATATTGCTCCAACGGTAAGGTAGTTAAGCTAGAAGGTTTTGCATCGCCCTCAATCGCGCAGCCTGCTTCTTTCAGAGCCGAAATATAAAGCGGTTCGCGGATGCCGTAATCTTCTAGCAGAGGCGACGCTAAAATTTCATCTGGCGTTGTATCGGCAATGATTTCGCCGCTTTCCATCAAGATAATACGGTCAACTGAGCGATGCAGAACGTCCTCAAGACGATGCTCAATGATTACGATGGTTTTGCCTGTTTCGCGGTGTAGCTCATCGATGATCTCGATGGTTTTTTTACCCGTTTTAGGGTCAAGCGCAGCTAGTGGTTCATCAAACAAAAGAATATCGACGTCATCGACGAGAATGCCCGCCAAAGAAACACGCTGTTTCTGGCCGCCAGATAAATCGTGGGGAGAGCGATCTAACATCTGTTCCAAGTCGACCATTTTGGCCGTTGCTTTGACCAATGGGTACATGTCGATGTTAGAAGTCAGCTGGTTTTCCAGCGCAAATGCGATGTCTTCGCCAATGCTCAAGCCGACAAATTGGCTGTCCGTATCTTGCAGTACGGTGCCAACTTGCTCAGTGTATTGGTGCATGTCGAAAGGGGCGGTGTCTTGACCATTGATGATCAGTGTTCCACTGGTTTCCCCTTTGATTGCGTGTGGGATCAGTCCGTTAAGACATTGCCCAAGGGTAGATTTACCACTACCACTTGGACCGATAATGACGATTTTCTCTCCTTTCTCTATCCTTAGATTGATATTTTTTAGCGTCGGTTTGTCCAGCGACTCATATCTAAAAGAGAAGTTAGAAAATTCGATTGTCATTCGACATTAAGCCTCTGTTAAGTTACGGCTTTGCTTGTTACGTTTAGCGACAGACTTAAGAATGAAGAAGCCAACAATAGCAATAAGAATGGTGTTACCGATCGCGATAATTGAAAGCTGGGTAAACACTTTAGTGAACGGTTCTGCGTATAAAATCGTGTCGAGGAATGCAGAGCAACCGTAACCAAATACGTTGCCTAATAGCGCAAGTACTACGAATAACGCGAAGTCTTTCATATTGAAATCGCCTTTCTCTAAACGGTAGCGCGTTAGAGAAGGGAATAGACCGATAATCAAACCAACAATACCTGAACCAAGTACCCAAGTGAGCCATACGCCCCAACCTGCGAATAGGTCAGTGACCCAGTGGCCAATAAAACCAACCAAAAAGCCAACAAGTGGGCCAAATAGTACTGAGAACAATGCTAATACTGCCATGGCTGGTTTTAGCGTTGTGTTTGCAAACACAGGGATGCCAAACATAGGTAAGCCACCGATGCCGTAAAGAGCAGCACCGATTGCAATAACCACAACGGTTTTAGCAGAAAGATTCATAGATAACCTCAGTTCAATGGTCGATTTTAAAGAACGTTCATTTATATTGTTGGAAAGCATTGGTTATTTGATTGTGTAACATATATCCAAAACAACCAAGTTGCTTATTGTTTGCTCTATTTTTCTTCAGGAAATGTGTGATTTGATTCACGTATCCCTTTGACTGGCTTTGTTTTTTAGCAAGCATTAAAAATAAGGCGCGCATTATACAGAATATTGATAAAAGTGGGAATGCTATCTGTCTGGATGGCTAGAATGAAATCGGAGGCTGATTGTCAGCCCCCGATTACACTTTCTGATACTATTTTCATCGATAAATGAATGAGCTAGCTGTTCATTAATGGTCTAGGTACAAATAGTTCTGCCAGCTCTTCATGCGAATCAGCACTTTGCGCATCACTGACACGTGAGTAAAGCTGTCTGAGTAAACGGCGACTTCAACCGCGGTACCCATTGGTAGGTGGTATTCGTTCAAATCGTCCGTGATTTTCAGCTTCGCAAAGACACGTCCGCTTGTGCGCAGGGCATCGGTACCAAGCAGAGCACCTCTGGCTTGAATTTGGCTTTCACCAATGGCTGGAATCACGTCGATGACTTCGCCACGGAATACCTTGCCCGGAATTGCGCGGAACATAAACTCCGCTTCAAAGCCTGCCTTCAAACGTTGTAGCGAGTTTTGTCTGAACGCCGCGGTGTACGTAATGTCTTCGGTATGCACGAAGGTCATTGCAGGGGCAAGCGGCAACGGCACAGCCATCACACCAGGGCGCAAAGCCAATTGCGTAACGTAACCATCGGTTGGCGCACGAACGACGGTTTGCTCAAGGTTGAACTCTGCTTTACGTAGCTCAGCGAGTAGTTGCGCGACTTGGGTATTCTCACCGCCGATTTCCGACTCTAATGCGATCTGTGCTTGCTCTTGCTGCAAAATGGCAACGTCTAGCATGGCTTCTGCCGCTTTGTACGCTTGGCGTCGAGTATCTAAATCTTGTTCTGTAAACGCGCCGCGATCAAAGCCCCTTTGATATCGGCTAAATTCTCTTTGCGCTTTATCTCTATCGGCTTGCGCTTTCAAAACCGCCGCTTCTGCTTCTCTCAAGTCAGACTCTAAACCCAACGCACCTTGGCTTGCTTCTTTCACTTTCGCTTCAAGGCGTGCGACTTCCGCTTCAAAAGGCACAGGGTCGATTTTGAACAGAATATCGCCGGTTTTGAGCGGTTGGTTCGCTTGAACGGGCACTTCCACAACGCGGCCACGTACACCAGAGACGATAGGCGTAGTTGGGAAGACTTGGTTACCTAACTGAGTAAATGGGTGGTTGTAGTTCATAAGAAGGACGAGTGTGCCCACCAACACTACGCCGCCAAGTACGGCTGTAGGTACGGTCCATTTGTTCAAAGGAATATTAAAGACTTTAAAAATGGCGATACAAAGGGCTGTATAAGTCAGAATCAGCAATAAATCCATTATTCGTCCTCTTTACTTTGTTCAGTCAAAGGCCTTTGCTGAATCTTTTGTTGTTTCAACATCGATACTTCGTTTTTGAGTTCGTTGACTTCGTCGATGAGCTCTTCAAGACGGTGATGAATGTCGTGAGTTTCTTGCTCAAGTTGTTTGAAGCCCCAGCCTCGCTCCTTGCGCCACAATGTTGCCCATATCCATAAAAATGGCCACAGTGCATGTAAAGTGAAAAGGCTAACCCAGCCTGCGTAATGAATTGCGTCTTGATGAGGGTGTTCGCGTTCTTTAGCAATTTCATACGGAATATCGTGAATAACGATAATCCCGTAGAAGATCACCAAAGCAACGAAGATGAGTAACCCAAGTGCAAAATAGTCTAGAAACATCTTACCTGCCTGTGCTTGTTACCTAATGGAAAATCTTACGTAAATGAACAGTTTAAGTATTTGTCTTAACTATCGTTCAATCAAGTTATTTTGTGCTTGAATTATGTTTATGCGATATCCGTATCGATTGCTATTCGGGGACAATAAGAAGTGAAGGCGACTATATTCAAACTAAGTAGTAATAAAGGAAGGAATAGAGAATAAAAGCCACGGTTATGCCCCAAGTGAAGGTTGGGGCACGGTTTAAAGTTCGGTACAGACTTGGTTTCGGCCATTGGCTTTGGCGCGGTACAAGGCTTTGTCGGCGCGGTAGAAGGTTCGTTGGGTATTCTCTCCTTCTCGATGTAAGGTAATCCCGATCGATACGGTCAACCCCCGCTCGCCAAGAATATCGTCCCAACCATATTGATAAATGCGTTCGCGGTAATTCTCGGCATGCATTTCTGCCCGTTCTAGATTGCTATTCTCTAGAATGACAAGAAACTCTTCACCGCCAAAGCGAACGCAAGAAGCGCCTTTAAATTTGAAGTATCCTGCTAATTCTTGAGACACACGTTTAATCGCTTTGTCTCCTACAAGGTGACTGAGCTCGTCATTGATGGACTTAAAATGGTCAATATCGATGACCATCAACGCAAATTCAGTATCGTGCAAAAGCAGGTCTTTGAGTTTGACTTCTAACCAGCGCCGGTTGTGCAAAGAGGTCAGCGGGTCAGTAAAGACATCTTGCTGTAGTTGGGCGACCGTATTCTTATGTTGTTTGGTGGTTTCCTTGAGCTCTTTGTTTTCAAGTTCTGACAAAATGAGTTTGAGCTGTAGCTCAAAACGAGAAAGTCGACGTAATTGAGTAGAACCCAATTCACCAATTGGAATGTGTTTGACAAGGTCAGATTCAATGCGAAACGCTTTTTTTTCACAGTTTAATGCTTTCTGAAATAACCCTTGAGAAGCGTAAACTTGACTCATTGCGTTGTAAAAATGCTGAGCGACAAGAGGAGACGAGTGTTTCTGAATTCGTTTACCGATAGAGTCCAGTACTAAGTTGGCTAAAGAGATGTGTCCGACACCGTTTAGACAATATGCGGTCTCGATTTTGACCATTGTGGACAACCAGTACGTGGTAGCACTGCCCGTCGTATACTGAACATTCGAGATAGCAAGCAATGCGTTAGGGTAATCCTCTTGCAAACGATGCAGTTTGGCTCGGTAGAGATGAATTTGCGCAGCAAGGTTTTTATCACTGACGAGGATACTTAGCTCTTCACACTCACTCAATAATTCTTGTGCATCTGCGGTACGGTTCAAACTGATGTAACAGGCAAGCATGTAAAGTTTGTAGCGCAGACGTAGGGAGCGACTGCTAATGGCGTGGTCGATCGCATCGATTTTTTGGTAATAACGCAAGGCGCGATGGTGATCCCCATAGGCATCGCACAAATTGCCCATTCCAATAATAGCCAGTACGTACTCATCAATATAGCCATATTCGACGGCGATATTCGTTGCAGCAACATACTCGGTTAATGCTGCGTTGTAGTCACCTACTTCTACCAAACGATCACTCAAGCTTGCTTTTACAGACAGAATATCTTCTACATCGTCGGGTAAAACGAGCAACTCAAGGGCTTGTCGTAGTTCTTCGATGCTGTCGTTGAGCTGTTTAATTTCTCGTCGATACTCGGCACTAATGATATAGCAATGTGCTTTTTCTCGGTTCGTGGATGCAATATGTAACCCGATGTGCTCCCACAGCGTAATCGCTTCTTCACCAGAGACGGAAGAAGGATCGATGCCTGCGTCAGTCACCTTGCTAAGCAGTTGTTCCATGCTTCATTACCTCAATATAGCTTTCTTCGAGTTGCTCTAAAGTGAATGGGAAGGTCAGGATATCTTGCAAATACAGTATCGGTTTGGGACCTTTCAGCCCGCGACGTTTCCATGGATAGATGTCTAACATTGCCTGAACCGTACGATAGACATCTTCTGCTGCTTGACCTTTCTCTGCAATTAACATAGCTAGTCTGTCACTGGAAATTCGTGAGATGAGATCACTTGAGGTCGTCAATGCATGAACTAGCTCAGTACAAACATCTAGAAATTCGGGGTTTGCATGCTGAATCATGATGATCGCGTGGTTGGAGCGTTTGAGCTCTGTTTTAAACAGAACTAACTGTTCCCACCAGTAGGTCTCGGACACAACATTAGAAAACTGTTTTTCAGGGTCATATTCATGTTGAGAACGGATACGATTAATCAGCTTACGCGCTCGTTGCTCTAGCTGGCGTTTGGAGCCGCGTGCTTTATCCATACTGACTCGATGAGTCTGTTCTTTGAGCATTTTGAGTGCATGTTTACGGTATTTTTTAAACGCGTTAAACGCTGACTCAAAATCACCTTGCTCTTCAGCGACTCGAGATTGCTGAAAGCAGATCTGACTTAGTAGCTCGCCGTTGTCAAAACTAAGCGCGGACTCTTCTGCTGCGAGTAATAACTTTGCTGCACTATCCGTATTTTTGCGCAAGAGTTCGAGCCTTGCGCGGCTAATAAACGAGTGTGCTTTCATCCAAATTAGATCATGTTCAATAGCGAGTTTATGGGCCTTTTGTGTGGCTTCTTCTGCGGCATCAAGGCGTTCTAGCCCAAGTAGCGCTAGGCCTTTAAAGTCCCAGATCTCGGCTTGCCATGTGCTGTCATCATGATCTTTTAGTACTTCGGTTGCACCATCCAGCACAGTGAGCATTTCGACAAACTTATTCAGTAAGTAATAGTCCCAAGCCAACAGGATACGAGCTTTGCCTTCCAACCAAGCAATACGGACGTTGTTTGCCACTTTAACCGCCAACTCATGAGTGGAAGCGGCAAGTTGATGCTCATTTGTGATGCGCCATACGTTGCCAAGCCCAATTAGAGATTCGATTTGAATTTCAATATCATCAACGAGGGCGGATTGTTCGAGTGCATTAATCCAATATTGTTGGGCTGAGTAATACTTTGCTTGTCCCCAATATTGAAGAGCAAACAAATGAAGAATTTCGGGCAGGTGGTCGTCGGTTTCAAGTTGGGTTTGCTTGCTGTAGGCGTCTTTGACTAGCTTTAAGCCTTGTCGGTAATCCATTAGGCACCAACAGCACTGCGCCATTATCAGCAATGCTCTGATTTCACCATCCACAAATAAAATTTGCTCCGCGCGGATACGGTATTGCTGCGCAATACTGAAGGTGTGTTCAGGGGCCGTTTTTATCTGGCCTTTAAGCTTTTTGAGCTCATCTTCTAGCTGAATTTGGTTTTTATCCAACGTTCACATCCATGACTATCGAACTGGAATTCACACCTAATATTAAGTGGTTAGATGCATGTTTTATTACCAAAACGATGCGGATAACGCTCTGGTAAACGATTAGGTGCCGTAATGTATACTGTCACAGCCCCTAATTACTACATCTAAATGCCAATAGTTACGATAGGAGCTGTTTGATGGTCAAAGGAGCATCAGTGACTTCTAGCCTTTGTGCGGCGGTAAGACCCTGCTTATCCTGATAGCACAAATTATGCCAAGCTCTGAATATATCTAAAAGAGGTAAAATTCCAGCAGGTCGTAATTTGCGACGTGGCTCGTTAATGAAGCTTTCGAAAAGGATCTGGAAGCGATTTTGATAGAACTGCACATGGCGAGTTGTTGCAACGTTAAACCATTTCTCGGGCTCATTTCTATCACCTGCAAGGTAGCAAATGCCTTTGTGGCTTTCGTCTTGAGTGGAGATCGCCCAGCGATCTCGCCACCAGCTCATATAGGCGATATCGACCTTGCCAAAAGGTGTGCTCATGTCCCAATTTGCGTCTTCTTCTACGTACATCAAGTCGACATTTTTCTCTTTAATTCGAGACAAACAAACGCTCAGTGCTGCCGAACGTAGTAGGGGGTCTTGAGGCATATATAGAGATACACGTTTGTTGGGGCAACACATATCAAGTACATGCAGGTAATGAGCGTATGATGTGTAAGGCGGACGAACTAATGCCCCTTTAGATGGGTAATGGAATACGGAAAGATTACCAAGAGGATCTTCCACGTTACCGCGAGCCAAAATGGTTTGGTATTTTTGGTCAATACGCTCACGCAGGAGGTTCGAAGGTTCCGCTGGCGGTTCACTTGCTTCCGCTGTGTACTCTTGGGAAACAAAACGAGAGACCTCGTCGTACGGGTTATGGTCTAGCGTGGCGATTGGCTCTTCATCAGCAGAATAGTTCACATGTTGACAAAGAATATAGCCTGAGTGGGCTTCACCGGAAACAATCCAGTAGACACCATTATTGCTGTTTGGCTGCAATGCAACATAGTTTGAGGCCAATTCATAGTGCGTTGCGTGGTTTACCCAACGAGCATCAATAGTGGCTAATTTACGGCGACAGCGACTCGCAATATGATCAACATGGTCGTAAAAGGTTTTCGGGTTGATACTGAGTTTTCGGCAGATCTCGCGTACAGAGTAACCAGTAAACAATAAGCCCATTAAATTCTCTTGGAATTGTAGCTTTTTGTTCGCGCCTGACCATTTATCAACAAAGGTACTTTGACACGCTTTACAACGGTAACGTTGACGATCACCACTGTAACCGAAAGCGTGGTAGAGGTGTTTATGTGTGTGGACGGATAGTCCAAAGTTCTCGCAATCATCATTGCGGCACGCAGGCAACCCGTCACTGTGGACGTGTCGCAGGCGATGAAGTTCGTTCACGACATCGCGATTGTTAAGTAAGGGGGAAAGCTCCACATTCACGGCATACCATCGCCGGACGTTTAGGGTTAGCATGTTGCAGAACGTAACGCTTTGCATCACTCAATCCAAAGTTGTCACACGCCAATGTTTTACAAAAGTTGAGTTGTAACCCATCTGCGTCTTTTGGCAGTTCGCCGTTAGACACAATCGCCCCCTCGGGATAATTCGGGCAGCCAGCAATAACTCTGGCTGCAAATTATTACTTACTACTTGTTCTTAGATGTTGATTGCGGTTTCTAGCGCAACTTTCATCATGTCGTTGAACGACTTTTGACGCTCTTCTGAGCTTAGTTTTTCGCCACGGATGATGTGGTCAGAAACCGTTAGGATAGTTAACGCCTTCGCACCTAGGTCTGCAGCAACACCGTAGATACCAGCCGCTTCCATGTCTACACCTAGGATGCCTAGTTTTTCCATCTTCTCGAAGATGTCAGCTTCTGGTGTGTAGAACAGGTCTGCAGAGAATACGTTACCAACTTTCACTGGTACTTGTTGAGCACGCGCTTGGTTTACCGCTTCTTCTAGAAGGCCGTAGTCAGCGATTGCAGCGAAGTCGTGGTTGTTGAAACGGATACGGTTTACTTTAGAGTCTGTAGAAGCACCCATACCGATAACAACGTCCATTAGGTTAACGTCGTCACGTACCGCACCACAGCTACCTACACGGATTACGTTTTTCACACCGTATTCTGCGATTAGCTCGTGTACGTAGATACAGCAAGAAGGGATACCCATGCCGTGACCCATAACAGACACTTTTTTGCCTTTGTAAGTGCCAGTAAAGCCGAACATGTTACGAACGTCACAAACTTGCTTCACATCTTCAAGAAACGTTTCTGCGATGTATTTAGCACGTAAAGGGTCGCCTGGCATTAGAACCGTTTCAGCGAAATCACCTGGTTGTGCATTGATGTGTGGGGTTGCCATAAGTGCTCTCCAAAGTTTTGTTTTGATAAAACGCCTCTAGTATAGAACGCTATTACCAATTCTGTTGAACTTGTTCGTTTTCGTTGAAGCAATAATATCGGGACGTACAGTGGCCCCTTGAGAGCTTAGTCACAAAAACCACGCTTTTAGAAACCATGAACATCATTGATAACTAAATCTGTTGAAAGCAAAAGAGCAATCGATTCGCTTTTGAGCGATTTGTCGATTGCGCGCACAAAATGGACATTGAGAACATCAAAAACTTTTGAGAAAGCGCTGATCGAAATGCTCTTGAGAAAAGTAAAACGATTAAATTGTACAATTTATTTTCTTGTACAATCTGAAAAGCCTTGCTATAAGTTATACAACAAAACATTTTGTATAGGGATGCGTCATCATGGAATCTTCAATCAAAGTAGGTATCAGTTCTTGTGTTTTGGGTGAACGGGTTCGTTTTGACTCTGGTCATAAAGTCAGTAACTTTGTGACTAAAGAGCTCAGCCCATATTTTGACTTTGTTTCGGTATGCCCCGAAGTGGGCGTCGGAATGCCAGTGCCGCGACCAACAATTCGTTTGATTTCCGAAGAAGAGCGTGTGGCGCTGGTAGAAACTAAAAATCCAGAAAATGACCATACCGATAATATGCTTGCTTACTCTGCTAACAAAGTGGAGGAGCTACAAAGCGAGCAACTTTGTGGTTACATCGTCTGTGCCAAGTCTCCAACTTGCGGTATGGAGCGCGTCAAGGTTTATAGCAAAAATAACGCAGCGAAAGAAGGCGTCGGCTTGTACACACAAACGCTGATGAAAAAAATGCCTTGGTTGCCCGTCGAGGAGGATGGCCGACTTAACGATCCTGTATTAAAAGAAAACTTTATTACCCGAGTATTTTGCCTGAACGACTTTTATGACTCGATGGACGGAGAGCCAACTCGAGGCAAAATTATCGATTTTCATTCGCGCTATAAGTTGACCTTGATGGCGCATCACCCTGAGTCATACCGCTCTCTTGGTCGTTTAGTTGCCGATGTCGCTAGCTATGAAATCGAAGAATTCTATCAAGAGTATCGCTTAGGTCTTATGAAGGCACTTGCGAATCGTGCTAGCCGAAAAAACAACACTAACGTACTAATGCATTTACAAGGGTATTTTAAGCGCGCTTTAACTAAAGACGAAAAAGAAGAATTAGCAACAGTAATTCATGACTACCGCACTGGTACATTGCCATTGTTAGCACCGTTGACATTGATTAAGCACTACTTAAACACTTACCCAGATGAGTATTTAGCAAAACAGAAGTTTTTAGAACCGTATCCGCAGGAGATGAGATTACGCTATGGTTTGTAGTTCAGAAGAAAAACTATACGCGATCCGAGACGTCGCAGAAATCACGGGTGTAA
This sequence comes from Vibrio sp. M60_M70, assembly GCF_037162085.1. NCBI lineage: Bacteria > Pseudomonadati > Pseudomonadota > Gammaproteobacteria > Vibrionales > Vibrionaceae > Vibrio > Vibrio sp. M60_M70. The sequence continues at coordinate 510,786 of NZ_JARLUL010000002.1, forward strand.
AGCCAGTTACGCTGAGAGCTTGGCAGAGAAGATACAATTTGATCCAGCCTCAGCGAACAGAAAAAGGGCACAGACTTTATCGACAGCAAGATCTCGATACGATTCGTGAAGTCCAGAGTTGGCTCGCGAAGGGGATTGCAATCGGTAAAGTAAAGGGACTTTTGGGAAAAAGTGCTGACGTAGAAGTCAACAATGAAGTTCGTACTCTCGAAGAAGTAGAAACCATGTTATCAGCACTTTCGAAACTGAATCGAGGCAAAGCGGAGAGCTTACTTGCTTCTGTTCTCAAAGAGTATCCATTGAATTTGGTTATTGAACAGTTTATTGACCCTGTATTTGACGCGCTGGAGATGGTCAAAGGATCGCTGAGATCGTTGCAGATGGGGTTATTTCAAACTTGTTTGATTACTCGTCTTGCCCTTGTTATCGACTCTGAAAACAAAGCCGCTTCCAAAGGGAAGTGCTTGCTTATCAGCTTTGAACAACATAGGGAAGCAGAGAGCTGGATTCAAGCAGCGAAGTTGTGTGAGCAAGGGTATCACACGACGTTGATCGACAAAGTAGATGATGTCTCTGGTTTACTGGAGCACGAAGTTGTTGATAGCTACTCGCTCATTTACCTGTTTTCCAATAAAGCGCTGGCAGCTAAGCAAGTGGAGTCTATCAAAATGCTTCAAACACGTTTTGGCGAACGTATTGGATGTTCTGAAGTGATTGAGAAACTGCACCTAACAGAGTAGACGAAACGAAGGAGACACCATGATCTTAGTATGGTTTCGACGTGATTTACGAACGTTAGACCACACCGCACTTAAAGCGGCGTTAGATTCAGGTCAGCCTGTTGTCGCTTGTTTCATCGCGACGCCAGAGCAGTGGCGAGAACACCACATGGCGCCAATGCAGGCGGATCTCATTGCTCGTCGTTTAGAGTATCTCAACGACGAGTTGGAAAGCCTGAATGTTCCTTTTTTATATAAAGAGGTGCCGTCGTTTTCTGATTGTACCGAAGTGATTAGTGAATGGGCGAAAACACTTGAAGCAACGTCTGTTATGGCGAATATTCACTATGAAGTGAATGAACGAGAGCTCGATGCACAAGTGAGTGAGGCGCTAGCTTCCCATGATATCGATTTTGAACTGTTTCACGACAAATGTGTGCACCCACCAACGACGGTTCTCAATAAGCAAGGTGAGTATTTTAAGGTATTTACACCATTCAAACGTGCTTGGTTGACGCAGTTTCAAATGCCAGCGGTAACAAAGCCTCACGAACAAGCGCCGCTAAGCAGCAAACTATTGGAACAATTAGAGCCGATTCGATTTAGTTCAGACTTCACGTTTAGCTATCCTCGAGAGTCCAGCGAGGATTGGTTTGCTTCGACCAATGATGTTTTAAAGCAGCTTAGGGAATTTGCTCGTGAGCGCAGTGATGCTTACAAGGAAGATCGAGATTTTCCGGCTATTGATGGCACCAGTCAACTGTCTCCCTATCTTGCGATTGGTGCATTGTCACCAAGGCAATGTATTGCTCGCTTGTATGCTGAAAACCAACAAAATGACCTAACAGAAGGAAAAGCAACTTGGTTGAGTGAGATCATTTGGCGTGAGTTTTATCAGCATCTGTTGGTTTTCGAACCAAAGCTCGTTAAAGGCAAAGGCTTTATCGACTGGGAGGATAAAATTCAGTGGTCTTATGATGAGCAGGCTTTTGAGCGATGGAAGACTGGAGCGACAGGGTACCCGATCGTCGATGCAGCAATGCGTCAGCTCAACCAAACAGGCTGGATGCATAACAGGCTTCGCATGGTTGTCGCGAGCTTTCTCACCAAGGATTTACACATTGACTGGCGTTGGGGCGAAGCGTACTTCATGAGTAAGCTGGTGGACGGCGATTTCGCAGCAAACAATGGTGGTTGGCAGTGGTCTGCATCGACGGGTTGTGATGGGCAGCCGTACTTCCGTATTTTCAACCCGATAAGCCAAGGTGAGAAGTTTGACTCTGATGGTCAATTCGTGCGCCACTGGGTGCCTGAAATCAAAAGTGTGCCAAACAAATACATCCATAAACCTTGGACTTGGGAGGGATTTTCTTTACTGGAATATCACAAGCCGATGGTTGATCACAAGACAGAAAGAGAGATAACCTTACGGCTCTTTAAAAGTGCCAAGGAATAAAGTGAAATGCTTAGCAAAAAGCGATCAATGAGTTTCGCAAAACGTACGCTGTTATCTGTATCGTTATCTTTAGCGAGTGGTTTGTCATTCGCTAAAATGTACGAGCTACCAGAGGATGGCAGTCGTTTAATTGGTCGCCTTGAAAACCACGTCGTGCAAGAAGGCGAAACCATGGCAAATATTGCCAAGCACTACGATGTCGGGATGCTAGGTTTAATGGCGGCAAATAAAGGCGTGGATCCCTTCTTGCCAGAAGAGGGACACGTTCTTACTATTCCAACACAACTGATCCTCCCAGATGTACCCCACAAAGGCATTGTCATCAATTTAGCGGAATTGCGCTTATACTACTTCCCGAAAGGGGAAGATATTGTGCATGTATTCCCCGTGGGAATCGGGCGAATTGGGCGAGACACCCCGGTGATGACAACGCGTATTAGTCAAAAGCGTCCAAACCCTACGTGGACGCCGCCAGCCTCGATTCGTGCCGAGTACAAAGCGAAGGGCATTGACTTGCCAACCGTTGTACCTGCCGGTCCAGACAACCCGCTGGGCATGTTTGCATTGCGTTTAGCCTACGGAAATGGCGAGTATCTTATTCACGGTACCAACAAAGATTTCGGCATCGGTATGCGAGTCAGCGCGGGTTGCATTCGTATGGACCCGAACGACATTGAATGGTTGTTTGAAAAAGTTCGTAACGGTGAAGAAGTGAATATCATTAACCAACCAGTGAAAGTATCACTAGAGCCAGACAGAAGTGTATTTTTAGAGGCACATGAGCCATTGACTCGCAGTAATGGTGAGAAAGATCACCTACAGGTACCAAAAGAGTTAAAGTGGTGGCTGGATGAGTTCGGACTGAAAAATGTGAAGGCTAAAGCAGCGATTGCCGCACAGAATGGGGTTCCTGTCGAAATAACCGCGCCTTAACAGGCGTTAAGACGCGGTATCAAATCTTACTTAGTGTAAGACTGAGCGATGTTATCGATACGCTCGTTAGCACGCTCAGCTTCTTCTTGAGCAGCCATTGCTGCTGCACCTGATTTTTGAACGTCAGATTGAAGAGCTTGTACGTCTTGGCTTAGTTGGCTAACTTGGTTGCTTAGTTCGTCTAGTTTTGCTGCATTTGCTGTTGCTGCATCATCAGAAGAAGCACAACCTGCTAGTAGAAGTACTGAAGTTGCTGCAGCTGCGATCAACGTTTTGTTCATATAAGAACTCCTTGCTTATAGTGAAAGTCTCGCTACCAACTATTATTTTATACAGCAGCGAGGTTAAATGTGGATACATTTTATCAGTACATGATGTAGCAAAAGTCAAAAAAACCCAAGAATTTCATGGAGTACCTGACGTCAACTTTTACCTGAGCTTAACAAAGGTGAGTGAATTATCCTCTCCCTTATTCCCACAACAGTTCTCATAGCAGGTGTTTTTGCCACGTTCCTGATATCAATAATTTAGACGATATTGACACAAATGAAAGTTTCTCGGCGCAAATAACTGCCATTTGCGCAGTTTTATTGGAGAACGAGAGGCGCACCTTGGGCTCGCTTTTCTCTAAATCTTAAGCCAAGCAGCTGACCAACAAAGCGAGGGTATGTTCTTAATTGAGCCGCAAATGATGTTTTGTTTTCATCCGTGGGAATTAGTTTGTGTGATCTCTATCTATACTCCTATGATTTGCGGTATTATACCGAGCTTTATTTTTTTGCTGCGTTAGAGCGGAAACGACATTACAGAGCGCTCAGACGCTGACTGATTTATTGGAGAATACTTTGCAATTTAAAGATCTAGGCCTAGACAACCGATTGTTGAAGAACCTAAAACACTACGATTTTAAAAAACCAACTGACATTCAAAAGCAGGCTATTCCTGTTGCGATTGCAGGCAAGGATTTATTGGCATCTTCGAAAACGGGTTCGGGCAAGACTTTGGCGTTTGTATTACCAATGCTTCACAAGTCTTTAAAGACAAAATCGTTTTCTGCCAAAGACCCTCGCGCAGTTATTCTTGCTCCCACTCGTGAGCTAGCGAAACAAGTGTATGGTGAGCTTCGCTCTATGCTTGCTGGCCTATCTTATGAAGCTGCATTGATTTTGGGTGGTGAGAACTTTAATGATCAAGTGAAAGCACTGCGCCGTTACCCGAAATTCATCGTGGCGACACCAGGACGTCTGGCTGACCACTTAGAGCACCGCTCGCTTTACCTTGAAGGTTTGGAAACGCTGATCCTTGATGAAGCAGACCGTATGCTGGATTTGGGCTTTGCACCAGAGCTTCGTCGTATCCATAAGGCAGCTAAGCATCGTCGCCGTCAAACATTAATGTTCTCTGCAACGTTGGATCACGCCGACGTAAATGACATTGCGGCTGAAATGCTTAATGCTCCGAAACGTATTGCTATCGGTGTTTCTAACGAAGAACACAAAGATATCACGCAAAAATTCTACCTGTGTGATCATCTTGATCATAAAGAGGCGATTCTAGATCGCGTACTTTCAGAAGCAGAATATCGCCAAGTTATCATCTTTACGGCGACGCGCGATGATACTGAGCGCCTAACAGCGAAGCTAAACGAGAAGAAACTGAAGGCCGTTGCATTGAGTGGTAACTTGAACCAGACTCAACGCAATACGATCATGAGCCAGTTTGAGCGAGCGGTATTCAAGATCCTAGTGACAACAGATGTTGCTTCTCGTGGTTTGGATATTGCGACAGTGACACACGTCATTAACTTCGATATGCCAAAGCATACTGAAGAATATGTACACCGTGTTGGCCGTACGGGCCGTGCTGGTAACAAGGGTGATGCGATTTCTCTTGTTGGTCCAAAAGACTGGGATAGCTTTAAACGTGTAGAAGCTTACCTACAACAAGATCTTGAGTTTTCAGTATTCGAAGATCTGAAAGGTAAGTTCAAAGGCCTGAAGCCACCTAAGCCAGATTTCCGTAACAAGAAAGCGACAGCTAAGAAATCACGCCCTCAAGCGAAGAAGTCGGCTAAGAAACCTGTTAAACGTGACAAGAGTTTCTACAAAAACGTATCAGTGGGTGATGATGTGTTCATCCCGAAGAAAAAGCCAGCGGCACCAAACTCTGAAGAGTAAAAGTCGCACCAGTTTTCAACTGATTTTAGTTTTTCAAAACCCGAGTGTTCGCACTCGGGTTTTTTTATGCTTATCTCCAGGCGAAATGATGTCTTTCTATACTAACGTGTTTGCTAGGCTTTTATATTTATCTGGTTTTATATAAACAGCATAGATCGCTAATTTAGAGAGATATTAAGTTTTATCACCTCGGTCCAAGCAAACGTTTTTCCTCACATACTAGATAAAAATTTCACATGATTATGAAAATGATAATTGATCTCATTTTTATTTAAGGGCAAAATACGCGCCATTGTATTAATCCTATAAATGAATTCGCTCTCTATATGAAATTTACTCATGTTTTTTTAGGGCTCATAATTACCTCTAGTTCTTGCTTTGCCGTTAATGACTTTAATTGGTTGCGAGATGACGCTCGTAAAGATGAGCGAGTTCTTACCTACCTAACAGAGCAGAACCGTAAGACTGAACAGCATCAAAAAAAATATCAGACGTTGACGCAAGATCTGCTCGCGCAGTGGGAAGCCATGGTGGCAGATAAAGGTGATAAACCATGGTCGATCGTAAATGGACGCGAATGGACGTTAACGCGTCGTGACGGTGGTTATGTGTTGCTATCACGTTCGAACCAGTATGCACAAGAGAACACAGTATTTGATTTCTCTGAACGTCAATCTGCATATCCGTATTATCAAGTAGGGCAGTGGCAAGTAAGCGGAGACACGTTGCTTTTCACTGAAGATATTGATGGAAGCGAGCAATATCGCGCCGTGGTTGTTGATTTACTCTCTGGCCAATCTACGGAGCTGGCTACGCACGTCGATAGCGGTGTATTGCTTTCACCTGATGGTAAGATGGCTTACCTCGTTTCGAAGGAAATGCGTACACAGCGACCTCATCAGATCCTACGCATCTCCACTGAATCTTTGGCTAAAACCGTTGTATGGCACGAATACAAATCAGATTGGTTACTTTCTTTCTACCGTGCGGCAGATAGCCGTTACGTGGTGCTGCAAAGTAACAACGAGTCAACCACAGAGCAGAAGCTTGTTGATCTAGAAACGGGCACCGTAAGCGATTCACTGAGAGTGCCGGAAGCAGGCGTGGAATATTACGCGGATGTGGCGAGAGGGCGCGTTTATATCAACAGCAACCTTGAAGGTACATTTGCACTTTATCAAACCGATCTAGCACCTCTTAGCGCAACATGGCAACGCTTTACGACCCCTCGTGAACCGCTTGACCAGTTCTACCTTTATGATGCAGGAGTTGTGGCACTCAGTAAGCCGAACAACGTAGCGACATTGACGGTGTATTCATACCAAGGTCAGGAAAAAGTGATACTGCCATTAGAACAGGATGGCAATGTCGCTTGGTTGAGCACGTTGGGCGATTTTGAATCAAACAAAATTCGTATACGAAGCATGTCGATGACTACGCCTCCTCAGTGGGAAGAGTTCGATGTAAAAACGCTGACTAAAACCTTGTATTCTCAAGATGCTTACCAAGATTTTGATAGTCAACGTTATGTCTCCCAACGCATTTTTATCAAGCACGATGGTGTTTCTGTCCCGGTCTCTTTGGCGTATCGCAAAGACAAATTACACGCGCAATCACCTGTGATGATTTACGGCTATGGCGCATACGGTTTTACGATGAAGCCCTACTTTATGCCTCAAGTCATAAGCTTGCTCGACCAAGGCGTGATTTACGCTATCGCCCATGTTCGCGGCGGTGGGTACTTTGGCGATGAGTGGCACGAGCAGGGCCGTGGTGTGCGCAAAGCCAATTCTATTGGTGATTTTGTCGCGGCGGCTAAGGCGCTGCAAACGTTTGAACGCGGCAATAGAGAGATTTTTGCCATCGGCTCAAGTGCGGGTGGCACGTTGGTCGCGGGAGCGGTTAATCAAGACCCTAAATTATTTTCAGGTGTCGTGCTTAAAGTACCTTTTGTTGATGTGGTAGCAAGCATGTCGGACACCTCACTTCCGCTGACCACACAGCAGTATGGCGAATGGGGTAACCCAACCAAATCTGAGCAACTGGCGCTAATGAAAGCGTACGATCCAATTCTCAACATTCATAAAGACGCTTACCCACCCATGCTGGTTCAAGTCGGTTTGATCGACCAGCGCGTGCCTTATTGGGAAGGTGCCAAGTATCTCGCCAAGGTTTCTGCGCTAAGTGAGCGCGACGGGCCGTACTTGTTGCAGACCGATTTTAATTCGGGCCACCAAATAGACCCACGACAAGCGCAAGAACAACAAGCAAAAGAATACGCCTTTCTTTTATCACTAATTAAAACATCTAAAGCGGAGCAGTAAATGAAGCTTACCCCAGTGTCAGCGGCAGTACTTTCGGTACTAGCTGCCAGCCCAGTGCACGCCAAATCTGACGTTTTCTCTATGGAAGAGGTCGTGGTGACGGCGAATCGGATTGAACAACCAATGTCTGAATTAGCAGGCAGCGTCGCAGTTGTCACTAGCGAAGAGATTGAACAAAAGGGCGAAACAGAGCTTTATGATGCGCTGCGTCATGAACCTGGGGTAAGTGTGTCGGGCGGCGCTGGGCGTCCACAAAACATCACGATTCGAGGCATGACGGGTAACCGCATTATGATCATTCGTGACGGTATTCGCTCAGCAGACGGTTTTGGTGCGAATGACAGCAATGACAAAGTGGGCCGCGATACGTTTGATCTTTCTAATTTGGAATCATTAGAAGTAGTGAAAGGGGCGAGCTCCTCAGTCTTAGGTTCTGGTGCTATCGGTGGCGCTGTGATTCTAAAATCCAAACAGCCGGGCGAGTTTTTAAAAGATCGTGACTTTTATGTTGATGCCACGGGCACGTACACGGGGATCAGCAATAAATACAAAGGCGCGAGCAATCTGGCATTTCGTTCTGGCGACACGGAAAGCTTAGTCAACGCGGCGTATTGGCAAGGTGAAGAGACGCGTAACTTCAGCCAAGATTTGTACAACCGCGATTTGGATGGTTACAGCGCGTCATACGCCATCAATCATTTCCTCAATGATGAAGTGATAGTCAAAGCGCGTGCCGAACTTTATCGGCAAGACCAACAACGCCTGGAAGGTTCGCCATCTATACAGAAGGATGGCAAATGGCATATCGAAGACTTCGCAGAAGATGAATCGACAAAAGAGTACAGCGCTTATATTGGTGCAGAGGTTACACCGATTAATCCAACTTGGTTCGAAGAGTTAGATACAAAGGTCTACTGGCGCCACACCGAAGTGGTGGAAGACACGAATCGTTTAATGAGACAAGTTGACCACAATGGTTTGACTGTTAGACGTCGCGAGCTAGAACACAAAACCTTCATTGACGAAACAATTGGCTTCCGTGGTGATTTAACCAATACGATTTATGCTGCAAATGCTGAGCACCAATTGGCTTACGGTATCGAGCTTTCTACTGACTATTATGAACGCACAGATAGCGATTCCAAGATTGATTGGAACGGGGTAACGCCTTCGACCAAACAACCTTTCGCTCCTGCTCGCGCTTATAACATTGGTCTGTACGTTCGAGACATGGTGGAGCTGGATAAATGGACCATTACAGGCGGCCTGCGCTTTGATGCGCATCGTCTAACACCGGACGGTGAGGGTGAAGTGGGCGGCTTCCCATTAAAAGACATGGATAGCTCAGAGGTATCTCCAAGCCTATCGATTTCTCGTGAAGTGTTTGCCAATAACATCGCTTATGTATCTTATAACCACGGTTATCGTGCTCCGGAATACGACAAAGCGTATGGCTTCGTAAACCATGACTTTGTGCCGCTAACGCCGTTTGTCATTGCACCGAACATGGACCTAGAGGCTGAAACTTCGGACTCCTTTGAAATCGGTAACAAATTCGATAATGGCCGCGCGCAACTTTACGTTTCTGCGTTTTACAACAAGTTCCAAAACTTCATCGATGTTGTTACCACAGGGCAAGATAACTTCGGTAACTACATCAAGCAATACCAAAATTTACACGGCGTTGAAACCTACGGCGCAGAGCTTTCTGCTGCGTATGCTCTCACTTCGTCTTGGAAGCTAAGTACCAAGCTTGGTTATGTTGACGGAAAGGACGCCGAAGGCGAGTACGTTCGTAGCATCACACCTTTCGAGGGCAATGTTGGGCTGAACTATCAGCAGCAAGACTTTAATGCGTTCGCGACGTGGAACTGGGCTGGTTCGATGGATCGTGTGCCGAGTTGCCAAACGTCACTTGGACAAAAGACCGAGTGCGCACAAACAGATTCATGGAACACGTTCGATTTGGGGGCAAGTTACCAAATCACCAAAGATTTTCGTTTGAGTGCGACCATCATCAACCTGTTCGACAAAGAATACATTCGCTACCAAGACGTTGCTGGCATAGCAGATGAGAGCAAACGCTACTCAACGGAACCAGGTCGTTACTTTACGGTTAACGCGAAGTACATCTTTTAGTAGGAGCCCTGCATGAAACTCAAACTTTTGGCGCTTTCTCTTACGTTGGCAGGCGTTCAAGTGACGAACGCTGCAGAGTGGGATTACCCTAGCGCGGCTATTACGGTCACGAACCAAGCCGAAGCGCTGCGCTATTTACAAGCCAATTACGCTAGCGCTGGCGAACTTAAGTTTCGCTATCAAACCCGTTCTCAGCTCGGAGATCATTACAACTTTGATGTGTGGGTCGATGGGCAGTATCAACCGCAACGCACCATTGTGCTGTCGACTAACCAAGACAGCGAAGTCGAGCGTATTTTCAAAAGCCTTGAAGATACGGTGATTCGTAATGGCGAGGCGATGCCAGCCGGAGAACTGGAGCTGCCTGTTCGATTGGAACTGACTGAGCCGCCAGCATTGAGCTCTGGTGAGTTAGTGACCGTTCCCGTCTCACTCTTTGATCCTGATTTACGTACAATGCAACAACAAGCTGCGCCTGATTCTGCTTGGAATTCGTTAGAGGATTATCCGCAGCCACTTCAATATGTTGAGAAGCAGATTCAAGTTTTGCAGTCTGGTGGCAAGTTCTACCTAGCTAACGAGCGCGTTAAACAGGTGGATGCACTTGCATTACTGTCTTCACCTGCGGTAGGTGCGGAGCCTGTGCGTGATACCAGCAGTATTTTGCCGCCTGAGGGGGTTCAATCTTTTGCGGATGTAAAAGCGATGCAAAGCGCTCAACTTGGCGACAATGCCTTTTTGCAGTTGATGGCGTTTTACCATCTTGATAGCTCACTGCAGTACTTATCGAGCTTGAGCTATGACTTATTTGAAGAGCCGCTTCGTTTTGATGGGCGTGGTTTAGCGCTCGACAACTCTTCTTACTACACAGGTTCGCGTGCGCTGATGTTAGGCGTTGGCGGAGTATCTCCAGATGCTGCAGATGCAGATGTGATTTTGCACGAGCTAGGACACGGGATTCACTATCAAATCGTTCCTGATTGGGCGTATGGACATACTGGCGCGATTGGAGAAGGTGTTGGTGATTACTGGGCGGGCAGCGCGAGCTACCGAACACAGTATTTAGACGCAGCTCGCCGTGGCCAAGAATTCGAGTTAGATACGGTGTTCAACTGGGACGGTATGTTCGGAACACGCAAAACAACTCGTAGCTTATGGAACCAAAGAGCGCGTTACTTCGAGAGCTCAGAGTATCCAGCGCACGTTAGTGTGGGCGGTGAACTAGGCGATGAGCTGTGGTCAACGCCACTGTTCCAAGCGCTTAAAGCATCGGTTGAACGATACGGTGATGATACCGATAACGTGTTCCGCGAGTTTGACGCCATTGTACTTGAAGGCATGTACGGTATTGGTCGTGGCGTGAAAATGCATGATCTTGCGGAATCCACCGTGTTTGCCGCAAGCACTTTGTTCCCAAATAAAGACTATGCCCAATTTCTGACGGACAGCTTCAACAAACACAACTTACTTAAAGCGCCTCTTCGCGTTCGCTATGACGCTCGATACATCGCACAAGGTCAAGGCGTGGGAGTGAGCCTGAGCCAAACTGGCCGTGAAGCGAGCATCAAAGGGCAATGGCAGCTAAGCAACGAATCCGCTTTCGATTTTGATGAAACGCTTTCTGACTCGACCTCAATGAAGGTGGCTTTACCAAGCGGTCTGACATGTGGCACGCAATTCGATTCCTCTATCTCATTGGATTACCAATTTGCTGAGGGCTTAAAGACTCACCAGTGGAGCAAAAAGGTGATGCTGGTTAACGGTACGCCAGAGCTCGATATCCAGCCTCAACCAGTGAACTCCGCTTTGCCGGAGCAGGGCGATAGACTGTTCTCTCAGACGCTATCGGACAAGTCACGCATGATTGATGATTCGTTTGCGGTTTACCTGAACATCGAACATGACTCACTGCAGGATCTGCAAGTGACGCTTGTGTCTCCACAAGGTAAATCGGTTGTGCTACTTAGCCATCAATCAAGCAATACCAATGGGTTTAAAGGTTACTTCACCGCTCAGTATGACGAGGAGTTACAAGCACTTGTCGGTCAACCGAGTTGGGGTACTTGGCGTCTCGAAGTATCTGACCGCGTGTCAGGGAACTCTGGGGTGTTGAAAGAGTGGGGTGTTAGTCACTTTGCTCAGTATCAGTGTAGTGCTGATACCACTAAAGAAAGCAGTGGTGGTGGTTCAGGTGGCAGTGGTTCGCCTTGGACCTTGGTAGGACTTGTCCTGCTTTCAATGGTGAGAGTGATTCGTTCTCGTTAATTAAAATCTAAAGAAGACAAAATTTATGAAGTTTCAATATTCTTTCGTTGCTATGTCACTAGCCCTAGCTGGTTGTGGCGGTGATTCTGGTGGTGACACGTCAACACCGACCTATAATGTAGCTGGCACCATCGTTTCTGCAGGTACACTTCTTGATACGCCAGTATGTATCGATTTAAACCAGAACTACGTTTGTGATACTACTGAACCGAGTGCTAAAACGGATAATGCTGGTAAGTTCTCCCTCACGTCAAGCGACAAGAACATTTTGACTAGCACGATTCTTGCTCAAGTTGATCAAGGCTCAAACCAAACGTTGCGTCTTGCGGCTCCAGGCCAAAACTTAGCCACGGGTAACACAGTAAATGGTGTAACAACATTGCTCGCAGGTCTTGTGGTTGACGGTAAAACCGTTGCTCAAGCTGAAGAGATTGTTAAAGCGCAACTGGCTAGTGTAGGCGTTTCGCTGAATGGTTCGGTGATGTCTAACGCAGAAGCCAGCGAGCTGGACAAGCTAGAGCAAAACACGGTTGCGCTATTAGCTGCGATGCAACCACAACAAATGACCAAAGGCGTAGCGCTGCTTGCTCAAAGTCTTAGCTTCCAAGGTAAATCGCTAGCCTCTGATCTTCTGTCTGAAGCGGAAGTGAGTGCATTTGCTGAAGAGATTGCAGCGGTTGCTGAACAAACGGTTGGTAGTAACGATACGGGTGCCATTCTTCACTTTGCTGATGGCGCTGCAGACGTTGCAGAGGTCCAAGCTTCTTACCCTGGTCAAGATGCGGAATACGGCTTCGACAAACAGGACAAGCAAACGTCGACAGGTGCGGGCTTTAAGTTTGTTAAGCTAGATTCACAAGGCGCTGCTTTAGCTGCAGATGCCACTGAGTGGGCTTGTACTATGGACGAGCGTACTGGTCTTGTTTGGGAAAACAAGAGTGCGGATGCGAGCTCTATTCAATTTAAAGACCGCCTATTTGCGTTTGAGTCTGAAACATTTAAGCCATTTAGCAAAGATGTAGATCTTGCGGGCTGTAAAGAGGTGGGCGATGAAATTTGTACTACGAGCCAATACGTTGAGTACATAAACAAACAATCGTTATGTGGAATCACTGGTTGGCGCCTGCCTACTTACCGTGAAACTTATGACTTACTAGATTTCGGTGAAAAGACACTATTTGCGCCGAGCACAGAATATGAATCGAACAATGTGTATGGTTTTAATGTCAAATACTTCCCACAGCAAACTTTAGGCAGCCCTTATTTAGAAAAAGGTGCGTTTTGGCATGATGGTTTTAGGTTTACGGACACATCATCACAGCTCATGGATGGTGAGATTTATTTCCCCGCAATTGTCTCTCGGGGCGCAGATAGAGGGGCCACTTCATTCGTTGAGATTCGCTCAAGCAGTACAAGTGAAGATGCCTATGATTCCTACCAATTCCCAATCCGTCTAGTAGCAGTTAAGGGACAATAAGATGAAGAAACTAATGACCGCGCTATCTCTTGTGTTGGCTTCTCAAGTAGCAATGGCAGCACAAGAGTGTTCGACTGATTTTGCTAAAACAGCACCTAATACACGTTACACTTATTCAGATAAGGGAACTGTAACTGACTTAAAAACAGGTCTTACATGGATGCGCTGTCCAGTCGGTATGACATGGAATGCAGCAAACGAAGAATGCACCGGAACGCGAGCTACGATGTCATGGCAATTCGCGCTGTCTACGGCCCAACAAATTCGTAATCCGTCCGGTAACCACCCTCTACACAACTTTGCTGGCAAAAAGAATTGGCGACTAGCAAACATTAAAGAGTTGGTATCGTTAACGGAGCAAGCTTGCTATAGCCCAGCGATGAATGGTACAGGCTTTGCGAGCGGTTATACACTGACAGACAAGGACGATATTTTAGGACGTAATATTTGGAGTAACACACCTAATGGTGATGGTAAGCATGTTGCTACTGTTGATACGACTAATGGTGAGGTTTTCAATAGAGATCCATTAGACTCAAGTTTCAAAAGCTCTCTCTTGTTAGTGACAGATGAATAATACTTATTACGTTAATAAAGATTGATAGCTTTGCCTTTATAAAAAGCTCCGCCAGTGCGGAGCTTTTTTCTTTTCTAACCTTTGGCACTTATCGTGTTGAGCAGAATGTTTAAACTTGGAACTGCTTAAGTTGGTGCTTTTGGTTTTCCGCTAAGCCCGAAAGCTCTTGAGCGGCAGCGGCGGATTGCGTAATGCCAGTTACGTTCTGGCTCACCAGCTCATAGATGTTCGTTAAGTTGTTGTTGATATCGGCCGTGACCTGTTTCTGCTCTTCTGATGCGGTCGCCACTTGCGTGTTGATTGAGTTCAGAGCGGCGATAGCATTACTGATATTAGCAAGTGATTGGCTAACTTCTTGTGCCAGAGCTTGGTTGTCTGACAACATGGCTAAGCTAGAGTGCATGCTTTCATTTGCGTGACCCGATTGCTGCTGAAGCTCTTCGATGATGGTTTGGATCTCTTTCGTCGATTCCTGAGTTCGCGCCGCTAACATACGTACTTCATCGGCGACTACCGCAAAGCCTCGGCCACTTTCGCCCGCTCGTGCAGCCTCGATCGCTGCATTCAGTGCAAGCAAATTGGTTTGCTCAGAAATGCCTTCAATCACTTCGATCACGCGACCAATGTGTTCTGATTGATCTTTCAGCGATGTCACGACGGCTGCAGCTTCGTTGAGTTGTTCTGCCATTTTTTCGCTTGCGCGAGTGCTTTCCTCAAACATGCTCAGACTTTGTGAGGTAAGCATGCTTGCTTGATTTGATGCGCTATCGGCTTCTTGTGCATTGGTCGACACTTCAGCTGCGGTCGATTCTAGTTGGTTGATTGCCGAAGCCACTTGCTCAACTTCTTGCTTTTCTTGATCTGAGTTAACGCTGCTTTGAGTCATAACAGTCGCTAACTCGGTCGATGCTGATGCCACATCCTCACTAATTCGAACTAATGCACTCACGGTTTCACGCAGTTTGTCGATGGTTTGGTTTACATCCTGAGCCAGTTGCGACACTTCGTTTTTTCCGATGGCTTCGGCTTTAACCAATAGATTTCCTTTCGCGACTTCTTGCATGGTTCCTTGAAGGTTACGAATCGGTGCAACGATATAGCTGGCTAGTATCCAACTAATAAGCGAAGCGGCACTCAAGATAACTGCAAGCGTGACCGCGCTGTAAGTGAGCGTGGTTGAATGCTGTTCGCCATTCGTTTCGACTTCATCGGTGACGATTTGATTCAATTGCTTAGACAGGTTGTCGATGGCGTTGATCATCGCTTCGCCAGCCAATCGGTATTCTGCCATCGCAGATTCGTACTTTTGATTGAAATCGGATGTGGTGTAGCCAGAAGAGTGCTTGGTGGTGAGCAGAGGTGTCATGGTGACGCGCGTGAAATCAACATAGTGATCCATGGCTTTGCGCATTGCATTCACTTCGGTTTGAACGCCTGGGAGGTTATCGATGGAATTCAGAAAATCGCGGTTTTTGTTTTGTCGTTCAGACAGTTCTTGGTTGAGAGATTGGACATCTTCGGCTCTAAATAGACTGTAAATGGCTTTGATGCGCATGGCGTAGGTGTTGTCTACGATGGCGCTGAGTTCCTCTTTATGAATGATCAGCTTGTTGGTGGAAGTGGAAACCTTATTGAATGCTTGGTCGAGCTTGCCGATTCCGACGCTCAATCCAATGACGAGTAATACAACGGTGAATAGAACAGGCAAAAAGACCTGAAGTTTAATAGAAAGCGTACTAAGAAATTGACGCATGATTGACCCTCTATCGGTTTGATTATTATCTTTTTTATAAATAAGCATCTCGATTTTAATTGCCACATTCGTCAAATCAATGACTTACTCATATCCAATTGTTATGAAATGTACCAAAATCGATGGAGTTATCATTTTGAACGCGCGGCAATTTATAAAAGCGCTAAGCTAAAAACGGTAGAGGGATCAGTCGCGGAATTAATATACAGAAATAACAACGTGTCATAGAGGGTTCAACTAAGTGAAACACAACTGTCATATTCAAATTCTAAAGTGAGCACCGTTCAAGTGAAACACAACGGCAATAAAGCCACTTAAGGAAATTGTGATGAAAAAGACAGTAATCGGTGCAATCGCACTTCTAGGCGCAATGGCAGTGACTCCTGTTTCTGCTAAAGAAACTATCTCTGCAGTGGGTTCTAGCAGCGTAACTCCACTGATGGAAGTTTTCTCTGAAACGTACATGAAGAAGAACCCTAACGTATTTATCGAAGTTCAAGGCCCTGGTTCTTCAGCTGGTGTTAAAGCAGCAAAAAATGGTTCAGCAGACCTTGGTATGTCTTCTCGTAATCTAAAAGACTCTGAAAAAGAATCAACACTAATCGAAGAAGTGGTTGCTCGTGATGGTATCGCAGTGGTTGTTAACCCACAAAACAAACTGCCTGGCCTAACAGCAGAGCAAGTGACTGCAATCTACAAAGGCGAAGTATCAAACTGGAAAGAAGTCGGTGGTGCAGACAAGCCAATCGTAGCAATTACTCGTGACACGGCTTCAGGTACTCGTGGCGCATTTGAAGACATCATGTCTCTTAAAATGAAGATTTCTGGTAAGAAGGTATCAGCTATCTCTCAACGTGCTCAAGTTGCAAACGGTAACGGCGCACTCAAAACAATGGTTGCATCTAACCCATACGCAATCGGCTACATTTCACTAGGTACGGTAGACAACACAGTTAACGCTCTAGCAATCGACGGCGTTGATGCAACAGTGGCTAACGTGAAAAACGGTTCTTACAAAGTAGCTCGTCCATTCCTTGTTCTTTACAAAGAAGGCAAGCCATCAGCTGAAACGCAAAAATTCCTAGACTGGATGCTAACTGAAGATGCGCAAAAGCTAGTTGACCAAAACGGTTACATCTCAGTTCACTAATTTTATCGGGACTCTTAAGTTTGCTCAGCCCACCATTTAGGGCTGAGCCTTTTCTATCCATAGTGTTCACCGGCAAAACGCCCAGAACCGTGAGATTTTTTAAATGACCATCGCAACAAATAGTGAAAAGCTTATGAATACTGACGCTAAAGCTATCAGCAAGCCCGGCCTGCGCGAGAAACGTCGCGTAGACTGGAAAGAGCGTATCTTCCACGGCTTGTTCCTAACCAGTGCCGTTATCGGCATCGTCTCATTAGCCGTTATTGCATACTTCATTGTTCGAGAGAGTATCCCGGCATTCCAAGAAGCTGGTGTATCGGGCATCGTTCTTGGACAAAACTGGCTGCCGCCTGCACTTTACGGTGTTGCGACAATGATTGTTGCTTCTATTGTATCGACGGCAGGTGCGGTAATCGTCGGTGTGCCAATTGGTGTGCTGACGGCTATCTTCATTGCCGAAATCGCACCAAAGCGTCTTGCGGATATTATTCGTCCTGCAGTTGAGCTTTTGGCAGGTATCCCGTCTGTGGTTTATGGTTTCTTTGGTTTGGTCATCATCGTACCGCTGATTCAAAACATCTTTAATGTCCCTGCGGGTAACACGATTTTGGCAGGTATCATCGTGCTTGGTGTGATGATTCTACCGACCGTAATCACGGTATCTGAAACGTCTATTCGAGCTGTGCCTCGCGCATACAAAGAAGGTTCTTTGGCACTTGGCGCTTCGAAAATCTACACAATCTTCAAATTGCTCGTTCCAGCGGCTCGTTCAGGGATCATGACGGGTGTGATTTTGGGTATTGGCCGTGCTCTAGGTGAGACAATGGCGATCATCATGGTGATGGGTAATGCACCTGCTATGCCAGAAGGCATCCTAGATTCGGCACGTACGCTAACCGCAAACATCGCGATTGAAATGTCTTACGCAAGCGGTATTCACGCCAACGCTCTTTACGCCACCGGTGTTGTACTTCTGGTCTTCATCATGTCGTTGAACGCTGTACTTCTTTACCTAAACCGAGAAAAAGCGAAGTAATCGCTCGTTAAAGGTGACTATTATGGATCGCGCAAAACTAAAACAAGCTCGCCAGTTCAAAGATAACGTCTTTAACGCTTTGGTTTGGATTTCGGCAGCACTAACGGTAGGTTTTTTGTTCTGGATTATCTGGTACATCCTATCAAATGGTCTACAACACGTAGATTGGAACTTCATTACTGATAACTACACACGTACTGGTGAAGAGCACGGTATCTTCCCGATGATCGTCTCGACCATCTACATGGTTATCGCATCCATCGCGGTAGCGGCGCCACTGGGTATCATGACGGCAATCTACTTAACCGAATACGCGAAAGTCGGTAGCCGATTGGTAAAGATTATCCGATTCTGTACTGAGTCGTTGGCGGGTATCCCATCGATCATCTTCGGTCTATTCGGTATGACGTTCTTCGTGGCAATTCTTGGTCTGGGCTTCTCTATTCTGTCGGGGGCACTGACTCTAAGTATTCTTATTCTGCCAGTGATCATCCGTACTACGGAAGAAGCACTGATGGCAGTGCCTCAAACGTATCGTGAAGGCTCTTACGGCCTTGGCGCTTCAAAAATTTACACTATCTGGCGTTTGATTCTTCCGAGTGCAATGCCAGGGATCTTAACCTCGGTCATTCTTAGTATTGGTCGTGTCATTGGTGAGTCTGCTCCTGTATTTCTGACAGCAGGCATGGTTGCTCGTATTCCAGATTCTCTGTTGGACTCCGGTCGTACATTAACCGTTCACCTATACAAACTGACTACCGAACTGTTTACCGTTGAAGAATGGAATCAGGCTTACGGTACCGCAACAGTGCTTATCGTGGTTGTTCTTCTGATCAACATGGTAACGAAACTGATTGCTAGACGTTTTAACACCGCAACTTACTAACAACACTAATTAAGAACGCACGTTAAAAGACACGAATTCAAGATTTAAGAGATTAAGAAAATGAACAAATTTGATATTGAAAACCTAGACTTATTCTACGGTGAAAACCAAGCACTGAAATCGATCAACCTACCAATTCCAGTTCGCCAAGTAACGGCACTTATCGGCCCGTCAGGTTGTGGTAAATCAACGCTTCTACGTTGTTTGAACCGCATGAACGACCTAATAGAAGGCGTGAAAATTACGGGTAAATTGGCGATGGACGGCGAAGACATTTACGGCAACATTGATGTCGCGGATCTTCGCATCAAGGTTGGCATGGTGTTCCAGAAGCCAAACCCATTCCCGATGAGCATCTACGAAAACGTGGCTTACGGCCTACGTGCTCAAGGTATCAAAGACAAGAAACACATTGACGAAGTGGTAGAGCGTTCACTACGCGGCGCAGCACTTTGGGACGAAGTGAAAGATCGTCTGAAGTCACACGCATTTGGTCTATCGGGTGGTCAGCAACAGCGTCTTTGTATCGCACGTACGATCGCGATGGAGCCGGACGTAATCCTGATGGATGAACCAACGTCGGCACTTGACCCAATTGCGACACATAAAATCGAAGAACTGATGGAAGAGCTAAAGAAGAACTACACCATCGTTATTGTGACCCACTCAATGCAACAGGCGCGTCGTATCTCTGACCGTACTGCATTCTTCCTAATGGGCGAACTGGTTGAACATAACGATACTCAAGTGATCTTCAGCAACCCTCAAGATGACCGTACTCAAGGCTACGTAAATGGTGATTTCGGTTAATTCGCCATATTTACAAGCATAACTAAATAACTATAAGCGATGGTAACTTTGCCCCTCTTTTTGAGGGGCCTTTTTCTTTTCAAGCTGCAGATTTATAACACCAACCTATACCAATAATTCTTGCAAGGAAGCACAAATATCCCCCTTTTTATAGAACATGTAACTTATGTGAAATACGGTTATAAAAGTGCTGAAGGGCTCTCGAATGTGAAACTAAGTCTGATAATTTTGCGAATGACTTAACAGCTCAAATTTGATTGTATTGATTGCATATGATGGCCTAAGTAGTTTTTTATCGAGAATAAAAAAGTAGATTAGGTTGGTAGGGTGAGTTTAAGAAGTTTTACAAGAAAAGTGTCTTCAACGAGGGATCATCGCTTATTAGCGGAGGCGATATTTGATCATTTAGAGAGTTTGTTCTCCCCTCAAGCCTTAGCCATTTTTGAAGATCCTTCAATCAATCCCCGTTATTCTGTGAGTTTCTCTCGCGGGGAGCTTTACCCAATCCAAAGCTATCCTGACAGCTTCTGGGAGTGGGCGAGTCAGTTTGACACTTCTGAAAGCATCATTCCTCTGGCGATCAATACTGTAACTGGAATCACACCAAAGATTTAGGTGGAGATAGTTACATAATGATGCTCGATAACACGCCTATCAAACGCACCTACCTACTGATTCAGTCTGTTCATGCTCGCACGGCACACAATATCTATGAAGAAAGCTATGATGCAATGCAGCTTGCAGCGGCGCGTTGGCAGTGCATTCGCGCCGAGAAAAATGCGTCGCAAGAGATGAGACACAGAGACATTCGTGAAGCGCAATATGTCGATGAAATTAACCAACGCGAGCGCTTTATCGAGAACATGAAGTTAGTTCAGCAAGTTGCACTCGAGATCTCCAACCCTGATTCCTTAAAAGATTTGTATTACAAAGCCGTCGAAGCGCTACGTCAACGGTTGGGGTTTGACCGCACCACACTGATGCTGCTGGACATGAAAAAGCGAAGTTTCAGCGGTACATACGGCACGGATGAGTCTGGTATTACGATCGATGAATTCCACACGCAGTACGACCTTCATCAACTGAGTGAGGAATACATCGCTGCGCTGTCAAGCCTTGAGAGCAACCTAGTGAGCGTGGAAGATGCGCCGATATACACAGCAGGTAAAGTGGTTGGGCAGGGGTGGAACGCGATGTTGATTCTACGTGATGGCAATGAGCCATTTGGTTGGTTCGCGCTTGATAACTTTATTCACCGCAAGCCGATAACTGCGTATCAAAAACAGATGTTGGACTCGTTTGGCTCCTTTTCTCACAAATTTACATTCGAAAGCGCCAAGAGCAGAACGTGCGTATGTTGCATTCAAGCATGGTTGAGTTATCACGCTGTACAACCGTCAGTGATGTATGTAAATCGGCCGTCACTTTTGCCATCAAAAATCTTGGTATTGATCGGATGGCGGTGTTTTTGACCGATGAAAATTGCTCATACATGCAAGGTACTTGGGGGACTGACATTCAAGGCAATGTGGTGGATGAGTCTTATTTCTTTGGTGAGACACAAGACTTTTCGTTGATCAATTTAGCTCGCGCCGTGCCTAGTGAAGTGGCATTTGAGGAATCCGTTCCTATTTATCATGACTGTAATATTGTCGGCTTTGGCTGGGCTGCGATGACGGTTTTGACTTCGAATAGCAGCGGGCCCATCGCTTTTATTGCCGTTGATAACTTATTGACGCGCGCGCCGCTGACTTCTCAGCTACGTGAAGTGATTCGTATGTTCGCTTCCAGTCTAGCGGAGGTTTTGCAGCGCACTCAAGCGCAAGAGGCGATTCGCGGATTAAACGAAAACCTGGAGTTAGAAGTACAGAACCGAACCAAAGAGTTGGAAGAAGCCAACCGACAGCTTGAGGTACTTTCTAAACTTGACCCTCTGACACGTCTTGGCAATCGCCGTATGTTAGAACATGTGATGCAGAAATATTGCGCGCTAGAGTGTGAGGAAGCGATGTCCTTTGGTCTTATCCTGATTGATATTGATCACTTTGGGTTATTTAACAATCACTATGGCCATCTCGAAGGGGATATCGCACTAATGCGCGTGGGTCATATCTTGGATCATCATACCAAAGGTGAAGACGAGGTTTTCTGTCGCATTGGTGGAGAAGAGTTTGTGTTACTAATGATCGGCTCTGATCAAGAGGCGGTAAAGCAGAGAGCGGAACGTATTCGTCAATGCATTGAAGATGAAGGCATCAAACACCAACACAACCCAGAAGGGGAGTTGCTCACTGTGTCAGTCGGTTATTCTTGCTACAAAACGAAAGGCAAAGACTTTAATTTCGACCATCTTTACCAGCTGTCGGATAAGGCACTCTATCAAGCGAAGAGTCATGGTCGAAATTGCGTAAGGCGATATGAGTACGATCATCAAGCTTTTGTTGAATAAGTGATGCTCATAACATCAAAGTTACTGAGACAGTTTGGTTGATTTTTAGATAAAACTGCTAAAGTGAGTTTGGTCGCACAAGAAAAATGGCAGCTCACTTGAGCTGCCATTTTTATTTATAGTTTTTCTAGCTGGTGGTCGGTTTTCGTTACGTTTGCTTTGCCAAGGTTTTGAATTTTTGCCAGTAGCGAGTCTGGATGCCAAGATTGTTGATTGGCACTAAAACGCGCTTGGTTCATGGCGTCAAGCTCTTGTTTTACTGCCTGCACATCACCAGAGCTTAACCTGTCTCGGTGAGTGTTTAGATACTCGTTTACTGAGCGTTCAATTTTAGCAGCGTCCCCTTCATTGATGACTTTTTTCAACGCATCAACGCAAAGAGGTTGCTCGGTATTCGAAACCGTTTTACTCGCCGTCATAGGACGCTTCTTCCATGCCCAAATCGCGATTCCTAACGTCGCCACCCAAAGCCCAGCGAAAACAAAGGTCAGGGTTTGCCAGAGGCTGCTCACTCCACCGTTTGGTTCGGGACTGATGGCTGACTCAGGTGGTGTTGGCAGAGGCGATTCCGGCAATGTGATAAGCCCGGTGTCACTTTGCTCTATTTCTAATTGTAGCTCTGGTAACGTCGCTTTTTTCGCTTCATCATTTTGGCTGTCCCACCAGTTCAAATGGTATCCCGGCAAGGTATATGACCCAGCCTCAGTGGGGATAATGACTTGCTTCACGGTCATGATAACGGTGCCATCTCTCGCGCTGTCGAATTGAGGCTGTTCTGGGTAGACCCGTAGTGAACTTGGATAATCAATACTTACTCGTGGAAGGTATTCGGCTTGTGTTCCGCGAGCTTTAATTTGAATGGTTCGAGTGAGTGAAGAGCCCTGTTTGACAGTGTTGAGCGCATTAACCGACAGTAGATTACCTTGATCGTCTTGCCAGCTCTGCGTCATTTCTAACGCTGAAGCTGGAAGCCATTCCCCTTCAAATTCACTTGGAATTGGTTTTACCTCGATAGGCATTTGCTCAGCTTTGGTGTTGATTGGCATGATCTTGGTAGAGCCCGTCAAGCTGTCGCCATAAATGTAAGAGCCTGTCAGTCTAGGACCTATCAAGGTGTAAGTACCCGGCTGATTCGCCGTTAAGCGAAACGACTGTTCAATGACCGCTACTTCTAATCCATTTAAGATCTTTTGTCCCTGCTGTAAGCCACCAATCGCTTCAAGCTTCATGCCTTCAATCTGTGGAGGCACAATTTGTGGGTTATCAAGACGGCGGGTATCTGCTTTGATCAAAAGCTGCATACGTAATGTCGCAGATTGTTGAGGGTACAGCGTGCTGTTGTCGACACTGATATTAAAGCTAAATAGGTCATCGAGATTGGGTTCAGCTTGGCTTGCGGTGACACGAAGCTTTATTGGCTCCGTTCTCATACCATCTGCGGAAAAGCTCGGAATAGTCAGAATACCTTCTTTCATCGGCGCAATCGAGATACTCCACTCAGTACGTACAGATTTTCTTCCGTTAATGTTATTGCTGGAGCGCCCATAACGAGGTTGACCCAAGAAAAAGTCGTTCTCAAGTACATTAAAGTCAATTGCATCTGAGCTGAGCTCAGTATCTGCCATGATTCTGAGGTTGATCACTTCATTCTTAGCAACTTGTGTTTTATTGACGCTTGCTTGAAGCGTCTGTGCCATCACCGAGAAGCTGGATAATAGGCTGGCCACAAGAATAAAGATCAGTTGTACGCCTTTGTTCATCATGGGCTTACCACTCCTTTTGAGATTGTTGTGGAGGTTGTTTTTGTTGAGCTTGAAGCTGCATTTGTGCACGAATCAAAAAGCTTGGATCGCGAGCGCTTTCGACTGCTTCTAGACGACGGAATTCAGGATCATCCCGATGCGTATTTTTTGGCTGTACTTGAGCCTGCATTGGTTCACCTTGTTCCTGAGCCTGCTTTTCACCTCGTTTCGGTCGATGTTGCTCTGTTTTTTGCTTTTCTGTTTTATTTTCAGATTCTTGCTGATTTTGTGACTGTCGTCCTTGCTCTTCCTTCTCACCGTTTTGAGACTTTTGTTGCTGTTGCTGTTGCTGTTGCTGTTGCTGTTGCTGTTGCTGTTGCTGTTGCTGTTGCTGTTGCTGTTGCTGTTGCTGTTGCTGTTGCTGTTGCTGTTGCTGTTGCTGTTGCTGTTGCTGTTGCTGTTGCTGTTGCTGTTGCTGTTGCTGTTGCTGTTGCTGTTGCTGTTGCTGTTGCTGTTGCTGTTGCTGTTGCTGTTGCTGTTGCTGTTGCTGTTGCTGTTGCTGTTGCTGTTGCTGTTGCTGTTGCTGTTGCTGTTGCTGTTGCTGTTGCTGTTGCTGTTGCTGTTGCTGTTGCTGTTGCTGTTGCTGTTGCTGTTTCAGCTTCTGTTCCACAACCGACAAGTTTTTCTTTGCAGCTTCAAAGTTGGGCTTTTCTTCAAGCAGTTTTTTATAAAGCTCTGCCGCTTCTTCTAATTGACCATTTTGCGCCAGAGAGTTGGCAAGGTTATAGCGGCCGTTAGGAGAGGCGTCATGAGAAAATGCTTCGATAGCGGCTTCGTAGTCACCTTTTTGGTAACTGGCTGCCCCTTTCCAGCTTGGGTTTGTAAATAGATTTTGCGCCTGTTCATACTCACCTTGCTTGTAGAGTTCCGCTCCTCGTTGGTCGGCATTTAAGAACGGATTTGCTTCGGCGTGTTGTGTCCAAGTCATCGGTATTATTGTGGCCACAAACATCCAAATCAGGCCGCGTCGGAACAGTAAAGCTGCAGGCAGAAGTAACAGCGGCAGCAACCAAAAGCCACCGTTTAAGCGAGAGTCAGTGCTCACTTCTTCACTCTTCTTGGCCGAAAGTTGACTGCCAACGTTGCTCGTAAAGGCCGAAATGTTCTCAACATCGCGATTGGTGTGCTGAATAGGAACAAAAATTCCACCTGTTTTCTTTGCTAGTATTTGTAAATTCTTCAGATTTGTTTTCGCTACGACAGTTGTGCCTTGTGCAGTCTTTAAAAGAGAACCATCGGGTAGGGCGATGGGAGCACCATTAGCGGTTCCTACTGCAAGAACAGAGATCCGAATGTTTTTACCTTCGACCAAATTCAACGCGCGAGACAGTTCTGACTCATCGAGGTCATCAGCTAACACGATGATGTCGCCTTGTTGCACACCTGCTTGAGAGAACTGGTTGAGCGCTAATTCAATTGCGGAAGGCAGGTTTGCCCCTTGAAAAGGCATTAGCTCTGGTGACAAATTCTCGATAATGCCGGCAAGCGTACTGGAATCAGTCGTCAGTGGACTTAAGTTATAGGCATCGCCAGCGTAAGTAATAAGACCCGTAGCCCCTTCTTTCCATTTAGGAAGTAAGTCCAGCGCCTTATAACGTGTTTGCGCGAGTCGATTAGGCTTGATGTCCGTAGCGAACATCGAGCGAGACATATCAAGCACTAAAATGCGGTTTTGGTTTAACTCAAAGCTTGGGCGAGCGTTGGATTGCCAGCTTGGTCCCGCTAGCGCAATACAGGCAATCGCCCAAGCTACGCCCCAGAGAATAAAATAGTGTTTGGACTGCGTGTTTTGTCCGAGCACTTTAGCTAGGTGAGGGGCAATCAGTGTCGATTTTTTTGCTCTAAATTTGTGATTGAGCAAGAGCGCAATAGGGATTGCGATAAGCCCAAAAAGCCAATAAGGGGTAAGGAAAATAAACTCAGCCATGTTTTCTCCTCAGTAGGAATAACAATACCGACAGTACGAATGCAGCGCTTAATGGGTATGGGAACCATTCTGACTGCGGACGCCAAGTTTGCGTGTTGCTTGACACGGGCTCGAGCTGGTTGATCGTGTCGTAGATCTTTTCGAGCTGATCAGTATCTCGCGCCCGAAAATATTGTCCACCAGTAATCTCTGCCACTTTAGTTAGTGTTTGCTCATCCAAGTCGGCTGCGGTGTTAACCTTACGAGTCATGAAAAACTCTTTCACCATCATTTCACCAGCACCTACGCCTACGGTGTAAATGGTCGCTTTGTATTTTTTTGCGATTTCCGCTGCTTCGAGCGGTTCGAGCACACCGGCAGTGTTGCTGCCGTCACTAAGCAAAATCATGACTCGTTGCGGAGCATCACTGTCTACAAAGGTTTTCGTGCCTAGACCAATGCCATCACCAATGGCGGTTCGTTGACCAACCAGGCCGATGACGGTTTGATTAATCTGCTGCATGACGGTTTTACGGTCTGCAGTGAGTGGCGTTTGCAAATACGCGTGATCGCCAAACAAAACAACCCCGAGACGGTCGCCTTTTCGCTTTGCCACGAAATCAGACAGAACTTTTTTGACAGCGGTGAGGCGGTCGATGTATTCGCCGTTGAGCTCCATGTCTTCTTGCTGCATCGAGCCAGATAGGTCGACGACTAACATCAAGTCCCGATATTTGGGTTGGAACTCAACTGGATCACCAAACCAAACTGGACGCGCACAAGCAATGATAAGAAGAACCCAGATCGCCATTGATAGTGATTTTTGCAGGGCTTGCCTAGGCTTGCTGCCATTCTCATTAGTTGGTAAGTACGCCAATTTGATCTCGGCTTGTTGAGATTCTTGTGGCAGGAGCTTGTATACCAGCCAGGGGACAGGCAGCAAAAATAGTGCCCACCACCAGACAAATTCAATGTTTAGCCATTGGGCAAGATCGGTTATGAGTGTTTGCTCAGTCACGGTTATTTGCCTTTTTCTTTGGTGGCAAAGCGTGAGTTATCCAAAAGACACAATCATCGACCAAGCTTTGATGATTTTCTTGAGAGGATTTCTGATACAGCGCTTCTTGCCACTGATGTTGTTTGTCTACGAATCGAGTTTCTTTGGTATGGCTATCGAGAAATTCATACCAAGCGATTCCAGTTAATGGCGCGATTTCCTCACGCGGAAAGTAACTCAATGCCGCCTGACGCAATATTTCTAGAGCAGAGGAAGGGGTATGAGGTGTGACAGATTGAGTTAAAAGTTTTAAGGCTGCCTTTTGCGCGCGTAGGCGTTTTTTACGCCACTTCGTATAAAGATAAATGCTGAAAACGAAAAGTACGGTGGCCGCAAGCACTGCCCACCATCCCCAAGCGAGCGGAAACCAATCCGGAGCGTTTGGTAAAATCAGAGGTTCAAGGTCTAGGCTTTGGTTGTTTGTTGTCATTATTATTACTGCTTAATAAATGCTGCTTGTACAGTTTGTTAGCTTAATTGTGAAATCAAGGGCCAACCACTTGATAGCGTGTTAAATGGAATCGCCATCGAATGGCATTGCTGTTTAATGGTTTCTTGGTGTTGAGTAAAGTGTGTTTCGAGTTCCTTTCTTTGGCCCTTGGAGCCAAAGTTGAACCATTGACTACGTTGTCCATCCGAGGCTTTTACTTGACCTCTAAAGTTTGTTTCACCTCTTTCTAAAGGATCATAAAACTGAATAGCCCTCACACTATTGTGCTGTTTTAGTCGACGTAACTGCGTCAACTCTGCTGCGCTTATGTGGGCAAAGTCGCTGAGCATAATCAGTTCGCTGCCCTTAGGTGTCAGTGTATGAAGTGTTTCTAACACCTGAGTATACGGCAGTGTACGAGCCTCGTTGTTGGCAGTACGAGCCACCTGCGCGTTATGTGTATCGACGATAGCATTAAGAATCCGCAGCCCCTGTTTTTGTAGAGAGGAAGGGCGAAACTCAAAACATTGATGTCCATCGTCAATCACCGCACCGATGCGATCCTTTTTAGCCAAAGTGAGCCAAATCAACACGCTGGCAAAGTGGGCCAATTGAACCGACTTAAGCATATACTTAGACCCAAAATGCAGGCTAGGACTCAGGTCAAGGTAAAGAATCACAGCTTGTTCTTTGTCTTCTGCAAATAGCTTCGTGTGCGCTTTCCCGGTACGAGCAGTTACCCGCCAATCAATACTGCGGATATCATCGCCAGGTTGGTATTGGCGTACTTCCATAAAATCCATACCTCGTCCTTTTTGGCGGCTGGTATGGTTACCGCTCATTTGCGACCAGATACTTTGTGCTGGTGGCAACCAACGTACAGATTGAGTGCGGTATTGCAGCAGCTCTTCAAGAGTTAATGTCACCCCATTTGCATGAGGTGGTAGTGGATGCGTTGTGGACATATCACTCACCCGTCTTATGCACTGCCAACGAGATTTAGCAGCTTATCGATGACTTGGTTTGCCGTAATGCCTTCCGCTTGAGCGTGGTAACTCAGTAATAAACGGTGGCGCAAAACCGGATAAGCCATGGTTTGAACATCTTCTGGGGACACAAAATCACGACCTGCAAGCCAAGCGTGCGCGCGGGCACAACGATCCAGAGCGATGGTGGCACGTGGACTAACGCCCATTGACAACCACTTATCCAGCTCAGTGTCATATTCGCTGGCTCGACGTGTTGCCATAACTAAACGGACGATGTACTGCTCTATCGTTTCCGCCATATGAATATCCAACACTTCTTTACGCGCAGTGAAGATATCTTGTTGGCTTAACATTGGGCGCTCGACGGTAGTTTCGCCTTTTGCTTCACCGCGGTTAATACGCAAGATAGATAGCTCATGCTCCGCATCTGGGTATTCCACTTCTAAATGTAATAAAAAGCGATCTAGCTGTGCTTCAGGTAGTGGATAAGTCCCTTCTTGTTCAATCGGGTTTTGAGTCGCCATGACCAAAAACAACTCTGGCAACGGGTAAGTATGGCGACCTGCTGTGACTTGTTTCTCTGCCATTGCTTCAAGCATCGCCGCTTGTACTTTGGCCGGTGCACGGTTTATCTCATCCGCAAGGATAAGAGAATTGAAGATAGGACCAGATTGGAAAGTGAACTCTCCGGTTTCGGGGCGGAAGATATCGGTGCCGGTTAAATCGGCTGGCAGCAAGTCAGGGGTAAACTGAATTCGGTGGAAGTCGCCTTCAACACAATCTGAGAGTGATTTTACTGCACGGGTTTTTGCCAGTCCAGGAGGGCCCTCAACCAAAATATGTCCATCTGCCAAAAGGGCAACAAGCAGTTGTTTGACTAGATCTTGCTGACCAATGATCTGCGACTCTAGGTATTGCTGAAGAGTTTCGAAGTTAGATTTATGCATGCTTTGGACTCTCGATATCCATTTGATTTTTGTGTTGAGTATTGGTCATTTTCCAGATGGAAAAAGTTCCAATGCGCTTTCGCAATTTATCTTTTCAATATTGGGACTCTGCAGAGAATTGCAAGTACTTGCTATCACTGAAAGTTCTTATCTGACAGAGCGTTACATTTATTTTTCATAATATAGTGAGAAATGCCTCTAGTTTTGTATATGTGAGCCGATAAAGTTTCTGTGATGTGCGTGTCATGAGATATGCACCAGATTCCCCTTATGGGGCCAATAACAAGTGATTCTTTTAAAAGGTCCGAATATGTTGAAACTTCATTCCTTGAGCATCAAACAGAAGGTTGTACTTGGTATTACGTTTGCTGTTTTAGCATCAACAATTATCGTTGGTGTTATGGCTCAGCGTCATGCAAGAGATGTGTTGAGCCACCGTCTTATTGATATCGAACTACCTGCGATGCTGCAGCAAATCAATACAGAAATTGACCGCGAAGTTGTAGAGATGCAACAAGCCGCAAAACAGCTCGCAACAAACGAGTTTATTGTCGAAGCTCTATCTAATACAGACCGCGATCCGTCGGTAGAAGTTCAGTTAGTTCAGCAGCTCAATAACGTTAAATCCCAGTACGGACTTAATGATGCGTCGGTAGCCAATCGTCAAACGGCATATTACTGGAATCAAAACGGGTTCTTGCGTCAGCTTAATCGAACTCAAGATGCTTGGTTCTTTGGCTTTACGTCTTCTGGTCAAGAAACGTCAGTGAGCGTTTTCCAAGAGGCAAACGGCGAAGTAAAAATGTTTGCCAACTACCAAGACTTAAATGGTACATCAATGTCAGGTCTTTCAAAGTCGATGGACGACATGGTTGCGCTGCTCAATGGGTTTAAAATTGAAGATACGGGTTATGTGTTCCTCACTAACGAACAGGGTGAGATTCAAATACATCGTCAACAAGGTAAAAACCAAACTTCTATCACCAAGCTATTTGGTAGTGATGCGAGTGCACTGCTGAATAAAAACAGCTTCAATTTGATTAATGTGGACTTTGAAGGGCAGGACACGTTTGTTTCCAGTTTGTATGTTCCTTCAATGAATTGGTTTGTCATTGGTGTAGTTCCTGTCGATGAAGTCTTCGCGGACCTAAATGCTACTGCGCAAAAAATGCTGTTTACGACCATCATTGTCGCCGTTGTATTCATTCTGATGGGCGTATGGTTGGCAAATAGTATTACTAAACCAATTCGACTGATTGCCGATCGTTTTACCGACCTTGGGCAAGGTGAAGGCGACTTGGCGCAGCGCATTGAAATTCAGGGTAATGATGAAATTGCTCAGCTTTCAAAAGGCTTCAACGGATTTATTGAGAAGATCCACGCCACAATGAAAGAAGTTGCTTTAACCAGTGGCTCATTAAGTCAAGCCGCAGAAAGTGTTTCGACGAAAGCAACATCCACACATGACAACAGCCAAGAGCAACGTGATCAAACCATTCAAGTTGTTGCGGCGATTAACCAGATGGGTGCGACCATCAGCGAAATTGCATCGAACGCGGCTACTGCTGCCGATACGGCAAATCAGGCTTCTGATAATACTCAAACGGGTCGTGAAGTGGTTATGAAAGCCAAAGAGGTGATTAGCCGCCTAGCTGATGACGTAGAAACGACCAATATTGTCGTCACGCAGCTGGCATCGACAACTAAAGATATTGGCTCGATTCTGGGCGTAATTCGTGACATATCAGAACAAACCAACTTGCTTGCGTTGAACGCCGCGATTGAGGCTGCACGTGCTGGAGAGCAAGGTCGTGGTTTTGCGGTGGTTGCTGACGAGGTCAGAAACCTAGCGTCACGCACAGCTGACTCAACAGAAGAGATCCAACGGATGATCAACCAACTTCAAAGTGACGCACAAGACGCAGTAAGTGCGATGGAAGCGGGTAAAGCGGTCACTATTGAAGGGGTTGCTTCAACCGATGAAGCCGTGGAAGTGTTAGTCAATATTTCTGAGCGAATTACAGACATCTCTGATCGTAATACGCAAGTTGCGACGGCGACGGAAGAGCAATCCACTGTGGTGCATACCATTAACCAAAACATTGAAGAAATCAACGCGATCAATGAAATGACAACGGCAACGGCAGAAGAGCTGGCGGATGCAAGTCGTGATCTTCAAGCGCTCTCTTCACGTTTGGACAAGATGGTTGGTAGCTTCAAGCTATAGAGTTGGATAGAATAGCCGAAGTTTAAAAGTTCACTAACTAAATTTAGGTAAGTACTATGAATGACTTCGAAAAAGAACTAGAGCAGATTTCTCAGGAAGCCGCTCAGGAGCCAGAAGTAAAACTGCCGTCGCTAGAAGAGCAAAAAGCGATCGTCGCTGAGCTAAAAAAGCTGGAAGCAGAAGGTAAGTTGACGCCAGAAGTGCTAGAGCAACACTTTGGTAAATTTAACCAAAAAAACTCTGTTCCAGTTCACTAAGCTAGGGTGAGGTTTCGGCTCTAACGGGCGCGACAAAATCACCAACTCAAATACAAAAAAGGGAGTGTATGCTCCCTTTGTTAATGCCTGAAAAATGCTAATACCTCTTACAGACTTGCCACTTAAAAATTATTGACACTTCAATGAGTTATTAATTAGTACTAGTTATTTTCATACTTGACAATACTACTGCTCTATCTAAATCTATTGCGTATTTCAATAAAAGCGACCAAGGGAATGCGATCAGGATGGAGCAACAAAAAACAAGAAATGTCATTTTAATCACGGAGGGCAGTCTGCAGTCATCTCTGCTGAAAGATGTATTGGAGACCAAACTCGGTATTAGTGTTGCTCTAATCATACCAGACTCTCTTATTCAAGGAGCGTTAGATTCGCCTTTAGCGTCAGCCATTATTGTTGATTGCAGCGTGATCACTGATGAAATATTTCGGCGTTATTCGGAATTTAAAGAGTCGCAACAGAAAGATACGCTCGAAATCTTAATTAATTGTGATCAATCCATTTCGACTGAAGATCTTTTTACTTGGCGTACTCTAGCAGGTATTTTCTATACTTCTGATGATATAAAAACGCTGCAAGTTGGGATTGGTAAGGTGCTTCAGGGGGATATGTGGTTCAGTCGTAAGTTTTCTCAGCAATACATTACTCACCTTCGTCGCCACTGCAAACCGATAAATAAGAATGTTCCCGCTATTTTGACCAAACGAGAGCAACAAATAATTACCTTTCTCTCTATGGGGGCTTCCAATCAACAAATTGCCGAACAACTATTTGTGAGCGAGAATACGGTAAAGACTCATTTACACAATATTTTCAAGAAGATTGAAGTAAAAAATAGAGTCCAAGCACTTATTTGGGCGAAAGAAAATATTTCGGATAACTCGTTAACAGTGTAATGTCCTTGAAATATTGCGTTATTTAATTTAGTGAATTCTTAATCATTACTGTGACCTAAATGTGTTAAAAGTGTTTCTTTTATGAGAAACGCTTTTTTTGATTCTCTTTTTAATAACTTTGGAATTTAAAAAAGTAGCAAATAACTTTACTCTGTGGACTAGCACTTACATATCACACTAAGTGCGGGCGATTAACGACGAATTTAAGAATGTTAAGTCACTGAAAGTATGAGAAACATTATGGAACAGTATATGGAAAAGCCTGAAGTCCTAATGCTCACTCAACAAAGTTTACAGAGTGAAAACTTTAAGGAAATGCTTTCTAAAAATATAGAAACTAAAATAACGATCATAGATACTAAAAACCCTAGCTATCACGAACTCATTCCGGAACGCTACTTTTTGCTTGTTGATTTTTCAGTTGAGATTCCATCCGAAACTTTAGTTTATTTAAAAGATAGTAATAAAGTGCTAGGAACCATAATGCTTAATTTAGGTTATGACTTAGACACAGAAGAACTCGCCTCATGGCCGCATGTAAAGGGTATATTCGGTCCGGGAGACTCCATGGACAAGGTGTGTCAGGGGTTAAAAGCAATAATAAAAGGAGATAATTGGCTGTCTCGGAGATTACTGGATCAGCTGGTTAATTATTATCGAGGAAAAGATGCGAATAGCATTATTGAGCCTGCTATCGAGGTAGAGCTTACTCGGCGTGAAATTCAAGTTTTAAAAATGTTGAAAGAAGGAGGCTCAAATATGGAAATTGCTGATTCTTTATTTATCAGTGAGCATACTATTAAATCACATCTATACAATATTTTTAGAAAGTTAGAAGTAAAGAACCGTACGCAAGCAACAAGTTGGGCTAGGCGAAATCTGTAGTACTAGTATTAACTCACTGTAATAAAAAGAAAATACTCTATAAAGTACTAAGTTTTATATTTATTATTAAAATGTCAGTCTGAAATATCATCCCATATTCAAACTTATTCCTATTCGGTTGACTATTAGACTTCTCATGTCTGTTACAAATCTACTCAGACATAGAATAAAAGGTCTATTCAATTATTGAGACAAGAGGGAATAAAAATGAGCACAAGTGACAATGACACGTATCTAGGCGATGCAGGTGTAAATAACCAATTTGCTGATTTCGATGGCGGCGATGACTTGTTTATTGGTTTTGGTGGTAATGATTCGTTTGTTGGCGGTGGCGGTAACGATTATGTGATCGGCGGCGACGGTGATGATCGCCTAACTGGTGGTGCTGGTGATGACATCCTAAGGGCTGGTACAGGAAACGATTACCTCGGCGGTGGTACAGGTAATGATTTGCTTTTGGGTTTGTTGGGTGACAACAAACTAAATGGCGGCGTCGGTGAAGATATTCTCGTAGCTGGTTCTGGTGATAATGTTCTAGTAGGCGGCAGCAATGGCGATAAGTTTGTGTTCACGGATAAGTTTGGTGGCCATGGCGAAGCAAAAGTTGTGGATTTCACCATTGGTGAAGATTCTTTGCACATTATTAGCGACTCGGTCACAGACTTCGGTGATTTAAGCTTTAGCTATGATGCTGTAGGTAATGCCGTGTTTACCGATGGTGTCGATCTAACCGTGAAACTCATTGGCGTTACCGAAACTGATATCAATACTTACGGTGCGGATTTATTTGCAATCTAAATGACTTAAATCACTCAGAATGGGATCAGTTTGTGTGGCTCTGTCACGCTGAGGTGAACTAACTCGGTCATTCTAGAGTGTATTTGAGGCTGTCTTAAGTTAGGTGCTAGCTTTTGCTAGCGCCTACATTTTCAATTTAAACGGAAATAGTCGTGCAAAAAACGGTTTTCAAAGAAGTGAGACAAAAACTATGCACGCTTGCGGGCTTGCTAATCGCTTTTAGCCTTTTTATCAACATACTAGTCCTCTCGATTCCCTTGTACATGCTTCAAGTGTACAACCGAGTGATATCCTCCTATTCAACCGATACTCTACTTTTGCTCACTATTATCGTGATTGTCGCGTTACTAACCATGTCGATTATTGATATCGCTCGCGCGCAAATGAGTAAATCATTTGGTTATTGGATGGACACCAAACTGTCCACTTTTATGCTTAAGCGCAGCATTCAATACCAATCGCACACAGGGAAGAGTTACACCTCGCAAACGCTGCGAGACATTCAGAACCTCAAAAGCTTTTTGAGCAGCCAAGCACCCTATCCACTATTGGATGCGCCTTGGACACCGCTGTTTATTTTGTTCGTATATTTATTGCACCCAGTATTGGGTCACATCGCGTTACTCGGGTCTATCGTATTGTTTAGTCTCGGGCTACTCAATGAGCTAATGACGCGTAAAACCATGCAAGAAAGTGAAGTTAGGGCGATCTCTCATATCAACAACGCCGAGCTAGCCACGCAAAATGCCAACTCAATTCTTGCGATGGGGATGATGAACGCGTTTTTAGAGAAATGGCAGTCGCGCGTGAATGAAGTCAATGTGCTCGAAGAGCGAGTGGCAGGTAAGTCCATTTACATGGCTAACTTTTCTAAGTTTGTACGTGGTTCACTACAGATCTTTTTGTTGGGAGGCGGAGCATGGTTAGTGATCCAACATGAGATTACTGCGGGAGCGATGATCGCGAGTTCCATTTTAATGAGTCGGGCACTCTCGCCGATGGAGCAGGCGATTGGAACATGGCGAAGTGCTATGTCTGCTAAAGGCGCGTATAAACGACTAAAAGAAATCGACGCAATCGTGCGCCAAGATGAATCGAATATGCCACTGCCAAAGCCAAAAGGACACTATGAACTTACTGGACTTGCTTATCGCCATCCTGGTACAGCAGAGCCTGTACTCTCATCGATCAACTTATCTATTCCTCCCGGAGTCGCTGTCGGAGTTATTGGCCCTTCTGGTACTGGTAAATCGACGTTTGCTCGGTTGTTATTAGGTACGATCAAGCCATTAGCAGGTAAGGTTACGCTTGATGGTATGGAAGTGTCTACTTGGGCATCGGAAGACCGCGGCGCCCATTTTGGTTATCTCGCTCAAGAAGTAGAGTTGTTTCCTGGCACAATTCGGGAGAACATCGCGCGCTTCAAAGAGGAAGACCCCGCTAAAGTCATCAAGGCGGCGCAACTAGCAGGATGTCATGAATTAATACTCAAGAAAAACAAAGGCTATGATTTCGTTATTGGCGAAAATGGCCGTGGTTTATCTGGAGGAGAAAGGCAGAGAATCGCACTTGCAAGGGCCGTTTATGGCGATCCATCTATTGTGATTTTCGATGAAGCTAATGCCAACCTTGATGGTGAAGGAGAGGCTGCATATCAACGTTTGATTGCCCATTTAAAGGCGCAAGGATCAACGATTATCGTCATTGCCCATAATCCGAGTACATTACGACAAATGGATAGATTGCTGTATTTGGCTGAAGGTCGAGTCAAATTATACGGTGATAAAGATGAAGTATTAAAACGCTTGATGGGCGAAGAAAGAACAGATATTCCAAGGGTAAGAAATGAGCAATCAACTGCCAGCCGTTAATCAGCATCCGTCTGAAACCGTTTATCGTTTTAGTCCGCAAGCGAAACTAAGCTTTCGAAAGCCAATTTTACTTGGTGTGGTGACGCTAAGTGTTTTTCTTGGCGGTCTAGGCTACTGGGCTGCGACAGCGAAATTAGAGAGTGCTGCGATTGCTTATGGCGATTTGTCTGTTCTCACTAAGCGACAAGAAATTCAACATCTAGAAGGCGGCATTATTGAAAAGCTTTACGTGCAGGAGGGGGACTTAGTTGAAAAAGGTCAATTATTAATTCAACTCTCTAAGCGACAAGCTATGGCGAAGTTGGATTCATTAAGTGGTCAGTTTATTCATACTCTAGCGAAGGAAAACCGTCTAAGTGCTGAGCTAGATGAATTGCCAACGATCGTATGGTCTGATGATCTTGAAAGTATTCCTCGCGTCGATATCGTCCAAGAAGCTCAACTGGTTCAAAACAAGATCTTTGAAGCGAGAAAGCGATTCTTTGATAGTAAGCTGAGCATCATTGAGCAGAGTATTTCTGGGGCAAATTTGGAGCTGGAAAACCTCCAGCAAACCAAAGTAATTGAGAGAGAAAGACTCAATTTTATCGCCGAAGAAATAGACAGTAACCAAGCTCTAGTTCAAAAAGGCTTTTCGGGTAAATCCACCTTACTTCAACTCAAACGTCTTGCGGCGGAAGTGCGGAGTACCTTAAGTCAGTTAGATAGACAATCACTCACAGTAAGCAAAAGGTTGGATGAAAACCAAGCGCAAATTGAAGAGTTGAAGCTTGAAAGACTAAATGAGATTGTCGAGGAGCTACGAAACACCAAAAAGGAAATCGTCGCCATCCGTGAAGAGTATCGCTCAGCCCAAGATATTGTAGCGAGAACAACCATCAATGCACCTATTGCAGGCCGTGTGGTCAACATGCAGGTGTTTACCGAAAAAGGTGTGATTGGTTCGGGTGAAACGCTATTAGAGTTGGTTCCTCAAGACGATAAGTTGTTAGTCGAGGCTCGCGTGAATCCTCAGGATATCGATCTAGTTAACCCAGGTCAGCAGGCGCATGTTCGTCTGACCGCTCTGAATGCTAGAACGTTGGCACCATTAGACGGCACGGTGTTAACGATTTCTGCGGATAAGCTTTCACAAGAAAACCAAGAGGATTTTTACCTCGCTAGAATTGCAATTTCGCAAGAAGATGTAGCCAAACACCGCTTAACTTCAGGAATGAACGCGGAAGTGCTTATTTTATCTGAACCGCGAACGCCTTTAAGTTATTTAATAAAGCCAATCACTGAAAGCATGAATCGCGCCTTTAGAGAAGAGTAATCTCAAAAGTACTTGAGTGAACACGGACAACTGACAAAATAATTTGTTATGGTTACCCGTTACTAGGCCGTATTTTAATTCTAAGGGAGCCGTGGAATGGAGAAAGTGCAGTTAGTCGTCGATTTTCTTCTCACTCATAAACTGATTTTTACCGCACTGATCTTTGTGATTATGTGGTTAATTCGTCGTACCATTTTATCGATGATTCGTGGTGACCATGCCTTTCTTTCTGAAGATCAGCGCAGCTGGATGTCCAGAACTAAGAACGGCACCTTTGCCGTTACATTACTGATTTTATTTATTTTATGGCAATCAGAAATAAACGAGTTTGCTCTAAGTGTCACGGCGATAGCGGTTGCCATTGTTGTGGCATCCAAAGAGATAATTTTGTGTTTTACAGGCTCGATTCAAAGAGCAAGCTCACGTTCTTTTCGTGTCGGTGACTGGATTGAGGTCGGTAAACTGTGCGGCGAAGTGATCGAGCACAATATGATGGCGACGGTGATTCAAGAGATCGACCTGCACCATGGGCAATATCACTACACCGGAAAAACCGCGACCTTACCCAATAGTATGTTTTTTACTTACCCAGTAAAGAACCTCAATTTTATGAAGCGCTACGTCTACCACAATTTTTCTATCGTGGTGAAAGACTTCGTTAATTTGTATCCTCTGTTACCAATCTTGACCGACAAGATTGAAGAGCATTGTAGCTACTTCAGTGATGTTGCGCATCGCTACAATGCGATGATTGAAAAACACGCGGGGGTCGATCTTCCCGGTGCAGAGCCACATATGCACATTTCTAGTAATATCAATGGTGAGCAGATTTTGCATGTTATGATTTTCTGCCCGACCGATAAAGCTAACCACTTGGAGCATTTGATTCGTAAAGACTTTATGGAACTTTATGAGCAGCGCTTTCCTGTGGTGAGTGAAAAATAGAGAAGTGTCGTACGCCAGTTAAAACAAACCCCGCTATCAAACATAGCGGGGTTTGTTTTTCTAACGGTATTTCCAGCTCTAACTATATTCCCTGGATACTTAGCTGAATTTACTTTTCAACATTAAAAACAGAAAGTAAGTACTGCCTAAAATAGCGACCAATGTGCCAGCTGCGACCTGACTTGGATAAATAGCGATTTGTCCCAGCCAATCTGCCCACAACATTAGGGTTGCACCAATTAAGGCTCCGACACTTAGTTGCTCTTTCACTTTTCTTGCTCCTAACATCATCGCCATATGGGGAGCGACCAAGCCAACAAAAGATATCGGACCAACTGTAGCGGTAGAAAAGGCGCATAATAAAGCAACGATGGTGAGCATTAGCGTATTGGCTACGGTGGGGTTAAGTCCTCGTGCATTTGAGAATTGTCGTCCGATGGAAATTAATGTTAGCCAGCGAGAAATCGAGAATACAGCGGTAAGCAGAACCATTATTGCCAAACATAGCATCAGTGTGGTGTCGGCTGTGACTCGATAAATTGAACCAGTTAGCCACAATAAAATTTTGTAACTGTCACCAGAACCTTGAGCTAGTGAAAATTGAACAAGGGCTTCTAATAGTGCCGTTAGTGCGATGCCGGACAACACGAAGTTAGATGGATTAAAATGGCTTCGTTTACCGATAATCAGCAATAACATCAAGACGGACATACTTCCGAAAAAAGCGATGCCCCAGTTGAATGCGGAGAGAAGTGACCCAGTGATGACTCCGGTCGTAATAATGGCAAACGTGGCTCCGGAAGACACACCGAGAATATCGGGACTTGCCAGAGGGTTGTAAACAATGCGTTGCAAAATGATTCCGGCAACGGATAGCGCAATACCGACAGAAAGTGCGGTTAACATTCGCGGCCAGCGCAATTGCCATTGGAACTCACCTGGCACGGACCATTGAATTCCGTTCATACCATGGGTAACGAATGAGTAAGCTAGAATCCCAACCAGACTGAATAGCGCAATGCTGCATACCGCGCGTTTAGAAAGCGCCGTTTTTCCTTGGCTCATTGAAAGGTTAAGTTGATCGGTTGCCGTCAGCTTTTTACGAGTAAACCAAATTAAAGCGGGAGCGCCAATAGCTGCAGCCGCTACGCCGCTAGGAATGGTTTCCTCTAACCATAAGCTCAGCGAGATAGCGGCAGAGTCTGTGATGATTAGTAGCATTGCGCCCAAAAGCATGCTGGTGATCAATTCGTCGCGCGGTGTTCTTGCCCCCATAGCTCTGGCAATATTGGGTGTCAGTAATCCGATGAAGCTGATAATGCCAACTGCGGTGATTGAGGCTGATACCAGCCAAATACCCATCACCATTAACGTGCTAAAAGCAGGTAATACCGCTAAGCCTCGGGCTGCTGCGCCTTCTTGTCCTAGTTTCATTAAGGTCAGAATACGTGGTGCGACGATCAAAATTACGATAGCGATAGCGCAGCGAGGCAATAACCACTCAAACCAATCCCAGCTGTATTGAGAAAGGTCTCCTGCCCCCCACATAAAGATATTCTGTGCAAACTGAGCGTTTAAAATAATAATGGCTGTGGCGATAGAACCGAGCAAGATATTGATCACCATCCCCGAAACGACCAACGGCAAACCTGTCATATTACGCACACCGGCAATTGATACGATCAGGCCAAACGCCACTAAAGCCCCCGCCATTGCGGCTAATGCAGAGTAATCTGCTACCCAATCGACGAACCAAATATTTACCACAACTAATGCAAGCCAAGCGCCAGAAGAGGTGCCAAGAGTCAACGGCGAGGTGAGGTTGTTCTGCGTTAATTGCTGCATTAAGCTGCCGGTGAGACCAAGCATGGCACCAACAAGCAGAGTAATACTTAACCTAGGAAGCTGAGCTTGCGTAAAAAATACGTCACGAAATTCGCTC
The DNA here is from genome assembly GCF_037162085.1 of Vibrio sp. M60_M70. Lineage (NCBI taxonomy): Bacteria > Pseudomonadati > Pseudomonadota > Gammaproteobacteria > Vibrionales > Vibrionaceae > Vibrio > Vibrio sp. M60_M70. Next base: position 551,225 of record NZ_JARLUL010000002.1, read on the forward strand.
GCTACCTCTGGTTTTGTTAATAATTGCCACTGTTCGAAGAGTGATAAATTAGTGTCAATTTGTAGACTAAAGACGCTAAGTAACGTAATCAGCGCCAGATAACCAATATAATGTTTCGTTCTCATTGCTTTGGTGCCAACTCTATTAGACTGTCGGTAATCGCTTCAGCGGTGTATTGCAAAGACATAGCACCGCCATACGCCCACACTGCTCTGACTGAATTTACCCGCTGCTTCTTTACAAACGGCATCGCTTGCCAAAGTGGCGAATCTTTCAGTTTGCGTTCTTCTGGGAAAGGTTGTACGTAGAGAACATAGCTGTTGTGAAGGTTTTGAAGTCGATTAATCCGATCTTGCTTTACCCCCACGCACGTGGGTCCTCTTTAATTGGAGCCAGTAATCCCAGCTTTCTGACCACGTAGTCTGTGGTGGAATTTTCGGTTGCAAGAAACACCGTATTCGGCGTTGAAAAACGCATCACCAGAACACTGAGTGGTTCAGAGTAATAGTGGCGAATTCGCTGGCGCATCTGCGCAAATGAAGCATCTAATTCTGCCAGTTTCTGTTCAGCAAGTGCCTCTTTATTGAATAGCTTGCCGAGCGTACGAAAATGACGAATGGCCGTTTCAGCTGCGGCCTCACTTTCAGAAAAATTAGGTAAATAGATTACCGGAGCAATTTGTTTGAGTAACGGAATCAAGTCTTGCTGTGGAGACGCAGTAAGGATGACATCTGGCTTCAAGCTGGCGATTTTTTCTAAGTTGGGCTCTGCTCGGGTTCCAATATCTTCAATTGACTCTGGTGCAGTTGGATTGACGACCCATTGGCGGTAGCCTGGTAAATTTGGGGCTGCGATTGGTTCTACGTTTAGCGCCAAAACTTGTTCTAAGATGTCCCAGTTTAAGGCAACAACGCGTTGTGGCGCTTGCTCAAAACTATGCTCACCATATTCATCGGTAACGGTGATGACTGCATTTGCATTAGTCATAAAAAATGCCAACAGAAAAGCAGATTGTGTAACCACAGTAAGTAAACGAGCTATTATGCACATACAACAGCCACCTTTTGGCTCGCCAATGTGTTGGCTGGAGTTGGATGATCAATGAGCTTAATCGGTGACTCATACAACTCAGAAAGGCGCTCCTCATCTAGCAACATGTCGGCGTTGCCTTCGAACGCAATTTGACCTTTTTTGAGCGCAACTATGTGGGTTGCGTAGCGCAGTGCTAAGTTCAAATCGTGCAGGATCACGATAATGCCTACGTTCTCGGTTCGATTCAGTTCTGCCAGCAGCGCCATTAGTTGAAACTGATGGTGAACATCGAGCGCCGAGGTTGGCTCATCGAGAATTAAAATTGGCGATTGTTGAGCCAGTAGCATAGACACCCAAGCACGTTGGCGTTCGCCGCCTGATAAGTCATCCGCCAAAGCTTGAGCAAAAGGTGTAACTCCTGTTCGTTCCATAGCCTGCGTGATGATCTGTTTGTCTTCTGTTTTCCAACGACCAAGTGCGCCACGCCACGGAAAGCGGCCTAAGCGCACTAGCTCTTCTACCGTTAAACCAGCTGAGGAGGGCAGCTTTTGTGGCAAATAGGCTATCTGCTTTGCTAGCTCTTTGGCTTTGAGTGATGAAAGGGAAGTGTCGTTTAGTGTTACCGTGCCTTTATCTGGTGACATTTGACCAGAAAGCAGGTTCACCAGTGTCGATTTGCCTGAACCGTTATGGCCCAAAACGACAGTTAGTTCATTCGTTGGGATGTTAAGTTGGTCGATGCCGAGGATCTGACGTCCACCTCGAACGATCTCAATATTAGACAGTTGAAACATGGATGGCTCTCAGGAGAAAACTCCCCTCAAGAGAGGGGAGTAGGAAGTTCAATTACCAGCGGTAGTTTGCGTTTAGCATGACAGAGCGAGACTGGCCGTAGTAACACCAGTAATCGCAACCTGAAACAAACTCTTTATCCAGAATGTTGTTCACGTTTAGCTGTGCTTGCCACTGTGAAGTGATGTCGTAAGTAATTGACGCATCCCAAAGAGTCACTGAAGGAACAGTTAGGTTCGAGCTCTTAGGGTTATCTTTTGATTCACCTACGTAGCGCACACCAGTACCGATATTGAGGCCTGGAATCAGGCTGTAGGCGCTGTAGTCTACCCATGCTGAAGCTTGGTGTTCAGGAATAAGTGCGGCTTGTTTTTTACCTTGGCCAAAACTCTCATCTGTTTTCGCTTTAGTGTAGGTGTAGCTTGCCATCAGTTTTAGATCGTCGGTTAGCTGCGCCGTGCTTTCTAGCTCAATACCTTGAGATGTCACTTCACCTGTTTGTGTCGCGATCCATGTTGAAGGGTTAGTCACCAACGCGTTCTTTTGCGTAATGTCGAACCATGCAAGGTTGATAAAGCCATCCATAAAGCCTGGCTCATACTTCACACCTACTTCTACTTGTTCGCCTTCTAGCGGTTTGTATAGTTCATTGGTTGCCGCATCAATAGTGCTGATCACTTCAAACGACTGAGAGTAGTTTGCGTAAGGTGACAGGCCATTGTTTGCAAGGTACATCACACCCGCACTTAGAGAGAGCTGACCATCATCACGAGATTCACTTTGATCAACGGTAGCGCCTTTGCCAGAGTTTTCTGTTTTCACCCAGTCGTAACGAGCACCGATGTTACCAATCCACTGTTCATGCAGTTTCAATTGGTATTGTGAATAGAGACTTGCTTGAGATTTCTCAATCTCACGTTTCACGTTGTTGGCAGGATCAAGCGGGGTGAAGTTGCCGTAAACTGGGTTCCACGGATTGATGGTGCCAAATGCGTAGTTGTCTTGCTCGTCGCCATCGGTTTTGTGGAATTGCAGATCCATACCGATAAGCACTGTGTGCTCTGCGTTGTCTGTCATCCAGTTGCCGACAGCATTGTTATCGAACGTGATGCTCTGGTTTTTTCCGTCACGGAATACGATGCCTTGCGTTAACTCTTCTTTCGCTGGATCGTTGTTTGAGAACGCGTAAGAGCTGCGCAAGTACAACTCATTGGAGCCGTAGTTGAGGTTTTGCGAGAATGACCACGTGTCATTGATGTCGTGCTCTAGTAAGTAACCTAGAGAAAACTGCGTGCGTTCGTATTTATCGTAGTTTGGCTGACCAAGGTTAGTCGAAGGATCGATTTTGCCAAAGTTAGAACCAATCAGAGTACCTGCTGCCGGGAAGAATGGGTTAGTTGGTACACCGTCATCATGAAGGTAAGTAGCCAAAACGGTCAGCATTGTACGGTCAGAAATGTCGAACTCGACACTTGGCGCTAGGTAGAAACGCTCGTTATTTGTGCCGTCCAGTTCACCGTCTTGGCTTGTCATCAAGCCAACCAAACGATAGCGCACGGTGCCTGCGTCGTTTGCTTCGTCAGCAATGTCAAAACCTACGGATTGGTGTTGGTTGTTGCCAACTTCGACTTTTACTTCGCCTTGAGGCGTAAACGTTGGTTTTTTCTGCACCGCATTCACGATACCGCCTGGTGCCGATTCACCAAACAGAATAGCTGATGGGCCTTTAACGATTTCTACACTTTCTAGGCCGTAAGGTTCGACTAACCATGTGTAGTAACCATCGCGGAATAGGCGGTTGCCGTTTAGGTAAGTCGCTGCATCAAATCCACGAACTTTGAACCAATCAGTGTCGTTGTCTGCGCCATAAGGTTGAGCGGTTACACCAGACGTGTAGCGTAATGCTTCGTCCAATTTTTGCGGTGCACGAACACGAAGTTCATCTTCAGAAATGATAGATACGCTGCGCGGCGTTTCTGCCGCAGGGGTTTCTACTTTAAGTGCTTGCGCGGTGACCGTAATGGTCTCCATTGCAATAATGTCATCTTGTACAACGTCTTCTTGAGCTTGTGCTGTGAATGCAACCACTGCTGCTGTTGGTGCCAAAGCACAGACCAACGCGTTACGGATCGCGATGGTCAGTAAGTTATTCTTTGTCATAAATATATTCCCGACAATTATGATTAACGCTAAGCTTAATTGTAATTATTATCATTTGAACTTTTGTTTCGGTATTTTACTGACTTTTGTATCAAAAGATAGTAAAACGTTCGCAAATTCATTCGCGGTACTTAAAGTCGTTGTTATGTTCAATTGGTTTGAAAAACTGACCCAACCCTTTCCCCAGATGGAAACCGAAAAGCCACCGAAGACACTTTTTGGCTTCTGTCGCTTTTACACTCGTGGCTTTGAAGCCCCTTTACTTGTCATGGCTGTGTTCAGTGCGCTTATTGCCATTACTGAGGTGACGCTGTTGCGTTATATGGGTGAGCTCGTCGATATTCTCTCTAATCAGGATCGCGCAACATTCTGGCAAGATCAGGGTGATCGCATGCTAATGATGCTGTTCTTAGTGGCGGTTGTGATGCCAGCTCTCGGTTTTGTCCACTCAATGGTGATGCACCAAACGTTATTGGGTAACTACCCGATGTCTATCCGTTGGTTGATTCACCGTTACTTGCTAAAACAAGCGGTTGGATTTTTCCAACGTGACTTTGCAGGCCGAGTTGCGACCAAAGTGATGCAAAGTGCGTTAGCGGTACGAGAAACGGTCATGAAGTTGGTGGATGTACTGGTTTATATCAGCGTTTATTTTCTTTCGATGCTTTGGATGATGGGCGAAGCCGATGGTTTGCTAATGTTGCCTATTGTGATTTGGATAGGAATGTACGCGGTTATCCAGTTCTACTTTATCCCTAAAATGAAACAAGTAGCGACAGAGCAAGCGGATGCTCGCTCTGTAATGACTGGACGCATTGTCGATTCTTACACCAACATTTCTACCGTAAAATTATTCGCTCATTCACAGCGAGAGTTGGAATACGCAGAAAGCAGCATGAAGCAATTTTTGGTGACGGTTTACCGCCAAATGCGCATGGTGACTTGTTTGCTGTTTAGTGTTGATGCCATCAACTATTTACTGCTGATGTCTATCAGTGCCATTTCGGTTTATTTATGGCTAGATCACGCTGTAACAATTGGTGCTATTGCGATTGCCATTAGTATTGCGTTGCGCGTACAAGGAATGTCGAAGTGGATCATGTGGGAAGTTAGCGCACTGTTTGAAAACATCGGTACGGTAGTAGACGGTATTAATACGATTTCAAACGACGTTGAAGTGAAAGACATACCAAATGCCAAGCCTCTGCAAATCTCTCAAGGTGAGATCTGCTTTGATCACGTAGGTTTTAACTACAGTGATGAAAAGGCGGTATTTGAGAACTTGAACCTGACCATCAAACCGGGCGAAAAAGTCGGTATTGTCGGTCGTTCAGGGGCAGGCAAATCCACGTTGGTTAACCTGTTGCTGCGTTTTTACGACGTAAATACGGGGAAAATTTGTATTGATGGACAGGATATTTCTCAAGTCGAACAAGAGTCGCTGCGCCAACACATTGGTATGATCACGCAAGACACCTCTTTGCTACATCGCTCAATTAAGGAAAACATTCTTTACGGTGATCCAGATGCTTCAATGGATGCCGTTATCGCAGCTGCTGAAAAAGCACACGCTCATGATTTCATTCAATCTCTAAGAGACGAGCAAGGTAACGTTGGCTATGACGTTGAAGTGGGTGAACGCGGCGTGAAGTTGTCTGGCGGTCAGCGTCAACGTGTGGCGATTGCTCGCGTGCTGCTGAAAAACGCACCAATTTTGATCATGGACGAAGCAACGTCTGCACTTGATTCAGAAGTGGAGTCGGCAATTCAAGAAAACCTTGAAGTTCTGATGGAAGGAAAAACAGTGATTGCAATTGCTCACCGTTTATCAACGATTGCCGCGATGGATCGTTTGATTGTGATGGATGACGGCAAAATCATTGAGCAAGGCTCACACCACGAGCTGCTGCAATTGGGTGGTGTTTACGCTCAGTTGTGGAAGCATCAAACCGGCGGCTTTTTGTCTGAGCAAGGTGATGCTCAACTGCAAGTCATCTAATATGACGCTACACGAAAGAGGGCAAATGCTCTAATGCCGATCAGGTAACGGATTAATCGGCAGATCAATTGCACGCTCTTCCTGTATGTAAAAATCCGATAGACTACGTTTATCGGATTTTTATGCACGTTTCCCAAGCCCTCAACATCATCAAACCAAATCAAGTTGAGATTCTCGCAGATCTCCTGCCAATTGAACTCATCAATAGTGCTTATGAGCTGACTGACACCGTTACTCTAAGAAAACGAAAGCTAATTTTAGAGTCGATGTTGTGGTTACTGGTTGGCATGGCTATCTATAACGATAAATCCATGGCAGATATTGTAAACATGCCCGATATTGCTTACCGCACATGTAAGCCATTTGTTGTTCCAAGTGCATTACCACAGCGAAGAAAAAATTCTCGGAGAATCAGCCGCTAAAGCGCTCTTTGAGTGTACGCAGCGTCATTGGTTCGCTCAGGCTAACTTGCCGAATTGGAATGGTGAGGTTACTCTGCGTCGATGGGGTTTTATGGCGAGCAGAAGACTCGAAAGACAATGCTGAAGCGTTTGCTAAGCCCACGAACAAGGATGGCCAAGAGACGCAGTATCCACAGTTACATATGGTATGTCAGATGGAATTGAGCAGTCATTTGATCACAGGCAGTGCATTCGACTGCTATACCGTGAACGAAATGAAGTTAGCCTAGCAACTTATAGAGACGACCCCCCAATAAAAGCCTAACGCTCTTCGACAAAGGTTTTTGCTCCCTTTTTAGTTATCAAGTATCCGTTATTAAGCTCAGGTTGAGACAGAAGTTTATTTAAGTTTCTGGTGAATACGGTAGCCAACAACAAAACCTATGTAGAATAGCGCTGCGAGAGTAAGCATTGCTGTCGCGTACGCCAGTAGGCTGTTTAACCCTAAACCAAAAGCCAGAGTGAAGGCGATACCATGAATGGCTTCCGCAGGGATTCGGTACCAAGCAGCGTGGACGGAAGATCCAAAGAGGATAAAGGTACTAAGTAAGACAATCGTGCCGCCTATAAAGCCGACCCATCTGCTGTTGTTCATGTTGTAATCTCAGGTGTTACCTAGGTAACGTAACAAAATATTTCAGAGTCTGTATTATACAACCGAGAGAGGGTATAGGTGGTAGAAATATTTGCCTCACAAACTAAGAGGCCATCTAAGTGGCCTCTTTTTAACCGATTTAACGGCATCCGTTGTGATGCAAAGGTGTGAGGCTTGTAAGAAACCTAACCTTTGGCATTCGTGTCGGGTTGTGCTTCTGGTTGTAGCGTCCAATCACCACCAAGCGATTTGTAGAGCGCAATCGTAGCGTGTGCGGTTTGTAACTTTGCTGCGACTCGCTGATCTTGCATCATGCGTTGCTGACGTTGCGCATCTAAAACCGATAAGTGATCAATCAAGCCTGCTCGGTACAGTGACTTGGCTTTGTTGACGGCGTTATTGGTGGCTTTCAATGCATCACCGATTCGGCGCTGATTTTCTTGGCTGCGACCATAAGCAAACAGCGAGGATTCGGTTTCTGCCAAAGCTGCCTCGACCGTATGTTGATAAGACAATGTCGCCGAATCAAAACGCGCTTGGTTGATGGCTTCAATCGCCTCCCACGCCCCCCATCGAACAAGTTCCAGCTTACGCCTGCCGCGCCCATCCAACCGAAAGAATCGCTACTGAAAAGATCGTCAAAGCTTGACGCCGACAACCCCGGAGCGCCTGTCAAAAAGAACTTCGGATATTGATCAGCAACACTTGCTGCTAACTCTTCATTGAGCGCGGCCATTTCGCGCTCTGCTAAGCGGATATCGGTACGACGTTTCAACAGATCGGAAGGTAAACCGACCGGCACCATGTCTTGCATGACAGGTACACTATGCTGCTTAGACAGACGGATTTCGACTTGCGTTAGCGGCTCACCAAGCAATACTGCTAAACGATGTTTGTGCGCTTGTTGTGCAATTTCTAACTGCGGAACGAGCGATTCCATCGCCGCAAGCGTGGCCTTTGCTTGGGCTAAATCGAGATCAGAACCGTAGCCGCTGCGCACGACTTTCTCGACGAGGTCGAGTGTAAGTCGTTGATCTTCTAAGTTCGACTTTGCCAACTCAAGGCGCTCGCTTGCACCTTGGTATTGCAAGTAGTTGTGAATCAAATCCGCCGTGATCACTGTGTTCAAGCCGCTTTGATAAATCTGAGCTTGTTCGAGACGAATATGCGCCGCGTTCGCTTGGCGGTCAATGCGCCCAAACAGATCAACTTCCCAAGCGATACTCGCGCCTGCAAATACACCATCGTGCTGATTATCCATTAGGGTGACGTTACCAATTTGAGGTGGCAGACCCGACACGGAATCACTGAGTGGATTCAATATCGGACCGAGTGAAGAGTCATTTTTACTGAACTGATAGTTCATGTAACCCGCACCGAGACTAATTGTCGGCACCTTGAATGACTCCACCATGGTTTTATAGTTGTTGGCCATTTTCACCCGCTCGGCCGCCACTTTCAGCGGAATGTTTTGGCTCTGCATGTCTTGAACCATTTGATTCAACACCGGATCGTGAAACTTAGTCCACCAAAACTCAACGTGTTGTGAATCGGTACTCAACCCTGCATTTTCGGCGTTCAAGTAGGTTTCTGCCATGCTGGTGGTCGGTGCTTGGTAGTCTGGCCCCACTGCACAGCCCGCTAAACTTAGGGCTAGAACGACAGGCGTTAGAATGAATTTTTTCACGATGACGCCTCCTCTAGCTCAGCGTTGGTTTGTATGGATGGTGCTTTTTCTTTATAAGCAAGGCGATACAGTGCCGGCATGACAAACAGTGACAATATGGTTGCGGCCGCCAAGCCTCCGATGATGGTTGCCGCCATTTGGTCAAACAGCAGATCTGACAGCAGCGGGATCATGCCGAGCGCGGTCGTTAACGCACCCATAGAAATGGCCATAGTACGGTTGACCGTGGCTTCTTTGATCGCGTCAGACAAGCTCTTGCCATTTGTGCGTTCGAGCTCAATTTGATCCATTAGTACGATGCCATTTTTGATGATCATCCCGGTTAGTGTGATAGCTCCGATCAGCGCCATAAAGCCAAATGGTTTATCGAATCCAAGCAGAGCAAACACAGCCCCTGATGCTGCCAGTGGTAGCGTTGCGAGGATGATGATTGGTTGCTTAAAGCCGTTGAACATCGCGACTAAAATGATCACCATGATCAGCATTGCTTTTGGTTGCTGCTTCATGATGTCGGTGACCGCTTTGTCTTCATCGTAATATTCGCCTCCCCATTCCATGCTGTAACCCGCCGGAAGTTGGATAGCTTCAACCTGATCTTTAATGGCATTTCTTACATTCGCTGGTGTGGAGTCTCGGCTCACACCCGCTTGAACCGTGATGGTTTTCACGCGGTCTCGTCGCCAAATCATGCTCTCTTCGGTGACCAGTTCGAATCCATCCACCACTTGACCAAGTGGAACGCTGTTAAAGCCAAGTAGCGAGCGCACAGGTAGCGTTTCTAGTGACGCCATGTTTTGCGATGTGCCACGTAACTGAATTGGAATCAGCTCATCATTCAGGTTCATTTGTCCGAGCGGCATGCCGTCTGATGCGCGTTTTAGCGCGAAAGCGACATCGGCGCGGTTAATTCCTGCTTGACGCATTTTGTCTTGGTTTAGAATCGGCTTGAGCACTTTGCTTTCTTGGCGCCAATCATCGCGAATGTATTTTGCATCAGGGTTTGAAGCAAAAATCGTTTTCGCTTCCGCCGCTAGTTGATGTAATACGGTTTCATCCGGACCAGAAAAACGCACCTCAACCGCGAACTTATCTTTGGTTGCCAGCTTCAGCGCTCGAAAGCGAGGTTCGGCATCCGGAAACGCCTCTTTCAGCCAATCATCGCCACGCGTTACCAAGTGACTGATGCTCTCGTAGTCTTTGGTGTTGATCAGAATCTGCCCGTAGGCAGGGTCGAGCGGCTCAGGCTCTACCGTTACCGAGAAGCGAGGTGCACTGGTGCCGACATAGCTAGAGATACTTTCCACTTCTGGTTGTGCGACCAACCATTCTTCAACTTTGCGCATGTCTGCCGAGGTTTGTTCAATCTTGGCACCATTTGGTAGCCAGTAATCGAGAAACACAATTGAACGATCCGACTGAGGAATAAAGTTCACGGCCACATACGGGATTGCCACGGCGGTGACTAAAATTAACGGAACCAAAGCGGCTAATGCTTTACGCGGGTTGTCCACCGTCCAGAATACCAACTGTTTATAACGGCTCGGTTTGGTCTCTTCGTTGTTAGCTTTTGGCTTGATGAACATCCACGCCATTAATACCGTAAACGTCATCGCGACGATCCATGAAAGCAACAGTGACGATGCCACAATGTAGAACACAGAGCTTGCAAACTCGGCGGAGTCGGTTTTGGAGAACAATACTGGGCTTGCGCCCATAATCGCGATGACAGTTGCGCCTAAAAGTGGCACGGCGGTTTCTTTGACGGAATCAATCGCGGCGCGAGTTCGCTCGATACCTTTGTTGAGCTTGGCGATCATCATATCGGTGATCACAATGGCGTTATCCACCAACATGCCCAGTGCGAGAATAAACGTACCTAGCGAGACACGGTGCAAATCGATGCTGGCGATGTTCATGTATACAAGCGTGAGCAAAATCGTCAGGAGCAAGCTTGCGCCAACGATGGTCGCACTCTTAAAACCCATGAAGACCAACAACACCACAAAAACAATCGCGACACTTTCAAGCAGGTTGCCAACAAAGTCGTCGATAGACTTTTGTACTTCTTCAGGTTGATAAGCAACGGTCGAGATGTCGACACCCAGCGGCAGTGTTGCTTGGTAGTTAGCGATGATGTCTTGAATCGTATCGCCAAGTGACACCACGTTAATGCCTTGAACTGGGCTCACCGCCAAGGTGACAGCGGGCTCTCCATTGTAGCGGTTTTCTGCCAATGCTGGTGTTTGATAACCCATGGTGATATCGGCGATGTCACCAAGACGAATCAATCCCGAGCCAAACTCGCCGGTGCCACCATTGATGATTAAATTGCGAATGTCTTCTAGAGACTGAAACTCACTGGTTTGCGCAATACGAATACGCTCTGTACCTGCATCGAATTTTCCCGCTTCGAACGTGCTGTTTTGTGTGCTCAGTTGGTTCCAAACTTGTGCGATCGACAAACCATATTGAGCCAAGCGCTCGTCTGGCATATCGATATGTACAACGCGAGGTTGAACGCCGTGTAGCTCGATCTTTTTGATGCCGTCGACGGCTTTGATTTGGCGTTGCAGCTCTTCGGCGTAGCGACGCAACTCTTCTGGCGCAGCATCTGTGCTGTGGATAGAGAAAAGCATACCGTAGACTTCAGAGAACTCGTCTTGTACTACGCTGATCTGCGCGCTGGAAGGTAGCTGCAGTTTTACATCGTCCACTTTGCGTCTCAATAAGTCCCATTCCTGCGGAAGTGCTTTGGAGTTAAGGCTCTCTTTGAGGTCAACAAAGACCATAGACAAACCTGGGCGAGACAATGAGCGCAAGCGATCCAACTCTGCCATTTCCTGCAACTTGGTTTCCACGGTATCGGTGACTTGGTGCTCGACTTCTTCGGCAGATGCACCCGGATAAAGGGTCACGACTACCGCAGTTTTTACTGTAAAGCTCGGGTCTTCTAACTTGCCTAAGTCGAAGTAAGAATAGATGCCAGCGATCACGCTCAATACGATAAAGAACAGAACGAACTTACGTTGGCGAATCGCGAATTCAGCTAAATTGATCATGGATACGCACCTACAACGTCTTGATAGTCAGGTTTGGGGCGGCATCGCCCTCGCTCAGATAATGGCTACCGCTGATCACCACATAATCGCCATGCTCAAAACTTCCGGTCACACACGCTTGGTATGCGTCGATAGAGTCAAGATTGACCGGCTCTGAATGAATAACCGCATCACGAACCACATTCACGTGCAGAGTTTGTTTCTCCCCCAAAATTGCAGAATAAGGGAAGCAATGGCTTGAGTTGCTGGTGTTGAGAGCGGTATTTACCGTGACTGCTTTACCGTTGAATAGCGCACTGGAAATCGAATCGATGTCTAGCGTGACGGTATAGGTTTGTTTGAGCAGGTGCTTTTTCGGCGCGATTTCTGCAACGGTTGCTCGGTAGGATTGCTCCGAATCATACCAAGTCAACGATGCTGGCTGACCTAGTGCGAATTGCGCAATCATATTTTCCGGCACGTCGATGTCGACTTCCCAGCTGCCTTCTTGCTGAATTGACACAACACTGCCGCCCGGCAAGGTTTGTTCATGTGGATCAACAGAAACGTCAGCAACAATGCCAGTGAATGGTGCACGTAGAGTGGTGTAACGTAGGGCATCTTTTGCACGTTGGATGTTTTTCTCAACCACTTTGACGGCAGAGACGCTACGTTCGTAGCTGCTGATGGCTCGATCTAAGTTTACGCTGGCAATGGCATCATCAGAAGTTGCTTGTTTTACGCGCTTTAACTCGGCTTTCGCGAGTTTGTGTGCTGATTGCGCTTCTAACATGCGCGCTTGTAATTCTTCTAGTGAGACTTGGTAATCGTGCTTGTCCAGCGTGGCAATGACTTGGCCTTTTTCTACCACGCTGCCTTTATTTACGAACACGCTTTCCACGGTGCCAGGTACACGAAAAGAGAGTGAGGCGGTTTCTTTTGCTTTTACGATCCCGCTGAATGATTTGTTGAGTTCTTCATTCCTTTCATTGACTTCAATCACTTGAATGGGTCTGGATGCGCTTGGCTCCTCAACCTGGGGTTGAGCTTGATTACAGCCGAGTAGAGAGAGCGCGATAGTGCTCAGCGCAGCGGTTTTGATTTGATGATTCATAAGATGGCTCCATAATTTCGGCGCCATCTTATAATTCACAGATGTTCAGATAATCATGCGTACGCATGATTCAATGTCACAAAATTTATGACAATAAATGTAAACTACAAAAGTTTTGGTATTTTATTGCACAAGTGTTCAATAAGTAACCGGCTAGCTTGGTTCAGCGTTTTCGGCTTAGGGTAGAGCAACCACCCCGTTTCTTCTGTGACGGCATATTGAGACAATACTTGCACCAATGCACCGGATTCGAGCTCATTTTTTACCAACAGTTTTGGGATATAACTAATGCCGCGGTCAAGCACTGTGGAGCTTTTGATAAAGCCGATGTTGTTGGAAATGAGTTTCGGTTTGAGCGCTACGTTTTGTTCCTGAAAATGCCAAAGGTTGTCGACATTGCCATTTGGCCAACGAAAACAAATGCACTGATGATCGCTCAACTCTTCTAATGTGGCTGGTGTGCCGTGAGTTTGAAGATAGTTCGGTGAGGCAACGACACATCGGTCTAGCGTTAAGATCTTTCTGGCGACAATGTCTGAATCAAACAGCATGCCGCCGTGCAGCGCGATGTCCAACCCCTGCTGAAACATATCAATAAAGCCATTGTTGATATTGCGAATGTCGAGCTCAACCTGCGGATATTGATCCTGAAATTCAAACAAAATGGGTTGAAGAGGTTCATAGGTTTCTGGCAGAAGGCCAAGTTTGATTTTGCCTCTGACTTCGATGCTTTCGTTACTGGCTTGCTGGTTTGCCGAATCAAGCAAGGTGAGCACTTTTTGCAGATCTTGGTAGTAGGCATCGCCTTTGTTTGTCAGCGAAAGACTGCGAGTGGTGCGGTGAAAAAGTTGCGTTCCGAGGTAACGTTCCAGTTCTCCAATGCGTCGGCTAACATTTGCTCGTGGTAAATCCAAAGCATTTGCTGCCGCTGTAAAGCTGCCAAGTTGGACGACTTTGGTGAACAGTTTTAGATCGTCAATTTTCACTCTTGAACTCCATACTCTTTGAGCGCCGTGCTAAACCCTGACACTCTAGAGTATTGATGTGTGGTATACAAAACTTATTATTAATTATCGAAATATAAATAAGGACTTCAACATGTTGAGATTTATACAACGTCGCCGCATTAAGAAAGTAATTAAGCTAATGAGTACCAGATTGGTGGTGGGATATGGCAGTCGTGAGTACTTTTCCGTCGGTCAGGTAAAGACGAGCACCAGTGAGTTAAGCACGTGCCAACAAAAAATTGCGTTGGCGTTGTACGCGAATCCGCAAGAACTTGATTTGGAAAACCAACCCGAGTTGCAAGCCATCCGCTCTGATGTGGCGCATGACTTCTTTGCTGGTGCTGATTATACCGCTCAAGATGTGCTTAATTTATTCGGTGCTGGTGGCTGGAAAGGCGGCCGAATGGAAGATGGAATGTCTCATCATTTTGGTATGCACAGCCGATACTAGAGCGAGCTAACCTTATAAAGTCTTGTCAGTTAACTCGCTATATCACTTTGCCTTGTGAGGTGTCACTACGATGCTTTGTTAAGCGGTACGCTTTACGAGGCAGAAGTGCTTTTTACCGCGTTGCAGTAACCAGTATTGGTCAAACAGTGGGAAGCTTAAACTCGGGTTATCAGCCGACACTTTTTCACCGTTTACACTGATGGCGTTGTTGCTGATGTGTTCGCGCGCAACACGTTTCGAGCTTGCTAAACCCGACTCAACCAGCAGCTCAACCAAATCTTGTTGTGCACTCTCAATGCTTGGTAAACCATCCAACTCCAATTGTTTTAATTCACCCAAACTCAGTTGTTGCATATTACCGCTGAATAAAGCTTGCGTGATGCGTTCGGCACTGGCTAGACCTTCTTCGCCATGAACAAATCGCGTCATTTCTTCAGCGAGAATACATTGTGCTTGTGGCTTGCCTTGGCTTACTTGGTCTTGCGCTTCAATGCTGGCAATTTCTTCGCAGCTCAAGAACGTGTAGTAACGCAAGAAGTGGTAAACGTCGGCGTCTTCTGCGCCAAGCCAGAACTGGTAGAAGGCGTAAGGAGAGGTTTTGCTAGGATCTAGCCATACTGCACCACCTTCAGTTTTGCCAAATTTGGTGCCATCGGATTTGGTGATCAGCGGCAGAGTTAAGCCAAATACTTGCTCACCATTTTGGCGACGAGTTAAATCGATCCCGCTGACGATGTTTCCCCATTGGTCATTGCCACCGATTTGCAGACGGCAACCGTATTGACGGTTTAGCTCGGCAAAATCGTACGACTGCAGCAGAGCGTAGCTAAATTCGGTGAAGGAGATACCTTGGTCAGGTCGTTGCAGGCGTTGTTTTACCGATTCTCGGTTGATCATGGTATTGATCGAGAAGTGCTTACCCACATCACGGAAGAAGTCGATGACGTTGATCGCTTTCATCCAGTCAGCATTGTTCACCATGATCATTGGCTTGGTCAGTTGGTGATTCATCAACTGCTGAATTTGATTAGAAAGATCGTTAACCCAACCTGAGACGATTTCTGAAGAATTCAGGCTGCGCTCGGTCGCTTTAAAGCTCGGGTCGCCAATCATGCCCGTTGCACCGCCAATCAAGGCAACAGCTTGGTGTCCGGCATCTTGAAAGCGCTTAAGCATGATCAAAGGCACAAGGTGGCCGATGTGCAAGCTGCCAGCTGTAGGATCGAAGCCGCAGTAAACGGTTTGTGGCTGTGAGAGAAGTGTCTGAATTTCTTCCAAATCGCTGGCTTGTGCGATCAAGCCACGATCTTGTAAATCTTGCAGTAATGGTGTCGTCATTCTTTTTGTCTGTCTTAGTGGTTGTTGTATTCAGACTAAAACGAGACACCTTTTCTCTATATATCCCTTAAGGGACAGTTTTTTATCTTGAATGGAGAATAAGGTGATTGAGGAAAAGCTGGAATAACTCACTCAATGAAGACACATTTAACTGCGAGTAAATGCGTTTTCGATGATTTTTGACTGTGCCTTGAACTAAGTGTAACCGCGCGGCAATTTCTTTGGTGTCAAACCCTTGAGCGAGAAGTGAAGCCACCTCTTGCTCGCGACGAGTGAGTGATTCTACGCCAAATGTTGCTAAAGCTTGCTCAATGGCTAATCGCATACTGCCAGAATAAGCACTCTGGGCAAAAACAGGCTCAGAAAAGGTAAACTCCGTTTGTTTCCAGTGCTGCTGACAAAGCGATTGAATTATCGGGAAGTAGGGCTTTAATTTATTGATTTGCTGTTGAGAAAAGTATTTTCCATCATTCATATACCCGAAGTACAGCATGACCCAACGGCCAGGTTCGACTTCGACTAGCATGCTCAGTTCGTCTTTCCACCCGGTCTGATGGTAGAACTGTTCGCAGTAGGAAGTAAAATCAACGCCTTTGCGTGCTACGTCTTTGAGCGTAAATACGCCTTGTTGCTTTGTCTCGTTTAGTTTGAGAAAAAAGGGTCATTTTGAAATGAATCGGTAAGGTAGCGTTGAAAAAGTAATTCTCGCTCGTTCTCAATCGAGTCGTAGAGATAAATAGGATGTTTACCTTCTCGATAACCTAAAATAACCGCGCAATCAAAATGAAAAAGAGTGCGAATGACACGCATAAGCTTAGGAGTAAAGTTAGGCGTATTAAGAGCAGAAATTGCTTCTGCCAGCAGATTATTAAAGTTATTGTCAGGCATGGGATACCGAATCGCAGATGGTTTTGGGCAAGCATAACGAAAAGCTATCCAACGAGAAAGGGAAGTCACCATCTTCTGGTGACTTCCCATGAGAAAGTTGCACAAGTACTCAGTTTTGAGGAGTCATAGCTGCGTTAACTTATTGATAAGGGTGCATAACAACCGTTCTGTTTAAGCGATTAGTTGCTATGCGTTACTGCGAGTTGGTGAGCTCTTCGTTAACCCAATATTTAGAACCAGACACGTTGGCATCGATGAGCAAGCCTTTTGCATTCAATTGATAAACGGCGACGCCACTGTTAAATTGCTTTGAAAGTTGCTCAGAATCTTCGCCAGCTACAGCAGAGGCTTCACTTGTGGCCTCCCATCCTTCGTTGACGAACGTATCAAAATCTTCTTTGCTCTCAAACAGAACCACTTGTTGGTAAAATTTGCCGCCAGCCCCAAGTGCAACGCCCAAACCAAACATATTCATATAAGTGCGTTCTTCTGTTTCCTTATTCACTGCGACTCCTGACCCTGAGTTGGTGTGAAACAATAAAGACAATTTACGAGAGTCAAAGACCGCGTAGCCGTAAGCGTTGTCGTAAATGGCTTTGGCCTCCGGCTTTTCATTAAACAACTTGAGCAAAGCACTATCCGCCATTAAGTCTACGGCTTGGCGAGCTTCTTCTGGCGTGTCGCCTTCCATCAGTTCATCAATTTTCTTGTCGGCTGCATCTATCCATTCTTTGCTTTTCTCGATACTAGCTTCTGTCCACTCGCCCGCGGTATTGATTGCTTCCTCGGACCAGTTCGTGAAATCTTGCCACGCTTGTTTTGAAAAGGCTTTGGTATCGTCCCAAGCATCTTGCGCAGTATCAGAAACCGCTTCGCCTAGCTCAGACATTTTGTTGGAAATATCATCCCAATCTGCGTAAGCGGGAGAGGCTAGGATCATCAATGTGGTAATGAGTGCGATAGACTTTTTCATCAAATTCTCTCTGGAGTTGTCGATACATCATTCATTCTAGGTCATCAGACTTTGATAATGAAATTGACTAAATGGCGATCTTGAGAGAGGAATCACGAACTGATTGCGAAATGACGTATGAATAACAAAGCCCTCACAAGGGGAGTGTGAGGGCTTAAGTTTTTAGCGCGTTACTTGCTGCTAACTTTACCGAGCTGTAACCAAGTATCGATAACGGTGTCTGGGTTTAGTGAAACAGAGCTGATGCCTTGCTCCATCAACCATTCCGCCAAATCTTCATGATCTGATGGGCCCTGACCACAAATACCCACGTACTTACCAGCTTTGGTTGCTGCGTCAATTGCCATTTTCAGCATGATTTTCACCGCCGCGTTACGCTCATCAAATAGGTGAGCAACGTCGCCAGAGTCACGGTCCAGACCAAGCGTTAGCTGAGTCATGTCGTTTGAACCAATCGAGAAGCCGTCAAAGTACTTCAAGAACTCATCGGCAAGTACCGCGTTGGATGGCAGTTCACACATCATGATGACTTTAAGACCTTGGTCGCCACGGCGCAGATCAAACTTCGCTAGCAAATCAATCACTGATGCAGCTTCGCTTGGTGTACGCACGAATGGGATCATTATTTCAACGTTCTTCAGACCCATTTCGTTACGAACGCGCTTGATAGCTTGAGTTTCTAACTCGAAGCAATCTTCAAACACTGGAGAAATGTAACGAGACGCACCACGGAAGCCGAGCATTGGGTTTTCTTCATGCGGTTCGTAGGCATTACCACCAACCAAGTTGCTGTATTCGTTCGACTTAAAGTCAGACATACGAACGATGACGCGTTTTGGCCAGAAAGCAGAAGCGATAGTCGCGATGCCTTCAGTCAGCTTGCTCACGTAGAAATCGATAGGATCTTTGTAACCACGAATGCGCTGTTTAATTTCTGCTTTTAGCTCATCGCTTTGCGCATCAAAGTTAAGTAATGCTTTCGGGTGAATACCGATCATCTTGTTGATGATGAACTCTAGACGAGCAAGACCAACACCTTCGTTTGGAATCTGAGCAAAGTCGAATGCGCGATCTGGGTTCCCCACATTCATCATCACTTTGGTCGGCAGTAGTGGCAGTTCATCAACAGAAGAGCGTTTTACATCAAACTCAAGTTCACCTTGGTAAACGTAACCCGTTTCGCCTTCTGCACAAGATACTGTCACTGTTGCGCCATCAGTCAGTTTGCTTGTCGCATCGCCACAGCCAACGATTGCAGGAATACCAAGTTCACGAGCAATGATTGCTGCGTGACAAGTACGTCCGCCACGGTTGGTAACAATAGCAGAAGCTTTCTTCATCACTGGTTCCCAGTCTGGATCAGTCATGTCTGTAACCAACACATCACCTTCTTGAACCAATGACATTTGGTCCAGAGAGTCAACCAAACGTACTGCACCTTTACCGATACGTTGACCGATTGCACGACCTTCAATCAAAACATCTGCTTTGTTTTGTAGCTCGTAGCGCTCAATCACATTTTGTTCCGTTTGTGAACATACGGTTTCAGGACGCGCTTGAACAATGTACAGCTTGCCGTCGATGCCATCTTTTGCCCACTCAATGTCCATTGGACGCTGGTAGTGCTTCTCGATGATCATCGCTTGTTTGGCGAGCTCTTTGATCTCTTCGTCGTTCAATGAGAACGTGTTGCGCTCTTCATCAGAAGTGTCAACGATATCAACTTGTTTGCCGATCTCTTGGTTGTCAGAGTAGATCATTTTGATCAACTTAGAACCAAATGTTTTCTTAACGATCGGGTGCTCACCTGCTTCAAGCATTGGCTTATGAACGTAGAATTCATCAGGGTTTACTGCGCCTTGAACGACCATTTCACCTAGGCCCCATGAAGAGGTGATGAAGACAACTTGGTCGAAACCAGACTCAGTATCAAGCGTAAACATTACACCCGAAGAAGCTTTGTCTGAACGCACCATACGTTGGATACCCGCAGATAGCGAGATACCACGGTGGTCGAAACCTTGGTGTACACGGTAAGAGATCGCACGGTCGTTAAATAGAGAAGCGTAAACGTGCTTAGTTGCTTCTAGTACTGCGTCGATGCCTTTCACGTTCAAAAACGTTTCTTGCTGACCAGCAAAAGAGGCATCAGGCAGGTCTTCTGCCGTAGCAGATGAACGAACTGCGACTGAAAGCTCAGGGTTGCCTTCAATCAGTTCTTGGTAGTTTTCACGGATTTCTTGTTCAAGGTCCGCAGGGAAAGGGGCCTCTAATACCCATTGACGGATGGTTGCACCTGTCTTACGCAGAGCTTCCACATCCTCAACGTCTAGTTCATCAAGTAATTGGTGAATACGCTCATCCAAACCTTCGTGGTCAAGGAATTGGTTAAACGCGTATGAGGTTGTCGCAAAACCATTTGGTACAGAAACGCCTGCGTTCGCTAGGTTAGAAACCATTTCGCCAAGTGAAGCATTCTTACCGCCGACTTTGTCGACATCATCCATGGATAGGCCATTGAACCAGAGGGTGTTCTTTTGCATGTCTTTCTCCAGAAACATTGCAGCTTAGTAGGGGGACTTAAATCGCTCTAAACAATCGCATGTTGGCTGTTATTACACTTTGACCATATATTGCTTCATTTAGATTGATATCAAAGGCAAACGATTACGTTCCGGCTGAAAAAAATTCAAAAGAATTTTTAAAGCTGTGGTGAACCTAACTGAAAGCCAAACTGATTTATTAATATTATGTTTACCATCCTACTCAAAAGATTTTGAAAAATTAAACAGAAATGCAAATAAATAACCAAAGTCGTGATGTGTTCTATGTTTCTGACGGTACGGCGATAACATGTGAGACATTAGGGCATGTTGTTCTCGGTCAATTTCCGTTCATTCCTAACGAAAAAACCTTTCCGTTCGTAGAAAGCCAGGACAAAGTTGCTGACGTTGTAAAAGAAATTGAAACTTCCTACCAACGCAATGGCGTCAAACCTCTGGTGTTTTTCTCTATCGTGGTGCCAGACGTACGTGAAATGCTGTTGGAAGCGCCTGCATACAGCTACGATGTGTTGGAAAGCATTGTACAGAAAGTGCAAGACGACATTCAGATGGCACCAAAACCCAAGTTGCAGCGTTCTCGCAGTGTGGGAAAGATTCCGATACCTATTTCGACCGTATCGCGGCCATTGAATATACATTGGCGCATGATGATGGCATCACGCTAAAAGGGTTGGAGCAAGCCGATATCATCCTGCTGGGAGTATCGCGCAGCGGGAAAACCCCACCAGCCTATATATGGCGATGCAGTTTGGTTTGCGTGTCGTGAACTATCCGTTCATTGCGGAAGATGTGAAGATGATGCGTTTGTTACCTGAGTTTGAGATCCATCGTCATAAGTTGTTTGGGCTGACTATCGATCCCGAGCGCTTGACTGAAATCCGTGAGAATCGTTTGTCTGGAAGTGATTACGCCAGTACTGAGCAGTGTAAGCTGGAGCTAGACACCGTAGAGGCGTTGTTTAGAAGAGAGGCGATCCCATATATCAATACGTCCTCTCTCTCTGTGGAAGAGATCACCACGCGTATTCTTGAAAAAGCAGGGATGAAGCGCCGTTTGTTTGGTTAACAAGGGGCACCAACATCGTCGTGTGCAAGAGGAGGCGAGTAACTCCTCCTCTTGTGCATCTAAAGATGCCTTACACAGAATGATTTAATAGTATTGGAACATCTTTTGGATGTCTTGATAGTTTTTGGTTTGAGTCAGTGACAGCATCAGTAAGATACGTGCTTTTTGTGGGTTTAGTGTGCCTGAGGCAACAAAGCCATATTTGTCGTCATCAATTTCAGCATCCAAAGTGGTTGAGCCGGTTGGTGTGCGAGAGCTCCTTACAACAACAACGCCATCTTTGCTCGCTTTTTCTAACTCATCAAAGACCGTGTGGTATAAGTTACCATTACCGACACCAGCACTTACGATGCCGTCAAACTTCGCATCCACAAAGGCTTTGACTGGTAAGCTCGACGCATTTGCATAGTTATAAACAATGCCTACTTTAGGTAGTGTGTTGAGTTTTGATACATCGAATGGGGTTTCTGTCGTATGTTTACGCTCTGGGCTTCGTTGATATTTGGCATCGCTATTATGAATGTAACCGATAGGACCAAAGTTAGGTGATTGGAAAGTACTGACGGAAGTGGTGTTTGTTTTAGTTACGTCTCGCGCATCGAATATAGTGTCATTCATCGCGACTAACACGCCGCGCCCTTCAGAATCTTCATCGGTGGCTGTCACGACGGCGTTGTATAAATTAACTGGGCCATCAGCACTCATTGCGGTGGAAGGACGCATTGCACCGACAATCACGACTGGTTTTTTGCTCTTGACGGTCAGATCAAGGAAGTAAGCGGTTTCTTCTAACGTATCGGTACCATGCGTGATGACGATACCGTCAACATCATCTTGAGCGAGCAGTTCGTTGACGCGTTTGGCTAATTTAAGCCATACCTCATCATTCATATCTTGTGAACCGATACTGACCACTTGATCTCCAGAAATATCGGCAATGTTGGTCATACTCGGCACCGCAGAAATCAATGATTCAACGCCGACTTTACCTGCTGTGTAGTTTGACTCGGTTGCAGATTGACCTGCTCCAGCTATGGTGCCACCAGTGGCAAGGATTTTAATGTTCGGAAGATCGGATTGCGCAAAAGAGAACGAACTGATGCATAAACCGAGAGTTATCGTACTGAGGCGGAAAAGATTTTTCGTCATAGGAATCACCTGCTATTAGGTTGGATGTTGGGGAACTCATCTATCCTAAAAACAGCGGGTTAGATTTTTTGAGCACTAGTTCAACAAATTGCAGATGAAGATCGTGATCAAGCAATCAGTTAAAGAACATTAATTCAAACAATTAACTTAAATAACGTGCTTCTTTAACAAGTGAGATGTACTAATAACGTGCACAATGCGTTATATGCTCTAATCTATTGATTGATAAATAAAGAGGGAAGGGAGGCGCGATTAGGTTACTAAACACGAATTGAGAAGTGCAACTTCTTCAAAGTTTACAGTGTAAAAAAAAGCGGCTTTACCCCGGAACAGATAAAAGCCGCTTGCCAATGATGTGTTAATTCACATCTTATCGCATAATCATTTGTTCACGACCAGGACCCACAGACACCATTTTTACTGGTACGCCCATCAGTTCCTCAATGCGTAGAACGTATTTCTGTGCTGCTACTGGAAGCTCTTCAAACTTACGACAACCTGTGATGTCTTCGCTCCAGCTTTCCATCTTCTCGTAGATTGGCGCAAGAGATGCCGTTTGAGGCCAGATTGGGTTTTCGCTGTGGTCGCCTTCGTAGCCAACACAGATTTTCAGATCGTTAAGACCAGTCAAACAGTCTACTTTCGTTAGTGCAATTTCAGTTGCGGCTTGCAGTTCAACGCCATTCTTCGTAGCGACTGCGTCGAAGTAACCCATATCGCGCGGACGACCTGTAGTTGCACCGAACTCGCCTGCAAGTTCTCGGAAAGCATCTTGCTCTTCCATTGCAGTGATCAACGTACCAGTACCTACTGATGAGCTGAATGCTTTTGCAACCGCAATAACGCGTTCAGGACGAAGTGCTGGAAGACCACTGCCGATACCCGCGTACATTGATACAACGTTAGAAGATGTTGTCCAAGGGTACTCACCGTAAACAAGGTCACGACCCGCGCCAAGCTGCGCTTCGAACAATAGAGTTTTGTCTTTCGCTTGTAGTTCTTTTAGAGGAAGCGTTACGTTGCAAATTGAATCGCGCCAAGGTGCAGACACCTCTAGCAACCAGTTCGCCATTTCTTCAGCGGTTTGTTCAAACTCGAATGTTGGGTAAAGCGCACGCAGTTGCGGAAGTTTCCAATCCATCATGAATTGAAGGCGTTCAACCAATACTTCTGGTTGCTTCAACCAACCAACAAGGATGCCTTTCTTCATTACGCGGTCACCGTACGCAGGTGCAATACCTTGACGAGTTGAACCGTATGCTTTGTCGCCTAAACGTTGTTCTTCTAGCGTATCTTCTAGTGCGTGTAGAGGTAGACACAGTGTTGCGCGATCAGAGATGCACATATTCACTTTTACGCCCGCTTCTTCAACTTCCGCAATCTCCTGAGACAGCAACGCAGGGCTGATAACCATACCCGGACCTAATACTGCCAAACAGTCTGGGTTGAAAACGCCACTTGGTAGCTGGTGCAGCTTGAACGTACCTAGGTCGTTAACCACGGTATGACCCGCGTTGTTACCACCTTGGAAACGAATGCTCGCAGAAGCTTGCTCTGCCAAAAAGTCAACGATGCGGCCTTTGCCTTCATCACCCCAGTTTGCACCCACAACAACGATAGACGACATAATTTAATCTCCAAAAACAGATGCAAAAATCTTAAGGCGTTCGCCATAATAAGAGAAATTAATTATACTCATTAACTTGATAAGAATCTCATATCGGAATTGGCAATGTTAGATTTGAACTGGCTGCGAACCTTCGTAACTCTTGCAGAGGTAAAGCATTTCGGCAAAACAGCGACGGAACTGCACATGACGCAACCGAACGTCAGCTTGCATATCAAGCAGTTGGAGCAGGCCACGCGCACGAAATTGATTGAGCGAAATCCTGTGCAGTTGACGCAAGCGGGAAAGCGTTTGTTAGATACGGCGCAGCGGATGCTTAATGAGCTGCAAATTTGCCAATCGGATCTCAATGCCATCAACGATCTTACGCAGGGGACGCTTTCTATTGCGGCGAGCGATATCGTTTCACGTTTACTGCTTATCAAACCGTTCCAGCAATTCAAAAGTGAATACCCGGGTATCGACTTGGCATTGTTCAATACCACGTCTTCTCAAGCGGTGGATTTGGTGAAAAGTGCGCGTGCCGATATCGGCTTTGTTATCGCACAAAAAGAGAGTCAACCGCTGCATTTTACGCCTCTCACGCAAATTCACTGGTGTGCGTTTGGCGATAACATTTTTGAGTGGCAGGACAATCGAAAAGAGAGCCAGACGTTGATTCTGCTAGGGCACGACACGCGAACCCGTGAGCTGATAGATGCGTCTTTACCTGAGTTAAATCTGCCTAAGCATCGCGTGATGGAAGTGGGCAGTGTGGAAGCACAAATCGACTGGGCAGAAGCAGGATTTGGGACCGCCATTGTGCCGGATTTCTCTCTTGATCCGAGGTTAATGCTTTCCCGAGAAGTCACGCCTTTGCCTAGTTTTCCAAACACCGATTTCGGCTACATTGTGCGCCAAAATCAGGTGCTCTCCAAAGCCGCCAAACAGCTACTCACTTGGGTTGGAGAGAATGTGTCAGTGGTGGGAGAGTAACGGATGAAAGATGACGACATTATTGTTTCGCTGCCCTCTCTGATTCATCGCATTGGCGGTGAGAATGCTAAACGCATTAAAGTCATTGCGGCGGATTGCGGGTGTGACGTTAAGCGAGTTAGGCGTTCTCGTCATTGGCAAGTTTCTGGAGAAGCTTTGAACTTAAAAGCGTTACTTGATCAGCTAAAAGCAGGACAGTGTGAAGAGCTAAGGTTTGTGATGAATAAGTTGGAGAAAGGGTTATCCGTTCATCAGGACAAACTGGAACCGTTGGAAGAAAAACTGATTCGGTTGGTGGTGCAAAACCCAAATATCACCTTGGCGGAGTTGATGACAGAAACGCACTGTACGATTGCGCAAGCCAGAGCAGCTCGGTTTGAAGCGGAAATGCTTTAGCGTAGAATTTTTATTTACTCATTCTAGCAGCCAATGTTACGGTGCGGGCTATTACTAAAAATTAAGGCCATTTTTTATCATGGATATTTGGAAGCTCCTCCTTTTTATTCCCGCTTGCTTTGCTCTGAATATGACTCCAGGCCCAAACAACTTATTGGCAATGAATAATGCGCGTTGTTACGGTTTTCGTGCCGCGTTTGTCGCTAGTTTAGGGCGTATTACGGCATTTTCTGGCATGATCGCGCTGTCTGCCTCTGGGCTCGCCGTGATTTTGTACACATCAGAAATGCTGTTTTTAGCGTTAAAGCTGGTGGGGGCGTTGTATCTATTGTGGATTGCATTCAACCTTTGGCGTTCTGAATCGAGCCCGATCTCTGAGTTAACTAACTCACGCAACTATGCAGGGCTTGCGAAACAAGAGTTTACGCTTGCCGCCGGTAACCCGAAAGCGATTCTTATTTTTACTGCATTTTTGCCGCAGTTTGTTGATGTGAACGCCAACGTTCAAGAGCAGTTTTTTGCCCTTGGCTCCACGTTTTTGATTTTAGAAATGGTCGCCATTTCAATTTACGCGATTTTTGGTTTGTACCTTAGACATTGGTTTTCAAATCCAAAGATGGCGAAACGTTTTAATCGCGGATGTTCGCTGTTTTTAGCCGCATCTGGTGTGAATTTGCTACTAAGTAAGCAATAACGCATATCATTTCTGTAGCGTATTTTTCTATTAAAAAAGAGCCGCTGATATAACATCAGCGGCTCTTTTCGTTGATGCATCTATTGTTTGTTGTTACCACATCAAGTCATCTGGCACGACGAAATCTGCGTATGGGTCGTCTTCTGCTGGAATGTCCGATTCTGGTTCTTTCTGTTCGATGATGACGGATTCATCACGTTGAGCAATTTTATTTGCTACTCCGCGTGGAATGACAACGTAGCTTTCACCGACAATAGCAATGGCTAGAATGCCTTTAATCAACTGTTCGCGGATGAGAGCATCAACATACAGTGACTTAACCAAGGTGCCATGGGTGAAGTTGTACTTAATATCGCCATCTTTTAAGTCGATCTTGTTCATCTCAATCAATTGATTGATTTGCGCTTTGAGCTCTTTATTCAAACGCTCGGCATTTTGCTGTTCGCTCAATTGTTTATCACGCTCTAACTGTTGGCGTTTATTCTCTTCAACCGCCGCTTTTACTTCGCGTGCTTGAACGCGTGATTTTTTAGAGCCTTTCTTCGCTTTCTTTAGTTTCTTTTCATTAACTAAGCCAGCTTTCAGCATTTGTTCTTGAAGGGTAAGTTTTGCCATGTTTCATCCAGTTAGTGCGCAATTTTGTGCATTTTAGCGAGTCCTTATCAGCAAGGAAAGGGCGATGATGACACGTCGGAGAAATTATCGGACTCAAGCAAACGCAATGCGTCCCAAAGCATCACTTGGTTGGAGCTTAGTACAGGAATACCAAAGCGGCTTGAGAAATAAGGCAGTAGATGCATGACTCGCATGTTCGTGCATGAAATAAATACCGCGTCCACAGTGCAATCAATCGACTCAAGCAGCTGCGCTAAGGCATTTTCTACGTCTTGTCCTCCAATGGTTGGGATATGGGGATCGTAGTCGAGATTGAAATACCCAAAGGCCAGAACGTCAATGCCATGTT
Source organism: Vibrio sp. M60_M70 (assembly GCF_037162085.1). Taxonomy (NCBI): domain Bacteria; kingdom Pseudomonadati; phylum Pseudomonadota; class Gammaproteobacteria; order Vibrionales; family Vibrionaceae; genus Vibrio; species Vibrio sp. M60_M70. The sequence continues at coordinate 578,194 of NZ_JARLUL010000002.1, forward strand.
CGGTCATGGACTCATAAAGTGGGTGATTGACGTCATTGGTATACGGCGTCAGCATAACGATTCTTTGAGCTTGATGGTGTTCAAGCGCTCTCAGTGCGGCTTGCCAAGGGTTAGTTGTTATGGCTTCGGGTCTCTCTTGACGAATTAAATCAGTGATTTGATCGGAGCCAATGAGCACACTAGCTGACGTACAGCCAAACGCCATGACGTTGATTGGCCACATTGGCACGATGGTGCGTACACACTCGCGGATACTGTTTTGCATGTCTGTTAAGTGCAGAGGATCGACAGTACCTGTGGTGAGAAAGCGTGAAGTGTATAAGCGGACATCTGCGGGTAAATGCTCGCGCCATTCGTTTTCTAGCACATAGTCGGTCGCGAGTTGAATGAGTCCGATTGAACGTTGATAAGCGGAGACATCCGCCGAAAAATCAAACTGAGTGGTTAAAGATTGAAACGTACAGAGCTCTGGCATGTTACGGCCCTCAAAAAGTGCGGTGGTTGCCCACCGCCAAAGTCACAGGGAATAAGTTACATCGTGGATTGAATGCTGGTGAGTTGTTGAGCAGTATAGTCAGCGATTGCGGTGTCTTGAACGCCAGTCCCTGTTAAATCACATACCGAAACATCGTCAACACGCCTTGAGTAGGGGTGCTTGCCGCAAATGATGTCGCCAAGTTCGACTAGGCTACGGGTGAGCGGTTTATCTACACTGCGTAGCTCGCCAAGTGATTCTGACTGACTGATTCGATCAACCACCAGATGCTCAGCGTTTAGGATGACCGAGGTGGCAAGCTCACGTTTATGAGGGCTGTCTGAACCCATAGCTATCACGTGTGCTCCTGATGGGATATCTTCCCAGTTCAGCAAAGGTTCTTTTGATGGTGTTGTCGTGACAATAATGTCGGCTTCTTGGCATGCTTGCTGGATAGAGGAGTGTACGGATACGGATAGATCGTATCGTTGCTCCATGCGTTGTTTGTAAGCCTGCGATTTTGTGTTGTCTCTTGCCCAGATGTTCACTTGGGAGATTGGCCTAACTAATTTTATTGCAGCGACTTGTAGTTCTGCTTGAAGCCCACTGCCAATAACCGTAATTTTGGATGCTTCTGAGTTCGACAGGTATTTCGCGGAGATAGCGCCGGCGAGAGCAGTACGAATGTCGGTTAGATACCCTTCGTCAAACAATACGCTATCAACCAGCCCTGTTTTCGCGCTAAAGAGGACCATCAAACCATTTAGGCTCGGTAGTCCCAGTTTCGGGTTATCAAAAAATCCTGGGCTGATTTTTATCGCGAAGCGCTCATTACCTTTGATATGCGCCGTTTTTACATCCACTTCGCCGTTATGCTCTTCAATTGCCATGCTAAGAATCGGAGGCATAGTGACGTTGCCTTGCCCAAGCGCTTTGAAGCCATTTTCCACGGCCGCTAACGCATTAAGATCTAACTGAGTTACTTGCTCTATCTGAGATTTATTATAGATTTTCATTCGCACGACCTCGGTTACTCTTTGACTTGGCGGCCAATTTTTAACGCCGTCTCAAAAGTGTCTGATGAGACGTTTTTTCCACTGAGCACCAAAACGACTTTCTTACCGCGTAAGTCCAGTTGATGCTGGTGAATGGCGGCAAGCCCCACTGCGGCCGCGCCTTCTACGGCAAATTTTTCTGCATCGAAAATATCTGCCATGCCTTTGGCGATGTTGTGTTCACTGACTAAAAACGCTTTATCCATGACTTCTTGCACGAGTTTGAAGGTATAGCGATTGTCTAAACCTATGCCGCCACCTAAGCTGTCAGCAAACGATTCGTGCTCTTCAACTTGCACTGGTTTTCCTGCTTTAATGCTTTCTACCATCGCAGCGCCTTTGTCCATGGAAACGCCATACACGTTCACTTTGCTGCTGTTTGATTTTGCGGCTAAGCCAATACCACCAATCAATCCGCCGCCAGATAGCCCGGCGAAAATGACGTCGACATCAGGAAGATCTTCAATGATTTCTAGTCCAATGGTCCCTTGTCCGGCGATGATGTCTGGGTGTTCGAATGGTGAGAGATAAGTCATCGACTCTTCTTCTGTTAGCCTCAATGCTTCTCGCTCCGCGTCGTCTTGAGCTTGCCCAACAATTCGAACTTCTGCGCCTAATGCTTTAATTGCGTCGACTTTGTTTTGTGGCACTAAATTGGACATACAAATCACGGTGCGGACTCCTAGTCGTTGCCCAGCATAAGCCACGGCACGGCCGTGATTACCAGTAGAGCAAGTGACGACGCCATGTTGTTTTTGTTCCTCACTCAGTTTGTTCATGGCATGAGTCGCTCCACGCAATTTAAAAGCACCAATAGGTTGTAGTGTTTCCAGTTTTAACCAAATTTCACATTGATATTGTTGCGATAACAGTGGTGAGTGAAGTAATGGTGTGCGACTGACTAATCCGTTAATCGCTTTCTTTGCGGCAAAGATTGCTTGTGTTTCCATGTAGTACGTCTCTTAGGACCGCCCCCCCCCAATTTGGTCAGAGGGGGCGGTAATCATTGGTAGGTTTTTGAGTTGGTTAATTCGCGGCTATTTTGGCTGCCACTGTTTAGACGTGACGAGGTTATCCATCACTTTATTGACCGCTTGGTGCGCTTTGTCGACAATAGTGTCGATGTCATTACGGTTCGCGATAAGCGGTGGAGCAAAGCCGAGGATGTCACCATGTGGCATGGCACGAGCGATTAAGCCTTGCTCTAAACAGGCTGCCGCGATTTGCGGACCCACTTTCAAGTTTGGATCAAAGTGTGCTCGGCGGAGTTTGTCTGAAGAAAACTCCAACGCATGCAACAAGCCAACGCCACGAGTATCACCGACCAATGGATGATCGTTAAACGTCTCCGCCATGCGTTGCTGCAAGTAAGCGCCGACCTCGGCTGCGTTTTGCACCAAGCCTTCACGTTCAATGATATCGAGGTTGCAGTTCGCGGCTGCCGCTCCCATTGGGTGACCGGAGTAGGTATAACCGTGTCCGATAGCGCCCCATTGGTCGGTGCCGTTTTCTAGCATACTCCAAACTCGTTCACCGACGATCACGCCAGACAGCGGTTGATACGCTGAGGTTAACCCTTTCGCTACCGTGATGAGATCCGGTTTCATGTCGTAGTGCAGTGAGCCAAAATCGGAGCCGAGGCGGCCAAAGCCACAGACCACTTCATCCGCAATCAAGAGTACATCGTATTTGTCGAGTACTTTGCGGATCGCCTGCCAGTATCCTTCTGGTGGTGGCACAATACCGCCAGTACCGAGCACTGGTTCCGCAATCATCGCTGCTACCGTTTCTGGGCCTTCTTCCAAGATCATCGCTTCGAGTTGATCCGCACAATATTGAGAGAATTCAAGCTCAGACATGCTCTCGTCTTCACGGCGATAGTAATACGGCGCCATGGTGTGCTTGATGCGCTCAAGCGGTAAATCAAAATGTGCGTGGAACAGAGGCAACCCTGTCATTGAACCCGAAGCGATACTTGAACCATGGTAGCCGCGATCACGGGAGATAATTTTTTCTTCTCTGGTAGACCACGAGCATTGTTGTAATACCAGACCAATTTAAGTTGAGTTTCGTTCGCATCACTGCCTGACATGCCGTAGTAGACTTTACTCATGCCTTCAGGCGCCATTTTGATGATGCGATCTGACAGTGTCACTAGTGCTTCGTTGGTATGACCGACGTAAGTATGGTAGTACGCCAGCTCTTTGGCTTGTTCATAAATGGCATCGGCCATTTCAGTCCTACCATAGCCAATGTTCACACAATACAACCCGGCAAAGCCGTCTATCAGCTCGATGCCTTCTGAATCGGTGATGCGTATTCCGCTTCCGCTCGAGATAATTCTTCCCGAAAGCTCCCCAGCCGCATACTGCTTCAGGTGGGTTGAGGCATGAAATACTCTCTGACGGTCGATCTCTAAAAGTTGTTGGGTTTTGTTGCTCATGATCCTTCTCCTCGAATAATTGGATATCCATATTTCGTGCCTTAACTGCCACTGACGGTTGGTAAAGCGCCTAAGCAGCAGTATTTGATTTCACTGTATTCTTCAAAGCCGTGGCGACTGCCTTCTCGTCCAAGCCCTGACTGTTTCACGCCGCCGAATGGGATAGGGTGGCCAGTCATCTTGACGGAGTTCACGCTCACCATGCCAAATTCCAAACCACGCATGCAGCGCCAAATTTGGTGAATATCGTGGCCATAAACATAGGCAGCTAAGCCGTACTCAGTGTCGTTGCTCATTTCAATCACGGTATCTAAGTCTTGGTAAGGCAACACGCCTGCCACAGGACAAAAATTCTCTTCGCGATACACCGCCATATCAGGGGTGACATCGGCCAGTAATGTTGGCGCGAAGAAGTTTTCGCCTGGTACGGGCTGGTGGTATCCCGCTACCAATCGCGCGCCTTTGTCGAGTGCGTCACGCACCAAATCATGCGCTTTATCCACCGCAGCGCGATTGATCAGCGGCCCCATGGTGGTTTTTTCATCTAAACCATTACCCAAAACAATGTGGTTCATTTCTTTGGCAAACGCTTCCAAAAACGCTTCGTACTTATCGTCAGGGACGAAGATACGGTTTGCGGCCAAGCAGTCTTGTCCTGCGGTTTGAAACTTGGCATCCACGGCGGCTTTGGCTGCTTGCTCGACATCCATATCTGGCAGCACGATGAAAGGGGCATTACCACCGAGCTCCATGCTGCACTTCTTCACGGTTTGTGCCGCGTCACGCAGCAGCAACTTACCCACTCGAGTTGAACCTGTGAATGAGAGCGCTTTGACTTTATCGGAGTGACACAAGGTTTGTGACACCATCACCGCATCGCCAGTGATCACGTTAAATACACCAGGTGGAAAGCCAGCTCGGTCTGCTAACTCTGCCAAGGCCAATGCGGAGAAAGGCGTTTCACTGGCAGGTTTGATAAGCACCGGACAGCCTATCGCTAATGCTGCGGCGGCTTTACGGGTGACCATTGCATTAGGAAAATTCCATGGTGTAATCAATGCTGCGACACCAATCGGTTCGCGCACCGTTGACAGCTGCGCATTCGGAATATGACTTGGGATGGTTTCGCCATAACTGCGGCGTGCTTCCTCTGCAAACCAACGAACAAAGGATGCGCCGTAGTCGATTTCACCCAAAGCATCACTTAATGTTTTGCCTTGCTCCATAACCATCAAACGAGCAAGATCTTGTTTTGATTCTAAAATCAGATCGTGCCAACGCATGAGAATTTCAGCGCGTTCTTCTGCTTGCATTTTTCGCCATTGACGAAAGGCTTGGTCGGCTTCATCAATCGCTTGATAGAGTTGTTGCTGAGATAGCTTGGTAATGTAGCCGATGACCGTACCATCCGCTGGATTATCCACCGGATGAAATTGGTCACCACTTATCCATTTGCCATTTACGTACGCTAAACCTCTCACCAAACGTACGTCTTTCATTATCGCCATCATGTCGTGCGAGGCTTTTAATTCCTCAGCATGTAAGCTGTGCAGTGCTGTCATGAGTCCTTCTCCCAGCGTCGTTGTCCATAGTTAAACTGTAATGGAGAAGTGACCGAAATAATTTCTGATGCCGAGGTTTAAACCATCAAAACTTTCTTTTCCACACCGTTAGATATGGTGATTTTTCTGGTTGTCTTTTAAGCGTGTTTTCCCTTTTAGAACAAGGCGTTTTGGTTCACTTCTAATGTGCCTGCATCACGTTTGATTGTTTTCGTCACGATGTAAGTAAAGTAGCGCTCAATGCCCACTTCTGACTCTAACCAGTTGTCGATAAGCCGCTGATATTGATCAATATCTTCCGACTGAATTTTGAGGATGTAATCGACACCGCCGCCTGTGGCATAACAATCAGTGACTTCTGGTGAGTGTTGAACCAGTTGCTCGAAACGCTTGAACGCTTGGGCGCTGTGCTCTTTGAGCGTAACTTCAACCATGACCGACGTTCGTTTGAACAAAACATCGGTATTTACTTTTGCCCCGTAGCCTTCAATGATGCCTGCTTCTTCCAGTTTTTTGACACGCTCCCAGCAAGGGCTCACGGATAGGTTAATGGCCTCGGCAAGGTGAGATTTGGTAATACGGCCATTGTCATGAAGTATTTGTAGAATTTTTACGTCGTAGCGATCGAGGCGCATAATTGGTCTCCCTGTAAAATACCAATCAGTTCAGAATAGTTGATGACTGGTCAACCGCTATAAGGTGGCCCGAAGGCCACTCCTTTTTCTGTTATTGATTGAACTCTTGTTCCAGTGAGCTCAGCACCGCTTTACCGCTGTCGCCTGTAAGCTCGATGTATTTGTCCCGCATTGGCATAGAGGCTTGTTCAAATGCTGCACGTTCGTCACTGTCGAGTTTGATCATCTGCATATCTGGTTTTGCTTGCTTAATTTGCTCAAGACGTTTTTGGTTAAACTCATCCTGTTTTTCAAATATAAAGTCAGTCATACCAGCGATGACTTTATTGACCTGATCTTGGCGGTCTTGTGGAAGGGTTTCGAACCAACTGTTGTTGGTAATGACAGTCGTAGTAAATTGTTGCTGTCCTGCCCAGATCATGTAGTCGTTCACTTCGTAGAACTTCATTTCTTCGATAGCAAAAACGGGGTTTACTTGACCATCGATCATTTTAAGTTGCAGAGCACCATAGACTTCTGAGTAGGGTAAAGGCGTAGGGTCGGCTCCAAACGATTTATAAGCCTCAACCAGCATTGGCGATGCCATCACGCGTATTTTGAAGTTATCAAAATCTTTTGGAGAACGAATCTCACGGTTGGTCGTCCACACCATTTCACCTTCTGGATACATAGTGAGAAGTTTGAGGTTTTTCTGTTCTAGCTTTCCGCCGAGTGTGTCATAGATAGTAGGGCTTGAACTCAGCACTTTTTTATTCACATCATTGTCTTGCGACAAAAGGTAAGGGATGGAGAAAACCTGCATTTCGGGCACGAATGAACCAAAAATACCTGGCGATGCGTTGGTAAATTGGATAATACCGTTCGCAGTAAGCTCGGTAAGATCTTCTGACTGACCCAATGTACCGTATGGATAGACTTCCACTGTGACGTCGCCATCGGTTGCATTTTCGATGCGCTTTTTAAACTCTTGCGCATAAGCATCTTGCACCGAGCCTTTGACTTCTTCTAGAGCGAATTTCCACGTCTCTGCATAAACATTGCTGGTGGCAAAGCTGGCAGCGATCAGTACGGCACTCGTTAGGTAGCTGTGTTTCATCGGATTCATCCATTTCTTCCTTAATCAGTTTGTGAGTCAATTCACCAACGGCAGGTGATACACCAGACCCGATGTTGTGTCGTGTTTAGGGCGTGTTGACCTTTCGAGCTGATTTTTGCAGCGATTTGTGGGTGGCCTGCATAAAAAGCCGATAACGCAGTAGAAATGAACCACAAAGGCTGCCCGAAGGGTTCGGTTAAAATCGTTTTATGCTTTGTTGAAGACCATTTGCTTAGAATGACTAGGCTGCATAGTCTTCGCCGCGCCTAAAACGATTTTACCTCGAACAAAATTTAACCGCGAAAGGTCAATACGCCCTAGTAAGAGTTAGTTTAATTCGCCACAGTCTTCGGCAATTACGGCGACCGTGTCACCAATGTTGACCATGGCAGGGAAACGACGTGCAGCAAAAATCCCACTGCGCTGCGCTTTGTATTCGATTGGGTCGCTCCCTGTACGCTCGGTTGAATAGATTCTTGCCAGTACATCGTCTTGTTTGATGGTATCGCCAAGCTCAAATAAGTATTCGGTGATACCGTTGTGCTGGCTTTGCACGTAGCAACTTGCATCGGGCATATCAAGCAACCTAGTTGGTAGGGTTGGTTTTTCGTAATCACCTGATAAGTTGCCCGAAAAACGCAAGAAGTTACGAATACCTCGGTCGGCATAAGCGATGGTTTCTGGAGTGCTGGTTCCGCCACCTCTGAGCTCTGTGGTGACGAAAATTTTGCCTTGAGATTCCACTGCAGTGTCGTACAGGCTGGTGGCGTCCATTTCGAGCAAGATCATGGTGTAAGGTGCGCCAAACAGTTTCGCACCTAAGATGCATGCTTCTTCTTGATCGAGGTTGTCGAGACGATGGGCTGCGGCGAAAGGTACGATGTCTAACGTTTTTCCACCTGAATGAATGTCTAACGCAAAATCGCACATGGGTACTAAGTAACGAGTAAAGTAATCCGCGATTTTTTCGGTCACTGAGCCTACAGGGTTTCCGGGAAAGTTGCGATTTAAATTCCCTTTATCGATAGACGATGTGCGCGAGGCATTTTGTACCGCAGGTAAGTTCATCATTGGCACAATAATGACGCGACCTTGGATTTGCTCTGCTTGCAGCGAGTTTGCCAATTTTAGCAGGCTGGTGATGCCTTCGTATTCATCACCGTGATTACCGCCAGTAAGCAGCGCCGTTGGCCCGTGACCATTTTTGATCACGGTGATAGGTATCATGATGCTTCCCCAAGCGGAGTCATCATGGGAATAGGGCAGCGCTAAAAAGCCGTGCTGCACGCCTTCTCGGTCAAAGTCTACGGTGGCTGTGATCGAGCTCTTTTGCATATCGAGTCCTTTTTGTTCTTAAGCCTAGTTCAGCAGAACTTACTGTTTGAAAAATTAGTGTTTAACAAATAAGTGGCGTGGGAAATCACACAGTGTTTTTGCACCATCACGGGTGATCACAATGCTTTCGGTGGTTTCTAACCCCCAATCTTCAAACCATAGCCCTGGCATAAAGTGGAATGTCATGCCTTCTTTTAATACGGTTTTATCAGTGTCTCGCAAGCTCATGGTTCGTTCCCCCCAATCAGGTGGGTAGCTCAGACCAATTGGGTAACCACATCGGGCGCCTTCACGTGAGAATCCTGCTTTATCGAGGACTTGGTTCAATGCGTTGGCGATGTCGGCGCAAGTATTGCCTGGTCTTGCGACTTCTAAGCCTGCTTCGAGACCTAAAGTTAATGCTTCATCTGCACGTTTGAATTTGTCGTCCGGTTCCCCAAGAAAAATAGTGCGAGAGAGTGGGCAATGGTAACGGCGATGCGCGCCAGCGATTTCGAAAAAAGTGCCCTCGCCTTTTTTGAAAGGCCTATCGTCCCACGTTAGGTGAGGTGCAGAAGCATCAGAACCAGATGGCAAAAGCGGTACGATCGCGGTGTAATCGCCAAAGTGATCTTCATGCCCAAGTACTGCTTGGCGGTTAATCTCGGCGACAAGGTGATGTTTCGGTAATCCTGGCTCGATCATATCGAACGCGACGCGATGCATGTTTTCAACAATGCGAGCTGCGCGGTACATATAAGCCAGTTCTTGATCAGATTTAACGGCGCGACACCAATTGACTAGCCCGGTTGCATCGAGAAGTTGAGCATTCGGTAAGTGCGTGGTGAGTGACTCGTAAGCGGTGGCACTAAAGTAATAGTTATCTTTTTCCACACCGATACGGCCGCGATCCCAAAGACGCGCGGCGAGTACCGCTTCTACCAGAAAATCCATTGGGTGCAATGGTGGGTTCATTACATAGTGGTCTGGGTAGTAGGTGATATTTTCTGCCGACATATATGCAGTTCTGTATGCCCCATTGGCATCTTGGCAGCGCCCAAACCAAACAGGCTCGCCAGATGATCCTACAACGACACATTGTGGGACATAAAAAGACCAACCGTCATAACCTGTCAGCCATGCCATGTTAGAAGGATCGTGAATGATAAGGACATCCAACTCTCGTTCTTCCATCGACTGCCGAACTTTTGTTAATCGGTCCTGGAATTCATCCAGTGTAAAATGCAAAGCAACGCCTCTCATATTTTCTCCTTGTTAAAAATCCGACGCCTTATGGGCCTTCGGAGACGTTGAGGTATTTCTACCTTCCACCAGGTCAGCCAGACCTGCGTTTAAAAACTATTGCAACTCACCACTGCGGCTGGGTTTGGATTAAACGATGCCATTTAACATGTTTGTTGAATCTATATTTCTCATGTCAATCATTACAATTGTGGCTCATTTTTGTGCATTACACCGCATTTGATGGCTAAAAACTCGCCATTTGTTAAATTGAAGTTACAATGAGCATTAAAAATGAATCAATTAAAATATTGTGTCATGACAATTTCTTTGAACCCGATCATTCGCCCAGGCACCGCTAAGTACATCTCCATTGGCAATTATCTTGTCGAATGTGTCCGCAGTGGTTACCTAAAACCCGGTACTCGACTACCCACACATCGTGAGTTTGCGGAGCAAATTGGCGTGAGCGTACAAACCGTCAGTCATGCATATGGTTATGCAGAGAAAAAAGGTGCGCTCGAGTCTTGGGTGGGAAACGGTACGTTTGTAAAATCAGGCTTTGTGGATGAAAGCACGGACACGGAGTTCATGCTGACGCAAGAGATGAAAGAAACGCCGGATGAAATTGATATGTCGATCGCTCATCCGGTAGTAACTGATCGCCACATTACGCTTTTTAATCAGGCGTTAATGGAAATTGCTGGGCAAACAAACAATCGCAGTTTGATCAGTAAAGCAAAGCCAGTAACAGGTCAGCCTCATCATATTGAGTCCGGAGCGCGATTTCTCAGTAGCCAAGGGTTAGACGTTGGTACCGATCAAATATTACTCACAAATGGTGCATGCCATGGCTTGACCTTGGCTTTAAGCACCGTTGTTGAACACGGTGATTTAGTCGCTTGTGGTCACTTAGTCGATCATGGCTTGATCTCTCGCTCGAGAATGCTTGGATTTAAGTTACAGCCGCTTGAGATGGATGAGTTTGGTATCACGCCGGATGCATTTGAATGGGCATGTAAACACAAACCAATCAAGGCGCTGTGTTGCACACCGAGCATGGCCAATCCGAATAGTGCGCATATGGATATTTCGCGCCGAGAGGCGATAGCAAATATTGCGAAGCAGTATGAGATCTACGTGATTGAAGATGACGTGTATGGGGCACTAGAGCCCAATCGTGTCCCACCTCTCGCCGCACTGTTACCCGAGCAGGCTTTTTATGTCACCAGTTTAACCAAAGTCGTAGCGCCAGGTATGCGTACGGGCTATTTAACGGTCCCACGTCATTTTTTGCAGCATGCGATTGGCCGTTTAGCTGCGACGAGTTGGTCTGCGACCCCGCTACCGTTTGAAGTCGCTCATTTGTGGATCGAGAACGGTACATTAAATCGACTTGTTCGATTTCAAGTCAATGAATTTGCCAAGCGCCAGCGAATAGCAAAAGCCACCTTAGAAGGGCATGTTTATAGCTCACACCCGAATGGTCAGCACATTTGGTTGAGGTTACCCGAGCAGTGGAGCAGTGATGATCTGGTCGCTTCGGCTAAGCGTTCTGGGGTGCAGATCACGGGGTATAAACCTTTTGTTCTCGATACTAATCAGCCAATGCCTTACGTGCGAATCAGTTTGGGAGCAGAGACTAATCGAGGCTACATCAAGCATGGGTTATCTGTGATTGCAGAAATTCTCGATACAAACCCTCCAACCTCTCACTTTTTGGTCTGAGCAGTATGCTCTGACCAATTTTTTCTGCGAAAGCGCCAAGTTCAGAAAATCTTTCTTATTCACCTGATTGACTTGATTGTAATGAAAAAGATAACGTTTCATTAACATTTTTGTTGATCAGGAGCAGCGCGGATGAAAGGGATTTTTCAGTGGCTAGATAAATATATACAGAAAGCGGAGGCGGCACTGCTCATTGGCTCGGTGCTTCTTATTGCGTTGAACTCAATTGCTAACGTGTTAGGGCGCTACCTCTTTAGCCAAAGCATCTACTTTTCAGAAGAACTCAATTATTTCCTCATTATCGCCGTCACGTTTATTGGTTGCAGTTATGCTGCCCGCCAATCTCGCCATATCCGTATGACGGCATTTACCGATATGCTTCCAAAGCGTATACAAACTTTAGCCAACGGCATTATTTATTTACTCACCGCAGCATTGGTGGCGGTGCTAACTTGGTATTCGTGGCAATACATTGGCAAGGTGAGCCAAATGGGGCGTCTTTCTCCTGCAATGCAAGTACCTTTGAGTTGGGTGTACTTAATCGCACCGATTGGCCTTTTCTTTAGCACGGTTCAGTTCGCGCGTGTGGGTGGTCGCCATATCAAACGTTTCATAACGCTGACAAAGCTTTCACGCTCATCTCGACCAGATGGCGTCGGCTCTGCCACTAAGCAGGAGAAAGCGCTATGACGACCGCTCTTGTTGCAACGATGATCACGTTGTTGGCTTTTGGCTTTCCGATGTTGGTACCGCTATTAGCGGCGACCATGTTGGGATTTATTGTTTTTCTTGGCTTGGGGCCAGATTTTATGATCCAGCAAATGCTTGCTGGCATCAAACCCGCTGCGTTGATCGCTGTGCCTATGTTTATTCTCGCGGCAGAAATTATAACCCGAGGCGTGGCAGCAACGCGCTTGCTAGATGTCGCAATGGCGTTTGTTGGGCACGTTCGTGGCGGTCTGGCGATCACCTCATCGCTTAGCTGTGCGATGTTTGGTGCGGTATCGGGGTCTACACAAGCCACCGTTGTTTCTGTTGGCTCTATTATGCGACCGAAAATGTTGGAGTATGGTTACAAAGACAGTTTTGCTCTGGCTTTGATTATTAACGCCTCTGACTTAGCGCTCCTTATTCCACCGAGTATCGGTATGATCATCTATGGTGTGGTGTCTGGAACATCGGTTGCTGAGCTGTTTATTGCTGGTATTGGACCAGCGATCGTGATTTTATTGATGTTTTCTGCCTACTGTTATTTTTATGCAGGCAAAAGCTCTGTAGAAAATGCCCCGCGAGCCAGCTGGAAAGAGCGTTGGACCACAATACGTAAAGCGGTTTTACCATTTGGTTTTCCGATCATTACTGTTGGCGGTATTTATGCTGGAGTATTTAGCCCTACCGAAGCGGCGTCGGTTTCGGTGTTGTACGCTGTGTTATTAGAAATGGTTATCTTCCGTAAAGTGAAATGGAAGGAGCTTGGCGAAATCGCGCTTTCTACGGGCATGGTTACCGCGGTGGTATTTATCTTAGTCGCAGCAGGGGCTGCTTTTTCTTGGGTAATTTCATTTGCCCAGATCCCGCAAGAATTGTTGGGTATGATCGGGATTAATGATCTTTCGCAGACCGAGTTACTGGTCGTTATTTCAATTGCGTTCTTTATTGGTTGTATGTTCGTTGATCCAATCGTAGTGATGCTGATTTTGATCCCTATCTTTGCACCTGTGATTAAGTCCTCTGGCATTGACCCAGTACTGGTCGGCACCATCGTGACCTTGCAAGCTGCGATAGGTTCTGCAACGCCGCCATTCGGTTGTGATATTTTTACCGCGATTGCCGTGTTTAAACGTCCTTATGTGGAAGTGATTCGCGGCACACCACCGTTTGTGTTCATCTTGCTTTTGGTCTCTGTGATGCTGATTTTCTTCCCTTCGATTTCACTTTTCTTGCGTGATCTAGCGTTTCGATAGTATCGACTAAACGCTCAAAGCCGCTGAATATCAGCGGCTTTTTAATCTTTGCTCTCAAACTGGTTCAACTTATTCTTTTCTCCAGTCTCCATTGGCTGGGAGACTTCCCCGTCCAACTGCGAAAGTGACGGCTGAATACCGCGGGTTCTGCATAGCCCAGTTGCAATGCGATATCGGTAATACTCTGAATATTTTCACTTAAACGCTGCTCGGCAAAATCCTGTCGTACTTGTTGTAACAACTGTCGATAACTTGTTTCCTGTTGTTTTAACTTGCTTTGCAGCATTCTTGGGTGTAAATCCAATGCTCTGGCGACACGCTCCACGCTGCATTCTCCAGTCGATAGCAAACGACCAATCATATTGGCCGCTTGGTCACTGAGATTGTTGGGATAGCGAGTTTGCAGCTCTTTGAGGTGCTGCTGAAAATGGCGCTCTAGTGCGTCTTCATCTTGGTGGTTCTTAGCGTTAAGCAGGCTCGCTTTAAGTAGGATACCGTCAAACTTATCACCAAAACGCAGTTTGTTCTGCTGAGCAAACTTGCTTTGCTCTACTTCCAAGGTTGCGTGTTGAGTCAAATGGAGCGCGAAGTGGCTTGCTTCAATATCGAGCAAACTGGCGATAAACATGGCTAAGTGTGACACACTGAGCTGCATCAACTGCGCAATACCGCGGTCACTATTCACATCAATATTGAGCGACAATCGTACCCAATCATCTTGTGGCGTCATGTTGAGAGTAACGCCTGACGAATGCAAATAGAGATAATCATTCACTCGCGCCAATGCATCACCGACCGTTTCAGCACGAGAAACCAGCATCGGCAAATCGCCTAAACTTTGCAGGTTTTGGCGCTCGGCGAGTAACGCACCAAACAACGGTTGCTTACAACGAGCAGCCGCTTCCTCCAGCAATTCAGCCAATCTTGGATAAGCGAGATACGTATCGGGATCGCGAAACTGCGCGGCAGACAGGCCAGCAGCGGCCATTATCTCTTGCGGATTCTGACCTAATTCTGAAACCAAGCTATCAAATTTATCGGCAGCGCCACTTCGTACGATATACATGTCTCGATTTTTAAATGTTAACAGGTTGTAAATCGCAATATATCAAATTTACTTCGTAAAAGGTCAAGTGAGTGCCAGTGAGTTGATCTAAGTTACATTTCGATAACAACAACGCATGGATGAGAAGCTGTATGGAACTTATCAATAAAACTGCCATCGTGACTGGCGCTGCGGGTGGAATTGGGCAAGCTATTATTGCAAAGCTAAGAGAGCAAGGAGCCAAAGTGCTTGCTGTCGATATTTCAGAGCAATCACTGCAAATGTACGCAAGTTTTGGCTCTAAGCAGTTGGAAACCTTTGTTGCGGACGTCACCGATTACCAACAAGTCGAAGCCATGGTGAGGTACGCGGTCGAACAATTTGGCTCACTTGACATCATGGTCAACAATGCAGGTATCGGCGCACCGAAACCTCTGCTTGAACATGATCCTATCGCCGACTTTGAGCCTATCTCTAAAGTCAACCAAAACGGCGTTTACTATGGCATTCTCGCCGCTGGACGACAATTCCAAGCGCAAGGGACACCGGGCGTGATCCTCAATACCTCTTCCATTTACGCCCAAATGGCCTCCGAGATGACGTTTACCTACAACGTCAGTAAAGCCGCAGTCGATATGATGACCAAATGCGCCGCTCTAGAGTTAGCGCCTCTGGATATTCGTGTGTGTGCCGTCGCTCCGGGACGTGTCGATACTCCGATGTTAAGGCAATACGAAGAGATCGGCTTGTGGAACCACATCCGCAAAGAACAGATGCGCCAAAACTTCACGCAACCAGAAGAGATTGCCAACGTGGTAGCGTTTCTTGTCAGCGAGAAAGCCAACTGTATCAACGGCTGCACCATTAGCGCATCTGACGGTTTCGAGAATTTTAAGTACCCGCTCATGGGATAGATGGAATAGGCGAGCACGCCAAATTACAGCAATAGTGAGGATGTAAGTTATGTCATTACCAGAAGTTATTCAGCATCAAGATTTCCTATTAACTCTTAATACTAATGAAGAGTCGATCATTAAAGACGCGCTACCGGGTGTTGATGTTTACCCGCTGTTTCTTGACCCAGAAAATGGTACGTGGGTGATTCGCGCCAAGTTCAAACCGGGTATCACTCTGCCTAAGCACTTCCATACTGGTGTGGTGCATTTCTATACACTGAGTGGCGCGTGGCACTACATCGAGTATCCAGACCAAGTCCAAACCGCTGGTAGCTACTTATATGAGCCGGGCGGTTCGATTCATACCTTTCACTGTCCAGAAGAGTCGGGTGGCGCAGATGGCTTTATGGTGATCCAAGGTGCGAACATTAACTTTGACGAAGAGGGTAACTTTATCAACATCATGGATGCAGGTTGGATTGAGCAAGTGGTGGTTGCCGCTGCCAAAGCGCAAGGCTTCACTGCGCGCTATATCAAACCGGGTGCGATTGCTGCCCTGAGTGATGAGCTAGCGGAGTAACCCCATGCAACAGATGAACAGTATCGTAATGCAGGATGGTAGTGTCCGCCTGAAGCAAGTCGAAATCCCCAAACCCGCAGCGGGACAAGTCTTGGTTCGTAGTCTCGCCTGTGGGATTTGTGGCTCCGACCTACACATTACTCGACACGCGGATGAGGTGTTTGATGTATTCTACCAGCTCGGGTTGATGCCTGATGAAGTAGGTGAGCACGCTCAAGTGATGTTGGGACATGAATTCTGTGCGGAAATTGTCGAATACGGTGCCGATACGCAGCAAACGTTGCCTGTCGGTAGCCGAGTCACCTCTGTGCCGATGTTGCTCAGCCAAAATGGCGCAGGCGTTGGTGTCACTCCGGGTACTTACGGCGCTTACTCTGAGTATTTCCTACTTGATGAAGCGCTCCTACTGCCAGTGCCCGACGAAATACCGTCTGAAGCGGCAGCGTTAACCGAGCCGCTGGCGGTCGGTTTGCATGCGGTCAATCGCAGTGAAATCGAAACGGAAGATACAGCGCTGGTTGTCGGTTGCGGTCCTATAGGGCTGGCGGTGATTGCAGCGCTCAAACAACGCGGTGTGAGCAATATTCTTGCGGTCGATCTCCAGGAAGAGAAACTGCAACTTGCCAGCGAGTTTGGCGCAAATCGATTGATCAACCCGACCAAGGAAGACGAGATCGCCGTCGGGGCACAGTACGCAATGAATTCACGTTTGGTCATTTATGAGTGTGTTGGCAAACATACTTTAATTGATGATTTCATGCGCCGTGCTCCTGCCCGAGCACGAATCGTTGTATCAGGCATTCATACGACTCCAGCAACCGTTAACTACGCGTACGCGACGGTAAAAGAGCTCGATTTGAGATTCTCTTACTACTACCAACCACACGAGTTTGAGCAATGCCTACAAGCGATTGCCGAACATAAGTTGCCTTGGCAGAAAATGCTCACTGCCAAAGTGGGAATCGATGGTGTGGAAGATGCGTTTAGACAGTTAATGACGCCAAATGATCACATCAAAGTCGTTATCGAACCTTGGCGCAGCGGCGCGTTAGAAGTGGTTTAACTCTTAGCCAACTTAAGCTAGCCAAAACCAAGTTTAGTTTGGTGACAGCCCCAACCGTAGCAGCTAGGTTGGGGCTTTTTTTGTTAGGCCTGTTCTGCGCATTTCTGTTGCAGAGCAGGGTAATCGGTGTAGCCTCGTTCGTTTCCGCCAAACAACGTTGAGCCATCGAGTTCTGCCAACGGATGGTGATGTTGCAAGCGAGAGACTAAGTCTGGGTTTGCTACGAATGGTCGTCCGAATGCGACAAGATCCGCGTAGCCTTTCTCTAATACTTCGTTTGCTCGTTGAGGATCGTAGCGACCTGCAACAATAATAGCGTTGCGAAAGCGCTTTCTAAGTTCGACTCGAAACGCCTCAGGAATCGTTGGAGCATCGGCCCAATCGGCCTCGGACAAGTGTAAGTAGGCAATGTCGCGCTCCTGTAGTTGCTTTGATGCTTCTAAGATTGTTGGCACGATATCTGGGCAGTCCATATCTTTAAACGTAATGAATGGTGCCAATCTCACTCCAACTCGATGCGCACCAACAGCGGCGATAACTGCATCCACTACTTCGATAAGAAAACGGATACGATTTTCTCGTGGACCGCCGTAGTTGTCTGTTCGATGGTTTGAGTTGGTTCTTAAGAACTGATCGATCAGATACCCATTCCCGCCGTGGATTTCTACCCCATCAAAACCCGATTCAATGGCGCGTTTGGCTGCGTTCGCGAAATCACCGACAACTCGGTTGATGTCCGCTTGTGTCATGGCGCGTGGCTCAACACAATCGACCATATTGCCGTTGCCTTGTTCATCCGCAATCCAAACTTGCGTCTCTACCGGAGCGAGCGCAGATGGTGCGATAGGCTGTTCACAATTTTGGAATGTTGGGTGAGACACTCTGCCCACATGCCATAGCTGACAAAACATCGCTGCACCTTGTGATTTGACCGCTTGGGTCACTCCTTGCCAGCCCGCCACTTGCGCATCGGTGTAAACGCCAGGGGTGAACGAATAGCCTTGAGAATCGTCCGAAATTTGTGTGGCTTCGGAAATGATCAGCCCGGCAGAAGCGCGCTGTTGATAATACGTTGCCATCATCTCATTCGGGATGTTGCCCGGCTGAGTGGTGCGTGCGCGAGTCATTGGTGCCATGACAATACGGTTTTGTAGTGACAACGCTTTTAGTTGAGCTGGTTCAAACAGCTTATTTGTTCTTTGTTTCATGTTGCGCTCCTCAGATAAGTACTGGCACGTTGGTCGCTTTACGAGCGGTTGCCATCCAGTGAAGTACGGCTGGATCCCATTGCACTTCGGGCGCACTGAAAAAACCGCGTAGAATGGAGAACATAATGGCTTGATCAACCAGTGACGTTTGCTTTTCTGAACTTAGGTTGAGCAAGGGTTTGGTTTGTTCTATCAAAGCGGCGACTTCTTTCGCAATCGCAGGTGTATCGTTAATCAAAGCTTCAAAATTTAACGCTTCGGTTTCCTTTTTTGCACGCCATGCTTGTTTAGCGGTTTCTGTTGCAAATTCCGGTAACGTCATGTTTGACCAACGCGGATACCCGACTTTTTGTAGCGGTAAAAACGCTTGTTTTTGCCAGTCTAAAACCGCTGTTGAGGGTTGGCTGTTCTCGCTGGAAGATGCCAGCTCAAGGAAGTAGTTGATGATGTCTAAGCTTTCCGCCATGGCTTCACCATCGCCTTTGATCAAAAGAGGAACTTGTTTTGTGCCGATGATGTTTGTGGTGGTGCTCTCGTCGTCATAAGCAATGTTGATGACGTCGAGCTGAATATTCAGCATGCCTGCAACAAAACGGACGCGGGCGCTAAAGGGGCAATGTTCATAAATGTACAGTTTCATTTTTTGTTTCCTATCTCTGGCTGGGCAGGGCGTGTTGTTGTGCGTTGAACACAGTGACGCCGAATACAGCTTTACGGCGTTTAACTTTGCCCTGTCACATAACGTTCTGGGTCTAAACAATGTCGATAGGGTCAGTATATGGATTCGACTTAATTTGATAATTGGTTAATATCTGAATTGATTATTCAGTTTTTCCAAATAATAAGGGCGTGAAGATGGATAAGTTTTCGGATATGACGTTGTTTGTCAGCATCGTTAAACATCAAGGTCTGGCAGCGGCGGGAAGGGAGTTAGGTTTATCTCCGGCGACGGTAACGGCAAGACTGCAAGCGATAGAAGAACGCTATGGCGTAAAGCTGCTCAACCGAAGCACACGCCACGTATCACTCACGGACGCAGGGGCAATGTACCATCAAGCTTGTCTGAACATCATTGATAGCGTGAAAGAGACGGAAAACTTACTTCAAACGGGTATTTCGGAAGTGCGCGGAACGTTGAAAATTTCAGCTCCACGAGATATTGGCAAACAAATTATTTCGCCGATGGTGTCGGCTTTTTCTGAGCAATATCCGGATGTGACGCCTTATCTTTATCTTAATGACAATTTATCGAACTTGGCTGAATCGGGGCTCGATTTAGTGATTCGCTACGGCGAGTTAGCGGACAGTAATCTCATTTCGCGCAAGCTGGCGTCGAGTCAACGTGTGCTGTGCGCGTCACCTGATTATTTGGCGAAGCAAGGTGTCCCAAACTGTCCTCAAGATCTCGTGGACCATCGCAGCTTAGCCATGGTGCGCAGCAATGAAGAATTAAAAACGTGGCACTTTAAAGATGAAGAGTCTCACCAAACGATCACGGTCACGCCAAAGCGCTTTTCTGATGATGGTGAAGTGATTCGACAATGGGCGTTGGACGGTGCGGGGATTGCGTTGAAATCGATTTTAGATATTCAGCAAGACCTCAAACAACAACGTTTAGTAACGGTTTTGGATGGGTATATGAAAAACTTCAGCGCCTTTTCGCAAGGCGCTGAAGCAGATCTGCATGTCATTTATCAAAGCCGCCAATATCAACCGAAAAGAGTTCGCCTGTTTTTGGACTTTCTAGTTGAGCAATTTAGCGCGCTGAGTGATACCAGCAACCAGATCTAGATGCGATTCCGAGGTTTCTCGGCGGTGGCGATAAATCCCGACGGTGCCAGGGTTTGGTTCGTTTTCCATGGTTAAGCATCGTAAGCCAAAGGATTCCAAATACGGTTTCAGGTGGCCGGTATAAGACATCACAGCGACGCTTTCTTTCAGTACATCAATACTGGCGAGCAGAGAATCCACTTCGTAAGTCGGTCTGTCATCCAGTTGCTGCCTTTCGCGTTCATTTTGTTTCGGGATTGGGTTATCGATGACGTGAGCGAATTTCTTAGCGTCATAAGTGACTGAAAGAGCGGGGTATTCGTGCAGCATCTCTTCGGTGACGGTTTTCCCTAGCAGTGGATGGTTTGGGGAAACAAAATAGGCATCAACCGTTTGAAATAAAGGAATAAACGTAACATCGCATTTAGACGACAAGCCGACAATCTCGTGGCCGATGAAGAATTCAATCTGTTCGTTGATTAATGAATCCATCAAGCCTAAGTGGTTACCAAATTCGACGTGCGTAGATGCCGATGGCTGCTTGGTCAGATGTTCATTGAGTGCTTGTTTGACGAACAGCGGCCACCACGCATCGCCAGTACCCATTTTAATTTTTCCGACTTGGTACTGTTTCCGTTCATCAATGCTTTGCATCATTTGGTTGTATTCATGCTGCATCGCGTTGCTATGGCGATAGAGGATGCGTCCGTATTCGGTCAACACCATGCCATTAGGATGACGTTCAAACAGCGTCACGCCGAGATTCTCTTCCAGCTTCTTTAAATTGCTTGTTACCGTTGGCTGGCTTAACCCTGCCATTCTTGCCGCAGCGCTGATGCTTTGGCAGCGTGCAACCAGTAAAAATTGCTGCAGAGATTTGTCCATTTTCTTTCCCCTCTAAGAACGAGGGGTATTTTGCACAATTTCATTTATAAATCACAAATCTGTAATCTCATTTGATTGAAATTATGCGCATTTCATAGATCTACATCACTGTTGGGGTTTGACGTATAGATGTTATCTATAGCTCGCTCCTGACTTCCTATTTTCCCCTCAAAAAGGTGTTCTTTAGACTGTCGCCAAAACAACAATCTAAGGGATGAACATGAAACCGAGTTTTATTGCGCTTGCTGTCGCGTCTTGTATTGGTCTTGCTGGATGTGGGGCAGATTCCTCTGGTGCGCCTGTGCCAGTCGACAAACCAATTATTTCAGCCGACTTATATTTACGTGGTTTAAATGGGGATTGGGGCACGGCAGAGCATGCCAAGCTAAACTATTTGGGTAATAACGAGTACGAAACCGTACTGCGCGTCGCTCGAGGTAGCAATCAGTTCAAGATTGCTGATCCGGGTTGGCAGATCCAATACACCTATTTTGAGGAGCCCGCGGCGTTCGATAAAGCTCAGGAGTACCTGCCAAAACCAGACACGAATGAAGCGTGTATGAACGATGATTGCAACTCTGAGATCACGTTTGAAGACAAAGGGTATTACAAGTTTTCTGTGAGCTTTGCCGATGAAAGTCGCGCGACAATGACTGTGACGAAAGCAACGCAAGAAGAAGCGGAAAAATACTACTCTGATGCGATTCTCGACCCTGCAATGGTGCATGAGGGGCACCTGAGTAAAGAAGTGAAACTGTTCGCCAATTACGATGACTCGAGTGATACCGTGATTTTCTCGGTGAAAGATCCTAAAGCTGAGCTGCGTGAATTTGGTATTTCAACGACGACAGAATTGCGTGATGCGCTCGACCAAGGCTTAGTGATTAATGAGCAAACAGGGCCGCGAGTGGTGTCGGGTGATGTCGCGTTTGACGCGTTGTTTGCGTTGACGATGAAAGAGCTAGACCAGCTTGCTGTTTCTGAAATCAAAGACGGCAATTACAACTACAACAACCCAATCAAAGCGGAAGTTTTTGAGACGGGCGCGAAATGGCATTACGTGTGGACGCGTGACTTGGCGTACGCAGCAGACCTTTCGCTTGCTTTGATGAATCCAACTCGCGTGCAAAATGGTCTGAACTTTAAATTGTCTGCTTTCCGCGACACGACTGATCAGCAATATGATGGCGAGCAGATTGTGCAAGACACAGGCACTGGCGGCAGCTGGCCAATCAGTACCGACCGCACGACTTGGGCGCTTGGTGCAGAACGCTTACTTTCGGCATTGGATGGAGAAGAGTACAACCAGTTTGCTGAGCGCGCATATAAAGCCATCAGTAATACACTTGAAGCCGATCGCCTGGCGGCTTTTGATGCGAAATCTGGTTTATACACTGGTGAGCAATCATTCCTCGATTGGCGTGAGCAAACGTATTCAACGTGGACGCCAAACGATGTCAATGCGATTGGTAGCAGCAAAGCGTTATCGACAAACGTGGTTCACTACCGCGCGATTCAGCTCGCGGCTAAGTTGGCAGAGAAGTACGATTCAACCAACGCGGTCAAATACACCGATTGGGCTGAGCAGTTAAAAACCGCTATCAACGAGCAGTTTTGGAATGCCGAACGCGGTATGTACGTAAGCTATTTGTTTGATAATGGCAAAGACATCGCGGTCGACAAATACGACATGTTGGGCGAAGCACTTGCGATCATCAGTGGCGTGGCAAGTGATGCTCAGGCGAAACAAATCATGGCCAATTACCCACACAGTGAGTTTGGCGTGCCGGTTTATTTCCCTCAACAACCGGATGTGCCTGTGTACCATAACCGCGCAATTTGGCCATTTGTTACCGCGTACAGCTTGCGCGCCGCGCATCAAACACAAAACGTGGCTGCGGCGAACAATGCGATTCAATCGTTGGTTCGTGGTACAGCGACCAATTTATCCAACATGGAAAACTTAGAGTGGCTTTCTGGTAAGTCATTCATCATCCATAGTGATTATGGCGAAGATCCGAGCTTGGATGGCCCAGTGATTAACTCTCAGCGTCAGCTTTGGTCTGTGGGTGGCTACTTGAACATGGTGGTAGAGACCCTATTTGGCATCCATACCGAAACAGGTAAGTTGGAAGTGAAGCCATTTATCACAAGTTGGGTGCGCAATAACTTGTTGGCTCAGTCTGAACAAATCACGTTGGAAAACTTTGCCTTTAAAGGAAAGAACTACTCGGTAACGATTGACTTGCCTGTAGCAAGTAAAGATGAAACAGGCTACTACCCAGTTGAAAATGTAACGATGGACGAAAAGGGGCATTTCCACGTGACACTGGGCGCGCTTGTGAATGTAGATAGCAGCATTACTTTAGTTTCTGGGGTGAAACCGTATGTGAGTGAAGATAGCCGCGTTTATTCTCCGCAAGAGCCAACATTGGTGGTAAAAAGCGTTGATAATTCGGTTTCGATTGACGTGATGAGCAAGTACAACGTGAACTTGTATCGCAATGGCGAGCTGATTCAAAAGAACGTGATTGCTCAATCTTATTCCGATACGCCAACAGGTTTTGCTTGTTATTTGGCTGAAAGCATTAACGATAAAGGCTTCCGTTCTAACCCAAGCCAACCGGTTTGTGTCGGTGAAGAGATCCGCATCAAACTTGATGGTGAATATCAGCCACTCAAAGACAATGTCTCAGTGGTTACGGTGAGCAAAGACAGTGGCCTCGTAAAAGGTGCAGAGTCGTTTACAGCTCCTGTAACGGGCACTTACCAGTTCGATGCTTGGTACAACAATAACCTAGGACAACTTAATACCGGCATCACGAACACCGTGAAACTGTTAGAGGTATTGGATGATGCAGGTAAAGTGGTTGGCCAAGGTTACTTGCAGATGGGCCATATTGGTGAAAACCAAGGTATGTGTTACTCAACGCCAATTGAAGTGGCGCTGGAGCAGGGAAAAACCTATCAGATCGCGCTGAAGGACCACTTCAATATGAGTTACCTCACATCGAACGAAACCTACATCTACGCTGGTGGTATTGAGGGTGAAAAGAACGAAGCGCAAATCGCTGATATTCGAATCACACCTTTAATGTAGGCTGTTTTAACAACGCTGTGTTCTAAAAAACTGTGTTCTAAGAAAAACAAAGCCGCTGAGATTATCAGCGGCTTTGTTGTATTTGCTATCGGTGGCCGTTTACAGATTAGTTTGCAGCCTGCGGACGAGGTTTACGGCGCTGACCTGATGGTTTGTTTCCTGCAGGCTTAGCATTGTTTGGCTTGCGGTTACCAGACGGTTTACCAGCGTTGCCACTCTTATTACCGTTTGGTTTATTTCCATTCGGTTTATTGCCATTTGGCTTGTTGCCGTTAGGTTTGCGGTCATCTGGTTTACTGTTTGCACGACCTTGGCCTTCACGGTTGCCTCTAGGCTTGTCCGCACCGCTTTGGTTGGTGCTGTTTTTGTTGCCGTTGTTACCACCGTTGAAGCGACGCTTAGGTTTGTTTGCGCCATTGCCCGCTTTCTTTTCGGTTGCTGGAGCGTTTTCACCCGCAGCATTTGGCGCTTTTGGTTTTTTCGGCTTCTTAGGTTTTTTCGGTTTGATTGGACGAGTATCCAGTTTAGATTCTGGCACTACATTGGTTGGCGCAAAACCTTCCAACTCTTTACGTGGTAGCACTTCTTGAATCAAACGTTCAATCGCAAACAACTCAGATGCTTCTAGCGCACATACCAGTGAAATAGCTTTACCTACTTCGCCCGCGCGGCCAGTACGACCAATACGGTGAACGTAGTCTTCTGCCACTTTAGGTAGCTCAAAGTTCACCACTTGCGGCAATTGAGGAATATCGATACCGCGCGCAGCAATGTCCGTCGCGACCAACACACGAATTTCACCCGATTTAAAATCCGCCAGTGCTTTGGTACGTGCGCCTTGGCTCTTGTTGCCGTGGATGGCAGCAGCAGGTAGGTTTTGTTCGATAAGGAACTTCGCCAGACGGTTTGCGCCGTGTTTCGTTTTCGTAAACACCAGCACTTGCTTCCAATCGCCGTCTTTGATCAATTTAACCAACATCGGTGCTTTTTTCTTCACGTCTGCTGGGTAGATGCTTTGCTCAACCGTTCTCGCCGTCGAGTTTGCCGGGTTCACTGAAATCTCAATCGGGTTGTTCACCAAGCCTTTCGCAAGATCGCGGATCTCATCCGAGAAAGTCGCCGAGAACAGTAGGTTCTGACGTTGTTTTGGTAGCAGAGCTAGGATCTTACGAATGTCACGGATAAAGCCCATATCCAACATACGGTCTGCTTCATCCAGTACCAGAACTTCTAGTTGGTCGAACTTCACCGCATTTTGGTTGTACAAATCCATCAGGCGGCCTGGCGTCGCAACCAACACATCCGCACCTTTGCGAAGACGCAGCATTTGCGGGTTGATCTTCACACCACCAAAAACAACCGCACTGCTTAGTGGGAGGTGACGGCCGTACATAAACACGTTTTCTTGTACCTGAGCCGCAAGTTCACGCGTTGGCGTCAGGATAAGTGCACGAACTTGGTTAGCACGAACGCGAGGGCCATTCGATAAACGCTCAAGAATCGGTAGCGTAAAGCCTGCAGTTTTACCTGTACCAGTCTGCGCTGCTGCCATTACGTCTTTCCCTTCCAAAATAGCAGGAATTGCTTTTGCCTGAATTGGCGAAGGGGTGTCGTAGCCTTTTTCTTGAATAGCTTTAAGGATTGGAGCAGATAGACCTAAAGAGGTAAAACCCATATGTATGATTCTCAATTGTAGAGTTAGATAACAACGCGCCGAAAACAAATCGGTACGAAAGGTGCGACATTCTGAGGCTTTTACGCGCAGGCTTCAACTAATTCTGTCATAGATAAATATTTGAACTGGATCTCATTTCTTTTTGGCAGGCAAAACTGATAACTGGTTTGATCGATTGAATGGTTTTACGTTGGCGATGCCCATTCTTACATCGCTATCACGGCATGCAGTTTGAGTTTATCGAATGCTTTTCGGAGCAAGGGGGAGGCTTGATCCTTTCATTACTCCGCTTTAGCATGCATTAAAAACGCGCTAGTCAGTTGCTGAAAGAGTGAATCTATCGAGAGGCGGTCGGATATATGATTGAAGAGCGGTGTGTGGACATCGCCACGAATATCATCGCTGTGACCACAAAGCTGATTACACATTCGTACTGGTTCGACAATCTTCTCGACGTCGGCATCAATCAGAATGCATGCTTGTGACAATACCACTTGTCCGCCGCCTTTTTTAAGTAAAACACGCTGCGCGGTTCCCACGACTTTTTGCCCGCCAATGTTGAGGTTGTACTCGCCATCGCAGTAGGAATAAGGCGTAGCATGAACATCCACTTTCACGCCGAGCTGTTTAAAGAAAACCGTTAATATCGCACACAAATCGAGATACGCTTTCTTGATGTCGTAAGGCTCACCGTCTGGCCAGTGATAGATGTGGGATAGATTAATAATACCCGGTACTTGAGGGACGGGGGCACCACCAGTTTTACGGGAAAAGAGTTTCCAGCCAGACGCATTTAACGCATGTTCTAACTCGTTAGAAATAGGCCACTTTTTACCTGCGGGAAGCACGAGCGTCGGGCTTTTTACTTGCCAAAGTAATAGCACTTGCGAGAGTTGGTTGGACTGAACTTGTTTAATGAGCTCATCTTCTTTTTCAAATGCATCAGCGACTTCCGTAGCCGTATAGCGAATTAGCTTATTTTTAGAAACCAAACTCTATCCCTCATCCGTATATTATCGCTACTGTTTTATCTTAGATGTCATGTGATTACTAGCGGTATACGCTGCCTTTAGAGTTTTCTTCGCTTCCATTATTTCTATTTAAAGGGGCGATAGAAATATTTTGTTGGTCATCACATAAGCAATTCATAAAATCCGCCATCTAAATAATTTTTAGGCGATATGACTATGAAAAAGCGAGTGATGTGTCTTGCGTTAGCGGCATCATTGACGGGATGTGTGACGTTCCCGACCCAAGAATCTGAGCAAGTCCAAGTGCTTTGGGACAACGTGAATGCGATTGAAAACTGCGAGCTAATGGGAACGGTAATTGGCTCGGAAGGGCACTTTTATGATTATTGGCTGCACGCAGATAAAGACATGGTTTGGGGTACGCTAAACCAAATGCGCATCAAGGCGGCAGATTTAGGCGCAGATACCTTGTATTTATACCAACCGTTAAGCTTTTCTACGTCAGTGACGATGTTTGCTAATGCTTATAAGTGCAAACAGCCATAATTTTACTTTTCCGAAAGCAAAGACAGGCGAAATGTGCCTGTCTTTGAGTTTGCTGCCAAACAACAAGTTTACGTCTGTGCTCGTTGTGATGAGCACTTTTCAGTTAATTTACGTTCGCTGTAGCCACAGCCGTCGTGTCAGAAAATGACAGCGTGAAGTCTTGTTCGGTATTTAATACTTTGGCCGGGAACTCTAAGCTTAACTGTGCGTGTGGTGCGACTTCTGACGCGATACTGGTGACGAATTTTCGGGTTTCACCCGGAGAGATTGACAAGTTGTTTCCCCCTCGTGATGAGAGCTCTGCGATCCCAATGGTTTCAAGCGTGTTACCCGCAGTATCTGCTAAGTTCAACAAAGACTCCGATTTATACACTAGCTCTCCGCTTTCGGTGCGATAGGCATTAAACGTGTTGAAGTTTGGCTGTAATGAACCTTGTGAACCGACGTTAGTGACGGAAAACGTCACATTAGAGCCATCAAAATTCTCGACTTTCACCAACACGTTACCGTCTTGGTAACGTGCTGCTGCGGCAGCACTGGCTTGCTGTTTCTGTCTCTGTTGTTCTTTCTCGATGTTGCTTAACTGTTCCTGCTCGCTAGCAATTCTATTTTCTGCCATGGCGTAAGATTGATCCACCATTGCTAGCAAAGCGGGGATTGAATACAACGTGAGACCTTCCAAATGGTCAAAGTCGATTTTGGCATGCTGAGTAAGTTCGTGGTTCGAGAACTGGCAGTAACCATCAATCAAGCTAACAAATGCGACTTCAAAAGTACCTTGTAATCGGCTCACTTCCTGTGCGGCTTTCTCTAAATCTGAGCGTATTTTTCGGATCTCTTCCAATGTCTTTTGTGGCAAACGTCCATTGGGTGACACGTCGTTGGAAACCGAGACCAGTGCTTCGGTCACAAATGGATTGTTTTTGGCTGGAATCACCGTGGTGATGCGGTTGGATTTAGTGATGTCTTCGCCCAGTAAAACCATCATTTTTTGCGATACGGCAGTTGTGTTGCCCGCTAAAACATCACTACAGTTTGGAGACGTATTCGCATACGCGGCGAATGCGGTAAAAAGTGAAAAGATAACGGACCAGCCAGTGGCGACGAGTCCTGTCGTGGTTCGAGTGTTCATCCTGATAACCCCTCTGTCATTTGGTGCGATTCACTGACGTAATTGCCAATCAAAAGACTGGCTCGCGACATTCAGAATGGTTCTGGTCAATCCTTCGTAGTGGGTATGCCCGCAGATGCTTTCTAGTCGTTTACTCAATCGCTAAGCCACGACTGAGTAAAGTGTCTGAAATTGAGAACATTAATGCTGCGAAGTTGATGTCTTTTGTTTGAAAGATAGACGTAACTTTTCTAACCATCAAATACGTGATTAGGTTCTCATTTTTATATGAGTGAGAGGATCAAGAGAAAACAGGCACTTACTGTAGAGAGTTGATTTGAGAGAAAAATATAAAATTTTTTGGGGAACTTTTTTGATGCTGCCTTTGAGACTTTTTCGAATCTCAAAGGCAGATTCTAACGTATGCGCTCAATTACAAAGCGTTGAGTACATCCGCAAGTCGAGTGACAGCAGTCGTCAGTTCTTCTGGTGTGGCATTGGTAAAGTTAAGACGCAGAGCGGCTTTTACCTTTGAACCTTCCGGATAAAATACCGGGCTTGGCACCACAGCAACCCAGTTTGCAAGAAGGGTCTTCGCAAGTTCGAAGGTGTCGCATTCTGGAATTTCTACCCAGACAAACATGCCACCATCAACAGGTTTGAGTACGCAACTTTCTGGCAGCTGTTTTTGCAACTCAGTAAACATGACATCGTAACGCGATTTGTAAAGCGCACAGATGGTTGAAATGTGCGTTTCGAAGTTGTCATGTTGCAGTAGACCATGCAGCAAAGCTTGCATAGGAATACTAGAGTGCAGATCGGCACCTTGTTTGATTTTGATGAGTGGCTCAAGGTAACTGCGTTTGCCCGTTACCACACCAATACGCAAGCCTGGTGAGGCGATTTTGGAGAAAGAGCGCAACACGATGGAGTGCTGCGGGCAGAAATCCGAAACCAGCGGCAGTGCTTCACCAGAAAAACGCAGCTCGCGGTATGGTGCGTCTTCAATGAATGCCACGTCGTATTGGATACAAAGCTCGGCAACTTTTTGGCGAGTCTCTAGCGCCCAGCATACGCCCGTTGGGTTGTGAAAATCAGGTACGGCGTAGAACATTTTTGGTTGCTGCGTGGCAAAGCATTGCTCGAGTTCTTCAAGGTTTGGGCCACACTCGGTTTGCGAAACGGTCACGATGTTGGCTTGCACTAAACCGAATACTTGCATAGCACCAAGGTAGCTCGGTGCTTCCATCACCACTTTATCGCCCGGATTCACGTACGCACGCGCAATCAAATCTAGCCCTTGCTGAGAACCCGTTGTGATCATCGCCAAATGAGATTCTGGTAGCTGATAATAATCGGTCAAAAAGTTAAGTAGCGGTGCGTAGCCTGCTGTTGCGCCGTATTGAAACACCTCTGGCATGTTCGCGAGGTTTTCGAGCGTCGGTTTCATCAAGTCGATCGGGAAGGTTTTTTCGTCCGGTAAGCCACCCGCAAGAGAAATGACGTTCTTATCGCTCGCTGCTGCGAGGATCTCTCGAATGTAGGATGACTTAGTTTGTTGTAATGACTGTGCTATTTCCATGTGCTGTGCTTCTCGTAATTGTCTTTTTTTATGTCAGAAATAGTATAGGTAAATTGCCAAGCTTGGTGTGTCCATTTATGCTGTTAAATATGTCCATTTATGCTATTTGAGCGAAAGTTTACTCCGTGAGCCATCAACAAGTTTCCAGAATCAATGACGTGCTGTTTTACATTCACCAGGACATTAGCAGAGATTTATCGGCTAAAGAGCTAGCGGACGTAGCAGCCTATTCTGAACAACACTTCCATCGTATTTTTAAAGATGTCGTAGGGGAGTCCATCCATCAATATATCCGCCGCACAAGAATGGAATACGCCGCCAATCAACTGATGTTTGATACCAGCTCATCGGTATTAGACATTGCTAACAAGTGCGGCTTTAGCTCTGTATCTTCTTTTAGCCGAGCGTTTAAAGCGACGTTCGCTATGTCTCCTGGTGCGTGGCGAAAGCATGATTTACAAGTCGCAGAAAAACCGTATTTGAAGGATCCGGAAGTGGCTGCGGGTTATCATCGGGTTGCTAAACGCGAGTTACCAGAACCTAAAATTATGGAGGTTCCACAACGCTTTGCGGCGTATGTACGGCATGAGGGTTATAGCCGTTCCATTCGCAATGCGTGGCTGATTTTGAAAGCGTGGGCAAGTTCTGAGAATCGGGACTTTTCGGTTCAATACGGCTTGCATCACTCCAATCCTGCTTGGGTCGAACTCGACAAGTGTCGTTATGTGGCTTGTATGGCAATTGATACGCCGCTCAAAGTGCGCGGCGTCGTGAATCAAATGACGATTCCGGGTGGTTTGCATGCCGTCTTTCGCTTAACGGGCGTATATGGTGAGCTTCTTCCTCAACTCAGTATGGTACTAGAGAAGTGGTTGCCTAACTCTGGCTTTAAACAGCGTTCTACACCCGCTTATGTCCATTATCATAAAAATCACTTTCTCAGCCATGATGAGGCGTTTGAGCTGGATTTCTATCTACCCATTAGCTTCTTCTAAGGATGAAAACGAACGTATTATCTTGTGAGTCGATTTGTGGTGAGCAAAGAGCTGACCAAGAGCGCCATGAAGAAAAGGCAGAGCTTGTGCTGGCTCTGCCATTTCTAGGGGATCTTAAAAGTTTGCGTCTGTATTAGTACCAACGGATACGTTAAGTCCGCTAGTTGATTGATAAATGCTGAAAGTTTCGCCAGCGACAATACCTTCTTCAGAATCGTCATTTGCCGTACAGGTATAACCGACCGAGTAAGTACCAGGTTCTACAAAACCGAATTCGTACTCGTAATTTGCATCATCAACGTCTTGAACCACGTTCGCTGCTGCGATTGGCATTGCTTGGCCTTCTGCGCCGGCAAATGGCCCCATGTTTTCTTCAGCGATATTTCCTTGATATAAGTAGACCGCGTGCGCATATCCATTTGCGCTTGGGGTATCCGTTTCGCAGCTTTGATAGGTCAATGTTGCGACATCACCCTGAATCTCCCCCGTTGTAACCGTGTTAATTAAAGTTACGGAGGTGCGTTGAATGCTGTAGCCTTCGTTTTGGCCTGTTCCGTCTTTTAAGCCGCGGCGCAGATCAAATTCAACTACGAACTCATTATTGTCAGGGTTGACTGCAAAGGTGTTGTTAAAGAACAGTACCCCAGAATCAGGATCCTTTCCGACACCTTGTGGGCAAGCACCATCACCTTTGACGGTCAGTGGGATTTGATTTCCTGTCGCTTCGTCAATCACATACGATGGGTAGTTTGGATGATCGCCATCATTAGCAAACACGCAGAGTTTATAATTCCCAGTTGGTATCAGTTCATCATCCACCAATTCTTGTGCGTCACTGCCTTGGAAGTTGAGTAAGTTAACACTTAGGGGCAGTGGATCTTCACCATCGGGAAGGGGGTTACCATCTTCGTCGACCAAATTGCCTTCTTCGTTTGTTTTATACACATCGAATACTTGTGGTGTGCCACCATCAAGAGGAAGAAATGCAACTTTGTTATATGTGATCACCACTTCTGATACGTCATCAATAGGGGCATCTGATACAGACAAAGTAACAGGAGTCATTGTACTGACAGAGTCACTGTCTGAATTACAGCCAATAAGTGCAACGGCTATTGATGCACTGATTAGGCCAATTTTCATTCTGTTCATTAGATGTACCTTTTTATGAGAAGTGTATTAAATGTAGCTGATTATTGACAAAATACAGAATAACAACGAGCGGAGTTACCGGGTCGAAAACAGTGACGAACCATCATTAAGACGTTCAGTAAAAGTGTGCTCAAATCGACGATATTGTGCTCAATGAAGTGCTATGGTTAAGAATGTGTCGCTCAAAAAATGAGCGGAGATATACATCAATAACTCTAGCCAAGAGGTCTCTATGTTAGGTGAAAATCACTCATTAACTCATGAATTCCCAGAACATTTGGATACCATTACTCAGCTTGCCGAAAACGATGCATCATTTGCTGAAACCGTTAAAAACTACAATGCTTTAGATAAGGAAATCCGCGTACTAGAACTGCAAGGAAGCCCGATTGATGATCACGAAATGAACGTGTTAAAACATAATCGAGCTGAGCTCAAAGATTGGCTCCACTCGAGAATTATGGGCTCTTAGCGACGCAATGATCATCGGCTCGTAATCTACGAGCCGATTTTAGTTTCAAGGGACGATGCCAAGTATTCCAACATTAGGGTTGCTGAGCAGGAGCTTGGAGTGGCAGGTGGCCTGTTTTTACCCAAATGATCGTTTCTTGCTCTACAAAAGGAAAGTGCTCACTCATATGTGGACTGCGTATCCAAGAGTAGGGAGGATAGGTTCCTAGCTCGTCTTTAAACTCCCCCGATAACACAAAAATTTCTTCACCACCAAAGTGACGGTGTGGTTGAAACTTCTCGTCTTTCGGCCATTTAACCAATGCGACATGTTCATTCTCAAAATCATGCAATGGCATGACTTTCAGCCCACCAATGCCAGGTAACCAATTCGCTTCGTTCGTGTTGATGCGAACTGTTTCAAGATCATCAGAATTGAATTGATTTAGTTTAACTAAAATCACACAGCCTCCTTTGCTATAGGGCGCATGTTGACTTCCAGGAGGGTTACGCAAGTAGGTTCCAGAAGGGTAGTCACCATGTTCGTCAGAGAACACTCCTTCGAGCACTAATATTTCTTCTCCGTGAGGATGAGGATGAGTCGAAAAGTGCGAGTTTGGCTCATACTTCACTACGCTGGTGGTGTGCCCTGATTCTTTGGCTTCTCTTTCCAAAGGTTTACGCCACACGCCTTTGGAAGGGCTGGCGATCCACTCCTGTTCACCTGTTTCTATCACGATTCTTTTCGAGAAATCCATATTCAACATACTGAAATTCCGTTACTTATCTAATGATTGACTCTCAATAGTATACGTATAAAAAACATCAATTGATTCACTTGTTGATAGTCAAAATCAGGGATTGAATACGAGCTAGCAGTCGGAACCGAGTTAAATTTCTGCTTGTGTAATGATAATTGTTATATTATAACATCGCAAAATTAAATGTTATAATATAACAAAAGGAAAGAAGTAGTGAATAAGAAATTGGTTTCTCTCGCGATCGGTAGCATTTTTGCGTCCCCTGTTTTTGCCGATACATTATCGAACCCACAGATTGGTGTTGTTGTTGATGGCTACTACCAAGATGGTCAACGTCATAATTCTGAGCGCGAAGAAGGCTTTGGCCTAGGCCATACGGAATTGAACTTATCATCAAATATTGACGATAAGTTTCACGGTGCGTTGACCGCTGTTCTTGAAAGTCATGGCGATGAGACAGAATTAGAGCTTGAAGAAGCATTCATCGAAACTTTGGCATTGCCATACGGTGTAAACGTGCGCGCAGGCCGATTCCTATCTGACTTCGGTTACCTCAACAATCAACACATGCACACTGACAGTTTCGTTGAACGCCCAATTGCTTACCGTACTTTCCTTGGTTCGCATTACTATGATGACGGTGTACGCGCAAACATCGTTCTGCCAACCGATCTTTACGTGAAGTTTGGTGTAGAAGCATTAAGCGGCAACAAGATGTCTTCTATTGAAGATGGCTCTAAAGTTGGTGTTTACACGACAACGATGAAGCTTGGTAATGATTTCTCTGAATCTTCAAGTTGGCAGTTTGGTTTAAGTTACCTGCGTAACGAAAACGGCAAAGTTAAAGAATTCGAAGATCACGACCATGGTCACGAAGAAGAACATGACCACAGCCACGCTGCGGCTGTAACGGGTGCGAACCTATACGGCGCAGATTTTGTGTGGAAGTGGGCACCAGATGGTAACTACAAGTACAGCAACTTCACGCTATCTGCGGAATACATGTTGTTAGACGGTGTAGTAGACAGCAAATACAAGAACGATGCAGAGTCACCAGACCACCTAAGCGCATACTATGTTTCGGGCGTTTACCGATTCAACCCAAGCTGGTCTACAGGCCTACGTTACGGCGAAGCAGAAAGCTATGATGGCCACGCACACGGTGATCACATGCATTTCACAGCACTGAATGATAAAGAGATGGATGCGATGATCGCATGGGATTCTTCTCATTTCGGTACGATCCGTGCGCAATACACTCGCATTGATAACCAAGACAGCGAAACAGACAACGTGTTTACTCTGCAATACGTAATGACATTTGGAGCGCACGGTGCACATGCGTTCTAAACTTGCGATAAGTAAATGCAGTTTAGTGATGATGGCGGCGGGATCTGCCATCATCTCTTCGCCTGCTTTGGCTCTCAACATTTTCGTTTGTGAGCCTGAATGGAAAGCTTTTCTTGAAAGTCATGCCCCAAACGCCACCATTTACTCAGCAACCACGGCTAAGCAAGATCCGCATTATGTTCAAGCTCGTCCGTCTTTGATTGCCAAGATGCGCCAAGCTGACATGGCGATGTGCTCTGGCGCTGAGTTGGAGGTAGGTTGGTTGCCGATGCTTCAAAATCGAAGTGGCAATAGTGCCGTTCAAAATGGTGCTCAAAGCATGATTTATGCGACCGATTTCGTGCGTATGTTGGACTCTCATGATCATGTTGACCGCAGCATGGGGGATATCCATGCGCACGGAAACCCACATGTTCAATTTGCGGCAAATGACATGATTCCATTATCTCGCAAAGTAACGGAGCGCTTAAAAGCGATTGATCCCGACAACGCACAAAGTTACCAAGTGAATGGTATGAAGTTTCGCGCGCAGTGGCAAAAAAGCTCAATGAATGGGAGCAAAAAGCTCAACCATTACAGGGGAAACGGGTCGTTGGATATCACTCCACCTACCGATACCTATTTGATTGGCTAGGTATGGTTCAAGTCGCGGATCTTGAACCGAAACCGGGGATATCGCCAACGACGTCGCATCTGCAATCTTTAACTCAATTGGATACCAAACAGTTTGACGCTATTGTGTTTTCATCTCATCAAGATCAACGTCCAGCGAACTGGTTGCAGGAGCATACTGATAAACCTGTGATTCAACTGCCATTGACCGTTTCTGAGGGTGAAAGCTTGGATGAGATGTACGATCAGGTCATTGATGATTTACTGGATGTGTTAGTGCCACCCGTTCCAGTGAAGATCTAAGTCATGGCAGATTATGCATGGCTTTTACCTGCGGTTTTGTGTGGCTTAATTGCGTTAGTTGGCAACATCGTTTTGGGGCAACAAGTTCTTAATCGTCAGATCATCTTTATAGATTTGGCGGTGGCGCAAGTCGCGGCATTGGGGGCAGCACTAAGCCACTACTGGTTGAGCCAATACGCGCTGTTCTCAGGCTCATTCTTTGGTGAAATGATTGGCCCTTGGGTTATGTCTTTGAAGCTTTGCGGTTTGATTGCCTTAATGGAGAAACGATACCAGCAACATTTAGAGCCCATGATTGGCAGCTTGTTTGTGGTGTCTGCATCGCTGGCGATCCTGCTGGTGAGCAAAGACCCACACGGCGGAGACTTTATTCAAGGCATTCTTAATGGGCAACTGTTATGGGCGACTTGGGCAGACGTTTGGCCTTTGACACTCATTACCGCTGCGATGTTGCTATTGGTTTGGTTAAAACCTGCGTTTATGCGCGGTAGTGGTTTTTATCTGATCTTTGCTATCCTGATGCCCATTACGGTCAAGTTAACCGGCATTTATTTAGAATTTGCTTTGTTGGTGATTCCAGCTTTATGTGCGGCAGCATTGAAGGGAACTCTATTCTTTGTCGCCAGTATCAGCATCGGTATTGTTGGGATTTTATCGGGTATTGCCGCATCGGCTCGCTACGACTTACCAAGTGGTGCGAGTATTGTGATCACCCTGTTTATTACTGGAATGTTGTTTAATCTTTTGCTTCAACCTTTTCTGGTGAAAATAACAAAACCAGCTTTTGTAAGAGATTAAGAGACAAGTAATATTGGTCTGATGAAGTAGTATTTGAGTCATCAGATCAATACTTTTCTATCCAAGTCCTCCAATCGTGTAACTTTGCTCCTTCCAACACACTTTCTTAAGTTGATCTTGCCATAGTCATCAAGTTGCCTTGATTAGTTCACATCCGACTCCCAGACTGTTTCTATAGTTTTTATAAGATATAAAAGACCCTGCGTATGAGAAGCGCAGCTGTAGCGCGACTAGGCATAAAAACAAAAAACGCTAGGGATACAAGCGAATTTGTACTCTCAACATTTAAGGAAGACCAAGATGAAAGACGAAAAAGTCGCCGTCGTTACAGGGGCTGCTCGCGGTATAGGGCAGGCCATTTGCGAACAATTACTCGAAGATGGATTTCACGTCGTGGGGCTAGATATCTCGCCTGTGGAGTGGAGTCAGTCGCCAAACCTTTCAAGTTATCAAGTGAATCTCTGTGAGGCCGCAGCGGTAAGTGAAGTGGTCGACAGCATCGTCGCGAAACATCAACGCATTGATGTTCTGGTCAACAACGCCGGGATAACGAGAGATGCACTGCTGCCAGACATGTTAGAGCAAGACTGGGACAGCGTTATCGACGTGAACCTAAAGGCGGTGTTTTTACTCACCCAGCGCGTTGCACCTGTCATGCTAGAGCAAGGCGCAGGCAGTATTGTCAGTATTTCGTCTATCGTGGGAACGGATGGCAATATTGGTCAAAGTAATTATGGCGCGAGTAAAGGTGGCGTGATAGCGATGAGCAAAGGCTGGGCGAAAGAGTTCGCAAGAAAAGGCGCTCAAATCCGAGTCAACTGTGTTGCTCCAGGTTTTATCGCTACCGACATGACAAAGAGCTTGCCTGAAAAAGTCATTCAAATGATGGAAAGTAAAACGCCTCTGGGACGCATGGGCTCGGCGCAAGACATTGCCAATGGCGTTGCGTTTCTAGCGTCTGATAAAAGTGCGTTTATAACCGGACAAGTGCTCAAGATTGATGGTGGGTTGGTGTTATAGCTCGCTAATCAAAATCTCAAATAACAAACGCCCTTTACTTATGTGAAGGGCGTTTTGTTGGGTAACGCTATTCGGGCTTTTGACACGTTCACTTTATTCGTTTCGCACTGCCGGATTTGTATGATTAAGTATAGAGTTAGAACACGTAATTCATTCTGGCATCGTTCTCTGTTATTAACCTAGCAATTTAGCTAATCAAAAATATTAACTTCGAAATAGAATAACTATTGAGGTATTAAAGTATGATTTTATTGCCCATGATATTGTTTTAAATGATAATGCCACTAAATAATTAACTTTGAATACTCACTATGTACTTAAAAACTGTACTGTTTAGCGCGTCAACTCTTCTTATTTTGGGCTGTAACTCCGAATCAACTAACCCATCTACTGAAGAAAGCGGATGGATAGTTGTAAGCTCTCACTCCGAGCCAAGAAAACATCAGGTAATTTACGAAAAACATAGCAGGAAAGGTCTAAGTCTTGCCACTAACGTTCCGGATCTTGACCTGCCTTTAACTTACCAATTGGCGAACCAAATTATTGAGGTCAAAGAAGAGCTTACATTTGGTGAAAATATTGATGGGAACCGTCTAACTTGGAAAGCTATTGGCAATTCTAAACTTAGAGAAAACCAAGTCCACTACGGAGTTAATAAAGATTACTCAGCTTCTAATGAAGGTATTGCTATCGGCTATGTTAACTTTGAGTCGAGGTTTGAGACTGAAGGAAAGCTTGGAATCGAAAAGTTATTCATTGCGATGTATGACGATGTCAAGAGTGTCAAATTTTACTCTGGATGGGATAGTTCTAAAATATCTTGTTACCAAAATACGTTTGATGAAGACTTAGCTTGTTACGGTGAAATTTTAATTAACGACGATATAGTTCATGTTTTTGATAAATATCTGCCGTATGAATATGTAAACATGGTTTACGACACCGTTATGTCCAAAGGTCGAGAAGAGATAATTGAGGCAGATTTTCAACATCAAATTAAATACTTACTAGTCGCCAAAGAGAATAACGTTGAGATGCATTAGACTACATTAGCTTGATTACTTTTTGGTAATGAGTGGCTTTTCGAAACCGATGTGACCATGAGCAAGATTATTGGATTTTACAAAACTCATTTATGTTCAAAAATGAGTTTTGTAGATATTAAAATGCATGGAGCCAATGCTCTCACTGATTCTATGAAGTTTTTTGTGCGCTCTAACCACAAGACAATCTATAAAAGACGTTGAGCCAACGTCTCTGCCACAATGCCACCTGTTAATAAGGCTGAATTTCAATGCCTGTTTCTCATTACCATTCAAATGTGCGCTGGTTAATGATTTTTCTGTAATTAACACAATTGAACGTGATAGAAGTAACAAAAACGCTTCCTTGC
This sequence comes from Vibrio sp. M60_M70, assembly GCF_037162085.1. Lineage (NCBI taxonomy): Bacteria > Pseudomonadati > Pseudomonadota > Gammaproteobacteria > Vibrionales > Vibrionaceae > Vibrio > Vibrio sp. M60_M70. The sequence goes on from NZ_JARLUL010000002.1 coordinate 616,974, forward strand.
GGTAACGTTCCCGAAATTTTTATATATTATCGCCTTCATTGATACAAGTGGTAGAGACGCTCTGTATCTGAGCGCTCTGAAATTCAGGCTTTAGATGGACATTTAAAGTCACCATAAGTTTGCAATTTTGCTTGGGAACGTTTGCAAATGACCTAAGTATAAATTTACGTGAGACTATGGAAATGAAACTACACACTTTGACGATGGCAGTAGCGCTTGGGCTGGTTACTGCACCTGCATTCGCAACAACAGATGTTGACGCTCTTGAAAAGCGAATTAATGAATTAGAACAGAGACTTGAACAGACAGAAAAAGTATCCACAGAAGCAAATGAGAAAGCCTCAAGCTTTGAGTTTCATGGCTACGCTCGTTCCGGGCTGCTCATTAATGATGATCTGAATGGTGCAGTGGGTACTGGTCCTTACATGACGGCAGCTGGTGCTATTGGCGCGCCAATTGGACGATTAGGGGTTGAAGATGATCATTATGTGGAAGCAAACCTTATTCACAAACGCTTTGCAGATGATGGTTCCAGCGCATTGTTCCGAATCATGTTGGCAGATAGTACGGAAACCAATAACGAATGGACAGCGAGTGAGAGTCAATTAAACGTTCGTCAGGTATATGCTGAGCTAAACAAGTTGAGCATGTTCTCTGAATCAAGTGCGTTTGCTGACGCAACGTTTTGGGCAGGTAAACGATTTGACCGTGATAACTTTGACATTCACTTCTTTGACTCGGATATCGTTTTCCTATCTGGTACTGGTGCTGGCGTGTATGACGTCCAAATGAGCGATTCGTGGAAAGCAAACTTCTCGATCTATGGTCGTGATTTTGGTGAGATTGATAGCTCGTCAACGGATGTTGAAAACTATATCGCGACAATGAACAACCGTGTTGGCAATTGGCAATTGATGCTGAGCGGCATGACGTCTGCTGATAACAATGATCGCGTAGAAGGTGCAGCAGACAAAGGTTTACATGCGATGTTTGCCTACCATGGCGATAACTTCTTTGGCATGAGTGAAGGCTTCTCTAAAACTGGTATTTTGATGGGTGATGGACTGGGTGCAGAACTTAAAGGCATTGGTTCAAACGGTGATTTGCTAGAAGACGCAAAAGCCGTACGTTTGTTCAGTTATGGTGTAACACGCATCGGCGACAACTGGCGTGTAGCACCTGCGTTGCTAGCAGAACATAGCCAAGATCGCTTTGCTAAAAATGATGAATTTACGTGGGCATCGTTCAACATCCGCTTAGCGCAAGAGTTTACACAAAACTTTGAGATGGTTTATGAAGGCTCATACCAATACATGGACCTAGACAATGCGATTGATAAAGCAAGTGGCAGTTTTTACAAAGCGACAATTGCACCAACGCTTAAGATGTCTACCGCAGCAGGTTTCTTTGACCGTCCGGAGCTACGTTTTGCTGTTAGCTACGTTGATTGGAGCGAAGACTTGAATGGCTACTCGATTAGCCAGGATGCGGGCGCAGCAACGATGGGTGATGGTGGTGAAGTTATGTTTGCACTGCAAATGGAAACTTGGTTCTAAAGGGCTCTAACCGACAAAGAGTAATAAGAAAAGCGCCAACTGATTTCAGTTGGCGCTTTTTTCATTAACAGGACTGACGCTCAATTGTTTTGAAGGTTAGTACCATCTTACTCATTTCAAAACTTCTGTTGGCAATTCTATCTAGTAACAGTTTTGCACCATTTTCACCTGCTTTATCAAATGCATAGTTAAATGTTGATAAGGTTGGGGTGCACACTGATGCGAGCTCATCATCACCAACCCCTAGCACTAAAACGTCTTTTCCCGGTGTTAACCCGAGCTCTTGAATCGCTCTCATCGCACCGATAGCAATACGGTCTGTCGCACAGAACAAGCCATCTAGCTTACGGTTCTCTGTTAAGTGTTGTTTTGCCAATGCATAGCCAGAATCGATGGTAAAGTCACCACGAGCATGGAAGGCGAGCTCAAAACCATGGTGTTGCAGCGCTTGAACAAATCCTTCAGAGCGTTGCTTATCTACCGCGATATCGTCACCTTGCACACCAATAAAACCCATAGTTTGGCAACCTTTTGCAACCAGTCTATTTCCTGCTTCAAACCCTACTCGTGCGTCATCATGAATGATGCTTGGAATATTAAACATGGAACCATCCTGACCGACGAGCACAACTGGGACCGCTGAGTTTTGAATTGCTTTGACCAGCTTGGAATCGAGGTGGGTGGCGTAAAGAATGATCCCTTCAACCCGTTTTTGGTTAAAGATCTGAATATATTCTAGTTCTTTTTCGTGGGCTTGGTGAGTGCTAGCAAGTAAGACATGTTTCCCGGCTTTTTCAAGGACATCGGTTAATCCATCGACACCTTGGGATGTGGCATGAGAGGAAACCCGAGGAACGATGACACCAACCAGATTGGTCTTTTGAGATTTTAGATCTTTAGCGACTTGGTTCGGCACATAGCCACACTCAGCTACTGCTTGGCGGACCTTCTGTTTTGTCGCTTCTTTTACGCCATACTCATCGTTTATAACCCGTGACACTGTTGATTTTGATACGCCAGCCAGACGGGCGACATCATGCAGACTCGCCATTGTTCCTATCCATTCTGTTTTTCGTTTTTGGGATTGTTTGCAAAGAGAAGATGAAAAGCTCTTTGATAAGTAGCGATTCTAACCTCCTATACTGCTCTTAGGGAGAGAATTTGACGATCATTCTCACATTCTTTCTGCTTTATCTTTGATCATTTGGTTTTATTGAGCAAAAATCTGTTTTGCAAACGTTCCCAAAAATTTCGCAAGCTCAGATAATAATCCAATGGGGTATGAAATGAATTATCCGGCAGTAGCAAAAGAGTTGTTAACTCTATTAGGTGGTAAAAGCAACATCACCGCACTTGCACATTGTGCGACACGCTTACGCCTTGCCGTTGCAGATGAGCAAAAAATAGATGAACAAGCGATTGATAACCTTGAAGGGGTAAAAGGGCAGTTCAAAGTTGCGGGTCAGTACCAAATCATTTTTGGATCAGGCATCGTAAACCAAGTTTATGCAGAAATGGCGAAGTTGACGGGTATGAGTGAAATGTCCACCAACGACGTTGCGTCTGCTGGCGCAGAGAAACAAAACATTGTTCAGCGCGCGGTGAAAGGGCTGTCTGATATTTTCGTCCCAATCATTCCAGCAATCGTCGCTGGCGGTTTGTTGATGGGTATTTACAACCTACTGACTGCCCAAGGCTTGTTTATTGATGGTAAATCCTTGATTGAGGCCAACCCAGGACTGACAGACTTGGCGAACATGATCAACACGTTTGCGAACGCTCCGTTTGTTTACCTGCCTATTCTGCTGGCATTTTCAGCCAGTAAGAAGTTTGGCGGTAACCCATATTTAGGGGCAGCGCTAGGTATGTTGATGGTTCACCCTGACTTGCTGAATGGTTGGGGATTCGGCGGCGCATCTGTGTCTGGCAACATTCCGGTTTGGAATATTCTTGGTTTTGAAATCCAAAAAGTGGGTTACCAAGGTTCAGTGTTACCGGTTTTGGTATCGGCATTCATTCTTGCGAAGGTTGAGCTAGGCTTACGTAAAGTCATACCTTCTGTTTTAGACAACCTTTTAACGCCATTACTGGCGATTTTCATAGCGGGTTTGCTGACGTTTACTGTCGTCGGTCCGTTCACGCGTGATATCGGTTTCCTATTGGGTGATGGTCTGAACTGGCTATACAACACAGCTGGCTTTGTTGGTGGTGCGGTATTTGGTCTTATTTATGCTCCGTTTGTTATTACTGGTATGCATCACAGCTTCATTGCGATTGAAACTCAACTTCTTGCGGATATTGCAACGACGGGCGGCACCTTTATCTTTCCTATTGCGGCGATGTCTAACGTTTCTCAAGGAGCGGCAGCGTTGGCGGTGGGCGTGATGAGCAAAGATAAGAAGATGAAAGGTATTGCGATTCCATCTGGTGTTACGGGTTTGCTGGGTATTACAGAACCAGCCATGTTTGGTGTTAACTTAAAACTACGTTACCCATTTATTGCGGCAGTTTGCGCTGCGGCGTTATCAAGTGCGTTCATCACAATGTTTAATGTGAAAGCTCAGGCATTGGGTGCAGCTGGTCTTCCAGGCATCATTTCCATCACGCCAGATAAGATTGGGTACTACATCGCGGGTATGGTGATCGCGTTCTTGACCGCATTTGTTCTCACCATTGTTCTAGGTATGCGTGACCGCGCTAAAGTCGGTAAAAAAGCAGCGGCTTAATCTGAACTCCTTAAGGGTGGAGTCCCCCAAAGTCCACTTCTTTTCCTAAATGTTTGGGGTGCTAGCCAAGCACTCATGGTTTGGCTAGCCTTTTTCAATTTTTACTTGGTAGTGAATGTGTTCAACACGTTGGACTATCAGGGCTTTAATTTTAAGGTAAGCAAGATGAATCAAGTGTGGGTAACTGGTGATGCTGTTGTCGATCTAATACCGGAATCTGAGACTTCTTTACTCAAATGTCCCGGAGGTGCACCAGCGAATGTCGCCGTAGCAATTGCTCGTCTATCTGGTAAGAGTGCGTTTTTTGGACGTGTGGGTGATGACCCATTTGGTCGCTTCATGCAATCAATACTCGATCAAGAGGGCGTTTGCACGGAGTTTCTCATTAAAGACCCTGAGCAAAGAACATCAACAGTGGTGGTGGATTTAGACGATCAAGGTGAACGCAGCTTTACGTTTATGGTAAAACCGAGCGCTGATCAGTTTATGTCTGTTGAAGACATCCCAAACTTTAAGCAAGGTGACTGGCTGCATGTTTGCTCGATTTCACTGGCAAATGAGCCAAGTCGAAGCAGCACATTTGAGGCGATCAAAAGAGCAAAAGCCGCTGGTGGTTTCATTAGCTTTGACCCTAACTTGCGCGATGAAGTGTGGCAAGATCAATCAGAAATCCAAGCTGTCGTGATGAAGGCTGTAGCGATGGCTGACGTGGTTAAGTTCTCTGAAGAAGAGCTTTTGTTCTTAACTGACTCAACTTCGATGGCACAGGGTTTACAACAAATAGCCGCTTTGAATATTGCGTTGGTCTTGGTGACACAAGGTGCGAAAGGCGTTTGGCGCGTCTTTGAAAGTCAGAGTGAGCTGATCACTGGTCAAGTCGTTAGTCCGATTGATACCACAGGTGCGGGTGATGCTTTTGTCGGAGGGCTACTTGCATGTCTGTCTCGGCATGCCGATTGGAAAAATCATCCTGTTGTTAGCTCTGCGATTCAATGGGCAAATGGCTGTGGTGCATTAGCGACGACGCAAAAAGGCGCAATGACCGCGCTTCCGACCCAGACAGAATTGCTGCGATTTATTGGGCAATGATCTTCAGATCCAATTTCAGTTGAGAAAAATTATGAGCTTAAACAACCGTTGGACTGTAGAGCAAAGATATCGTCGACTTGAGCAAATCCCTCAGTGTGATATCGAAGAAATGACACTTTCACGTCAGCAAGATAAAGGCTTTCCTAGTTTTCATATCGCCCCTAAATTTGGGCTGTTAAATGACCCAAATGGGTTGTGCCATTTCAATGGTGAGCACCACATCTTTTACCAGTGGACACCTGTGGGACCAGTCCATGGAATGAAGTATTGGTATCACCTTTCTACTAAAGACTTCATCCATTTTACTGATCATGGTGTGGGTCTTCATCCTGACCAAGACTACGATTCACATGGTGTCTATTCGGGCGGCGCTTTGGTGGAAAACGACAAGGCTTTGCTGTTTTTTACTGGCAACAAGCGTGACCAAAACTGGAACCGAGTTCCAACACAGTGTTTTGCCACCATGGATTCAGACGGCAACATTGAAAAGCACGGTGTGGTCATTGAGAACGAACATTACACGGAGCACTTTCGTGATCCAAAAGTTTGGAAGAAAGGCGACGACTATTTGATGGTGGTGGGTGCTCAAACCAAAACTGAGCATGGCTCAATGGCGCTATATCAAAGCAAAGATTTGAAAACGTGGCAGCATAAAGGTCCTATCAAGACCAATTTTTCTGACCTTGGGTACATGTGGGAGTGTCCTGATTTCTTTGAGATTAATGGTCAATCGGTGATGCTGTTTTCTCCACAGGGTGTGAGCAGTAGTAATCCTTATGATTTCAAAAACATCTATTCTGTCGCGTATATCGTGGGTGATCAGTTGAACCTGGAGTCGATGACTTTAGAAAACCACCAAGATATTTTGCAGCCAGATTATGGGTTTGATTTCTACGCCCCACAAACCTATTTAGATGAGAATGGGCGTCGCATTCTTATTGCATGGATAGGGTTGCCAGAAATCGACACGCCATCGGTCACACACCAGTGGGCAGGAATGTTGTCTCTTCCTAGAGAACTAACGTTGAAAGATGGTTTTCTTGTTCAAACTCCACTCCCTGAGCTGAAGAGTTTGAGAAAAGAAGAGGTGGTCTTTGCACAATCCCATACACTGGAAAGCACCAATTGTTTGATCCAATTAGACCTTGAGGGCGATGGCTTTGAACTTGAGCTGAGTAACCTCAAAGGTGACAACATCGTCTTTAGTGCGACAGAGCACGAGTTTATGCTGGACCGTCGTTACATGTCTCATTTGTACGCAGAAGAATTTGGTGGCATTCGAAAAGCACCAAGATTGGACGCTAAGCAGACGATTGATATATATATCGACAACTCTGTCATCGAGATTTTTATTAATGGTGGCAAACACACGATGACCAGTCGTTTCTTTATTGATGACCTCAATAAGGTAACGTTGAAAGGGTTGGAGCAAGCAAGGCTTTTCCCTTTGAAAGGCATCACTGGTTTGTTTGAATCAGCTAAGTAACGGTTTCGATTACAAAGATATTAAAACGCCCTTCATTGACTCAGTGAAGGGCGTTTTTCTTTTTAACTATCTAACCTAACTATCTTTCACGTACGTAAGTCTTCTGAACCAAAGTATCTAACACTACTTCGCTCTTAGTGACTGTAAAGTTAAGCGGTTGTTCTAAATCACCAAACAGAGGTGCGCCGCCGAGTTGGGCTTACTCATTATTGTTAGCATCTCGAACCTAACTCACATTAACACAACGTTTTTCCTTATAGCGTGAAAGAAAATCCCATAACCAAAGGTTCTAATTAAGTGAAAGGTCAGGACTTTTATTTGAAGATTCCGGCCTAATATCTTGGGTATGCCCATTTATCGAATGCGGTGGGTTACTTCATCATGCTTGCTGGCGCACTGAGTTTGCCAGTTTGATAATGCATTCAAACACAATAAGGGATAACAATGGCTAACGAATACATTCCACCAAAAGTTTGGACAAACGATAACGAAAACGGTGGCCAGTGGGCGAGCATTAACCGCCCGGACTCAGGCGCTCGTCATGAGCAAGAATTGCCTGTTGGGGAACACCCATTCCAACTTTATTCCATGGGGACTCCAAACGGCCAGAAAGTAACGATCATGTTTGAAGAGCTTCTGGCGGCAGGCGTAAAAGAAGCAGAATATGATGCATACCTGATCAAGATTGGTGACGGCGACCAGTTTGGTTCTGGTTTTGTTGCTGTGAACCCGAACTCGAAAATTCCGGCCCTAGTTGACCGTTCAGGTTCTGAGCCAGTGAACGTGTTTGAATCAGGTAACATCCTATTCTACCTAGCAGAGAAGTTTGGTCACTTTCTACCAAAAGAGGGCGCAAAGCGTGCTGAAGTGATGAACTGGTTGTTCTGGCTGCAAGGTTCTGCGCCATACCTAGGCGGTGGTTTTGGTCACTTCTACGCGTACGCACCAGAGAAGTTCGAGTACCCAATCAACCGTTTTACAATGGAAGCAAAACGTCAGTTAGATGTATTAGACAAGCGCCTCGCAAACAATGAATTCCTAGGTGGCGATGATTACAGTATCGCTGATATCGCAACATGGCCATGGTACGGCAACCTTGTACTGGGTCGTGCTTACGATGCGGCTGAATTCTTAGACGTAGAAAGCTATAAAAACGTTGTGCGTTGGGCGAAAGCGATTGATGAGCGAGAAGCTGTCCAGCGTGGTCGTATTGTGAATCGCTCATGGGGAGAAGAGTGGGAGCAGTTACCTGAACGTCACAGCGCAGAAGATATTGATAAGGTATTGAAGCTTAAACCATAAGCAAACTTGGCTCAGTCACTTCAAGTAAGTTTGTTTTCATCCGAACTCATACTCCAAAACTGATCAAATCCATAGCGCATCTTACTAGATGCGCTACTTTTATTTGAATTGTAAACCCGTTGAAGATTATTCAATCTATAGATGGTTCTTTGCTTCTATTTGTCGTTTTCATATTCAACAAGCCCTCTGCATTTCTATTAACTATTAGCTGATGATATTCTAAAAATTTATACTTTAGATAACCTTAAATTTATAACTTAATTTTATATCTAGTATAAATAAACTTAATGATAATTAATCTTTGACATAACCTTTTATTTTGTGTGGAATGTGCAGGTTAATCTATTTAAATTAAAATTTATAGATAAATAAAATTTAAATAATTTACTGAATTCTACATCTAGCTTTGAGCAATGTTTAATTACAACTGCTTATACCATGAAAGAGGATATGTATAATGTCGTCGTTTGATTCGTACTGGGTTGGGGTACGTGAAAGAATTGCTATACAAACTGAAGGTAACCGAAATTTAAAGTCTTTAGTGATAAAAAAGCAGAGAGTGAACTTAAATAACAGTGGCTTATCTTTTCGTGCTAAATCCGGATGCCTTATCCCTCATTGTTACACTCAGTTTACTGATGACGATACAAACTCAAAGGCATCGAAAAAAGCCTCCCTTAGTTTTAAGAAAGGGAAATTATACTTTTCTCCTGTCTAGTAATAGATAATATTTAGGTTATATATAAATTAAATTTTTATTTTTATCTGAAATTCTGACAATAAATTATTATGTTGTTATGACCGAGATGAAGCATTGGTTAGTAAATTATTAGTTTGGATTATTAATTGAATTGTAGATTTTCTTAGTTGCCCCTAGTTAGATAGTGATAAAATTTTTAGCTATCTTTTCCCGTACAAGCTTAGTTTTAGATCTGGCTTGTACGGTTTTTTCTCTGAACACTAATTACATAGCATAACGGCATGATTTCTCGCCTCTTGTCTCATCTTTCTAGACGAAAGCTCTACCTACCTCTCATTATTCTCGACAAACATTGAGTAAAAGTAACTAATCGTAACAAGGTGGCTGTAACTGAGCGCCGTTTCAATATACTCGCTCTTTACCTAGGTAACCCTGCGCTTTGAATTCATTCGGGTACCGTTTGTAAGCCTTAAATGCTACTAAGATAAGATGTCATGATGAGAAAAAGTACTATATTAAACACAGTGTTAATTACAGGGTTCGCTGCTGTATCTTCGTTGGCTTATGCAGCACCAACGGTTGTGCCAAATGCACCGGAACTCAGTTCTCGTGGCTATGTTTTGATGGACTTTCACACTGGGAAAGTGCTGGTTGAACGTGATGCACATAAACGGCTAAATCCTGCGAGCTTAACGAAGTTAATGACGGCTTATGTGGCTGGTCAAGAAATTAACGCAGGTAATATTACTTTGGATGATGAGGTCGTCATTAGCCGAAATGCTTGGGCAAAAAACTTCCCAGATTCCTCAAAGATGTTTATTGAAGTCAATACTTCCGTTTCTTTATCTGACTTATACCGTGGCCTGGTTGTTCAATCAGGTAATGATGCTAGTGTGGCCATTGCTGAACATGTCGCAGGTAGTGAGTCAGGGTTTGTAAGCTTGATGAATAGTTGGGCTGCTAAGCTTGAATTAAATAACACGGCTTTCACCAACCCTCATGGTCTAGACAGTGACGGTTTATATTCAACACCTTATGACATTGCCAAGTTGGGTCAAGCTATTATTCGTGACTTACCTGATATCTACCCACTGTATAGCGAAACCTCGTTTACCTACAACGGCATTACGCAATATAACCGCAATGGTTTGCTTCGTGATCGCAGTATGAATGTCGATGGTATGAAAACTGGTTATACAAGCGGTGCTGGTTACAGTCTAGCGACTTCAGCGACTCAAGGTGACATGCGTTTAATTGCTGTTGTGATGGGAGCAAAAAGTGAGAATATCCGTGAATCCGAAAGCAAACAACTGCTAAGTTATGGCTTCCGCTTTTACGATACGGTAATGCCAACCGAGGCAGGAACGGAAGTTGCGAACGCTCGAGTTTGGATGGGCGAACAAGATGAGCTTAAAGTAGGCGTGGCCAATGACGTTTATCTCACTTTACCAAAAGGGGATGTGAAAAAGCTACAAGCTGAAGTTGAATATAATGGCGATTTGGTAGCGCCAATTTCTCAACAACAAGTGGTTGGTAAAGTGCTTTACAAAGTCGAAGGTAAAGTTGTGAATGAAGCCGAACTTGTTGCGTTGGAATCAGTGGAAGAAGGCAGCTTATTCAAGCGAATTTTAGACTGGTTTAAGCAATTGGTCGCGAGTTGGCTCTAAAAAACAGCTAACTTCTGCCATTATCACTCTATCTTGTTATTGTTCTATTAAATCAATTTACTAAGGCGGCCAACGTGGTCGCCTTACTTTTTTGGAATACTCGTTGCGCTAAAACATCGAACCTTCTCGTATGGGTCTATTTTCGCCTAATTAGAAGCGTTTTTGTGTTTTTGAGTGCGAGAGAAAAGAAACTAGAACAAAAATGGAGTGACACGTGCACAAGATTTTATCTTTGACATTGATTTTATCGCTCATGGGCTGCGCTATGCCTTACCAGCAGCAGGTCGATAGTGGCCAATGTGTTGGAGTAATGACCTCTCAGGATGCGTATGGTTATTTAAACCCAAACCATTACACGATGCAGGTACTCGCGCTAAAGCAAGAAAAAGATGTGAAAGATTACATTCGTTATATCGATCCTAAGCATCCGGTTTGGGTTAACTGGAAAAACAGCCGAGGCACGCGTTGGTATACGGTAACTGTTGGCGATTTTAAAACGAAACAGGATGCCTACAATGCGCTTTCTTCACTGCCGAGCCGCGTAAAGCAATCATCCCCATTTGTGCTGACTTTTGCGGAAATGCAGCGTAAGCAACAAACGAGTGTTGTGAGAATGCGTTAGCCAACAAAAAACGGAAGCGATGGCTTCCGTTTTTGTATCTAAGGGTAAGCTTAAAGCGCCGCTAAAATCGTTTCTGCTTTGCTTGCTTCAAACTCTTTTGGTTCTTCAACGTTAAGTTTGGTCACAATGCCGTTTTCAATGATCATGGCGTAGCGTTGTGAGCGAATACCACCAAAGCCGCCGGTATCCATTTCAAGACCTAATGCTTTAGTAAAGCTTGCGTCGCCATCACCCAACATCAGGATTTCTGAAGCGTTTTGGGCTTCGCCCCAAGCTTGCATCACAAATGCATCGTTTACAGAAACACACGCAATTAAATCAATACCTTTTGCCTTCAACTCGTCGGCTAATACCACATAGCCTGGTAGGTGAGCTTCCGAGCACGTTGGGGTGAATGCGCCAGGTACAGCGAAGAGTACGACTTTCTTGTTTGCAAACAGCTCAGTCACGTCGTGGTTAACCATACCATCGGTAGTCAATTCGCTTAGAGTCGCAACTGGTAGAGCTTGGCCTTGTTGAATCATGATTTTATTCCTTTTTGTGTGCTAGTTTAGCTTTCTCAGTCTAGCGCTTATAAATGCGGTTAACCACAGAGCTTTTGTAAGGTTTTAACACCTAAGTGTTTGACCCAAGATGTAGCACTGATGGCTTTATTACAACGCTTCATGCTGACTTACGTATTGACTAACGAGATGGCGATACTTCGCTTTCAACTCATTATCGATGAAGCTAGCATCAATCGCATTCATTGTGAATTGAGCTAGTTCATTCTTACTCATTGGGTGTGCGTTGTTGACGGCTAAAAAGTTATCTGTCATGTAACCACCAAAGTATACCGGATCGTCCGAATTAATCGTCACAGCGACACCTTTGCGCAGTAGCTCGACAATATTGTGATCTTTCATATCGTCAAATACACACAATTTAAGGTTCGATAATGGACATACCGTCAGTGGCATTTTGCTTTCAATTAACGACTCGACTAATGCTTCATCCTCAACACAGCGAACACCATGATCCACGCGGCTGACGTGAAGCATTTCAATTGCATCGGTAATGTTTTGTGCGGGGCCTTCTTCACCTGCGTGAGCAACAGTCAGTAAGCCTGCTTCTACCGCTTGTTTAAATACTCGTTTGAACTTAGCTGGTGGATGGCCTTGTTCTGAAGAATCTAGACCGACACCAATGATCTTATCACGGTGTTTCAGAACGGATTGCAGAGTCTCCATGGCGCTTTCTTCTGAAAGGTGACGGAGAAAACACGCAATGATTTGTGAAGTAATGCCGAGCTTCTCGTACCCATCTTTTAGTGCGCGAGCGATCCCGTGGGTCACGGCGTCAAAGTCAATACCGCGCTCTGTATGCGTTTGTGGGTCAAAAAAGATTTCGGTATGAATAACGTTATCCGCTTTACAGTGCAGTAAGTATTCCCAAGTGAGATCGTAAAAGTCTTGCTCTGTACGCAAAACATCCGCCCCTTGGTAATAAAGGTCAAGGAATGACTGTAAGTCTTCGAACTGATACGCGCTGCGTAGTTCACTCGGAGAAGAGTAAGGAATGTCGATGCCGTTTCGTTGTGCTAACTTGAAGAGAAGTTCTGGCTCAAGTGAACCTTCGATATGTAAGTGCAGCTCTACTTTTGGAAGACCTTGAATAAATGCGTTCATATTCCACCTTATGTGTATTGTGGATGCAGTTACTCTAAGAATAGGTATAGATAAGAATAAATCGAACGCTATCACAAAGAGTAAGACCCACGATGATCTCAACTCTTCGTAATCAGCACTTTGCGGGAACTGGTAGAGACCCCAAACCATATCATTGGGGTTATACGAAGCAAACGAGGGGATTATACGCAAAATTCTCAATTTGGCTATACGCAAATAACCTAGTTGTCAGTAGTCGAAGGATTTTTCTAAGAAAAGTAACTGGCAACCGTATAAGTCACTTGGGTATAGAGGATCAAATTGGTTTTTGAGCGTGAACGAGGCTTATCGTGTTGTTGTAAGTGAGGAAAAAGAGTGAGGCTTCGTTTGAGCAAAGGTAGGTGGCGGTACCTTGCACAACGATGGAGCAGAGAGAGAATTGAGAGAGTCAAGGATAGCTTATAGATCAAATAACTTGTCAAATTCTCTTTGTTCCATAATGTCTTCTATACGGCGTCGCGTTTTTTGTTTTACCGCCGCCGCGTTTTGCTCAGACTCTTTTTTGTCTTTTTCTGCTTGCTTCTTACTTTTTCTAGCCATTGGATACCTTCCAAATTAGTTGCATCATTCATTAATGCATGAAAACTGAATTAGTTAACAGTAAAACTTCCTAACTTTGAACCTGAATCACAGAGAATAGTTCCAGATTGCGTTTTCTCACAATATTCAAAATCGATCATGTAGCTATGAGAATGAAGCTTAGGTAATACGTGCCTTCGTAAAATATCACCATTTAATTGATGTATTTTAGCGTTCCAAGAGGTGTGAGGTTGTTCTAGATTAAATTCAATTTCTAACATTTATTCTCCTGTTTCTTAGTGATTTTGTCTTTGTTAAGTAATTGATACCAATGCCTTTGACGGCCTGTTCTTTTTGAGGACATGATTTTTCCTATAAATAATAAATTAAGCAGTACTATCCTATTTATTTTAGGTAGCACAAAGCAATGCCTGATATTAGGCTGAGTGATTAAAGTGAGAATATTTTTGAAGGAGAGAGATTTGGTGCAGCATGGGCATGCTACACCAAGAAAAGCAGTCTTATAGAGGAGTTACTTCAGTCGCTTGAGGACCTTTTTTACCTTGCTCTACGTTGAAGCTTACTTTCTGACCTTCAGTCAGTGTTTTGAAACCGTCAGAAACGATAGCGTTGAAGTGTACGAATACATCTTGACCACCGTTGTCTTGAGATAGGAAGCCAAAGCCTTTAGTTTCGTTAAACCATTTTACTGAGCCGTTTACTTTAGACATAAAAATACCTTTGAATTAAACATTAAAATTTGAATTTGTTTTGTGGATCTTTTCTAAGCTATTGAATGTTCAATCAAGAGGAAGTTGTACGCAGGTGTCTGAATTGGGGGATTCAAGATTTTACTGAGAGGAAACTTAAACTAAATGTTGCATTAACAGCTCTCTTCTAAGAGCCAAGGCCTACTATACACCTTGTTTAGGAAATAGCTACACTTATTTTTAAATATATGTCGACAGCTTGGATAAGTGGGCTGTTCGAAAAATTTGAATAAGTAGCTCAAATAGCAAGGCTCATGATTATTTTTCTTCAATCTAAAATAGAACCATATCGATAGCCATGGCTGAACATGCGGTTTGCAAGCGGCCACAAAGGTAAACGAGGAGAAATAGTATGAGCACATTCAGAGAAATTCGTCAGCTTATTCAATCACAACCCACTGCTGATGGTGACGGAGTGAAAATTCGTCGAGTAGCAGGGTTTAATCATGCGAGCTTTTCTCCATTTTTGATGATGGATGAACTTAAGTCTGACGACCGTGCTGATTATGTTGGTGGCTTTCCTCCTCATCCGCATCGCGGCATCGAGACGCTTACTTACATGTTGAAAGGTCATTTCCAGCATCGTGACCACATGGATAATGTTGGTGAGCTTCGTTCTGGTGGCGCTCAATGGATGGCGGCAGGAAGAGGCGTCATTCATAGTGAGATGCCTATTATGCAGGAAGGTGAATTGCATGGTTTCCAAATTTGGATAAACCAGCCTGCGAAAAATAAGATGTCACCGGCTCAATATCATGACTTTCAACCTGAAACGATAACGGAATTCGAAACTCAAAGCTCGGGCGTTGTACGCTTGATTGCTGGTCATCTGACTATAGACAACGAACGTATTCAGGGGCCTTTAACAGAAACAGGTGTTGCTGCCACAGTGGCCGATTGGAGAGCGATGGTTGGTCACGCTTTGAATTTGACCACGGAGCAAGACCACAACATGATGATCTACGTTTATAAAGGTCGTGTTCAGTTAAAAGATCGTGAGATCAATCAAGGCGAAATGGCGATTCTATCGAAAGGTGAATGGGTTGAATTACAAGCCGAAAAGGAGAGTGGTGCTCTGATTTTTATTGGCGAACCAATCAATGAACCAGTGGTTCACTATGGCCCTTTTGTAATGAATAGCATGAAAGAAATAGAACAAGCAATCCAAGACTACAATTCAGGATTGTTTGAAACCTACTAGCGTCAACATCCTAACTCCCTTTTCTGTGAGTAGCGCAGTTATCAACAGTTTTGAGCCTGACTATTGGGCTCGACCAGAAGCAAATACGATAATCCACTGCCATCGAATTTGCGTTAGCCACGTCTAATCCACGTGGCTTTTTTCTACTTCTGATTCCATCGCATGATAGCTTCTTTTCCTGCTTCAATACCTAACTCATAAGCTTGGCGCAATGGTGCTGGCGAGCGACTCAATCGTTTTAATTTAAATGATTCAGGAGGACAAACTTGGATGATTTCGACTCCCGATGGTGGATTGTCGATCAGTGCTAACGTTTGATTGTAGCGAACTTCACGCGTCAACATCGGCTCAATTAATCCTGGCGTTTCTTTCAACATCCGTTTGGTTAGCGCGCTGAACTTTCCTTTCGGCTTTTGATAGCTAGAGGGTTGACTGCGTAAAACCATAATCTTTTTGGCGCCTCGCTTTATTGCTTCTGCGACAGGAAGTGCATCAGAAACCCCACCATCAACGTATCGGGTGCCGTTCAGTAAGACACCATTTCGGTAAAGTACGGGAAGTGCGCTGCTGGCTTTCATTGTTTCTGCGAGCTCGTCGACATTAGGAGTATGGTACTCCGCTTGGCCATTGTCTTGACGTGTTACGCCTAAAAAGAAAGGTCTCGAATCCGCTTTTAGTACGGACTTGTCTATGCCAAGCTCTTCGAGAGTGACGTCCCACATCCAATTTAAGTTCATCATATCGCCGCCACGTAGAATCTGAGATGGTGAGATGAATTCTTTCCTTAAACTGTAATCGAGATAGATTTTTAAGTTGCGCCCGGGCATTTTAGCTAAATACGCCGCCAAGTTACTTGCGCCCGCCGATACGCCCCAAAAGCTATCAAATGGAGAGAAATCGTTAGCGAGAAAATGATCGAGTATGCCGCAAGAAAATATACCTCGCATTGCACCACCTTCGACAATCAACGCACGATCTCCTACTTGTTCCATCACTGTGTTCCATTCTTTACCTATTGGATGAATAGAATGCAGCTTAACGCATAACGGTTTTATACCCAAGTGGTCCTAAGTGCTAGGGCATCTCCTTAAGTAAAAGAAAAGGGCATCGATGGATGCCCTTTTTATATTAAGCCTAGGGGGTTACAGGTTATTGAGCAGCTCATTTAGTGAAAGCGCACTGAATAAATATGTCACTCCCACACAGAAAGCGGCGCCTGTAATTCCGATACTGATCGTTGTTGTAATTAAAAGAAGTGTCATCTTAGACATACAAGATCAAACTCCTTTTTTATATTTAAGTGGGGCGTTGTGCGTCTGGTTATCGTTTTGAATCATGATGCAAGCGCCCTAAGTTTATTGTTCTAATAAAAGTGATGATCACTTGTCAAAAAAGCAGATAAATAGCACCCAAACTGTCGTTAATGCGAGCAGCGGAGTGAATACTTTCTGTATAGAGGCGCCATCGGTTAGGTTGTAGATTTTGATGGATTCGTTATAGAACGCCCGCTTGAACGCCTTAAAAGAAATATCATTTTTCACATGAGATTGTTCATAGTGTAGGTGTGCTGCGTCTGATAGTTGGTATTCTAAGTCTTGGAGTTCGTACTCTTTGTTAAGAAATGCCTCCCGAAGCCGAAAGACGGGCTATCGTTTTTGGAGATTGATTACCCTTTAACTTCTCTAGACGTTTGGCATAAGCAGCTTGATATTTATCCACGGTGTATTCCTGTCTGAATAGGCGTTGAGTTAGAACATTTGTAAAAAGAAAAACGAGCAAAAAAGGGGCTTTACGTTCTATGTCTGTGATAAATGCTAAGGAGCTCAATGGTCTATTTCTCTGATGTCGCGAATAATATTGATTGAACTTAAATGCGACAAACAAAATAATTTACTCAAGATAACAACGAATATTTGTTGCCTTTTAAAGAAAAGCGATAGTGATGCGAAGTGGTGGCTTTGATCGGGAAGAAACCCGCTTTCGTAACGGCTTACGTTTATTGAGAAAAAGTAAACGCTGGAACTATCGCTGGATTGGTGTGAGTTATTTATCGTCAAAAATCATTAATATCAACTATGCTTATAGTTCGACTTTTCGTAAATGAACTCAATTTAGAGGAGCGGAAATAATACTGATTTTTGAGCGTGGGTGAGCTTGGAGGGTTAAGCTAATCCATTGATTAATAAAAAAGTAAAGTAGTACAGAGCTAGGGTGAACTTCAACTTAAAGGTGACGGTATGGATATACAATCAACCATTATTGAATATGCGATAGCGATAATAGGCTTACTTTTGACGGGAGTTGCCCTCTGAGCAATACTGCCCAGAGGATAGAAAGTATATTGGCTGTTTGTTAGCGGTTGATATTGTACCGAGCCATTGCAGCTTCTTCTGACGACACAACCGTTTTACCAATTGGTGCGAGTGAAATAACCGCAAGCTTCAGGTGTTGGAGTGCAAACGGAATACCAATGATGGTTACAAAACACGCTGCGGCGGAAAGTACGTGACCGATTGCTAACCAAAGGCCTGCAAAGACAAACCAAAGGACGTTACCGATAACGCCTAGAGGGCTCGTACCAATGTCCATTTCATTGGTCAATTCATCGCGTGAAATGGCTTCTTTTCCGAATGGGAAAAAGGAAAAATTACCCATAACGATACACGCACGCCCCCAAGGTATTCCGATGATGCTAATAAAGGCCAAGATACCGAAAAACCACCATAGCAACCCCATAAATACGCCACCAAATACAAACCAAATGATGTTACCGAGTGTTCTCATTCTATTTCCTTTACTCTTGAATATGACGATACAGGTTCCTGAGGGTATCGTAATGTAAAACTAGAACCACTCCGTTAATAAACGTGATCCGTTCCCTCATTCACTTGCTTGATAGAATAGCCGCATAAGTATTAACAGAGAATGAATGACTCCCTGAAGCTACGTTTGTTTTAGTATAGAGCGTAATACTCGATTAAGCATATAGCCAAGAATTAAGCTACCTAGAGGTAACTTTCTCGATATATTGACAAATTTGCTCTGCTAACTGATGGCTAGCAATGTTGCGTTTCACTACTTCACTGGCGATTTTTCCAGATTCAACGACGTTAAACCAGTCGAGCAACATCGCATGGAAACCTTTGCTCGTCAGCATTGGCGTCCAATCTTTCAAATTGATTTTTTGCTCTTGGTTCGCTTGCCATCGTCTCCCTTCAACGAAAGAGTCGAATTCCATTGCTTTGTTTGCATAACAAGCTTGAACGCGTTCCATCGTCATACCGAAGTGACGATTCATCGAAGCGTGGAGTAAAGTATCTCCGTGTTGCCACTGAATGTCTAAACGCGCCAATTGGTCACCCTCAAGCTGATGCGTTATGTAAGCCTCTTTTAAATCGGTTTTGGCTGTCACGTTAATACTGTCTAATGGGTGAATAAAATCATCAAATATAAAGGTACGAATATCGCCTGGTAGTTGGTGACGGTTCTTTTCCCAGCGTAGCGATTTTAGGTCAGAAATGTTGCCTTGCTGTACCTCTGGCATGTGTTGGTTGTAAACCGGAATATGACGTCGGTTGAAGCCCACATAAAGTGGTTGTTTTTCTTTTTCGGCAATATCGTACAGTTTTTCCACGTCATCAGCATTGTCCGCTAATGGTTTGTCGACAAAGGTTGGGATTCCATGCTGCAAAAAGAATGCTGCGATTTGAGGATGTACGCTTGTTGCCGCATGAATCATGACAGCATCTACGCCAAAGTGCAGAAGCTGCTGGTAGTCTTGACAGGTCTCTGAGATTCGATATTGCTTAGCCAGACTCTCAAGTGCATTTGCGTTGCGTGTACAAAATACAAGTTCGATATTTGGAAGCTGAGTGATAACGGGAAGGTATGCTTTCTGAGCAATATCTCCTAAACCAATAATACCAATTTTCATCCTAGTCCTTATTTCGATGTATGGATGGCAGGTTGTAGTATAACGCTTGGCAAGTTGATGAGTTTAAATGCCTTGTTAGAAAAGAGCCTGACTCACATTTTGAGTCAGGCTTTGTTGGTCCACTTAGGAAGTCGTGCGGCAATCTTTGAATATATCTAACTTGCCGTCGTAGGCTTGGGTTTGTACATCCATAACGCCTAATAAAGAGTGGAACACGTTATCATGTGAGTACTGGCCTGCCTTTTGCGCTTCATTCGACAAACAGTCGGTGTTGATTTGTTTCACTTGCTTAAAGCCGGAAGATAGCCACATGAGCAAAGGAACACGTTTTTGGAAGTCTGGTGCAAGGCCGTAAGGCATGCCATGTAAGAACAATCCGTTTTCGCCTAATGATTCACCATGATCCGATACGTAGATGAGAGCGGTATTATATTGAGACTCTAATGCTTTGAGTTTGTTGATGGTTTCTGCCAACACAAGATCAGTGTAGCGTATCGTATTGTCGTACGTATTCACGATTTGTTCGACGCTACAGTTTTCTATATCTGCACGTGGGCAGTCTGGTTTGAAAAACGCTTTGTCTCTAGGATAACGCTGGAAGTAGGTAGGACCATGGCTTCCTATAAGATGCATGGCGACAACGCGATTGCCGTGCATATCCGCAACTTCTTGATCAAAGTGATCTAACAGCGCCATATCGTAACAGGTTTGACCGTTACACAGAGGACTTGCTTGCTTTCGGTTCACTTCAATTTTCTTGATCTTGTGGGCGACTTCTTTGTCTCCGCCATCATTTTCTTTCCAGATGAGGTCAACTCCAGCGCGCTGCATGATGTCGAGAGCATTATCTTGGTTATCTGCCTTGGTCCGTTCAAACTCGCTTCGCGTGAGCTGAGAAAACATGCAAGGCACAGATACTGCAGTTGCAGTGCCACAAGACGCAACCTCTTGAAATGAAATCACATCCAGCTTACTGGTGTAAGGGTTTGTCTCTCGCTTATAGCCATTGAGTTGGTAGTTCTGTGTTCGAGCGGTTTCTCCGACAACAAACACCAGTAGTGTCGGCTTGTTCTGTGCTTGCTTTACTGCGCTATCTGACTGCTTTGCATCGATTCCAATCTCGCGATACG
Source organism: Vibrio sp. M60_M70 (assembly GCF_037162085.1). Classification (NCBI taxonomy): domain Bacteria; kingdom Pseudomonadati; phylum Pseudomonadota; class Gammaproteobacteria; order Vibrionales; family Vibrionaceae; genus Vibrio; species Vibrio sp. M60_M70. The sequence continues at coordinate 637,382 of NZ_JARLUL010000002.1, forward strand.
GCTCTGGCGTGGTGAAGTATTTCTCCTTTACATACCCAGTCGCGCTGTAAACGAATTGAGTGGGAATAATGATTTTTTTCAGATAGCTGTTATTGCGACCGACAGATGCATAGTCTTGGTAGTAAACACTGGCAATAACAGCAATTACTGCAAGAGATGACAACATCGACACCAACTTCGTGAGAGAAAAATACAGCAATTGGTGGCGCTGAGATTGCAACTTGACCTTATAGACAATCATCGCAGGGACGCCCCCCATAAGTAGCGTCCAGATTACAGAATAAGTACTCAGGTAAGAGCTTGCCTCGCTCGAATCGGTTTCAGCAATATTAGCAATCATTCCAGAATCGAAAAGCGTGCCATAGTTGTAACTTGCGTAGCTAACCATACTCGAAATTATGAGCAAAGTAATAAAGAATGGTTTTCCAACCCAAGGCCAACTAAATAAGTTAAAAAGGAAATTGAGCGCGGCAAGAAAGAAAATGGGTATCGTAATAATAAAACCAATTTTGACATTATCTAGGCTTGAAAAAATACCATTCAGCTCTTTGTAAATAGGAATATTTACAACCAGCGCGAAATAGAATGCCAACAAGAAAGTAAAGGTAACGTACGAGATACCTTTTTGTTGCAAATTATGTGTCTTCATAAGTAAATGTCTTGAATCAAAATTAGAGCAAGAACGAAGCCCAAACAAAAAGGGCAAGAGTGAGCGCAACAAATACTGCAGCCGAGCCGATATCTTTGGCTCTACCACTGAGCTCGTGCCAGTCATCGCTAACACGGTCGACAATCGCTTCTACGGCGGAATTAATAAGTTCGACGATCAGGACCAATAACAGGCTACTGATCATCAGTACTCTTTCAAATGTGGTGACTGGAAGGAAAAAAGCACAGACGGAAAGCACTAAGGCTAGAATCAATTCTTGTCTGAAGGCGGCTTCGTATTTCCATGCGGCTTTCAATCCCTGAAATGAATAGCCGGTCGCATCCATGACACGGCGTAGACCTGTTTTTCCTGGCTTCAAAATATGACCTTACTACAGCTTAATAATTTAGATTGTGCATCTATCCAAACGATGAAATGAGACTAATCGTTCTTGCGTGAAACATTTGTGAATGGCATTCATCACACAACGATATAGGGTTTGAATAAGAAAAAAGAGTTGAATTAATCAAGGTCGTAGACGGTATAGCCTTTATTCTGAAGGCATTTTCGCAGTACGAGAGATTGTGTCTTGGTGGAGTCATTGCTTCCACTCAACGCTCCGGCCCCTGCTCCAACAGTACCGCCTGCAGCGGCACCAACAGCAGCTCCACCTATCCCGTTTTCCAGCGCACCAGCTGCTGCCCCAATTAGTGCACCTGTAACTGCGCCATTCGCGGCTTCAGATTTTGCAGCTTCCGTTTTGTCTACGTTTTCCGCATACTCTTGGCAATAAAGAAAATCTTGTTCATATTTAGCAGGATCAACATTAGTCATGTCGACAACAGGCTTTTGATTATAAGTACAAGCGCTAAGAGTAGAGGCAAGCGTCATAACCAGAATAAAAGGTTTGTACATGAGTATTATCCATTTGTTCTGTGAATTTATGGATTAAATGTACACTGTTTTATTGCTGAGCTCTGTCGCTGGAGTGTATTGAAGTGTCGTCTTCTGTAAAGGAGGAAAGAGGTTAACTTAACTGTCTGATTTTGGAAGACGAAGTGTGAAGCAAGCACCACCAAGTGGGCTATGAGAAATCGAAACCTCACCATGTTGAAGTTCCATTATCTGCCTGACGATCGCCAAACCGAGCCCAAATCCACTCGTGTTTTTGTTTCGGGACTCATCCGCGCTATAAAATGCTTCAAAAAGGTGAGGCCAATGCTGCTCTTCTATGCCTATACCATCATCATGTACATGGATTAAACAGCTTTGCTGATCACTTTTTATCTCAACCATAATTTGAGTATTTGCGTATCGCATTGCATTGCGTAGCAGATTATCCAAGGCACGTTTTAGCAGTTTTGGATCGGCGAATGCGCGCGCGTTTTCAGAGTTTGTTTCATTGAGTGAGATTGATAATTTGGTCTCTTTTTGCCATCTCTGTTTTAACTCATTAACTAACTTGGCGAGCGCTACGTTTTCTGTTTGCAACGCCGTATCTGGGCGTTCCATTTTGGCGTAATAAAGCAGCTCTTCAACCATATCTTCCATCTCGTCAATGTCCTCGACGATACTACGTACATGCTTTTTCTGTTGTTCGGTTAATGTAGAGTCCGATAACAAGTCAGCTTGCCACTGCAAACGAAAAATAGGAGTGCGTAATTCATGCGCAACTGCATTGGTCAGCATTTTATTGCTAGTGATCAGGCGAGAAACTTTGTCAGCCATCGTATTAAAGCTTTTGTTCAGCGTTCCAACGGACTTGGCGCTTGAGGTGCTTGCTCGTGCTTTGAAGTTGCCTGAAGCAAACTCTACCGTGACTCTTTCTAACTCACGAATTCGACGGCTCAAAAACCAGATCAGCAGTATGCAATACAGAGCAAATCCGGCTAAAAAGAATAACCATACAATGTTGTCATCAAAGTTAATCGCCTGAATAACTGAGCTATCCGGATCATCGATCATTTTGAAAATAGGGGTGTCCGCATCTAGGCGGAACCATATATCCCTTTCTTCGTCGTAAGCCACGTTAACAGAGGTGTCACTTTCAAATGCTTTTCTGATGTCCTCTGGAAGTTCTTCGAGCGTGTGAGGAATCAACAAGCGATGGCTGGACGTGGCAAATTGCTCAAGCTGTTGTTGAGTGTATTCTAGTCCGTGCTCTTCGTAGATAGGATAGATAAGATCGTGGAAAGCTTGACCTTCTTGCTCTTGTAGCAGGTAATCGTAATCTGTGTTGATCTCATAGACCAAGAATTCGTAACCCCACAAACTCACCATAAATAGAATGATAAGACCGACAAAGCTTTCCAGATAAATCCGTCTCATTATTCATTCCATGCATCAGGCATAAATAGGTAGCCTTTGCCGCGAACCGTGATTATTTTTTGTGGAGAGCAAGAGACATCGCCTAATTTTTTTCTCAATGTCACAATACGGTTGTCAATGGTGCGATCTGTACCGTCGTACTCAATACCACGTAGTGTTTTCGTTAACCACTCACGTGAGAGTGTTTTTTCTGCGTGTGTTGCGAGAACCCATAATAAATCGAACTCACCGTCAGTCAGCGCAATTTCTTCCTGGTTCATGACGCATGATTTACGTAATCGGTTTAAACACAGTACTCCAATTTGTAGACCGTTTTCGGACTCGGTAGAGGCTGCCTCTTTTCTTCTCAATAGCATGCGAATGCGTGCCAGCAGCACACGAGGTTTGATTGGCTTGGTAACAAAGTCATCGGCGCCAATTTCTAATGCGGCGACGTGATCGAAGTCGTCATCACTCGCTGTCAGCATCAACACTTTGCCTTTGTAGCATTCACGGATTTGACGACATACGCTCAGGCCGTCTTGTCCAGGTAGCATCAAATCTAACAAAACCACGTCTGGCTGTGTGTCAATAATCGCTTCGGGTGCGTCTGTCCCGTTGTCGATACATTTGACCTGGAAACCTTGTTCAACAAAATACTCTCCCAGCATAGCTTGTAATTTGGGATCGTCTTCCACGATGATTAAAGATGGTTTGACTTGTTGTGCGTTCATTTGAGTGATGTATACAATATTTAATATCACTGGAACTTAAACAAATTTACGAATTATTTCAAATAAAGCTTTCTCAGAATAAGGTTATCGGATGAGTTGATTCGATAAATACCCCAAGTAATGATTCAAACTTAATCATTAATCACATTTTGAAAAGTCTAAAAAAGGCGCAACTGTTGCGCCTTAATATGGAATATTAGGGTGAACTTACGTTTTATTCGGTGGTGCACACGACGCTGTTGTCGCTGCCAAAAGCATTGGGAACATAAGCGTCGGCTTGAGGATCGTTTTCCCACTTTGCATCATTGAGCAAGTAGCGGAACTGAACATTCTGCTCTTTAGGTAAGCGCGTTTTAAATTTAAATTGACGGCTTTTCTTCACTAATTTCATCGGTTCTGGCTGCCAGTTGTTAAAATCCCCAGCAATATGGATGGAGTCCCACTGGTCTTTATCTAGCTCGAACGTGACTTCAACTTCATCTTTTGTCTTAAAGAATCTCTTTTTAAGCATTGATCTTTCCTTGTTCGTACAAAAACTGTTCTAACTATTACTCGTGTTTCATAACGATTTCAAGTTTTATCGAATTGTCGCTGGTATCAGGTGAAGAACTATCTAAATGATGAATAGCTTAATCGCTATGAGTTCTTGTGAGAGGGGAGCGGTATTGAGAAGCCTCAAGGATATGGAACCGTTAACGTACCAAGTTTTTAGGCGAGGCGGAACTCAGAGTCCGTACCTTGAAGTCAAACCGTTATCATGTATTATCTTAAATCACCATTTTTGTTGATGTAGCTATGTTGAAGTTTAACCGTACATTGTTGACCGCGATAGTTTGTTTAGCCGCTATGCTTTTGAGCAGTGTCGCTCCTATGGCGAAGGCTTCAGCCCCGGTGAAAACAATTGAAGTACGCGATATTATTGTTCAACAGGCTGCTCTGCACAAACAACTTGGCGTCAATGACGACTGCGTAGAATCACATCACGATGAGTCAGCCATCAATAAGGTGCAACAGTCTCACACGAGTTGTAGCTCTTCCTGCATGGTCAAAATTCCCGCCAACTTATCTCAAAACGACTTACTGCTTCTTCCTTACAGCCTTGCATTGATTGATAGGCCTTTAGTCGAAAAAGTAGTGACAGTGATCACCAAGCTTTATCGTCCTCCGATTGTTTAATTCCTCATCTCAAATTACTTGGGGTTTCCCCTTTTTACCAAATGAAATGATTTGGCATTTGAATGCCACAAGGAAATAAACAATGAAAAAACTACTTGCCTTATGTAGTGCACTTTTACTGACTTTTACCGCTCACGCAGCGCAATTTGAAGAAGGGAAGCACTACAAAGTTCTGGATGTTAAGAAAGCATCGAAACCTGTTGTGACGGAATTCTTTTCTTTTTATTGCCCACATTGCTACAAGTTTGAGTCGCTTATTGAGCGTTTAAAACCTGCTCTGCCAAAAGAGGCAAAGTTTGAAAAGGTACATGTGGGGTTCATGGGCGGAGATATGGCGATTCCGATGGCCAAGTCCTACGCGACGATGGTATCGCTCGGGGTTGAAGATACAATGATTCCTGCCATGTTTGCCCAAATTCATCAAAAGCGACAAGCGCCAAAAGATGACGCTGAGCTGAAACAGCTCTTCGTTGATAATGGCGTAGAAGGTAAGAAGTTTGATGCGGCGTACAACAGTTTCGCCGTAAACTCAATGCAGAAAGGTTTTGATAAGCAATTTGCAGCCAGCACGTTAAGAGGGGTTCCAGGTGTGGTTGTGAACAATAAATACATTGTTTTGGCCAACGAAATTCGTACTTACGACGAGTACAATCAATTAGTTAATTACTTATTGACGCTGTAACTATAAATAGCATTGATGCTTAAAAATGGCGACGGTAGAGTCGCCATTTTTTATGCTTATCACTTTCGCATTATCTAAGAACGCTTGTGCATGCTTGAGTCGGAACACTAGTCATAAATATGGCATGCGGATAAAACAAGCTAGCTGCAGTGATTGCGACATTACATGGCTGAGCAATCGTGGTTTTAATCACATTGGTAAGCACGGCACCTGTATTATTTACTGTTTGAGCGGCGGCTTGTTGTGCTTGGTAAGACACGCAACCTGTCGTTGCATTGATCATCGCAGTGCTAAACAAAAGTTTGCGAAAAAACATATTCATATCCTTTGTGAATGCTTTGAGATACTTATATGTGGATTGATTCATAAATGAAACAAAACAGTGTTCAAAATATGTGTGCATTCACGAAATGAACATTGTTTTATAAAAAGACGTTTTTTTGTGATCTTAGTACTGGACAGACCAGGTTATGAAACTAAAGCCAATCCGTGCATTACGATTACGCCGAAGGTCAGTTTGCTCCTCATTCCTTGATATCCCTTGGGCTCGGTGTCTTGTTCGACTTTCCTCACGAGTTTTTCTGCATACCAAACAGCAAGATACCCAATTGCTAAGAGTAGGGTAGCGACCGCGTAATGTTTGTGACCCTGCAATAATGCGCCCCAAGCGAGTAAGACAAAAAGGTTGCTGAGAATTAATATATTTCTGCTAAGGCGGTGGTAGTAATGCTCAATGCCATTCCCCCAGAGTATGCCGGATAAAAAACTTAATATAACGGCGCTGTATGCGATGAAAAATTGCTGACCACTTAAATTGAAGAGTGAGATATCAGTGAAAATCAGCCCTAAACTAAACACAAATGGAATCAGGCCTAAGTAACCGAGTTGTAGCATGGTTGAGCGTGTTGTCATGGTCGTCACCTTACAATTGTTGCTCTATCATATTGGTAAGCGTAGTACTTGTCGGTGATGTGGAGCTTGGAAAAGTAGCAATAACTTTGCCTTCAGAGCTAATTAGAAACTTGTAGAAGTTCCATTTTGGTTTTATGCCTGCTTGATTAGTAATTTGGTTGAATACTGGGTTCGCATCTACACCTAATACTGAAGAGCGAGCCATCATTGGAAAGGTGACCCCGTAATCGAGATAACAGACTTTCGCTGTGTTTGTTTCGCTTCCTCTGTCCTGTCGGAAGTCATTGCTCGGGAAGCCTATAACGGTGAAGTTTTGGTCTTTGTAAGTTTGATAGAGGGTTTCTAACTGTTCGAACTGAGGAGTGAAGCCACACTGGCTTGCTGTATTGACGACTAGTAGTGTCTTTCCCTTAAAGCTTTCGCATAGATCGACTTCTTCTGTTGAGTTTAACAACCTTTGCTTACCTTGAAGAATATCAGGGCACTCAGATGCAAGAGTAAGCGAATTCATGGAGATAAAGCCAACGAGAGCGACGAGTTTCAGTAATCCTTTCATGGTGTTGTTCCCTTTGTTTTCAATAAGTATAACTACTCAAGTGCAAAGAGGATCGATCAAAAAAGCCGCACAAATGCGCGGCTTCTTTCAGAGCTGGGATTTAATTATGCCAGTTTTAACTCGAACTGATTGCGGTACATCACCATGTCTTCAATAGTCAGCACTGGCATGTTGTGCAGGCGACCAAACGCAACGATCTCTGGTGCTTTTGCCATCGTGCCATCTGGGTTGGTCACTTCACATAGTACGCCAGCGGGTTGAAGCCCTGCCATTTGCATCAGGTCAATCGTACCTTCTGTGTGACCACGGCGAGTCATTACACCACCTGGACGTGCGCGCAGAGGGAATACGTGGCCCGGGCGAGCAAGATCCTCAGGTTTCGCATGCGGGTTTGCCGCCGTTTTAATGGTCGTCACTCGGTCTGCTGCTGAAACCCCCGTTGTTACACCAACTTTCGCTTCAATAGAAACCGTAAATGCGGTTTGGTTTGCGCTGTTGTTGTTTACTACCATTGGAGGCAGTTCCAGTTTGTCCGCTTGAGCATCTGTTAAGCACAAACAAACGATGCCGCTACATTCGCGGATCATCAACGCCATTTGCTCGTTGGTGAGGTGCTCGACTGAATAAATGATATCGCCTTCGTTTTCGCGATCTTCATCATCAAGAAGAAGTACGCCACGGCCTTCTTTTAGAGCGATAAGTGCGTTTTCAACGCGAGTAATTGGGTCGCCGAATTCGGCAAGTAGTGATGACTGATTCATGGTTAACTCCTAAATTTCACCAGAATCAGGGCGGTGTGAGAGATCGTCGTAAAATACGATCAAAAGAAGTGCACCAGCACTCTTAGCAATCTGACTCGCTATGCTGGTGTATTCTTATTCTCTTTCATCCGGACTATAACCGTCGGCTCTGGCATCTCACCAGATCTGCTGACCTCGACGAATCGAGCGCTCGCGGGCTCACTTGAAAAAGTATACCGCCGGTGGGGAATTTCGCCCCGCCCTGAGAACAATTAAAAATGTGCCACTTCATCCAAGTTGTGAGGAAGTGGAGCTAGGATAGTACTGCGAACTGAATAGCTTGGAAAGTCGATTCCATCTGTATGATGGAAAAGTGTGCTATCGACGGAAATAATCTGTGCGAATAAAGTGATCAATCTGCTGTGGCACGAAGGTGTTGTAAATCAGGCTCGTATGCGTTTGCTTCACTTCGATATGATCTTGCATACCGTCCAGTCTTGTCTCTTCTACGGTAACCGTACCGTCCGACATGGTGTTGTCATTACGGATCAACAATGGGCGAGCGCCAATCGGCATCGTTCCTGCGATACTGCCGAGTTTTTGCGGAAAAGCCCACGCATCATCATGTTTGTTTAATCCGTGGTGTGGCGAGTTTCCTAAAATGGCACCCAACCCGAGATCTTGAATCCGACCTACTATGGACGCGCCTTTAAGAGGCGAACCGATAGCGACAACATGAGAGATTAAGCTAGTGCTCGGTTTTCTGTTGGCGAGATAGCGCTTAATCATCAAGCCTCCCAGGCTGTGCCCCACGAGCACGTTTGTGGTCAGTGGATTAAGCGAATGATCAATAGAATCAAACAGTGAAGACTCATCGATAGCAACAGTGTTATAGCTGAGTACTTGCGTTTCGTATCCGAGTTTTCTCAGCTTTTGGCTAAGAGGCTGCATGACCAGCCCATGCATATAAAGACCATGTAAGATGATGATTTTCATAATACCTCCTAGATTTATGACGTTGTAGATATCCTACTCTAATTAACAAAGAACTACTTGCCCTTTGTGGTGCATATTTACGTTTTGCTGCAAAGTTTGATCGGTATAGCAAGCGTATCAGCCCAGTAAATCCTGTACTTGTTGTTGCAATTGATGACGATTTAAAGAAGCTGGGCTTAACACTTCACCGATAACAACATCCACTTTTGACCAAAAACGAGTCGGTCGTTTTGTGAGAGCATGTCCGCCTTTGTGGCTGAAAAAAGAACCCCAAAGCCCTTTTAACGCCATAGGGATGACAGGAACAGGATTACGCTCAAGGATTTTTTCCACACCAGGGCGAAACTCACCCAGTTCACCGTTAGACGTTAAGCGACCCTCAGGGAAGATACAGACAACTTCACCGTCGTTAAGCGCTTGTTCAATCTGTTCAAATGCTCGTCGATAAGTGTCGGCACACTTACGTGGAGAACAGATCGGGATAACACCGGCATGACGGAAAACATATTTAAGAACAGGCAGCTCGCTGATGGATTTGTCCATCACAAAACGAACCGGGCGAGTAGAGGTTCCCATCAAAATCAACGCATCGACATAGCTAACATGGTTAGCCACGATTAACGCAGAACCTTGTTCAGGAATATGTTGGCGCCCCTTTACTGACACACGATACATACAATGGCTGAGTAAATAACTGATAAAGCGTTGTGTAAATTCCGGTACTTGACGATAGACATAGATTGCCACGAAGAAGTTACCTATTGCCATCATGGCAAACAGTTCCACAATAGAAAGTTCTAGTACGCTGAGTGCAACGATCGAAACCAAAGCAGACACCACCATAAACAACGCATTCATGATGTTGTTAGCAGCAATGGCACGTGCACATTCACCTTTGTTTGAACGCGATTGGATGAACGCATAAAGAGGAACAATAAAGACACCGCCGCTTACACCAACAAGGAACAGGTCAATCATGACGCGCAGATGTTTGGATTCAGCAACGAAGTTTTGCACATCATAAAAGTGCACCGGAAGTGATGGATAACTTGGGACTGCCCATAGCAAGTCGACGCCAAAGACGGTCAGACCAAGGATACCGAATGGCAAAATACCAAGCTCAACGTGGTTGAAAGAGAGCTTTTCACACAACCAAGAGCCTGTAGCGATACCAATGGAAAACAATGCCAACAGTAAAGAAACGACAGTGCTGTCTGCAAACAAATGTTCACGCGCAAAGTTAGGGAATTGAGTCAGGTAAGTCGCACCCATGAACCAAAACCAACTGATGGCTAGAACAGACATCCAAATGCCTCTCTGTTTTTTTGCCACTTTTAACGTGTTTTTTAAACCAGAAATCGGTTCAAACTTCGCTTTGTCAGTCGATTGGCTAGGCATCGTTGGAATGTTCACACTGCTCATAAACCCGAGCAAAGACAAGGCAATAACGACACAAGAAGCAATCAAGGTACCATTAGGAATGGCTAACAGCAGGCCTGCGCTAAGCGTACCTATAAGAATCGAAAGGAACGTGCCCATTTCAACCCAAGCATTTCCTTTAACAAGCTCATTTGGTTTGAGTGCTTGTGGTAGCAAGGCGTATTTTACGGGACCAAAGTAGGCCGATTGAGTGCCTGTCATAAACAGCAGAACCAGCATCAGCATAGCACTTTGGGTCGCAATAGCGGTTGCTGCGCAAGACATGATAGCCAGCTCGATGAGCTTTAGAAGTCGTATTAATTTGGCTTTGTCCATGCTGTCAGCGACGGCACCAGCATGCGCAGAGAATAGAAAGAAAGGTAGGATGAATAAGCCTGCCGCCAAATTAACAAATAGATTAACGGATATTGGTAAGTTATCAATTTGGCTGTATGTCACCATCAATAACAGAACGTTTTTGTAGATGTTGTCATTGAGTGCGCCAAGACACTGCGTCACAAAGTAAGGAAAAAAGCGTTTTGAGAAAAACATGCTGGCCCCGATTAAACAAAGTCGAATGAGATGGGAGCACTTTATGCTCAATGAACGATTAAACCAGCTTTCTCTGTCAAGTGACGTTGGGTGTCACCAAAAGTAACGAAATTCGTTACTTTAATCTCCATTTGTTTATTGAGTTACTAATTTCGAGACTTTTGAGTAGGTTTTCTTTCCCATGGTTCAAACAGAGGGAACGTCCAGCGACGCATCGCAATAATCAGAGAGGTGCCGTGTTTCTCGTCCATATCGAGAGAGCTATCACTTTGGCAAGCCTGATAAAACTCATCGATGACCTTTTGCAGTTTCTGTTGCAGCTTCTTGTTGGTTGGTACGCTCATCAATCCTGTTGCCATGGACAACTTTTCATCTTCACCAGAAAAGTAGCTTTGGAAAAAGGCGTCTTGAACTTGCTGTTGGAAGAACCGTTGAATAGGGCCGCCCATCTGCCACTTAAATGTCGGAGATATACGCAAACGAATTTTGTTATTTGGCTGCAAGTCGATGATGTTCAGACGATCCAAATGAGCAAGCTTTTGCACCAGTTCAAACTCATTGAAGGTGTATTGCTGAACGATTTGCTCAAACTGATAGCCATTTACGACACAGATCGCCACGAGTAGCAGGGCTTTATCGTCAACCAACTGCTTTTCTTGCTCTAACGTTAGCGACTCTAGACCTTTATTGTGCGCAGCCGCGAGCTTAAACAGTTCCGCCATTTCTAAACCAATCAATTGGCAAATTCGTTCTAAGCGTTCAAGGCTAATGTGTTGACCTTCAGCCAGTAACCGTTTGACGCTGCCTTCACTTAAATCAAGGTGTTGTGCAACATCGATGTAATGCAGCCCAGCTAACTTTAGCTGGCGTTTAAGCTCTTTAATTAACGTATGGCTTTCAGACACTTACGCGGTCACCTCATCGTGCAGCTGTTCTAGGTACGTTTGCATAAAGGCTTTGCGTTTTTGAGCTTCGCGTCTCGCTGACTCCGTGTTCATGGTTTCGGCGATTTTGAATAACTTGGTCTGGAAGTGATCCAGAGTGAATTGTTTGTCGTCGAGTTCTCGCTGTTGAGCAAAGATGTCTTTGTCATCGTAAAGTTGCGCATCAAACTCAGTGCTCACTTGTATACAGCGAGTAACGCCAATAGCACCTAATGCATCCAGCCGACCGGCATCTTGAACGACTTTTGCCTCCAATGTGTTGGGTCTGATATTAGCGCTAAAGCTGTGTGCTTCTATCGCATGGGCAATGGCATCATGGTATTGCTGCGGATAATCGATACTTTCTAAAAACGCGACCGCTTTTTTGGCTGCAATGGTTGAGCTCTGCTTGCGGTTTGGATGATCTTTCGGATAGGTAAAACAATCATGTAAATAGGCGGCGGGAAGCACAATAGATAAGTCGGCGCCTTCTTCTACAGCTAGTTTTTTTGCGGTGTTTACGACCCGTTGAACATGGCTTATGTCATGCGCCGCATCGACTTGCATCTCTTGCTGCATAAATTCCAAAAATTGCGATTCTATCTGGCTTAATAAGGTCATGAGTTATATCTACAACTAAAGTGAAGGCAGAAGTATGCCGAACGCAGAGAGGAATTTCCAAGTTCGATAGTGTAATTGAGATTTAGCCATCAGAACCTTATGCAACTTAGTGGGTATCGGGTCATCTTAAATAGCATTTTTGTGCGCTCGGTTGGCTACTAAGGTCGTAAGACACAAAACAGCAGTGACGTTTGCCAATAGCAAAAGGGCCTGATGATTTCGTCAGACCCTTTTTCGTTTTAGTCGGTATTTTTACGAACCTTAGCGCTTGAACGTCACTTGCTCTGCTTGTTCAAGATGAATATGAGTCGTCGCAGGTTGCGTTTCTGCAATGACTTTACCGTGACGAACCGAGTAGCGCACAGTCACTTGGCGACGTACTGCATCAAAGCCATTTTCAGCTGGAAGAATCAGAAGACTACCTGGTTTGCCTTCTTCAATTCCGTAATTGTCTTGAATGTTCAATGTGCGCGCTGAGTTGGTGCTGATGAGATCTAGTGAGGTATTGATTTGCTCGTAACCCATGACCTGACATACATGTAGGCCCATGTGTAGCACTTGCAGCATGTTTGCTGTACCAAGTGGATACCATGGGTCGAATACGTCATCGTGTCCAAAGCAGACGTTGATGTTGGCATTCAGCATCTCTTTTACTCGCGTTACGCCACGACGTTTCGGATAATCATCAAAACGGCCTTGTAAGTGAATGTTCACCAGAGGGTTTGCCACGAAATTGATACCGGACATGCGTAATAAACGGAACAGGCGAGATGCGTATGCGCCGTTGTAGGAACCCATCGCTGTTGTGTGACTGGCCGTGACTTTACTTCCCATATCGAACTTGTGCGCTAATGCTGCCAGCGTTTCAACGAAGCGAGATTGTTCGTCATCAATTTCATCACAATGTACGTCGATCAGACGGTCGTATTTTTGCGCTAACTCGAATACGTAGTGCAGCGATTCAATGCCATATTCGCGTGTGAATTCAAAGTGTGGAATCGCGCCAATCACGTCCGCACCTAATTTGACGGCTTCTTCTAGCAGCTCTTTGCCATTTGGGTAAGAGAGAATTCCTTCCTGCGGAAACGCAACGATTTGGATGTCTACCCACTCTTTCATCTCTTCACGCACTTCTACCATCGCTTTTAGGGCAATTAGGGTAGGGTCTGAAACGTCTACGTGAGTTCGAACGTGTTGTACACCGTTTGCGATCTGCCATTTTAAGGTTTGTTTTGCGCGCGTTTTCACGTCTTCAATCGACAGTATTTCTTTGCGCTCAGCCCAACGTTCAATACCCTCAAACAATGTGCCAGAGATGTTCCAGCTTGGCTCGCCAGCGGTTTGCGTTGTATCTAGGTGAATGTGTGGCTCGCAGAAAGGCGCCACCGCCATGCCGCCTTCAGCATCGATGGTGTCACCGTTATGATTAAGCTCCACATCGTTGCTTTCAATGCGCTTGAATTGACCATCTTCAATCAAAATTTGCTGCAGACCTTCTTGTCCTTTTAGCGTTACGTTTTTGATCAGTAGTGTTGTCATGATGGTTCCTTACGCTGGCTGTATAGCCAGTGCTTTTTTGTTAAGAATAGGATTAAGAATTAGGAAGCTAATTGCGCCGCCAAGTACAGCGTTAATCGGTACTACGCCAGGAAGGAAGTGTCCCGCACCAACGCCAATCGCTACTGCGATAATGCCAGCCCAGTTAACGTTTTGGAATTGGGCGGCTTCAAAGTTTGCGTAGCGCTTACGGTTCGTGAAGAAGTCAGCGATGATCACACCGCCAATTGGTGGAATTGCCAGCGATAGGAAGGTCAGCCAGCCAACAAAGTTATTGTAGAGCCAGAGAGCGCAGAGTGTGCCAACAAGCCCGTTCGCCATCGAGATGTATTTACTTGGTAAGCCTGTGATGTTGGAAAATCCAAGACCCGATGCGTAGAGCGCGTTGTCGTTAGTCGTCCAAATGTTTAATCCAAGTACGATGATGGCGGGAATTAATAAGCCTTGCGCAATCATCACTTCAGAGATGTCTGATTGACCAGTCACGGATGCACCTGCCGCGCCAAAGATAAACATTAACGAGTTACCGATGAAAAATGCCACCATGGTGATCATCACGGCGCTGCGCGGCTTTTTGCCAAAGCGCACGAAATCTGCCGTTAATGTACCAGCACTGACAAAAGAGCCAACAACCATCGCGAGAGCTATTGAAAAATCGAGTGGCTCGGTTGGTTGAACTTGTTGTAGTTCGCTAATACCGCCAACGCTATTTACTGCCTCAATGACAGAGTAACCGCCAAGTAGCGCAATGGCAGGAACGGCGATTGCTGACAGCACCATCAGTGCGGAGATGCCAAAGTAAACGGTCGCGGTCATGAGCAAACCGGAAACGAGGATCAATGTATTGGTATCGATGCCCGTTGCTTTATGCACCGGAATCGCAAACATCGCGACACCAACTCCAAACCACCCAACTTGAGTACCACCAAGAAGAGCAGAAGGAAGCCAAGATCCTTTAGAACCAAAAGAGAAACGAGCAAGAAGGTGAGTAGAGAGACCAGTAGAAGCGCCGATGTAACCGAGGAAAGAAGTGTAAATACCGAGGATTAGGTTACCGATGAGAACAGCGAGGAAAAAATCATTAAAGGAGAGCCCAGTACCGAGAGAACCCCTGTCCACATACTTGCGGAGAAAAAAGTGAGTCCTAACATCACCATGGTTAGTGACGCCACGCCTTTTCTGGCCGTGTTGGGAACTGGTCCAAGACTGTAGTTATTGTCTCCAGCCATTATTACCTCCGCACATTGAAATATTAAATTATAGCACCTGGTTTTCAGGCAAACGGCGCGTATTATCGTGATGTAAATTTAATAGTCAATGATAAAATTGCAATTTAAACGTTTGCTTGGTTTTTGATGTCTATTTTGTCTTTTAATAACAATGGCTTGATTTTTTACTTATAAAGGTAAAAAGTTTGTTTTTACGTGTTTTATATGATTTATAGACAGGTTTTCTATGTGAAATGAATGTTTTGAATTGCTATTTATGTTTATGGATTAAATTCATCTATAACTCTAGATTGTTCAGTCGATTTCTATGAAAAGAAAACGATTTCATGATGAGCGTTTTGGTTTGGACGTTATTTTTTCTTTTTTGGGTATGTTTTCTTGGTTTTATTTTATGTAGGTAATTTGTTTTTGTTGAAGCTGGTATTTCTAATGGTTTAGTGGGCGAATATTTGAATTTTATAAACAGTAAACAATCTGTTGTGCGCAGGAAAAGTACAACCGAGCTCGGTCAGAGGATAAGAGAGCAATAGCCACATAAAAAAATAGCCAGCCGCAAAGAGTGCGATTGGCTTATATACATGTGAACAAAATCAAGTTCACTAACAACGTCAGTTGGCTAGGTGACCCTCGGCTTAAGAAGGGTCGATTTATATAATGCAGTTACTGTGCCAACTTTAATATGCCCTAAAATACGTAGTTTCTGTGACATGCGTTGCTTAAAGTTTGAGTTTGTTTGCAATTTGCAACTGCGTTATGCAATTTGACTCTATTATGCTAATGATTGATTAATAAACAGTGGACTTTTTAGAGCATGACTAAACTCGCCGTTCCCAAAAAGGCGAAAAAACCAACCACATCTGTCACCGTCGTTAGAATAACCGAACCTGCTAAGGCTGGATCCAATTTAAACTTATCCAAAATAATGGGTATCAACACGCCAAATAAAGCAGCGGTAATAATGTTGACGATAATGGCCAGCGCGATGGTTCCACCTAAAACTGGCGATTGGAACCACAATCCGGCTAACCCGCCGATGATTAGCGCCCAAGCAATGCCGTTCAGTGAGCCAATACCCAGCTCATTTTTTAAGAATTTGAATCGGTTACCTGGGGTAATCTGATTAAGCGCCATCGCACGAACCATTAGAGTCAGCGTTTGGCTGCCTGCAATGCCACCCATCGATGCAACAATTGGCATTAGTACGGCCAAAGCCACCACTTGAGCAATCACGTCTTCAAATAGCCCGATAGTGACAGACGCTAAAATTGCAGTCAGCAAATTGATGCCCAGCCACACGCCGCGTTTTTGTGAGCTTTTTAATACTGGCGCAAACAAGTCATCGCCTTCATCCATACCAGTACCGGCCATTAAGCGCGCTTCGTAGATTTCACGTTGCGTACTTAATGCAAATTGCCAATCGACTTCACCAATCAGAGTTTGGTCTGCATCAGTCACAGGCAGAGCGGGCAGTGTGCTGTGCTCTAATGCTTCTACCGCTTCGGGAAGCATCATCTTACTGTCTAGCACCGTCACCGCTTCAATAACGAGTGTTTTCAAGCGAGTATCAGGATCACTACGTAAAATTTCGTAGTAATTGACTGTCCCTCGATACTGTTTATTACGGTTGATCAGGTAGACTTGTTGAGGCATGTCATAGCTATAGCGCTCCATTAACTGCTTAGCCGTTCCAATCGTAATATTAAAGGGCAGGGTGATGATTTTACGCTCAGCCCAGTGGCCGAGCTCTTCATCTTCATATTCGTTTGCCTGATCGTAAAGCTCTAACTCATCTTTTTCGATTAACGCGAGCGCTTCGTTGATGATCGACTCAGGCAACGAATCCGCCCATTCGATCAGCGATAAGTTATCAAGTTTAGCGAGGGTGAGTTTTAGCTCGACTTCAGATAATGCATTGATGATAGAAAAACGTACGTCGGCACGCATTTCCGTTAACACGTCGATATGCAGTTCTAGTGGCAAAGCTCGCCACAAGCGAACACGATCATCGATTGGAAAGGCTTCCAGAATTAGGGCGACTGCGCCAGGTTCGAGACCCGCTTCAATAGATTCATTGAGCGTTGCGACTTGATCCGCTTCTTCGGCTTGGCCAATTTGCTGGATTAGAGTGGAGAGATCTTGAAACTTGCTCACCGAGTACCCCGATAGTTAATTCGTTTTATGGAAGTATGGCATGTTATTGAGATGCACAACTATGCATCTTAACCTTGCTCAAGGTACTTGAAAGTAACAGAAAAACAATAGGCTATTCGCTGTTGATAGTGAGATATGGCTGTACCAATTGGCGAATGTTCACTTTTGCGCCAATTCTCGCTGCGAGCAAATACATGCCACCAATTTTACGATGTAAAAATAGGGCATCGGCAGGTGGGGTATGCCAGTACTCTTGTTCCATGCTCAAAATAGTGCCAGCTTCGCGAAGTTTTTGCGCTAAGCCACTGGCTTTAAAATCATATGGCTCATCGACTAACATGGGTTCACATGCCATTTTTACTAAATCGAGAATCGCTTGGCGCTGATCAGGTAAGATGGTTTGGCTGAAGAAGCCAATTTGCTCAAGCGCGTCATTCAAGCATTGTTCGTCATTATTCATGACGGACGCAAAGGCTTGGCGATAGCCGGCACTGAATCGTTCGCTGTATTCGCGAGTTGCACCGAAATCTAACAAGCCGATTTGGCGAGTACTTTCAATGTACAAGTAATTGGCGAAGTTAGGATCGGTTTGCACCATCTTGAATTCGAACAGCTCTCTGAACAGCAATTCGAGCAAACTGTGCATGACAAAATCTCGCGTACTTTGATCATAATGTTCGATGTGTTCAATGGGTACGCCGTCAATAAACTCCATGGCGAGAACGGAGTCTGAGCAACTTTCAGTGTGAATCTTTGGTACGACAAAATGAGGGTGCTCCTTCAAAGCGTCATGATAACGAATGGCAAATTGCGCCTCTCGTGCGTAATCGGCTTCATCATGCAATTGCTTTTTCGCTTCTTCGAGCAACCCTTTGTAGTCGACAGACTCGGGAATCAACCCAACGACCTTGAGCAGTGTACCGACATTATCGACGTCGCTATCAATACTTTTCCGTATGCCCGGATATTGCACTTTGACGGCTAGGTTATCGCCCGCATCGCTGTAGGCTTGGTGCACTTGTCCTATTGATGCACTGGCGATTGGTTTGAAGTTAAATGACAGAAACTCAGCTTTCCAATTCGTTCCAAGCGAACTTTCCATTACTGCGTTGAGTTGTTTTGCAGGCATTGGGTCTGCGTCGGAACGAAGACGGGAAAGAATATCGGCAAGTTCAGGTTCTAAAACATCACCAGCATCCATTGACAGCATTTGACCAAGCTTCATTGCAGCGCCACGTAGGTGAGCGAGTTGGTCGGTTAAACGCGCGATGTTCTGTGGCGTCAGCAAGAGGTCTTTCGCTTTTGGTTTGTTGCCTTTGGCTATCTGCTTCGTGCCTTCTGCAATCACATTGCCTGCGACACGGGTAGCAAGTGAGGCGAATTTGCTGAATCTTGAGATGCGATGGGTAGGTAGGCTTCTTTCCTTTGCCGACATGAATCTTCTCCGCTATTTACTAACTAATTGTTATACGGGAAAAGGATATGTTTGGATACAAATGAAAAGAAAACCGCCAGCGTAACTGGCGGTTTGCGAGTTTAGATAGAGTAGAAGAAGTACAGTTGAGACTTCATTCGGATGATGATCCCGCGAATCACATCTAAGAAGGCCATGAAGCCTATCGGTTTTTCACCGCTGACCCATGCGAGGCCAACAGAGCCAACAGGGATGTCGTAGCCTTCTGGCTCATCAATCTTAAGACGAACAAAGTGGTGTTTGTTCTGTAAATTCTTTCCAGTGGTGACACGCACAGAATCATCGAAACCCAGCAGATTACCTTGTGACTCACCTGTTGCTTCAACAATGCCTTCGACGGTCGCTGAGAAGATCTTGCCTGGGTAAACGGACGAGGAGAATTCCGCAGGTTGACCCGGTTTGATGTTACGAATCGCCTGGTGGTTGACTCGCATCAGCACGTACTTCTCGTTGGTGTACATATTAATACGTGGCATCATCGAAACACGCTGACCTTCACGCAGGATAAAGTTGGTGACAAAGCCATCTGTTGGGGCATGAACTTTGGTGCTGTTCAAATCCCATTGCGCTTTTGCAATTTGCTCTTCAGCTTGGCGCAGTTCGGCTTGTTTCGTTTCAACTGCGAGCTCTACTTTATGAATCGTCAGTTTTGCACGTGAGATATCGACTTGTTTCTTCTTAATTTGAGACTCAAGGGTTAACACGTTGTGACGTGCCATATCAACCGCACTCGATTGTTTGTCGATGTCGCTTTCCGTGATGGTGTTTTGCACCACTCGGTTTTGCTCAACATAACGATCTAGCATCTTTTTCTGCAATTTGTAGTCAACTTTCGCCGCTTCCAATTGGCTCTTTGATGTTTCTAGATCTTGCACCAATGCTTGATGATTCGCTTCTTCAATCTCGATGTCGCCTTTTGCCGTAGCTAATGCGACTCGTGCAGAATCGGCGGATACGTTCGCCTGATTTAATGCGATTTCGTATTGCGTTGGGTCAAGTTCATAAATGAGCTGACCTTCTTTAACTTGTTGATTTGGCTTAATGTAAATGTGGTCAACTTTACCCTTCACATTGGTTGAATCCGGACGCAACTGGATGTGTGGTGACTGCACCACTGAGCCGCCGGATAGATCCATCGGCGTGAAGTTGATGAGGCCTACCCAGACGAACATTAACCAACCCAAGCCGCCTAGGTAAGCGAACGATTTGGTTGCTTTGTTCCAAGGCATGCCGACTAAACGGAGCAGATAGATGAAGAGAGCCCATACCGCTAAACCTTCTAACATTACGCTTCCTCTTTTGGCTGTGTTTCTGTTTGCGGTTTACTTCTCCATGTATCACGCAGATTGATGATGGCTTTTTCCATATCAACGAATGCAAAGATAACAGCTAGCACCCAAACCCAGTGCCAGACAAACCCTATCCAGGTGAGCGCAGTGATGAGCCCTATCTGATGATGGTCTTTGCTGTGCGCCTTATTAATTGGCAATTCATGGATTTTCCAAAAGCCGTAACACGCGCCCGCGACACTCGCGATTAAAACGACAGCAGCGACAACATGTAACGCTGTATCTGCACCAGTTCCGACAAATGGGACACTCAGTAAACTCATTAAACACTCCTCTATCAAACGGTTGGCGTATTGTGATCTGGATTTGATTTAGGTCTTTCTTTGTGACAGATTCAATCAATAGAGGATTAAATTTGATGTGATTGGTAATGAAGACGGTTCGATTTATTCGCGCGATGGGCATTCTAAACATGCATAACCTCGCGTTATCTAAATATAATTTGGGCTCGGATGAACTGGGGATTCCGTCGTCGGTGTTTCACAACCCAATGACACTGATCCCGCTAAAAGCCGTCGCAGAATGGTATCGTTGTGTTGAACAAGCCAGTAGTGATCCAGATGTGGTTTTGAGTCTCAGCCGAGGTATTGAACTGCAAAAGCTTGGGCCTGTGGGACGCTGGCTATTTTCTGGGAATGATTTAGCCAGCGCGATTCGACGCGTTAATTATGGTGCGAGTAACTTACAATCTGGGGCATTTTTTGCTGGCGAACAGTCGGGCAAAATCATCAAATGGACTTACCACAATCCGTTTATAGAAACGTCAGTAAAGGTGCACGATAGTATCCGCTGTGCGGTATTTATGATTAAAGTGCTACGCGAATTTCTTGGTAAAGACTATCAGCCTTTGCGCGTCAAGATTTCAGGGTCGAGAAAAAATACTGAGCGATACAGGGAATATTTCGGCTGCGAGGTGGAATGGAGTCAGCCAAAAACAGAAATATGGATCCCGGGAGATGACCGATTAGCTTCCCGCCAAGTGAGCCATCGCGAAGACAGCCGTCTAGCGATGAGTTTTTCCGATTTGGATGATTTGCTTAATATGCCCGACCCAGAAGATGAGTTGAAAGTGATTTATGAAGTGGTGAACTACAGCAGTCATTATGGATTGCCAACGTTAGAGCGCGTTTCTTCTCTGCTTGATTTATCTGAACAGCAGTTTCAACGTCGTTTGCACAAATTAGGCCTCAACTTCTCGATGGTATCCGGCTATGTATTGAGTAATGTTGCGGCTGGGTTATTGAGTAAGCGCGTGAGTATTGATGACATAGCCATGCGCCTTGGTTACACCAATGTGGCGAGCTTCAATCGTATGTTTAAGAAACATCGTGGATTAACGCCCAAGCAGTATGCGGGAAGATTAGAAAAGTAATGCTTCACTTGTCTTTATGAAAACAAGCAATAAAAGCCCTCAAGGTAGAGGGCTTTGCTATTTTTGGTGTTGTTTAATGTAATGGCTATTTCTTAGGGCGCCAGCTTAGTGCACTTGCAACAGCGCCGATGGCAATCACATCCTTTTTTTGTTCACTAAGTTCTGGGAGCATTTGTACCGCAATGGTACCGTTCGTCTGTACAGCGGCAATTTCTTGTGTGCCTTCCTTAAAGCTATAACCCAATGGAATGTCTACCGCCATCATGGCGTCGGGACTAGTATGTACGGTTTCTACATTAAAGTGGGTGCTGCCGATACGCACTACGCCAGTCTCTTTTTTCTCGAAGCTGATGTCGATGAGAGCGGATTTTGGCTCCATAGCAAATTCTCCCACTTTGACGCCATCTTGGGTGATATCACAGGTGTAAGGATCATTCCCACCAAAATCGACGCCCATGTAGTTAACCGACATACCGCCTCCAGAGCAGCTCAGAAGCCAAGTTTCCCCGTTGTCGATACGAGTAACTTCTGCGCCCATCGTACCTTCTTTGAAAGAGATATGGTTAAACCAACTTGAGTTAGAAGCACTGCGTGAATAGTTGCCTTTGTACTTACCAGCAAAATCAAAATGACCATCTGCACCGAATCCCCAAAAATCTCCGTCGGTTTTGATCAGCATTTCTGGTTGTGCTTTTACGGCATCAGTACGATCCATGACGGCTAGGCCACCACAACCTGCAAGGAGTAGGGGAGCGAATAGAGTAAGTTTCTTCATGTTTTTCATCGTTTATAGCTCGGTTACATCTAAGATTTGGTCGGTGAATTGGATCTTTTGAATGTCGTACAACTCGTCAGTGCCTGTACTCGGGCACTTAACAGAAACGCTCTTTGCTTTGATAACAGTACATTCTGCCAGTTTGTGTGGCACGATATAGGTGTTGATACCACCTTCACCATAAATGCTGTTGTCTTTGCTGTTGCCTTCAAAGGTATTGTTTTGGTCATTACCGATGACATTCATTGCGTCGTCGCCAATGATCTTCACTCTTGTCAGCCACTGAGATTTGTAGGTGTATGCTTCTATCAAGCCGTCTTTGTTGGGAGCCATACGGAAGGTAGGCACTGTGCCTGGATTTGTCTTTTCTGTGTAAAGTTTGACGCCCGCAGAGTCGATGTTCGCGGTGTATTGCAAGTATCCGTGGAATAAGCCGCTGATCCAATCAACGGCTTGTGGATCTTGAGTTTGCATTTCTTCACGTGTTAACGCTTGGTAGCCATCTAAACCTTGCCCGTTTGCTTTTGCTACACCCATGTAAGCTTCAAAAGCGGCAGCAAAGTATTCGTGAGAATATGAAGGGCCCGTTTGTTTAACACTTTCAGGATCGAAGTCGTCCGATTTCCAATCGTCCCAGTCATACTGAGTTGGGCGCCACACCGTCGGTTTGCCCGCCTGAATATCGTTATAGATTTTTAACGCATGAGCTTGAATGTCATTTTGCAGTGCCGCAGTCCCCGTGTTAGGTGCAATACCTTGCGCTTGGACCAAGTGTAAAATTTCTTCAAAAGCGGCGTCTCGTTCGGCTTTTTTACCAAGATTGGCACAGTAATCGGCAAAATTACTCATGTAATGGCAATCGCCTTCAACTGTCAGTTCTCGATACATCAAAGATTGGCTGTTCCTTAGCCAGTTTGGTGTTTCTTTACTATTTACTAATGTTGCCACGATAGATGTGACAAGTGTATCCATATCTTCTTCGTTAAGTACCATCATGCTTACAACAAACTTTTCTAGAGAACTCGTATCAAAAGAGTGTGCTAAGCCCGAGTTTGTCACTGCATCGTTCAGTTTGTCTTGGCGAATCAGTTCGTTGATAAAGATTTTGGTTAACATCTCATCATTCTGTTCGTCGTTTTCGGTCAGCATTAGTGTGGCATCACGCTCGGCTAATGTCTTAGCGATACGAGACTTGTCAGCGCCGTACTTAGAGTCTGGTTGGTTTGTGAGAAGGTGTTGTATGATTTTGGCTGCACGAAAGATTTTTTCATTATTCGCACCGTCATCAACAGCCACAATGTGAAATGTATCATTGTTATTTGCTTCAGAAAGGGAGATTTTCACATAGTGAGTGAAGCCCGCATCAGCAGCCACTTTTAACTTGGCTGGAAGCTCTGTAGAAACGACAGTTGGGATTGTGACAGTGCTCAATGTTGGCGCTGGTGGTGTTGGAGGTGTCGCTGTCGATGGTTTCGAATTAGATTCACTGCCGCCGCAAGCAGTTAGACTTATCGCGCAAAATATGGCTAAAGGTGTTAATTGGGAATATCTCATTTCATGTTACTCGTAGACTTTATTAGAGCAAGAAACTTAGAAGCAACATAAAGTCCTGTCTATATAAGCAAACTAAGTCATATATATCGATATTGTTTTTTGGTAAGGACTATCATTCGATATATTTAAAAACATAGTAGATTTTTATTCCGAATTTTATTTTTTATGTGAAGCTATATTCTGCTAATGAATAAAACATCAGGTTATTGCATGGTTTTAGGGGCGTAGAATGATTAGGATTATCGTATATGTATGGTTTGTAAGCGTATGTAAGCCTGCTTTTTATTAAAATTATCATTTAAGTGGGTTGCGCAGTATAGGACGAGCGATATACTCCCTCCATCATATTGGTGGAGTAAATGATTCATGGTGGGCAATACAATCTTACTGGTAGAAGACGACTCTGAGATTGCTCGATTAACCAAAATGTACCTCGAAGCCGAAGGCTATACAGTAACTGTTATCGATAACGGTCAAAATGCATTAGAAACGATTCACGGACTCAATCCGGACCTAGTGCTGTTAGATTTGATGTTACCGGGAAAAAATGGCGCAGAAATATGCCAAGAGGCACGTAAATTTTATCATGGGATTATCATTGTTTTGACTGCAACCGATGATGAAATGAGCGAGGTGAGCTTATTTAAGTTCGGTGCTGATGATTACCTTACCAAACCGATAAAAGGCAATATCCTTCTCGCCCGTATTGAAGCGGCGTTGCGTCGCTATCGTCGTCAAGTTGATACCGTTGAAGAAGAAAAGCTGAGCCGATATGGCATTAGCCTTTGTCTTCGTCGCTCCCAAGCATTTTATTTGCAAAAAGATATTGGTTTAACGAGCTCTGAGTTTGAAATTCTAGAGCTCCTGATGCTGAATGTCGATAAGCCAGTATCTCGTGAATCATGTTGCCGTCTTGCCAGAGGCATTGAATACTGCATTACTGATCGTTCGATTGATATGCGTATATCCTCACTAAGGAAGAAATTCTCTAAGGCTCATATCCATACTGCTACCATTAAGACCATACGTCACCACGGCTATATGCTGACAGGTAAATGACGCATGTTTTCCCTGTTTACTCGTCTATATGTGGGGTTAGTTACTGGCCTTGCGCTGACTGTTGCTTTGTTTCTCTTTATGGGGGAAGAGTACATGCGCAAAACAGAAGTCGGTGTTTTTTTGAGTGATGGTGCTTATTTTGTCGATCAATACATTGAGCAACGAGGCACTCCGGATTCTCTCTATAAGAAGTTAACCGAAAACGGCAAGCAAGATTTCTTTATCTTTGATTTAACATTGGTTGAAAACTGGGACGGATCACCGCCTTGTCGAGATTGTAAGCTGCTGTACCGAATACAAGGGATACCTGTTTATCTTATTGATGGCAGTACCTATGCCGCGGTATTCCCTTTACCTAACACCTCGAAGAGCTTAGTTTTCAAAGAAAAAACGGATTTCTTTAGCCCAGATGTTGATTGGAATGAAGATTCTGAGATTGTATTTATACTGACTCTACTTTTGGTTGTTGTGTGCAGTTTAGGCATTATGGTTTACATACCTGTACGACGTCTTGACCGCCAAATTCGACAACTAACGGCTGCACAACAACAATTTGGTTCTGGTGAGTTGAATACGCGAGTCGATCTAAAGCAATTTTCGCAACCCGTGAAAGAGCTCGCCCAAGGCTTCAACAACATGTCTGAAGAGATTGAGAGACGAGTACGCCAAACCCATATCTTTACTCAAGCTATTCCTCATGAAGTGCGCACTCCGCTGAGTCGTATTCAGCTAGCGACGGATTTAGCTCGGCGCACGAGTGGTGAAATGCAGGCAGAGTTACATGACGATATTGAACGATACGTTGATGTAGTGACGGATTTAACGTCCGACATTGTCATGCTGTCTCGCTTGAGTGTGAAAAACCATTCTTTGAGCGATTCTGTTGAAACCATGGAACTGCCTCTTTGGTGTAAAAGCCGCATGAATTACCTAGGCTTAGAGTCCACCATGTTGAGAGCAGAAAATGAACTCGCGAACCAATTGATTCACTTTCAGCCTACTTTGGGTAACCTCGTCCTCGATAATTTACTGCAAAACGCCAAGCGTTACGGTGAATTCTGCGTTGAGGTGACGATTCGAATGGTAGCGGATTGCTGGAGCATCGATATTGAGGACGATGGTCCGGGCATCCCTGAAGCGATGCGAGAAGAAGTATTTATGCCATTTTCGCGTTTAGACAAAAGCCGCAACGCCGACATGAAAGGCTTTGGTTTAGGGCTTGCCATCGCTACCAGTGCAGCGAGGCAATTAGGGTGGGAGCTTTCCGTCGGCGAGAGTCACTTAGGCGGTGCACGTTTTACGGTGCTTATTCCTGCCAACGATTAGAGTAGGCACTGCGGTAGTCTGGCTCAGCGATACCTTCATACAAATCGTCACAAGCTTGCAGTGGACCTACGACGGTTCGGTAGGGTAGGACACCTGCCCAAACAGCAATGTCCATGTCTTCCGCATCGTCGTTGACGCCAAAATTGCTGATTTTCACAGATGCCTCTGTGAGTGGGATACGCAGCAGCATGGTGGCTTTGAGCTCTTTTTCGTTGCTCAAACGGACTTGTTTTGTTCTCCCAGGAGCGATCTGTTCGATAAAGTGATTCAGCAACCTGTCTTTCTCTTGGTTATTCTCCACCATCTCAAACTGGCCAAAGATCACGGCGCTACGATAATGCGCACTGTGGTGAAATGCACTTCGAGCCAATACCCAACCATCAAACAAAGTAAAGGTTAAGCACGTTTGCACTCCTTGTTTGAGTGAGCGTAACAGTCGACTGTTGTTGGCACCATGGATATACACGTAATCATCGACACGCCATGCCAGCATGGGGATGACCACAGGGCCTGACTCGTTGGTTATCGCAATATGAGCGATTAGGCTTTCATCTATGATGGCGTGCAGTTTGCTAACATCAGAGACGGCTTTATGTGCGCCTTTCTTAATTTCCGTTCTATTGGTGTTGGATAGCATTTTCTCTCCTTGTTTGCTCACGATTACGAGCGATTGATCCTCATTCTTTGATTGCAATGTAGCGTTTAACTGGTAGCTTAAAGAGGGCCACTTTTAACTAATGGATGGATCCAGTTTGTCTTTGATTGATATCGGTGACCTGCATTTAAAAGACAGTGATGGAACGCGTCAGCAAGCGTTGTTTTTTGCTATTCGCAAGAAAATTGTTCAAGGATTGTGGGTGAAGAATGGGAAGTTGCCTTCTACGCGGAAGCTTTCACAAGCGCTTAATCTAAGTAGGAATACCGTGATTTCTGCTTACGAGCAGTTAGTGGCGGAAGGTTACTTGAACAGCCAAAAAGGTTCGGGTTTTTATGTTGCCGTAGAACTGCCGGAGCAGTACTTGCCTGAACCTAATTCAGTTCAGAGAGACTCATCACCGAAAACTCACTTTGATATCAACCTTGCATTTGCACCAGGTGTGCCGGATCTGGACGCTTTCCCGATGGCACAGTGGCAAAAGCTAGTTGCTCGCCACATGTCCCGCCCCTGCTTGCTAGGGAATCAAGATATTCAGGGTAGTTGGGCATTGCGCTGTGCTTTAGCTGACTACCTCGCATCAAGTCGTTCAGTGAATTGTTCCCCAGAGCGCATTATTATTACCTCTGGGGCGCAGCAAGCGTTGTCAATCGCGACGATGGTAGCTCTAAAACAAGGTGATAAGGTTCTGATGGAGCAACCAGGTTACGCGCAAATGCGGAAGTTGATTCAGTTCCAAAACTATCAATTTGAGCCTTTGTTCGTAAGAGAGAAATTAGGTTTTGATGTGGAAGCTGTGACCTCAAGCGATGCCGATGCGCTGTATATCACACCAAGTAATCAATATCCGATGGGGACCACACTCAATACCGAGCAAAGAGGAAAGATCATCAACTGGGCGGTCGAACAATCAAGTTGGATCATCGAGGACGATTATGACAGCGAATTTCAGTTTGCTCATCGTCCCTACACCAGCTTACAGGGGCTAGCCGCTCAAATGGGTCGAGATGATCGTGTGTTGTATGTGGGTTCCTTCAGTAAAGTGATGTTTAACGGATTGCGGCTTGGCTACCTTGTAGTTCCTGAACGTTTAGTAGAGCAATGCTTAGTGGTTAAAGATGCGTTAAGTGGTGATTCACCGACGCACACTCAAGAAGCGTTGGCAGATTTTATTACCGAGGGTGGGTTGTTGCGCCATATCCGAAAAATGCGCCGACTATATAAAACCAAGCATGAACAGATGCATTTATCCATTCAACAGCATTTTGGCGACAGTGTTTGCGTCGTTAGCCAAGAGGCGGGACTTCATATTACGTTGAAATGGCAAAACGGTATGGATGAGCTGCGTTTTACAAAACTGGCAGAACATGAAGGGATCATCTTGCGACCTTTGAGCTATTATGAACATCCAGGTTTCCAAGCACGTCACTGGCATGGTGCCGTGCTTGGTTACGGTAATATCGCGTTAGAGAACATAGACGCTGGTATTCAACGTTTAGCCCTAATTTTTCGACATGGGAAGCAGTGACTATTCAACTGCGCGTGTTTGTCGTTTATGTCGCCACTGTTTCCAAGGCAGTAAAAGTAGAGTGAAAATGCCAAGTGCATAAAACATTGACCAGCCTAAACATATAAAAACACCGGTACAAAGCAGTAGAGAAAGTCCCGCAAGCGCTTTACCAAACCCACGGAGCAATTTATAAGCGGCTAACATCGCCAACATGTAAACCAAAACGAATACACTATTTGCTAGTTTTAGGAAAAACTCCAGATCGAGCTGCGATAGCGTTCCTATCACGCAAGATATTAGCAGTACGCCGCCAACTAATAAGGTGGCTGAGAAAGGGACACCACGACGCGAAATCTTGGCTAGTGGGCTGTAAGGACGATGTTCCCGAGCTTGAGCCCAGACCATTCGCGCTAGGCTCTGTGTGTATAAGTTAACGCTCGCGAAACAAGCGGAGAATCCGATCAAACTGATTATCCATTTGGCCCCATCGCCAAGTAGTTGAGCACTCAACCATGGAATCGATGCATTATCGAATTGAGCATTACCATATGCACCAAACTTTAAAATAACAACAGAGCAAGCCCAGTACGTAGCTCCCGCTACAAAACAACCGACAATAATGGCGATAGGGAAGTCTCTTTGAGGGTTTTTGAATTCTTCCCCCATATGAGCAAAAGCCTCTATGCCAACAAAACACCAGAACATCACGCCAAGCGCTGCGGTAATAGGCCAAATTGACTCTTGTGTGATAGCTGGCATCACGAGATCGGCGCTGTTAACGTCACCTTTCCATAAAAATGTGCCAACGAGCGCAAAGACACTCAAAGCAATAAGAGTTTGTAAATGACCTGATGACTTAGTGCCCATCAAGTTGACGAACACAAGAAGTAATACCGTTAGAATTTGTGCAAACAGATTATTGCTAATAGGCTCTGGCAATATTTGCTGTAGAAAGCCTGCGGCGAGTGCAATCGCGGCCGGAACCCCTACCGGAATGACACTAACAAATAGCCAAGCTACACTACTTTCCAGCTTGGCGTTAAATGCTTTACGCACAAAAAATGCGGTTCCGCCCGCGTTGGGATATCGCTTGCCTAGCTGGGCAAAAGTCAGCGCAATAGGACAAATGGCGATGAATAATAAAATCCAGGCCCATAGTGAAAAATGACCCGCTATGCCTGCTGCAATAGCTGGTATCATAAAAAGCCCCGTTCCCATTAATGTTGTGGATAGTTGGGCGATACCGGATGTGAGTGAAATGTCTTTTTTGAGCTGTTCCATGCTAATTGATTCATCCAATGTTGTAGGACTTATGACGAAAATGCTTGTGGCTTCTAATTATCTCATTTATTGGAGTTTAATGAGCCCGCTAGTGCGCTGAGTGCATAAGAAGCGTATTTGATTTCAATGCGTTATCGCTCTTTTATTTGAATGGATAACGGTGCTCATCTCATGCTTACCAAATAGCATATCCAAAATCTTAATAACAAAATGATTTACTGAACCGTCAATATGACGGTTGTTTTAAATATTTCCAACAAAATGTTGGTTTCTTATGCAGTTAGAATCGGTATAGAATGAGAAAAATAAGGAAAGCTTGGTAAGTATATGGACAAGTTTGATCACAAGATTGTGGATCTTCTCCGACACAACGCTCGGCTGTCGGTGACTGAAATTGCGGATAAAGTGAACCTTTCTCGTTCTGCGGTGACGGCTCGTATTCGTAAGCTAGAACATGACAAAGTGATTCTCGGATATCACGCTGAAATTGCCTCTTCAGGCGGGGACTCGATTTGTGCTTATTTTGCTCTAAAGTTCGATAAATCTACATCCACGTATTATTGCGAATCATATGCCGACGAACTATACAAAATCGATGGCGTAAAATGGTGCCATGCAATCAGTGGTGAAACGGATATGATGGTTTTTGTCGAAGTACCTACGATGACTCGTTTGAACGAAATCAGAGATCAAATTCAACGTTACCCAGAGCTAAGGCACCTCATGACTCATACCGTTTTAGCTGAGTTCTTTAATACGACTGGCAACCAGTTTGTGAAATAAGCATCATGGGTGCCATTATTTATTAAAACCTTCTTGAGCCGGTATGTTAAACAACATCAATTTGAATCTACTTAGGTCCTTGCATGTACTTTTAGAAGAGTGTCATGTCAGCCGAACTGCAGAACGTTTGCACATTACGCAGTCTGCGGTTAGCCGACAGCTTGCACAATTGCGCGATCTGTGTGGTGACCCACTGCTTATTCGGCAAGGTAATCAGCTGATACCAACCCCGCGAGCAATAGCATTAAAATCAAAGCTTGATGCGTTACTGGCTGAGTTTGACCATTTACTCGATGACAAACCTTTTGAGCCGCAACTGTGGCAAGGCGAGCTGGTTATTGCCTCAAGCGATTACGTGGCACAATACGTTTTGCCCGATATTGCATCTCACTTGGGTGAACAAGCACCACAATTGGATTTGGCGTATCGACTGTGGCAGCTAGATTTTATCGATAAGCTTCACGAGTTAGGAATCCACCTTGCTTCTTCTATGTATCCCACTCAGCCTGAAGGTGTATCTAGCATCAATATTGGTTCTGATAAGTCAGTTTGTTTGATGAAGGCGTCTCACCCTTTAGCTGGTAAGGCTTCGATTTCTATAGAGGACCTCATCAGTCATTCGCATATTCAAGTGACGGGTGGGGGAGACAAAGACTCAAGTACTGATATGGCACTAAAAGACAGGGGGCTGATGCGTCATGTTACCTTTAAAGTGCCTTTTTTCTCTGCGGCGGTAAATCGTTTGGTCTCAAGTGACCACTTGATGGTAGTTCCGGAGCACATTGCAAATAATTTGGCCAAGCACTGGCCTTTGGTTCATAAAGCGCTTCCTTTTGAGACACCTACCCATGAATACTGGCTGATGTGGCATCCTAAATACGACAATGATCCAGCTCATCAGTGGGTGCGAGAGCAAATCCACGCGGTGATGAAAATATCGGAATACTCCATCCATTAAGTCATGATTTTAAATCATGACTTTTATGCGAAACTTTGATTTCAAATTATAGCTCTTCAATTGATAGATTGAGTTCAAATGGAGAGAGGTTATTTATGACACTAACAGTTTGGTTATCACTTTTTACCGTGTGTTTACTCGGCGCTATGTCACCTGGGCCTAGCCTAGCAATTGTGGCAAAACATGCTTTGGCTGGTGGACGCATCAATGGTTTGGCAACGGCTTGGGCACACGCTTTTGGAATTGGCGTTTATGCCTTTATCACGCTGATTGGCCTCGCTGTTGTTTTGCAGCAAAGCCCGATGTTGTTCAAGACGATCAGCCTTGCAGGCGCGGCATATCTTGCATATTTAGGGTTCAATGCGCTGCGTTCGAAAGGCGGTGTGGCGGCGAAGTTGGAGTCAGGCGAGGAAACAACGGTAAGCCAGTCTGCTCGAGAAGGTTTTTTTATCTCGATTTTAAGCCCCAAAATTGCCTTGTTTTTTATCGCACTATTTAGTCAGTTTGTAGCGCTAGGTAATGATTTGAGCAATCAAATGATCATTGTGGCTACACCATTTGTTGTGGACGGGCTTTGGTATACCTTTATCACCCTAGTGTTATCGAGCTCTAAAGTAGTGGACAGAATTCGTTCTAAAGCGGTGTTAATTGATCGTTTGTCAGGGATTGTTCTCATGCTATTGGCACTTCGAGTGGTCGTAACCGTATAAATTTGCCAAGACAACAAAATATTAAAGGCAGCCCAGGTGGCTGCCTTTTTTGTAAAAAAGCACCCTGCCATTGTAAAGACAGGGTGAAAGCAAGAAGTTTCTCAGGAGCAGTCGGGGGAGAGAAACTTATATAAATTCTATTTACTTATCGGCGAACCTCTTCGAACTCACCTTCGATAGCATCGGCTTTACCAGTATTGAATTCATACTCTTCATGCATTTCTTTCTGCATTTTCTTCACGCGCTTCTCAATACGTTTGCCTGTAATTAATGCTGCGATGGTCAACGGAATCGCAATGATCAAGCTAAAGACTAATGTAAAAAAGCCCGTAATCAGTGCTAGTGCGGTAACAATAATCCGATTCATAATCATGACCTCTCTGTAATTCATGTGTTCAGATTAATGCTGTGAACATGAACAAAACATGAATGATAGTCTTCACTTTGTCCGGAGAGTGTCAAATGAGCGAAATGAAAAAACGCCTGAGGGTGATCAGGCGTATAAACGGGGAAAATATTAGTAATGCGCTTCGCGCTTATTATTTAGAACAAATATGAGATATTGTCCGTTACGCTATGTGGTTAACGTTGTGGAGCAAAGTTCACCTATCGAGGGAATGTTTGGTAACGAACACCCATCATTTGTTCCATACAGTGCACAACTTGGCAGCTGTAACCGAATTCGTTGTCGTACCAGATGTAAAGTACGCAACGTTTGTCTTGTGCGATAGTCGCTTGACCATCCACGACGCCTGCATGGCGAGAACCAACTAAGTCAGTTGATACAATTTCTGTTGAATCGGTGTAGTCAATCTGTGCCGAAAGCTCAGAGTTCAACGCCATTTCACGCAAGTAATCGTTCAGTGAATCACGGTCTACGTCTTCACCTAAGTTTAGGTTAGCGACTGCCATCGAAACGTTTGGTGTCGGTACGCGAATTGCGTTACCTGTTAGCTTACCAGCTAGCTCTGGCAGTGCTTTTGCTACTGCTTTAGCTGCGCCAGTTGAAGTTAGAACCATGTTCAGAGAAGCACTACGTCCACGGCGGTCACCAGAGTGGAAATTGTCGATCAAGTTTTGGTCGTTTGTGTATGAGTGCACGGTTTCGATGTGACCAGAAAGGACACCATATTTATCATTCAGCGCTTTAAGAACCGGCGTGATTGCGTTTGTGGTACAGCTCGCTGCAGAGATGATGGTGTCATCTTCTTGAATAACTGATTCATTTACACCGAATACAACGTTTTTGATGTCACCTTTACCTGGTGCCGTTAGCAGCACTTTCTCTGCACCTTGACACGCTAAGTGTTGGCTTAGACCTTCAGAATCACGCCAAACACCTGTGTTATCAACAACAAGCGCGTTGTTAATACCGTAAGCAGAGTAGTCCACTTCGCTTGGATTGTTTGCGTAGATGATTTGGATGTAGTTACCGTTAACGATCAGAGCTTTACGTTCCTCATCGATCACGATGCTACCGTTGAACTGACCGTGGACTGAGTCACGACGCAGTAAACTAGCACGCTTCTCTAAATCGCCTTTTTTACCGCCACGAACCACAATCGCTCGTAGTCGTAGTGGGTAACCTGGGCCACTTTTCTCGATCAGAAGGCGAGTTAGTAGTCGACCAATGCGACCAAAACCATAAAGAACTACATCACGCGCTTTCAATGAAGAGTCTGCATCGCGTGCGCCATCGAGTGCAGTGATAAGGAAATCATTTAGAGATGCAGTATCGTCATGCTCATTCCAGTACTTAGTTGCCAATTGGCCAACATCGACACGACACGAAGAAATGCTCATTTCACATAGCGCTTGAATGATAGGCATCGTGTGCTCAAGTGAGAGTGGGCTGCCTGTATAACGTCTTGCAACGCGATGAGTTTTGAGAATGTCTATAGTAGTAGCATTGATAAGCGTTTTACCAAACAGAACCGCTTCGATTCCTTTTTGACGATATAGCTTACCAATTAGAGGGGAAATAGATTCAGCAATCGTTTGGCTAGTTTGCCAGTCTTGGAGATATTTCTCTGGACTCATTGTTGTATTAGACCTTTCACGTTTTGGGGGCTAACCATACTCCCTGCTGTTGCCTCTTCGGCAGCGTGCAAGAGTGTGGTGGGTTATGTAATCGGGTTGTAATAGTTATGTGTGCGGATTCTAAGGTCGGAGCCCTTATTCTGCTAGGAAAATTAAATCCAGTGTAAAACACTAGTTAAGGTCGTGTTAGTGGTGAATTAATGTGACTAAATCGGTGGTTTTCACGTATTGACATTTAAAAAGTCATCCACTTTTTTCGCGATGATAATGTGTGTTTTCAAATTAGTTTTGTTGTCACTGTGAATTCGTTTGCATTTTTGTGTGATTTGTCTCGATAAGGCAACGAGATAGGTGAACATATGGTTTGGAATTTCATGAAAAGTGATGTGCATCTTAGGTATGAGTGAAACTTCACTGTTTGTACTCAGCTTGAAGATCGAAAAGTATGATTCGAGTCACAATTACCATTTCATTGACCGATGGCGAAATAAGCGGAATGACCATGGTTTTGGTGGGTGAATGTTGTTTTAAAGTAACCATGTCGTATATGCCTTTCAATGCTAGAAACTAGTCTAGTATTAAATAATCGGATGAGATCAACCATTGGGCTGATGGATGTTGAGATTATCAATAAAAACACGCTTAGCACTCCTCGCACTATTACCCACGGTGGTGATAGTGGTTTTTGCAGTTCAGCAGTTTTCTGACAATGCGTTGCGCGTAAGCCGTCTCAATCAAACGGTAATCAATATCCAAGGTTTCCAGTTGATATCCCAAGCCTCTCATTTTATATACTCCATAGAGAAAGCACGCCGCCAGCCTACGCTTCAAGCATCAGCCGCACTTAATATAGAAGAACAAGACGGTGTTATTTCTTCCATGCATCAAAAATTCGTCAGTAACCCCAATACCGCTGAATATGCTGATGAGCTGAAAGAGGCCATGCTAGGGGTATTATCCGGTAGGTTGGACGAGATGGATGACCTTGGCGATTGGGCATTTCAACTGCTTCAAAATATGTCGCGCTCTTTGCTACAAAATCATCAGTGGTATGGCAGTGAGGACGGCATTCGAATGCAGAATTTTATTGCTTACCTTGCTCAGCTGTCTTTTTGGACACAGAAAGAAGCCTGGTTGACACATCGCCTAGTTCAAGATCCTAAGAGTCGGTTGAGTCAGAGTCTGTTTTTTCAGGCGATTGATCGACAGCAGCAAAATTTGGATGCGTTTTTAAATTTAGGAGGGTCATACGATCAAGTTGATAAATTGCTAGGCTTGTTTACGTCGCCGAGATATCAGAGAAATTTGGCATCTCGTGGGCGATTAATGTCAGGGGACATGTCACGTAGTGACTATGAAGCGTATTTGAGAGAACTCGATTTCCGTGTGCAACGCTTGCAAGTACTCATTGATGGGTTCACGAAACAAACAGAGCAGTCGCTCCTAACACAAGTTCATGAACAAAAGACCAATATTGCTATGATTACCTCTGGCGTTGTTTTGGTTATTGTCATGCTTTGCTGGCTTGGCTTTGGCACTTGGTTTCGGGTTAATAGCAAACTAGATGCGATTATTCATACCTTAACGGCGCTGATCAACGATGAAGAGAAACAGACGAAAGTCAAAGTCGATGGCTGTGATGAACTGACGATTTTCGCTCAGCAAGTGAATCGAGTGGTTGAAGAAAAGCAGAGACAAACAGACGAAATACTCCATGCTAAAGAGTCAGCAGTGTCTGCTAATCGCGCTAAATCAGTATTTCTTGCCAACATGTCGCATGAA
The DNA here is from genome assembly GCF_037162085.1 of Vibrio sp. M60_M70. Lineage (NCBI taxonomy): Bacteria > Pseudomonadati > Pseudomonadota > Gammaproteobacteria > Vibrionales > Vibrionaceae > Vibrio > Vibrio sp. M60_M70. The sequence goes on from NZ_JARLUL010000002.1 coordinate 673,214, forward strand.
ATACGTACCCCCTAAACGGTATTATGGGCATGACGGAGATACTCTCTCAAAGCGAGTTATCTTCCCATCAACAAGAAGTCGTTGATGACATTGACTCTTCATCCCAAACATTACTTACCTTGCTTAACGATATTTTGGATCTTTCTAAAATCGAATCTGGTCGACTGGAGTTGTCGTTAGTCGAGGCCGATATCCGAGAGGTGGTGTACCAGTCGATGGTTTTATTTCAATCCAAAGCCACATCTAAACAGCTAGAGCTGGGGATTAACTTAGCTGAAAACATTCCAACTCGAGTGATGGTTGATGATCATCGCATCAAGCAGGTCATCACGAATCTGGCATCGAATGCGGTCAAGTTTACCGAAAGCGGTCATATACGTGTTGATGTCAGTTATGACGAGTTACCTGAGAACGAGCGCGGAACGCTGATGTTTAAAGTCGAAGATACCGGGATAGGCATTGAACAAGATAAGTTAACGACGATTTTTGAACCCTTTACTCAGGAAGATGAAGGGGTGTCGAGGCAGTTCGGCGGAACGGGACTGGGATTGGCAATTTGTCGTCAACTGGTATCCATGATGGGAGGGCAGCTTATAGCGACATCCACAAAAGGAGTGGGCACATGCTTTGAATTCTCTATTGAGGTTGACGTTATTCCGGTGTTTGGCTGGCGCTCGGACGTGATAAATAAAGGGCTCTTGATCTGCACAAATTACGATTACGCTGATCAACTTTTGAAAGAGTGTCGATTAGCAAAAATCAATCTCTTTGGTGCGAATAATGTTAATGAAGTAAAAGCAATAAACGATGACTTTGATGTCATATTTCTGTGCCATAGTGACGACTCCAATACGGATGAAGCCTTAGATGAGTTGTCACTCAAGTATGATCTTCGTCGTGTGATTATTTGTCAGCATCATCTATCCACTCCCTACGACAATGCAGAAAGAGTACATGCTGTGCTCACATTGCCTTTTCTTGGCAATCGATTTAAGCATGTCATTGACGATTTAGCGAAGGTAGAAAAAACCATTTCAAGTGACGCTGTCACCAATGGTGTTCCAAAGTCTGAATATCGAACGTCGCGCTCTCACAGGAGGATCTTAATCGCGGAGGATAACTTGATGAATCAGAAAATCGCGAGTTTCTTTCTGGATAAAGCAGGATATGACTATTTGATAACAAGCAATGGACAAGAAGCGTTGGAAGTCATCACAAAGGGAGAAGAATTCGATGCAATTTTAATGGATTGTATGATGCCGGTGATGGATGGACTGACCGCGACGAAAGAAATTCGTCGTTGGGAAAAGAAAGCCGGGCGTGAGAAAACGACCATTATTGCGCTCACCGCGAGTGTTTTGGAAGAAGACATTCACAACTGTTTTGCTGCAGGTATGGATGCTTATTTACCTAAGCCTTATAAATCGAATCAGCTATTTGAGCTCTTCAATGAATTAAAACTCGCCTAAATCGATAACATTTCGAGACGATAAAGCCCCAATCAAAGGGGCTTTATTTTAACCATGCATTGTTATGCGTTTGCTTGAGCGCCAGCGAGTTTACGTATGGTTTGTCGGTAGGTTAGGTAAGCGGAAATGCCCGCCAGAATGTTGCCCATACAAGCGCCTAAAAGTAGACCTCGGATTCCCCCATTTGAGCGCCAACCCATAAGCAAGGAAGGAAAAAGACAAACAAGCGTAGCGCTGAAATGGTGAGCGCGGTGTAAGACTTACCTAATGCATTGCAAAGAGAAACCATCAACATACATACACCTAGTGAACCTAAGCTGATAGGAACAATCAGCAAATGCATTTCTAATACTTGCTCTACTTGAACATCACTGGTCATCAGTAGTGCAAGTGGGTTTGCGACGGCAAACGTAATGGCTGCGATCAAAAGTTGAAAGCCCAGAATGAATTTTACGGCAATACTGACTAGCGATTGGATATCTTGGTAGTTCTTTGCGCCAAGTAAGCGCCCGACCATTGGGGGCATAGACATTGTCAGCGCTAACACCGAAACGATAGCAAAGAATTCGTAGCGTGAACCGAGCGCCCAAGCGGCGACTGCTGCGGTCCCGAAGCTTGCTAACAACTTTGTTGCCAACATGGACGACAACGGAGGCAGCAGTTGGCTGATCATCGCAGGTCCCATGATGTTACCGATAGACGCAACACTTTTAGTTACGTTGAGGTCTTGCCACTGCGTTGTTGCCCAGTGATTCTTTTTTACGCGAGGCGCGACGACTAAAATACCAAACCCAAAAGCAACGATGGTTGCTATTGCGGCTCCGTTAATACCCAAGTCAAACGTGAAAATAAATAGTGGATCGAGCACAAGGTTCACGCCGCTGGTCACCATCATCATTGTGCCGGGCAACATGGTGTTGCCGTTAGCCCGGCAAATACTGTAGTAAAAATATAAAACCGCGCCAGTCCATGAACTTAGCAGCCACCAAGGCCAGTAGCTGTCGATAATCGGCATCACAGACTCTGGAGCACTTAATAGAGATAAAATGGGGTAGCGCAAAAGCCAAATTAGCCCTCCAAAAACGGCTACACCGATTGAGCCAATCATCAAAACTAAGCCACCGAGCTGTTTGGCATAACGACTTTCATTCGCACCAAGCGCTTTAGAAATGACAGCAGTCGTGGCGATACCTAAACCGACTTGAATGCCGATAATGACCATTTGCAACGGAAGAGTAAAACCTTGAGCGGCCAAAGGTAAAACGCCGAGCTGACCGATAAACGCACTATCTACAAGCTGAAAGCTCATTAAAGATAGAACGCCAAATAGCATTGGCCAAGTCATCGTAAATAATTGTTTTGCAAGTGTTGGTTGTGTACTTGTCGTAGTTGAGGACATAGAAAGCTGAATGCGTTAGGAATAAGAGTTGGATTGATTGTACACGGCGCTTAGTTTAGAGACAAAAATAAACCCCGAGTAAGGTAGCCTTACTCAGGGTTGGAAAATCTAGCTTAAGCGTTTATTTTTTGCCGCTAGTTTGCTTGTCTTCTTCAGTCAGTTCGCGAATACGACGGCTGATGTCACGACGTGCTTTAGAGATTTCTGCACTTTTGATGATGTGGTCATCAACACGATCTTCGTAGTCTGCTTTCATATTTTTGATGATTGCGACGATTTCATCGTGAGTCATTTCTGGTTTGATGTAATCTAGAAGGTTTTCTAGAAGGTCAACACGTTTGCGGTTATCACGAACTTTCTTTTCGTTATCAAGCAGCTCACGTTTTAGTTTGTTTTTACGACGAGCTTGGTTAACGATTTCAAATACGCTACTCATAGTTCTCTTTCCTAATTTTATGAATATCTCCCTCGATTAAAGCACAACATCCAGTGGCATAACAGTCTTTAGAATCAATCACAATGCAGAGTTGAACATTTCTCAACCAATTGCGATGTGTCTACATAATCACGCTTCTTTAATCGAGTTTTGGGCAACATCGTAGAATCCATCGATGCATTGTCATAACGTGGCCTTCACTATATTATCAACACCATTGAATGCAAAATGATGAACTTGATATGGACTCTGGGAACACTGCGGAGCAAGTAAGTAGTCAAGATAATGAGCAAGCCACTCGCTCTGTGGCTGAAAAGTTAAAAACAGCGTATATCAACGCTCGCGAGCAACTCGAAATCATCGAAGTTGAGCTGAATCGTTCAAAAATAATGATGGTTGATCAAGATGGCAATTTGACGAAAGTGCCAATTCTCTCGGAGCATTGATACCTGACCCGATTCGCAAAGGGTGCCAGGTCTTGCGCTATGCTTTAGCCTGACACCGACACCTGAATCGTTAACGCTTCTTGCATCTCTTTGCCAATGTATGATGCATGATTTCGAAGCGATTTAGGTACCAAGTCAAATGCAAAAATAATAAGGAAATGCATTATGAAAGTTGAGCTAACGGCAATTGAAGCACGAGTCATTGGTTGCTTGATCGAAAAAGAAGTCACCACCCCAGATCTTTACCCCCTCAGCCTAAACGCTTTAACCAACGCGTGTAATCAAAAAAGCAACCGTGATCCCGTAATGTCGCTCTCTGAGTCAGACGTTCTCGATGCCGTTGATGCTCTAATTGAGCGTAGGCTCGTCAGTGACGAAAGTGCGTTTAACAGCCGTGTTAGCAAGTATCAGCACCGTTTCTGTAATACGGAGTTTGGTGATTTAAAACTGACAGAACAAGAGAAGGGAATCGTGTGCTGTATGCTTTTGCGTGGTGCTCAAACGCCTGGGGAAATTCGCACTCGTACCAATCGTCTCGCGACATTTCATGATGTAAAAGAAGTTGAAACGGTTCTGGAGCACTTAGCAAGCGAAGACAAAGGGCCATTAGTGGTCAAGTTACCGCGTGAAGCCGGAAAGCGAGAGTCACGCTATATGCATTTGTTCTGTGGCGACGTTGACGTCTCTGAGCTAGCAGTGCCAGTGTCAGCGGCTGGCTCTAATTCTGATCGAGTCAGCCAGTTAGAGCTCGAAGTTGCTCAGCTTAAAGAAGAGCTCGATGAACTAAAAGCTAAGGTCGAGTCACTACTTTCATGATTGAAAATACAGCGCAGCGTTGGAGTGTCTATTTGATACGAAATAACCGCAATGCGCTGTATTGCGGTGTCACAAACAATGTTGAGCGAAGATTCAATCAGCACCAAACGGGCAAAGGAGCGAAAGCTTTAAAAGGAAAAGGTCCCTTGGTATTGGAGTGGTCTTCGGATTTTGATTCAAAGACACTTGCCATGCGGGCTGAGTATTATATTAAGCAACTAACAAAAGCTAAGAAAGAGCTGCTTGTTACGTCAAAAGCAAGTATTGTCGTTGATGAAAATCAGCAGATGATGTTAGAAATGGCTTTATCGAAATAAGCGTTCGCGACATGCCGAATAACAAAGAAACCGTCCACTGAGGCGGTTTCTTTTTAGTTTTGGAGTACCATGTAAGAACAAACTGACGCATAATGGGTTGGTGTTCTGTTTAAACACTCAGAGTATGAAAAGGAGAAATGATATTTTGTGACCTTACAATTAGGTACACAATAAACGTTTATTCGTTCCAACTCAGACTAAGAACCAATTTATTATTGAAACAGGCACTCAGAGGAAGGTAGATTACAAGAGTAAAGGATGACTCGGCTAGGTAACGAATAGAGCTGAATTAGGCTCATAAAAAGCTAAAAGAGCAGTAGATGAAAAAAGCGTTAGTATTCTCCCTGATGTCAATGGCCACTGTCGCGCCGATAGCGCAAGCCACTCAAGTCCTCAACGGGTATTGGGCATATCAAGAATTTTTAGACCAGTTTCCAGAACAGAAGCAGTTAACGAATGCGTTGGCTGACGCCGTGCGAGAGACTCCCGTTCCGGTTGAAAGAGACAAAAAGCGTCCGTTAAAAATTTCTGTGGTTTATCCAGGTCAACAGATTTCGGATTATTGGATTCGAAATATAGACGCATTTGAACAGCGTTTAGATAAACTTGATATCGACTATCAACTTAATCAAGTTTTTACCCGTCCCAACGCAGATATTAAGCAACAAAGTTTGTCTTTAATGGAAGCGCTGAAGAGCAACTCCGATTATCTGATTTTCACTCTCGATACCACTAGGCATCGTAAGTTTGTTGAACACGTCTTAGACTCAAAGAAAACCAAGTTGATCTTACAAAATATCACTACACCGGTAAGAGATTGGGAGGATCACCAACCGTTCCTTTATGTTGGTTTTGATCATGCTGAAGGCAGCCGTGAGCTTGCTGTGGAGTTTGGTAAGCGTTTTCCAAAACAGAGCCATTATAGTGTGCTCTACTTTTCAGAAGGGTATATCAGCGATATCAGAGGCAATACCTTTATCAATCAAGTCAACCGTGATAACAACTTTGAACTACAATCTGCTTACTATACCAAAGCGACAAAGCAGTCTGGGTATGAAGCAGCAAAAGCGAGTTTGGAAAAATACCCTGACGTCGATTTTATTTATGCGTGTTCTACAGATGTGGCGCTAGGGGCTGTTGATGCGCTGAAAGAATTAGGGCGTGAAGATGTCATGATCAACGGCTGGGGTGGCGGCTCTGCAGAATTAGAAGCGCTTTCGAAAGGGGAGTTAGACGTTACTGTTATGCGTATGAACGATGATACTGGCATTGCAATGGCAGAAGCGATTAAGTGGGATCTTGAAGGGAAACCCGTTCCAACCGTTTATTCTGGTGATTTTGAAGTCGTCACGAAATCGGATTCTCCAGAAAGAATTGAAGCATTAAGAAAACGCGCATTTAGATACTCAGACAATTGATGACAACTACATCAAAAACAAGAAAGCGTCGCTCATTGTCGACGCTTATTACGAAAATAATCATTCTCGTACTTGCTCCGATCATTTTAGGCATCTTCGTTCAGAGTTATTACTTCTCGAAGCAAATTATTTGGCAAGAAGTGGATAGAACTAAGCAACAGACGTCAGCGCTGATTCTTAATATTTTTGATAGCCATTTTGCTGCGATTCAGATTCATCACAACAGTAACTCGAAGAGTGATGTTGTTTTAGATTTTTATACAGAACGGGATGAAGAAGCTCTCAATTACTTTTTCATGAGTATTGACCAGAGTGATCCTTCTCATACGCCAGAATTTCGCTTTCTCACCGATCATCAAGGCATTATTTGGGACGATGGGAATGCGCATTTCTATGGCATCAATAACTTGATTCTCAATGATCTCGCGAGCCAAGTGACTTTTAGCAACAATTGGTATTACCTCCCTTCACATACCCCAATGGGAACTCGCCATCTGTTACTGCGTCGTGTGCCGGTTTTACAACCTAAAACCGGTGAAGTGATGGGGTATTCTTACAATGTTGTTGTTCTAGATAACAACTTCGGGTTGATGGAAAGACTAAAAAACGAAGGGAACGTTGATAATGTTGTTTTGGTGGCCAACGATACGCCACTAGCTAGCTCACTAGTCGGAGATGAAGCGTACAAGATATTTGATGTTCTGAAGCGGCGAGAGTCTCAGCAAAAGCTTGACCAGTTGTTGATCATTAAAACCCCTATCGAAGTCAATGCTGCCACGACGGATTTGTGTTTACTAACCGTACAAGACAATCAGAGTGTTGTGACGCTGCAAATCCAGCACCTTTTGGCGATGCTGGCTTCAGTTATCGGGATGGTGATGATTGCGTTGATGACCAAAGAGTGGATTGAGAATCGAGTCGTCGAAGAGCTTGGCTCGTTGATGGCATACACTCGTTCGGCTCGTGAAGAAAAAGGGTTCGAACGGTTTGGTGGGTCGGATATCGAGGAGTTCGATCATATTGGTTCGACACTAGAAAACACCTTTGAAGAGCTGGAAGCGCAAAAGCGTTCATTCCGCGATCTGTTTAACTTTGCGTTATCGCCGATTATGGTGTGGTCAGAGTCTGGCGTACTCATCCAAATCAATCCGGCAGCCCGCAAAGAATTGGTCATGGAAAACGACATTGAAACCATGCACCCAGTGTTTAAAGGCTTCAAAGAAAAGTTGATGCCTCACCTGCGAATGGCAGCTCAAGGAGCCACGTTAACTGGCGTCAATGTACCAATTGGAGACAAGGTATATCGCTGGAACTTATCGCCGATTCGAGTTGACGGTGATATCAGCGGTATCATTGTTCAAGGTCAGGATATTACGACGCTTATTGAAGCGGAAAAACAAAGTAACTTGGCACGTAAAGAGGCAGAAAAATCCGCCCAAGCACGTGCCGATTTTCTGGCTAAAATGAGCCATGAAATCCGAACGCCAATCAATGGAATTCTGGGAGTTGCTCAATTATTAAAAGACTCGGTCGAAACGGAAGAGCAGAATAACCAAATTGACGTACTCCGACATAGTGGTGAGCACTTACTTGCTGTTTTGAATGATATTTTGGATTTTTCGAAGATTGAGCAGGGTAAGTTTAATATTCAAAAGCACCCGTTTTCGTTCACTGACACGATTCGGACGTTAGAAAACATTTATCGTCCAATTTGCGAAAATAAAGGCGTTAACCTCGTCATTGAAAACAAGATTGATCCCAATGTTGAAATCTTTACTGACCAAGTTCGTCTGAACCAAATTTTATTCAACTTAGTCAGTAACTCAGTTAAGTTTACCCCTCGGGCAGCGTACGCTTGCATGCGGAACTGGAGCAGTTCTACGGCGCCGAAAATAGTGTGTTGGTAGTGGAAATTACGGATACGGGCATCGGCATAGAGCCCGATAAGCTCGACCAAATGTTCGAACCTTTCGTTCAAGAGGAAGCAACGACCACTCGAGAATACGGTGGCAGTGGCTTGGGACTGACCATTGTGAAAAGCCTCGTCGATATGCTGGAAGGTGACGTTCAAGTACGTAGTCAAAAAGGTTTAGGCACGACCTTTGTTGTTACAATGCCAGTGAAAGATCGTGAGCGAGTGCTCACCCCTCTTGATTCAAGCTTGCGAGTTAAGCCTGGGGAGTTATTCGCAGAGAGTCTAAAAGTACTGTTGGTAGAAGATAACCATACTAATGCCTTCATTCTTAAAGCATTTTGTAACAAGTACAAAATGCAGGTTGATTGGGCAAAAGATGGATTGGAAGCGATGGAGTTCTTAAAAGATCATACTTACGATTTGATTTTGATGGACAACCAACTGCCGCATCTTGGAGGAATTGAAACAACCAAAGAGATCCGACAGAAGCTGAAGTTAGGCACGCCAATTTATGCTTGTACTGCCGATACGGCGAAAGAAACCAGTGATGCGTTTATGGAGGCGGGCGCGAATTACGTATTGCTCAAACCGATTAAAGAAAATGCGCTGCATGAAGCCTTTGTTGACTTCAAGCAGCGATTCTTAATTGAACGAACGTGATGAACTCATTCGCTATGAGCCTTAATTGATAATTCAATCGCTCACTAAACCGAAAAGCACAACGCCATAACTTAGGGTTGTATCTCAATGCTTCACTTGTTGATAAGCCAGGAGTGCTGATATCACCTTTAGTGTCGTATATCACTACTATTCAACCCAAGTACTACGTTGCGTTACGCAAACTTGTTCCCCAATGGCATATTCTATGTGATTTAAATCACAAAAACTTATTTACTTAGCGTGCTAACTATTTTATATTACTTAGCAAGCTAAGTAATTGAGTAGATCTTATGATTCAAGACATCAACAGTTTGCGCGACCTTTCTCTGGCTGAAAAGTTATCTCGCGTTGCCCGTTTGTGGAAAATGGTTGCAGATCGCGAGTTGGAGCCTTTAAACCTGACGTACCCGCGTTGGACTGCGTTATGGAAACTTTATCGAATGGGCGACAACGTTAGTCAGAAGCATTTGGCTGAAGCGCTTGAGATTGAGTTGGCATCGCTGATGCGCACATTAAAGCTATTAGAAGAGCAATCTCTGATCACTCGCCATTGCAGTGAGCATGACAAGCGAGCACGCATTGTTAGCCTTACAGAAGAAGGTAAAACCCTACTCAAGCAAATGGAGACTCGAATTCTTCAAGTCCGGAGCAAGCTACTGACGGAAATCAATGACCAAGAGCTTCAAAAGCTTTCATTGATCCTCGATCAGATTGCTCACAATGCACTTGATTCACTTAGCGAATAAGTCAGAAACCCGAATTAAAAGAGAAGTAAACGCCTATGACTCCAGATCAAAAATTCGCACGTTGGATCAAGTATTCTTGCGTCGCGTTTGTCCTTGTCTTTGCCTATTTTCTAGTCGCAGATCTCGCCATGCCACTGACGCCTCAGGCAATGGCAACGCGAGTGGTAACTAAAGTAGCTCCCCGTGTGAGTGGACAGATTACGCATCTTTATGTTGCCAACAACCAAGAAATAAGCCAAGGCGATCTACTATTCCAGATTGATCCACAGCCTTATCAGCTCGCCGTAGAAAAGGCTCAACTTAACCTTGAGCGTGTGATTCAAAATAATGAACAGCTTGATGCCTCTATTGCAGCGGCAAAAGCGGACGTTGAAGCGAGCAAAATTGTCGCCGAGCAAAAAGTTCGCGAAGCCAAACGTCTTGATACATTGTTTCATCGCAATGGCACCTCGCAACAACAGCGTGACGACGCACAAAGTAGTGCAACGGCAGCCAGAGCAAACTTACTGGCCGCGCGCGCTCGTTTAAAAGAGTTGGAAGTAAACCGAGGCGATTTAGGTGCGACGAATGTAAATATCCGCGTGGCACAAAACCAGCTAAAACAAGCGGAACTTAATCTGTCTTACACTCAAGTAGTGGCCGAACATGATGGCGTTGTCGCTAACTTGCAACTGGAAACGGGTGCCTATGCAGCAGCTGGTACACCTCTCGTGGCTTTAGTCTCGGATGACGTGGATATTATTGCCGACTTTCGTGAAAAGAGTCTGCGACACTTCAATCAGAACAGTCGGGCGTTAGTGGCCTTTGATAGCTTGCCTGGTGACGTATTTGAAGCTCGTATTACGAGTGTGGATGCGGGGGTAAGCTCGGGCCAGTTTGATGCGGATGGCCGTTTAGCGACACCGACAGACTCAAACCGTTGGGTGAGAGACGCGCAGCGTTTACGTTTACATTTAGCTATCGATGAACCTCAACAGCGCGCATTTCCGGCCGGGGCACGTGCGACTGTGCAACTGTTGCCAGAAAACTCGTTATCTGGCTGGTTAGCGAGATGTCAGATCCGATTTTTGAGTCTTCTTCATTACATTTATTAACGGGGAGGCGATATGAAGTTATGGGATCATCCCATGTCGGAAAACGACTTCCGTCAGTGTTTGCGCATTGCAACTGGCGCGACCATTGGCTTCACCTTATGTAAGGTCTTTGGCTGGAATTATGGCGTATTTTTTACCGTAACACCGATGTTGTTACTTGGAATGGTACCAGTCATGAGCCTGCATGCCGCACGACAGCTGATTTTTTCAGCGGTCGTATGCGGATTAGAGGTCGGTATTCTTGGTGGGCTATTTGGTGGACATCCTGGCATGATGACGATCATCGCCTTCGGGTTGTTTTTGTATAAGTTCGCCTGTATGTCAAAAGGGAGCTTATTCCTGTTTGGGGCAAATAGCGTGCTGAGCTTGAGCATCATGCTGCATTTTGCGAGTTATCCAACAACCGACTTAAATGATCTGATATTCAGCAACCTACAAGCGAATGTTATTTCAGTGATCGTGGCCTACGTCGTGACATTTTTGATCCCTGATGCAGAGCCTCGTCAGCCACCGGCAAAACCATCTCAGCCTAAACAGAGTCACCGCATGCGTCATGAAGCCCTTATGGGGGCGAGCATCGCTACAATGTCTTTCCTTGTATTCCAGCTATTTGACCTCAGTGATTCTATGTCTGCTCAGGCGACAACCTTGCTTTTATTGTTTCCTATGCATTGGAACGGTGCTTTAGGGTATGCGCGCAAAAGAGCAATGGGGACCTTGATGGGGGTAACCTTTGGTATCGCTGGGCAGCTCGTACTATACGATTGGTCGGATACCTTGCTGTTTATCGTCCCATTGCTTTGGATTGGCGCGATGATGTTCAGCTATATGCACGTAAAAGAGTCTAGTGGGTCAGGAGCCGGATTTGGCGGATTAACCACATTAGGTATTTTATTTGGCCAATACCTTACTCCGGATGGCGATTTAATGTTCAGCGCGCTGTATCGCGTGAGTAGTATTTTGTTTGCTATTGTTGTCACTCTGCTCGTGACCTATGCGGTGCACAGAGTGCTCAACAGCTTTGAGGCGACGCGCTTTAGCCAGCAGTAAGTTCAGACGTTACTGGTTAGAAAGGACTGCTCCAGTAACTCTGTTTTTAGCTCGTGACTCATCGCTATTGGGCTTTCAAACTTAATTCCTATTACCCAGCCTTTCACCAACTTCTTAATGTTGGCAATGACACACCGATTTTCTTCTCCGATATAGTGGCTTAGAGAAGAGTCGATAGTGACACTTTCACCAACGGTGAATTCAGGCTCTATAAAGGTTGAGATACCAATACCTGCCAGTGAGAAGTCGATAAGGCTACCGTCGTAAACATTCCCCGCGTGAACAATCTTACAATCCATTTGCAGCTTATATCGTTCGTGTTCCCGGACTGGTTTGGTTGCAAATGTTCCTGGAATTCGAATAAATAAAAGGGGCGAAGGACGAACCGCAGTTGTTAGCACACTGGATTTAAATGCAATGACATGGCCTAACTCCGTATCTGATACACCACGCACGATGACATCGGCGTTTGGGAGTTTTCTCATCACTTGCTCTTCAAGCAAACGCATCGGTATATCAAGAATCAAATACGCGTTCTCTTTCATCCCAAGATAGGTGGTGGAATACGTATACTGGTCCTTAGGCCCAAACTCGAAATTAGTCGAAAGTTTCATTCCCGGTTTGAGGAATCTATGCAGTTCATCTTTAGTATGAGTGGCAGGCATTACATTGGCGTTTTAATTATTGGTTAAATCGAGGCTATCAAAACGCCATTTTGTTATTCAAGATAGTAGGACAAAAGTTTTTGTAAAATTATCGCTATCTGTGAAGTGGTGGGCGATAAGTTTGGCTCATTCCATCTTTCATAAAGATTTGGCTTGCCACAATACTGCCGCAGGTTACCAGCATCAGCGCTAACCAAGTAAGTGAATCTGGTTGTTCACCAAAAATTGGAACGGCAAGAAGTGTCGCGACGACTGGAGTTAATGACCCAAAAGCAGCACTGGCTTCGGCGCCAATAATTCGGATTGCATAGATAAAGGTAAAAGAGGCGATTAAGCCTGCGCCGACACCTTGCAACATCGCGTGGCCAAATAATTCTTCCCACGGCCACTGACTGATCGGCGTTATCGCTAGGTAACTATCTACCCATCCGAAGCCAACCGCAATGATGAGCAGTGCCAAAGACGCGATTGCAACGAATCCAGCACAGACATGCGCATTAAGGTTAGCAACACGAGCACTGATGGTGAAAACAGCCCACATAATGCTACCGGTTAGAAACAAGATGTGGCCTTGTAATTGAGGCCAGTTGTACTCTGCACCGCTATTAGAAAGAAGAAATACGAAAATCCCTAACAGCACCGTAGAAAGCCCGATTAATCGGTGAGCACTCAGCGACTGTTGATAGCACAACACCGCGATAGCAGAAACAAATAATGGCAAAGTGCCAGGTACTAATGCACTGCCGTGCGCCACGGGAGCGAAGTGCATAGCTGTGCCGACGACCAGCAGGTAGGGCAGGCCACTCCCTACCACAACACCAGTTAGGTAGCGTTTAGGCACGACGCGAAGCGCCTGCTTATGCTTAATCACAAATGGTAATAAAATTAAACTTGGGATTAGAAAGCGAACTAGCGCGATATCGGCTGGCTGCAAGTTAGAAATTGCGCCCCCTTTTAAAGAAATAAAGAAACCAGACCAAAGCAGTAAGGTCGTTAATATAGCTGCGTATCCCAAGATCATTGTCGGCATGTCCATTTGTAAATGATGTGTTAATTGTTGAATAAAACACGTGCCAAAGGGAGGCAAAGTTTGACGTAATTAAGCTTGATGTTGGTGATAAAGCGCGTATAAATGTTAATTGTTAGTGATTATTGGCATGGAAGGATAAATGGATAAAATTGACAGGCAACTGATCAACTTGATGCAGAAGGATGCAACCCTGACTACGGCAGAGCTCGCTGACAAAGTAGGATTATCGGCATCACCTTGTGCAAGACGCATTAAGCGTTTAGAGCAGGAGGGCGTAATTAGCGGTTATCGAGCCATTGTGTCCAGAGACACGGTGGGTATTGCGATGACCGTATTTGTTGAAGTCAGTTTGAACAACCACCAAGCTTCTTCGATTGATGAATTTGAACATGCTGTTGTTGAAATGGACGAGGTGATCTCGTGCCATGTTGTATCAGGGGCTTATGATTATTTGTTAGAAGTGGTCAGCAAAGATCTCGCTGGCTATGAAACATTCACTAGAAAGCTACAACGATTAGAAAACGTAAAAGATATCCATACGCACTTGGCGATTAGACAAGTGAAAGGAAATGGAAGCTTGCCGATTTATGCATAAGAAAGATGAAATTCCTCGATAGACTTAAGATTGCTCACTATCACCGAAAGCGATACCGACAGTTCGGTACAGACAGAGCGCGAACGCTGGGATGGAGGGATAAGTACAGCCAAATCAGTCGATTTGAAGCCTTGTGCCGTGGGTTAACGTTAGACGGTTCAAGTCTTTTAGATATTGGGTGCGGCTACGGAGACTTATTAACGTTTATTGAGTTCAACAATCTGCGTCCCCAAAGTTATATTGGCATTGATCAGCAAAAACAGTTTATCTCTGAGGCCAGAAAGCGGGACTTTCGTACTCAAAGTGAGTTCGTATGCGGTGACTTTTCAACGTTGGTATTGCCCCGTAGTGATTATGTCTTTGCTTCTGGATCATTGAATTATCAATCCGCGAATCCAAATCATACCATTGAGATGATCGAGAAAATGTACCGGGCCGCAGAGAAAGGGTGCGTGTTTAACTTATTGGATGAAGAAAAGCTGCCGAGCATGAGAATGCTCGCATCGCATAATAAAGTTGGGGTGTTACGCTATTGCCGATGGCTATGTCCAGACGCACAATTGATCGAGGGTTATTCCGATCACGACTTTACGATCGCGATGATCAAAAAAGCGGAATCAGTTTCCTAACTCCGCCTTATAAATTCTTAAGCCTTATTGGTGCTTGTATTGTGAGATTTCACAGTTACCTGTGTATCTATCAACCTTGAATGAGAACGCAGCTGAATGGTATTCCCTCCCATCACTCCAAATTGTTTCTCCGAAGATTTTACAAAGGTCCAAATCGCTGATTGAACCAAACTCTTTTACGTGCCTAACTACTGACAAAAACTTGGCTTTGGTAGCATTAGGACAGTCCCTGTTACTTAATCGATTGATAACCATGGTTGTAGCATCATCTCCAGCCAAATGTGACTTTTTATTAAATTTTATTAATGGGTAAATTAACCAAAAATTGGCCATAAGTAAAGCATTATTGTGACGTATGTCTCTATAAGTTGCCTCTCTTGGTCATGGTTTAGTCAAGTTTGTAAAAGGGAACAGTCCCATTTTTTACATATAATGTTGGGATCACTAAAAGAGGGAATTAAAGCACGAATAACGTCCAATATTGGAGTGAAAACCCGACATCGTCTTTTCAAAACGAGCTCGATTTTTACCTCGAAACATCTTGAGCGTATTGAAGCGATCTCGCTTCTTTATCATAGAGTTGCGCTAGTGCTTGGTACTGTGAAGAAAGGCGTTTGTAATCCTCGGTAAGTTGCAAAGCGTTGGTGTTATACCACTCCGCAGTGATTTGATTGGCAGTTTCGTTTGACTCACGGCACTTTTGGGCAAGTTTCTTCCATCCATTTGCTGACCATTGAGATTGTGTGCTCAATTTAATCAACTCATTAGCTTTAGTCGTGAGTTCTTCTTTATATTGAATGGAGGCTTTTAATTGAGTTTTGAACGCATTTTGGTTCGAGCGAGCGCGCCAAAGTAACACGAGTTCATGTAGGGAAAAGGTTTGGGACAATAACTGGCGCTGCTTATGTTCGGCTAAAAGTGCATTGAATACCTCAACATGCTTATTGTAATTGGACTCTAAACGATTGAATTGGGTAAGATTGTCATTCCACGACGACGGGTTACATTGAATATTGGCGTGCCCCACAATGGGGAACAGAAGAAGCAACAGTATCCAATTGAGTTTGTTGATCATTATTGCTCGCGTTAGTTGACCGACCCTTTTGAGTATATACCCAAATTTCCGCGACATGCGTGTTGCCGGTGAGATAAGAACAAAGAATGAAAAGGAAAAGTACATGAAGAAAATTCTCATCGCATTGATTGTCATACTGTTGCTCGGTGGGGCGGGTGCTGGATACTATTTCTTCTTTATGCAGAAAGATGAACCTGAGGCGCCAAACGCTGTGCAAGTGGAGCAAGCGCCAGTGGAAGAAGAAATATCCAAACCGATTCTGGATTTAGAAACTGCCCCTCCTGAAGTGACCGAATACTATGTCATTGAGCGTCGAATCAATGTTTACAATAAGCCAAATGCTAATGCTTTGGTTGTCGATACGCTCTATAAGGGAGAAAAAGTATCGGTGTTAGAAAAAGTGGATGGTTGGTATCGAATCTCTGGTTACCTTGTTTATGAAGAGGGCGGTGAAGAAAAAGCTGAGTGGTTGAATGCCGAAGGATTATCTGATGCAGAGCCAGTTATTAAAGAACAAGAGCGTTTAGAAATACTGGATGGATATTTGCAGAAGTCGGATGATTTAAAAGTTCACTTGGACATCTTCCGCAAGAAAACACAGCAATTGTTAGACGATGAAACCTGTGATCCGAGTGATTTTGAAGAGCTCGGCGGCTGGGTTCGTTCGGTTACTTATGACAAGCGCAATGTGTACTTCATTTATTGTGGTGGTTTGGAGCAAGAAAACAAAATCTATTTAGATGTCGATAAAGGCGATATCTTTTACCGCTAACAGAGCGCCTTTAGTTTAAAGCCTCTAGAGATTTATAACTTTTTAGTTGTGAACCATAATTAATAGGAATACTATCATCGAGTCGAGTGAAAAAACTCGACTCGTTTTGTTTTTAGTGAGTTCTTATGTCTCAGATTTGCTTGAAAAAATTGCTTTTTATGCTGCTTGCGATGGTGTTGCTACCAGCGCATGTTTTTGCTGCGCAAATCGATCAGAAAGCTCATTTACCTTACTTTTCTAAGCTGCAACCATTTGTTGCGAGTATTGCTTTTGCAAATACCTCAATCGATTTTTCTGAAGTCTCAGAAGAAACGACGCAGTCTCCGATTTCTGAAAGTCACGCAAGACTCGATACGCTAGCCCTATTTAACACTCAACGTTGGGTTTCTCACTTACGTGAAGGCCTCGATGATGAGCATGTTGACGTTGTTAGTGACCTAAACACGCCTTTCTATGCTGACGCAGGTTATGCCTACAGCCTGATGGATATCAATTGGTGTCAAAACCAGTACACTTTTTATCATTTCACAAGCGATCATCGCATTTCTGGTTGGAAAGAGACCAACGCAATGTACGTCGCACTCAATAGTCAATTTTCTGCCTAAACACCATCTATTTGCACCATTGTGCACTCTTAACACGACGATTGTATTCAACAGGGCGTAACCGTCCTGAGCTTTTCATACCCTGAATTTATTCTGGGGGCATCTGTCGTGTGTTAAGCCTTGTTATTAAAAGCTTCACTTCGTAGTGAAGGGATGATGTTTACATGAAAAAAACAGCAAAGCAGCAAAAGAACAGAAAGCTGATGAATCACTATTCAGCTTGGAAATATGTCGTATTAATCACGACGGTCATTATCTTAACGTTAAGCGCGATTCCGACTTGGTTCGGTGAGCAACCATCGATCCAGCTAACGTTTTCAAACCAAAACAGCAGTGAAATGTCGGTTGTTCAGTTGAATCAACTACTGAAAACCAATCACATCTCAGCAGACAAAATCATCGAAAAAGATGGCAAAACGACCATTGTATTCGATGATGAAAATGCGCAAAGCAAAGCTCGTGCGTTACTAAACAATGAGCTAAATAAAGAAGACAGCATTACCTTCTCATATGTGTCTGTTGCTCCAGAGTGGCTAAATGAGATGGGTTTTAGCCCAATCAAACTCGGTCTTGACCTTCGCGGTGGGGTACAGTTCCTCTTGAATGTCGACGTAAATAAAGCATTTGAGGAGCAACGTAATGCTTTGATCGATGAGATCAAAGCAAGCCTGCGAGATCAGCGCGTGCGTGGTGTACAAATTCGCGCAGAAAGTGGTAACCGCATTGCGGTAAACAGTGAGAGTGATACCGCCCTAGCTGAAGTAAACAAATTCTTGCGTCAAAACTATCCAGGTTGGGTGGTGAAAAGCTCGTCTCGCGGTTTTGTTCTTGAGCCAAGTGAGCAGAATATTCAAGAGTTCCAATCAACGACATTGCAACAAAACTTGAAGATTATGCGTGGTCGTATTGAAGAGCTAGGCATTACGGAAGCATTAGTTCAGCGTCAGGGTAAAGACAGCATTCGTATTGAGCTACCAGGTGTACAAGACCCAGCACAAGCGAAAAACGTTATTGGTGCCACTGCGAGTTTGGCATTCTACGAAGTGAAAGATGCAGGCCAAGCGCGAAGCGGCCAAGATCTTGTGCTGAAAGATAACGATGGCCGAACTGTTGTTCTGGAGAAACGACCAGTCCTAACGGGTGAGCACATTGTTAACGCTCGTGCAGGCGTCGACAATATGGGCATGTCAGAAGTTAACATCTCGCTTGACCACGCGGGCGGTAAAAAGATGAGTGATTTCTCTGCAACGCATATTGGCAAACCAATGGCGACGGTTTACCGCGAATACAAGACAAACGATCGTGGCGTAACGGAGCGCAGCGAGCGCGTTATCAGCGTTGCGACTATTCAATCTCAACTTGGTAGCCAATTCCGTATTACCGGCGCTGGCAGCATGGACGAAGCGCAGCAGTTAGCGCTATTACTTCGTGCGGGGTCGCTAACAGCCCCGGTTACTATCGTAGAAGAGCGCACTATTGGTGCTTCTTTGGGAGCTGAAAACATTGAAAATGGCTTTGCGGCACTTGCTTTGGGTATGGGTTTAACACTGACCTTTATGGCCCTTTGGTACCGCCGCTTAGGTTGGGTGGCGAACGTGGCGCTTTGTGCCAACATGCTTTGTTTGCTTGGCCTAATTGCCTTGTTACCAGGTGCGGTACTAACGCTTCCAGGTATTGCAGGGTTGGTGTTAACCGTTGGTATGGCAGTGGACACCAACGTTATTATCTTCGAACGTATTAAGGACAAAATGCGTGAAGGCCGCAGTTTCGCTCAAGCGATTGATCTGGGCTTTGATAGCGCGTTCTCGACCATTCTTGATGCCAACATTACTACCATGATCACCGCCGTGATTTTATACGCCATCGGTAACGGTCCAATCCAAGGCTTTGCTTTAACACTCGGATTAGGTTTGTTAACCAGTATGTTTACAGGCGTATTTGCCTCTCGAGCAATGATCAATTTAATTTGGGGCCGAGATGCCCGTCGTGATGTGAGGGTTTAATCATGGTCGAAATGCTAAAACAAAATATTCGTAAAATTCGCCACTTTACTACGCTAGTTTCTATCGTTTTGACGGTGATCGCACTTGGTGCTCTGGGCTTTAAAGGGTTGAATCTTGGCTTGGATTTCACTGGTGGTATGGTGACAGAAGTGAAAGTCGATAAGTCGTTAACCAACCACGATCTGCTTGATGCACTGCAACCAAAACTTGGTGAATCAACCTCTGTCACCCGCACAGGTGAAGATGGTCGTTGGCTTATTCGCTACTCCGCCCCTGAAGAAGGGCAAACTCTGCCAAGTGTGGAAGAGGTATTAAAGCCAGTTTCACATCAAGTTGATGTCGTCAGCAACAGTATTGTTGGTGCTCAAGTTGGCCAGGATTTGTTTGACCAAGGCGGTTTAGCACTATTGATTTGTGTGCTGAGCATCCTTGGTTACTTGTGTTTCCGTTTTGAATGGCGCTTAGCGAGTGGCTCTGTATTTGCTCTGGCTCATGACGTAATTGTCGTCCTCGGCTTCTTCGCCGTTACCCAAATGGAATTCAACTTAACGGTTTTTGCTGCCGTATTGG
Organism: Vibrio sp. M60_M70; assembly: GCF_037162085.1. Lineage (NCBI taxonomy): Bacteria > Pseudomonadati > Pseudomonadota > Gammaproteobacteria > Vibrionales > Vibrionaceae > Vibrio > Vibrio sp. M60_M70. The sequence goes on from NZ_JARLUL010000002.1 coordinate 692,924, forward strand.
CAATTTTAGGCTACTCATTGAATGATTCGATCATCATTTCAGATCGAATTCGTGAGCTACTGATCGCGAAACAAAGTTGGAAAATGGAAGACATCAATGACCAGGCTGTCATCGCGACGTTCTCTAGAACGATGGTGACTTCAGGCACAACACTGATTACTGTTGGTGCACTATGGATTATGGGGGGAGCACCGCTAGCGGGTTTCTCAACAGCGATGTTTATTGGTGTGCTATCAGGTACATGGTCTTCCATTTCCATTGGTACCGTATTACCTGAACTGTTCAAGCTCGAACCGAAGCATTACTTGCCTGTTGAGATTGATACCGCGCCGTAATACGAGGTGCTGAAGGTAAAAAGTGCTCGCGCCACTCTGTTTGAGTGGCGTTTTACTTTGTGCTATTTCACACGCATCAGGCGGTGTTTGACGTGACCTAAGTCGAACTCAATGATTTGAGAGCGCTTCATCGATTCAACCAGGCGCAGCATGGATGTGTGATAACCTTTCTTTTTCATCCATTGCAATGGCTCGGAAAAGCTGTCTTCGTTTACAACGTAAGATTCGCCTTTGTGTTCTCCAGCATAAACGTTTACGACCCAAACCCGGGCCTGAAAATCTAATACTGCACTTATGTTTCGCGTAATTTTTCTTAGGATATTTTTCATCATTTCCAGCGTTGCTTTAGCTCAGTAATAGCCAAACACCAACCCCCATCATTAAAGTGCCCGCGATACGGTTCATCAGGCGCACATTCTTTGATTGACCCAACACGCGTTTCAGTCCTTTACCACCCGTGGCATACAGAGACATACAAATGAACTCAAAAAGAAGGATGATGGAGACAAGCACGATCAGCTGTGGAGCAAGAGCCGCATTTTGATCGATAAAAGGCGGCAGCAGAGAAATCATAAATGCCCAGCCTTTTGGGTTTGCGATAGCGGTAACGAAGCCTTGCATGATGAGCGCGACGTTGCCACTTCTGGGTTTTTCTAAATTATCGACATTTATTGCTAACTTACCTCGAGATCGCCACATTTCTACACCAAGATAGAGTAAGTAGCCGCCACCAATAAACTTGAGTGCGATAAACATCCAAGGATAGTTGAGCATGATCGCTGCGATCCCTAGTACTGCCGAGACTGAAACCAGCGCGACACCGACGAGTTCACCAATCATCATCCATAATGTGCGGCGATAACCGATACTCATTCCTAGCGTTAAGGCGAGCGTCATGCACATTCCTGGTGTAATTGAGACAAAAAAGAAGGTAGGGATGAACATACTGAGTAATGCAAGATTCATGTTTGTTGATAACTAAGTGATTTGATAGAAGCCACAAAGATAGTGCAAATTGATAAAGGATACTATCCCCAAATATCCCCAAATAACCTCAAGGTGCTTAGGTTCAGCGAGAATGACTTGGCTCACAGGCACGGCAACGATTTGAAGATCTAGTGGTTCTAAATCAAAAATCGTTAACAAAGGCTGTGGGATAAGGAAACTCGCCCTGCGGAGCATGTCACTGACACGATTTCTGCATCTTGACGTCATTTGGGTATAACATCAATTTACTGGGTTAAAGAATCTAGATGATTGCTTTAGGAGATGGCACCATCGAATATTGCACCGTACCGGTACTTCAATAGATAAAAAGTGATTCGATACGTTAAATGCTAGTTAATTGATGTTATTTGGATATTTAAAATAAAACTGAAATTATTTTTTAATTGCTGCGTCATAATAGTGCGAACTGCACCAAAATGAGACGTTTTCTTCTATTGTTTACATTCTAAATATACCACTTTTCATAAGCGAAACTATAAATATAAAATTAAGTTTATACTGTCTTAAATATCATTTAAGTTAGTAATTAAATGATATTACTGACAATTGCTTATATTGATATTTGAATTATTATTCTAATCGTATTTATAGAGAACAACTCTGAGCATGAGAGTGGTATCTGAAATCATGAGATGATGTAACGTCCACTGTTCGGTATGTAACTTATTGATAAATAATGATTAAATTTATGTTCTGATAAGCTTGTGTTTAACTTTATTTTATTTAAAACAATGACTTATAAATAGTTAACCATTTTATAACATTTCATGTTTAATGAGATCTAAATCAATCTTATGCAAATGGATTAGTTTTTTATTTGAAATGTAATATTTCTGGTTTAACTTAAAATAAAAGGCATCACAGGATTGATAGCCAAAAGAATAAATAAACACGTCAGTTGGTGATTTATTTTATCAGTGTATTTAGTTTGCTTTTTTAAATGCCGTTAAGAATGGAGTCTTCGATGAAGAAAGTCGCTTTGATCACCGGATCAAAAGGCGGAATTGGTTCTGCTATTTCCTCTCAATTAGTGAATGATGGTTACCGTGTAATCGCTACTTATTTCACAGGAAACTATGAATGTGCGTTGGAGTGGTTCAACAGTAAAGGGTTTACCAAAGATCAGGTTCGCCTTTTTGAGTTGGACGTAACAAACACTGCAGAGTGTGCAGAAAAGTTAGCGCAATTGCTTGAGGAAGAAGGGACCATTGATGTCGTTATCAACAACGCAGGTATCACACGTGATGGCGTGTTTAAAAAGATGACTGCGCAAGCTTGGAATGACGTCATTAATACCAACCTCAATAGTCTATTCAACGTTACGCAACCTCTGTTCGCTGCGATGTGCGAAAAAGGCGGTGGTCGTGTCATTAACATCTCTTCAGTCAATGGCCTAAAAGGGCAGTTTGGTCAAGCAAACTACTCGGCGGCGAAAGCTGGGATGATAGGTTTCTCTAAAGCCTTGGCGTATGAAGGTGCTCGTTCGGGTGTGACAGTAAATGTTATTGCGCCAGGTTACACAGGTACACCAATGGTTGAGCAAATGAAGCCAGAAGTATTGGAATCCATCACGAATCAAATCCCAATGAAACGCCTTGCTACACCAGAAGAAATTGCAGCATCAGTGAGCTTCTTGGTCAGCGATGCAGGGGCCTATATCACCGGTGAGACTTTGTCGGTGAATGGCGGCCTATACATGCACTAAGGAGAGAAGATGATGGAAAAAGTGTTTATCGTAGCAGCGAAGCGCACTCCAATTGGCGCCTTTGGTGGCAGTCTTAAAAATACCTCTGCTGGCAATTTGGCAGCAGTAGCGATTAAGGGCGCATTGGAAGCGGCGAAGTTGAATGGCGACAAGATTGATGAGGTGATTGTTGGCAACGTTGTCGGCGCAGGCCAAGGCATGGGGGTTGGTCGTCAGGCGGCATTGTTCGCTGGGATTCCGGACGCGGTTCCTGCGTATGGCGTAAACATGGTTTGCGGCAGTGGCATGAAAACCGTCATGGATGCGGTTTCACATATCCGTAGTGGCGATACAGAGATTGTTGTTGCAGCAGGTGTTGAGGTCATGTCTCAGATTCCGTTTGCCGCGCCAAGTAGTATTCGTGATGGCAACAAAATGGGCAACCTAGAGCTGAAAGACCTGCTCGTAGCGGACGGTTTAACCGACGTTTACAACCAATATCACATGGGTGTGACGGCAGAAAACGTTGCAAAAGAAATCGGACTAACCCGTCAACAGCAAGACGAGTATGCGCTGTCTAGCCAACAGAAAGCGGTGGCGGCAATCGAAGCGGGCAAATTCAAAGACGAAATTGTGCCTGTAGAAGTAAAGCAACGCCGTGAAACGGTGCTATTCGATACCGACGAATACCCAAAGGCTAATGCGACTATGGAAGCGTTAAGCAAGCTGCGCCCTGCTTTTGACCGTGAAGGCACTGTGACTGCGGGGAATGCATCAGGAATTAACGATGGTGCGAGTGCAATTATCGTCGCGTCTGAGAGCGCAGTTAAAGCACATGGACTCACGCCTATTGCTGAGATCGTAAGCTATGCGCAATCGGGGCTTGATCCGAAAATCATGGGTCTAGGTCCAGTGGAGTCAGTCAATAAAGCATTAGCAAAAGCGGAATTAACGGTAAACGACATTGACGTTTACGAGTTGAACGAAGCATTTGCTGCGCAAGCACTTGGCGTGATTCATCAGTTGGCGGAAACCAACCAAGTTCCCGTTAACGCGATTCAAGATAAAGCGAACTTTAATGGTGGTGCTATCGCGCTAGGTCACCCACTTGGTGCATCGGGCAACCGAATCTTAGTGACGCTTGTTCACGAGCTTCATAAGCAAAATGGTCAATATGGTGTCGCATCACTTTGTGTGGGCGGCGGCATGGGGACGGCTGTGGTTATAAAAGCAGTTAAGTAATTATTTAAACGGACATTTTTAATTCTTTCTCTAGGAGATAAACCATGTACACAGATTTCTTCAAAACCTTTAGCGATCAAACTGAAAAAAATCTAGAACCTTACTTGAAGTTCAACAAGCTAGTGACAAAAAACGTAGAAGTGTTGACTGAGCTTCAACTGAACGCAATTCGTACTTACAGCGAAGTGGGTCTGAACCAAATGAAAGCGGCATCAGAAATCAAAGACGTAACGTCATTGACTGCTTTCAACAGCCAGCAACTAAGCGTTCTTACTAAGCTTTCTCAACAAATGATGGACGACAGCAACAAGCTTCAAGCTATTGCAAAAGAGTTCAAAGAAGACGTTGAGAAAATGACTTCGGAAAATCTAAAGACTGTTACTCCAGCGTAATTTGTCCGATTCTCGCCGCCTTAGGGTCTCTAGACCCTAATTTGGGCGGCGTTGTTTTTTCCGAATATAGGAGTAAGACTATGTTTCAGCACTTCTTTTCGGACTATCTTGTACAGCTTCAACAAACCAATCAACAGTGGTGGCATGATTTCGAAGTGAACAAGGCAGTCGTGAACTCTCCTTTAAATAAGGCCATGCAAGAAGTGAACTTGGAAGACACTGCCAAACTCTTCGAACAAGCTGTAAATCAACCTGCTGCGATCTTAAAACTGCAAGCAGAATGGTGGGAACAGCAGCTACAAATTTGGCAGAATGTCGCGTTGGCGGGTAACCAAAAACAGGTCATTGAAGCAGAAAAAGGGGACAAGCGTTTTTCTAATGAAGCGTGGCAAAATGAGGTGATGTATAGCTTCATTAAGCAATCCTACCTGTTATTCAGCAAGACTTATTTAGATACAATTGAGTCACTCGAAGGTTTGGATGAAAAATCTAAAGAGCGAATACTTTTCTTTTCCCGTCAAGCCATCAATGCACTTTCCCCTTCGAATTTCATCGCGACGAATCCAGAACTCTTGAAACTGACACTTGAGCAAAACGGTCAAAACCTTCTGGCTGGCTTAGAGCAGTTAAAAGAAGACGTTGAGTCCAGCGCGGACATTTTGAAAATTCGTATGACGAATAACAATGCATTCCGCGTGGGTGATGACGTGGCGACCACTCCGGGCGATGTGGTTTTTCAAAACGAATTGTTTGAGTTGATTCAATATCGACCTCTAACAGAGAAAGTGAACGCGACGCCACTGCTCATCGTTCCTCCTTTCATTAATAAATACTACATCCTTGACTTAACAGCGAAGAACTCAATGGTTCGATGGTTGCTAGAGCAGGGACATAGCGTATTTATGATGTCTTGGCGCAACCCAGGCAAGGCGCAAGCGCATGTAGAGTTTGGTGACTATGTGACAGAAGGCGTCGTCAAAGCTGTCGCGGCAATTGAAGATATAACGGGCCAAGAGCAAATCAACGCGGCTGGTTACTGTATCGGTGGTACGGTTCTGGCGAGCACGGTTGCGTACTATGCGGCAAAACGTATGAAGAAGCGTATTAAATCAGCGACTTTCTTCACCACATTGCTCGACTTTTCTCAGCCAGGCGAAGTTGGCGCGTACATCAATGACACCATTGTGAGTGCAATTGAGGCGCAAAACAACGCAAAAGGGTATATGGACGGTCGTTCATTAAGCGTCACATTCAGCTTACTGCGTGAAAACAGCCTGTACTGGAACTACTATGTCGACAACTACTTGAAGGGCAACAGCCCAGTCGATTTTGACTTGTTGTACTGGAATAGTGACAGTACCAACGTGAGTGCTGCCTCCCATAACTTCTTGCTTCGTGAGCTCTATTTAGAGAATAAGCTAGTGCAAGACAAAGGCGTCAAAATTGGTGGGGTATGGATTGACCTAAACAAGATCAAAATTCCTAGCTATTTTGTATCAACGAAAGAAGACCATATAGCGTTATGGCAGGGAACTTATCGTGGTGCCCTGAACACTGGTGGCAACAAAACGTTTGTTCTCGGTGAGTCGGGTCATATTGCGGGTATCGTGAACCCTCCAGCGAAAAATAAGTATGGTTATTGGTTGAACGATACTTTGGATGATTCGGCTGACGAGTGGTTGAATAATGCCGAGCACAAAGAGGGATCGTGGTGGACACATTGGAATGAATGGCTACTTCAATTCAATCCAAAAGAGCAAGTCGAACCATTCCCTATTGGCTCGGAAGACCACCCAGCAATCGATGAAGCTCCAGGGCAATACGTCAAGCAGGTTCTGCCAGTAAAAGAGTCTTAAACAACTCCCTATAGCAGTAAATTTTAGCGACCTTTATGGTCGCTTTTTTTGGTCGTTACTGGCCACCTCATTATACCGATTGAATATATGTATCGGTTGAGGACATTTTGGGCCGAAAGTGACGGTGAATAAAAAAGCGCCGAGTAGATACTCAGCGCTTAGTGTCAACAAATAGGCAAGTTGACGGGTAGAGGTGCGTTACGTTACACCTCTTTATCCTTACCAAATGACAGCAGCCAGAGAGAGATTGCTGCTACTGCCACAAAGCCGGAAAGAATAATCACAGGCATGGCGCTATAGCCAAGGATATGCCAAATTACAGATTCTAAAGTACTCATGGGAAGTCTCCTTAGTGCCAGCCTTCAACGCCGCTCATGTCCGGTAGTTTGTGCGCGATGCCTTTGTGACAATCTACGCAGGTTTTCTCTCCAGAAGCTAGCGCAGTAGAGTGCTGCTCCGCTGCTCGTGAGCCTTGTTGAGAGTAATCCATGTAATCAAACTCGTGACAGTTACGACACTCAAGAGAGTCATTCTTTTTCATTCGCGCCCACTCTCGCTCAGCAAGGTGTCCTCGACGCTCTTGGAACTTCTCTGGTGTATCGATAGTACGCAGAACATAGTGAGCGAATAGCTCTTTGGATGCTTGTACTTTACGAACGATCTTATCTGTCCATTCATGAGGAACGTGACAGTCTGAGCAGATGGCACGAACACCAGAACGGTTAGAGTAGTGAATTGTTTCTTGAATTTCAGCAACGATTGGTGCGTGACAGCCAGAACAGAACTCTTCTGTGTTGGTTGCCTCCATACCTGTGTTGAATGCGCCCCAAAATAAAAGACCGCCTGCAAAACCTAAGAACAAAACCACACCAGCGGCAGCTTTACTTGGGTTCTTCAGTCTTTTCCAAAACGCTTTAAGTATTTTCATAAATAACCTCTTCGTACTCGCGTTTCAATTACTGAAGCGAATCAACTGCCTCGAACTTGTTTTCCACTAGTGGCTTAGCATTAGTTTGTGGCACGTGGCATTGCAAACAGAAGTAACGACGAGGAGACATATCCGCCAATACAGCATCTTCTCGGTTTACATAGTGCGTTACGCTAATTTTAGTCGCGCCTGACTCTTTTGCATTTTTCCAGCTGTGGCACGCAAGACACTTGTTAGCATTTAACGATACTTCGTAGTGACGGATGCTGTGTGGGATCAACGGTGGTTGATAAACAAAGCTATCTTCAACAATCTGGTCTTTAGGGAAGTCCTTGAACTCATCTGCTGGGCGTGTGTCTTCCAATTGAGACATTCCACGTAGAGACTCTAGACCACCAATGCCACCTGGATTATCTAACTCAGCTTGCGCAATGCCTGTCACTAAAGCACCTACAGATAAAAGTGCGACAAGTAATTTTTTCATCATTTCATCTCCGCCTTTATGGCTTAAATTCTTTATTAGGCCGCCATAGTGACGGCCGTAGCATTCGGTATCTGAAGGTTAAGCAATCTTAGTGATTTTGACTGGACACTTCTTAAAGTCTGTCTGTTTAGACAGTGGGTCAGTCGCATCTAGGATGAGCTTGTTAATCAAAATACGTGCATCAAAGAACGGTACGAATACCAAACCTTTTGGCGGACGGTTACGACCGCGAGTTTCAACACGAACGCGTACTTCGCCGCGTTTGTTTGCCATGAGTACTTCTTCACCACGACGAACGTTACGCGCTTTTGCGTCCTCAGGGTGCATGTAACACACTGCGTCTGGTACTGCTTTGTATAGCTCAGGTACACGACGAGTCATGGTGCCTGTGTGCCAATGTTCAAGAACACGGCCAGTACATAGCCACATATCAAACTCATCGTTTGGCACTTCTGGTGGCGCTTCATATGGTGCAGAGATAATCTTCGCCTTGCCGTCAGCATTGCCGTAGAAATCCCAACCAGAACCTTCTTTTGCGTATGGATCAGAACCTTCTTTAAAGCGCCATTGTGTTTCCTTACCATCAACAACTGGCCAACGTAGACCACGCACTTCATGGTAACGGTCGTATGGTGCTAAATCATGCCCGTGACCACGGCCAAACGTTGCGTATTCCTCAAACAGACCTTTTTGAACATAGAAACCGAAGTGGTGGGCATCGTCATTCAATTCGCGAGCTTCTTCGATAGGGAACTTGTCGACATTACCATTGCGGTATAGTACATCGTACATGGTTTTACCACGGTACTGAGGCGCTTTCGCTAGAAGCTCTTCAGGCCACACTTCTTCCATTTTGAAGCGTTTCGAGAACTCCATTAGCTGCCACAGGTCGGATTTTGCCTGACCGACCGTGCCCACTTGTTGGTACCAAGCTTGAGTACGACGCTCTGCGTTACCGTAAGCACCTTCTTTCTCAATCCACATTGCTGTTGGAAGAATAAGGTCTGCTGCTTGCGCTGTTGCCGTCGGGTATGGGTCAGACACAACGATGAAGTTTTCTGGGTTGCGGTAACCTGGAAGACGTTCTGTGTTGATGTTTGGACCTGCTTGCATGTTGTTGTTACATTGAACCCAGTAACAGTTCAGAACGCCGTCATTCAGCATACGGTCTTGCAATACGGCGTGGAAGCCAGGTTTTGGTGGAATCGTCCCTTCTGGCAGTTTCCAGATGTCTTCCGCAATCTTACGGTGTTTCGGGTTAGCTACTACCATGTCTGCAGGTAGACGGTGAGCGAAAGTACCAACCTCACGAGCGGTACCACACGCAGATGGTTGACCCGTTAGTGAGAATGGGCTGTTACCCGGAGTCGAGATCTTACCGGTTAGTAGGTGGATGTTGTAAACCAAGTTATTCATCCACACGCCACGAGTATGTTGGTTCATACCCATCGTCCATAGAGACATCACTTTCGTATTTGGATTGGCGTATTGCTTCGCAAGCTCGATAAGCTTCTCTTTTTCAACACCAGAGATTTCAGAGGCTTTCTCAGCTGTGTAAGGTGCAACAGACTTTTTGTACTCTTCGAAAGAGATAGACGTTAGTTTGCCTGAGTTAGGATTCTTCGCTGCTTTTTGTAGCGGATCATCGTCACGTAGGCCGTAACCGATGTCGGTATCTGCTTGAGTGAAGTTAGTGTGCTTGTTCACGAAGTCCCAGTTTACCGCATCGTTTTCGATGATGTAGTTCGCGATGAAGTTAGCAATCGCTAGGTCAGACTGTGGATTAAAAATGTAGCCGTGATCTGCCAACTCAAATGAACGGTGGTAGTAAGTAGAAAGCACGTTCACTTTAACGTGAGGGTGACTTAGGCGACGGTCAGTAATACGAGTCCATAGAACAGGGTGCATCTCTGCCATGTTCGAGCCCCATAGAACGAATGCGTCTGCGTTCTCAAAGTCATCGTAACAACCCATCGGCTCATCGATACCGAATGCGCGCATAAAGCCAACTACAGCAGAAGCCATACAGTGACGAGCGTTTGGATCAATGTTGTTTGAACGGAAGCCCGCTTTCATTAGCTTTGACGCAGCGTAGCCTTCCATTACTGTCCATTGGCCTGAGCCAAACATACCTACGCTTGTTGGACCTTTTTTCTCGAGGGAAGCTTTCCATTTCTCAGCCATGATGTCGAAAGCGTCATCCCAAGAGATAGGTGTAAATTCACCGTCTTTGTGGAATTTGCCATCTTTCATTCTCAGCATCGGCTGGGTCAGACGGTCTTGACCGTACATGATCTTAGAAAGGAAGTAGCCTTTAATACAGTTTAGGCCTTTGTTTACTGGTGCTTCTGGGTCACCCTGTGTTGCTACCACTTTACCATTTTGAGTACCAACAAGAACAGAGCAGCCTGTACCACAGAAACGACAAGGTGCTTTGTCCCATGTGATTTTGGTTTGATCAGAGCTTGCAATCAGGTTGGCTGCAGATGCTGGTAGTGTCACACCTGCGACAGCAGCAGCTGATGCAGCCGCGTTTGCTTTCACAAACGCACGTCTTGTCATTTTCATACTTCACCCTCGATTTGGGAATGTTGTGTTCCAGTGTCTTCTTCATCCGTTTCTTCAAGCCCAGTTTCGATTTGGTGATAAACCAATACCGTGCTCAAGACATTCGGTAAATTGTTGATGGCATCGATAGTGTCTGTGATAAAACCTTGGTTTTCGGTTTCAAGCACGACGATAATCTTGCCTTCTGGACTGTCACCATAGATTTCCGCATTTTCATGTGCTTCGATCTGTTGTTTGATTTCGTCCAGATGTTCTGGCAGTACGTGTACTACCAAACTTGAAATATGCACTTCATTTAGTGACATATAGCTCTCTCATTTATTGCCTTTTGGCCGACGACATACGGCTTAGGCTGTTATATTGCTCACATTGATGGATGAAGTCGGGCACACTGAAACACAGGCGCCGCAGCCGTTACACTCATCAAGGTCTAAATTGGGTTGTGCTACTTTCCCCAGCTCTAATTTGAACTGAATTGCCATCGGGTCGCACATATCCCCACAGCTTCGGCATTCGACATTTTGTTTTGCTAAGCAGCTATCGTTGATGCTTGCTTTCGCTTGCCAAGGTTGCTCTGTTTTTGGCAAGAAAAGGGGCTCAGGACAGGCGTCTGCACACTGATAACAAAATGTGCATTCATCAATAGAAAAATCGACCGAAGGGAATCCGCCATCACTTTTAGTTATAATCTTTGTTTCGCAGGCCTCAATGCATTTACCGCAGCGAGTGCAATCGTCCGTAAACTGTTCTGGCTTGGTTAACCAAGGCAAACGTACGGCGTTGTCGGGGTGCGCTTTTCTTGCAAAGAGTCTTCTTCTGGAAAGGTCTACCACTTAGTCACCTCGAAACTTGGAACCCAAACTAAGCATAGTCCACAATTTTCATTAATAAACTGTCATTTAAACTAACGAAATTGTAGTTTTTGACATATTTGTATAAATACCTCTTAGGAGGTAAATGGGATGCAATATTGTTTTGGATCAATAAATTCCGTCGCAGGTGATCACATATTGATAAAGTTGAAAGGTAATGGGTTCATTGCACGTACAAATAGGGTTGTTAATGGGCGAGGAACTCAGATTGTTTAAAAATGTGAAAAAGTCAGTGACGCGCACGATTGCGTCCGCGATGCTTCTTATTTTGCTGCTTTCAGTTGCTACGACTGGTTTTGCAATTTTTACGTTAGCGTCAAGCTTGAATGATGCAGAAGCCGTCAATGTTGCTGGCTCAATGCGAATGCAAAGTTATCGTTTGGCACATGATATTCAGATTAAATCTGTTGATTACTCTTCACATATTGACGCATTTGAACATTCGATATACTCACCTTCCATGAAAGCACTCCAGCATTGGTCAGTGCCAGAAGACATTACTCATGATTACTACCGTCTTATTATGAGATGGCATGAGCTCAAGTCGGTGTTGAGAGGAGACAACCCGGCGGAGTACCAACTCCTAGTGGCTGGTTTTGTAAAGCAGATCGATGAGTTTGTATTTAAGCTGCAAAGCTTTTCGGAGCAAAAGCTGATTAACTTAGCTTGGATTGGCGGGTTAGGGTTAGGCGGTATCCTTTGTGTCAGTATGTTTGTTGTCCATTTTGTGCGCCTCGAAGTTGTACGGCCTTTGCGTGCTTTAGTTTTTGCTAGCGAGCAAATTAAGAATCGCTCATTTAATATATCGCTTGATGTATCCAGCGATAATGAAATGGGGATCCTGACTCGAACCTTTAATCGGATGGCGACGGACCTTGGTAAGTTATATCGAGGGCTAGAACAAGCGGTTGATGAAAAAACGCGTAAATTACAGCATGCGAATCAGTCTTTAGAAGTATTGTATGACTCGTCGAAAGAGTTAACGGCTTCGCGTATTAATCAGGATAACTTCCAAGCCATATTGCAACATATTGCAAGTCTTGAAGGCATTAAAGCGGTCAAACTTGAAATAGAGCAATTGGGAGAACCGAGTTGGATATTGATGGAAGGGGAAGAGTGCTGCCACGACTGTGATGAAGATTGCCATAGTAAGGCTCTAACGTTAGACGGTGAGCACTTAGGCTATTTGTATTGGAAGGCCGGGTTACCTTGTCCGAATGAGGCACTGATTGACAACTTTGTGCAGATTTTATCGCGTGCCGTGTATTACAATCGAGCCCAACGCCAAGCAGAACAAATCCTACTGATGGAAGAGCGAGCCACCATTGCTCGGGAACTGCATGATTCATTAGCTCAAGCACTCTCTTATTTAAAAATTCAGGTCGCTTTATTAAAGAGAAGCGTAAAGAATTTGCCTGATGAAAAAGCGATAGCTCAGGCGAATCAAGTCATTGCCGAGTTGGATACGGGCTTATCTGCTGCTTATACTCAACTACGTGAATTACTGACGACGTTTCGTCTTACGATTAAAGAGGGCAGTTTTGGCCAAGCATTGCAAGAGATGGTCGAAACGCTCAACGAACAAACCGTCGCTGACATTACGTTAAAAAATAGACTTTCTTCAACTGAACTGGATGCACACCAGCAGGTTCATTTACTACAGTTGATAAGAGAAGCGGCAATTAATGCCATCAAGCATGCGCAAGCAGATAATATTCACATTCAATGTCTTGATAATGATGGAAAAGTCACAGTAACCGTTACCGATGATGGAATAGGCTTTGAACATCAAGACGAAAAATTAAATCATTACGGTATGAGTATCATGCAAGAGCGAGCCGCTAGGCTGCATGCCGATCTTCACATTGAAGCATCGATCAACAAAGGCTGTACCGTAAAACTAGAATTCCAACATAGTAAGGAAGTAAACAGTGACAGTGTGTAAAGTAATGCTGGTGGATGATCATCCACTCATGCGACGAGGTATTCACCAACTTTTAAGCTTTGAGCCTGAGTTTGAAGTCGTTGCAGAAGCAAGTAATGGCGCAGATGCGGTAGCAAAAGCGCATGAGCTGGAACTGGATCTTGTACTTCTTGATCTCAATATGAAAGGCATGTCAGGCCTCGATACCTTACAAGCGCTACGTGCTGATGGTTGTGAAGCTCGAATTGTTATCTTAACCGTATCGGATAGTCCTGCTGACATAGAAGCAATAGTTCGAAGTGGCGCAGATGGCTATTTATTGAAAGATACTGAGCCTGATGAGCTGGTTGAGTTGCTAAAACAAGCGCATCAAGGCGACAAAGCTTACAGCCAAGAAGTTTCTAAGTATTTGAGTGAGCGTTCAGGACAAGAGGACGTTTTTGATACGCTGACGGATCGCGAAACGCAGATCTTAAGAGAGGTGGCAAGAGGTTTCCGCAACAAGCAGATTGCCGATCGTCTTTTTATTTCTGAATCAACGGTTAAAGTGCATATGAAGAGTTTACTTAAAAAGCTTCAAGTTCCTTCTCGTACCGCGGCAACGGTTCTTTATCTTGAGCGCTTTGGCGACATCAAATAATACAGTTGAAGAACAGTTAAAAACTACTAATAGAATCAATTGTTTAGCGTGATTTTAATAATAAAAAAACCGCCTTTAAGGCGGTTTTTTTATTTGTCTGGGCGAATAGAGTACAAGTCACTATTGTGCTTACCGCACTCTAAATAGTACTGATAAGCCACTTTTTTGCTTTCAGCAATGACTCTCATGCAGTGCATTTTCCCCTGTTCAAAATATCGAATCTCATATTCTACACTGGTATCAAGTTGCTCAGCGGCTGCCATACTTCGCCTCCATAAACCATCCAAAAAACATCCATGCAAATTATATGCCGTTATAGGGAGCGTCGTTCGGTGCATTTTTTTAGCCGATAATTGCGCCCTAACTCACTTTTTTGCGGATAGCTGTGATCAAAAAGTTAATTTCAAACTCTATATATTATTAAGGTGGCAATCAATATTTGTCACACTGGTGTAAGTTTGCCGCAATATTAAGTGATACAAGTTGAGTATAGAACTTAATCAATAGAAAAGGGAATACGAATAAGTGACTAAATTACAGGGTGTATCTAATAAGGTGCTTGGTTATGGCCTTCTATTTTGTTTCGTATTTCTTCTTGCCGGATGTACGAAGAAGTTTCTATACAGCAATATCGATTGGTTCGTTATCGATTACATAGAGGATTATGTTTCTCTGCAAGGTGAACAAGAAGTCCTAGTGGAAGAACGCTTATTATTGTTAGCAGAATGGCATAAGAAAGAAGAATTACCGTTATATATCGATCATTTAAAAGAGCTTGAGAGATTAAAAGTGAGCGATATCACCCTAAATTATTTGCAGGAAAATCGAGATAGAGTGCGAGCGCATTACGATAGAGTAGTAAGCAAAGCGGCACCAGACCTTTTTGCTTTGAGTTTACAGTTAACGAAAGATCAAGAACGGGAATTTCTGAGTAATGTACAAGAGCATTATCAAGAGCGAAACGCAAAATATGCGGATAAAACGGAAGATGAAATACGTGAAATTATTCTAGATAACACAGAAGAATGGATGGAAGAGTGGTTGGGAAGTCTATCAGAAAGTCAGCGCCAATTAGCTCAAACGTTTTCTCAACAAGTCACTCTTAACAGTCCTTTATGGAGAGGTTATCGAGCAACGATATATCAAGAGCTCGAATATCTGTTCGACAACAAGTCCAATGCTGTCACTTATCAGGATATATTTATGCGCCTGTTGTTCGAGCCAGAGAGCTATTACAGTGAGCAGCTTTCTAAAAATATTGATTCTAACTTTGTGCTGGTCGATCAACTGACATTAGATATTTCTCAATCTATGACCGATAAACAATGGCGTCATTTTCGCGGTAAGGTAAAAGAGTGGCGAGTACTAGCTGAGGAATTATTAGATTAGATTCATGCTTCAATTGACGAGGGGATGTGCCGTAGCCTTTCTTATGAAAAAATGATTCAAAGCAAATTCTTATTGAGCTAAGAGCGTAACATAGCTTGAGGTTTGATGAGGTAAGGTCAGCTTATTGATGGTTGATAAAGCCTCATCGTATAAAAACAATGAGAATAAATATGAAACATTTAGTTGAAAGATTTCTTCGCTACGTCACGTTCGATACCCAATCAAATCCACATGTTACGCTTTGCCCAAGCTCGCCTGGTCAGCTTGTGTTTGCTGAGTTGCTTAAGAAAGAGATGATCGAACTTGGCTTAAGTGATGTGACATTAGATAAAAATGGCTACTTGATGGCTAGACTGCCAGCTAACGTTGATTATGAGGTGCCGCCTATAGGCTTTATTGCCCATATGGATACCGCGCCTGACGCCTCAGGAAAAAACGTAAAACCGCAATTTATTGAAGATTACCAAGGCGGCGATATTGCGCTAGGGTTGGGGGATGAAGTGTTATCTCCGGTGCAATATCCAGATTTACATCATCTACATGGCCACAATCTTATCACTACCGATGGCACTACATTACTTGGCGCGGATAACAAAGCTGGTATTGCTGAGATTCTCTCTGCAGTCGCGCTGTTACTAGAAAATCCAGACATTCCACACGGCGACATTTGTATCGGCTTTACACCAGATGAAGAGATTGGCCGGGGCGCAGATTTATTTGATGTTGAAAAGTTTGGCGCGAAATGGGCATACACTATTGATGGTGGCCCGCAAGGTGAACTGGAATACGAAAACTTTAATGCGGCAAACGCCGATGTGATTTTTCATGGTGTTAGCGTTCATCCAGGTACCGCAAAAGGCAAAATGGTCAATGCGATGAACTTGGCTGCGAAATTTCAAGTTCAAATGCCCCAAGATCAAACTCCGGAAACAACCGAAGGCTACGAAGGGTTCTTCCATTTAAAATCGGCAGAAATGGGCGTGGCGCGAAGCGAGCTTGGTTACATTATCCGAGACTTTGATCGTCAGGGCCTTGAAGAGCGAAAAGCCTTTATGCAGAAACTCGTTGATGACATGAACGCGGGCTTACGTCATGGTTCTGTAGAACTGAAAATAACAGACAGCTATTACAATATGAGAGAAATGGTTGAGCCTTACCCGCATATCATTGAGTTAGCGAAGCAAGCGATGGAAGCGTGTGATGTTGAACCGATTATAAAACCTATTCGTGGTGGTACAGATGGCGCACGTTTATCTTTTATGGGGTTGCCGTGCCCGAATATCTTCACTGGTGGTTTTAACTTCCATGGGATTCATGAGTTTATTTCGGTTGAAATGATGGAGAAGTCAGTGCTTGTCATCGTCAAAATTGCTGAACTCACCGCGAAAAAAACACGGTTAACAGACTAGGTCGAGCGGTTCTTGTCGATTGAATGGGGGAAAATAGCCCAGAGTCATCTGGGCTATTTTTAAATTCAAAAACGAAACATTAACGTACGTCTTTGTCTTCAATTTCAATGTCTTCTAGTGGTAGCCAGTCGACTTTCACACCCGCTTGATCGAACATGTCTTGGCTGACTTGGATTTTATCTCCCAGCGAGATAGAAAGTCTTCAGATTGCTCAGGGCAGTGCACGTGTGAGATCCCTGTTTGAATGATCTTTGCCGCGCAGTTAGGACATGGAAAATGCGTCACCCAAATATCACATCCGTCTAAGTCACGTTTTGAGAACAAAATTGCGTTCTCTTCTGCATGTAGTGTTTTTAGATATTTCAACTCGCGTTCATCGGTATCGACACTGTCAGAAACACCGTGCGGGTAGCCATTAAATCCAACAGATACAATGCGATTCTGTTTAGTGATAACTGCACCGACTTGTGTTGATGGGTCCTTACTCCATGACGCCACTAGTTCTGCCATCTGGTAAAAGCGTTTTGCCCATTTAGAAATCATAGTCATCCTCTCTGTCGAAGGCGTTGAATTAATTGAATGATAACCCATTTATATTAAAAAAATAGTCAAAATCGGGGTCTTGAGTATGAAGGCGTCATTTTTTGTCTTTTTAACCATAAAACGTTCTTATCTTGAGCACCGAATCTCACTTTCCGTCTTTATACGATATCTCACTTAGTGTTTCCTGGCGCCTCTAAATGCACGATGCCTGAGAGTGTATATCAAATAGTTATGATTGAGCTGCTTGTGTATTGTTCGTTAAATATCACTGTTAACTAAATTACTTTATTTTCTTTTTGTTTCTCATGTTTACATTTAGAAACATTTTGGGGGCTTTTGAGTGAAGTTTTCAGTTGCAGCAAGGAGTAAGGTTGATGGGAATTCAACAATATCCTGTTCTATAAAGACGGTAAATACATGCAAAAGAAACCACTTGTCGCACTAATGGCGGCTACAGCAATCCTCGCTGGATGCGGGGAAGCTAATAATGCCCAAAGGGAAGGCCAAGCGCCTCTCGTAGTGACTCAGGATGTCACGGTTATCGACTACCAACCGAGCAAGTCTTATATCGGTCGCATTGAAGCAGTAGAAGATACCAATATTACCGCGCAGATTTCTGGCTATTTAAAAGCTCGTCACTTTGAAGAGGGGCAAATGGTAGAAAAAGGACAGCTTCTTTATTCTATCGAGCCATCTTCTTTTGAAGCACAAGTCGCGAGCGCTAAAGCGGCACTTGCACAAGCAAAAGCCGCGCTAAAAAAAGCGGAACTAGACCACACCCGAGGTAAAAACTTGTTGCCTCGCGGTAGTATCTCTCAATCTGAGTTTGACGCCTTAACTGCGGCACTTCTTGGTGCGAAAGCCGAGCTAGAAGCAGCAAACGCTCAGCTTAAGCTTGCTGAAGTTAACCTTTCTTATACTCAAATCCGAGCTCCGTTCAGCGGTCGTATTAGCGATACCAAAGTGAGTACCGGTGATCTTGTCTCCCCTTCATCTGGCGTGCTGACGACATTGGTGAGTTTAGACCCAGTGCATACTTCATTTAGTGTGAGTGAGCGCGAGCGCTTAGCCATGGGTATGGATCAAGTCAAAGGCGACGGCTCAGCAGAATCAAACAGAGTTGAAGTTCAGCTTGAGCTGGAAAATGGTCAGTTTTTTGAGCATCTCGGTAAGCTCGATTTCTTAGGTAATCGTATTGACACCAAAACTGGTACGATTGCAATGCGTGCGCTAGTGCCAAACCCAGAGCAGAAGTTACTTCCGGGTCAGCACATCAAAGTGAACTTGAGAGATAAGAACACGAAAGACGTTATTGTTATCCCACGACGTGCCGTACAGACTGACTTAGAAGGTGACTTTGTGATGGTGATGGCTGAGGGAAGTGTGGCAGAGCGTCGTAACGTCGAGCTTGGACCTCAGGTTGAACAAGGCATTATCATTCGAGAAGGCCTCGATCAGGAAGATACGGTTATTACACAGGGCCTACAGCGTGTGCGTAATGGTGTAGAAGTGCGCATTCAAACACCTGCTGAAGATAAGCAGTAGGGGGCACTATGTTAAGTCGTTTCTTTATTCAGAGACCTAAATTCGCGCTGGTTATTTCGATCATATTAACGCTAGCAGGCGCGATCTCACTAGCGATTTTGCCAGTGGCGGAGTACCCACAGATAAGTCCGCCATCAGTCAGTGTTTCGGCATACTACACCGGTGCGAGTGCGGAAGTTGTCGAGCAGGCCATTGCGGACCCCATAGAGACGTCGGTCAATGGCGTTGAGGACATGATCTACATGTCTTCAAAGAGCGCGAACGATGGCTCATACAGCCTAAATGTCACGTTCGATGTCGGAACCGATCCAGACATGGCGCAAGTAAACGTGCAAAACCGTGTGTCACAGATCGAGTCAAAACTGCCTCAAGAAGTGCGCATGGTTGGTGTGACGGTGAAAAAACGCTCACCTGACTTGCTGATGGTCCTTAACTTCTATTCGCCTGATGGCAAATACGACGATCAGTTCTTGATTAACTACATTAACTTGAATGTAAAAGATCAGCTGGCTCGTGCGAAAGGCATCAGTGAAGTTAACGTGATTGGTGGTGGCGAATACGCAATGCGTGTTTGGTTAGATCCGGAAAAAATGGCCAACCTTAAGCTAACCACGTCAGACGTATACGCCGCTTTGGCTGAACAAAACGTTCAAGTTGCGGCAGGGCGTGTTGGTGCAGCACCATACAACAATCCTCAAGAAGTTCAGTTTAACCTTGTGACCAAAGGTCGCTTGGAAAGCGTGAGCGAGTTTGAGAACGTTGTCCTTCGAGCTAATCCAAATGGTTCCACGGTTTATCTGAAAGATGTCGCTCGTGTCGAACTAGGTAAAAAGTTCTACGATGGTAACGGTAAATTCCGTGGTCAGGACGCGTCAATTGTTGCATTGTCTCTTCAATCGGATGCGAACGCGTTAGAAAGTGGTCAGGCCGTCATGGAGCTGCTTGAGGACTTGAGTAAAAACTTCCCTGAGGGCATGGCGTATGAGACCAGCTACGATACAACCGTGTTCGTATCTGAATCGATCAAAGGGGTAGTCAAAACACTGATTGAAGCGATTCTATTGGTGATTGCTGTAACTTACTTGTTTTTGGGGAGTGCGCGCGCAACTTTGATTCCTGTTGTTGCGATCCCCGTTTCTCTGATTGGTACGTTTGCCATCATGCAGGCGACGGGCTTCACCATCAATACGGTCACTTTGTTTGGCTTGATCCTCGCGATTGGTATCGTGGTGGACGATGCGATTCTGGTTATCGAAAACGTCGATACCACCATGGCGAAAGACCCAACCATTTCACCGCGTAAAGCGACATTGCTAGCGATGAAAGAAGTAACGGGCCCAATCATCACGTCGACCTTGGTTTTACTTGCGGTATTCATACCAGTCGCGATGCTGCCGGGTATCACCGGTATCATGTATCGCCAGTTCGCTTTGACCATCTGTATTTCGGTTGTGATCTCATCCATCAACGCATTGACGCTGTCTCCAGCACTTTGTTCTTTGGTATTGAAGCAGGGTGGGGGCAACACTGCTAACTGGTTCCAGGCTTTCAACCGCGGCTTAGAGCGTATCACAACGCGTTATGGTCAGGTCGCTGGTTTCTTGGTGAAGAAATCTTTGCTACTCGTGACGTTCTTTATAGTCGCTATCGCGGCGGTCACTTTCTTTGCGAAAACCACCTCAACAGCGTTTGTTCCTCAAGAAGATAAAGGCATTTTGCTGGTTAACGTTCAGCTACCAGATTCAGCATCTTTATCTCGTACTGAAGAAGTCACCAATGATTTAATGAACATGATTGGTGAAGAGCCTGGTGTGGATGGCGTGACGGTTGCGAACGGTTACTCGTTTATGACAGGCGCAGCAGCATCAAACGGTGCATCTGTGTTTATCAAACTGCATGACTGGGATACTCGTAACTCGTTGCAAGGGGAACACTCTGCCAATGCCATCGCGGCGCGTATTAATGGCCGAGCGGCGACAGAGTTGCCTCAAGCGGTTGTGTTTGCGATGGGACCTCCGGCGGTTCCTGGTATGGGCGCTGCGTCTGGTTTTGAGTTTGTGCTTGAAGATACGCTAGGGCGAAGCCGTACCGATTTGTCGATGGTCATGGGAGAAATGATCCAAGCGGCCAACCAAGCCCCTGAAATTGCCTACACGTTTAGTACGTTCCGCGCGAATGTCCCGCACTACTACGTTGATATCGACCGTGAGAAAGCACAGCAGTTGGGTATTTCACTGTCGTCTATTTTCCAAACCTTGCAAGGCAACTTAGGTTCGCTTTATGTGAATGACTTCACCATGTTTGGTAAGAACTTCCGCGTAACCATGCAAGCTGATAGCCAGCACCGTAGCAGCATGGAAGATCTAGAGCGTTTCCATGTTCGTTCTTCGAACGGTGATATGGTTCCGCTAAGTACGCTAGTGAGCTACGAGCAAGTGTTTGAGCCTGATGTGGCATGGCGTTACAACATGTACCGCAGTGCTATCATTCAAGGCCAACCAGCTCCGGGCTACTCTAGTGGTGATGCGATTGCCGCAATGGAACGCGTTGCTGCAGAGGTTCTTCCGCAGGGCTACACGTACGAATGGACAGGTATGGCTTACCAGGAAGTACTTGCGGGTAACCAAGCCATTTATGCGTTTGCACTGGCTTTGATCTTCATTTACTTGTTCATGGTGGCACAATATGAGAGCTGGAGTATTCCATTAGCCATCATTTTGGTGGTGCCAGTAGCAACGTTAGGCTCCTTCTTAGCGTTGAACCTGACTGGGACACCACTTAACTTGTATGCGCAAATTGGCCTTGTCTTGCTCATAGCCTTGGCGGCGAAAAACGCAATTTTGATTGTGGAGTTCGCCAAGCAAGAACGTGAAGAAAAAGATGCTGATATCGATAGTGCAGCGGTTAAAGGAGGCACGTTACGTTTCCGCGCTGTGAATATGACATCTTGGTCGTTTATCCTGGGTATCTTCCCGCTGATCTTCGCCGCAGGTGCAGGGCACGTGAGCCAAAACTCGCTCGGCGTGTCGCTGATTGGTGGTCTATTGTGTGTGCTTCTAGCAGGTACATTCTTGATCCCTGGCTTCTACGCTCTGGTGCAAAGACAGCGTGAGAAAGTTCATGGCGGCAACACCAAGCTGGTTCCTCTTGATGATGAGTAATCACACCCGCTGTGTACAGTAGAGCACGAAGTTAAAGTCGAAAAAAGCCCGAAGCAATGATTGCCTCGGGCTTTTTATTTGTAGGGAAGGTTATTTTAGCGCGGTTTTAAATTGTGCAACTGCTTCGTCCATATCATGAGCTTGAGCAGAAACAGAGTTCACTTCGTGCAAGCATTCCTGAGCGGATTGCATGTTGTTTTCAGATATCGCGTTAAGCTCGGTGATTGAGCCACTAACCTGGTTCATCACGATACCTTGCTCTTCAATCGCAGAAGCAATGCGCTCCGAATTGCCCTGAATTGCATGCATGTCAGTGATGATCTGCTGCAGGCTAGAATCAAGTTTTTCAGAGGCATTAAGCGTTTGTTGTCCTTGATCG
Source organism: Vibrio sp. M60_M70 (assembly GCF_037162085.1). NCBI lineage: Bacteria > Pseudomonadati > Pseudomonadota > Gammaproteobacteria > Vibrionales > Vibrionaceae > Vibrio > Vibrio sp. M60_M70. Next base: position 715,283 of record NZ_JARLUL010000002.1, read on the forward strand.
TTACATTGATCAATATCCGCCACGACCGTCGACATTTGAGCTTGAATATCAACAACAACTCGCGTGATTTCCTCGGTAGATTGATGAGTTCGGCTAGCTAGGGCTCGTACTTCATCGGCAACAACGGCGAAGCCACGACCTTGTTCGCCCGCTCGCGCGGCTTCAATTGCTGCATTGAGAGCCAGTAAGTTAGTTTGTTCCGCAATTTCTTGGATGATGTTCACCGCACCACCAATTTTATCTACATGCTGGTTCAACGAGCCAATCGACTGCTGACTGTTCGATAAAATACTGGTCAATTGACCAATGTTGGTTACAGTAGTTTCAACAACACTTCGGCCTTGTTCGGCATTATTCGCGGCTTGATGTACACCCTCTACCGCAACCGACGTGCTTTCCGATATTTCACCTATCGTTGCCACCATTTGCTGAACCGCAGTAGCCATCGATGCAGTGTGGTCAGTTTGAGTATGGAACTGCTCCATAACCCCTTCTAGCTCACGATGCATATTATCGGTACTGGCCGTTAACTGCGCCGATTTTTCTTGGGTGCCACTAATTAACTGCTCAAGCTTATCCAACAGATCATTGAGGTGGTGGCTGATATCAAATAGCTCATCTTTGCCTTTCAAGTCAGAGCGCAGTCCCATGTTGTTTGTTTCGCTAATGCTTCGAATGGTGCCAAGCAAGCTGTTTACTCGTGTATTGATTGAGCGAGAGATCTGCCAAATCAATGCGAAAATAACACCTAAGATCAGAGCAGTAATGACCTGGTTGATGGTCGACATTTGCTCATTACGCTTTGCAGCAGCAGAGCTAAGGGCTGTCGAAAAGGTTTCAAATTGCTCTTCTACTGCATGAGATAATGCGCGAGTTTCACCAAGTAGGCCTTGGTCGTAAGCTACCCCTACAACTTGTTTTTGTGCCGCTACTAGCTTACCTGTTTTGATGAGCTCCGGAGCATATAGCCCAACAAGCAAATCACTATTGAATTGACCTGATTTGACCGCAGAGTCAAAACGAACCAACGCCAGCAATTGCTGGTGGTCGGAGCGTTGCTTGGCTTCTAACAGTGCTTGCTCGTAACCAGCAAGAAGGCCACTCTTTGCATCAAGTCCGTAGCGTTGGTAAGCACTGACCAGATTCTGAAAGCCCTTTTGGTATGCAAGGAGGTCTTGCTTGAATCGCTGACTAGAAGGTAATTCATTGCTCGTGAGTATGCTCGCAAGCTCTTTTTCGGTATTTAGAAACTTATCAACATTCGCATCAAATTTGTTTAAGTATTTGTCATTACTACGCAGTAAGAAATCTTTCTCGTTTCTGCGTAAGTTGAGTAAACGTATTTCTAGATCGCCAACGAGTTTGATGGCGTGGTTAAGTTCATTGCTCTTATTGGCGAAATGGGATGACGTACCCAAAAGGGCCACGATGCCTAAAATGGCGATAACTCCGAGGAAGTAGAGTTTTTGCCTAATAGTCATATTGTTGTTTCCTGAATAAGTAACTAAAAAGAGAAATCCAATGAGATTTCCCAAGGGCTAGCAAACGTTGTTCAACTAACATGTCGAGAAAACGACATGCATTAATACAGCACTTTCTTACGTTGCTGCTTTTTCGCTCCATGCTTGTTCTTGGTATCAAGTCTTCGGCGTTGAGAAGCGCGGGTTGGTTTCGTTTTAATACGCTTCTTCTCCTGTAAGGCGGCAGCTTTAATTAAAGCTTGAAGCCGATTCAGGGCGTCTTCCTTATTTTGTTCTTGCGTGCGAAATTGTTGCGCTTTGATGATGATCACGCCATCTTTAGTTATACGACTGTCAGAAAGAGCAAGTAATCGTTCTTTGTAGAAGTCAGGTAAGCTGGAATGTCGGATATCAAAGCGTAAATGTATAGCGGACGCTACCTTGTTAACGTTCTGGCCACCATTTCCTTGAGCTCTAATTGGGGATAATTGAATTTCCCACTCTTGAATTGTGACGGAGTTCGAAATTTTGAGCATGATAAGTAAATGCCGGTAAGGACGATTGAAAGAGCTGATAAATTAACATCACAGATGTACAAATAGAAGAAAAGACATGAGCACGATTGATTTTAGGCCCTATGAGGGATTCATATTTGATATGGATGGTACTTTAATAGATACCATGCCAGCCCATTTGGCTGCTTGGCAAGCAACCGCAGATCGCTTTGATTTTCCGTTTTGTCAGGAGTGGTTTCACAGTTTAGGGGGCATGCCGAGCTTTAAAATTGTTGAGGAGCTAAACCGTGTGCATGAGCTTTCATTAGACCCTAAAACCGTCGCTACATTTAAAATGGAAACGTTCGCTGCTATGGAGCTGCACGGGGACGTTATTCCGTGCACTAATATCGTGTTAGAAGAATATTTGGGCCACAAGAAAATAGCGGTCGGAACTGGCAGTCAACGAGAAAGTGCCATGCGCTTGTTGAGCCACTCCGGTTTATTGGACAAGTTGGATGTTGTGGTAACAGCAAGTGATGTAGAGAACCATAAGCCTTTTCCGGATACTTTTTTGGTGGCGGCCGAGCATCTTGGGTTGGAAGCGTCACAATGTCTTGTATTCGAGGATACCGAGCTAGGTAAACGAGCGGCGCATGCAGCGGGTATGGATTGCGTTATGGTGCAAGATAACGAGTTAATCTTTTTTCCAAAACCATAGTAAAAAGAGCGATAAAGCGAGATCAAAATGGGGTGCAAACGCACCCCATTAACTTTTACAACATCATAGATAAAGTATCATAAATGTTTATTCAGGTTGAACTAGCTCTTGGTATTCAAACGAAGGAACCACAACCTCTACGCGACGGTTTTTCTCACGACCTTCACGAGTGCTGTTGTCAGCAACTGGGTTTTCTTCACCCATGCCTTTCACAGTTAAACGATCTGAGTCAATGCCTGCAGCAGTTAGGTAATCCGCAACAGATTGAGCACGACGCTCAGACAGTTTTTGGTTGTAAGTCGCAGGACCAGAGCTATCCGTGTAGCCAGTGATCTCTACTTGAGCTTGAGGGTATTCGTTCAAGAATGATACGAAGTTGTCTAGACGCTCCGAAACAGAGTCTGTTAGCTTAGCACTGTCGAATTCAAACGTACCTGTACCGTACTCTTCTTTGTGCACTTTGCTCATCATCACTGGTTCTGGATCTGGCTCAACCACTTCTTCTGTTACAACTGCCGCAACCACTGGCGCAGCCGCAAATTTGTAGTTAAAGCCGATACCGAAGAAGTTAGCGTCCATGTCGTCCCATACGTCATCAGACAGGTCTTGATAGCGTTGATATTCTGCGCGTACGCTCCAGTTTCTGTCGATAGTGTATTCAGCACCTAGCGAGCCAGTTGGAACGAAATCTTTTTCGTCATCAGACATCATGTAAGCACCACCGATCTTAGCGAATAAGTTCCAAGATTCGTTCAAGTGCCAGTTAAATTTAGGTGCGAGAGTTAAAGCCGTTAAATTGCCGTCGATCGTATTAACTGTATTAGCCCCTGACTTAAAGTTAGCTTTGTAATCGCCTAAGAAGTCGACACCATACTCTAGCCCGATGATATCGGTGAAGTCATAACCGATATGTAGTCCAGCACCAAAAGCTTCATCATCACAAGGGCTATTTAGATAGCAAGCATCGTCAAGTGTAGTCATGCCTACTTTGCCCCCGATATACATTTCAGCCTGAGCAGAGTTTAAAAGCGCGCTACTACCAGCTACCACTGCTGCTACTGCAATTGCTACTTTGTTCATAATGTTTCCTTGTATTGATTGCATATTAACTTCTACTTCGTTTTATCAAAAAATTAGAAAAAACCAGCGTTTATAAGAAATTAGTTTAATATTCTAATCATTTCATATCAAGCAACAATATCTTTGAACTTGATCAACATTTAATAACCAATAACACCTCACAAACTTCTGATATTTCTTACATTGTAGTAAAGATTTTTGGGGTCATAAGAAAATTGATGATTATTTTGAACTTTTTTCGTAAAGTTTATTTTACATTGTGCGCGGTAGTTAACAGGTGGTTTTTATTTGCATTTATTTGCAAAAACTGATTGCAAGTCTACGCCTAAGCCGATAAGTTACTTAAACGCTAGACAGAAAATGACCAGAGCCCTTGATGCTGCTCGCTTTGTGAACAATGTTGCAATGAGTTCAGTTGGCAAAAAATTGGGTCGGAAATAAAAACCAGGAAGTAGAAGTAATGTTTCAAACTGATGATGTAAGAATAAATAGAGTAAAAGAGTTATTGCCACCTGTAGCAGTATTAGAGAAGTTCCCAGCGACTGAAACCGCTTCTTCGACCACTTTTGATTGCCGTAATGCCATTCACAATATTCTTGAAGGAAAAGATGACCGATTACTTGTAATTGTTGGCCCGTGTTCCATTCACGATCCTGCTGCTGCGGTTGAATATGGTAAAAAGCTAAAAGTATTACGTGATGAACTTGGTGAACAACTAGAAGTTGTGATGCGAGTTTATTTTGAGAAACCGCGTACAACGGTAGGATGGAAAGGTCTGATCAACGATCCTTACCTGAATGATACCTACAAGCTGAATGATGGTCTGCGTATTGGACGTAAGCTTCTTCTTGATCTTACCGATATGGGCTTGCCAACCGCGAGTGAATTCCTAGATATGATTACGCCTCAGTACGTGGCGGATCTGATCAGTTGGGGTGCTATCGGTGCTCGTACGACAGAATCTCAGGTTCACCGTGAGCTTGCTTCTGGTCTTTCTTGTCCTGTTGGGTTTAAAAATGGTACAGACGGGAACATTAAGATCGCGAGCGATGCGATTCGTTCTGCAAGTGCTTCTCACCACTTCTTATCAGTAACAAAATACGGTCATTCTGCGATCGTAGAAACCGCTGGCAATCCTGATTGCCATATCATTCTCCGTGGTGGTAAAGAGCCAAACTACAGTGCAGCGCATGTTGCTCAAATTAAAAACGAGTTAGACGGCGCAGGGCTACCGAAAAAAGTGATGATTGATTTTAGCCACGCTAACAGCTCGAAGCAGTTCAAACGTCAAATGTTGGTATCTGATGACGTATCAGAGCAAATCGCTGGTGGCGAAGAAGCAATTTTTGGTGTGATGATTGAGTCTCATTTAGTTGAAGGTCGCCAAGACCTAGTAGATGGCAAAGCGGCCACTTATGGTCAGTCGATTACCGATGCATGTATCGGTTGGGAAGATACGGAAACCGTACTTCGTCAGCTTTCAGATGCAGTAAAAGCGCGCCGTAACAAATAAGCTCAACAGAAAGAACTTTTTTAAAGAGCCAGAGGCATTGTGCTTCTGGCTCTTTTTTATTGAGAATTACTCGCATCTCTTTCTATTGTTTCTGCTTTCCTATATGTTATCTGTATGCGCTGTAACCAAAAGGAATTTGGAATTGAATCGTAATGTATGGCTATTATCCCTTTGCCAAGCCCTATTAATGACAGGGAATATTTTACTCATATCTGTTATTGCCCTTATTGGCAAAACACTTGCGCCGTCATCAAGTTTTATTACGTTGCCCGTTGCGCTGCAATTTTTAGGACTGATGGCTGCGACGATCCCAGCATCACTAATTATGGGCAAGTTGGGACGTCGACTTGGGTTTAGTCTCGGTAATGTTATTGGCATTTTGGGTGCCAGCCTAGCGACGTATGCGTTAAGTCAACAGAACTTCTATCTATTCTGTGTTTCTACCTTTTTGCTCGGTGTTGGTATTGGCTTCGGTACGCTATACAGATTTGCTGCTATTGAAGTGTGTGAAGAGTCGGCAAGACACAGGGCGATTTCGATATCTATGGCGGGAGGGGTACTCGCGGCGATACTTGGCCCTAATTTGGCGGTGTATTCACAGCAATGGTCAGATGATGGTTTGTACATTAGTGCTTTTGCCGTGCTTATTGGACTTTATATAACTGCGTTGATCGTGCTGCAAACGATTCGTTTTCCACCAGCACACACGCAAGTTCTACATACTAAAGCGGATAAAGTGGGGCATATTATCCGTCGACCTAATTTCATGCTAGCGGTTATCGCCGCAATGGTCGCGTATGCGGTGATGAACATTTTAATGACAGCAACGCCTCTGGCGATGATTGGTTGTGGCTTTGATTTTGACAAAGCGGCAGGAGTGATCGAATGGCATGTGCTGGGCATGTTTGCACCGGCGTTTGTCACGGGACGCTTGATAGAGCGGTTTGGTGCGAAGAATATGATTTTAGCCGGTGGATTGCTATTTGTTGCTTGTATTGGAATTAACATACACGGAGTGTCCATTTGGCACTTTAGTCTTGCTCTAGTTCTGTTAGGCGTTGGTTGGAACTTTATGTTTATCGCGGCAACTGGGTTATTTAGTCAAAGCTATGAAGCGAAAAACAGGAGCAAGGCTCAAGCGTTTAATGAATTCTTCGTGTTCAGTTGTGTCACTATCACTGCATTACTATCTGGCTGGCTTGAATCCACCGTAGGTTGGCAAAACCTTAATTTGTACGTTCTTCCTTTTGTGTTACTCGTCATCGTGATGTTTGCTTTGAAAACGAACAAAGAAACGGAATCCCAAACTGCTTGATTAGATCTTCTATACATAGCCCGGCATAACGTGTCGGGTTTTGTTTATTAGCTCAACTCCACAACTTCTTCTTTATATTTTTATTGATAATGTGAATTCCCACACTAAAAATGTCGATTTGATAAGACTTTTTATCTAACTTTTTGTAATAAAAATAAAAATCCTGTATATATCTTGCCGAAAATCAATAAAAACTACAGAAGTTTCGTCTATGTTAGCCAATATTTCTCATAAAGCTCAAGAAACTCTCGTGAGGGAGTCTGAGGAACTCGTCTCAACAACGAACCTACAAGGTGTTATTACGTATTGTAACGAAGCCTTTTGCCGTGTTGCTGAGTACACTCACGAAGAACTCGTCGGTCAGAACCACAATATCGTTCGCCACAATGACATGCCTAAAGCCGCTTTCGGCGATATGTGGGCACGTCTTAAGCAAGGCAAAGCCTGGCGCGGCATGGTTAAGAATGCCACTAAGTCGGGTGGTTACTATTGGGTTGATGCCTATGTCACCCCTATTTATGAAAATAACCACGTTGTTGGTTATCAATCTGTGCGCGTGAAGCCAAAGCGAGAGTGGGTTGATATAGCCACGAAAGCCTACAAGAGTATGCGCGCCGCCGAGAAGTCAGGTCGTACTTGGTCGTTGAAACTCAATGAAACCATTCGCTATGCGATTCTACTTGGCGCATTGACCGCACCTGCAGCCGCATATGCATTGTCTATTGAAGGTCCATTGGCTTGGCTTGCAAGTGCACTACCTGCGAGTGTTCTAGCGTTGTTATTCCGCCAAGAATTAATTGATACGCCTCAACAACTGAAAAAGTTACAAAAGCAATACGACAGCGTAAGTCGCTTGATCTATTCCGGTAATACGGCATTTTCGATTGCCGATTTCCATATCAAAATGCTGTCCGCAAGAATTCGAACCGTGTTGGGAAGAATGACAGACTCCGCACTGCCGTTGCAGCATTGCGCCGAAGAACTCAGTCAAACCACAGCAGAAGTTTCGGCTGCATTAAATCAGCAAAACACCGATATTCATCGCGTACGTGATGCGACTCAAGAGGTGGAGTCTTCGGCGAATTCAGTCTCTTCTAGCACCAATGATGCCCATATGCTAATTGATGACACATTGAAGTCATGCTTGATGGCGAAGGAAACCATCGATCAAACGCACACCAATCTAACGCAGTTGAGCCTTCAAGCTGAAAAAGCGACGGAAACGACGTATCAACTGAGTGATCAGGCGCAGAAAGTGAATCATTTGATGGAAGAGATTGGTGGGATCGCAGAACAAACCAATTTACTGGCACTTAACGCGGCAATTGAAGCGGCGAGGGCGGGTGAGCAAGGTCGTGGTTTTGCTGTTGTTGCCGATGAGGTGCGCGCGCTCTCTGGTCGCACATCCAATGCAACTGAACAAATCCAAGCGTCTATCTCTGCTATGTTGGCGACGATACAAAGTTGGCAAAAAGACATTCTGGCAAACAAAGAGCAAACGGATACATGTTCTCAGGTTGCAGAGCAAAGCGCGCTTCGCTTATCTGAGGTTGAACAGATGATGCAAAGCATGAGTGGGTTGATGGTCGATGTGGCGGAAGCGGCGAATAACCAGCTGAAGCTATCCAGCGATGTAAATCAGCATATTCACTCTATTGCTTCTACGGCAGAGCAAAACTTAGCAGCTACGCATTCTGTTGAGCAAAACAGCCGTCAGTTGAAAGAACAAGTACAGGATTTCTATCAGCTTGCGATTCGATTTGAAGATAAGCAGTCGTAAAGCTGCCTTTTAGCGACGCTAAACATCTCAAACAAACTAGAGATAAAATAAAGCCCCGCCATTTCTGGCGGGGCTTTTCAGTTTTCAAATTCGCAATAGAGAAAACTGATTATCTTTTTACTGCAATTACGCTAGTAGTTCTTTTGCTGTATTTACTACGTTTTCCGTAGTGAAACCGAACATTTTGAACAGTTCACCAGCAGGTGCAGATTCACCGAATGAAGTCATACCGATGTTGCGACCGTCGAAGCCTACGTACTTGTACCAGAAGTCAGCAATACCTGCTTCGATAGCGATACGAGCTGTTACGTCTGATGGTAGAACGGCTTCACGGTAAGCGGCGTCTTGTTTGTCGAATGCATCTGTTGATGGCATTGAAACAACGCGTACTTTCTTACCTTCAGCAGTTAGCTGTGCTGCTGCTTCTACTGCTAGCTCAACTTCTGAACCTGTTGCGATAAGGATTAGCTCTGGCTTGCCTTCGCAATCTTTCAGGATGTAACCACCTTTCGCGATGTCCGCAACTTGCTCAGCATCACGCTCTTGTTGCGCTAGGTTCTGACGAGAGAAGATAAGCGCAGTTGGTGCATCTTTACGTTCAATCGCTAGTTTCCAAGCCACTGCTGATTCAACTTGGTCACATGGACGCCATGTGCTCATGTTTGGCGTTAGACGTAGCGATGCCATTTGCTCAACCGGTTGGTGAGTTGGGCCATCTTCGCCAAGACCGATAGAATCGTGCGTGTATACTTGGATGTTCTGAATCTTCATCAGAGCCGCCATACGCATAGCGTTACGAGCGTATTCCATGAACATTAGGAATGTTGCGCCGTAAGGAACGAAACCACCGTGTAGCGCGATACCGTTCATGATCGCTGTCATACCGAATTCACGTACGCCGTAGTGGATGTAGTTACCAGAGAAGTCGCTTGCCTCTAGAGACTTAGAACCAGACCACATGGTTAGGTTAGAAGGTGCTAGGTCAGCAGAGCCACCCATGAACTCTGGTAGTAGAGCACCAAATGCTTCTAGAGCATTTTGAGACGCTTTACGTGATGCAATGTTTGCTGGGTTAGCTTGAAGATCAGCAATGATTTGGCTTGCTTTCTCTTCCCACTGTGCAGGAAGCTCACCGTTTACGCGGCGTTTAAATTCAGCTGCCAGCTCAGGGTACGCTGCTTCATAAGCTGCAAATTTCTCGTTCCACGCTGCTTCCTTAGCTGCGCCTGTTTCTTTCGCTGACCATTCTGCGTAGACTTCTTGCGGAATTTCAAAAGGACCGTGCTCCCAACCTAGTTCTTTGCGTGTTGCTGCGATTTCTTCTGCACCTAGTGGTGCACCGTGACAATCGTGTGAACCAGACTTGTTTGGTGAACCAAAACCGATGATTGTCTTAGTACAGATAAGTGTAGGGCGAGGATCCGCTTTCGCCGCTTCGATTGCTGCGTTGATCGCTTCAGAATCGTGACCGTCTACTGCTGGGATTACGTGCCAGCCGTAAGCTTCAAAACGCTTAGGCGTGTCGTCAGAGAACCAACCTTCAACGTGACCATCGATAGAGATGCCGTTGTCATCCCAGAATGCGATCAGTTTGCCTAGACCTAGTGTACCAGCTAGAGAACATGCCTCGTGCGAGATACCTTCCATTAGACAGCCGTCGCCCATGAACACGTAAGTGAAGTGGTCAACGATGTCGTGGCCTTCTTTGTTGAACTGTGCTGCTAGCGCTTTCTCAGCTAGAGCCATACCAACCGCGTTAGTGATGCCTTGACCTAGAGGACCCGTTGTTGTCTCGATACCAGGCGCGTAGCCGTACTCTGGGTGACCTGGAGTCTTAGAGTGAAGCTGACGGAAGTTTTTCAGATCATCGATAGATAGCTCGTAACCGCTCAAGTGCAGTAGAGAGTAAATTAGCATTGAGCCGTGGCCGTTAGACAGTACGAAACGGTCGCGGTCTGCCCACTCAGGGTTTGATGGGTTGTGGTTTAGGTGAGAGCGCCAAAGAACTTCAGCGATATCAGCCATGCCCATAGGTGCACCTGGGTGACCAGAGTTAGCTTGTTGAACACCATCCATGCTTAGTGCACGGATTGCATTTGCTAGGTATTTACGATCCATAGTGATTACTTCTCGATAAGGGTTTAAATAGAGGGAACTCGTCGAAACAAGTTCAAATAGAAAATCTTGAATAAGCGCTGATGGTAAAAGCGAGTAGACGGGCTACTCGCTTTTGGTAAGCAATTAAAGCTTAGCTTCGATCATCGCTTCTAGTTTACCTTGGTCAACGGCGAAGTTGCGGATGCCTTCAGCCAGTTTCTCAACCGCCATTGGGTCTTGATTGTGTTCCCATAGGAACTCAGAGTGAGTCATTGGTGCAGGACGCTCAGCTGCGCCTTTAGAATCAACTAGCTTCTCAACCACTTCACCTTCTGCAGCTTCTAGCTCAGCAAGTAGAGCAGGAGCGATAGTTAGACGGTCACAGCCAGCCAGTTCTAGGATCTCACCGATGTTACGGAAGCTTGCGCCCATTACGACAGTTTTGTAGCCGTACTCTTTGTAGTAGTTGTAGATCTTAGTTACAGACAGTACGCCTGGATCTTCTGAAGCTTCGAAGTCACGGCCTTCTTTCGCTTTGTACCAGTCCATAATACGGCCAACGAATGGAGAGATTAGGAATACGCCAGCTTCTGCACAAGCACGCGCTTGAGCGAATGAGAATAGAAGCGTTAGGTTACAGTTGATGCCTTCTTTCTCTAGGATTTCTGCTGCGCGGATACCTTCCCAAGTAGAGGCTAGTTTGATAAGGATGCGGTCGTTAGTGATGCCTGCATCGTTGTACATTTTTACTAGTTGACGTGCTTTCGCTACGCTTCCTTCCATATCGTAAGATAGGCGTGCGTCAACTTCTGTAGAGATACGACCTGGAATAGTTTTTAGGATTTCTTTACCGATGTTTACTGCAAGCATGTCACAAGTGTCTTGAACTTGTTGAGCTTTGTCGTTGCTCTGTGCTTTAGCATATTCGATTGAAGCATCGATTAGAGGTGCGTACTCTGCGATTTGAGCGGCTTTCAGGATAAGAGAAGGGTTAGTTGTTGCGTCTTCTGGTTGATACTTTTTGATTGCATCAATTTCGCCAGTGTCTGCTACTACAGTCGTTAGTTTACGAAGTTGCTCTAACTTGTTGCTCATAATCGATCATCCTATTTAAATGGGCTTAAGCGTGATTTTTTTATCACAGCTTGTGCATTTGCAAGCGAGTTAGCTAATCGTCTCATCGCATTTAATGAGACACCTGCTCAGCCAACTACGGAAAATTTCGTTACCGAACAAATGCAATGAACATTTGATCGATAGCTGAGTAAATGATGTGTCCATATTTATCCTATCTATGCTGAAAGTCAATCGCTGAAATCGACTTATAGTGAACTTTATCAACGTTTTTTTACTGTGTGTTTAGTGGTTAACCCAAATAAACGTTTGCCCTTATTGTTCAAAGCTTGAGCGTTGTACGCTAGGGTAAAAAATTGTAGTGAGAAAATGTTATTGCGATGAGCAAATGTAGCGTTTAAATTGATAAAGAACATATGCTAAGTCAATGAGCATATGCTCACTTATTGCATACAATATCGATCCTCTTAAAGGGCGAGAGAAACCATGAGCAGTTCTAATCAAGATATTTCCATTGAAAACACGGATTTGTTGACAGAGATTTCCGTCGCGTATTATCAAGACGGTGCGACTCAGGAAGAGATATCGAGAAAATTTGCCATATCACGCGCAAAGGTCGGGCGAATGCTCAAGCAGGCGCGTGATGAAGGCATCGTTGAAATCACCGTTAAATACCACCCGGTGTTTAGCGCTAAGATTGAGCAACGTTTGATCGAGCGATTCGGCGTTAAGCGTGCGCTTGTCGCTCTTGATCAGCCAAATGAAGAGGCACAGCGACTACAGGTGTCGGGATTGGTGTCCAATTATCTCACCAGCACGCTTAAAAACGGCATGGTGGTGACCGTTGGACAAGGGCGTAACGTATCTTCCGTCGCTCACCATATTGGTGTTATTACGCCGCGTGACTGTAAATTTGTATGTGGTATCGGCGGTATTCACCCACGTGGTGGTATGTATAACGCCGATCACATTTGTCGTCAGTTAGCGAAAAAGTACGGTGGAACGTCCGAAACTCTCTATGCGCCGGCTTATGCAGAGAACAGAGAACAGAAGTTGGCTTTCATGCAAAATGCAACCGTGAAACAAACGCTCGACCTAGCACGTAAAGCTGATGTCGCTTTGGTCGGTATTGGTGACATGAGCGAAAACAGCTACATGGTGGACTTAGGTTGGTTTACGCCTGATGAAGTGGTTCAGTCGAGACTTCAACAAGGCGTGGTCGGGGACTTTGCAGGTTATGATTTCTTTGATATTCACGGTAATGTTGCCAACACCGTAATGAGTGACCGAGTGATTGGCCTTGGTATTGAAGAGTTTCGCCCAATATCGGAAGTCATCGCGATTGCAGCGGAGAACAGCAAGCCGCTCGCCTTACTTGGAGCATTAAGAACCGGAGCGATAGACGTGATCGCCACGAGCGTCAGCAACGCATTAACGGTACTCAACTTAGATGAGCAAATGCACGGCAACTCGGCATCTGAGAGTTAGCACAAATAATATGCAACTTATGTAATCAGGCTGCGAGGAGTTATAAATGACTCGCAGCCTGATTTCGTTTTCAAGTTAAAAATATTCTCTAGGAGTAGCTTTAAATTTGTACATCTACTCTGGAGAACACAATGAAAAAGACACTTCTTGCTGCACTGATTATGGGGCTAACTGGTGCGGCGCATGCCGAGCAAAAAGTCGTAGCGGGTTACTTTGCGGATTGGCAGTACGCAAATGCAGAAAACCCATACATGGTGAACGATATTCCCGCCGATAAGCTGACGCATGTGATTTACGCGTTTCTTAGTATGTGCGGTCCTCATACCGGTGCCTCTGAAACGGTACAAAAACTGGTTGCCGAACAATGTGAAGGAAAAGATCCGTATACGGCGATCATTGTCGATACCGAAGCAGCATTAGAAAAGGACTTTGGCGATGTCTCCGTTAACGTGCCATACAAAGGCCACTTCGCTCAACTTACTGAAATGAAGAAACAACATCCTGATCTCAAAATTCTCCCTTCTTTTGGTGGTTGGACAATGTCCGAACCGTTCCATGCTATGGCGAAAAGCAAACAAGCGATGGATCAATTCTCAAAAACTGCCGTTAAGTTGATTGCTCAATATGATTTCTTTGATGGTATTGATCTGGATTGGGAATACCCAGGTGGTGGCGGTTTAACAACGTCGCCTTGGAACCCTGACACCAAGCTTTCTGATGAACAAAAAGCATCTGAGCGTGAGGCCTTTACCTATTTGGTAAAAACCATGCGTGCAGAGTTAGATGAACTCACAAATCAAACCAAACGTGAATACGAGCTCTCTACAGCGGTAGGCGTTGGCCCAAAAGCAGCAGGTATCGATTGGAAAGCCGCGGAGCCGTACCTAACTAACATGTTTGCAATGACGTATGACTTCCTTGGTGGTTGGGGGCAGCAAACCGGGCATACTACCAACTTGCATGCGACTGAGCGAAGCTGGTGGGGCATGGGCGCAGACGTGTTCATCAACCAGATGATCGAGCTCGGTATTCCAAGTGAGAAACTGGTGATTGGCGCTGCGTTTTACGGGCGTGGCTGGCAAGGCACCAAAGACTTCTCGGGTGGCTTACCAACGCAAGATCTTGTATCCGAGCAAGGAGCGCAGTTTGGTACGGGTGAGAACGGCTATTTCATGTTTTGGGATTTGGTGAAGAACTATGGAGCGGAGCAGGGCTACGAGTACAAGTATGATGAGCAATCTCAAGCGCCTTACTTGTGGCATCCTGTAAAGAAAGTCTTTATCTCTTACGAAGATCAACGCTCGATCAAAGCCAAAGCAAATTGGGCTAAACAGGCGAACTTAGGTGGCATTTTTACCTGGGAATTATCAGGCGACCCGAAAGGCGAGTTGGTGGAGGTGATGTACCAAGAAATGAATAAATAAAACCTTCTAAGCAAAGCGATCGTAATTATTCAACTACGGTTTCTTTGCTTTGGTTCTGCTTCGTAAAAGCGATCAAGTTTTCAAGCGATAAAGGTTTAGAGTAGAAGTAGCCCTGAATCAAATCACAACCGCAAGCTTTTAACTCATTCAGTTGTTGCAGCGTCTCTACTCCTTCAGCTAGTACTTTCATTTCAAAGTTTTTGCCGATAGAAATGATATTCTTAACCATATTCAGCGCTTTTTTGTCATGCTCAATGTGATCGACAAAGCTCTTGTCAATCTTCACCTCGTCAATAGGTAGCGTACGCAACATGCTTAATGAAGAGTAGCCAGTCCCGAAATCATCGAGCGAGATTTTAAAGCCAAGAGCATGCAAGCGCTCGCAAATTGGTGCGAACTTTTCAAGATCTTCAATAAACAGGTTTTCGGTGATCTCTAGGGTAATCTTTGAACATTCGATGCCGCGTTTCTCAATAGCATTCATAAGATTAGTAATGAATTTGGCGTGAACAAACTGTTTGACCGAGATGTTAATAGACATCTGGATAGATGTATCAATATTACCAGTCAGTTTAGCCATATCTGTCAGGCTATTTTCAATGATTTGTTCACCAATACGAACCATCAACCCAGTGCTTTCTGCGACGGGAATAAATTCACTTGGTGGGACTAAGCCGAGCTCATCATCACTCCAACGAATAAGCGCTTCGACACCATAAATATCGCCTTCTAGGTTTAACTGAGGTTGATAAACCATATGAAGCGCTTGCTTATCTATCGCGAGCCTCAGGCGTTGCTCAATTTTCATTTTACGCAGGTGTGTAGCTTGCATCTGCTGATTGAACAGGCTGTATACGTTGCGTTGTTTTTTCGCTTGATACATCGCAATATCGGCTGAAAGGAGCAGTTCATCTAATGTTTCACCATGGTGTGGATAGCAGGCAATACCAATACTGCAACTGAGCAGGAACTGACTGTCATTGACTTCGTAGGGTTCTGATAGCGCCGTTATTAAGTCACTCGCTAGTCTTTTAACGCTTACTTCATCAATTCGATTTGTTAGAAAAATAAACTCGTCACTGGCTTCACGGATGATTAATCGGCCATCGTTAACAAAGGTGTTTAAGCGGATAGATATTTGTTTTAGAACTTCGTCGCCAAAGTCATGACCATGTGTGTCGTTGACTGATTTGAAATTATCAATATCGATAAACATCAAAGAAAAAGGATTCCCTTTCCCTGAAAGCCAATGTCGAATGTTTGCGCGTAGGTACTCTCGGTTTGGTAATCCAGTGAGATGATCGTGGTTCGCTTGATAGAGCAAACGCAGTTTTGTTTTATGTTCATTGTTCGCAATGGAGCGGAATAAAGCGTAAAAAGCACCTTGGACGATAAGAAAAACAATCGAGTACAGTGCAAACTGTTCGTAAAATCCGCGCTTAATAAAATTCAAATCTGTCGAGGAAGAGGCCCAAAGATGATAATCAGGAAGGTATCTCAATGTGATTAACTCACTCAGGCGAGAATTGTCGACAACAATATTTAGCGCTCGTGTGAGCTCTTTTAGTTGCGCCATATCCCAGCCTGAATCTTTTGTGATTTGAGCCATAACGGCTTTTATATCTAAATCATTGGCAGGTTTTAGGTAATCTTCTAGGGTTGTATCTTCTGACGAGCTAAAAGTAAGGTAGCCATCACTGCGGATCAATGTGACCCGGTTGTGCTCATTGGCATGGATGTCGTTACGAAAAACCGAAGATGAATTCATATTAAAGCCAGCCGTCATCACTGCTTGTACAACACCATCTTTATTTGGAATTGCTTTTCGGATCGGAATCACAAGTGAATCTTGAGCTGGCATAAAATACGTTCGACCTATAATCATTCGGTCGGAGTTGAGCGCTGCCAAAAAGGTATCACGAGTCAGTGGATCTTGTTTTAGATTATGCAGCTTTGCCAAGATCAAATTGGAGCTTACGGCGATGTAGTCTCCATCGGGGTTAGTTAGGCCGAACCCAATAATCGCCGGATGGATACTGAGCAGTTTGTCCAGCATTGGGCGAGTTTGAACTGCTGCTGTACGAGTAAAGTCATTTCTCTCGACCAACTGATGACCAATGACTTCAAGTAACGATTCTTGTCCTTTCAGAAGTGATTCGACAGAAGAGGCAAACAGCTCCAATTGTAGGAGCTGCTTATCTTTGTACTTATTCAGGGTTGACTCATAATGGTAGCGGCCAAACAACACGAACAACACGGCGCTTATTGTAAGTAGCGCCATGTATAGTGTCCAAATGTTCTTCTTTAACCTGACCATGCCGCTTCGATAGCTCCTAGATTAGCGAGTAATGGGTAATGAGTGGTCTGCGCCCCATTCTGTCCATGACCCGTCATAGACCGATAAATCACGCCAACCTAACTGGTATGCTGCTAGCAGCAAAATACAGGCCGTTACACCTGAGCCACAACTGAAAATGATTGATTTATCATTATATAACGTTAGTGCACTAAATGCTTGTTTCAATTCCGAGTCTGCCTTTATAAAGCCATTACTCAACAATGTTTGGAAAGGGAGGCAAACAGAATTAGGAATATGACCAGAACGCAGTCCCTCCCTTGGCTCTGGTACCTCGCCTAAAAAACGTGCACGTGAGCGAGCATCAACAATGTTTGCACTGCAATTGTTTGAGTACTCTAATATTGCATTTGCGTCCAAAAAAGCATGTTTATTTAATTTCCCGGTAAAGTTTCCAAGCTGCTTAGCTTCTGACAATGCATCCGTGACAGGCAGTCCAGCCTCAATCCAAGCCGGGAGGCCACCATTAAGCACTTTGACATTATTGTGTCCCATTGCCTTAAACATCCACCATGCGCGCGGAGAGGCGAGTGTTCCTGAGTTGTCATAAACAACAATAAGGTCTTCGTTGTTCAGGCCAAGTTTCTGAGCGCTGTGATTAAACCCTTCTTCTGTTGGCATCATATGAGGGAGATTGGTATCTGGCAGACAAAAGTCATTGTCGTAGTCGAAACGCAATGAGCCTGGAATCCACTTATTGGTGATCTTTTTCCCTTCGGAAGGAATTTGAAAACGAATACTCGCGTCTAGAAGTTTTACATTTGGTTGGTCTAATAAAGCATGAAGTTCTTTGGCATCGATCAATGCTTGCATGGTTAAATCCTTCTGATTTGGGAAGTCCGCACAGTATCTTTACTCACAGCGAATGAATGAAAGGGATGAGTCAAAACTTGAGCGGGATGCTTGGTGGAACAACGCAATAGAGCCCACTGGACAAGATGCGGACACTGGAACCGTCACTCGTTGTTGCTCTATCTCAGGTGAATTAATAGTGAGGTACCGACGTTGACCATCAAGGGACTGAGTTAAAGTGTTGCTAATGACGGTGGCTGAAACCGTGTTCTCATCCGTCTGCTTAATGAGCAACAAGAGCACAAGTAGGGCAATGAAACCGCTGAAGACCAACATATAGGTTTTGGGATTATCCAATTTGCGCTCCATTGCTATTGTTTCAAGTAATCATTTTGTTTTACAACAAAAAAATCGCATGTTCAAAGAACGATGCGATTTTGTCTTAAAACCTGTGGCTGGCGCCAGTCCCGAGTATCAATGCTCACCAATAGAGCATCTTACATGCGCCATGTCGTATTTCCGGTTGAGACGACTTTTTGCAGAGGTTCTGAGCCATCGTAGAACCAAATTTCGATTAACAGGTTACCTTGGCTATCCGAGGTGGAGAAGTCTAAGTTAGCTTTCCCACTCGTCAGCGCAGCAGAAGCAACATTGCTCGAATATTTCGCTTGGTAGGTTCCAGACGCATCTTCACGGTACTCCTTATAAATGCTCAGATGTGCGCGCTGTAAAGAGTAACCACTAATATCTACCGCAAGTGAGCTTTCTAACCTTGGGTCATAATCGAACCCATCTGGTACGTCTAAATTTTGCATGCTTGGCTCTTCAACAATAACGGTAGTTTGAGCTGGAGGTGGAGTAGCGTTATCGTTGCTTTTGTCGCCACCGCCGCCACCGCCACCACCGCAGGCTGTTAACGCTAATCCCATGATGATTGTGATTAAGTTTTTCATGATGCTTCTCCTATGGAATGTAACGTTTGTTTGCTTTAGGTTGGGTATGCCAGTTTGCTCCTTCTCGCCCACCAGACTCGGCGTAGGTGGCAAACTCTGGGTAAGCGTCAACTAAGTCAACTTTCTCTAGCGGCCAATTCCACTCTTCGACGATAAGCAATGCCCAAGGGAGATTGTTCGCTGTTTTGAAGTACACGCCTCGAGCCGGGTCACTTGCGTCTACGCCCACGCCATATAGGTTTGCGTCATCAAACTGCTCAGTTGGTGCTTGGTCTGGCAAATGTACTTCCCATTTTCTACCTGGTTGAAAGGTGATGCCATCGCCGTGATATGTATTGGGTGTGGCAAAGATAAATGGGTCATAAGGCATGGCCTGTAGCGCTGAGCGGTCGGCTCCTTCCTTAAAGTAGATGGTCAGTGTGAAAGACAACGCGACGTTATCATTGCAACCCGTTTGGGTTCGAAAATACGCACATTGACTTTGCGCATACTGACTGAGGTCGTCACTGATAATGAAGATGGCTTCTTCTGATATCGCTTCTAGACCGTTGGTCGGTTGTTCTTTGCCATTAAACGTTAGCTTTGTTAAGCCGTTTTCAATGCTCGCTTTCGAAACGCCAGGTAGACGAATAGCAAAGCCATTTTTATAGCCAGCCCCATAGGCGGCCAGATCTCCGCTAATTTGGATATTTTCCACCGTGCCGTCCATACGTGTTTCAGTCATACGGAACTTAATGACTACGTCATTCATGTCGTAGTCAGCGGTGTAAGGCCAGTTGTCTTCATACGCGACCGTTGCGTAGGAATCGGCACTTGGGAAGTGCTGTACGGATACGCCGTTTTCAGTGATTGTGATTGGGTAATCTTCTACTTCACCTGATGTTGATCCGCCATCAAAGTTCAGACCAGTTTGTTGGCTAAAGCGGAATCGGCTCCAGCTAGGACCTGCGGTTGCCAGTTCAGAGACGACAAATGGAAGCGTATTGCTGCCTGCAGAGAGTAACTCATCGGTGAATACTTGCTCACCTTCGTCAGCAAAGTCACCATCTCGGTTCCAGTCAAACCAAGCTGACAAGTAGCCGGATGTTGATGCAGTTACGCTCACTAGTGAACTTAACCCTGGGTCGAGTGCGGCAACAAAGCCGACGCCATCTTCATCTGCTGTACCAACTTTGTTATCTCCAGACGGAGCCACTTGTCCATCGGCATCACCATCTGGCGCAATTGTGCCAAGCCAAGTTACACCATCAACAGCGTGGCGTGGTCCGTTAGAAGAGAGCAAGGTAGCGTAAGTGTCAGGTGCATCACCAAAGTCAATTGGCTCGTCTTCGTCAATAACAGGAGCGTTCGCGCATCGGGCACCGTCATTTTGGCTGGAACTTGGACCGTTAGACACAAACTCTACAGCAGGAACAATGCCCGCAGCGATATTGGCGGCATTATTTTCTGATAAGTCGACGCGATAAATTTTACCGTCCTGGTTACGCGATACGTAGTAGTTTCCGTTTACATCAAAGTAGCCTGCACCAAAGGTACCCGTTTCCCCTGTATTGCCGATCGCGGTTGCTTGGCCTGTTTTTGTATCGAATTTATACAATATGCCAGACCCATTATCGATACCATAGAGCGCACCGTCGCCAGGGTGGAACGCAAAATCGGTTAAACTCACGCTTGCATTTGATGTGATTTTATTCAGGATTAAGGTAGCATTTGGGTCCGTATCTAACGGCGACAGATCAATGGAAAATAGTCCTTTACCTTTGCGATACAAGTAGTATACGTGGTTGTATACGTCGCCGACAAAAAACGTATGGCTAGGAAGCCCTTGTACGTTGAGAGTTTCTGCTTGAAAGTCCTGGCCTAAACGTACGATTTTCAAGTTGGTTGTATCGTAACCATAGATGTATCGATCAGTGAAGTTGAAACCGACGCCGTTAATACCAGATGCTAAGCCCACATCGTCGGTCAGTAACTTGGTTGATCCGGTAACCAGATTAACGCCGTAAACTTGCACTGGGGTCGATTGGAATAAATATGCTTTGCTCGGACAAGTGTCGAATGGCGCTGCGCTTACGTATGCGCTTGCGAACAGAGATCCAAGTAATAGTGATGTCCTTTTCATGATTCGCCCTCTCATTGGTTTGTATGATATGTAATGAAAGGAATGTGCCAGTTTTTAACTTACTGTTTATAATGAATTTTATGTCGGTAAGTTATTTGGTTCGAAATATGAATCTCAGAATAAGAAAAAGCTCAACGTTACGTTGAGCTTTTTGAGAATCTTCATTGATAAGCTGACAGCGTTACTTAGCCACAAACAGGGCAGGTCGGCATTTTCATCAAATTCATTTCCCGCCAGGACATGCTAAACGCATCGAGAATGAGGATCTTCCCTTTTTTGGGTTGGCCGTAATTTGCAATCACCTTGATGGTTTCCATCGCTTGTACAGCGCCAACAATACCCACAACAGGCGCCATTACGCCAGCTTCAACGCAACTTAATGCACTGCTGCCGAATAGCGCGCTCAAACACTGATAGCACGGTTGAGTTGGGTCGTCGTACGTAAACACACTCACTTGGCCTTCCATACGAATGGCTGCACCAGAAATAAGCGGTGTTTTTGTTGCAAAGCAGAGTCGGTTGAGTTGATTGCGAGTGTCGACGTTATCTGAAGCATCGACCACCACAGTGTGTTGTTCAATCAAAGCCTGAAGCTGAATGTCGTCAAGGCGTTTAGCAACGGTATTTACTTCGATATGAGGATTAAGTTCCCGCAACGCATCCGCCGCGGAGTCAACCTTTTTACGGCCAATATCGGCGTCGTGGTGCAATACTTGGCGTTGTAAATTGGAGAGTTCAACAATATCGTCATCGATAAACGTAATATTGCCAACACCAGCCGTGGCAAGGTATTGGCTAGAAGCGCAACCCAAACCGCCAGCACCCAAAATAAGCACCGAGCTTTGTTTGAGTGCTTCTTGCCCTTCGAAATCGAACTGACGAAGAATGATCTGGCGGTTATAGCGCAGCATCTCCTGATCGGAAAGGATATCCACGGTACGTTCCTAGTATAACGTTGAGTTAAACAGTTGGATTTGAACCGTTTCGCCAACTTCCACACGGCCACGCTCACGTTCCAACACAACAAAGCAGTTTGCCAAACTCATTGAGCGAAAGGCTCCTGAACTTTGGTTGCCAGTGGTTTCAACGACAAATTTACCGTTTTCTAGAGTATAGATACCGCGTTGGTAGTCTGTACGTCCCGGCGCTTTCTTAAATGCGGTTTTAGTCGTAGCAGGGATAGACTCAGGCGCTTTCCATTCAGTGTGGCCTGCCAATTTAGCCAACATTGGTTGAACAAGTACGTACATGGTTAGCACCGCAGATACAGGGTTACCTGGTAGCCCACAGAACCAAGCAGTACTTAACTTGCCAAATGCGAAAGGTTTACCCGGCTTGATTGCCAGTTTCCAGAAACCGATTTCGCCAAGTTCTTCAAGAATGTCTTTGGTGTAATCTGCTTCACCAACGCTGACACCGCCAGACGTTACAACTACATCCGCGAGCGTTTGTGCTTTTTCGAATGTTGCTTTTAGTGTTTCTGGGCAGTCAGGGATAATGCCAAGATCAATCGCTTCACAACCAAAGTTTTCAATCAGCGGCTTAATACCGTAACGATTACTGTCGTAGATTTGACCCGCCTTGAGTGGCTCACCCAATGGTTTAAGTTCATCACCTGTGGAGAAAAATGCCACCTTTGGCTTACGCACGACGGTGACATGGCTGACACCAAGAGAGGCAATCATTGGAATATCGCGCGGTGTCAGGCGCGTGCCTTTTGCCAATACAATATCGCCTTGCTTGATGTCGTCACCCGTAGGGCGGATGTTATTTTGCGGCTTCACATCCGTTTGGTTGAACTGAATACCAGCGTCGGTCACTTCCGTATTTTCTTGCATGATAACGGCATCACAGCCTTCCGGAATTTTCGCACCAGTCATGATTCGAACACAAGTGCCTGCCGGCCATTCACCCTCAAAAGGCTGACCTGCGAAGGATTTACCTGCCAGAGGCAACACTGTAGACACTTCTAGGTCTTGAATACGAATGGCATAACCGTCCATCGCTGAATTGTCGAAAGGGGGCACGTGAATTGGCGATAAAATGTCTTCAGCCAGCACAAAACCCAGAGCGTCAGCAAGAGGAAGAGAAAGTGTCGTTTGGATAGGTTTGATTCGCGATAGCATCTTATCCATCGCTTCTTCAATTGGCATCAAGCCAGGTGCGTCGCAGCAGCCCATTGAGATAATCCTATGTTCTTTTGTTTTGTGGCAACTCTACCATAAAAGGGGACCGAGTAAGAATGTCCACCTATAAAATATGGGTGTAATTATTCAAAAATCCGAGTATCCTTGTCACCCATCCGAAAGGGGTAAAGTTCCTACGGAGCATGAGAAAATAGCTCAGTGTATTCTTGTTATGTGCCTTGGCGTTATAAACATCGGACTGAGCGACTTTAACGCTACGGGATGAAAACACGGCAATTGTATTTCACACCGAGAGTGGTAGTTACAAAAGAGGAAGTGGAATGTCAGGTCTTAGCGAGTCAGCAAAGTTAGTGAAAGAAGCGCTAGAGCAACGCGGGTTAGAAACACCAATGCGCCCTAATGCCGTTAGCCGTGAAGAGAAGAAGGAAAAGATTGAATACCACATGCGTGAGATTCTTGGTCTGCTTCAGCTCGACCTTACGGATGATAGCTTAGAGGAAACGCCACACCGCATTGCAAAAATGTACGTGGACGAGATTTTCTCTGGTTTGGATTACTCCAACTTCCCCAAGATCACAGTTATCGAAAACAAGATGAACGTGAGCGAAATGGTTCGCGTGAAAGACATTACTGTGACCAGTACGTGCGAACACCATCTTGTGACAATCGACGGAAAAGCCGCTGTTGCTTATATTCCTCGCGGTAAGATCATTGGCTTGTCTAAGATCAACCGTATTGTTCGTTTCTTTGCGCAACGCCCTCAAGTTCAAGAGCGTATGACCCAGCAAATCCTTGTTGCTTTGCAAACATTGCTTGAGTCTGACGATGTAGCGGTGACTATCGACGCGACGCATTACTGTGTGAAGTCACGCGGCGTGATGGATGCCACCAGTGAAACCACGACTACAGCGTTAGGTGGTATTTTTAAGAGCAACCCAGCGACCCGTGCTGAATTTCTGCATGGCCTGCGTTAATCAAATCGACAAATAAAATTGAGAGAGGATGGCGAGTTGCCATCCTTTTTTATATCTTTTATATCCAAATCATCGTCAAGTGAGTCGCAATAAATAGTAATTATGCAATTGTGTATTGACAGTCACATTCGTTGCTCTTAATATATGCGCCCAATGAACGGCTACAACTTGTAATCGTTTGTTTTAAAAAGAGATATTTCTCTAAGTTCAGCTGATCTCGGTCAGTTGTCTTTCTATTTTCTAATAATAGAAAGACAACAAATTTGGGACTCGGCATGACTACACAAAGCACTATCAGCACCTCCTCTATTTCAGCTCCAGTTACAGAAAGCAGTTGGCAAAAGAAAGCCATGCTTAGTGTCGCTTTTTTGATGGCGACAACCTCTGTGGGTCCCGGCTTTTTGACTCAAACCGCAGTCTTCACAAATATCTACAAAGTCGACATGGCATTTCCAGTTTTGGCTTCCATTTTTATCACGTTTGGTATCGTGATGAACTTGTGGCGTATTGTCGGCGTTTCTGGCATGCGAATCCAAGACATTGCGAACAAAGTGGCACCCGGCATGGGTTATGGTGTTGGTATTCTCCTTGCGCTTGGTGCAGTGGCGTTTAACTTTGGCAACGTGAGTGGCGCAGCGTTAGGCATCAATGTGCTAACGGGCGTGGACACAACATGGGGCGCACTGTTTACCGGTGTCGTTGGCTGTTTGTTGTTTGTGGTTCATAACGCCTCCAAACGAATGGACCAAATGGCCCGCTACCTTGGCTTGTTCATGATTGTTCTGATCGCATACGTGGCTATGACGAGTTTACCTCCGATGGGAGAGACACTAAGTGCAGCGGTGATGCCTATGGATGTTGGTAGTTTGCTTCTGCCTACGTTGACTATCGTTGGCGGCGCAGTTGGCGGTTACTACACGGGTGCACAACGCTTAGTAGACATCGGCTTGAAAGGCAAAAAGAACGTGCCTTCCATCACCTCAACAGCGTGGGCTGGTATTTCTATTGCGGTGGTTATTCGAATCCTACTGTTTTTGGCAGTGTTTGGCGTTATCGCGACAGGCGCAACGCTGGATACGGCTAACCCTGCGGCGGATGCTTTCCGTCAGGGTGCTGGCCAGCTTGGTTACTTCATCTTTGGCTTAGTACTGTTCGTAGCTTCCATCACGTCTGTGGTTGGCAACTCTTACATGGCTATATCATTAATTAAGACGCTTTTCCCAGTTGTGGCGCGAAACGAGAAAGCTTGGTGTGTTGGTTTCATTATCCTAACCTCGCTAGGCACGGTAACCATGGACATGCCAATTCTTCTTTTGATGCTAGCGGGCCTAGTGAACAGCATTATTCTTCCTATCGTTTTGGGCACTGTATTGGTTGCGACAAAACGCAAAGATATTGTCGGTGACTACCAACACCCAATGTACTTAACGCTAACTGGAGCAGCGATTGTTATCGTAATGGCAGCATCGAGTTTGACTAACATTGGGAACTTCATGGCGAAGTTTGCGGGTTGATGTCTTATTGATAGAGATAAACAGCGGCCTCAGATGAGGCCGTTTTTTTATGCTTGTTTAGAGGGCGACTTAACTATTTCTGGCCAATACATTTTGATGTAACCTGCCGATACCCAAACCACCAACACAGTCGCAATGCTGAGCTCTAAAAAGCCAAAATCGTGTAGCCAGTGCCAATGTGGGTGCGATTCGGCAAAAAAGGAGGTTAAGCGGTGCATCGCAATGGCACTGATCACGGAAGGAAAGGTTACCGCCGCGATAGAAGGTTGAAACTTCAATCGAAGTAAGCGGAAGTAACACAGGTAGATCAATAACGTCATTGTGATAGCAATCCCTGCTAATGCGCCCGTCAGTATCGGATCGGGAAGGGAAAGTTCACCAAGTATGCCGCCAATGACAAGTTTACCGGTGCGGCCATAATTGCGAGGGTCGGCCTGGCTCGTCTCGGTAGAGATCCGAAAAACACCAAACGATAGAGCACCAGCGGTAACATAAAGAAATAAATGCCAATGCACATCATCGCTAAGGTTTCAGAGAATAGGTTGTGACCCAATTGGGAGCCTGCTAATGAGCTGCTGATCAGTCCCACTGGATAGAGAAACCAACTAGGTACGATATTCGACATTTTGAAGTTCATTAGCTGAAAGCTAAAAAACAGTACCATCATAGTAAAATGCAGCAAAAGTGCCATAAACCAGAGTGGATAAGCAATGATTGGCGCTACAGAAGCAAGATAATCTGCAAGGATCAGTAACGCCATACTCATGGGGGCCATTAAGCTACCGCTCAATGGGTGACGAATGTCGACCATAAATAATCGTGGATTCGTGGCATATTTTATCAGCACAGGGGCGAGTAAAAGCGCGCCGAGTGACGCTAAAAATGGGCGTATTGGTTCACCAATTTCAGGGACATAGAGTGCCCAAGCTTGTCCTAAACCTATCATACCTAGCGCTAACGCGGCTTGAGACGGCGGAACGCTATAAAACTGCACAAGTCTTCTCCAGTTCAAATCTACTCCATTTGATTTTTGCCTGAATGAAACGAAACGTGATGATTTGGATGAAATGCTCTATTTGAGTAGCGAATACTAGCAAGTTTAGAGAGTGCTTACTCATGAAAGGTGGTGAGGAAATATCAGAGAATGGTATTTTTGTGAGTTTGGTATCGAATATTTGGGAAAGGATGTAAAAATGTAGAGTTTATCGCTCCAAACCTTTCGATAGTCTGGAGCGAAATAATAACAAAGCGAGAATTATGTCGATTGGTTTTCAGGAAGATCCTGCTGACGTAACTTATCGTTTTTGATTGTACGATGTAGCAACTGGCTGTAAATCGGTTGTCCGCCAAACAACTGAGCAATAATCACGGCACCTAAACAAGTAATGATAAGTGGTAGAATTAAGTAGTAGTTATTGGTCATTTCAATCACCAACAAAATGCCCGTGATCGGTGCGCGTACCGTTGCAGCAAACAGGGCCCCCATGCCCGCAATAGCAAATACGCCAGGTTCGATATCAAGCGTAGGAAGCAACACATCAGCACTCGCTCCGAATGCATAGCCAAACAAGGTCCCCAGAGCAAGCATCGGTGCAAAGATACCACCCGGCGCACCAGAGCCAAAGCATAGCAACGTCGTGATGACGCGACCAAAGAAAAGCAGAACTAAAACGGATACCGAGTAGTTGCCATTGGTAATATCAGGAATAAGGCCGATGCCACCGCCAGTTAGCTGCGGCACGTATAAGAGAAGCAGACCAAAAATGCCACCAAGTAGTGACCCCACAATTAAATAGCGTTTACGATCGTTTTTGTGAATTGCGACAAAACTGTCTTGTGCCACGGTAATCAATTTATTGAAGATCACTCCGAATACGCCAAACAATGCGCCAAGCAATAAAAACAACCAAAGTGACTGAAGCTCTGGAGAGTGATATTGCGGCATTGTGATGACAGCGTCTTGCCCGTTGATGGCGCGAAACACAATGTTGGCCATAATAGCAGAGATGATCACCGCGCGAATTGAGATCAGAGAATAGCGAAATTGAGGTCGCATTTCCTCCACAACGAACATAATGCCAGCTAGTGGGGCATTAAAGGCGGCAGCCAAACCACCAGCGGCACCTGAAGCGAGTAGGGAATGACGAGTATCGTCATCTTTCACACGGAAAATATCGGTCACCATTCGACCAACTGCGCCGCCCATTTGAACTGTCGGACCTTCGCGACCAAGTACCATACCGGAGCCAAGTGCGCCCATGCCGCCGAAGAATTTAACAGGTAGAACTCGCCACCAGCGCACTGGACGAATGTTGTCCATCGCGCCTTCTATTTCTGGGATACCTGAGCCCGCCGCCTCTGGAGCAAAGCGGTGAACAAGAAAGTAACCAACAAAAGCAAGCAGAGCACTGATCAGTACAGCAGCAAGCCAAAGAGGAAGTACGCTACCGATTTCGCTTCTTAGCCATTCGGTACGGGTTTCAGAAACAAAATGAACCGCAAGTTCGAAGTAAGTGCCGACAAAACCAGCTAGTGTGCCAACGATTGCGGCCATAATCAGGACAGAAAATGGTGTGGACCCTCGAGAGACAAACTGGTTAATCGCATCTTTCGGTACGTGCGCTAACACAGATTTCACAATTCTCTCTCGTTTGGTCATTAACAAGTTCTCCTGTTGCTGGTGGAAGGGACGCGAGAAAGTATACGCTTCGCAGAGTCTAGACCTAATCAATAAAGATGCAATTTAGCTTTTCACTATTGAGTGTTCGAAGTGTCGCGATATCATTCATTCACCAAAACTGTGCTATTGCTCTCATAATTTGGGATAAAAAACTTGTTTTTTGAGCAAAATGAACCATGCTTTAGGTGTAAAGCAACATGACTGCTTCAGAAGGAGGGATGTGAGGTTTTACACACAATTTGGATGGATTCAAACCCTACGGTAAGTCCTCGTTTTATGTTCGGGATGCATCAATAGACATCTTCGATTCGCACACTCACGATTGAGTAACGAGGTAGAGGCGCACGCAAATGTGCGCCTTCTTAATTTCTGCTCTACAACTTTCCGCACTACCTGCCACTATTTTTATCTTGAACAATTTCTACTAGTCGGTAATGTCTGGGTTCGATGTTAATCAACCAGAGTAATTCATGCGCTTTTATCCTCGAGTCCTGTTTTCTTTATGTTGTTTTTCGGTAACGTTTCCAGCATTTTCGACGCCGAGTTGGTGGCAGGACACGTTGTCTTCAATGCCGTACTCCAATTTAAAAGAGCGTATAGAGACAAGGGGAAGCTGGTATCGCTGTGACGTGCAGCAGCAAGATGTTTCAACGTATATCAGCACATTTTGTTTGGACGATTTTTCGTACTATCAGCAGCATCTGTATGGTGAAGTTGTTTTGGGAAAGGACAGTGCTCAGTTCTCTTTTTTGACCGAATATCAATGGCAAAGTCTCAATGACTTAATCCTCAATTTAAGAAAAGACGGATTAGTTTTACGCAACATAACTATCGGACAAGAACACTATGACGTCGTTGAAGCGCTGGAAAAGAAATCTTCTGAGCTTGTCGATAAAGAAGTTGTCTTGTTGATAAACCGCTATCCGCAAGAAACGATTCGAAGCTTATTTTGGGTAAAACCGGACGAGTTTTCGTCGCCATCACCGTCTTTAAATGTGGAATTGCACAGCGATGGCGAAATTATCGATGTTAAAGTGACTCGTTTTTAGATTCTTTATGGAGAGATAGGAAGGTCGCCATCGCAGACTCGTCTAAAAATCCATCCGATTTTTTGTGCGCACGCAGGTATTGATAGCCAGCGATGAGCTTACGGTGCTGTTCTTCTGCCTCATCTGGCAACGGCTGATTCATAACGTGTTGAAATGCAAGTTTGTACGCATCCATATCTACGACTTCAGCGCGGCGATATAAATAACCACATCCGGTCGCTAACCATTCAAGAGAGCAGTTGGCTCGCATCGCAATTTGATTTGCTTTCGTTAGGCTCGGTTCACTGCCTTTTAAATATTTGCGTATTAAAGCTTCAGACACATCAACGCGTCGTGCAAATCCGCTGATGCTTTCTTCTCCGATCAAGGTGGCTAGGCGTTGGGCAAAAGACATATTTCGTACTCCAGTTCGAATTGCCAAAGTTTACCCGTTGAGCCGATGTGAAAACAAGACTACGATGAATGCAGATCAATTGAAGGAGAAAAACCATGGTTGCAAAAGTTGTGACTGCACCAAAAGGCCCTGAGTTCTCAGAGCTGGTCCAAGGATATTGGCGTGCAGTTGATTGGGGTATGACTGCTCAAGAGCGTTTGTCATTCCTCAAGCAACATATTGAGTTAGGCATTACCACGGTCGATCACGCAGACATATACGGTAATTACGAGTGTGAGAAGTTGTTTGGTGAAGCACTTGCTCTCGATAAGAGCGTGCGAGAGCAGATTCAGATCGTCACAAA
This sequence comes from Vibrio sp. M60_M70, assembly GCF_037162085.1. NCBI lineage: Bacteria > Pseudomonadati > Pseudomonadota > Gammaproteobacteria > Vibrionales > Vibrionaceae > Vibrio > Vibrio sp. M60_M70. Next base: position 745,053 of record NZ_JARLUL010000002.1, read on the forward strand.
GTGTGATATCAATCTGTGCGGAGATAAAACACCAGAGCGTAAGATTAATCACTATGATACGAGTTCCGCTCACATCTACCAATCGGTGAATAACTCGCTTGAGCGTTTGAATGTGGACGAAATCGATGTGCTTTTAATCCATCGCCCTGACGTGTTAATGGATGCCGATGAAGTGGCTGAAGCATTCTCAGAGCTACACAAAGTGGGTAAAGTGAAGCACTTTGGTGTATCTAACTTTACTCCACGTCAGTTTGAGCTGTTGCAATCTCGTTTAGGTAAGCCTCTTGTGACTAACCAAGTGGAAATCAACCCGCTTAATTTTGAAGTTGCACATGATGGAACGCTTGATCAAATGCAAATGCTGCGTACGCGCCCAATGGCTTGGTCTTGCCTCGGTGGTGGCTCAATCTTCAGTGGTGACAGTGAGCAAGCCGTTCGTGTTCGCAACGAATTAGAAGCGATTCGCGAAGAAGTGGGCGCGACTAGCATTGACCAAGTGATTTACGCTTGGGTACGCCGTTTGCCATCTAACCCAATTCCAATCATTGGCTCTGGTAAGATTGAGCGTGTGCAAACGGCAGTAAATGCGCTGAATATCGAATTGACTCGTGAGCAATGGTATCGCGTATGGGTGGCTTCTAAAGGTCACGGTGTGCCATAGAAGTGACACTTTATTGATGAATACATTATTCAAGGCACCCTATGAAAGGGTGCTTTTTTATTGCTACGTGATACCGATTTCCCCAGTACTCATACTGAGCGGATAGAGTGGGAGTAAAAACGAATTTTTAATTTAAAATGCAACTTTGTGCTTATTTTTAATGGAGGCGTTTTATCCATGTTTGTTTCATGTCACTAAACAGCGAATGGGATGTTTGCTTTTTCGCCATTTTGTTCACTCATCCATTCATATTGCGTATGCTTATTGAATAAAAAAAGAAATAAAAACTCGTCAGTTTTCTCGTATTACATGCTGTAACAATCTGTTAGACTCCGGCGCAGATTGTGGAATATAAAAAGGTGATTGAATGTCTTTTCCCGTACTCATCTGTGATGATTCAGCGTTAGCACGCAAACAGATGGCGAGATCACTACCAGCCACATTGAATGCCGATATTACGTTTGCTATCCACGGAAAAAATGCGCTAGAAGAACTCGAAAAGAACGAGTTTAAATTGATGTTTCTTGATTTGACCATGCCAGAAATGGATGGCTTTGAAACACTAGAAAACATGCAGCGGTTAGGGAATACAACTCCGGTGGTTGTGGTGTCGGGGGATATCCAACCTAAAGCGAAAGAGCGCGTGTTCGCACTGGGTGCAAAAGCGTTTATTCAAAAACCGATCGCCAAAGATGAACTCAAGAATGCGCTTAAAGAGTTGGTGGAGCCAGAGCCTCGTCCTCAAATTATCACGCCTGTTTCTATTGAGTTACCGATTTTACGTCGTCGCGATATTTACATGGAAGTGGCGAACGTCTCTATTGGTCGAGCCGCAGATGCATTGGCGCGTCACTTTGATGTGTTTGTGCAGTTACCGCTTCCGAACGTTAATATCTTCGAAGTGAGTGAACTACACATGGCTCTCCGTGACTTAGCGTCGCATGACAACGTATCGGGCGTTTGCCAGGGCTTTTGTGGCGAAGGTATTGCGGGTGAAGCGCTGGTGATTTTGAGCGATTCGAGCGTATCGGATCTCAAGAAGTTGATGAAAGTGCCGGCTGACAGCGACGAACTGGAAGAGCTTGAGCTGCTCATGGATATTTCCAATATCTTGGTGGGGTCATTCTTAAATGGCTTGGGCGAACAATCTGAAGTGCGATTCTTCCAAAGCCCTCCAGTGCTTCTTGGTCAGCATATATCAATTGATTCGATCATTGAGTCTACGACGGGCGCATTCAGCCGCACCATGACATTCGAGGTGAGCTACAACATTGAGGGAACGTCAATCCGTTGTGATTTATTGTTTATGTTCGTCGATGAATCTTTGCCGCTGCTCGATAACAAACTGTCATATCTAATGGAGGAGTTCTAATGTTGAATATGCCAGCAGAGTTTGAACAATTCCATTGGATGGTCGACATGGTACAAAACGTCGACATGGGGCTCGTCGTCATTGACCGAGATTATAATGTGCAAGTGTGGAATGGGTTTATGACTCATCACAGTGGTTTGCAATCTCATGATGCAATTGGTCGTTCTATCTTTGATATCTTCCCTGAAATCCCTCAGGAATGGTTTAAGTTAAAAACAAAGCCCGTGTATGATTTAGGTTGCCGCAGCTTTATTACGTGGCGCCAGCGTCCTTACTTGTTTCGCTGCCGTAACGTACGTCCTGTCACTCAGCAAGCGGAGTTTATGTACCAGAACGTTACGCTGAACCCCATGCGTACCCCGACTGGAAAAATCAATTCGTTGTTTTTATCTATACAAGACGCGACGGCTGAAGCATTGATGTCTCAGAGTCAGTAGCGATAAAAAACTTTCTCAAAAGCCAAGGTTCGCCTTGGCTTTTTTGTATACTTATAATTGTGTTTCCTAATGCGCAGAACGTGAAGATGGACTTTAATCTCGCCCTAAAACTCTACACCGCAGAACAAGTAAAAAACGGTGAAACGCTGGCAGCGCAAATGGCTGGTGTTTCTATGTATAGCCTAATGCAACGCGCAGGTATGGCTGTGTATGAGCGTTTTTTACACTTGTATCCCAAATCAAAAAATATCTTAGTCATTTGTGGCAAAGGGAATAATGGTGGTGACGGATACGTATTTGCCTCGCTTGCTAAACAAGCGCAACTCAATGTACAGGTTTTCCAACTTGGTGATGTGACTGCGCTCAAAGGTGATGCTTTACGCGCATATCAAGATTGGCAGTCCATCGATGGCGTTAACAATGATTGGGATGAGTGGAATACCGCATTGCTAGAAGCCGATGTGATCATTGATGCCATGTTAGGCACTGGTTTAAGTGGTGAGGTTCGTTCGGAGTACCGTCGCTACATTGAGCAAATCAATCAAATTCACACCCCAGTGATTGCAGTCGATATTCCTTCCGGGTTGTGTGCAAATACAGGTGCTATTTTAGGCGATGCCATTCATGCTAAGCATACTGTAACCTTCATTGGTGTTAAGCAAGGCTTGTGCACCGGACAAGCGAGAGATCGAGTTGGTGAACTCCACTTTTGTGGGTTGGGTGTAAATGTTGAGTTTGATTCTATCGAAGTAGAAAGTGCACTAGGTATTGATCATCAGGTTGTTTCAAGGTTAATGCCCAAGCCAAACCCGACAGCACACAAAGGTGACAATGGCAAACTACTTTGTGTCGGTGGTAACCAAGGTATGTCAGGAGCGATTCGTTTATGTTCCTCCGCAGCGGTTAGATCCGGAGCGGGTTTAACTGCCGCAATTACTCACCCGAGTAGCCTTATTCCGCTACAGATTGGCTGCCCAGAAGTAATGAGCCAAAGCATCACCGCCGACTTACTCAGGGATACTGAGAACGACTTAACCAAACGCATTCGCTGGGCTGAAGTATTGGTGTTTGGTCCAGGTTTTGGTGATGATGAGTGGGCTTATCAAGCCTATCAATATCTGGCTCAAGAACAGAAACCTAAAGTTGTTGATGCTGATGGGCTCAATATTCTAGCGATGCTAAGCCAACGATGTGATGGCACTTTGGTGTGCGACAACCAGCGAGTGATCACGCCGCATCCTGGAGAGGCAGCTCGACTATTAAATGTGACCACTCAACAAATAGAAAATGACCGATATTCTGCTGCAAGACAACTGCAAGAGCGTTATGGCGGTGTGGTGGTTTTAAAAGGTGCGGGAACGCTTATTTACGATGGAACGAGAATGTACGTCTGCCTAGCGGGTAACGCCGGAATGGCGACGGGCGGAATGGGAGATGTGCTATCTGGTGTTATTGGTGCGTTGCTAGCTAAAGGGTTACCCATTTCCGTTGCGGCACGTTTAGGTGTGGTACTCCACAGTCATGCTGCGGATATAAACGTGAGTCAGCATGGTCAAGTTGGTCTTTTGGCAAGTGATGTTATAGGCACACTTCGTACCGCTATTACTCAACAAATCGATAGGACGTAGTTAGATCTCGCCCATTACTATGAAAAAGTGGGCGATTTTTTGAGTACTTTTTCCGAATTAGCAGCACATCTTAGTATTAGGTGATTGAGTTTTAGGCAGATTTGAGAGGTTGTGCGTTTTCATTTTAAAGGTATGACGCAAAGGTTTGCGCAATAGGTTAACTTAAACGTTTTCTTAAGTTGTTGATAATTATAAATAATGAGAAAAAATAACGACTTGAGGAGTGTTTTTGATATGCGATTATCAAGATGGTATCACAAAAAAATTCAAATATCAGACTTGTAGGAAATAAATCACAGCCTATAATGCTGAAAACCGGAGCGTCTGCCAACGCTCCGGTTTTTTTGTGTCCGAAGAACAGTGAACTCGTCTGCCAACGAAATCACTACGCACTCTGAGATGACACATATACATATGAATCAAGGAATTACACAATGCGTATCGAACAAGAACTTAAGTTAGGTTTTAAAGATGTACTGTTTCGCCCGAAACGTTCTACCCTTAAGAGCCGTTCTCAAGTAAATTTAACCCGCGATTTTACATTCAAGCATAGTGGTCGTCAATGGTCTGGTGTGCCTGTAATCGCAGCAAACATGGATTCGGTTGGTAGCTTTGCAATGGCTAAAGCGCTAGCTGAGCATGGTGTAATGACTGCTGTTCACAAACATTACACGGTAGAAGATTGGGCTGAGTTTGCTAAATCAGCTGATAAAGCAACCCTGAATAACGTAATGGTGTCTACGGGAACATCTGACGCAGACTTCCAAAAAACCAAAGATATTATGGCGCTTTCAGATGAATTTATTTTCATCTGTATCGATATTGCAAATGGTTACTCAGAGCATTTAGTCGAGTATGTTGAACGTGTGCGAGCAGAGTTCCCAGACAAGGTGATTTCTGCGGGTAACGTGGTTACTGGTGATATGTGTGAAGAGTTGATCCTCGCTGGTGCAGACATCGTGAAAGTAGGCATTGGCCCTGGCTCAGTTTGTACAACTCGTGTAAAAACGGGTGTTGGTTACCCGCAGCTTTCTGCAATCATCGAGTGTGGCGATGCAGCGCACGGCCTTGGTGGCATGATCATCGGTGACGGTGGTTGCTCATGCGCAGGTGATGTATCCAAAGCATTCGGCGGCGGTGCGGACTTTGTTATGCTAGGCGGCATGTTAGCGGGCCACGAAGAGTCAGGCGGCGAAGTGATCGAGAAAGACGGCGAGAAGTTCATGAAATTCTACGGCATGTCTTCTAAGAGCGCGATGGAGAAGCACTCAGGTGGTGTTGCTGGCTACCGTGCGGCCGAAGGTAAAACCGTATTATTGCCATACCGTGGTAGCGTGCACGGCACTATTCAAGACATCCTTGGCGGCGTTCGCTCAACTTGTACATACGTGGGTGCAGCAAAGCTTAAAGAGCTAACCAAGCGTACTACATTCATCCGTGTTCAAGAACAAGAGAACAACGTGTTCGGTAAAGAGTAAATCGACTGAATGGCGATTATCTTGTTTAGTTCCAGATAAATTAAGAATAGTGAATTTAGCAGTTTGTCTTTTAAAAGCCCCGCTTAGAAAGCGGGGCTTTTTGCTTCTCATTTGTTTGCGCTTCAAAATTAACTCTAAGCGATTTTAATAGTTGGTCGAGATTCGACTTGTTCAAACGGTAATGATGTTGTAACTGGCATGAGCTGTAAAACGCTTGAAATCTGACAGTCTCTATTTAATCCAATATAGTCTTTGACATTGGCTACTCGCCAAGTCATGTCTCCGTAAGTACGCAGATAGAACGCGGGTGACTGATGACTGTTATGTCTAATAACGCTCCATTGGGTGATATCACTAAAAAAGACTTCAGGGTTATCGGATGTCTCAAACTCATTCGCCATGATGCCCAAAGGTATATCAACGCGATTAAGTAGCTTTTGTCCGAGTGAGAAGGCTTCGTCGAAGTTAGTTGGTTGTTCGCTTAACTGCTTAATTGCATAGGTTTGTACAAATCGAGACGGCGGTGTTGGGTCGGCGGGTAGGCCCATCAAGCCAGCGCCATTGATTGAAGTGGGCCAGGCACTTGGACATGACGTTGCATGGTTACTTCATTGTTCGGTTCTGGGTTGTAGTTGCGCAAATTGGAAAAATATGAGAGGTGATTGACATGCCAATGGTAATTTGGGCAGTTAGTCATTACTCCTACGTAGGAGTGGTCCACAACCACTTTATAATCATCAAAGTCATATTCGGTACATTGATAGCGTGCTTGCTGATTTTCCTCTTTGCTGAACATATTGCTTTCTTTAAATGCTCGATAGATATGCATATTACCGTTAAAAAACTCAATGACTGCACTGTCATTATTTGCATCGTGAATCACGAAATGCTGATCCAACGTCATATTGTCACTCTCTGTTTCACCAGTTGAAATAGTCGAATTAAACACGTAAACGGGGTGAGTAGTGAAGTACGTCACCATCTCGTCCACAGTATTAAACGTAGACAAGATAAAAGTACCAAACAGGCCGCTGCCTAATGCAAAGGCATCATCAGGGATGTGAGAGGTCGATACATTTTGATTGAGAATGGGCAAGTACAGTGACCCAACAGAAAGGCCAGATTCATTAATGCCATCAGCTGTTAAAAGAGGGTGGGTAATGGCGTTGCAGTGTATGAAGCTCAACTCTCCCTGCCAATTTGCTCGAAACTCACATTCTTTACTGTGACGTTTTGGCGGCTGACCATTGAAAACACGGTCGGCTTTTCCGTCGGAAGTAACGGTCGTAATTTGGTAAGTTTGTTGGGCTCTAAACCAAATCTCGGTCTGAAGGTTAACTGCAAACTCCATGGTTCTAGCGGATAAGGTTTGGTTGTTGCAACCATAATTGATATTCACATCTGTACACATAGCCATGCTTTCCGTTGTTTATTTTGAATGATGCATATCCAAGAAACTCTCTGAATCAAATGCTTAGAGATTACGTGGATATAGAAGAATTGCGCTTTAATAATGGTTTTAGCCATTGAGATAAGCGCATGCTATTAATTTAAGCATTCAATCAAAAAACGTCAGTAGCAGTTTAGTATCAGTTGATAGAGTTAAAATAAAAAGTGATGTATTAAGTAAAAATCTTTGATCTTAGAACTCAATAATATATTTATTTTTTCAATCTTGGTTACTCTAGATTTAAAGTTGATTTTAAAAGTGATTTGTATTGATTCGATTATCTTGCAGTGGTGATATAAAGTGAGAACATAAAGTTAACAATTTCAGATTGTGATTGAAAATGGGGAGGGTTTTCAATCCAAATACCGAGAAATGAAACTGCCCGAGAAGTTGTGCAACTGTCTCGGGCGAAGTGATGAATCGGGTAAGCGGCTATAAAGTTTTCTCACAAGAACCGCTAAGTGGTGGAGATATTTTTAAATTATCATTAAAGATTTCCACAGCGACGGGGCCTTTATTTTCGTCTTTTGCATAGAATGCACAGGACTTGTTCCCAGTATAGGTTTCACCTGCCTTTTTGAAACTGTAGTACCAGGAGTCATGGGTAGCGGCACCGGATTCAAAACTAGCAGATTCAGATTGTTCGCCAGTATTCAAGTCGAAACGGACCTCCATTTCCGGAGAGTCTTTAAATCTCACATATCCGGTGATTTTATCGCTGGAGTTATTTTTAACGTAAAATGAACCCTTAGTTGTCATAATTTTTCCTCTTTTTTTAATTTCTATACGTAATAGAACGGCCAAATGACGGTCTGTTAATATATGCTTCTTAAGATGCATATTGATGTTAAATGATGGTCTTATTAGTTCTAAGATGATTAAACTTATCCTTAGCGTATTTCTCTTTTATACCGATTAAGTCGCGGTAGCTTCGATCAAAATAAACGCTTGTGGGAATTGCCGGATCTTTAAAGCTGATGAAGGCACCATAGGTTCCCGGTATATCAGCTTCTCTGGCTTTATCAATCCAGTCCATGGCTCTGTTTACATCAACAAGTACTGGGTTATTTTGTAGTTCTAGTTTTTGCTTTATCTCTTCATTCCACCAGGTTTGGTATTGGACTGTATATTGACACTGGCGGTAGGGGAAAGATATGTCTTCAAGGTCGTCTGAGTGATGATAAAAGCCACCAGTGATCGCACCTAAGGTTACGTAACTAAATAGCCCTTGATCGCGGTTTTCTGGCTTTATCAAAGGTGAAGTTAAGCTTTGCAAAAGTGCAGTATAGCCTTCTGCTTTAAGACCTCGCTCTGACACCAATCGCGAAGTGATTTTGTGAGGTGCTGGGGCGTCATAATCTGGAGGGAAAGGAGAACCGCTTTGACACAAAGAATCGCGCCCCCATGTGCTCATCAGGGAGTGATCGTATTTCTTCCCGTCAAAATCAGTGCCATGTGCTTCATAGACTTGAACTAAATCAGGGGAGCAAGCGCCAAATTGAACGGCTATAAATTGGTCAAGATCTTGCACTGTTCCTTCCCAGTAACCGTACATAGTGCAGTGATGGCTTATTGTGTCGATATCGCAATGGTTAGGTAATTCAGGCAGAGCATCAATTTGCAAGTTGGTGCCGAGAAGTTTAGCCGTATCGAGACTTTTTATAGCCTGTTCCCAATTTTTTAGCACATCTATGGTAGGGTGCGATGGTATTGGCTGAAGCATACCGTTGATTTTTTTGTAAAGGTTCCACTCAAGTTCGAAGCGGTGGATCTCTTTGGGTAAAGGGAATGTTTTTACGCGTAGCTCGGTAACAATGCCATAACTCATGCCTCCGCCGCCTCTTAGTGCCCAAAATAGGTGGGGATTGGACTCTGCTGAGACTTCTGTGATCGTACCATCACCCAATACCACGGTTGCACTCACTAGGTGCTCACAACACATGCCGTATTTTCGCGTCCAAGGGCCCCATCCTCCGCCTTGAATATAGCCAGTCAACCCAACTGTGGCACAGGTTCCATGTGCAATCATTCGATCATGCTCTGCAAGTTTTGGTGTCAGTTGATAGAAGCGATAGCCAGCACCAATGGTGGCAATATTTTCACACAATTGAAAGGTCTTAATTCTGCTCACGTCAATCAAAATGACGTTGTCACCACTGCATTCACCTGCGTGATCATGCCCTCCTGAGCGAACACGAATCGGGAGACTGAATCGAGTTGCTGTTAGATAGGCTTGTTGAACTTCTTGCGTACTTTCGCACATGACAATGACAAAGGGTTGGTGTTGATAGCGAGTATTGAAGATGAGTGACTCGACTTGATATTGGTTCAAACCGGGAACCGGTGAAATCGTGTTTTCAAGAGGTGTCAGTAGTCGCTCTTTAGGAAAACCGCATTTATCCATTTTCTGAATAAACAGTTTGGCATTATTGATTGAGATTGAGTACGCGTTAAGTACAGCGAGGCGTTGTATTTGAGGGTTAGGGTGCTGTTCTACCACTTGGTTTTCTTTAGTTCCCTGCATCCATTCTTGTTCCATTATTTTTTCCATTTGGCTTATGTATTGAATAGTTGTTTAAATATTAACTCGCACGCATATGTTCGCCATATCAGTTTGGTATCAGTTGTTCTGTACAAATCGCCAAAAGCATCAGCGAGAGAGCAATAATATCTGGTTGATGAAAAGAACGAGCGGCATCTGCGTGACCTTAGATAATTTATGTAGTCAAGTAGATCTGATCCTAAAGTGATACTGAACTTGAATGACGTGTTATCTACATTGAATGGGTCACTAACGACAATAAATTCAGTTGGAGAACACAATGAAAATGGAATCAAAAGAATCACAAGCAATTTTTACTGCTCATTATCAAATTGGTAACGGCTTACCTGGAGGAGTGAACTTCGATGTTAATCTACTCGTGGCCAGCGAAGACAAATCAATAGTGGGTAAAGGACATATCTTTCAGGCCATTAACCCACCGTTAAATGTGGTGTCTGATCTCAATGGCAGTTTCAACTATCAATGCACGATGCGTGATTGTCATATCATGGTGACGTTGCAGGGCTACCAGCCTTACCTAGGCATTGCTCCTCTAGGAGCAGATCTTCACAACGTAACGCTCAACATCCTACTTAATGATGATTGGAAGTCAGGCGTGGCATTCTATCGATATAAAAATAGTGCAGGTAAATGGGTTGAAGTAGCAAATCAACGCGTTACTCTACTTTTACCTGAGCATGTTCCTAGCATCGAAAACTTTAAGGTGGAGCAAAGTGAGCATGCGCCAGCATAAATCTAATCAGCGATGACACTGTGCCAAAACACAGATATTCGATGGTTTCGAATATCTGTGTTTGACGAGGTAAATCGAGCAAACAAGATGATTTGACAGTGCAATTAGTCGACTTTCTTCGTTTATTGAATATTTCATGGTTGAGTAGATGTGAAGCGCCAATGGTCGAGCTCATCAACACTTATTTGAGCCTGGTTCAGTTGATGCTTACGCGCGGCCTGATTGAAGTTTAACAACTCAGAGACGGAGCTGGACTGGTCGAGTAAGGCAAGCATCAGATTCGCTTGTTCAATATAAAAATCACCCCATGGATGCGGATCTTCTCGGGTGAAGTTAGCAAGCTTATCGCGATATTTTCGAAGTAGCGTAGGCTGCTTATACTGCCACGCTACTTGGATTCCTTGTTGGTAAAAGCGTAAATAGTTATGACCAACACAGGTAGATTCTAGCCAAGCCTCACCAGTGCGCAAAGCGGAGAGGGCCGTTGATTCATCGCCACAAACAAGTGCCTTGGTAGATACGAGCCAAGGACCAATAAAATTGTGTAGCTTATTGATATGAACAAGATCTAGAGCCGTGTCGATGTCCGAAAGGGCTTTCTCCTCTTTTCCCTGATACCAGTGCAATCTTGCACTGGACTCCAAAAGAAAAGCGACAAATCGATGAGCATTAAGCTGTTTTGAAAGTTGCAGAGCGGTCGAGATTTCGTTTTCAGCTTGCACCAATACATTACGGTCGAGAAAGATCCATGCTGCCGTAAGCCTGGAAACAATTTCTGCTCGGCGGTTTGCAGTGAGGTAGGCAAGATTCGAGGCATGCTGAGCCTGTTTTAGTGCTTCGTCAGATTGCAGTTGATAGATCATCACTGTTGCCAGCATGTAGCGATTGGCAGTTTCAATCGAAAGCAACTGATGCTCTTCACACAGTTGCAAACACTCGGTTAAGTGCTCGTATGAGCGAGCCATTTTTCCTTGTGCGTAGGCACAATCACCGAGGCCGCCAAGCGATTTTGCTTTCGCGCGAAAACAGTTTGCTCGCTGACTGTAATCTAATGCAAGTAAATGTTCTTTCTCACATTCGTCTAGCTGCCCAGTAGGGAACAGCATATTACCTCTCATCGAGTGGATTTCACACAAAGATTTATTTAACGTCAGCTTTTCGCACAGGGCTTGGGCTTGGTCTAAAATCGACATCGCTTGTACAAAGTTGTCGGTTAAGCGGTAGGGGTTAATGAGGTCTAAATAGTATTGAACACGTTCAGGATCATTTTCTGTGTGATGAACCGCTTGCTCAAGAACCTCAATACTCTCTTTGATGCGTCCCATCGAATACAGGCAGTTTCCTTTCATATTTAGTGCATACGCCATCTGTTCTTTAGGTGACTCTTTAATAGCGTACTCAATAAGAGTCAGTGCTTTTTCAAACTGATAATTACTCAGGTAATGTTTGGCGGTCTGTTCAAGAACAGTAAATACACCTTCGCCCTTGGCATGATTGATATGGACGGCATATAAGAATCGATCTCGGTTCTCATACCATTTTGCACAGGCCATGTGTATTTTTGAACACTGTGACTTGTCTATTTGACGGAAAACAGCATTGCAAATCAAATCATGATGGAAAAGGTATTGATCGCCATTGAGTTTTACTAAGCCAGCGTCGACTAACTTATCTGGTACGTAACCGGGAATTCGAGTGATTTCACGCAGTTGCTCCAGTTGAAAGCACTGCCCCAACACAGAGGCAGTACAGAGTGCTTGGCGATCTTGGGCTGGAAGTTGAGCTAATTGTATCGAAACTAAATGTTCCAATGACTCCGGAACGTCTTTATCAAACTGAGAGCAAAGCAGTGTTTGGCGCAAGTATAGAGGATGGCCTTTCGCAAGCTTTATACAGTCATTGATATGTTTATTCTGTTGGCATGTGATTGAGCAAGCTAACTCGTAAGACTCTTCAGATGATAATTCCCTAAGTTCGATTAGATTCACGTTGGTAAACCAAGATTGTTTGGAACTAAGTCGTTTTTGCTGCCTAAACGTCAGAAAGAGTAAAATATTGGTGTTTGTAATATGAGGTAGCAGTGTCTCAAGAAATGCCAACATTACCTCGTCGGCCCAATGGACATCTTCAACAATAATCAAATGCGGTTTGCTGGTCTGCCGTTGTTGAATTAAGAAAGGGATAGATTGCTCTATCGTTTGTTTCAGCGTTTGGAACTCCATTAAGTTCAGCAACTGCTTTTCTGATTCGTTGAGTGCTACCCCCATTAACCAATAAAGGCAGAGGTGGAAAGATGAGGGAATTGATGACTCGACAGTTTGCTGACGAATAGAATCATCGGTATCTTCACGAGTAAATGAACAAATTGCCCGAGTGAATATATTTTGAGGGGACAAGAGATCAGCACTACCATGATTCAGGATTTGAATCTCTGTGGTTAAACACGAAGATCGATTCAAAGACGCAATGACCTGGTTGAGTAGGCTGGTCTTTCCTATCCCTGCGGTACCAGTAATACAATACGTTTGGCCTGCTTCTTGTTTTTGCCATCGCTTGATTCCGCTATTCAATGTTTCTAGTTCAAGTTTACGCCCTACAAAACAGTCAGTATGGTTTTGGTGTAAGGATACGAGATGCCAGTTGTTGAAGTCTGGCTCTCCTGTCAGAAACGGTTTTATTGGTCTGGCACAATTGGACGAGATAAAGCAAGGACAAGCAGCTATTTCTCCCCAAGGGATATTAACTAGGATTTCATTGATTGGGGTTATCGCATTCGGATGTTCCGATAGCTCAGTGACTCGATGCTTGTATTTCACATTGATAAAAGACCGAATCGAAGCCGAAAGAGCAACCTGTAATTGAAGGGCTAGTTGTCGAATTCGTTCAAAAACATATTCGTCCGATTCCTGTATAGACCAAGTAAGAACAAACGTCCGGTTTTGTATTATGGGTGTAGTGTTTTGGCTGAAAAGTAATGTTTGCAGAGTCTTTACGGTCAAATCACACTTTGCTTCGATTGCAAAAATAAAAAAATATGGTGGTGATGAAGACACATTTGTAAGTAATGGTTCTGAGGCGCGATCTATTAAGAGGTCCTCTACGGGGACAGAAAAGTATTCCGCGAGATTGGATGCGGTACGATACAGCACATTCGCCCCAGACTCTGCTCGCTTTATGGAAGCAATAGATACGACAAAACCCTGTTGAAAGCATTCTTCCGCCAGTCTTTCTTGGCTCAGTCCTAATTTCTTTCTCAGTTCTTTGAGTCGTAATACGTTGAGTGGAATTCTTCCATCCCTATTTGCCATATTTCACTCCGTTGTAACGTATAGCTTTTCCCAGTAAACCTGAATCGATTGGATATGTTGAGTTAATAAATTTATCTTATTTCACCACATATAATACTAGTAGTTAAAATGTTATATACGAAAATGAAATGGGCATTTTAATCTTCAAACTACCTTAATTTATTGTTGTATTAGTGGTGTTTTCGTTATTAATAATTTTGATAATTATTGTTGTGAATTCATGTTTTTATTAATAAATTTTTTGAAATGTCTTTAAATGTATGTCTTTTAAAAGATTGCACACCTTCAACTTATATTGGACTGCATTGAACTTTAACAATTAAATTCTTTAATTTTAGAGGTATAAATTGATAATCTTATTTTTAGTGTTTTTTTTATTCCTATTCTGGCGAGTTAAGTTTTTCTAGTCTATAAATTAAACATCGGCACTTTCTAAATAACTGCCGATAAAAATAATTTTAATTTCAATATTATAAATAGTTGGCTTTATACAATGGATATTGGCTTTTTATGCCTGTTAAAAGGATTTCATATTACACCACACTTGAATGCCGCGCTTACCTCTATCAAGGAGACTGCGTGGCTGCCACATGTAAAACGATCTTGTATGGATAATAAGTACTCCAATCGGGTAAGGTGAGACCCAGACTTTAGCTGCAACTAAAGTTCTTCTATCTGGTAGTTCGATTGAACGATGGCTCCTCAATTGAGAGACCGGTAACAAGTACGAACGCCAGATAGAACTCCAAGCACCACACTCGAATAGTCTTCTGGGTCTCGAGCCCGCATTTGCAAGCAAGAGTTAGCTTATTATGAATACAAACACACTTCAAAACATTAATGTCGGCGTTGATACTGGTAAGTCACAATTAGACATCTACATCCGACCACTCGATATTTACTTCACTGTCCCGAACACCGAAAAAGGCATCAGCGATGCCATAAAAACCATTAAGAAACACAAACCTCAACGTGTCGTCATCGAAGCTACAGGTCGATTAGAAATGCCTTTTATACTCGCCTGTGACAAAGCCAAATTACCTTATGTTATTGCCAACCCACTACGTATTAAAAGGTTTGCTGGTGCCATTGGTCAACGAGCTAAGAACGACCGTTTAGATGCCGCTCTCATCGCACATTATGCCGAACGTGTTCAGCCAGAACTGACCAAACTAAAAAGCGAAAACATACGCCTTATGAGTGACTTAGTCACAAGGCGTAACCAGCTACTCACCATGCAAACCATGGAAAGAAACCGACTACAAATATTACCTAAGAATATCTCGTCTACGATTACCCCTATCCTTACCGCCCTGAAAAATCAGATTGAAAAAGTAGAAGCAAAGATAGCGAAACTGATTGAGAGTTGTCCTGAGTATCAAGCCAAAAATACTATTCTCCAAAGCATGCCTGGTGTTGGTAAAGTCCTTGCTGCCTCCCTAATTAGTAATGTACCCGAGCTGGGCTTTATCACTAACAAACAAGCTTCTTCTCTCATTGGTGTCGCACCAATAACAAGAGAAAGTGGCCGCTTTAAAGGTAAGCGGCTGATACAAGGAGGGCGGTCTCAAGTTAGGACCGTTATGTATATGGCGATGATGTCGGCTATCCAATGCAACCCTGTTTTCAAAGCAACTTATGAACGACTACTTACGGCAGGAAAACCGAAAAAAGTTGCCATTGTTGCCTGCATGAGAAAGATGGTTGTTATCTTAAATTCAATGCTAAGAGATGGTGTTATGTGGGATACAGATAGCCTCAAAAATTAACTATTGACGCCATAGTCTCTTGTTATCGAGGGGATTGGCAAGCGCTTGCTTTAGAAGAATCCTATCGAAAGGCCTATTACCCTAACTATTTACTACTCTCTGAATTTCCAGAATTGGAACTGTTTTTATCTCAATTTTTCTGCCCAATTTTGTCAGTACGGTTTATGAAATTAGATCCGTGAGCTCAGATATTATAACGCCGAGCTTATGGCGTATGTTTTTCTCAAGTACAGGCTTGTTTACATCATTAACTACTGCTATAGCGGCAATTGAGGTTCATGAATTATGCAAAAGGGCTCACCTATAGAATTCTACCAGCAACGTCCTCAATCTCGTGAGACGGTCGGTGTTGAAGAAGTGCAGCAACAAACTCAACAGTTTGGTTTTGCTGAACCTGAAATGGATGAGCTGCTTAAGTACTCATTACGGACTCAACTTGAGGCTATGCTCCAAAACCAACTCAGCACGGCTGAACGCCAACGGCAACTGAAAGAGAGTTTCGCTGCGGCAGTTGAGCTCGTATTGAAGGAGACGAAAGTTGAGCACCGAACACTGGTGCAAGCCTTTCAGAGCATGTATGGCAACGCTTGCCAATCTCTTTCTCTGGCTAAACTCACTCAAGAGGAACTGACCCGACAGTACATTTCCACATCTGGGCTGGTGATGTCTCCACTTAACTGTAAACACACCATCAAAGATGTGTACCGAATTAAAGGCTTTGCGTGTGGTACAAACAGAGCTATCCAACAAATGCTTGCCAACAAGTCACAGGTTAAAGTGCTTTATCCAGCTTGCGGCCCCTTTGCACCGTTGCTGCTGCCTTTACTTGCTCACTACAAACAAAGTGATCGGATTAGCGCAGAGCAGCTTCAGGTGACACTAGTAGATATTCACCCCGGAGCGATTAAAGCACTCAATCAATTGATCGCGGATCTCGATATCGCAGACTACATTGAAGCCTTAGTGGAAGAAGATGCTACCCAATTTTCGCCAACTCAAACGTTTGATCTCCTGATACTTGAAGCGATGCAGCATGGCTTTAGTCGGGAAGGGTTCCTCAGCATCGCGAAACATTTGGTTCAATATTTACATATTCAAGGCGAAATGATCCCCAATCAGGTATCTGTGCGCGCCATGATGGTCATCGGGGAGACGGAATTTAATCAACAATGGGAAAAAGCAGAGTATGCACATTCCAACCATTGCCAACCGGAAGCGATAGATGATCGAATTGATCTGGGAGAAATTCTTAACGTCAATAAAGCCATGTTGCTCAAAAGCGAGATTTTTGAGCTAGATGGTGGAATAAAAATGCTGCAAGGCAACACCATTGAGCTGCCGAAAGATGTGCCAGATATGGCAAAACGTATCCTCGCCATTTACAGCCATATCGATACTTACGGAGATGCGATGGTCGGACAATACGACTCTGGTATTACCCATCCTAAACCCGACATGACTTTTTATGTGGATGCCAAGCCCACAGCTGTTGAACACCATTACTTTGAAGCGAAGGGAGGGGATAAGGTCAGTTTCTATTATCAGTTAACCGGATTGCCAGGTTTTGTCGCCACCCATGGATGATTTCGATATGCAGCAAAAATACGTCGTTTTTACAGGAAGTTGTTACGCCTTGCCCATCATTCAGTTGTTGGCACAACAGCATAAATTGGCGGGCGTGGTAGTACCGGAAGGAGAACTAAATCCTGACTTACAGCAGCTACAGAGCTATCTGAGCGCTCAATCTATTCATATTGCTCAGTATACCGCCAATGACAGCAGTGCTTTGATAGCGCAACTCGATGCTTGGCGAGTCACGGATGGCGTCATCTATTTGTTCAGGCACATAGTTCATTCCTCGCTGTGTCAGTTTTTCAACGGAAACTTGTACAACATTCATCCGGGAAAGCTGCCCGAGTATCGAGGCCCGATGCCTCTCTATTGGCAATTAAGAGACGGTTTAGACACCTTTAGCCTCACCCTGCATCGTCTTGAGGCATCGGCTGATTCCGGCGCTATAGGAATGGAGTTAGAGGTACCATTTCACCCGTTTGAGACCTTAACCAGTGCTCAGCAAAAAGCGTCACAAATGACGGCTAAGCTGATGTATGACTTCCTCATCGCGCAACAAAAGCAAGGGCTGGTTTGGCGTGAGCAAGTATCAACCCCCAACGAGGTGGCACGAGCAGTAAACCAACATGATCTGCACATTCGTTGGAACGTGCAAACGAGTCGCGAAATCGTCAATTTAGTGCGAGCAGGCAATCATGACTTAGGAGGTGCGATGTTGAGCTTGCCAAATGGTGTCGCCAATGTTTTGCAAGCAAGCGCAATGGAGACTTCTTTAGTCGGTGTTGAGGCGGGGAGCATTCTCGAGATCAGCCCACAACATGGGTTGCAAGTGAAAACGTTAGATAGCGCAATATCAATAGATGTTATTGCTACACAGCAAGGCGTGTTTTCGGGTTATCGCTACGCGCAAATGGCTGGGCTGGACGCTGGGATGTCATTGCTTCAGCACGCTTCAGCCTGCGAGTAAAGAAATATCTCAATACGGCTCTTTGCGGCATTAATGAAGCCCGTAACGGTATTTAGTAATGCGAGATTGGAAAGTTTTAACCAACCACACCAATTACGTTATGGGTTGGTTTTAACTTAAGTGTATACGTTAAAAGGAAGAACAGTATGGCTACAGAACCGTATCTTGGGACACTAACCGCATTTGGCGGCAATTTTGCAATTAGAAATTGGGCAATGTGCTCGGGGCAAATGCAGGCAATTGAAGATAATCCAGCACTCTTCTCTCTAGTTAGCACTCTATACGGAGGTGACGCCCGAACTACCTTTGGTTTACCTGATTTGCGTGGCCGCAGTCCAGTTGGTGTAGGCACACGACCTGGGGGGATGGATTATCATCAGGGAGAAAGATTGGGTACTGAACTGGTAACTATTGATATAACCCAAATGCCAGCACACTTACATACGGCAATTTTTACCCCTCTTGGCACTGCTGCACCTGTAACAGGCAGGATGCAGGTTGCTACCAATGCTGCAAATACACAGGTCCCCGATAGTAATTCGTATATAGCGCAAAACTCTACCCCCGGGTTCTATAAACCGACGTTTCAGCAACCAGATTTGACTGAGATCGAAGGCTTAAGTATGTCTGGTGGTGGCTCGGAAGGAGGTACTGTAACTGTGACTGAAACAGGCGGTTCAGCGCCACTTAATATTTTGAGCCCGGTATTGCCGATTAATTGGTTAATTGCCACTGCGGGAGTATACCCACCGCGCAGCTAATCAACCAAGAAAGAATTGGCTGAAACTTTCGCTAATCCTTTCCTATAAAAAATTAAATATTTAAGTTGATTATGATAACCCGGCTATGTTGATAAGGCCGTCATATTCAGGAGAGGAAAATGAGATTACGTCGTCAGGTAGCGATCGCAATTACAACAGCATGGGTGTCCTCAGCGTTTTTTCCGGTGAAGTCTGGGCCGCACAGCAAACGATTAACTACTCTAATGGTTCAGGTTCCAATTTTAGTGAGGTGGAGACAGGCGTCACTGGGGGTATGCCCTCGGTCACTCTTACCAGTGCAGGTGCTGTGTCTATGGTATTAGATGCCGGCAATAGCACTGATAGCACTCCGTTTACTGGCCTAAATGACCTCGGGTTTGTAGCTGGTGTTTTTTTCTCAAATACCATGATTAATGAGTTCAACAATCGTGGCTTCCGCTTTTTTGAGCGATCAAGTACTAACTTCAGTTTCGACGAAATTACCTTTATGCAGGGGTCGGCCCGAGACTCAGATAAAACGTATCAACTTGTGTTAACTGGCTTCTCTAATGATACTCAAACAGTGACCGAAACTGTCACCTTGCCAAAAGGTGGTGAAGCAAACTCAGGGTTACAGGATTTGTTTACCCTGACCCGTGGTACAGACTTTACTGATTCTGCATGGCAGGACGTTGATACAGTGACTATGGCGTTTACCCGAAGTCCGGGTGCTGACTCTCGTTATCTTATCAAAAGTATCAAGATTGATGACGCTGCGGTTTCAGACTCAACCGCGCCTACTTTTGTCAGTGCGAGCTCAACCCCCACTGATGATGCAACCAATGTTTCTGTTAGCAACAACATCGAGATTGCCTTTGATGAGAATATTGAGCTGAAGAGCGGCAATATTACCATTCGTAATGTTACAGACAGTCGCGATTTTGAAGTATTTAATGTTGCCACCGAAAACGATGGCACAACAACTTCACCAGGCGCTGGCCGCATCAGTGTTACCAACGATAAAGTTTACTTAAACCCAACCAGTGATCTGATAGGAAACCGGACTTACGCCATTCATATTGAATCTAGTGCCGTGGCTGACACCGCAAATAATAGCTTTGCTGGGATCAGCGATGATGCCACATTTAACTTTACTACGGTCGATACCACGCCAAATGCGCCATCTACACCCGATTTAGATGCTAGTTCGGATACCGGATCATTAAATACTGATAATATTACCAGTGACACTACTCCAACGTTTAGTGGGATTTCCGAGAGTGGATCGATCGTTACTTTATACAGTGATCAAGTCGGTGGAGGTGCAACGGTTATTGGCACAGGCACTGCTACTGGAGGAAACTGGCAGATAACAACCAATGAGTTGGCGTCTGGTATTACACATGCAATAAGTGCTAAAGCGTCTGATAGCGATGATAATGTTAGCTCGGCATCCAACGCGTTAAGTGTCACCATTGATACAATAGCACCATCCGCAGTGAGCATTACCACGCCGATTGAGACTGACAGTATCGTCAACGCTGCAGAAGACAACGATGTGCTGATCGCTGGCTCCGGCGCGGAAGCAGGTAACAGTGTGACCGTGACTATCACAGACAATAACAGCTCTGTCAGTCGTGCGGTGACGGCCGACAACTCAGGCAACTGGACTCTGAGCGGCAGCGAGCTTGATGTCAGTGGCCTGAACAATGGCACACTGACGGTGTCTGCAACCCAAGCAGATATAGCAGGTAATACTTCCACCGCAGCCACACAGAGCATTGCCCTGGACAATGCAGCCCCATCAGCTGTGACCATCACCACGCCGATTGAAATCGACGGTATCGTCAATGCGACAGAAGACAATGATGTGCTGATTGCCGGTTCCGGCGCGGAAGCTGGCAACAGCGTGACCGTGACTATCACGGACAATAACAGCTCTGTCAGTCGTACAGTGGCGGCCGACAACTCAGGCAACTGGACGTTGAGCGGCAGTGAGCTTGATGTAAGTGCGTTTAACAACGGCACCCTGACGGTGTCTGCAACCCAAGCGGATACCGCAGGTAATACTTCCACCGCCGCCACCCAGAGCATTACCCTGGACAATGCAGCCCCATCTGTTGTGATCATCACTACGCCGATTGAAACTGATGGCATCGTCAATGCGGCAGAAGACAACGACGTACTGATTGCTGGCTCCGGCGCGGAAGCTGGCAACAGCGTGACCGTGACCATCACGGACAATAACAGCTCTGTCAGTCGCACGGTGACGGCCGACAACACCGGGGCTTGGACGACTATTGGCAGTGAGTTTGATGTAAGTGCGTTTAACAACGGCACCCTGACGGTCGCGGCTAGCCAGAGCGATGCTGCGGGCAACACCTCCAGTGCAGCTAGCAAAACATTTACGTTAGATAACGTGCAGCCAACTGTTTCTTTGAGCAGCTCAGACCTCGATTTGATCTCTGGCGAAACGGCGACCATTACCTTTACCTTAAGTGAGTCATCAAGTGACTTTGCCCAGTCTGATGTCACCGTCACTGGCGGCAGTTTGTCCAACTTTGCGGGCAGCGGTAGCAGTTACACGGCGACCTTTACACCAACGGAAGAGAGTGTGGCGAGCGGCACCATTGATGTTGCCACCGACACATTTACCGATGCCTCTGGTAACAGCAATAGTGCAGCAACACCACTTTCCATCAGCGTCGATACTATGCTTCCAACCGTCAGTATCACTAGCTCCAGCGCTGCGCTGAAAGCGGATGAAACGGCAACACTCACGTTTACCTTGAGTGAAGCTTCCACTGATTTTGCCGAAGCCGATGTGACCGTTGCTGGCGGAACTCTTTCTAACTTTGCGGGCAGTGGCGCCAGTTACACGGCTACCTTTACACCTGCAGAAGAAAGCACTGAGGATGCAACTATTGATGTTGCAGCAGAGCAATTTAGCGATGCAGCTGGCAACCTCAATACTGCAGCGACTCAGTTGTTGATCTCAGTGGATACGGGGATCCCGACTGGACATAGCATCAGCATTGATCAGGAGAGCATTAACAAAACCAACGAACAGGCGATGAGCTTTACCTTCGCAGCAGCTGAAGTGAATGCGATGTTCACTTATCGCGTGACCGACGGTACCACGACCATTGACGGCGCTAGTCAAACAATCTCCTCGGAGACCATGCAAGTAACGGGCATTGACGTCACTGGTTTGCAAGAGGGGACGCTGACAGTAAGCGTGGTGGTAACCGATGCCGCAGGCAATGCATCTGATGCAGTGACGGATACGGTGACTAAACGCTATGATGTCGCGCCAACGGCAGTTGATGATAGCTTCTCGACTGAGGAAGATACGGCGAAACAATTTGATCTGTTAGCCAACGATTCCGATATTAATGATGACATGGTCGCTTCTTCTGCAACGATTAAAACGCAACCAATTAAAGGTCAGGTGTCGATCAGCAACGGCGTTGTTACCTATACGCCAAATAGTAATGAGACAGGCACGGATAGCTTTACCTATACCGTGAAAGATGCCCTGTTACAGGAGTCACAAGACGCGACAGTAACCGTCACTATCAAGGCTATAAATGATGCGCCAGTCGCGAAAGCGCTGACCATTAACACTGACGAAGATACCGCAAGCGCAGCAGTCACCGCGCGCAGTCAAGCGAAGGATGTTGAAGATGGCATCCCAACGGGTGATTTAGCGTTAGTTAGTTTGCCTCAAAAAGGACAAGTCGCCATTGATCAAGCTGTAGGCACTTTTGTATATACGCCGAATGCGAATGAAAATGGTAGCGACAGTTTTACTTACACGATCGCAGACAGTGAAGGCGGCGTTTCTCTCGCGGCCACGGTCAACGTCAATATCGGTTCCGTCAATGACTCACCAGTGGCGGAGGCAGACAGTTTTACCTTTGATGAAGATGTCATATCGACACTCGATGTTTTAAGTAACGACAGTGATATCGAAGATGGGTCATTCACCGCGAGTAGTATTACCCTACAAGATCTTGGTCAAGGAGAGGGGGGATACAGTTTTGCCACGGTCAGTGTCAATACCGATGGGACCTTAAAGATTGTGCCAACAGCGAACGTTAATGGTCAACATAGCTTTACCTACACGTTAACCGATAGTGGTCAAGCAGTCTCCGTGCCAGCAACCGTCACGCTCAATATTACGCCAGTGAATGATGCCCCCGTTGCTGTTGATAACAGTGCACAACTACTAGAGGAGGCTCCTTCGAGGTCAACGTATTAGGCAATGATAGTGATGCCGATGTTGGAGACAGTTTTGAACTCACTAGTGTCACAGTCGTTGATACGCCAGCATATGGCAGTGTGAACGTGACGGCGTCAGGAGCGATTGTTTACAACCCCAATGAGAACTACTTCGGTGAAGACAGCTTCACCTATACGGTGGCAGACTTAGCAGGTGCTGTATCTAACGTCGCAACAGTGACCATGACGGTAACACCAGTCAACGACGCACCAATGGCGCAAGCACAGTCACAAACGCTTGATGAAGACAATAGTTTGGTGATCACGCTGGTTGGTTCAGATATTGATAACGATGATGACACTCTGCAGTATCTTATCACTGAGCAAGTCAGTCATGGCGTGCTAGAGCAGTTGACCAATAATGGTTGGCGCTATACACCAGAAGCGAACTTCAATGGCTCCGACTTCTTCTTGTTCAAGGTCAACGACGGTGATCTAGACTCGACAGAGGTTCGTGTCGATTTGACGGTTAATCCAGTCAACGATACACCAACCGCGACCGATATCAGTGCTACTGGAGAGGAAGAGATACCGCTGATCATTACTTTAAATGGTAACGATGCAGAAGGCTCATCTTTGAGCTATCAAATTGTAACATCGCCAGTCAACGGTAATGTTACCGTCACAGGCAATCACGCGGTTTATACGGGTAACAGTAACTTCTTTGGTCAGGACAGTTTCACTTACAGCGTAAGTGACGGAGAACTTACCTCTGGAGTGGCATTAGTGACCATCACGGTGAATAACGTTAATGACTCGCCAGTGATTACGGGTACCCCATCGGCGCAAGTTGATGAAGATAGTGTGTATCAGTTTGTGCCCGCGGCATTGGACGATGACCCAGCGGATACTCTGACCTACTTGATAGCTAACAAGCCACCTTGGGCTACATTTGACAAGACAACAGGAGCACTTTCTGGCACGCCAAGTAACAGTGATGTGGGTACTTATCCAGATATCGTGATTAGCGTATCCGATGGTACTATTTCTTCCTCATTGTCAGCGTTTTCGATTACTGTGAATAACGTGAATGATGCACCTGTTATCTCTGGCTCACCAGCAACACAAGTGAATGAAGACAGCGCCTATCTGTTCACGCCACAAGTGTCAGATGTTGACAGCCAAGCCTTTACTTTCAGTATCGTGAACAAGCCATCTTGGGCTAGCTTTGATGCATCAACAGGCACGCTCAGTGGTACACCGGATAATGGTGATGTTGGCAAATATCAAGGCATTGTTATCTCGGTTTCTGATGGTCTCACGACCACAATGCTCAATAGATTCAGTATTGTTGTTAACAATATCAATGACGCGCCAGTGATCAGTGGCACTCCTGCTCTTACTGTCAACGAAGGCAGTACGTATCGCTTTGCGCTGCAGGCATCGGATGTTGATAGTAGTAGCTTGAGCTTTTCAATCCGCAATAAACCATCATGGGCAACCTTTGATAGAGCTACTGGGTTGCTAAGTGGTACGCCGGAAAATGAGCATGTTGGCAGCACCAATAATATTGTTATTAGTGTCTCTGACGGTGAGTTAAGCGCTTCTCTAGCAGCGTTTAGCATCACGGTAATCAACGTCAATGATGAACCAATGGCAGTTAATGATACCTATGTCTTTACCGAGAGTAACGATGGTAGCTACTTATTGGATGTACTCAGCAACGACAGCGATATTGATCTAGACACATTACAACTGGAATGGGTTAAACCTACATCTGGAACGGCAACGATTGTGGGCAGTCAAATCCAATTGGCAACGACCTCAATTGGTACAGTGACAGTGCAATACAGTGTGAAAGATGGTAATGGAGGAAAGGCCACCGCGAAAGCAATCGTGACAATTAAAAGTGCGAAATTGGACGCACCAACAATAACCGCACCTTCAGATATCGAAGTGAACGCAAGTTCGCTCTTTACTAAAGTTGCATTAGGCTCTGCCGTGGCCCGAGATAGTACAGGCAAGCTATTACCTGTTTCATTGGTCGACAGCACGACCTTCTTCCGACCTGGAACTAATACGGTCTATTGGCGTACTCAAGACTCTGATGGAAACGTCGCTGAGGCTAGTCAAACGGTAACAGTGTATCCACTGATAAGTATCTCCAAAGATGCGCAAACCACGGAAGGCACCAACCATAGCGTAACGATACACCTTAACGGCCCTTCGCCGAGTTACCCAGTAGTCGTACCTTACACGGTTTCAGGAAGCACAGACAGTGATGACCACACACTCACCTCTGGCGAAGTGGTGATAACTAGTGGTACCGAAGGCAAACTTTCGTTCGAACTACTTAATGATGGACAAAGTGAAGGCGTTGAAACCTTAGTGATTGATTTGGACAGCACCCTTAATCTAGGTAGTAAGAGTCGTTACACCTTGACAATCTTTGAAGAGAATGTGGCTCC
This sequence comes from Vibrio sp. M60_M70, assembly GCF_037162085.1. NCBI lineage: Bacteria > Pseudomonadati > Pseudomonadota > Gammaproteobacteria > Vibrionales > Vibrionaceae > Vibrio > Vibrio sp. M60_M70. The sequence goes on from NZ_JARLUL010000002.1 coordinate 770,423, forward strand.
GAAGGTCTCGGTAAGTGTATCTCAGGCGGGGGAGCAGCGGAGCCAAATTGAAAATGGTGTTGAACCGGTCACAATCACAAGCAGTGTTAATGATGCAAATATGTCAGATATACACAGTTTCAGATGGAGTAGTGATAGCGATGTACTTAACCAAGCGATTGCGGGGCAGATGTACAGCGAAACATTGACTTTCTCTCCGCAATTACTGAGTTCAGCGATTTACAATTTGCAATTGACAGTGACTGACAATGGCACTCCACCATTATCAGTGACACGGAATGTCTATTTAGAAGTGGTACAAACATTGGCGGAGCTCGGAAGTGAAGATAGTGATGGCGACTTAATCCCGGATGATCAAGAAGGTCATAATGATAGTGATGGTGATGGCATTCCTGACTATCTTGACGCAATTTCTGACTGTAACGTAATTCAACAGGTTGTGTCAGAAAAAGATCGCTTCCTCATTGAGGGGCAGCCAGGTGTCTGTTTACGCAAAGGAATAACCATTCTGACTAACACAACAGGAGGAGCTTTATTGCTAGATGAGGAGCTTCCTAAAGATATCAACATGAAGAGCATCGGGGGAATCTTTGATTTTGTAGTAACTAATTTGCCGCTGCCTGGCCAAAGCTATCAATTAGTTTTGCCTCAGCGTTTACCTGTTCCAGCAAATGCAGTGTACCGAAAGTATAACGCTGAACAGGGGTGGATAGACTTTATTGAGGATGCTCAAAACACAGTTTCTTCTAGTGCTGGCGAGGCTGGTTATTGTCCGCCACCAGGGCACAGTTCATGGTCACAGGGTCTGACTGAAGGTGACTGGTGTGTACAACTTACCATTGAAGACGGTGGTCCGAACGATGATGACGGATTGGCTAATGGCAGTGTCGTTGACCCTGGCGTCGTTGCCGCTCGTGTAAACAATAATGCACTCCCTCAAGCGATTGACGACAATGCGTTTGTTAGTCTCAATGGTACGGTGACGCTCGATGTATTGAGCAATGATACCGATGCTGATGGTGATGGGCTGAAGGTAAGTCGCGCTTCTGTAGATATTGGTAGTGTTAGTGTGGTTGATAATAAACTAAGTTATGTCACTCAACCACAGTACTACGGGGAGGCTTTGATCACTTATAGCGTAACGGATGGTAATGGTGGCACGGGATCGGCGAAGGTGACGGTGAATGTGGTAAACAGTCAGAATCCGAATGCGGTGGACGATAATATTACCACCGATGATCGTATCCCTGTCACGGTTTATGTCCTTGCTAACGATACCGATCCGGATAACGACACATTGAAGTTGGTTTCAGTCCAAGCGCAGTATGGGCAGGTGGTCATGAATGCAGATCAGAGCGTGACCTATACCCCTACCTCAGGGTTTGAAGGCAATGATGTGTTGACATATATCATTCAAGATAGTCAAGGCCTGCAAGACACAGGGAAAGTTATAGTGACAGTTAAGTTGGTAAGAGATGTAAAGGTTGAAAATACTTCAGCAGGATCATTGGGTGGCATGATGTTGATGCTTTTGATTTTGTTAGGAGCCATGAAACGTTATGGAAGAAACAGTGCTCTAGCACTAATTACTGTGTTTAGTTTTAGTAGTCAAGCTGGTTGGTATGTTGATGTTCAAATGGGATCAAGCCATGCAGATGAGCGTGATGCTGTTAAAGGTGATAACGTAATCTCTACTGACAACACCGGGCTCTACCGTTCTATTGGGTTTGGATATGCTTTTTCTGAGCAATGGTCAGGAACTATCCGTTATATTGATATGGGTGAAGGTAGTGCAACATTGCGTAGTGCTACTACTTCACCAGAATACTATCACGTTAGTGTCGCATCTATAGCACCACTCCTTGTTAAGGGCATAGGCTTCGACATCGGTTATAAGTTCTGGCAATACAATTCATGGTCCGCAAAACTGAGTTTGGGGGGCTTGTTTTGGGATACCGATATTGAAAGTACGTATCAAGGCAGCAAGATAACGACGGAAGTGGATGGTTTTGATGGATATATTGGTGCAGAAGTTGGCTACAACCTCTCAGATAATTGGGAGATCGGTGTCCAAGGCGCTCGTTATTTTTTACATGAAAATGATGTAGATATAATTGCGCTACAACTTCGTTATTTTTTTGATCCGTTAGCAGCGTATTAACTTATGGTTTGGTATTTTTCGATAATTTGTATCCTAAGCGGTCATGAAGCGGTATGGTAAATTACTGGAGATTAATGCGGTGATTGTGATCTTTATTATGTAGATCAATAGTCCATAATAAATCCTTAATTATCCTGAAGTCTTTTCTTCTTTAACATCTAGGGCAAGATAGTCTTTTGATGAAGTGTTAAGCAGAACTTACTATCTGTTGTATATTAGAAAAATAAGGTTCATTGGAAGCGCGATGTGAACTTAAAAGAAGATGATTTACGTAATAGGGTTGCTGGTGGCGCTGAAAATGTCAGCGTGATACGTCGCTTTACTTTGAACCTAGTACGTTTACAGTCGAAGAAATATAGTGTTTGGGCTGAAGCCAAACCAAGCGGGTTAGAGAGCCACAATTCGTAGTGAACCCTTATTGGGTTGAAAAGCGTTCCAAGCTTGCAGTTGCCCTGACTCTGCTGGTGATAACAAGACGATAAATTGATACCTAAACGATAATTTGATATTGCCTCTTCATAAGTCTATGACTCTTTAAGTTTATGACATTTTTGAAGGGGCAATTTTATATCTGCTTTAGGATGAGATACTTGCTACTATCTCGGTTTAATCTAATACTGATTGAATAATATCAAACGCTTCTTCTATTTTTGGGGTAGGGATAATGCCAAATCCAAATAAGATGGCATTAGAATGATTGTTGATAGAAAAATGCGATGATGGGTAAACCGCTACTTTTGATGAAGCAAGCTTATTCACCATTTGTGTCGCGCATCCCGATACTTCAGATGCTATATGCAATCCACCTTGGCTTGGAATACGTTGTAAGCAATCTATGTTGTCAATTAATTGAGTGAGTTTATGATACTTTTTGCTATAGATTTTATTCATATTGAGTAAATGGTGAGAGAAATGACCGTCACGCATGAATTCGTCAAGTAGGATTTGAGACACCACAGATGTACTTCTTCCCAAGTGCCATAACATATTTGAAATTGGCTCTATTAAAGACTTTGGCGGAATCATATAGCCAATGCGTATGCCGGGAAATAGTATTTTAGAGAAACTGCCTATCATAACGACGCAGTCATTTTTGTCTTGTGACTTGAGAGCTTGCTTACTGGTATTGAGATAGTGATATTCCGCATCATAATCATCTTCGATAATGATTGCGTTATTAACTTCTGCCCATCTCAGCAGTTCTAACTTCCTTTCAACTGAGTAGCTAAAGCCTAAAGGGAACTGATGACTAGGCGTTGTATAAATAATTTTGGTATTAGAAGGGATTGATTCAACGACAACACCTTGGTCGTCCATCGGCACGGAGCCTATTTGCGCGCCAAGCAATCGAGCTTGATTTCGAAAAACAGGATATCCTGGATCTTCCGTCGACACGAGATCCCCCGGAGAGAGTAATGTAAGGAGAGTCGTCATTATTGCCTGCTGGCACCCTTGCGTAATGATGATGTCTTCAGGATCACAGATTACGCCTCTCGAATGTCTTACATACTCGCAGATAGACTCTCGTAAACAAGATAGTCCTTGCAAATCACCACCATGTGCAAACTCTGGAGTTAATGCATTGAGCCTACTCAGTCTTGAGTGTCGCCAAATATGCTTTGCTATTCTCTGATGATCAGGAACGCCTAAAGTGAAGTCATAGTCTAGATTCTTTGGTGCGATGATCTCTGGCTTCTTCGCGGCGTTAGTGCCAAACACCCCTAGTTGGTAGTGTTTTATTGGTCTCTTATCTTTATTCACCTTTGGTTCTAGAGCATTACTTACGTACGTGCCAGACCCTGCCTTTTTTACTATCCACCCCTCGAACTGAAGTCGCTCATACACCGAAATGACAGTGTTTCTTGCTATGCCTAACTTTTTTGACAACATGCGAGTCGACGGTAATCTCTCATTTGATCGTAATCTGCCTTCTAATATCCCTTGGTATATCTCGGAATAAAGCTGTTGGCTGGTGACTTTTCCAGTTTCGAAGTGTAGTGAAAATGGCATCGTTTTCTCTGTAGACGTTGAAAAGTGGTTCTAAAGCGTTGTGAGGATGTGGATCTGTATATACCAAGTATATCTACCTAGTATACCGTTATCGTGATATGGAGAAAGCGTAATTGAGTACACTATTTCCCCATCTTGCAAACGGATGTCACTTACATTCGTATCTAATCGGCCTACCTATCAACGGTGATCAGGTTTAAACCTGTTTATATCGCACTAAAAATTTGAAGACACAGTGTTATTCATCGGGGGTTAACGATTGGAGTTCTTCAAGTCAGGATTACTTTTATATAAAAAGCTAAAAGCCTTGGAACAAACTAGAAATTAATTATAAGTGAAAATTAAAAATTGAGGGTTCAATGAAATTAAACAATGCCTTGGTGGCAATTTTATCGCTCACTTCTTTCGTCACGTTTGCGAAAACGGAGTTAACGGTTAGCAGTCAATTAAAGAGCGTAGTTGATGAATGTGCTAAAGGATTAATGAACGAATACGACATTCCGGGGTTGGCTGTTGCAGTAACGATTGATGGTATGCGTTATTTTTACAATTACGGTTTCGCTGACGAAAGTAAGGGGAGTTTAGTCACTAACGACACTATTTTTGAACTCGGCTCTATCAGTAAAACTTTTGCCGCTACTTTGACTGGGTACGCCCAAGAAAAAGGTAAGTTGAATATGGATGACAAGGTCAAAGATTATATTCCAGAATTAGAAAATAGTGTTCTGGGTAATACCAAGCTAGTTCATGTCGCAACCTACACTGCAGGTGGTCTACCATTACAATTCCCTAGCGAAGTAACGAACGACGCTGAAATGATGCAGTACTACAAAACGTGGAAGCCGGAGTACGAAGCCGGTACTAAGAGGAAGTACTCAAACCCTAGTATTGGTCTATTTGGCTACATCGGTGCTTTGAGTATGAAGTCAGACTATACGGAAATGATGGAAACCGTCATCCTACCTGAGCTCGGTATGACCAATACGTTTGTCGATGTACCAAAGGATCAGCTTAACAACTATGCTTTTGGTTATAGTTCTGAGGGAAAACCCGTTAGAGTTAATCCAGGTATTCTTGATGCACAAGCCTATGGTATTAAATCAACAAGCTTAGATATGCTTCAATATATCGAAGCAAATATGGGTCAAGCGCAACTTAATTCTGATATAGAAAATGCGCTAGAGCGAACTCATACTAAGTATTTTGATACCGACACGTTTACACAAGCCGTAGGATGGGAAGGTTATGATTACCCCGTTTCACTTTCGCAATTATTGAAGGGTAACTCCAGCGATGTAATTCTCAACGCTAAACCGGTTCAAGCAAGTGTATCCGGTACTCTCGGTCGTGACGTTTGGTATAACAAAACGGGTTCAACAGGTGGCTTTGGGGCATATGTTGCATATGTACCCTCTGAAAAAATAGGCATAGTGATTCTAGCGAATAAAAACTACCCTAATGCAGAAAGAGTAGAGGCTGCTTACAATATTATTAGCTCGGTGGTGAAGTAAATTTTAGTGGTAATAGGAACTACGTAATTATTAGAGCTTATTTAGATACATACTATCTGCAGTGTTTTATTCGATAGTATTTATAGGAGTATTCATGAAAACTAAGCATTGGTCTAAGGTGACTTTGCTACATGAAGTTGTTACGAACCCAAATATAACGATTAAAGGTAAACATAGTTATTACAGTGATTGTTGGGACGTCGGTTTTGAGGAGTCCGTTGTAAGATATCTACAAGGCGATGAGTTCAGCCGAGATTGGGAACCAAAATGGAAGATTGATAAGTTACATATAGGTGACTTTGTCTGCATTGCAGCGGAAGTTGTGATTGTTATGGGGGAAATAGTACACATAGAGCTGATTGGTTCTCCTTGTACCCATTTATGGACTTTATTGAAGAAGCGTACGTCGGGAAAGGAGATACTCACATTGGCGATGGTGCCTGGCTCGGTATGCGATCCATGATAATGCCGGGTGTGACTATCGGAGAAGGAGCAATCGTTGCGGCAAACAGCGTGGTGACGAAAGATGTTGAGCCTTACAGCATGGTTGCAGGCTCACCAGCTAAGCATATCAAATATCGCTTTTCTCGCGAGACGATAGACGAACTGCTCGCCCTTAGGATATATGATTGGCCTGATAAGAAAATCGACAGTCTGAAGAGGTTGTTATGTTCAGACGATTTAGAAGGGCTGAAAAAGGCAAGCGCTGAATACGATAGAAACCATTCAGAAGAGTGACGATGTCACTATTTTAAAAAACAGAAGAGGCTCATTATAGAGCCTCTTTTTAGTGTGATGGATCTCTGCAACCACCACACTTCCTTATCAACTCATCATTCAGCAAGTCGCCAACTAGAATCGGAAACCTTTTAGTTTCATCTTTGCAGGGAAGGTTACCTCAATAGCTGGCACTTTCAATTGTTAGCAGAGACGCTCATAACTGTTTTGTTTGAGCAATTCGGTTAAGTCGCCTTGACCATATTTTAGAGTTGCTTGGTGTTTTTGATGTCGAATGACCTGATCAAAAGTAGGTCGAGTCACTGAACGAAAAACGCCCACGGGTACGGGAAAGTCTGGATAGCTCAAGTTAGCAAGCGCATAAGCATAGTATGACTCCTCGCATTGACTGGAGTGGAGCAAAAGGTTCGGGGCCTCTGATTCGACAATCTCGAAACCAAACCCTCTATTGATCAACGCTTTTGAGTGTGTTTTACCAAACAATAACGGTTCATTATCTGAGAGATAAAGTAGATGTTCGCTTCTATTAGCTGGGCCGTTGTAAGGTTCGTGCACTTTATCGTTAAAAATGACGCAGTTTTGTAGGATTTCAACCACAGCAGTGCCGGAATGCGCGGCGGCTGCCTCTAACACCATCGTCATGTGTGTAGGATCATTGTCTGATGTTCGTGCTATGAACGTAGCACCTGCGGATGCTGCTAATGCCAGAGGTTTAAGCGCTTGATCGGGAGAGCCTTCAGGACTCGACTTAGAAATGAAGCCCTGTTCGCTTGTCGGGGAAAATTGGCCTTTGGTCAGTCCATAGACAGCATTATTAAAAAGCAAAATTTTAATGTCTTGGTTGCGTCGAATCGCGTGAATAAAGTGATTTCCGCCAATACTCAGTGCGTCACCATCGCCGGTTACGACCCAAACATCTAACTCTGGATTGCTCGCTTTTACACCAGTAGCGATGGCAGGGGCACGGCCGTGAATCGTATGAAATCCATAAGTATCGAGATAATAAGGAAAACGAGATGAGCAGCCAATCCCTGAGATGAATACGGTGTTCTCTTTAGTTCGACCTAATCGTGCTAGAACGGATTGCATCGTTTTTAATACGTTAAAATCACCACAGCCTCGACACCATTTGACTTCAACATCAGAAGCGAAATCTTTGCGGTTGAGTACCTTAGTCGTCATTTTTAATTTCCTTCAGGTGGTGGTTAATAGACTCAATGACCTCGTGAACTTTGAATGGTAACCCCTTAACTTGGGTTACGGAGCGTGCCGAAATGGCATATTGTGAGCGAATCACTTTGACGAGTTGTTGGTTATTCAACTCAAAAACAAGCACATGCTTGAATTGGCTAATGATCTCTTCCAAATTGATTGGAAACGGGTTTAGATACTTAATATGGGCGTGGGCAACCGATGCGCCTTGCTTTCTCAGATGCTCAATTGCGGTCGACACAGAACCTTGCGTGCCTCCCCAACTTAGCACTAGCAGTGAGTCTTGAGTACTGCCTGTTAGCGTTTGTTTAGGGATGAAATGGCAGATGTTATTTATTTTTTTGCTCTTTCATCAGTCATGCGCTGGTGGTTTTCAGGATCATGAGAAGGGTTGCCTGTAATCGCTTGCTTTTCCAACCCTCCAATGCGGTGCATTTTCTCTTTTGTTCCAGGCGTGACCCACTCTCTGCTGTAATACACGTCATCACGGGCATAGGGATAAAACGGGCTTATGTTTGCTTTTGTTGCCTCGGCAGTGAGCTTAATCTCATCAGGGTTGGGCACGAGCCAAGATTCGGAGCCGTTTGCTAAGTAGCCGTCACTCAATAAGATCACTGGCGTCATAAATGTAGTAGCAATTCGACAGGCCTCGATTGCCATGTCAAAGCAGTCTGCAGGAGAGGCAGGAGCCAACACTGGGAGTGGTGAATCCCCATTTCTACCATACAAAGACAAAAGCAAGTCTGATTGCTCTGTTTTAGTCGGTAGACCAGTTGAGGGGCCTCCACGTTGTACGTTGATAACAACCATTGGCAACTCCGCCATTACGGCAAGGTTAATGGTCTCTGCTTTCAAACATAATCCAGGGCCAGACGTTGATGTGACTCCTAAACCGCCAGCATAAGATGCGCCTAAAGCTGAACAAGCAGCTGCAATCTCATCTTCTGCTTGGAATGTCGTAACCCCAAAGTGTTGATAGGTTGATAGCGTGTGTAGAATATCTGAGGCGGGTGTTATGGGGTACGAGCCCAAAAATAGCTGGCGTTGGAGTTTTTCTGCTGCGCATATTAACCCAAGCGATAATGCTTCGTTCCCTGAAACAGTGCGATACAAGCCTGCTTTATCTGCTACGGGAGCAACCTGAAAACAGTCGCTGAATATTTCGGTTGTTTCGGCATAATTAAATCCTGACTTTATGGCTAAAGTATTTGCCTCTCTCGCTTGCGGATTGTCAGCGAATTTATTATTTAGCCATTCAATGGTCGGTTCTAGCGGACGACTGTAAATCCATAAAACAATACCAAGCATAAAAAAGTTTTTGCTTCGTTTCACTACTTTAGGCGCTATGTTTAACTCAGAAAGAGATTGAACGGTTAAACGCGTAAAACTGTCACTAATCACGCGATAATCTGCGAGGCTACCATCGCTCAATGGGTTCGATTCATAGCCAGCAAGCTCAAGGTTTTTTTTATTAAAACCATCGAGATCAATAAGCACCAAACCGCCTTCAACGAGTTGTGAGATTTTGGTTTTTAATGCAGCGGCATTCAGAGCGATTAAGACTGAAAAATCGTCGCCAGGAGTATAAATCTCTGTTGAGGCAAATTGCATCTGAAAAGCCGATACTCCAGATGTGGTTCCTGCCGGAGCCCGTATCTCAGCTGGATAATCAGGTAACGTCATGACATCGTTTCCTTGTTTCGACGAGTTGTCTGAAAAGCGTTCTCCAAGTAATTGGATACCATCTCCAGAATCGCCAGCAAAACAGATCACTTCGCGTTTAAGTTGAATTCTTGTCATTAAAACCTCTTACCGTGTTAGAGCAGGTTCAGTATGTTTCATTGCATTTAATGAGATGCAATGGAATTAAAGGTTGGAGAAAATGCCGTAAGCCTGAGCATTTTGAGTGTAGAGTTAATGGTGTTGGCTTTATTTGTCGTCTCTGAGGTCAGTAGAAATATCCATAGCTAGGTATGCTTTTCCGAAATACTAGAAAAGTTTGCATGACACAAAAATACTTTTTCTGTCATATTAGATGTGATTATTTTTCATTAATTGTGAGCGTTATGGATAAGCTGTCATTAATAAAGTTGTTTGTATCTGTTGTGGACTTAGGGAACTTTACAGCAGTCGCGAATCAATTAGGGCAGTCGCCTTCTACTGTTAGTAAAGCGATTGCTCGCCTAGAACAGGATTTGGGTGTTCGTTTAGTGCACCGTACAACACGTCAACTCCAGCTCACTGAAGCGGGGTTTAACTACCTTGAGACGGCAAGAGAAGTGATCAACTTGCTCAAAAGTAGTGAAGAGCAGCTTCATCAAAGTATTGCATCTCCGTTTGGTACACTTCGTGTCAGCCTTCCTTTATCGTTCGGGCAAAACTATATAACTCCGCTGATTCCAGAGTTTTGCGAACGTTACCCTGAAGTGAAGCTGGATCTTAGCTTTTCCGATGAATACACCAGTATATTGGAGAGTGGGATGGACGTTGCTATTCGAAGCGGGAGACTAAATGACAGCAACCTGATTGCGAGGCGATTATGTCCTATTGATATGGGTATGTTTGCCAGTCCGGAGTACATAAAGAAGTTTGGTCGGCCTCAGAGTGTTGAAGCGCTTAACCAGCACAAATGGATAATGTACCGCTATAAACAATCGGGGCGCTTGCTTACCTTGACGATGCCTTTAGATGGGCAATTAGTAGAATTTAGTCCTACACATCAAGTGACAGTAGACAATGGTTATGCGATGGCCTCTTTAGCGAGTTTAGGAGCAGGGGTTGCACTGATGCCCCAATATCTTGCTCGAGACTTAGTACAGCAAGGTAAACTGATGTTGGTTTCTGAACCTCAAAGAACCGATGGTCAAGGTGTCTATATATACTATCCAAGTCGTAAGTTTGTGCCCGCGAAAGTAAAAGTGTTTATCGACTATATTATTCATAAACTTGATGAGCAGGGAGAGGCGATCAACAGCAGTTGGATGCTGAACCATTAAAGCTCTTGCTGGAGGACGATAGCTTTTTCTGAAGTCTAAGCGTGTTACGTGCCAGCAAGTTTGCTACATTCAGTTGTGCCCACAAAAATATTAACTCATGGGCTGCAAACAAAGATTCGCATCATTAAGAGCCGCATATAGCGGCTCTTTTTTGTCCTGAACTTGGAAAGTGGCGACAGGTCTTGAAGCGCTCAGAGGGTTACGAGGACTCGCTTCAGATAAATGAAGAAAGATCGAACCGAAGTATTTTATTGCCGGTTTGACTGTCTATACCGTTGCCATTCCGCTGTTAATTCTGCTTTTTCTTTTCTCGCTGCAATCAGCATTTCTATATTAACGTCAGTGTTTGGGTGCTTTTGAATGTATCGCTCGTAATCAACCGGAATACCATTGATGTGCAGTTCAAGGTGTAAATGCGGCCCTGTTGTTCTTCCTGTGTTACCCGTTTTTCCTATCACTTGTCCTCGGCTGATCTTCTCGCCAACGTGGACGTTGCGTTGAGATAAGTGTAGGTAGCGTGATACAGAGCCATTTGTGTGGCGGATATTAATGTAGTTGCCCGCAAAACGGTTGTAACGAGACTTTAAAACGATACCATCAGCAATACTACGAACCGGTGTACCTACTGGTGTTGCATAGTCAGTGCCTAAGTGCGGAGTCGTTATATTAGTTACTGGGTGTGTTCGTTTTAAGTCATAGCCAGAGCTTACTCTGTAGCTTTTATCAAAGGGATCTGAAAATCGGAGTTTATTTTTTATTGACACGCCATGTTCATCAAATATGTTACCTTGCCCATCATTGATAATAAATAAATCGGTTTTACTACCTAAATAGTAAAAAGAACTAATATAGGTTTCATTTCTACTATTTAACTTAGTTCTTAAGATAAAATGGTCATCTCTCTTAACTGAATCAATAATATTAAAGTTACTTTTAATAAGGGCCAATAGCAAATTAATCTCTTTTTGACTTATCCCTGATTTTAACAATGAAGCGACAAACGAGTACTCAACCACACCTATGGTGATTTTTTGTCTAAGAGTACCCATCTCAAAAGGCGCTTGAACTTCCTCATTCTTAAACTCCAAAGGCTTAACGGTAGGCAGTCTATCCAAGGGAGTGAGGATGTGGTGAGAAAGCGACACGCTAATAAAAATGAGTAAGGCAATGGTGAGAAGGGTTGCGGTAGGAGTTCGCACACTCCTTTTTATTATCAAAATAGTCATTAGTTCTGGTGGTTTATCAAGGCTGACAGTTGTGCGTAGAGTATAATATTTTAAATAAAACCTAGCATTAAAGTATGGCTAATTCCTCTGTTTTAACTAAGTGAATAATTATAGGTGATGATTTTAATTTAATAATTTAGTAAAAGTGACGGTTGGTCTGGTGTTTTTGGCTTTTTAAATGGTGTTATTGTCACGTTGAGAAAATATTTTACAATAATATAATCTCGGCAAAATATATTTTGCCAAATTACTATGTTCGCTAAAAATACGCTGAAATTAACATTAGGTCTTACGCTTACATCTCTTTTATTGAGTGCATGTGGTGGTGGTGATGGAGGAGACAACACACCTCCAGCTAGAAGCAAAGGAAGCATTTCCGGTATGGTTTTTGACGCCCCTGTAAATGGCGCAAAGATTGAGGTTTTCGAGTTCAAAAATGGAAACTTAGGCCGGAAGTTGGCTAACACGACGTCTGATGCGTTCGGAAACTATCTGCTAGAGTTTGAATCGTCTTCAATGCCTCTTTTTGTTGTTGCAAAAGAGGGGAGTTATACCGACCCGTTTACGAATGAAACGGTATCAGTGAGCAATGCGAAGACACTTAAATTTGAAGGTGTTGTGAACTTTAAAGAGGGGAGTGAGCAAAAGTTAATGCTTACTCCGCTGTCGAACTTGGCAGCAGGCTTGGCAAAGTACAAAATTTCTCAAGGATCCACAGATGAGAGTGCCTTTTCAACCGCTTTGGATAGTATCAATAGCATGTATGGGTTTGACGTAAATGAGACCAAACCTATTGATATAACCAAAGGTGGGCAAAGTAGTTTTGCTAGTGCTGGGCATCAATACGGCGCTTTATTAACTGCATACTCGTCTTACTCTTACGATCTTATAAAAAAATACGGCAACAGCGATAACGTCTACACTTCAATGCATTTCGCTGACATCCAATATCGGGATGTTATTGCCGATGGTGTTCTTGATGGTCTTGAAGTGAGCCAGACTTCAGGAGCAGTGACTCCCCTCAGCTTTGGACAGAAAAAGATAAATAGCGACATTTATACACGTGATTTATCTCAGCATGTTCTGATCGTGGTAAACGATCCAAGTGTCAATATCTCTGGTACTGATGCCGCAGACTATGTCGACTTTAGTAAGAAGCTTAATGACTTAGGTACATATGGCAGTACTGATGGCGTCATTCCACCGCGAGATGGTACGGATATCGATACAGATGCGCCAATAGTTACTCGTACGGACAGTGATGTGCTCGCTGGCACCGATAAAGTTGATCTAAAGATTGTAGATGATATCGGTGTAGAAGACGTATCCGCCTTTATTCAGTATCAGATTAATGGCTCTTGGTCTGGTGAATTTCAATGTAACGACATACAAGATTTTGGAAGCACATTCTGTTCGGTTGAATTTGATGATTTTGAAGTTGGCCTTCGAGAGACCAACGTTAAAGTTAACATTAATACCAAAGAGATCGATAGTGTGGATATGAACCCTGCCACAGGGCTCTCAAACGTAACAGCAGCACGGTTAGTCTTATATACAGCGGATGTATTGGGTAATGAGTTAATTCCAGGCAGCCATTCGGGTCTTCATATCAACTTTGAATGGGATAACGATGCGCCTGTTATTGATATTACATCGGCGAGTGCAATTAATAATCAACTTAAAGAGTATGTTCTGAAAGGGGTTGTAAAAGAAAGCTCGCAAGAGATTAGTTCGGTCAGTATTTCATTTAAAGATGGCTTACATGAGGACGTCACATGTTCTCCTGTAACTGTAGAGTCTGGAAATGCTTGTGAGTTTAGTAAGGCTTACCCAACTGATGAATTCCTATCTACGACGGTCTTTGAGGTTCGAGCGAAGGATAGCAAAGGTAATACGGGCACCGCTCAGCATGCAGTAAGTCGTGACGATCAAGCGCCAGCACAGACGATAACCTATCCTGAAGGTACGTCAATGACGTACGTAAATGTGGGTTTAGATGGTGAACGAACCACTTACGATGGTATCTACTCTCAAGATACGTATACCCCAGACAATGTTCAAGCGAGCCGCGACTTCTTGAAGATTGACTATGCGTACGCAAGTATAGGGATTCAGAATTCATTAAAAGGGGTAGATTTTAGTAACTTCAACGCTAACTTGTTGAAAGAGAATAAAATCCCTTATGTTCGTGTGAAAGTCTCAGACGTAAATACCGATACGGTTTTAGGCTCCAACGCCAATAAACTGAAGCTCGTCGTCAAGTATTATGTCAGCCAAAATAACGATAATAATTACTCACTTCAGCAGGTTATTGATACAACCGCATCGGATGATGACTACATCGCAAAAATACCGCACGAAACGCTGTTAGATAGCAATGGGCGAGTAGAGGATGTCATCTATTACATTCCATTTGTAAGAGATATTTTGGGTGACAGCTTTAAATCGGTATCAGAAAACAGTAGTCAAAAGTTAGTCATTCAAACCGTCGATGAGTCTGATAACGAAAGCACTCCAAGAGAAGTATATTTTAGAAGTAGCTTTGATCTGCCAACTATAAAAGTGGTGACACCATTTATTGGTGCGCGAGCGCAACTTGAAGGGTTGAGTCCAAATGGTGAATTCACTTCACTTGCGAGTTGTACCACTATCCAACAATTGGAAAGTGATCAATCAATGGCTCTTGACGTCGCGAGTTGTGAAACCACAACTGATGTTGTGAATTATGACTTCATGCGCGTTCGTTTAATTGGTATCGAGGGCAGCGAGCCATACTACTATCAATGGAAAAGAGATCCAGGAACCAAAAAAGTAACGGTTGATTTAAACAAGGCCAATATTGGTGTGTACTTTAAGCTCAATGGCTCTCAGACTTACTATATTACTGAACTATCGACATATCAGACTAGCTTGTTTGATTTCCAGTGGGATCAAGTCACTGCCGGAGAGAAAACTTCTGAGCGTGCGATTCAAATTTTTGATGAGGTGCGCTACGCGTTATCAGGTACGAACAACAATTCATTCTTTGGGTTTGATCCAACGGTTGTGCCTTATGCAACGAACGAAATGCTTGCTACCAAAGCGATTCCAGAAAAGCCATCAAACGATTATCTACACCGATTTCTTGTCGAAGCTATCGATAGTATTGCTCAAGGAATGCCGAGAAATAACTCATTAGATTTTGCCTCCGCTATTTACGATGATTTGAGCTTTGATGGAAAAGCGAATGGTATTGGTGTTGGTGGACGTCAGGTTATGCTCAATTCTTATCAATTCGGTTCCGATACTTATCGAAAGGATTTAGCGCAATCGTATTACGAAATCATGGCGAGCAAATACGGTATTGAGACCAATATCGCGCAGCTCTATGCTGATGATATTTCGATGGCTAATCCTAACTTAAATGGTAAGAACATTTTTGATACAGAGGGTAGCAGTATCGATATCTTGCCTCCACAGCCAAAATTAACGATTGAAAGCGGTCGAGAGACGATGGTTGGCAATAGGCTTTATATTGCTGGTGAAGTTGTTTCTAAAATTATCCTAGACGATCCTTCTGGTATTGTAGAAACCGACGCTTATGGTCCGAAGTTTAGCACGATGTGGTATCAAGCCAGTGAGCCAAACATTGAAATACCGCTGGACATCAACATTGTAGAGAACCCTGGCAACAGCAATGCTTATCGAAAAGAGTACCTCTTTACCCTTAACTCTCAGTCTAGTGAACTAAAAGATATTGTAGAGTTTGCTGTGGAAACCAGTGCCATGGACCCACATGGTAATGCGTATGGTTACGATGGCAAAGCTCCGTTCATAGAAACGGTATTTATTGATAATGATTTCCCTAAAACGAGTTACCTCCCACCTAATGATGTCGATGGTAAACCTGTAGAAGACGGTATTTATTTAAATGCCCAAAATACCCATGAATTGACCTTCAAGGTTGAAGACGTTGTGGGTGACAAGCTTTCTTCAAGAGGTCTTGTTTTCTACCAGCAAACGGGTGAAAAAGTCACATACACACCAGAGGACTTTGCGAATAACTCGAAAGACGCCTTTAAAGTCAAATTATGTACTGGGGAGCTTTGTTCAAATCAAGGCGCGACGATTTACCCGGGTGATGGTGATTGGTTAGTCGTTGCAGCGGCAGAGGATAATTTAGGTAACTCCGTTTCAGAGTTAACTAGCACGGCTCCGAGATTCAATATTCGTATCGACTCTGAAGCTCCTATTGTAAAAAGTGAGCAGGTTCAAAGTCGTTTAGGCGGTAACAACCAATGGACACCTGTTATTGATTGGGGGACGTTAAGCCCCGGCAATAATGTAAAAATAGATCTTCGCCGAGGGTCTGGTCAGGCACTGACATTAGAAAGCTGTGACCCTCTAACAGAGACGTGTGACGTACCATACCTAGTTGGTGAACAACCTGACGTCAAAGTCCAACTGGTTTCAAAAGCATTTGATTACGATGAATGGAATGAATTTTATGTCACTGCGACGGACAACGCTTATCCTGCCAATGTTAGTACAACAGGGAAATTCACATTCCAAGTCGATAACAAAGGCCCAGAAATCATCCTAAATACGCCTTGGGTTGAAGACACATTGTCCAAAGAGAACTACGTTGTCGGGCGTGAGTTCAACGTGCGATTTAAATCTGTAATAGACGATTCAGACATTGAGCAAGTCTCTCTATATCAGAATGGTAAAGATTCGCCAATTAAGACAATTGTGCCAACGGATTCATCTAAAGAGTTTGTAATGTCTCTCATTAAGAGTGACACAGATAAAATAGACATTTCTGAAGATGAAAAAACGACGTCACTGTATGTAAAAGCAACCGATATTTACGGTTTTGAATCTAGTTCTAACACGAGCAAGGTTATTCTTGATCGTGATGGGCCAACATTAGGGTTAAGTGGTTTCAATGCGAATGACTACTACTTAGGAAACTATGTCTTTGACCTAACGGCGTTAGACCTAAATGCCAACGGTGATATTTCAATTAATGGTGTAAACCGAGAAAGCTTAGAGTATTGGACGTTTAGCGATCTGGAGCCATTACCTGGCTCTCCAGGTAAAAAAATCAATGAAGATCTCAAAGTGAGCCTTGGTGATTTAGGCACAGGTACACACAAGATTCGTTTAAAAGGGGCTGATGTTCGTGGCAACACAACCTTAACCAATGGTGAGCAAGATTTTACCGTTAAAGTGTACAATTCCATCCCGCAGGTAACGCTAGCGATGAGTTACACGGATGGAACGCCAATTACAAACAACACCATTTATCAAGATGGAAATATCGTACTTACGCTTGATATTGTTGATGATAGTGGCGTTGATCGAATTGACTCAACGTATAGATTTTCTGGAGAGCAAAACGGGACTAACTTTACGTTCTCAGAAACCGCAGATGGCACTTGGACGGCAACGCTGCTTTCTACACAAATTGCCAAAGATGGTAATTATGAACTTGATATCAAAGTTTACAACAAAGTTCGTTACCTTGCCGAAAAAGACAGAAAGGTTGGAAAAGTAAACCAAACCTTTAGCGTACAGCGTGAAGGCGTGGTTCTCTCGGTTGCAAGTCCGCTGGACTTCCAGAACTACTTATCTGATGGTGTTCTTGATGTCACCTTTACTACATTGAGTGCGGTCAAAGCCAAAACGTTAGAGTGCTGGGTTCGTGAAGAGTACAACTCTCTAGATGCGCCACCAACTAATGAGCAACCAACTTCTGGTGTTATCAACGTATCGCAAGAACCTTACAGTTGTAGTGTCAATGTTGGGCAAAACATGACCAAAGCACCTGTCACTTTGATCACTAAAACCTTGGGTACAAATGGGCGTGAAACGATCAACAAGTTCAATTTCTCGATGGTGGATATTGATGCACCGACAGTCGTAGATGGTAACTCATACAGTTTTAAAGGAAGTGATGTTTGGTTTGATGAAGCTTTGAAGAAGAAGATGCTCACATTTGAGCTCTCTTTCAATGATGCTTTGTCAGGCGTGAATACTGAAAGTTCAGATAAATATCCAAAGCTGGTTCGTAATCTTGGCAACAAAGCTTATACACCAACGACCTGTGCCAAAGGTGTTGGAAATATCAAGTGTACGTACTCTGAATCCTACGCCGATATTATTGATGGTCTGAGTACAACTCAAGAATACAAAATCAAGAACGTATCTGATTTAGCAGGAAACTTGACGCCAGAGCATGAGCTACTGCTTGAATTACCTAAAGGTTCGGTAGTCGTTGAAATTACTGATCCGGTTGGAAACACAACCATTAATGGCCAGCAGCTTGTCGCTAAATTCAGAATTAAGTTGTATGAAAACTCTAGGCTAGACAATGTGATGGCCAGATTTGGAACGGAGTCCTACAACTATAAAGATAATCCGGAGAAGTTTGCGCAATTGGAAGTGTGTGCAGATGACCCAACCTACAAGTGTTCAACATTTACAAGTGAGCTTCCTAGCGATGCTGATGGAAAAACGATCAGGACAATTATTACCGCAACGGATGTGTGGTCGAGAGTCGGTGAAGCGACCGTTGATATTAAAGTTGACAACACACCTCCAAGTGTTGGCGATGAGATTATCGTAACCGAATCGCCAACAAATCCTGATAATGTTCGTTTTCGTTTTGATATAACGGACACTGGTAGCAGCCTCGCAAAAGTAAACTACTCGGTTTTAAACCCGAGTTATCAAGAAGAAAGAGTAGAGGATGGGAATGGTTCATCTACGTACTTTGAACTACCGAAATCTCAGTTAGAGGGGCGTGGTTCAATCACAGTAGACATCAAAGCGACAGATAGCGTCGGACTGTATTCTGATATCAGAAAAGTCATTGATATTAGTGTTCCTAAAGTCACAGTTGATTTCGATGGAATTACGAGTTTGCAGGGTGGGAAACTGTTTTTAACCAAGGCGAGCCAGCCGTTTACGCTATCTACGGTGGAAGGAGAAAGAGTGAAAGCTTCACAATATTCTGTGGAGCTTATTCCAAGCCTCGGCGATTCCTTGCGTTACTCAGGTGATGTTATCTCATCTAGTGGTAATGGAATGATGAACTTTGCCGTCGATAACCAAGGGTCATATACCCTTAAGGTGACGGTGACGGACTCAGTTGGAAGAGAGAATACAAGCTTTGAATTACTAGGCAAAAGTTATGATGGACAAGTTATCGAGTCTATTGTTGATTATGACGTTCCAAGTATTTCTGGCTTAAGTGCTAATCAAATTTCTAAGGTACCGACAAATGATAAGTATCAGCTAGAAATTAGCGCATACATTACAGATAAAAATTTAAACCTCGTCACGTCAAAAGCGGTGAGTGGTGGCAGCACTGTGGCTCCTCAAGCGATTACTGAGCCGACAACTGAAGCGGGGCCTTATGTCATAAGCTATTTGTTACCTAAAGGCGATCATACGATCACGGTGGCAGCAACAGACAAGGTGGATAACAAGAGCGAAAGTTCTATTGACGCGCATGTGGAAGCGGCAACCGTTCCCGGGCTAAGTATCTCTACCGCCTCAAGCGCCCCTCTTTTTGGAGGCGAAGAGATTACGCTTGCGTTTAACTTTACAGAAGAAGTTACGAACTTTGATATCTCAGATGTCCATCTTGTCGCTAGTGATAGCGGTGCAACAGGAACGTTAAAACAAGATACTTGGTCGACTTCAGACAATATTACGTGGACGGTTAACTATGTCAGCCCAGAAAAACAAGATAAAAATATCACTATTCAGGTAGAAGACAATAGCTATCAAAGTACCAACACAATTCCTGGAAAAGGAAGCAGCTTAAGTATCGCGGTTGAAGGAACCTTACCAAAACTAACCAATGTGACATTTAACCCCGAGCATCAGAGTGTGGGTCAAAGCGTGAGTGTCTCGCTTGAGTTTGATAAAGAGATCCAAGAGGCGACCGCCAAGCTTGGCGGCAATCGCATCAGTTCTCTGTCCGCAACGGCAGATAAAAAGGTCTGGGTTGGTGATGTACAAGTTCCGAGCACCACGCTGTTAAGTGTCGACTTGGTTGTTAGTCAGTTTAAAGATTTGACTGGTAACATAGGGGAGGATAACACCGTTCACGAATTACCTATCACGCCGACCTTAGCTATCACTCCAGTGGGCAGTGTGGATGAAACGCATGCCGCCACGTTACAATTCGAAGGTACGTCGACACGCTTTGACGGCCAGTCCCTGCGTCTTGAAGTGAAAGCCCAAGGCGGCGCGACGGTATTGAAAAGCAGCAGCGCAACGATACGAGCCGGTGGCACTTGGACCAGTGACGCGATTGATATGAGTCAACAAACCAATGGCACTTATACCGTGATGGTGACGGGGACGAACTCAGCGGGCATTGAAGTGAGTGAAAGCCAGAGCTTTACACTCGCGCAGTCTCTGCCAACGCTGACTAACGTCACGTTCACGCCTGAGCACCAAGCCATCGGCCAAAGCGTGATGGTAACATTGGAATTCGATAAAGCATTGCAAGCTGCCACTGCGGAGTTAGGCGGTACGACGATCACTTCATTAGTCGCAACATCGGATCCGAGTGTTTGGACTGGTGATGTGGTGGTACCAAGTGCGTCAGAGCTCAATGTGGCGTTGCTGGTTCGTGACTACCAAGACTTATCAGGGAATACAGGTAGCCAGAACACGGCTTACTCCATGCCGATCACACCGACCTTAGCTATTACGCCAGTGGGCAGTGTGGATGAAACGCATGCTGCCACGCTACAATTCGAAGGTACGTCGACACGTTTTGACGGTCAGTCCCTGCGTCTTGAAGTGAAAGCCCAAGGCGGCGCGACGGTATTGAAAAGCAGCAGCGCAACGGTACAAGCCGGTGGTACTTGGACCAGTGACGCAATGGATATGAGTCACCAAACCAATGGCACTTATACCGTGATGGTGACGGGGACGAACTCAGCGGGTATTGAAGTGAGTGAAAGCCAGAGCTTTACACTGGCGCAGTCTCTGCCAACGCTGACTAACGTCACGTTCACGCCTGAGCATCAAGCCATCGGCCAAAGCGTGACGGTGACGCTGGAATTTGATAAAGCATTGCAAGCTGCCACTGCGGAGTTAGGTGGTACAACGATCACTTCATTAGTGGCAACCGCGGACCCAAGCGTTTGGACTGGTGATGTGGTGGTACCAAGCACGTCAGAGCTCAATGTGGCGTTGCTGGTTCGTGACTACCAAGACTTATCAGGGAATACAGGTAGCCAGAATACGGCTTACTCCATGCCGATCACGCCGACCTTAGCCATCACTCCAGTGGGCAGTGTGAATGAAACGCATGCCGCCACGCTACAATTCGAAGGTACGTCGACACGTTTTGACGGTCAGCCCCTGCGTCTTGAAGTGAAAGCACAAGGCAGCGCTGCCGTATTGAAAAGCAGCAGTGCAACGGTACAAGCCGGTGGCACTTGGACCAGTGACGCGATTGATATGAGTCATCAAACCAACGGCACTTATACTGTGATGGTGACGGGGACGAACTCTGCGGGCATTGAAGTGAGTGAAAGCCAGAGCTTTACACTCGCGCAGTCTCTGCCAACGCTGACTAACGTCACGTTCACGCCTGAGCACCAAGCCATCGGCCAAAGCGTGACGGTAACGCTGGAATTCGATAAAGCATTGCAAGGTGCTGTGGCGGAGTTAGGTGGTACGACGATCACCTCATTAGTGGCAACCGGGGATCCAAGCGTTTGGACTGGTGATGTGGTGGTACCAAGTACGTCAGAGCTCAATGTGGCGTTGCTTGTTCGTGACTACCAAGACTTATCAGGAAATACCGGTAGCCAGAATACGGCTTACTCCATGCCGATCACGCCGACCTTAGCTATTACGCCGGTGGGCAGTGTGAATGAAATGCAAGCCGCCACGTTACAATTCGAAGGCACGTCAACACGTTTTGACGGACAGTCCCTGCGTCTTGAAGTGAAGGCCCAAGGCAGCGCGACGGTATTGAAAAGCAGCAGTGCGACAGTACAAGCTGGTGGCACTTGGACCAGTGACGCAATGGACATGAGTCACCAAACCAACGGCACTTACACCGTGATTGTGACAGGGACGAACTCAGCTGGTATTGAAGTGAGTGAAAGCCAGAGCTTTACTCTCGCGCAATCCTTGCCAACACTGACTAACGTGACGTTTACTCCTGAGCATCAAGCCATCGGCCAAAGCGTGACGGTAACGCTGGAATTCGATAAAGATCTGCAATCCGCCGCAGCGGAGTTAGGTGGCACAACGATCACTTCATTAATGGCAACCGCGGACCCAAGTGTTTGGACTGGTGATGTGGTGGTACCAAGTACGTCAGAGCTCAATGTGGC
Organism: Vibrio sp. M60_M70; assembly: GCF_037162085.1. Lineage (NCBI taxonomy): Bacteria > Pseudomonadati > Pseudomonadota > Gammaproteobacteria > Vibrionales > Vibrionaceae > Vibrio > Vibrio sp. M60_M70. Next base: position 792,635 of record NZ_JARLUL010000002.1, read on the forward strand.
GTTGCTTGTTCGTGACTACCAAGACTTATCAGGGAATACCGGTAGCCAGAATACGGCTTACTCCATGCCAATCACACCAACAATACACCTAGACGTTATCAACGATGTTGCTGGAGTGGAAAGCGTGACAGTAAGTGGTAGCAGTGAACGATTTGAAGATGGTGAGTTCATAGATATCAAAGTAGTCGACGCTGATGGTACAGAAGCCACAGGCATGGCAACCGTGCTTTCAGACTCATGGACAATTGATTTAGATCTTTCAGGACTGAAGGACGGAGCGGTAACGATTTATGTAAATGGTACCAACAAGCTGTCTGCCTCTGCCGAAGAGGTCCAAGCAACATTTAACTATGATCGTTTCGCAAGTACGGCCTCTTTAGGAGCTGTCTACAACCGATATTTTAGTGATAACAAAACTTTAAAAAATGCGGCATAAATAAAGCGAGCGTTTAGCTCGCTTTATTTATTTGGGACTTTTTGTGATATTTATCAAAATAACTGCCTTTATTGATAAGTTACTCGAATTAATGAATCGTCTTAATACAAGGCTGAATAACTATAATAACTAGGCCAATGTTGCTTTTAGGTGTGTATGACGTGATTGTGATGGTCGCTCGGTAGGTGCTGTGGTGAATGTGTCGCGTTGGAAATCTTTTTAAATATTATATATTTACGCTCGTTTCTATACTCTGAGTATAGTGTTCTGCATGAGGTCGATGGGTAATACCTCGCCTCTTTAACTCGCGATGAAGCAAATTTAATCCTAGCAAGCTTCAGAGCAGTTACTTTTGTGAGTGCGTAATGCGCTCACCTTTTTATTTAAACTTCCTCAGTAACAGTCAATTTGTTGTTTGTTGCTGAGGAGGGCACCTTATAAACTTCTGAATTTCCTCGAGCTTACCTGAAGCGCACGTTACTACGATTTTTGTTAACTTCAGTCCATAAATTAAATTTTTTTAGATAGTAAGATTTTACCATTTTGACAGAGTGGGTGATGTTACTGGCTTTTATTGTGGTCAAATCGCATGTTTTGATAGTAAAAATTACCATTTTTTTGGTGTTTTTGATTTCGGGCGATTTTTCTATCTCGTTGAAAATAAATGGCTAAGTAAGTAGGATACGCAGACCAAATCGTACTTGTAAGCCTTATCAGCTTAATTGTCACCGCAGCCATATTTACGATGTTGGTTGTGGAGAATTCAAATGCATTTAGTTTGCAAATTTATACCTAGCTCGAAGCTATCCTCCAACGAGCTATCTTATGTTCTTACACCGAACGAGTGTATAGGACAGCTTTCGCGTTTGCGAAATTCAGATGACATCCTTAGAAACCTCCCTAAAGAATTGGCGCAAAAGATTTCCATCTCTGCCAAAAAAACGACCAGCGCATTGCTAGCTGCTATAAGAATCGAATTGGGAAAAGGCAATTGGGTGTCATTATCTACCGTTGCTCGTCGGTCGCCATTGACGGACTCTCAGCTGCAAAGCTTCCCTAGACTTAAAACACTCGTTGACTCTGTATCTGCTTCGAATGAAAGCAAAGTTTTTAAAGCGGGTTACAAGCAGGTTACTGACGATGTTGCTCTAGTTCGCAGTTACACGCATGTACCTTCTGAGCCAAGCCCAGACCAAAAAATTGTTGTCGAGTTTGCAGGGCAGTGGTCTAGCAACGCGGCATGTTTGATGTTGGGAAAAACGGAAACTCAAAAAGAAAAAGTGACTGTAGGCAAGGCTGATACAGAAAACAAACACCGCAGCCTCGCGACATTTAAAGATCTCGAAGCTGAGGGCAAAACGCTCTATATCAAAATCCCATGTGTCGACCAACCACAGCCAATCCTGCTTAAACTCGCCGAAGACCTGCAACCCGTTGATAAAGACACTCAGATGGATGAGTGGGATAACGTGTTGGTGCCTGTGGTTCCGCTGCACTTCCCTAGTAGCGATAAATCAGATGAAGCTGCAGAAGTGTTTACATCAGGCTACGTGTATGTTGTTTGGAACAATAAAATTTGGCGCGAAGTGGCAATTACGGAAAATGGTTACTTTTCAGATACGGACATTAATAGTGTTCGTGAAGGCTCTAGACGCAAAAGGCACGCCGATATCTATATGACCAATCCTGAAACAGGCGGTGTTTTCGCTTATGAGCCTTTCCAAATCGTGCAGAACGGCAAGGTGGTAAGTGAAGGCTCTTTGAATGGTTCTGGAGAGGCTCGAGTGTTCAACTTAGTTGAGGAAGAAGTTGAGATAGTCATGACCGGCTATGAGCCACAAATCAAAGAAAAGATTGAAACAAATTTGAGCCCTATTAATGCTTCTAGCCCAGTGAAGCGGAGCGCGCAAGGTTACCCTCTCCCGCATATATGGCTTCCTTACAAGATTAAAGGTGAGCCTCAAGAAGTATATTTGGCTTATAACAGTAAACGATTGAGCGAGAGTGAACTATCTGAACTAGAAAGTGATCCCGGAACCAAGGCCATAAAAGTCACTGATCTTAACCATTACAGCAGTGAGAAAAGCTTTAAAATTGGAGACGGTTCTGTTCGCCTGCTCTCAGTATTACCAAGTGCTGCGACCTCAAAACCTGAAAAATACGCAATGTTACGAAGCCAGGTAAATAAAAATGTAGCGGTCGTGTATTTACTTAAATCTGTCGAGATAGTTTTCGAATATCCGGGCTATACGACGCTGGACGAGTCAGATGATTACTTTGAGTTAAGGCAAAGCGATGGTGATTGGTCGCAGCGAGTGTGCTTGCGCCAATGTATAAAAAAAGAGAATGGTTCTAGGTTGATTCGTTTTACTGGTTGGCCTGCAGAGGTTAAAGAAGTGGATCTTCTCCGTGGTTATCAGGGCAATAGTCATCACGGAAGAGATAATAAAACGGTCATTTTTGCTCAAACACCCATTGCGGATTTACTGGCTTATAAGAAAAAAGATCAGACAAGTTAACAAAACAACTTATTCGGGTTGCGTTGTCACACCATTAAACGCGATCGAGAAAGATAACGAAGAGAATATAAGATGAATCTACGTCATACATTATGCTTGATTACTTTAGCGGTCTTATCTGGCTGTAATCAAGAATCGGCCAAGGAACCTGAACAACACGCGCCAAAACCTCAGACGGTTCAAGACCGAATCGCAGAAAAAAATGCTCAACAGTGGGAAGATGGTCGTGTTTATATCACAGAAAACAATTACGTTATTTATGACAAAGAGACGGGTAAACCTAAACACTTTATTTTTAAAGCTAAAGAATGGCCACGTGAAGATCTCACCAATGAAGGCTCTTATGATTTACCACGTGTAGTGTTTCGTTGGGATAACGCCCGAAATGAAGCGAAAGACCACTATGATCAAAGGGATAAAGTGTGGAGTATCAAAACGGATGGGACAGACTTACGTCTGGTCGCAGATGAGTTTGTTGGCAAAGTTCGTCTAATGCGTGTCTCTCCAAATAATCGCTACTTGGCTTTGGCCTATTCGGCCTCAGAAGGGATGTTTAAAGTAATTAAAGATCTTAAGACGGGTGAGTATATTGAACTAGGTCGTTCACGTGGCTACCCAGAGTTTCTATGGGCAGAAGACAGCAGCTATCTTTACTACGTAGACAAGTTTAAAGACTGGAAGTACACCTTAGCGACAGGCGACAAACAGCAAGTAGACACAGAGTTTAATGAGTACTCCGTGATTTATGATGGCAAGCGTTATATGGTCGATGAATATGGGGTTGGTGTCTTTGATGAGCGCACGGGAAAGGAGCTTTACTCGATAGTGCCGGATAGTTCACGTTCTGCAGATGAAGCCCGTTTTCGTAAGAAATCAATTAGCCCAACGGGGCGCTATTCTTGGGCCGAAACTAGAACGCACCGTTATCTTATTGATACCCAAAGTAGAACCTTCCAATCAGAAGAAATCGTACCGCGAGCGGTAGGTAAACTGCGCTATTTTGAGATTTTGAGTAAAGATGCGAATTATGCTCGGGATGGAGCGGCACGGGCCATCCTCAGTAAACTAAAAGAAAATAAAGAATTTGGTTCTTATTTAAAATGGGAGCAAATAGGGACGGGCCACAGTGCCAGTAATTCTTCTCTTTACAATGCCTTTGCCAACAATGGTGATTTTGTTAAAGGGGATGAACTGTGAGCACTCATGATACCTGTAACGCGATACCTTTGCGTGCCAATTACTATTTGTTTGGTGCTTATTTTCCTGCTACTCAGGAGGGTAGAAAAAACGTCTATCCAACTTGGCACGAAGAGCCTAGCTTGCTTAAAAATAAAGACGTGACTAATCTTCGCCCTTTAGCGAAAGTGCCGATGCTTAACGTCACCGATAGCGATAGGCCTAAGCTTTGGGCTACCGACCATAAATTTAAGTTATGTTCACTGGGTAATGGAAAGCCCGATCAATATGGGACTTTTGAGGTCCTGACACCAGAGCACACAATTCATGCGTTAGGTAGGGATCTACCCAAAGAGGGTGAGCAGACCTTCACTTTCCGCTTTCCGCCCTTGCCTTTAATAGCTTCACTTTCCGAGTTAAACCCCAAAGAGTTAGCTACAAAAGTTGCAGAGTTGAGTAGCCAGTTGGAAAACAGCGAAGCAAAACTCACCTTGACAGAGGTCAGCATTGAACAATTGGCTAAGCCTTACGAACCAGCTGCGAACGGGGGGCTCAGCGAAGAACAGGCAGAATATAACAAGTGGTATGAAGATGTAAGTGAATCGGGAGAGACACTAAAAGGCTTCGTTTTACCTGTTGTGGCGAGTTGCGCTGTAGTTTTTTCTGATCAAGGTTATGAAAGTGCGACGGTTACTTTGCAAAAATTTGACTCAACCAAAGAAGGTGGGGAATACAAAACAATAGGTTCTTCAGTACAAGCAGCATTACCTGAAGATGAGCATTCAGAAGAAAATGCTAAGCAATACCCATGCGCGATGTTTCACGTTGATCCTGCTGATTTTAAAGAAGGCTTATACAGTATCCGTGTCGAATTTATTCCAAGCCAGATGAAAAATGGCGTTCCACAGTTCATTAAAGACGCTCATATTCAGCAATTTTCTGAAGGCTTAGATACAGTCTACACTTACGAGCTACGTGAACAGATTACCTTTTCTTCAAGCACTCCGTTAGGGAAATTTGCTATTGTCAGTGGCGATATGATCTCCCTTGAGGAATCCTTGATTTATCAATACCCTCAGTACTTTGGAAATATGAAACATTACCTTCACGGTAATGTACAAGGTGCAACTGCCAATACGCCAGCTTCAAGAAGTATTGCGTTACTCAAGAATATCCGAGATGTGTCTGCTCAGCTAGGAGCAGGGCTGCTGAGCGGTAGCTTGCAAGACACTTTAGACCGTGATGGCCGCCAAGCGGTGTTTAATAACGTCTCGAAACTGTATTGGGATGCAGTTAAGTCCGAGATGCCGCCTGCGATGAAAGCGGCGGGCGAATTGTATTACGGTATTTACAGTACGAAAGAAGCGCTTGATAAGTTGCAGGAACTCCACAATCCAGCTATCGCGGGTATTGGTTGGAAGGCGCTATTTCACGATAAGGTTTTTAACACCAATGAAGCTCGGGCAAGCGCACTAGCACTTTCTTTAGAATCACGGCTGGGTAACCGACGTGTGGTTGCCGGGCGAGTTGCGGAAGCTTGGCTTTCTGGTGGTAAAACCGTTGGTTTTAATGGCTTCGGAACGGGATTGACAGCACTTAGTTTGTATAAAAAAGCTAAACAGCTGGTTAATCAAAATAAAAAGGTTGATAAAGCAGAGCAAGGAACAGAAGAAGTTACAAAAGACTACCTTGCTCAAATTCCAGTTTGGAAGACAGCTAACCATATCCAGGAAGAAAAACTAGAACAGGCTTTAAAAGATGCGCGTGATCAATCTGGCAATCAGATTGACGCCATTCTCGTAAATAGCTCTAGAGGCGCAGGAATAAAAATAGAATTTGCCTTTAACTCGCGTGAAAAAGAGTTAAAGGATCATGCATCTATATTTAAACAGCTTGCTGCTTCTCTTGCCAACGTTTTAGAGAATGAGCCAAACCTTAGAGTCGAGATAGAAGGGCATGCTTGCCAAGTTGGTACCGAGAAAGCAAATATGCAGGTCTCGGCAGAGCGCGCAGAATATGCGAAAAAACTGCTCATGAAGGAGTTCCCTGTTTTTGAAGGTCGTGTTTCGGTAGCCGCTTTTGGTGAAAGTAAACCTGTCTATGTTCCCAAACAAGGTGAAAAAGTCGACCGCAACAACCCTAATCTAAGACAAAACCGTCGGGTTGTAATCCGTATTTACCTGCAATCCCTGAACATATTCTTTCATCCCAGTCGCTATGGCTCGCATGCAATGGAACGCTCTAGGCTTGCTCTAGAAGCTGAGATGGTTGCGCAAGATAAAGCAGAAGTCGCACTGCGAATGGCGATTTTTGACAGTGTCGTTGACGTCGCTTCCTATATTCCTGCTATAGCTCCTGCGGCAAGAGGGTTTATGCTTGCCATAGAGGGGTCAAAGACAGCAATATCTGCGGTGAAAGTGATTGATAGTTTAATGTTGGACTCCTTCCTAGAAGAGTTAAAGCAAAGCCATGAGGTTGTCAGTGAGCTTGAAAGGCTAGCAAAAATACATATCGAGTTACTTAACGATTTGCGACGCAGTAAGGTAGATGTAGGTATTGAATGTAGGTCTTATCAGGAGCTCATTACTCACCTTGAGAGCGAAGAAGCTCGTAAGGAGGTGTTAAAACGCTACCAACTACGAGCGCTTGCTATTAATGGCTTAGTGTTATTACTTGCTGACCTAGGATCTCAAACCAAACGGAATTCTAATATCTCGTTTAGGTTTTTGGTTGAGCGTTACAAGGTGAAGGAATACATTGAGAATTACATTTTGAGCGATGATTGGTCTGTACATACGATCAAAGGAAACACCTTAGCGGCTAACTGGAAGAACCGTTGTGATAACGAGTACTACATCGAATTATCGACAAAGATGCCACAAGGTGCGCAGCATTGGCCTGCTCCAATAATAACTAATAGCAACGTTTCTCATCTCTCTATAACCGAAAACAGGGATAGCTTTAAAGCGTCAGGTGCATTTAATCAAATCTTCCCGATACAAACTATGTTGTTTGAACATCCAAATGAAACGATGTTTGATAACTTTACCGAGTCATTTAACCCGCAAGGAAGTGAGTTAAAGAAAGATGAAATCGGCTATTGTCGAATACTAGTTCAGTCAGCTCGCTATGCTGAAAGTGATGAACCGGAATGGATGTCATATGATAGTTGGATTCAGCAATCTAGCAACAGTCGCCTAGGTCCATACGAGAAAGTGAAAGTGCAGTTGATACTTAAAAAAGAACACAAGTATGCGAAGCCAGTTACTATTGGCTACGATCGCGTTGACGGGCTCGAAAATATTAAAGGCCCAGCTTTCAGTGACTGGATGCTGCCAATGAAGGTTAGTGACTTCAAAACTGATCCTGATGGGCGAATAAGTGCTTTTTACAAGCAACAGGGGATTGATGACGGCGCTACGTTGATTGCTATTGAGCATATTCCCTCATTCCGCTTCGGTGATGTGATGATCGACGGTATGAAACCAATGACCTCTAAAGCAAAGCTAATGTTCTCTGATGCAATGTTCAGTATGGCAGTTTCCGGAGCTGCGATATCGGGTCAGCCAAGCGACTATTTTGCAGAAGCGGATTCCTTTAAGCGCTATGTAAAAGGCGGAGGCTTCCAAAATATGCGTTACTGCTTGGGAATTAGAACAAATCAAGGGCAACATAGTTTTTATTTACCACAAGAGTACAGTCTGGGGCAGAAGTTTGATGATGCTGAAGATGAGTTGCAAATTGGCGCTTTAAGTACAGAAACTAGACTGGTTTTGCTTGATACCTACTTGGGAGAGCAGCAACTGCGTCTACGTGAACAGGACCTTATGGTAGAGAGCTTTACCTTAATGGCAGGTGAGGGAGACAAAAATACCATCCCTATACTTCATGGCATTAAACAGCAATTGGTGGCTATAGACACCAAAGCGTCTGGTTTGAACTTTTTCAGTGAAAGAAAGTGGTACCAATCGGCTGATAATATCTGGCGTGATGGTTTCTCATGGGGAAACAAAAAGAAAGACGATCCTGCCAGTATTTATGTACTGATTTTGGGTGAGAGTCATGAAAAAGCACTTTATGAACGTTTGGGTATGCCGTGGGAAGCGGTGAATATGTGTATTCAACTGGCGCTCGACGGAAATGATGGCAAGCCAGTTAAAGGTCCTCTTTACTTCACCGATATGTATCATATTGGTGAGTTTGCCTATAAAAACGAAGAATGGATGTTTACTGAATCTATTTCAGAAAACCATCGAGAACAAGTTGATGCCATGAGTGAGTTTATAGGTGAAGCTGTAGGTAGTCTCACTAAAGAGAATGAACTATCTAAGAGCAAAAACTATACGATGTACTGCATGAGGTTTAACTTGGAATATGTTGCACCAACGGGAGTTAGGTTAAAAGGCCTAAGACCGTTTGGTGGTGTAATTGGTGGTAAAGCGAACTTGGAGCTTTCGGTTGCTCATCTAAAACAAGTCGGATTAAATGGAGTTGATGACTATGATATTGGTCGTGATGCTGTAATTTCTATTCCTTCTTTAAATGCGGATAGTGCTTTGGCTGGTAATTTCTTTAGTGATATGCCTTGGTTAATTGAGAAAGAGTCGACAGAGGAAGGCGTAGACAAGTCTGCGGCTGAAACTTGGAAGCAGTATAACGAATCTCAACGCAAGAAATGGCTGAAAGATTGGATTGAGAAACAACCTGCGGTAACTCAAGCACCCAAGCCCTTGGAAAAGTCACTTGATAACCCTTCCTAGATGCAAAAAAAAACCGCCTTCGGGCGGTTTTTCTTTTCTTATGACTTCATACTGAATTTAAAATTTTCTTTTTAAGCCCCATCAACTAGCTGCAGAAATATCGTATTTCTTCATCTTATGGTTTAGAGTGCTCATTGGCAGCGCCAATTGCTCAGCGGCCTTCTTGGTGTGCCAATTGCAGGTATTTAAGCAGTCGATGATCACAGTACGCTCGTATTGGCTAACGACGTCCTTAAGGCTCTTTGAAGCGTCTTCTAAATCCGCTTGTGCCTGCCGCTCGTAAGCAGGTTGGTCTGGGGTAGGTGAGGCTGCTTTCATGTCGATACTTGGTACATCTTCTGGGATTTGTTCGCCAAACTCTATGTGAGTAATGGTTTCAAAATCGGACAGTAGCACCGAGCGCTCGATGATGTTCTTAAGCTCACGCACGTTCCCTGGGTATTGGTAGGCAAGGAGCTGTTTACGTACGTTGGCACTTAACCCTGGCGCTTGCGGCAAACCTAGCGTGTTGGTGGTGTGTTGCACGAAATGCTCAGCAAGGGGAATAATATCCGACTTGCGTGCTCGCAGTGGTGGTAATGTAATAGGGAACACATTCAAGCGATAGAACAAGTCGGCACGGAATCCGCCATCTTTAATCTGCTGCATAAGGTTACAGTGTGTTGCCGCGATAACGCGAACGTCCACTTCAATCTCTTTGCTGGTACCGATAGGGCGAACTTTACGCTCTTGCAGTACACGCAGTAACTTCGCTTGTAGTAGCATTGGCATATCGCCAATTTCATCTAGGAAAAGCGTGCCGCCGTTGGCGGCTTCAAACAAACCGACTTTGTCTTTGTCCGCGCCAGTGAATGAGCCTTTCTTATGGCCAAAGAGTTCTGACTCTAATAACTGCTCTGGGATTGCGGCACAGTTCTGTACGATCAAAGGTTGTTCTGAACGATTAGAGTTTTCGTGAATGTATTTTGCGATCACCTCTTTACCAGCGCCCGTTTCACCACGCAACAGAACGTCGACAGGAAGAGATAGCACCTTATCAAGACGATTCAAGACATTGAGCATTTCTTCGCTCTCTGCAATAGGACCTTGATAGGCTTTCTGAGTACGTTTTTTGAGCTGAGTGTTCTCGCGTACTAGGGCTTGATTGTCGGCATTGAGATTTTTTATTACTTGCCCGTATTGCTCTAACCACACAGCTTGGCGAATATTACTCGCGGCCATTCGACAAAACTCCGTCAAGGCTGCCTCGTTGTCGATGACGTTCAAATCGAGTAAGACTAACAGCCCAATGGTTTTGCTTTCGCTATCAATCAAAGGCCAAGCCAGTAAGTTCTCGCTTTTTAATCCCAGTGTCTGCTCAGTTTGATAGATGCTTTCGCAGTCATAGCCGTTGTACTTATACAACTCGTTAATCAACACCACTTCACCATTACGAATGGCAAAGTTAAATGGGTCGTTTTCACTGGCTGAGTCTAACTGCAATGCTTCCCAAGGGTGGGAAACGATTGTTTTATCGTTATGGTGAGCGGTACTTGGAATCAACGCCTGCCCAGTCTGGTCCAAAACATAAATGATGCCGTGCTTTGCGAGGGTCATTTGTCTCGCAGCGGTCAACACAGCATCCAACGTTTGGGTAAGCTGGCTGCGATCAGCCAAAGACTGACTGATCGCAAGTAGGGCGTTACTAAGTTCGCTATGGTTAGCTGAACGCATAGGTTAGTGTTCCTTGCTCATCGACAGACACTTCGATTTGCGTATGTGAATCATCCTTGTCATGCACTAATAGCTGAGTCGATAGTTGCGGCAGCAACTGACGGTTGATGACCGCGTCGATATTACGCGCGCCTGTTTCAGCAAGGCGACAGTTACCTAGTACGAACTCAACCAAGCTTTCTTCGTAGCTTAGCGACAACTTGTGATGGCTCTGTAGACGCTGAGAAACTTTGTTCAGCTTGTGGTGAATAATTTCTGTCATTGCTTCATCAGACAGCGGAACAAACGGAAGCACAGACATACGTGCCAATAGCGCCGGTTTGAAGTGTTGGTTCAAAGTAGGGCGGATAGCTTCTGCGATGATGTTCGCATCGATGTCTTTTGATTGATGAACTAAAGATTCAATCTCGTGCGTTGCAAGGTTACTGGTCATGATGATCAGCGTGTTCTTGAAGTCGATGGTGCGACCTTCGCCGTCGTTCAGCGTGCCTTTGTCGAACACTTGGTAGAACAGGTTCAACACTTCAGGGTCGGCTTTTTCCACTTCATCAAGAAGAACAACAGAATATGGACGTTGACGAATCGCTTCTGTCAGCATGCCGCCTTCACCGTAACCTACGTAACCCGGAGGTGAACCGATTAGGCGAGATACGGTGTGCTTCTCTTGGAACTCAGACATGTTGATGGTCGTCATAAAGCGCTCGCCACCAAACATTTGATCAGCAATCGCACGAGCTGTCTCGGTTTTACCCACACCACTTGGGCCAACCAGAAGGAATACGCCTGTCGGTGCGTCTGGATTACCTAGGCCAGCTTTTGCAGTTTGAATGCCTTCAGACAGTGCATCGATAGCGTATTCTTGGCCTTTGATGCTTTGTGTTAGGCTTCCTTTCAGTTTTAGCGTGGTTTCTGCTTCGTCTTGAAGCATCTTACCCATAGGAATACCAGTCCAATCCGAGATCACGTGGCTAACTTCATCTGGGCCCACTTCAAAGTGAACCAGTGGGTTGCCATTGCGGATTGCGTCTAGCTGTTTTTGGCAGGCCGAAATTGCAATGCGAACGGCTTCTTCATCCATTTCTGCATATGGAGAAACGTCTTGCTCTTGTTCTGAATCTTCGTCTGCAACAAGCTCTTCTTCATTTGTTTCGCCAAAGACCAGTTCATGTAAGCGAGAGCGTAGAGCAATCATCTCTTGGATCTGCTCTTTTTCTTTGTACCATTGGGCTTCTTGTTCAGCTAGCTCTTCTTTCGTTGTTTCCATTGCCAGTTTTAGGTCTGGAATGTTAGCAAGGCTGTGCTTGTCGCCAGTTTGCTGCAGAGCATCACGCTCAAGTGCTTCAAGCTCGCGCTGTTGAGCTGCAAGTTCTTGTTGCAGGGTCTCTACAGAAGCAGGAATAGCATTAAGGCTGATGTTCACTCGTGCACACGCCGTATCTAGTACATCGATCGCTTTGTCTGGCAGTTGACGACCAGAGATGTAACGAGCAGAAAGTGCTGCCGCAGCAGTGATAGCATCGTCACGCACGTAAACGTTATGTGATTTTTCATAAGCAGGGCGCAGACCACGAATGATCAATGCTGCTTGTTCCGGAGATGGTTCGTCAAGTTTCACCAATTGGAAACGACGTGCAAGAGCAGGATCTTTCTCGAAGTACTTCTTGTATTCCGACCATGTTGTCGCAGCGATGGTTTTCACTTCACCACGTGCTAGGGCAGGTTTTAACAAGTTTGCAGCGTCGCTGCCGCCTGCTTGGTTACCACCACCAACAAGAGTGTGTGCTTCATCGATGAAAAGAATGATAGGGGTTGGCGAGTTTTTCACTTCATCCAATACTGCGTTTAGGCGTTTTTCGAATTCACCTTTTACGCTTGCACCAGCTTGCAGAAGACCCATATCTAGCCCGTAAAGCTCAACACCTTTAAGGCTGTCTGGTACGTCACCTTGTACAATCTTGAGTGCTAAGCCTTCTACTACTGCGGTTTTACCAACGCCCGGTTCACCAACAGCAATAGGGTTGTTTTTACGGCGACGAGCAAGAATGTCCACGATTTGGCGGATTTCTTGGTCACGGCAGAAAACAGGATCGATTTCGCCTTTGCGTGCTTTACCAGTGAAGTCGGTTGTGAACTTGCTCAGTGCTGAACCATCTTCACGAGCTTGTGTTTTCTCTGAAGTAGCAACTTGCGCCTCAATAGAGTGGCTTGTTAGCTCTGCAAAGTTACGCTTAAGGCTGTCAGGGTTTACCGCTTCAAGGATAGAGGCGTAACCATGTTGGCCGTAACGGAGAGGGTTGCTAACAAGAGTAAGGAGTAGGGCACCAGAGCGGATTTGTGTTTCGGATAGATCTAAAGAAGAAACCAGCCAGCTTTCTTGTAACCATTCGATTAATAACGCAGAAAAAACAGGTTTGCTGCCATTTCCTTTGGCGTTGGTGTCGAGTGTGGATCGAACCGATTGTCTTAATAAGTTCTCAGAACAATCAAAATGACTTAATAAGACGTCAAAATCACTATTTGGCCTTTCTAATAGACTCAGTAAATAATGCTCAATTTGAACTTCGTTTGCTTTTTCAGAGACTGCAAGTGCAGCGGCGTCTTCTAATGCTACTTTTGCAATCGGGTGTAGACGCTGAATTAATGAAGAAAGGTTTATATTTATCATAGCCATTTTATTCTTTAGAGGAAAAGAGGTAGCGGCTATTATACTAAAAGTGATTGCGTTCTTTTTTTATCAAGATATTTTGACTATCGTTTGTTGGTTATTTTTAATGATTATTGTGACATTAATGTTTGTGGTTATTTGAATGGCGTTGTTATTCTAAATTAATTGATAGTAAAAGTGTCGGATTTATTAGTTTTAATGACTTTATTTACACAGTTTTATATGGTTATTTTCACTTTTTAAAATTAGAACAATTTATTATTATCTTAATCCAACTTTTTGGTTTTTTATCCAATAAATTGTACTCAAGATATTAGTGAATAATGTCTGAATTTGTTTAAGTTGTTGTTTTTGTTTGATTTTTAAAGTTGGCACAGACTTTGATTATACTAAGTAGTCGCGGTGATAAGCGATTTGGTGATTTAAACAAAACAGATTTTAGAAAAGGAAATAGCGATGCCAACTCCAGCATATATGTCTATCCAAGGTGAGACTCAAGGCCATATTACTAAAGATACTTACTCTGCAGATTCAGTAGGTAACACATGGCAAGAAGCTCACGTTGATGAGTTCCTAGTACAAGAACTTGATCACGTGCTAACAGTTCCACGTGATCCACAAAGTGGTCAGCCAACTGGTCAACGTGTACACCGTCCACTTGTTGTAACTAAAGTTCAAGATCGCTCATCTCCACTACTATTCAACGCACTAGTATCTGGCGAAAAACTTCCTGAGTGTGTGATCCGCTTCTACCGTACTTCAGTTCAAGGTAAACAAGAGCACTACTACTCAATCAAATTGATTGATGCGCTACTTGTCGATATCCAAACTCGTATGAACCACTGTCAAGACGCAGCAACAGCTGACCGCGTGACAGAAGAAGTGCTTAAGTTCACTTACCGTGCGATCGAAGTAACTCACGAAAACTGTGGTACTGCGGGTAACGACGACTGGCGTGCTCCACGCGAAGCTTAATTGCTCGTCGCGTAAAGATTCAGGGCCAACGATTGTTGGCCCTAATTCGATTATTGGTATCAGGTAAAAGATATGGTGAATGACGTAGAATTTAAATTTGAAGTGCCTGGATGTGGGCATGAATTTCGGGTTGAGAGCTTTCATGTTCATGAAGAGTTATCTAAGCCTTTCCACATCAATCTCTCATTACTTTCACTTGATCCAGATATCTCGTTCGATGAGTTAATACGTAAAGCTGGAACATTGACACTTTACGGACAAGGTGTTGGGGCTGCGCGTGTGTTCAACGGCGTGGTGAATGAAGTTCGTTACTTAGGGACTGGACGTCGTTTTTCTCGTTATCAATTAGTCTTGGTTCCTCAAGCTTGGTTCTTATCTCAGCGCCAAGATTGTCGTATTTTCCAGCAAAAGTCAGCGCAAGACATCATCACAGAAGTACTCGATGATGGGGCAGTCACCGATTACCGATTTGAAGTGTCGGGTACTTATCCTCCAAAAGAATACGTTCTGCAATATCGTGAGTCTGACTTGCACTTCGTGCAGCGCATGATGGCTGAACACGGTATGTGGTATTACTTTGACCATAGCGATTCAAATCATACGATGGTCATTGTCGACAGTAATGACGCGATTGCACCTTTGATAAGCTCACCACTAAATGCTTCATACATTGGGCCGATTGTTTATCATGCCGATGGTGGCGGTGTTGCCGATCGCGAACATATCTCTGCTCTCGAGTTAGTTAACCGCGTTAGAACGGGACAGGTTACGTACACAGATTACAACTACGAACACCCTAAAATTCCACAAGAGATGACACAGGCTGGTGAGCTAGACCAAGATCTCAAGCAGTTTGATTATCCTGGACGATACGTTGACCCACTGATGGGTCAGGTGAGAACCACGGAATGGATGTCGGAACACATTGTCGATAATCAACAAGTGGAAGCAACCAGTGACGTAATGCGCTTAGCATCTGGTTACAGCTTTAACGTCAGTGACCATCCGCGCTCCGAGATCAACCGCGATTACCTCATGTTGTCTGTAATGCACACAGGGCAAGATCCGCAAGTGCATGAAGATGAAGCGAGTGGTATGCCAACCACTTACTACAACCAGTTCTCATGTATTCCACGTGATGTGGTATTTAAAGCGCCTAAACTAGCGGCACCAGTAGTGGATGGCCCGCAAACGGCGGTTGTTGTAGGACCAGAAGGTGAAGAGATTTACACCGACAAGCTTGGTCGAGTGAAAGTACAGTTCCATTGGGATCGCTATGGCGATAACGATGAACACTCAAGTTGCTGGATCCGCGTAAGTCAATCCATGGCGGCGCCAACTTGGGGCGCTGTGTACTTGCCGCGTATTGGCCATGAAGTCGTAGTGACTTTCCTTGAGGGGGATCCAGATCGTCCGTTAGTTACGGGCGCAGTTTACAACGGTTTACATTTTCCTCCGTACTCTTTACCTGAAAACAAAACTCGCACCACGTTCCGCACGCAAACGCACAAAGGAACAGGTTACAACGAGTTGAGTTTTGAAGACGAAGCGAACCAAGAAGAAGTCTATATTCACGCTCAAAAAGACATGTCGACCAAGGTGCTCAACAACCGTTACCGTGATATCGGTCAAGATGAATTCTTGAAGGTTGCACGTCACCAAACGAATGAAGTTCATGGTGACCATAAAGAAACCATTCATGGGCATAAAACGACACAAGTAAACAGTACGTTTATCGAGACAGTCGAGCAAGACGTTACCGTCACATACAACGCGAATGAAGCTCAGTATGTGAAAAACAATTCTGACTTAGAAATTGGTGATAACCGTACGACTAAGATCGGTAAAAATGATGATTTAGATATTGGTGAAAACAGTAACCTTACTATCGGTGCATCTAAGAGTTCAGACATTGGTGCGGATGATAACCAGACGGTTGGTGGCAACTTAACGGTATCAGTGAAAGGTAACACCGCTTATAAAGCCGATGGTGCGACGCAAATTATCAGTGGCGACAAGATTGTATTGAAAACGGGTGGTTCCTCTTTAGTGATGAACAGTGATGGTTCAATAAAGTTATCAGGCTCGGCTATAACGATCGAAGGCAGTGACAAAGTCGTCGTGAAAGGTGGCAACGTAGTGGTTAACTAACAATGGAAAAACAACCTCTTACAACAGAAGTAATATCAGAGCAGCAAGCCGAATCAACGGCTTGCTTTTCGCGTTTTGGAATAATAGTGGCTATCAATGAGTCTACGGGCAGTGTGCGAGTTGATTTTGATGGTAACCCATTTAAGCAGCCACTCACTGCGAGACTAGGACGTGGCTTTCGTCGTTCTGAACTGCAAATGGCTATCGATAATCGATTAAGTTGTCGAATTGAGTTTTTGAACGACGACTTAAGCTTGCCTCTTGTGACGGACATTTTTTTCTCCATTCTGGATGACTCTGATGAGTTTGTATTGCGAGCGAAGAAGATGGTTATCGAGACAGAACAAGAGTTGGTAGTCAAAAGTGGTGAGACAGAAACTCGCTATAGCGGGCGCGATGGACGAATTACCACTAAAGCGAAGTACGTCACTTCTCAAGCAGAAAAAGCACAAAAAATTCAAGGCGGAACGATAGCAATTAACTAATTACCTCGCGTTAGCTAATTACTTTGTATTAACTAATTGCAATCGCGTTATGGCACGCTAATAACGGATAACTAGATGCGACAAAGAATTGGTGTCGAGCACCTAAAGGCACCCATAACCAATCAAGAAGTCGAAGGCGCGTTAGCAAAAGCTGAGCGTGCTGTGAACGACCTTTCCCAATTGCCAGTAACGTGGCTGGATTTCTGTAATGAAAAGCTGTCCATTGCTTCTGAAAGTATCGGGTTTTTAATCAGGCAGCGAGTTCAAATTCACAAAAGGGGTTATCCAAGCCGTGAGTTGGAGTATCTCAAACTGATTGAACGTCAAACTGAAGAGCTCAAGCAGGTGTACTTGTCGTTTTATCGATTAGCGCCGGGCTTACTCCATCAATTAAGAAGCAAAGAGCCAGAAATCTATATCTGGCTCATGTTACAAGGAGAGCTAGGTTCAGATATTGATAACCTTTTGTGTGGACTGAGTTTGCTAGAAGATATTGACGCTAAAACTGCAATGGTCGTTGCCGTGCAATCTCCGGTTGAATCTATGGATAGCACGCTTTCGGAGCTTATTGAGGGTAATGCGACATCCAGTGCGTTTTACTTTGAATGCTTACGTGTACGTCAAACACTAAGCGTCTCTCTCATCAAGCGCTGGAACAAAGCCAGCATCATTAGCTCTCATGTTGCTTTGCCACTACTCGCTTTACAAGACGTGAAAGAGGGGATTGATTGGCTTAATGACAATGCAGGCAGCGAACAATATCTATTTGAACGCTTGATTACCAAACGTGACAGAGGCACTTGGTTCCGTCAGAGCTTTGGCATCGAACCAAGTGGATTACCATCAGCGCAAGTGCTCACTTATGCCAAGTTGCTTGAGTTAAAAGAGTTTGAGGCGTTTGATATCTCTTCTCCATTAGCACCTGTTGATTTTGCTCTGAGTGGTGATTGGAAGTTGATGCCCCCAATCATCGAGCACTTGGAAAGCGTAGAGGAAGCGGAGGGTGAAATTTGGCTTCAAGCCTTGTATGTCGTCTACGGAAAACTTCTTCCTCTGACTCCGCAAGATGTTGGTGTCGAGTATGAATGGGAAGATATCGTCGATCTTCTCAATGAGTGGGTGGAAGATGAAAAATATATCCAAAATCTACCAAGCCGCTTGGGTTACGCATTGAGCTTCGAGTCTACGTTAGCTGCGATGCAAGATGCTAACGTTGATGTGCTGTTCCGCGATTGGCTATGGCGTCAACTCTGTATTCAATCCAGAGCCTACGTGCCTTGGGATATGGCAATGCCGATTCATCAACAAGACTGGAACTTTAACAATTTAAAGGCCGCACCTTCTGCGAGCGAACGATTCAACTTAAGGAATAGCAATGCAGTTATGGGATATTGAGGCGCACCCTGAGCTATCACTTAAAGGTCGTTTTCAACGTGACGAAAACGGCGATGAAGTCTGGGTTGTGGTCGCCAAACGCACATGGCAATTCGATGGTGTGGTTTGGCACGAATTAGGTGAAAGTGAAATCTTCGATGATCCCCAATATTTGGGCGAAGAAGGCTTCTCTGCGATGAAAGTTGACCATGAGTTCGCGTATACTAAAGACAACACAGATGTACTTGTTTACGGCAAAGCGCGCAGCTACGCGAAAAAGCCAGTGACATACCAAGAGTGTCGTGTGCTGATTGATGGTCATATCGATAAGAGTCTCGCTATTCACGGGGAACGCGTATGGGTTGAGCATGCTGGCAGTATCACGCTGAGTAACCCAGTCCCATTTATTGAAAAAGACATTGATTACACTTGCGCGATTGGTGGTGATTTACGCAACCGAATTGGCGGTGGTATTGCCGATTCCAACAAAGAGTTGCTTGAGCAGAAAGTGCCCTCGGTTTTTTATCCTCGAGAGGACTGGAGTGCCACCGCGAAAAAACTACGTGTTGCGGGTTTCGGGCCCGTGCCTCCTTTCTTTGAGTCGCGCCAGAAGCTGGCCGGCACGTTCGATGACGATTGGATTGAGAACCGCAAGCCAATGTTGCCACTCGATTTTGATAAGCGTTTCTTCCAAAGCGCGCCTATTGATCAACAGTGCAAAGGCTTCCTTCGTGGAGGAGAGCGTTTGATGATGAGTGGCTTTTGTCATGATGACACGCTTTCATTCCGCATTCCTAAAGAGAAATATCGAGCAACTGCCGTTTTTAATAACGATAGCTATCAAGTTGATATGGCGATGTACACCTTATTCGTTGATGCTGAAAAAGAAAACTATATCAATCAGTTACACCGCCGCGTTTCCTTGTCAGGGGAAAGAACACTTGCTGGTGTCTACATCTATCGCTAAGTTGGAAGAGGTAAGCGAGCATGCATAATTCAACAGGCCGTTACGTGCTAGGTATGGAAGTGATGACGCCAACCGGTATGAATTTAGATATTGCCAGTGCAGTTTCGTATGCTGATTTAGGAAGATTCGACCAATGTGTAGGGGATGATGGTATCGAGCGTTTTACTTACGCAAAAATCGAATACACCAAAGAAATTGAGCAGTTTGAGAAAACGTGTGAGTTAATAACCCACTTGCTTGATTCATTGTTAGCGCAGTTACCACGTTCATTGAGACCAATACCTTTGCTTATAGCGGTGCCTGCGTCTGTTTCACTAGTAAAGGTGCAAGAATGGCTTGGTGAAAGTCACTACGCTGACTTTCTCTCTGTGGTGAATGCAGTCCATGCCAGTGGGCCTAGTTTCGTTCTCCAGGCCATGAAATCATTGGATAAATATGATGCCATGATGTGTATCAGTGTCGATTCCTTGGTGAATTCGATGCAAACACTCATCGACGATGCGATGGTAATGAGTACGAATAATCCATGGGGCGTTATTCCGAGCGAGGGTGGGGCAGGTTTAATTCTTTGTCGCAGAAATACCATAGAGGCATTGAAACTTAAGCCTCAAGCGCAGCTTGGCTACATTGATACGGAATTAAACACTTCAGACCGAAGAGGCATGTTTCGACTTGTTCAACGTGCGAGTAAAAAGCTCGATTCATTTGGTGAAGTGTATTCCGATATGACGAACCTTCGCATGCACTCGGAAGATTACGGCTTTGCTCTGGGGGCTAAAGCAGAACGATTCACGAACCCAGAACAACCGCAGCTTATCAATGAGTTGTGGGGCACGATGGGCAGTTGCTCTTCTCTAGCCTTAATCGCCTTTGCGGTCAGAGATCACCATTTTAGGCAACCAACCACGTTGTTAATGTTTGACTTTCATGGTGACAAGGGGATTCTCCAGTTGCTGCAATGTTAGTAGGCACTCATCGAACAAATGGCAATGAAAATACACTCATATTATTAGGTTTACGTTTGTATCATGAAAAAGCGTATAACTGATGCAGTGAAAGCGTAAGTAAAAAACTCTAATAAGTTAGTAATAATAACTAAAATAATAGGCTTACTGTTTGTTTTAAATACTAGCCTTGATACAAGTATGTTCAAGAAAATATTATTCAACTCTAATAATATTTATTCTATGAAAGAGTACTAAGTGTCTAATAATCAGAGTACAGCCAAAGGATATATCGATCAGTTGGTTGTGAAAGCTATTGAGAAAAAGAAACTGAATGAGCAAAGGCTAGCAGAAAAAAATAAGCCAAAGCTTGAGTACGTGCTTTTTTCACAATTTGATGTATTAGACAAGCTTCCCTCTAAAAATGGTAAAACAACCGTTTATCATCTCGCAAAAAAAGGGCAGCCAGAAAAGCAGATCTGTTGCAAAGTTATCAATGATGACTCGCCAGAATTTGCGAGCAAAATGTTGGTTAACGAAGCGAGTCGATTAGAGCTTTCCCAACATCCGAGCGTGGCTAACTTCATAAAAATCGGCAACGAATTCGAACGCCCATATTTGATGTACGAGTGGATCCAAGGTGAATCACTCGCAGAAAAGATGGAGCGCCACTCTTCTAAAGGTTTCCGCCACGACCATATCGCTTGGTTGGTATATCAACTCGCTGGTGCCTTAGAGTTTATGCACACAAGAGGCATCTGCCATCTTGATATTAAGCCATCCAACGTACTATTGAGTGAAGGCGATTACGTTAAACTCATCGATTTCGGTGCTGCTCGTTATATTGGAGAAACGGAACCTTACGCAGAAGCAAGCTTGAACTACGCTTCACCTCTTTATATCGAAACTGGCATCGCGGAACCGCAAGATGATGTTTACTCCCTTGCTTTGCTCGCTGGACATTTATTTTTGGGTTCAATATTTGGTGATACTTGGAATAAACAATTAAAAGACCGAAAGCGTCCTGCATTGATCCCGGCTCATATTTGGAAGTTGTTGAAACAAGTCATCAATAAACCAAGAGGGCATGGCTATACCGCTATTTCTTTCGCCCAGCAGTTAGCACGAATCGATACTCAATCGATTAACTCAAATTCTAACGCACCAATTTTTAGTAGCTTGCGTAATGCGGATCTTCTGCTTACACACTGTAAGTCGAATGATAAAACAGCGTACGGACGCTTCAAACTATTGGAGGCGAGTTTAGTGTTGAGTGTGGTGGCAATGACAGGAAGTTATTTGTATCAGCAAAATTCGGATGCATTGGATGCTATTTTTGCCAAAGAAACGACACCTTTAAGTCACACAATCACGCCCACAGATACTGCTTCTTTTTTGGCTGAGCCGCCATGGGATATCAAAGAAGTATTAGCAAAAACTGAGCAGAGCGTTGATACGACTGAAGCCTACCGAGAAGCGTATCGAGTTCAGCAACTAAGCCTTTCGGGTTTATATAATGAAAAACAGACTCAGTTGAAGTCTTATCAAGCTTTAGCTGATGGACTACCACAGACATTAGTGGATTTACGCAAGGAGCTTGTCACGTTGCGAGAGGAACTCGTTCGTGATGGTGCATTGTTTCCCTATGCGGACGAAACACTGACTAAAGTGATGTCGGGTTTGAATGTCGCCTCTGTTGATTCCATGAAAGTATCTGCCATTGCTGGCAGTCGTGATAAGCAGATTGCTCACTTAATTTTAGATGGTGAAGCTAAGCTCGCAGAAGAAGAAATGAAAGAGGCGTGGTTATTAAACCAGTCACAGGCATATTTCTATAGCCAAATCTTACCAAAGAGAGTGATGGAAAATATTAATGATTCCATTGATAAACATGCAGAAGCGCACTTTTATACCAAAGCGATTGAAGAAGCTGAATTAGCCAAAGACTACTTTGGTAATACGCCAGAACTAGAAAAAAAATAACAGACTTAATCATCGCAAGAAGCGAATTTATTTTGTTTAGTACGGTGATGGAGCAATCCATTTTCGACAAACAGAAATTGCATGAGTCCCTTGCTGATTTAGAACGAAATGCGCCAAGAAAATTTACAGAAATCACAAAAATTCTAGATAGCATGGCGTCGGATGCGATTAATCAGAGTCATCAGTTTTCTAAGCCTGCAAATGGTGCCATTGCCGTAGCTCGTGCATTGAGAGACTACTTGACTGAAGGAGATGCGAATTTTGTCCAACATTGATACTGATCACCTTCTTAAACCGATTTCTGATGAATCTCCTGCGGGTAACGATGCTCGTTACGAGTTTTGCTATGAAATGATGGAAGCCGAGGTAAAAAAGTTCGGCTCTCTATTTGGCGAAACAGTCGACTGGAATGTAGTAAAAACCAATGCGATGGAAGTGCTCGAGCATCATAGTAAAGATTTAAAAGCACTTTGCTATTTAGTACGAGCGCTTGCCGAGGAATCTGGGCTCAAAGGTTTTGAGCAAGGTCTGAAACTGATTAATGAGGCGTTAGCTTGCTTCGGTAGTGATCTTTACCCGTCACGGAAACGCGGTAGAGACGGAGCGGTGGAGTGGTTGAATCATCAATTTAAATTGATGAGCACTAAGCTTGCGGACAGTGCGCAATCTTGGGAATTAGTTTCAGGCTGTATTTCGGCGATTGAAGAAGTGCAGCGTCAGTACGACGATGTTTACCAAGACTCCGAAGCTGACTTCTTTGAGATTCGCACGCAGCTCAATGTTTTATCTCAACAAGCAGCTGCCGATGACCAGAGCGATGACTCAGTCGCTACCATCGAACAAGCGGCACCAGCTACGCAGCCTGCCGCGGTAGAAACGCCAGCACAGAACGATGTTCAAACCGCTTCAGCGAAGACGGTTCCGCCGGCCCCTAAACCTGCGCCAGTTAAGAAAGCCGTAGCAAAAGAAGTCGATGTCGATACAGATTTCTCATCGCCTACGGCTTCAAAACGCACGTTAAAAAAAGTCGCGGAAGTCATGCTTCATGCGAATCCAAGTGATCCGCTGGCTTACCGAATTTATCGTCATCTGACTTGGGATGACATTGATGGTCTACCTGACCACCAAAACGATCAAACGCCATTGAGCTTGGCGGTATCGTCCGATCAACAAGCGGAATACCGCGACAAAGCCAATCAGGAAAGTGACATCGACACGATTAAACGTTTGGAGCGCACGCTAACTGACGCGCCATTTTGGCTCACAGGCCACCATTTCGTGTATTTGATGCTTACTAACTTAGGTTTTGATGACGCAGCACTTGCCGTGAAACAAGAAGTAAAGCGGTTTGTTGAGTCACTGGAGGGCATCGAACGCCTCTCTTTTAAGAATTCTATACCATTTGCAGATGAAGCAACATTGAGTTGGTTGTCTACTCAAGATGCTACTTCATCGGCAGCACAAAATGTCGTACAGACGGTTGTGATCGCTGAAGAAGATTCATTGCTGGTGGAGGATATCACTCTAGAAAATCTAGGGGAATATGCCGCAGAACTCGCCTGCAAACTTGAGCTGGATGGCTCAGGGCGTGGACAGTTCATGCTGTATTTACAATTGATAGCAGCTTACCAGTCTGTTGGATTATACCCGTTGTGTTTGCCGTATCTTGAGAAGGGGTGGGAAGTACAAAATGCGTTTAATCTCGCGAGCTGGGAACCCCACTTATCGTCGCAGTTAGAAGACCTGATTCGAAAAACACTCCATCAGTTATTCAGAAGTAAGGATCTTTTACCTGAGAAGTATGAAGAGTGGAAAGCAATTTATGACTAATTAAAGAGTTAGATAAGGAACGAATTATGTCACGTGACGGCTCGGTGGCTCCTAAAGAGCGAATTAATATCCGTTATGTTCCAGCAACTGGCGATACGCAAGAAGACGTAGAACTGCCGCTAAGCATGATGGTAGTTGGCGACTTTACTGCACGTGCAGATGAGACGCCAATTGAAGAACGCACTCCAATCAATATCGATAAAGACAACTTTAACGAAGTGCTAGAAGGCATGTCTCCAAACGTTAAAGTGAACGTTGAAAACCGTCTTTCTGATGAAGAAGGCGGCCAAATCGGTGTTGATCTAACGTTCCAAAACATGAAGGACTTCTCTCCAGAAGCGATCGCGAAAAGTGTACCTGAATTAAACAGCCTACTTGAGCTTCGCGAAGCCTTGGTGGCGCTGAAAGGCCCTCTAGGTAATGTTCCTGCGTTCCGCAAGAAGATCGCATCAGTACTTCAAGATGAAGACGCGAGAAAGAAACTGTTGGATGAACTAAGCATTGGTAACGACCAAGAAGCGAAAGAAGAGTAAGGGATATCATGTCTGCAGAAGCACAAGCGCCAGAACAAGAAGCAGCCTTAGTTGAATCAGGCTCACTTCTGGATAGCATTCTTAACGAAACTCGTTTAAAGCCAAGTGATGAAGGTTTTGATGTTGCAAAACGCGGCGTAGAAGCATTCATCAGCGAGCTACTAAGCAGCTCGAACACAGAGAAAGTGGATCAGTCTTTAGTTGATCTGATGATCTCAGAAATTGACCAAAAACTGTCTAAGCAAGTCGATGCAATTCTTCACAACGAAGAAGTTCAAGCGATTGAATCAACGTGGCGTGGCCTTAAGTACCTGGTTGACCACACTGACTTCCGTGAGAACATTCAAATTGAATTGATCTCTGCGAAGAAAGATGAAGTTCTTGATGACTTCGAAGACGCGCCAGAAGTGGTGAAGTCTGGTTTGTACAAACAAATCTATACGCGTGAATATGGCCAATTTGGTGGTAAACCTGTTGGCGCAGTCATTTGTGACTACGATATGTCGGCTTCGTCTCCAGACATCAAACTGATGGAGTACATGGCAAACGTGGGTGCAATGTCTCATGCTCCATTTATTACATCGGCGTCTGCGAAGTTCTTTGGTCTAGATAGCTATGAAGAGCTACCGAATCTAAAAGATCTTAAGTCAGTATTTGAAGGCCCACAATACACTAAATGGCGTAGTCTACGTGAACACGAAGATGCACGTTACCTAGGTCTATGTACGTCTCGCTTTATGCTACGTACACCTTACTCTGTAGAAGATAACCCAATTAAGGCGTTTGACTACGATGAGCAAGTAACAGACAGCCATGACAACTACCTATGGGGTAACTCTGCGTACGCGATGGCATCAAAAATTAGTGAGTCTTTCGCTAAGTACCGTTGGTGTCCAAACATCATTGGTCCTCAAAGCGGTGGTACTGTGCATGACTTACCGGTTTACAACTTTGAAGCCATGGGTCAAATCGAAACTAAGATCCCAACTGAGATTCTTGTTTCTGACCGTCGCGAGTACGAGCTAGCAGAAGAAGGCTTCATTGCGCTAACCATGCGTAAAGGTTCTGACAACGCGGCGTTCTTCTCTGCAAACTCTGTTCAAAAACCGAAAGTGTTTGCGAACACGCCAGAAGGCAAACAAGCAGAGATGAACTACAAGCTAGGTACTCAGCTTCCTTACATGTTCATTATCAACCGTCTAGCGCACTACATCAAAGTGCTACAGCGTGAGCAAATTGGTTCTTGGAAAGAGCGTTCAGACCTAGAAATTGAACTGAACAAGTGGATTCGTCAATACGTTTCTGACCAGGAAAACCCGCCAGCGGAAGTCCGTGGTCGTCGTCCACTACGTGCTGCTAAGGTTGAAGTGTCAGACGTAGAAGGCGACCCAGGTTGGTACAAAGTATCAATGTCTGTACGTCCTCACTTCAAGTACATGGGTGCGAGCTTCGACTTGTCTCTAGTTGGTAAGTTAGACCAATAACCCATTGCTGAAACCATAAAGCAGCCAGTAAAGACTGGCTGCTTTTTTCGTAGGAGTGAAGATGGAAAAAGGTTATCGCCTTTTAGAGCGGATTGAGCTTGGTGAACCCAAAAACTGTTACGAGAAAGTCGTTTCTCACAAGCATTTGATTGAATCTATTCATTCTCATCTCGCAGACTTGCTGAATACCCATTCTGGGAATGCAATGATCGACAATGAGTATGGTTTACCCGATTTTAATGACGTACTTTCTAACAACACGAACCTAGTTCGCCACATTCAAAAAAACATCACGTCAACCATAGAACGCTTTGAACCGCGACTGTTGAATGTCGAGGTTAATTACCGTGAAGATCACCATAACCCGCTACAACTCGGCTTTGGTATTCGCGGCGAAGTTTCCCATAACGGCGGTAAAGTCCCAATGTCGATAGACGTCTACATGGGAACCGACGGCCAATTTAACGTTTAGTAGGTGCCACTTGAGTAACAGTAAATACTTTCAAGATGAACTCACGTATTTGCGTGAGTCGGGTAGTGAGTTTGCCAAATATCATCCAAAGTTAACTCACTTTCTCTCTGAGGGAACCTTTGACCCAGATGTCGAACGACTGCTCGAAGGTTTTGCCTTTCTGACAGGTCGAATCCGCGAGAAGATTGATGATGAACTGCCTGAGCTGACGCAATCTCTGATGACTTTGCTGTGGCCACATTACATGCGTTCGATTCCGTCTTTGTGCATTAGCGAACTAAAACCGCATACCGGAAGTGTTACTGAGAAAACCGTGGTGAAACGTGGCGCAGAAATGGCGAGTGAACAGGTAGAGGGCACGCAATGTTTGTTCCGTACTTGTTACGACGTCAATCTATACCCAATTACGATCACTAACATCGAACAGACCAACAGCCGCACCAGTTCGATGATTGATGTGACTTTATCGACGGAGCATGGTCTTGAACTGTCTCGGATCGGTTTAGACACGCTGCGATTACACCTGCATGGCGAGATTCATATTACTCGAACTGTCTTTTTATGGCTGTTCCGTTACCTAGATTATGTCGAATTAGATGTTGGTGGTGGTTACAAACATCGCTTAGGGCCAGAATACGTTAAGCCAGTTGGGCATGAAGAGGACGAAGCGCTCCTGCCTTACAGCAAAAATTCATTTGCAGGCTATCGTTTGCTGCAAGAATTCTTCTCTTTGCCAGATAAGTTCATGTTCTTCGACATTAAAGGCTTAGAGTGGCTAAAAGGCATTCCACAACGTAGCACGGTCAAAATCAAATTCCACTTTAAGCGTGCATTACCGTCAGAAGTGGTGCTTAAAGATAAACACTTGAAGTTGCACTGTACGCCTGCCGTTAATTTATTTGAAAAAGATGGCGATCCAATTCGTTTAGAGCACCGACGTAACGAGTACAAGGTACGTCCGCAAAGCAACACTCAGGAGCATTACGAAGTCTATTCCATTGAGCAAGTGGAAAGCTGGAGTAAAGACGAGCGTCGTCGAAAGTCTCTGATTGAATTTGAATCATTTGAGCATCAAATTAACCAACGAGATAAGCGCGAGTTCTACAAATCTAAAGTCGCTGAGCGTGTAAGCGGTAGAGGCCTTGAACGCTACATATCATTTCATACTCATAATGGGGACATTGCGGAACTGGGAACAGAAACGGTACTCATGAAACTGCAATGTAGTAACGCAGATTTGGCGGAACGTTTGTCAGTGGGGGACATCACTTACGCGACTCATAAATCACCGACCTATGCGACGTTTAGGAATATTACCAAGCCCACTCAATCGGTCAGTCCGCAAGTGAATGGTGAGCTTCAGTGGCAGTTAATTGCGAATATGTCACTCAACTACTTATCGCTGGCAAATATTGATGTACTTAAAGTGCTTCTCTCTACCTATGATTTCCACTCTCGTGTTGACAGACAAGCGCACCGCGCATCCATTCATCGACTTGATGGGGTTATCTCTTCGGAAATGAAACCAATCGACCGTGTGTTTCGTGGCGTTTCGGTACGCGGCAATCAGTTTAAGTTGGTCACCAATTCCAAATTTTTTGTCAATGAAGGCGACATGTTCTTGATGGCGACGGTGCTTAACGAATTCATCCGTTTGTACTCGAGTGTGAACTCCTTTACCGAACTGGAAGTGTTTGATGAAGCGACAGGCGAGGTTTATAACTGGGCAAGTCTTATCGGACAGCAGACGATACTATGATTAATACACTTTCTGATAAGTCGAATGAGTTTAGTTTCTATCAAGCAGTCTTGCTGCTAGAGAAGCATTATCAACTAGAGCCGAACTCTAACTTTGTCGCCGTCGGTGAGAACAAGTACTTCCACCAAGAACGTATTGAGTTCAGCGTTTCGCCAAACTTATCTTTTCCAAAGAGCGATATGGACTTTATTGCTCATATGGAGAGAAATGGCCAGCAGTATTCTAGAGTCGAAACCAACTTTCTTGGCTTGCATGGTTCAAGCTCACCACTTCCTGCTTCTTATACTGAGAAACTGGCAGGGCGAGATCCTGAAGACAATCCGGTAAAAGATTTCTTTGATTTTTTCCATAATCGGTACACCAGTTTGTTGTATCGGGTTTGGAAGAAATACCGATATCACGTGCAGTACCAAAGCGGGGCAAGTGATGCCTTCTCTGGACGTATTCTGCACTTGGCGGGCCTATCTAGCGTAATGCAAGATAGTAAGGTCGCAGAGTTAGATCGAGCGAAAATACTGTCTTATGTAAACCAACTTTCTACGCGTACGCGTTCGCCGAAGCTGATTTCCGGTATTGTTTCGCATTACTTCTCGTTGCCTAGTGTGCGCATTGAAGAGTGGGTATATCGCCGCGTAGAAATCGCAGAAAGCCAACGGAATAAACTCAACCGTGCTAATTGCATATTAGGGCAAAATTTGCACTTAGGACAAAGCATTGCGGACTTAAACGGCAAATTTAATCTCTGCATCGACAGCATCGATTTTGAAACATTTAAGCAGTTTTCCTACGATGGTGAGTTACACAAAACACTGGTTGGCCTGATGCGTTTCATTTTGCGTGACCCGATGTCGTGGGACTTAAAGTTGACAGTTAACTTAGATAGTATTCCAGAGAATAAGCTAGGTAATGGGGAAGGGAACCACTTAGGACAAACATTCTGGTTAGGTAACCCAAGTGATAAAGATGCCAAAATCCGAGTTATCGGAAGCATATAAGAAAGCCGCTCTACGAGCGGCTTTTTATGTTGTCATCAAAAAGGTCAGAAAAGCTTAACGGCTGATCGGCTGGTGAAGTACGACGGTAGTATCAAGCCTTTGAATCCCGTTAAATGACTCAATTTCGTTACAAAGATGATGAATAGACTGCAGATCGGGCGCTTCAATTAGGGCAATAATATCAAAGTTGCCACCAACAACGCTTGTTAAGCGAACCTCAGGGATTTCTTTAAGCGCATTTGTTACATCATTTTTCTTACCCTTTTCACAAGATATCAATAGATAGCTTGCGGCTTTGCGCCCTTCGTTTTCTACACGAATTTGTGCGGTATAGCCTTTGATAATACCGGTCTTTTCTAAACGATTAATCCTTTCTGCTACTGCTGTACGAGACAAACCAATGTTTCGAGATAGATTCGCAATAGACTCACGCCCGTTTGACAATAGACTTGAAAGTATTTTTCGATCTAATTTATCTAAACCTTGTAAAGTCATGTTTGAAATCATGTGTTCTGCCTATTTTGTTTTTATATTGTTATTTAATCGACTCTGGAAGCGTAAAGTTATATAGCTCAGCAAGAGTGAATGGGTTTTTCTGCGTCAATGGAGTGATGCGTAAGCTTAAGTCCCTCCCTGACACTTTTATGTCACTGACAAAGCTGCCGTTATGAGTGTTTGTCAAGGTCGAGTCACCTAGCAATCTGTATATCGCCCATTGACCACTCTTATTTAAAACGTGCTGTCTACCTTCGTCTGTTACATCCTGGAGTGTGATACTAATATTGAAGTCACCATTTTGCGGTGGCCAGGCCATTTCACGAATTCGGCTTGGACCGTGGTAGTAACTCATATTGGTATCTGCAATTTTTAAACTGGCTCTAATTGCACTAGAGTCAAGGTCGAGTACTCTTGCACTAAACGGAATATGAACTCGGTTGGTGCTTTTATTAATTAATGTATCTCGAATGACATTATAGTTGCGTAGTTGCACTAGCAGAGCTGGAGAGATTGGCATCGTCTCACCATCTACCTGCTTTGGCGTCCACAAGTTCGTATCGTAGAACGGTGCAAAGTTTTTCTGAATAAATGTGTCTAACAAGCCACCTGAAGCAAATAGCAATTCGAAATCTTCAATTGAGATTTCCTCGGTCGCTGTTAGGTCAAATGGATATTTCCCCAATCCAATCTCTTTAAATTTGGTATAAATTTCACTGTACCACTGAGTTTGAATGCCTTTTGCAGACTCTGTAATCATTACTGACCAGCTTTGCTGAACCACATCTAGTAACCAGCTGCGAACGGGTTCTGGTGATTTTTGTGCAATCTGTTTAAGTTTGATTAATGGGTCCGCCTCAGTACTGTTCATTCGATGCTGTGCTGCTGCTAGCGCCGCCATTTGTGGATCTGGCGCGTCGGCGATGTCTTTCATGTAGGTGCGAACACGGCTCAAAGCTGCAACGGTCTCATCCCAAGGAGTAGGGGAGTTTGGTGTCTCACTCACTTGAAGCTGGTTTAATAGGTGAAAGGCTTGCTCAACACGTTGCATTAGCAAGTAATCAGGCTTTACCACTTCTTCTACGGCATCTGATGCAGAATCTGCTGCTGCCGCGAGTTTCGGGTCCAGTTTTGAAATTAGAGCGCTTTTTTCGCCAACGGGTGAAAATTGTGTGTTGGCATAGACCTGCTTCAATACCGTTGTCATTGGTGAAGAAGGCCCAGAGATTAAGTCTATCGCGTTGGTCAGGTCACCAACGTTGTCATAGTTTTGGACTTTGAGCTCACTCAGCGCATTACGCCAGTTATTGATGTAGTCATCAGTATATTTTTTTCGCACTTCTTCTTTAAAGGCTTCTTGCTCTTCGTTGGTAGGGATGACATGTTGCGATAGACCTAGAACCCAGTTGTCGCTGATTACTCGTTGTGACATTAAGTCCACGCGTGGTCGATAAAAGGTGCTGAAACCAGTGGAGGTATAGATCTTATCGACGATTAAGCGTTCGCTATCGATTGGCGTATTAAATACATTGCTAAACTCAAAACCGACGGCTCGTTGCAGATCTAATGTTCCTAAATCAATAGAGCTTGCTTCGTTTAAAATGCCTGCATACACGAGGTCGACATTCGAATTTGCAAGTAATGAGCGACGTGTTGCACGAACAAGATCCATGTTGATATCGATTGGAGCAAATTGTGTGCGAAAGTAGGCGTCTAAGTAGCGCATGGCCTGATCAACGACGTCACTTTGGTTACTCAAATCACTCATCATTTGGAGTGTTTGATGACGTAAAAAACGGATATCACGCTTAGATGGATCGTTAAGCATTAAATACCCCTTCAATAGAGGTAAAGCGCGCGTGAAAGCGTTTTGACTTTGTGCTAATTGTAGGCGGTAACCTTTCTCAATCAGAGGTATTAGCTGCTGAGCGACTTCCTTAAGTAACGCTTCGTAGGCAATGCGAGTGCTTTGATCCAAACGGCTAATATTGAGTGGTAATATTTCCTCATCTAAAGCCTTAGAACCTTTAAGCCATGCCCCATAAGACGGTTCTATCGCTTTGGTTGCATTTTCTAAAAGCTCACTAAATCTTGCATCGTGCTCTGCTTGTGATTTGTCATCAATACTTAGTAGTTGATTCATCACATGTAAGTTACTGTCTAACGTAGTTGCAAAAAAGTAACTACCGCCAGCAAGCAGAATAATGGAGCCGAGTATGGCTAAACGGCTTTGTCTCTGAATTAGACGAAGATACGTCTTGTTTTCTCCCGCAAAATCGCTTTCAGGCAATATTTGCGAATCAATCAGAAAGCGAGAAAAATACGGTGTTTCCGTCAACTGGGTATGCTCAGAGGCGATAATTGGTAAGTTGAAGTAGTTACTACAACTTTTTGCTAGTAAATTGTATTTACGACCGCCTTGTAAACTTGAGCTAAAGAAAATTTCACGGATATCTAGCGAATAAACACCGTTGTTAACATCACACAGACGCTCTAGAACATAGCTGACTTCAGACTGACATAGCTCAAACTGCTTAGGGAAAGCGAGAATTGCCTGTTTCTCGTCGATATCTGTTGAGTTAGCTGATGCATCTAGCGCGTTACTTTCAAGCACTTTAACTAGATTTCGGTAACTATCACGATAGTATTCTGAAAAAACACCTTTGGCCTCTTTCAGTGGGATAGAAAGGAACTCTACACGTGTCTTAAGAGAGCTAAAGTGCATGTATTCTTTAAATCCATCTAACTTGTCTAGCTTCGACATAATTAGATAAATTGGTAATGCTGACGACGTTTTAGAGTTGATAGTGCTCAAGCGCTCCAATAACGACGAAATAGTGTACTCTTTTTGTTCTGGCTCAGAGACGATCATGAACTCGAAGTCGATGAAGAATAAACAGCCAGAAAATGGTTTTCTAGGTCGGTGGCGAATCACTTCTTCGATGAATGTATTCCATAAAGAAGCATCACTGCTTGATATTTCTTGAAACACTAAGCGTTGGTCAGGTTTGATGTATACAGCGCTGTCAGATTCGTACCATTCAAAAAAATCATTCTTAGCGGTTCTCGTGCGATCCATTGGTTTAATTGCACTAGAATTAAATAAAAATTGACGTCGCCCTGACCCTTTATTACCAAGCATCAGATAAATTGGTTTCTTGCCTGAGTTAGCAAGAAGAGGTTGGATAACCATAGAAAGAGCTTCTTCCTCAGTTTCCAAATTTTGAGCTTTAGCGCTGTTCTTTTTTTCAACCATAGTGTGAATTGAAAAGTGACGTAGAAAATGGCGATAACACCAAGGCTCAGCCAAAGATACAGTTTATCTGCATCTTTTAGAAAAAGAAGATAAATAGCGGTAATGGTTATCGCCACTAAAAGCGTTAATATAGTAGAAATCACAACTGGATTTCTAAACAGTTTTTGTTTGAACATAAGCCTAAAACTTCTTTAATTGTATTGTTATTTATTGTCAGTTTTTTCAGCTTGTAGCTGACTCAATTTATATAGGTAGATGTTCAGTAAAAGGGTTGCGCGGTCAATTTCCTTTTGCTGTGAATACTTTTCAGCGTATTCAATACGACCTAGAAGCGGGAATAGTGAGTTACTATATTCGTACGCCGTTTTAGAGTTCTTATCTACATTCTGTCTAGCTACGTTGGCAAACACCGTTCTTGCGTCTGAGAATCGCTTATACACATCCATAAACTGGTCTTCTAAATGGGCGCTCTGTGTCAAAAAGTTTTGACGTAGCTGCTGGGCAGAAGATGAATCTGGATAGATTGCGATTAATTCATTGGTCAAGCTATCGAGCTCGCTGACGTTACTTACTTTGGCCGAGTCTAAAAACCAGTTATTCATCATAATATCTACGCGATTAATAGTTGGTGTTTTCAGTGACTGGGCATATTTTTTATTTTCGTAATCTAACGAGGCGACCAACTTTACAAGTTCATTAAGTGAAGCTTGACTAATTTTTTGCTCCAGCGTTCGATAGCGTTGTTGTTCGTAAACAAAATGTGAACATATCGCCGTAACAATCAAGCCAATGATGAAGTAGATCATAAATCGGCCGGACTTTGTTGGGGTCGTTTTTTCACTGTTATTGAGGGGGGATGGCGAGTCCGGGGCAGGAGAGGGAGATACATTCACTTTAATTTCAGGTGTTGCCTGTGCGGAAGCAGCGTTAGTATTTGCTTGTTTTTTCTCGCGTAACTCTATGGCATGTTGTTGTTCTTTTATCTGTTCAGCCCATTGATTTAAGATACGACGAATGCGACCAAATGAAGGCGCTTGAATACCGTAATGAAGGCGAAGCTCTTCCTCTATTCTTAAACACAACTGGTGCGCAGCTTCAATCAGTGGAAGTTCTTCCGGCAACGCACGGTGCTTATTAATACGTTTTTCAGTATGCTCCACCATCCATTCAATTGCGCTCATTCGTGCTTTTGACTTTGAATGTTCAGGGTATGCGGTGTTCCAATAGACGACACACACATCAAGCAATGAATTTAACCCTTCAACAAGGCCTCTTAGACCATCGTTATATGTTGATGCGACCGTGAAGTAGCAGCAACAACGTAAGTCTTTAGCGTGAGTGCTCAAGATTTTTTTGAGAGTGTTTGAACCGTTTTCCAAGAGACTCTTCCGGTAACTTTATTAAGATTATTTATTTGACGTTTTATTTCGTCAAAGTCTTCAGAGGCATTAGGGTTAGAGCCGCTTGGGTTATTTTCATCGATTGGTCTTCGAGCGAAGTCGCTAAAAAACATAAGGCAAATTCCAACTGATCATATAGAAGTATTAAGGTATATAGGACTCCACTGCTGTTATATTAAATTGTAAGCAGTGCATTACCGAAGTGATTCTATAGATAAAAGAAGTTGTTTAGATAATAAAAACACTTAAAAAATAAATTAAATTATCCTTAGTGTGATCTTTGTTCATAATATTAATGTCAATAGTTCGATTTGTTTTTAAGGAGAGCCTTATATATGACGAAGTCGATCTTTTGAGTTAATAAATGTGACTAAATTGTTAACTTTGTCTGTTTTTTGTTCGCTTGTGTTCTTTAAATTAGCCCTCTTAAATTGGTGGTAGAGCCTTCTTAATTTTTATTTAATTAAATAGGTTTACAGGCTCATTGCTTTAACTCAGTTCGGTCCATTAGTTTTTGTTTGTAGGTAAAATAACCAACCCTATAGTTGAAATGTATTAAGTTATAGGTGTTTTTTTAGGCGTATTGAAAAAGAGAATATAATTGATATCTTTCGCCTCTAAGTAGAATATCGGTTTTCCTAGAGGGACGAAATGCTAAAACCAAGTCAAATCGGGCTGATTTCAGCCATGTGTCTATTTTCTTCTTTTGCAGTCGCAAAGGGAGAGCGTTATGGACTCTCTGCCAGTATGTTGACTATCGATAGCATTAATTACGAAGAAGGTAACAGTGGTGAACAAGACAGTCTAAGGTTTGGCTTGGTTCATTCTCGCCCTATTGATGAAAATAATAACCGTTGGCGCTGGTGGTTAGGGCTTAACTACCTAGCAGAAGATATCGAAGCGCCAGCTAGCGGTCTATATCAAGAAGTAACTAACTATGAACTTCGTGTTGTACCGCAATATGCGCTGGCTTCTTGGAGCGTTTTCACACCGTACGTAGGTGCTGGTTTATCTGCAGGTTACTCACAATATTCAAACCGTTGGCAAGTTGACCCAGAAGGTTACCGCTATAAGAGTGTCGAGGACATCGATCAGTTCGAGCTGGGTGCAGTTATCGCCGTTGGTACAGTCATTAAGCTAGGTAGTAACCCAGATGCTCATATACAAATCATTCCTCAAGCCTCTTATATTCTCCCAGTTATCAATGATGGGATAGGTGGGCTTGAACTGTCTGTTTCTATGCTATTTTGAGGTATATAGATGCACTCAAATCAGCTAGTTCTATTTATTTCTAAATGCCCAGAGGAATACACAGGTGTCAAGCACATTGAAATGCCCGAGAGTGGTGGTTCAATAGGGCGTTCACCAAGTTGTAGTGTGTCTTTAACCGATCACAACCGCTTTATATCAGGCACTCATTGCCTGATCAGTGTGTATGGAGATACCTACTATATTAGTGACGTATCCACTAATGGCACTATGGTTAACGGAAACAAAATACTCAAAAATCAACCTGTTGCGATAGTCGATGGCGATATTATTTCTTTAGGACAATATGAAATTGGCGTTTCTCTGGAGCATGTTACCTCGACACAAGACATTGCCGCTGATATAGCCCCTGAGCGAGTATCCAATGATCCTTTGGTTAGCCTCGGTGACGCAGTTGTCGAAGAAGAAGAAAAAGTAGGCGCTTTAGAAGATTTGTTTATGGAGACTAAACAGGATGACATTGATTGTCATGATCCTGTTGCGCACCTTAACTTTTCAATGCAGCGAGATGATGATTATTTAATTCGTGACGATGAGCATCCAGAACCTGAACAGCCTAAAACGGTGGAAAGCACACGTCAGGTGGTCGATGACAGTTTCAGCATATACTCCGAGTTCGATCAGTCAAGCCTCATCCCTGAAGATTGGATGGCTACGGAGACCAAGAGTAACGCATCAATAAAGGGTTCGTTAGGGGTAGAGAACGGTACGCCATATAGAGAAGATATTGTCTCAGAAGAGACGGTTCAACCCCAAACGACGATTCTAGATAGGGCAGTTCAAAGACAGCATCATGCACCTAACTCCACCGAGACGATCGTCGAACATACTGCTAAAGGCTCAAAATGGGAAGAGATGACACAGTCATTTACTCCCTCTTCTCAAGCTAATCAGCAACTGCAAATGCCTGCGGTAGAACCTACGATAAACAGTACGACTAAAGAGCAAGCGGGAATCGAAGCAACCGCCTGTTCTCAAGATATAGCACAAGCGTTTTTTGATGGTTTGGGTATAAGAAATCCTGAGCTAATGACGAATGAAGCTCAGTTGTTCAAACAAATGGGCACTTGTTTGCGCTTATGTATCGATAACCTGCAGAAAGAATTACACGAAGTAGAGTCCTTGAAAGAAGAGCAGAGTACGAGTGAGTCTAACTCTAACATTGCGGAGCTGATGCTGACTCTCAATAGCCAACATCTACTGGCTCCAAATGAACTGGTAGAACAAATGCTTGATGAGTTGAATGACCACCAAGTCACGTTTAATAAAGCGCTGAATGAGCTCATTTTAGAACAATCAGAGACGAACGATCCCGTTGCATTTGCTAACAAAGTGGCGAGTCAATCTTTGTTCTCAACGAAGTCAAAACTGTGGGGCGAATATTTAGATTTCTACTCTAACAATCGTCGCCTGCTCAACGAAACATCCTTAAAAGGGCTGATTAAGAAAAACTATAACAAAGTGATTAAGGAAACCATGCGTAGTATCGCCGTATTACTCGGATTTGCCATGTTGTCCGGTTGTTCCATGTGGGATCAATTTAAAGAGTCCACGGGTATCACACCAGAAACTTCGTCCATTGAATTGGTTATTGAGGCGTCACCTGTACTCAATGTGAGAGATGGGGGCAGTCATCTCCGGTCATTCTCCGCCTTCACGAATTAAATTCGCCAGTTTTATTCCGAAGCTTAGATTTTTTTGCGCTGTTTGAAAACGATAAAGCGTCGTTGGGTGATGAGTACATCAAACGTTATGAATATCAAATACAGCCAGGTGGAAAAGTTCATGAAATGCTAACGCTAGACCCTGACACTCGTGCCGTCGGTTTTTCTGTGGCCTTTCGTGATATTGATGGTTCGTCATGGCGTAAAGTTGAAGTCATTGAAGAGAAGAGCGAGTACTACATCAAGCTCAAGTTAGAAGGCAGTGAGTTAATTTCTGATAATACTCGCGGCATTGAACAGGTTTACTTTTAAGGGATAGAAACATGTCTTTATACAATCCAGTTGTTTGGCAAGATGGAATGTTCATGAAGCCGCAGCATTTTCAACAACTCGATCGTTCGCAAAGTAAACTGTCGAGCATGTTGAGCAACAACGCATCTCCTTTACATTGGGGGATTAAGCGTTTGGAAATAAATTCACAACTGCTAGCCCTCGGTAAAATTGGTATTACGCGTGCAGAAGGCATCCTACAAGACCGCACGCCATTTGAGCTTCCACTGCTCGCTGAACTACCAGAAGTGAAAGATGTGGATCCTTCGATTGCCGATAAAGTGGTTTATTTGTGCTGTCCGTTACCATCGGAACGTTCTGAGTTATTTGGCACTAAAAAAGACGGTGCACGTTATACGATGGAATCTCAAGAAGCGGTTGATGCTTGTTATGATTCGGAAGACATGGCAAATATCGTCGTCGGTAAGCTTAACTTTTGCTTAATGTACGACCATGAAGATAAAAGTGCTTACACGTCTATTCCGATCCTCAAGATCTCGGAAGTGAAGCCAGATGGCAGCGTGATCTTAGATGATAGTTTCATTCCTACCTGTATTGATATTCACGCATCTACGGTACTTAATAAGTTCGCGACGGAGTTTGCTTCTATGCTCAAGCACCGCGCAGAATCCATAGTTCAGCGACTGGGAGTGGTGGATCAACAAGGCGTATCATCAGTTTCTGACTTTATGCTACTGCAAGCGCTCAATAGATACGAACCCTTGTTTTGGCATTTTGCAAACACAGAAGCTGTACACCCTGAGTCTTTGTATCGAATTCTTCTTCAGGCAGAGGGCGAGCTTTCGACGCTGTGCTCGACGACACGCCGACCTATTGAGTTTACTAAATACAATCATGGTGATCTTACTAGCTGTCTTTCTCGCGTTCTAGACAGTGCGAAAATGACATTGAGCGTGATGTCTGAACAAAGAGCAATTCCACTGACCTTAAAAGATCAGAACTATGGCATCAGAACGGCAGCGATCCCTGACAATAAGATCATTGATACGACGACCTTTATTCTTGCAGTTAAAGCCGACGTTACCTTGGATGTCCTGCATACGCAGTTTGTCAGCCAAACGAAGATCGGTTCAATCGATAACATTCGCGACTTGATTAACCTTCAACTGCCAGGGATTGAGATCAAACCAATGCCAGTTGTGCCACGCGCGCTGCCGTATCACGCTGGCTATACCTATTTCGAGCTCGATAAAACGAGTGAAGAGTGGATGGCATTGAAGAACACTGCTGCGATTGCGATTCACGTTGCGGGCGATTTCGCTAACTTATCATTGCAACTTTGGGCCGTTCGTCTATGAGTTACGCAGAAACAGACGTCACCGTAGTCTTATTCCAACCAGAGCCTGGCAAACCAATGGAGGTAATGCCAGCGCCTGACTTATCGAGAAACATCGCAGTACAAGATCTATCTATCGACAACATGGGTATTAACCCGCTGGTGGATCAATTCTCATGGTTGATCGCCAGTCTGTCTTGTATGTCTTCGATCCCTTGGCTTGATGACCCGATGCCATTTCGTGAACAAGTGGCACGTGAGATTCGAAAAGGTGAACGAAAACTTAATGAAATGGAGCTCGATCGTGCTTCGGTTCTTGTTATTCGTTACTGCTTGTGTGCGGCGATTGATGAATCTGTTTGTCGGCAAGAATGGGGGGCAAATAGTCACTGGAGCCAGAACAGCTTACTGTCTGAATTCCATAACGAAACATCTGGTGGTGACAAGTTTTTCGTTATTCTCGACCGCTTAAAAGCCGACCCTCGCAAATACCGTCACGTTATAGAGTTTCTCTATTTATTGCTTCAACTTGGTTTCCAAGGCAAGTACGGCCGTGAAGAGCGTGGTAACGAAAAGTTAGCGGAAATTGGCAGCACCATTTATCGATTAGTGCGAGATGACCGCCTAGCAGAACAAGAAAAAGTTTCTTTAATCAACCTTAAAGCTAAATACCTAAAGAAGCCGTTAAAAAGGGTAATTTCACCCAAGCTGATCTTGAGTCTTAGTGCGATTACGTTTGCGCTTATGTATGCGGCAACCTACATCGTCATAGACTTAAAATTCCAGCAACTGCTTGAAGTGTATAGATAACCAGAAATCTAAAAATGAGATCTTCTGCCAGTTTTAAGGTTTGCTGTGAATATCACTGGTCTTTTAGTGAAATTCACTAGTCATTTAGAGAGATTGCAATGTGCGATCTCTTTTATCATTCAATCAATAAAATTCAAATGGATTGGTTATGGGCGTAACAGTTGGTGCGAATGGACTTTCGATAGTTCATAAAGGCTCAGGTGGTGAAGCGAATGCAACGCTCCCAGATGTTTGTTTAACTAAGGTCGGCAAGCCAGTCGTTCCTATCCCTTATGGCAACAATGCTAAATCAGCAGACCTTGCTGGTGGGACTACGACGGTCTCTATGGATGGCGGTAACAGTGTTGCTATCAAGGGCAGTACGTTCTCAAAAAGTACCGGCGATGCGGGCGGTGACAGAAAAGGCGTTGCCTCAGGCACGATAGAAGCCGAAGCAAAATTCATTTCAGCTTCACCAACGGTTAAGTTTGAAGGTAAGGGCGTATGTCGCCTGTCCGATCAAATGACCATGAATAAAGCCAATACCATGTGTCTTGGCGGCGCACAAAACCCATCGGTTTCTGTTACGGAAGACCAGGAAGGGACGTATACGGTTGATTTGTATCTCTCATACTCAGATGGTGAACCCGTTCAAGGCGCAACATACACTCTCACAGATCAATCTGGCGCGGTGTTTGAAGGAACACTAGACAACAACGGTAAAGCATCGGTTGGTGGGGTTGCTCCGGGGGAGTTTGCTATAGAGTACGGCGAGGACAGCCGCGATTTTATGCCAAATGTCCCAACCAAGACCAATCCAAACTTTAATCCAAGTGCGAACGCGCAGCTAATTATTGAAGAAGCTAAGCGTGGAGAAGTCGGTTTCTGGGAGAATGCGTGGAAGAGAATGTCTGGTGCTGCAAGCTGGGTTTGGGGCGTCATTCTTGGGGACTTTAACGATGATGCCTCCGTAGAACAGATCATTGCCAATACGGCCCTGACCATGATTCCTGTTGTCGATCAAGCAGCAGATGTCCGCGATTTATCAGCGAACATTATGACGTTGTTGAATGAGGAAGAACGTGAAAAGTCGGAAAACTGGCTGGCTCTTTCATTAACGCTTATCGGTTGTGTCCCGACATTTGGTAGTGCAGTCAAAGGTACGTGTAAAGTAGCCCTTAAAGGCGGAAAAGGAACATCAAAAGATACTTTACTGGCTGTTTTAAGAGGCATGGGTAAAGGCGATCCAGAGAAGTTCTTGCGTACGTTAGATTGGATGGATTATGCGAAACAAACCAGCCAGATTGTTAGCGATGTTCTAAAACCTTGTATTGAAGTGGCAACTGAGCTGGCTTCATACGCAAACAGAATGGGTGCAGATGAGCTCGGTACGTATTTCTTGAAGTTAGCGGATGAGGTAAAAATCATCGATAAAATGGTTCCGGACAAGCTTAAAGAAGCGATGGGCGAGTTTGATGATCTTTTTGCTCGTATCTTAGGTAAGGGCGAGAAAACTTACCCAGCAAGAGTAAAACATAATACCGGTGAGTCTGCTCAGTCAGGAAAGAACTCCGCAAAGGCGAATGAGGACAAAGATAAAAAAGATTTTGTCTGTCCCGTTTGTAAGAAAAAACCAGAAAAATGTGATGCTTATTAGAGGTCAATACCATCATGGCTAAAAACTCAACTGCAAAAACACATTGTCTTATAAAAGGTTCAGGGCCTGCTTTAGCAAAAGCAATTAAATCTAAGCACTATAAGTCGGGCTTCAATGAACATTTATGGGCGGATGGACGTTTGAAGGGGGATGACGGACAGTTCGGACTTCAGGCTCACCACATCATAACAACTAAAAACTTAGATACTCCAGAGTGGAAAAAATACAGAGAAGCATATGAGTATGATATAAACACCTGGAAAAATGGGGTAATGTTCCCTTCCAAAACGGATATCGCTTGTCAAGTCAATACACACGTCCATAAGTCTGGCCATGGTGGAGGTTTGGACTTCAAGACCGAGCAAGAACAGTTTTGGGAAACAAGTTCAGATCTTGAAAGTGGTGAACTTACATCAATTCCGGTAACAAAGGTTCCTGACCCTGTAGTGTCTAAGTTGCGGCTGGATGATATAAAGTATATAAAGTCGGTTAATCGGGATATTAAAGGTGTAAAAGAAAGTGCAAAAAGAGGCTATTATTGCAAATCAGGGAATAAAAGGCACTTTCAGTCTGATTTAGACGACGTCTCTGAAGACATTTTAGTGTGTTTAGATAGCTTTTTATATACAATTTCGACTTTTGGTCATGATTACTCTCCGGCAAGTGATATAGGTTGTGCAGGCGAGAATAATATAGAAAGCAAGAGTAAATCAAGAAGCGCATGCCCAAGTAGATCTTCCAAGCTACCGGAAGAAAAACACAATATAAAGAATGTAAAAGGTAAGATTATGAAACCTAGAAAACTTGAGGTTGGAAAATGAGTGAATATTTTTTTGCAAGAGAGTGTGTCAATTCCCCAATTTACTGTTTTCCAGATGAATACATCGATTCAGTACCCTTAACGAGTTTTACTTACCCTAAAGCACCTGTTCCCTTGATAGTCGAATTTTTTCCACAAGATGATTATGAAATCCCAGATATACTTGAGATGCCAAATTTCTCTATTAAGAAAAATGAATTTTCGAAATTAAATTTTAATAACATTTTTGGGATTAATTGGATCGATATTAAACTTCATGATAAAGGCGAACATGATTTTCTTATGCTACAAGTTGTCAATGAGATCAAGCTAATTGATAGATCTAAAAGTAAGATCAAGAGGTACCGAAAGGATTCTAATGGTGATGAGATGATTAGTGGTATTCTTAATCTTATATTAGATGAAAAACTAATTCAGACTATACCAGTAGATAGAAGGCAGGTAGTTATAGATCCTGGTTGGTTGAAGTGTGTTTTTTTCCATAAAAGTTTAGTTGAAAAAATAAAAAATTCTAAGCTAGTCGGTGTGGAATTTATACCGGCAGACGGCTATTCAGACTTTAGATAGATGAAATTAAATTTGAATGATTTTTATGTAAATTACTATTCTTGAAGTAATATGTATATTAAGTTTATTAAAGAAAATTTAAGCAATATTCTACCAGAAAAAAGACCAGGTATGGTTTTTTCTAACCCTGACTTGTTTATTATTTTTGACAATAATATCCGATTCGTAATTTGGGAAGAAATTTTAGAAAAGTTAAATAAATTTTGGTTAG
The DNA here is from genome assembly GCF_037162085.1 of Vibrio sp. M60_M70. Classification (NCBI taxonomy): domain Bacteria; kingdom Pseudomonadati; phylum Pseudomonadota; class Gammaproteobacteria; order Vibrionales; family Vibrionaceae; genus Vibrio; species Vibrio sp. M60_M70. Next base: position 835,611 of record NZ_JARLUL010000002.1, read on the forward strand.
AAGGAAAAGATACTTGGGATAGTAATTTTGATTTTGGTAGTCATCCTGACGATTATGATAGACAGTTTGATGATTATAAAACAATTGAACTTTTACAATTTCCAACCCTGACAGATTTAGAAGTAGAAGAAAAATATGCTTTTGTTTTTAACGAGAATAATGAATTATATATTAGTGAGAACTTCGTTAAAGACTTGAAGTCAGCTGGATGTGTCGATGTATGGTATGATACCACAGCTCCATATGGCCGTTATTAGACTGCCAGCATTGAAAAGCGCCTCATGGCGCTTTTTCTTTAATATTATTATTGAAGCACCGTTGTTGCCTGTTGAATTAAAGAACAGGAGTAAAATAAGAACGTCAGAGATTGTAAATGAGCGATTATTACTTTGCTAGAGAAGTTGTTGAAACACCACTTTATGATTTTCCGGATGAATTCTCTGATTCGGTTCCATCTAGCGTATTTACATATCCTAATAAGCCAATTCCGCTTGTAAAAAGGTTTGCTCTTAAAGAAGATTATAAGATTACCGATGTGTTTTTAATTCCTTCACTAGTAATAAGGAGTGACGTTTTTGAGGGTATTTCTTTCAATCACTTATTTGGAGTGAACTGGGTTGACATAACTCTTGTCGATAATGGAAATTATGCTTATAAAATGTTACAGCTTTGCAATGAAATAAATGTAATTGACAGAGATAAAAGTGAGTTCGATTTTTACGATGAATTTGAAGGTGAAGAGTTTATCTCTGGAATGAATAAGTTGGTTGTAAATGATGATTTGATCGATAACATAGAAGTTGAAAAAAGACTTATATTTTGGGATTCTGGTTGGAAGGATAAAGTATTTTACCATAACTCCATTGTGAAAAAGTTTCTTGAGCAGAAAGTACAGGGGATAGAATTTTTCTCTGTTGATGATTATTCGGAGTTTGTATAAATTTAATATTAAAAGAGGTGGTTAAGGTTTTTTAGGAAAAGGAAATGATTTTTCAATCCTGATATCTATATTCATATGGTATTGGAAAGTAAGTGACGTAAAATATGAAATTCTCGATTATTAGTGAAAATTACCAAATTTCGCAAATGATTTATACATGTGTTGACAGTAGAGAGCCCTTGTATAGTAAAGCGAAATTTGAGCCTACAAGCTCTTTAGAGCCTATTGTTTGGGAATCTACGGATGGTTTTATTAAAGGTGTAGGTAATATTGCGGATAATGGTGATCTCTGTGTTAGTAAGGAGTTCGCTGAACTGGTGATGAGTTTTGACCCTTATGGGATCGAATGTTACCCCGCAGAACTTAGATTACCAGATGGCTCGTTATCAAATCGTTATTTGTTGGCACTAAATAATGTTTTAGATGTTATTGATGAATCTAAATCTAGAATGAGAAAGTCACCCAAGAGAAATAAGATGTTAGTTATGGAACTTTATTTATCTGAGGAGAAATTAAAAAAATCCCTCTTCAAAATAGAGTTTTGTTCCGCGTTAAAGGGGCAGAGACCGCAACAATTTTCTGTGAGGAAATTTTTGATCTTGTGAGTGGCACTGAATCATTTAGTGATTTAAGAGCTTTTAAATTGGATTGTGATAAGGAAGTACCAAAGTACTGAGGCTTAAAATGAAAGAACAATATCATTTACTAACTAAACAAGACCTAGGTAACTTCCCATTCCAGCAAAGCCCTAAGCCAATAGTGCCAGTAGAGCCTGATCTGCTTTTGGAAATGACCTTTTCTCCAAAGCTATTTATCATCAGTGATATTGCGTCAAAAGTAGAGAAACTGGTCGTACACGGAGTAGAGTGGTTAGACGCTCGAGTGGATTGTTCCCAAGCCAGCCATCTGATGATGAAATTAAAGTTTACGAAGATTATCGAATGCCTTATATCCATCAAACTTATAAATTGACGGACAAAGAAAAACAATACGGTATGTTGAACTGGTTAGATATCGAATCAACAAAGTTTGACTTCTCTAAATTAGAAAATATTCCTTTAGAAGAACGATTAATATTTAAACTAGAAGAAGATTTTGGCTTCGTTTTCATTCACCAAAGTGTGATTGACCTTCTTAAAAAAGACGTCAAAGACGTTTGGATAAGAGATGTATAATTAATAGCGCCGAAAGGCGCTTTTTCTTTTATTAAAAATAAAGTATGGTCTCCCTCCTTTTAAAATGGTAAGTGTTGAATAATTCTACAGTGGTTAGGTAAATGAATAAAATAACTAAACTCGCTTTGGCTTTGTCCGTATTGACATCTGTTGTTGGGTGTCAACTGGTGTCAAATACGCCGATGCAATCGACAGCAACGAAGGAAATAATTGAAAAAGCAAAGGCAGAGTTTGATGGACAACGCTTTTATAAGTTGAATGAATATGATGAAGAAATCAACGTTTCAGATGATGGGGTCATTACCTTCAAGTCTTACTTACCACGCAGCGGCGGCTATGAATGGGTACCAATTGTGATACGCGATACTAGTTTTCGTGTTTCTTGCGATTATTTCAGTGAATATGTTGAAGCTGGAATGGTTGTTCAGGTTCAGTTTGTAGGTAAACGCGGGCGCATTGAAAATTACGACAAGCAACGTTGTGAAGAGTTTGGCGAGCCAACATGGCAATAAGAGCTATAGATAATTAAAGCGCCGACAGGCGCTTTTTATTTACGCCTTAATTAACGTTAGAAGAGGTTTAGACCAATCTTCGGAAGATTAGGCAAGCAATGCGTAGTATCTGGTTAACGAAAAAATACGAAAGTTGCAACAATGTACGTGTCAGTAAAGTAGGAGCGATAAAGCCTCCGCGTACTGTACTCATCGTGTGTTACGTTAATTAGGAGTGTCTACCATGAAAAGCCAGAACGACAATCAAGCAAGTTACCAAGATGAACCTGATGAAGGTCGTCGCAATATGATGAAAATGACGGGTGCCAGCGTGGTTGCTATGGGAGTTGGAGCGCTCTCAACGAGTTCTGTTCAAGCTGAGACGCAAATAAATCTTGGTGACACCTGGGATAAAACATTTACGAAAAGTAACCAAGTTCAACATCGCAAAGTGAGTTTTAAAAACCGTTATGGCATCACGTTGGCAGCGGATCTTTATCAACCTAAAAACAAAAGTGGCAAGCTTGCGGCTATCGTCATTAGTGGTCCATTTGGCGCTGTGAAAGAGCAGTCTTCAGGGTTATATGCTCAAACATTAGCCGAGCGAGGCTTCATTACTTTAGCGTTTGATCCATCGTATACCGGAGAGAGTGGTGGTGAACCAAGAAACGTTGCATCACCTGATATCAATACAGAGGACTTTAGCGCAGCTGTGGACTTTATTGGCCTACAGAAAGACGTTGATCGTCAGAAAATTGGTGTGATAGGCATATGTGGTTGGGGCGGCATGGCGTTAAACGCAGTTGCTGCAGATAAACGCGTCAAAGCAGTCGCAACCAGTACGATGTATGATATGACCCGTGTAATGTCTAAAGGCTATAACGACAGTACGACGTTTGAACAGCGCACGCAAACGTTAGAGCAGCTAAGCCTGCAACGATGGGAAGATGCCGAAAATGGAACACCTACTTACGGGCCAGTATCGCTTGAGTTAGTTGGAGGTGAGCCCCAATTTGTTGTTGAGTATGCAGCCTATTACAAGTCTCCTGAACGAGGCTTTCATCCACGAGCGATTAACTCAAATGCAGCATGGACACTCACAACGCCGCTGTCGTTTATGAATATGCCAATTCTGACCTACATTGAAGAGATATCTCCACGCCCAGTGTTGTTCATTCATGGCGAAAAGGCGCACTCTCGCTATTTTAGTGAAACGGCTTATGAAGCGGCGGCAGAGCCTAAAGAATTGATGATCATTCCAAATGCGAATCATACGGATCTCTACGATCAACTGGATGTGATCCCATTTGATAAATTAGAGAGCTTCTTTAAGGTTAATTTAGTTTAGATCGCACTCTAGAAGACAACTGAGGAGTGGTTACTATTGTGCTCCTCAGTTCCTATTGATTGAAAAATTCTCTAGATTCTCGGTGAACCATTACGGAGAGTCTTTCATTATTATTGTCACAAGTCGGTATGAACTTGTTTTGTAGAAAACGCCAATAAAATCGCTAAACAGCTACATGTTAATAGGATGACACTTAAGTTTTGTGCTGTTCCAGCCATCGCTAATCCCGTCCCGATCATGATGTAGTACATGAGCCCAAATAAAGCGCCTGCGCTACCTACCTGTTGTTTATAATCAACGAGTGCGTCACTGAGTATATTGGGTATCGCAATCCCATACGACATGACGACTAACATCATTGGAGCAACAAACCAGATTGATTGGCTCAGAATCAACACACCGACTGATCCCAAACTAAGCAATACTGCGGAGAGCCAAAGTAGTTGGTTTTTTCGTACATTTTTAGACACTAGGGATTTGTTTAAATAACTCCCAAGCAGAGTGCCTAACCCCAGTACTATGCCACTGTATCCAAATTGTTCGGAGCTATACCCAAGTGCTGAGAAAGTAAATGCGCCAAGCTGGTAATAAGAAAATAGAGCAATGTTATACAAAGCAACCAGTAATCCTGAGCGCCAAATTCGCGCGTCTCTTACCATTTTCCAGCTAAGTTGACGCAACCGTACTGGTGTCTGTTCTTTCTGTGTTTCAGGAAGCTTAATAACGTTATAAGCGAGCAATACTAACGCGATTAAGAATAAAGCGAAAAATACATAACGATATCCACCAAGCCCTGTAAGCTGTCCGCCTAATAGCATGCCTACTACCGGGCTGATTGATATACCCATCCCCATTAAGCTGAAGACTTTACTCAGTTCTTGACCGTCAAACGCGTCACGAAGCATGGTCTGTGTGACAACGGAACCTACCGCGATACCAAATGCGCTCAGGGCTCGCGCAGCCATGACAACAGCAAAACTCTCGGTTTGAGTTGCGAGTAAAGACGCACAACTATAGATAAAGAGCCCAATAAGCATGGTAGGCTTTCTTCCCAGTTTATCTGCGAGCACTCCCCAAACTACAACGCCAATGGCAAACGCTAGGAAGTAAATCGACAGTGTTTGTGCTGCTTGTGCGTGGTTTACATCAAATGATAGAGCGATTGAGCTCAACGCTGGGCTATAGATGGTTTCTACAATTTGCGGAAACATCAACATAACCAGCATGAGCCATAAAGAGGGCTTAGTATTCATATTGTTACCCATTGTTAATGAAGTTGGCGGGCAGTATAAATGAGGCTATGATTGAGCCAATAACAACATAAAAACCAAATACATCAATATTCGGACAAAATGGCACTTATTGACGAAGAAACACAGTTTGACGCAGACAAAATTTCTAATTGTGTAGTGGGAATTGCTGCGGATATTGGCAAGCACGACTCGGGTATGCATCAGCACAAGAAAGGGCAATTGTTGTACGCACCTCAAGGTTGTATGAGTTTTGCTCTGGAAGACTCGATTTGTATTTTGCCACCGACAAAGGCGGTTTGGATCCCACCTAATACGCCGCATCGCGCACTAATGACGAATGTGGTGGCGTATCGATCTTTGTATTTTGATTGTGAGGAGTTTGCCTGTCCGAGTAAGATCACGATGATAGAAGTGAATAATTTACTCCAAGCTCTTATTGATAAAATGTCATTTTGGGAGTGGGATAAGCCTAGCAGCGAGATGGTAAATACGACGGCGCTTTTTTGGGAGGAGTTTTATGCTGCGAAACGTTATTCGTTTCAGTTGCCTTTGCCATCGCATCGGCGCTTAACAACGTTTCGTCGAGAGTTGGTTGAACCTTCATTTCTCGCTCCTTCGCTTACTACTCTTGCAAGCAAAGTTGGGGCAAGCACCAAGACGGTAACACGATTATTTAAGTCGGAAACGGGTATGAATTATCAAGATTGGCGTCAACAGTGGAGGCTCTTAAAAGCAGTTGAATTGTTATCTACGGGAATGCAAGTCAGCGCCGTTGCTGATTGGCTGGAGTTTTCGTCAGACAGTGCTTTTATTGCATTTTTCAAAAAGCAAACTGGGCAAACACCGCTAATGTTTATGAAAACTAGACCTTAAAACATCACGATGCTTACGTATTTCTTTAGTACAAATTTGGGCTTTATAGATTCCGTATATATTGGATCACATAGGGAAATGCTATCGAGCACGTTACTTGTGTTTACTCGGCAGCTGACGAAAATATTGAGTAGCAAAGTCAATAAAGGCTCGGATGCGTTTTGGTTGATGTCGGTCGTGATGGTAAAGGAGTGAAAACTCCACACTCGGAATGCTCCAGTCGGTAAACACTTCTTTTAGCTTGCCTGTCTGGAGTTCTTGTTGGCAATAAAGTGCTGGTACACGGATGATACCATTTCCCGCCAACGCTGCTTTTATCATTACTCTGCCACTCTTACATCGTAACTGTCCACGTATCTGGTGTTCCGTTGACTGCTTTGTATTTGTGTTCTCGAATGCCCAGCGTGTCACACTACCTGTCAAACAAATGTGTTTTTCTAAGTCTTTTGGATGCGAAGGATAGCCATGTGTTTCTAAATAACTTGGGCTTGCGTACGTCCCCATTTCCACATCAATCAGTTTGCGAGCGATAAAGTTGGAGTCGTCTAACTTTCCCATTCGAAAAGCGATGTCGAATTCATCCGCGATTAAATCGACACGATGGCTGCTAAAATCTAAGTTAATGTTCACTTGTGGGTGTTGGATTAGAAACTGAGCAACGATATCTGCGACAACGTCTTCCCCTAAATACCCCCCACGCAGTTGATACGAATTTCGCCTCTTAATTCTTCTACATCATCAACCACTGCCATAACAGCTTGATCAATATTATGAAGGGCGGTTTCACACTGTTTATACAGAACCTTGCCTGCTTCGGTGAGCTTCAGTGTTCGAGTGGTTCTTTGTAGCAAAGTGGCACCAATCTGTTGTTCCAGATTTGTTATTTGACGTGAAACGTGTGAGCGAGAAACGCCAAGTTGCTCTGCTGCTTTCGTGAAGTTTCCTAGTTGAGCGATTAGGACGAAAGAGCGGATATCCGCAAGGTTGATGTGTGTTTGCATGATGACTTCTGCGTAATTCAAAAAAGTATTGTTGCAGTATAACAACAGTGTTTCAACTAGGTCGGTATATATCAACAAACAAAGTTTTCTTAAACTTATTGCCATTGAGGTAAACCGTTCTATTAAGGATTCAAAATGAAAAAGTTAATTGTTATTACAGGCGCTAGTTCAGGCATTGGTGAAGCGATTGCACGTCATTTCAGCGAACAGGGCCATGCTCTTCTTTTGTTAGCAAGACGTGTAGAACGTTTAGAAGCATTAAACTTACCAAATACGCTTTGTGAAAAGGTAGATGTGACCGATAAAGCTTCTTTTGAAGCGGCAATTGAGAAAGCAGAAGCGTTGTATGGTCCGGTAGATGCACTTGTAAATAACGCAGGCGTTATGCTTCTAGGCCAGATAGATACTCAGGACGCATCGGAGTGGAAGCGCATGTTTGATGTGAACGTACTTGGCTTGCTAAATGGCATGCAGTCCGTTTTAGCACCGATGAAAGCGCGTAACAGTGGTACGATCATTAATATCAGCTCTATTGCGGGCAAGAAAACATTTCCTGATCATGCCGCTTACTGTGGTACCAAATTTGCGGTTCATGCGATTTCTGAAAACGTACGTGAAGAAGTCGCATCATCGAATGTTCGTGTTACGACTATTGCACCTGGCGCAGTGGAAACTGAATTACTTTCACATACTACGTCTCAAGATATTAAAGATGGCTATGATGCTTGGAAAGAGGATATGGGGGGCGTGTTGGCAGCCGACGATATTGCACGAGCAGTGCTGTTTGCTTATCAGCAACCGCAAGGTGTATGTGTTCGCGAAATTGCTTTGGCACCAACAAAACAGCAACCTTAACATTAATTTACAGCGACTTCTGGATCATTAGGGCTGTGAATATTTGCACACCGATTCGTGATTGATATGGCATCTTTCAACTAAGTCGTATGAAAATTTAGGTTACCCATTTAAGTTCGTAGCCTAAGTGTGTTATTGCTTATACCCAAGTTACTCAAGGTGAGAAAAAACTTTGAGTAATTTGGGTTTTTATTTGGTCTCAATTTTTAGTATGTAGCTCTATTGGGGTCAGCGGGCCACAGTCGTAAAGAAAAGGAGAAGGTGACGTAAAGCAAAATGAAGCAATATCCATAGCTTAATGAGAATTGATTTCATCAACGTCACAAGCCGTTACAATTATCCGTTAGGTATTATACTTTGTGGGTGGTTAATATTTAACCAAACAAGGAGGTGTGTATGAAACGATTCGCGAACATACTTTTTGCAACACAAGGATTGCCTGGTCATAGTGAGGCGCTCGAACAAGCGATGAGGATCGCATCCAGCAACAAAGTGCCTGTTTCAGGGCTAATTGCGTGCCCCGACTTCCCCGCGGATATGCTCCAGTATCAGCAAAGTTATGAGCAATCACTACAAGACTCCCTCAAACAAAGCATTCAGGAATACAGACAGAAGCTCGATCTTTCTGAAGATGATCTGGCATTTCCTCTTACTGTGAAAAGCAGTGAAAAACCCGCTGTCTGTATCATTAAAGAAGCATTAGCTGACAACAAAGATCTTATCATCAAAGAAGCTGAACCACTCGGTGAAGGCGCTGAAGGCTTCAAAGCCATTGATATGACACTGTTACGCAAATGTCCTTGTCCATTATGGTTACACCGACCGATTGATAAGCCGAGAGACAAACGCCGTGTGGCTGTTGCGATAGATCCGTTAACGGCGAGCGATGAACAGCACTCATTAGCGGTGCGTTTGCTTGAATTATCTCGTTCAATAGCCGACACCTGTGACAGTCGTTTACATGTGATTTCTTGCTGGGAATATTACTTAGAGAACTACCTACATGACAATGCTTGGATTCAAGTCGACGATGCTGAGTTGAAACATGAACTCGACAAAGCAAAAGCCGATCATAAACAAGCTCTACAACAACTGCTGGAAGAGTCGGGGATTACGGGTGAAATTGTGATTCATCATTTACACGGAAAGCCTGATGAAAAAATCCCGGATTACGTAGAAAGCATAGAAGTGGACGTTCTAGTCATGGGTACCTTAGCGAGAACTGGGATATCTGGCTACGTCATTGGTAATACGGCTGAAAACATTTTGCAATCTATAAACTGTAGTTTGGTCGCTCTTAAGCCCGATGGTTTTGTATCGCCGATTCAGTAATTGGTGTGTAACAAACCTGGGTTTAAGTGGTTGTTTTAGGTAAAGGAGGGAGACGGAGTTCTAGAACATGGAATTATCAGTGTATCAATAAGTTATCAGAGGAGAGTGACATGAAAAACCTATGCCCGAAATGCCACACAGAAATGATAGAACGTTCGAACGTTTATGTTTGTCCGAGAAATGATATCGGTGACTGCACCTACGATGCGTTCGAGTTAACTGATGACGATAATCCATACACATTCAGTCGAGAACACGTAAGTAGTGATCTACGTTCTTACACCGTAGCGGACAGTAAGTAGCTGTTTGTATTAACGTTCCTTTAAGTAGCATTCAGTGATTGCTGATTGCTACTTATCCCTTGGTTTTATGATCTTTTTTGAAATGCTTGGGCTAAAACAATCAAGTGGAGCTTTTTATCTTTGCGCCAAATAGGGCGAACTTTCTTATAAAAATGAATGGGCTGCGATGTTGAATAGCATAACGGGTAAAGAAAACCTGCCGAAAAATCCCGATAATCAGTTGGTCTTACTGATTTTCCCTGTGCTGCCAATTTTAATCTTCTCTTTTCTTTTTTACATCTACACACCCGCAGGCGTAAGCTGGAATGCGGAATGGATACCTGGCCTCGATATTAACTTCAGCTTTAGGTTAGATGGTCTGTCATTCCTTTTTGCTGGGCTGATCAGCGGGATTGGCGCACTGATCCAAATATACGCTTTGGCTTACTTACGAGAGAGTGATAGCCGATTTTCCTTTCATTTATACCTAACCCTATTCATGCTTGCCATGCTAGGGATTGTGATGAGCGATAACATCCTATTGTTGTTCGTTTTCTGGGAACTCACCACCATCACTTCTTACTTACTGATTGGTTTTAATCACGAAAACAAAACGTCACGAAAAAATGCACTGCAGTCGTTGATCGTTACAGGTGCTGGTGGATTAGCGTTGTTAGCTGGCCTTATCTTGTTGGGAGCGATGGCAGGGAGTTATGAGTTACATACGATCATCGCTCAGGCGGACACGATTGCGCAGCACGAATGGTTTATGCCATCTCTAGTGCTCATACTACTTGGTGCATTTACTAAATCTGCGCAGTTCCCGTTTCATTTTTGGCTACCTAACGCGATGGCAGCGCCCACTCCAGTCAGTGCGTATTTACACTCGGCAACAATGGTAAAGGCGGGCATTTACTTGTTAGCGCGTTTATCGCCAGTTTATGCTCAGAGCGAGGTTTGGTTTTATGCATTAGTGATCACAGGGAGTATCACCGCCGTTTGGTGCACGTTTGTCGCATTAAAACAAACTGACTTGAAGCTGATGCTAGCCTACAGCACGAATGTTGCTTTGGGTAAATTAACATTATTACTAGGTATGGGCACAGATTTGGCCGTTAGTGCAGTATTGATGTTTATCCTTGCCCATTCTTTCTACAAAGCTGCACTGTTTATGGTGGTGGGGAATATCGATAAAGCGACAGGAACGCGAGATATTGATCAACTGTACGGCTTGAAGTCAGTGCTCGTCATCAGCATGGTTGCGGGGAGTCTGGCAGCATTGTCGAAAGCTGGGTTTCCGCCGTTGTTAGGCTTTTTGAGCAAAGAGTACATGTACAAAGCCGCCGTAGAGCTCAATAACTGGATCGCCTTTGTACTTTTAATGGTCAATATATTGATGGTTGCGCTAACCATTATGCTTATTGCGAGACCATTCTTTGCTCGCCGTGATCTCGTGCCAATTGAAACGAAGCCAGTTGAGACAAAAAAAGCCATGTGGATCTCGCCTTTGCTCTTGGCACTTGGCAGTCTCATCGTTCCATTAGTCGGTTTAAATTGGTTAGATCACCACATCATCTTTCCTGGCTCTGCTGACATTCTGCCTGCAGCCGATATTAAAGCGACATCATTATGGCATGGTGTGAATGTACCGCTGGTCCTAAGCGTTATCACGCTAGTATTTGGGTATGTGGTGTACCGTGTTTATCCTACTGTGTCTGCATTTTTTCAGCGGTTACATCTATTCGTCCCCAAAGCGGAGAATGTTTTTGAACGACTATTAGATGGTATGATGACACTGGCGAAGTGGCAAACGGCGCTGTTGCAGCAAAAGAAGTTGAGTCGTTATGTTTTGCTATTTTTCACGGTACTCGCCGTCGCTTTGCTTGGTCAGGTAGCATTTATTCCTCTGCCTTTGTTTGAACAGCTTTCAAACGTGGCTTTCTATGAGATTGGCATTGCCTTATTGCTGATTGGTGCAGCGATCGTATGTACGTTGTCTCACTCAAGGCTTCTTGCGATTTCTGCGCTAGGTATGATTGGTTTTATGACCACGCTTGTTTTTATGATCTACAGTGCTCCGGACGTCGCGAAGACTTTACTGTTAGTGGAAACATTAATGGTGGTCTTTTTAGCATTGTTAATGCGTCATATGCCGCGTTTAACCACCGTACCCAAGCATTCAATAAAACGCAAAGTGGCGAATGTTTGTATAGCGGGCGTGATAGGTGTTTCGATTACTTTCCTCTTGTTAGGAATCACGTCCCAGCCGATGGATTCATCGGTGTCGGAATTCTTTGCGGAAAATAGTGTCCCAGGCGGGCATGGGCGCAATATTGTCAACGTCATTCTCGTCGACTTTCGTGCGTTTGATACATTGGGAGAGGTTGTCGTCGTTGTCATTGCTGGGATTGCAGCAGTGAGCTTGCTTAAGACAAGAGCGAAAAAGCAAAACCGTATTCAATCATTAATTTTTGCAACCACGGCACATATCGTCGCGGCGCTCATGCTCGTGTTCTCTGTGTATCTGTTATTACGTGGTCATAACGAACCGGGTGGTGGCTTCATTGGTGCATTGATTGCTGTTATTGGCTTATCGCTTCTCATGTTCGCGGAATCACCGAAATACGTTCGTTCTAGATTGTATTTCAAGCCGTTTTTCATTGCGTTATCTGGCATCGCATTGAGCTTAATATCTGGTGCTTTAAGCTTTGCGTTTGATAAACCGTTTTTAACCGGGTTGTGGTGGAAAGATGTTATACCACTAGGTACGCCGTTGGTTTTTGATGTTGGTGTTTATCTTGCCGTTATAGGTGGCGTGATGGGGATGCTGCTTCGTATTAATGAGGAGCTAGAGTGATGGAAATAGTCTGGAGTGTTGTCGTTGGAGTATTTGTCGCTGCAGGCATTTACTTAATGCTAGAAAAACATATCTTGCGTCTTTTGTTCGGTATCATGTTACTCAGCAGTGCGGTTAACCTTGCTATTTTTACAGCGGGAAGGCTGACTCCTGGAGAGCCGCCACTGATTGGCGATAATGCTCTTTTGCCACCAGATGGCGCAGCAAACCCATTACCTCAAGCGCTAATTTTAACTGCGATAGTCATCGGTTTTGGGCTACTTATTTTTGCTTTAATGTTGTTCTATCGAGCTTATAAAGATTCTGGAACCGCAGACGTCGATGAAATGCAACGTTCTGAGGAGGGTCAATGAGTTCGATTTTGCTGACGTTACCTGTTGTTCTTTCATTGAGTACGGCGCTGACCATTTTCTTTGTACGTCGCTCAACAAAAAGTGCTGAGTGGTTAAGTGGCGCGAGTGCGATTTTGAACCTTGTCGTCGCAGGCCTTCTCACAGAAAACATCATAAGTAATGGTATTCAAGCCGTTGCTTTTGGCCAGTGGCAAGCACCGTTTGGTATCGTTTTTGTCGCAGATTACTTCAGCGTTGCCATGGTGATGATTACGGCAGTGATTGGTACGATATGTGTTTTCTATGCCATGGCGGACCTTCACCGAAAACCTTCCTATAGCAATTACCATGCGTTGACGCACGTGTTGCTTGCTGGTGTTTATGGCGCGTTCCTCACCGGAGATATTTTTAATCTGTATGTTTGGTTCGAGGTCATGCTCATCGCGTCATTTGGTTTAATGGTATTAGATGCAACGAAAACTCAAATTGATGGGGCAGTGAAGTATGTGATGTTGAACCTGATTTCGACGCTAGTGTTCTTACTTGCCATCGGTTTGTTGTATGGCGCAACTGGCACCTTGAACTTGGCCGATCTCTATACCAAAGCGGGAGAGAGCGAACTGAGCATCAACATGATGTTGTCCGCCTTGTTTTTGTTTGCCTTTTCTATCAAAGCGGCACTATTTCCTTTATTTGCTTGGTTGCCAGCTTCTTATCACACCTTACCAAGTGGTGTGGTTGCGCTGTTTGCTGCGTTGCTTACTAAAGTCGGCGTATACGCGTTAATACGAGTCTTCACATTAGTATTTCCGCTCGCCGAGAGTGGTTGGCAGCCGACGTTGATTTGGATTGCTGGCCTCACCATGTCAACGGGCGTTTTGGGGGCGGCAAGTCAATTCGACATTAAGAAAATTCTTTCTTTTCACATCATTAGCCAAATAGGTTACATGATAATGGGATTAGCGATTTACACTCCTTTAGCTTTGGCTGGCGCTATTTTCTACATTGTTCATCACATCATTGTAAAAGCGAATTTGTTCTTAATCGGTGGCTTTATTGAGCGCAAATATGGCTCTAGTCAACTTGAACATTTGGGCGGGGTATATAAAGCAATGCCTTGGTTAGCGTTCTTGTTTCTTGTCCCTGCGTTTTCTCTGGCAGGATTTCCGCCGCTCTCTGGTTTCTGGGGCAAATTTTTGGTGATCAAATCGAGTTTACAGGCTGAATATTACTGGTTAGCCGGTACCGCGCTGTTGGTGGGGCTGCTTACCGTCTACTCGATGACGAAAATTTGGAGTGAGGCATTCTGGAAAAAGCCGGTTAGGGAGAAAACAGAACAGACTCTGCAAGTCAAAGTACATTGGTTGTATTGCGTTCCAATTGCCGTATTGACCATGTTCACGTTGGTCATAGGCTTTGTGGCGGAGCCTTTTTATCAGTTTTCTGTTCAAGCCGCTGAACAACTGTTAAATCCGAATGATTACATTCGAGCGGTATTGGGAGGAAATCCATGATCTATCTATTCCTCAATCTTTTCTTAGCATTAGCATGGATGATGTTAAACGGCAGCTATTCGAGTTTGAATTTTATTGTCGGATTTACGGTCGGTTTTTTGCCTTACGGTTGAGCCAACCATTTGGATTAAAAACCAGCTACTTTCGACGTTTTGCGTCGGCATTAAAGTTACTGGTGTACTTCGCTTATGAAATGATCATATCGGTTGCAAGAGTCGTGTGGGATGTCGTGACGCCAACGCATTTGAGCCAGCCAGATATCGTCTACGTCCCTTTGGACGTCGATTCAGACCTTGAAATCACCTTACTTGCGAATATGGTTTCTTTAACACCAGGCACACTCAGTTTGGATGTTACGCCTGATAAAAAGCATCTTATCGTTCATGCCATGTTTGCACCTGAGCATGAAGAAGTTATTCGTGGAATTAAAAACGGATTAGAGCATCGAATTTTGGAGGTGACGCGTGGATAGTTGGCTGCAAATAAGTGTCACTTTTGCCTATGCAGGGCTATTACTCAGTTTTGTTATGGCTTTCTTCCGTTTAATTTTAGGACCAACGCTGGCTGACCGAGTTGTGGCGTTAGATTTGATTTCATTTATCACCATCGGTTTTATTACGGTTTACACCTTAGACAGTGGTGAGGATGCCTTGTTAGATATCGCCATTACATTAGGCTTGGTCGCATTTCTTGGCACAATCGCATTTGCGCGTTTGATCGTTAAAAGGAAGGAGAAAGAATAATGGATGTGTTGATTGGGCTGTTTTTATGTTTAGGGACGTTATTGATCCTAAGCGCTAGTTTAGGTGTGTTGCGGTTGCCAGATCTATATACCCGAATGCATGCCGCAACCAAAGCCGGTACCGTTGGAGTTAGTTGCTTACTACTAGCGGTTGCCTTCTCACTCCCTGAAGTTACTGTGATCTCTCGGGTTATCGGTACGATGTTGTTTATCGTTCTCACGGCACCAGTCGCCTCCCACCTGCTCGGAAGAGCAATGCGAGAGGTCGGCTACAAAATTTGGCGTAATGATTAAGTTTTTTCTTGTTTAACCAATTGTCACTATTGATTCAGCTGGCTAATTTCTTCCAGAACTTCTGGGTTAGCAATAGCACCAATATTTTTTACAGCTTGCCCGTTCACCAGTTGTTTCACGGCTAGTTCAACCAGTTTTCCTGATCGCGTTTTAGGAATATCACTGATAGCAAAAATTTGGCGTGGCACATGGCGTGGTGAACATTTTGATTTTAGTGTTTGGCGAATTGAATCGGTGAGTTGTTGGGTTAACTCGACCTCGTGAGCGAGTTTTACTAGTAACCAGATTTCTTCAGACTGCTGGTTTAACTTGCCGACGGCGATGGAGTCCTCGACCTCGGGTAACGCGTTCACTTGCTGGTAGATCTCAGCGGTGCCGATTCGTACGCCGCCTGGATTCAATGTCGCATCGCTACGGCCATAAAAAATAAAGCCGCCATGTTCGGTTTGCATCACATCGTCGCCGTGGTGCCAGATATCGGTAAACTTGCTCCAATAAGCGTTGTGATAGCGTTCGCCGTTGTCGTGCCAAAACCCAATAGGGAAGTTAGGTAGTGAGTTATTGCAAGTCAGTTCGCCGCGTTGCTGTGTAATGGTTTTTCCCTCGTCGTCCAAAACACGCACGTCGATTCCCAGCCCTGCGCCTTGGCATTCACCTTTGTAAACTGGTGAGATAGGGTTTCCAAGTACAAAGCACCCGCAAATATCCGTGCCGCCAGCGATAGAAGCGAGATGCAAGTCCTGCTTGATGTGCTGATAGACATAATTAAATTGTTCTGGGTAAAGCACCGAACCAGTCGAACACAGGGTTGTGAGTGATTTCAGGTCATGTTCTGACTTGGGAGAATAGCTCGCATGTTCCAGTGCTTCTAAGTATTTCGCTGACGTACCAAACAGTGACACGCTATGTTCTTCCGCTAATCGCCATAAGACGGAGTGATCAGGGTAAACCGGACTACCATCGTAAATCACTAAGGTAGCACCACTCGCAAGTGCTGAAACATGCCAGTTCCACATCATCCAGCCACATGTTGTGTAGTAGAAAACCTTGTCTTGTGGTTTGATATCGCAATGTAGTTGATGTTCTTTGAGGTGATTGAGCAAGGTACCGCCCACGGAATGGACAATACACTTAGGTTGCCCCGTTGTGCCAGAAGAATACAAAATGAATAACGGGTCATTAAACAGTGTTGATTGATATTGAACTGGTTTTGGAGAAAAGTGGTGAGTAATATCGGACCAAGAAACAAACTCAAAAGTGCTAGCACTCTCGCCGTTTTGTAAATATTCGATTTGGCATATGCTAATGGTAGCCTCTTCGGATGTACTGCTTAACTTGCTACTAAGAGTGGTGTTTTTGTCCGTTATATCGAAAGCTTTGCCTCCGAACTGGTAGCCATCACAGCAAAAAAGAACTTTCGGTTTAACCTGACCAAAACGCTCTACGACGCTATCGATACCAAAATCAGGAGAGGTTGAAGTCCAAATAGCGCCAAGGCTTGTAGTAGCCAACATGGCTATAACGGTTTCTGGAAGGTAGGGCAAATAACCCGCAACGACATCGCCTTTGCCAACACCACAAGTGATTAGCCATTGCTGAACGACAGACACTTGTTCGAGCAACTGTGTACCAGTGAGCTGCTTGTGTTCACCGCGTTCATTAGTAAAAACGATAAACTCACGCTCAGGTGTTTGTTCGGCCTGAGAGAGGAGGTTCTCTGCGTAGTTCAGTGTGGCGTCAGCAAACCATACGGTGTCCCTATTTACATGGCTCTGAGTAAAATCTGTCTGTGTCCACTTGGGAGCACCAAGGCTTTTGACTTGCGAGCCAATATTTCCAATGACGTTACAGAAATGCCAGGTATGTCGCCAAAATTCGTCATTGTGGTCAATGGACCACTGGTGTAAAGACGTGTAATTATTGATTGAGATATCTTTAGTTTGGTGCGCATTAACCGTCTCGATAAATCGTAGCAAGTTGCTATTGCTGATGCGCTCAGCAGATGGTGACCAAATAGGTGCAGAATTTGGCATAGGTCCCTCCTAACTTCAATCCGTTTGAATATGGCTAAAAACAAAATAAAAGGGCGAACATCGTAATGCTCGCCCCTCGTTTCGATTGCTTAAAGTTGCTCGGCAAGCTGAGGTAATACCTCAAACAAATCACCAACCAATCCATAGTCGGCAACTTCGAAGATAGGAGATTCAGGATCTTTGTTGATCGCGACAATCACTTTGGACTCTTTCATTCCTGCAAGGTGTTGGATTGCACCGGAGATCCCGACCGCAATATAAAGCTTAGGCGCAACGATTTTTCCGGTTTGACCCACTTGTAAATCGTTGGCAACAAACCCTGCATCAACCGCCGCGCGAGAAGCGCCAATGGCAGCACCTAGTTTATCGGCAACTTGTTCGATCAACGCGAAGTTCTCTTTGCTACCGACCCCGCGTCCACCTGACACAACCACCTCTGCCGCGCTTAATTCAGGACGCTCTGACACGGTTTTATCGACAGAAACCAATTCAACCATTGGCTCTGAGATAGTGACCTGCTGATGCTTGCTATCAGCTTGATTGTGACAAGTAACCGGCTCAAACGCAGACGCGCGCACTGTGACAACGCGAACCTTGTCGCTGGTGGTCACTTTTGCAAATGCGTTTCCTGCGTAAATAGGGCGGATAAAAGTGTTTTCATCGATAACTTGGACAATATCGGAGATTTGCCCAACGCCGAACTTCGCTGCTATTCGCGGTGCAAGATCCTTCCCTTTTGATGATGAGCTAGCCCAGATTGCGTCAAAGCCTTCAGCAATACTCACTACAATAGGTGCGATACTCTCGGCAAATTGATGCTTAAGTTGCTCATCATCGACACAAATTACATTTGATATACCATCAACCCGACTGGCTTGCTGAGCGACTTCTTCACACTGGTGGCCCACTACGATCAAAACATTGTCTTGGCTGACTTGTTTTGCTGCATTAACCACTTTGAGTGTGTCTGCATGTAATTGGTTATTGTCATGTTCCGCTATGATTAAGTTCTTCATGAAATCACCTTCGCTTCGTTACGCAGCTTATCGAGAAGCTCTGAGACAGATTCAACCTTGATGCCACCTTTTCTCTGCGCTGGTGGTGTGACTTCTTGAATGGTTTGGCTAAATACCACTTCAACACCCAGACTGTCAGGTGTGATTGTATCTAACGGCTTGCGCTTAGCTTTCATAATATTAGGCAAAGAGGCAAAACGCGGTTCATTCAGGCGTAAGTCAGTACTGATCACAGCAGGTAAGTTCATCGCGACCGTCATCAAGCCGCCATCCACTTCTCTCACGACCTGAACTTTTTGATCTTCTATCTTCACGTCTGAAGCGAAAGTTGCTTGAGGCCAGTCAAGTAGGGCGGCCAGCATCTGGGCCACTTGGTT
Source organism: Vibrio sp. M60_M70 (assembly GCF_037162085.1). Lineage (NCBI taxonomy): Bacteria > Pseudomonadati > Pseudomonadota > Gammaproteobacteria > Vibrionales > Vibrionaceae > Vibrio > Vibrio sp. M60_M70. The sequence goes on from NZ_JARLUL010000002.1 coordinate 854,325, forward strand.
GTTGTCCGTATCAATGGATTGTTTACCCGTAATCACAAGCTGTGCTTGTTCTTGCTCGACCAGAGCTTTGAGCAGCTTAGCGACGACTAATGGCTCTATTTTGTCTTCAGTATCGACATGAATAGCGCGATCGGCACCTAACGCAAGCGCAGTACGTAGTTGCTCCTGACATTGGCTTCCGCCAGCACTGACAACGATGACTTCATCTGCAATACCTTGCTCTTTTAGTCGTACGGCTTCTTCAACGGCTATTTCGCAAAATGGATTAATCGTCATCTTGACGTTATTGGTTTCGACATCGCTATGGTCCGCTTTCACACGAACTTTAACGTAGGGATCAATGACCCTTTTGATTGGCACTAGTATTTTCACGTTAGATTCCTTTTTACAGTGAAGACTATGTGTTGACAGTGAAGACGATGTGATGACGTCTTTAAAATGATGTTAATTTACCTTTACGTTTGCGTCAACTTTAAATATATTGTTGCTTAACAAGTTGGCAACATGCAAAGAAAAAGGAATGCAATCATGGAAAGAGACTGCATGGAATTTGATGTTCTGATTGTAGGCGCTGGTCCCGCAGGTTTGTCTGCGGCATGCCGAATCAAACAATTAGCAGCAGAAAAAGAACAAGACCTCTCTGTTTGCGTGGTAGAAAAAGGCTCTGAAGTTGGAGCGCATATTTTATCGGGTGCAGTGTTTGAAACGCGAAGTTTGGATGAACTGTTTCCTGATTGGCAGGAAAAAGGCGCACCGCTCAATACCAAAGTAAACCAAGATAAAACCTACTATCTAGGCAATGAAATCAATGGTCATGAACTGCCTTCTTGGGCTGTGCCTAATACGTTACATAACGACAGTAATTACATTATCAGCTTGGGCAATCTATGCCGATGGATGGCGTTGCAGGCCGAGAACTTAGGGGTGGAGATCTACCCAGGTTTTACTGCCAGCCAAGCGATCATCGATGAAGACAACCGCGTTTGTGGCGTGATCACGGGCGATATGGGGTTAGACAAAAATGGTGAACAAAAAGGAAATTACGAACCTGGTATTGAACTGCGAGCGAAGTTTACTTTATTTGCTGAAGGCGCACGGGGGCATATTGGTAAGCAATTGATTAACCGATTTAATCTTGCTGAAGAGAAAACGCCTCAGCATTATGCTATCGGTTTTAAAGAGCTGTGGGAAATACCACCAGAGCAGCATCAGCAAGGCTTAGTAGTGCACGGATTAGGTTGGCCGTTATCAAACGAAGCTGCAGGTGGCAGTTACCTCTACCATTTAGAGGGAAACCAAGTTGCCGTCGGGTTGATTGTTGACTTGAACTATAAGAATCCGCACTTGAGTCCATTCGATGAATTTCAGCGTTTTAAACATCACCCGTTGATTGAGCAATACCTCAAAAATGGTAAACGCATTAGTTATGGCGCAAGAGCGATCACCAAGGGCGGTTTCCATTCGCTTCCCACGCAACAGTTTGCTGGTGGCTTGTTGATTGGCTGTGATGCAGGAACGCTTAACGGCGCTAAAGTCAAAGGCACGCACACCGCAATGAAATCTGGCATGCTTGCCGCCGAAGCAGTATGTGAAGCCCTTGAGAGTCAGTCAGTTACTGCTGATTATCAAAAGCATTTCAAACAGTCTTGGCTGTATGAAGAGCTTTATCAAGCACGTAACTTCTCAAGTGGCATTCACCGCTTTGGATCGTGGCTGGGCGGTGCTTTAGCGCTGCTGGAACATAACGTATTAAAAGGTAAAGCTAAGTGGCATATCCGCTGTGACAAGCCCGATCACCAGTCTCTGTTATTGGCGGAAAACAGCAATGAAATTGTCTATCCGAAGCCTGATGGCGTGTTAAGTTTCGATCGCCTCTCTTCTGTTTATCTATCCAATATCTTCCATGAGGAAGATCAACCATGCCACTTACGACTGGCGAACCAACGGATTCCTATTGAGCAGAACCTTGAATTATATGCAGAGCCAGCACAGCGCTATTGTCCGGCTGGCGTGTATGAAATCGTACAGGGGGAGGAGCAGCCAGAGCTGCAAATAAATGCGGCGAACTGTATCCACTGTAAGACCTGCGACATCAAAGATCCAAGTCAAAATATTACCTGGACACCGCCGGAAGGTGGTGGTGGCCCTAACTATCCGAATATGTAGTCGTCTGAGAATAATTTTTATTAACAATTTATTTACTTAAAGTTTGCGTTAGTTCAAATCTTTCTCGATGAACTCGATTGCAACTTAATCTTTCAAGCACTATTCTGATTTTAAATTGACGTTTACGTAAACTGAATACAAAGTTGATGCATAGGTGTAAAAGCGGTTACCAGTATCAAAGTTAGGTTTGATCAAATAGTGCTCAATGGAACGCACTTAAATAACGAAAGGGAGATCAACTATGGTATCGGAATCGCCTCTGTTGCAGGTAAACGATATTTCATTGGCTTTTGGTGGGGTGAAAGCTTTAACTGACGTGAGCTTCCATGTGAATGAAAAGGAAATCTTTTCAATCATTGGTCCAAACGGTGCAGGTAAAACCTCAATGCTCAATTGCATCTCTGGTCGATACACACCAAACAAAGGCTCTGTAATCTTCGCTGGAGATGATGTAACCAAACGAACACCTAGCCAACGAGCTGAGTTAGGGTTGGGAAGAACCTTCCAAAACTTAGCGCTCTTTTCTCATATGTCAGTACTGGACAACATTATGGTTGGCCGACATCACCTACTAAAAAACAACTTCGTCACGGGGCCACTGTATTGGTTCTCTAACGCACAGAAAGAAGAGATGGCGCACCGCAAGTACGTGGAAGACGTGATCGATTTTCTAGAAATCCAGCACATTCGCAAAGCCACCGCTGGCACACTTTCTTACGGTTTACGTAAACGTGTAGAACTTGCTCGTGCCATTGCCTTAAAACCTAAGTTGTTGCTGCTTGATGAACCGATGGCAGGCATGAACTTGGAAGAAAAGGAAGACATGGCGCGTTACATCATGGATTTAAACGAAGAGTTAGACATCACCATCATCATGATCGAGCACGATATGGGCGTGGTGATGGATATCTCTAACCGCGTATTGGTGTTGGATTTTGGTAAACACATTGCTATGGGCGAGCCAGAAGGAGTGATGGCCAACCCGCATGTGAAACAAGCGTACTTAGGCGAAGAGCTACCGACATTAGAGGAGAGTGCATAATGGCACAGCAACATAATGATTGGGCAGATATAACCCGCTTAGATACCTTTCCAAAAGTATTGCAGCACAACGCCAAGCACTGGCCCGAGCAAGTCGCAATGCGTGAAAAGGAGTTTGGTATTTGGCGAGAGTTCACTTGGCAAGATTATGAAAACCGAGTGAAGTGGATGGCGCTCGCACTCAAAGACTTAGGTGTTGGTGAGCAAGACGTTGTTGGTTTGCTGGGTGATAACCGCCCGGAATGGGTATGGGGCGAGTTGGCTGCCCATGCGATTAAAGGCTTCTCGCTGGGCATCTATCAAGATTCCATGCACGAAGAAGTGGCGTACCTCATCAATTATGCCAAAGCAAAAGTCGTGGTTGCGGAAGATGAGGAGCAATGCGATAAGCTACTTGAGCTCGGTGATGAGATCCCAAGCGTAGAATTCATTATCTATTGTGACCCGCGTGGAATGCGCAAGTACGACGACCCACGACTGATTGATGTTGAGCAGGTCTATAAAAAAGGTCAACTGATCGACAAAGCGGATCCCGATAAATATCTCAATATGGTTGCGGCAACCAAAGGCAGCGATCTTTCGATTCTTTGTACCACGTCGGGTACGACTTCCAAACCAAAATTAGCTCAGCTACACAGCGGCACGTTCTTGGATCACTGTGCGGCTTATCTGCGTGCAGACCCGCGCTCCCCAGGCGACAACTACGTTTCTGTTCTGCCTTTGCCTTGGATTATGGAGCAGGTGTATGTGGTTGGTCAGGCGTTGATTTCTCGTCAAATCGTTAACTTCGTGGAAGAACAAGAAACCATGATGTCTGATTTGCGCGAAATTGGCCCGAACTTCGTCCTACTTGCACCGCGTGTATGGGAAAACATTGTGGCAGACGTGTCTGCGCGAATGATGGATTCCACACCGTTTAAGCAGAAGATGTACAAGCTGGGCATGAGCTTAGCCAACAAAGCGCTGGAGCAGGGTAAACGCTCTAAGTTGGCTGAATGGATTCTTCTGCGTGCTCTGCGTGACCGTTTAGGGTTTTCGAACCTGACATCTGCGGCAACCGGCGGTGCGGCGATGGGACCGGATACTTTCCGTTACTTGCAAGCGATCGGTGTACCACTCAAGCAGCTTTACGGTCAAACCGAAATGTGTGGTGCGTACACCGTCCACCAAGCCGATGACGTGGACTATGATTCGGTCGGCGTTGCGTTTGATAATGCAGAAGTGAAAGTCATCAACCCAGACAGCAATGGCGTGGGTGAGATCATCGCGAAAAGTACCGGCATGTTTACTGGCTACCTGAACAACCAGGAAGCGTATGACGAAGACGTACAAGATGGCTGGATGCATACTGGCGACGCGGGCTACTTTAAAGATTCTGGTCACTTAGTGGTGATTGACCGTCTGAAAGATATGTCTGAAACCAGCCACGGCGACCGTTACTCTCCGCAGTTTATTGAAAACAAACTCAAGTTCTCACCATTTATCGCAGAAGCGGTTGTGGTGGGTAAAGACAGACCTTGGCTATCGGCCATCATCTGTATTCGCTACGCGATTGTTGCGAAGTGGGCAGAGCAGCGAGGCTTAGCATTCACTAACTACACCAACTTATCTGCTCAACCAGAAGTGTATCAAGCTATTCGTGAAGAAGTGCTGAAAGTGAACGAATCCCTACCCGATGCACAGAAGATCAGCAAATTCATTCTACTTTACAAAGAGCTAGATGCCGACGATGGCGAGCTAACTCGCACACGTAAAGTACGCCGTGGTGTGGTTGCAGAGAAATACGGAGACATCATCGAAACCATCTACAGTGACGATCCAAAAGTCGATGTGGATACGGTGATCACTTATCAGGATGGCACCAAAACACGCATTCAAACGTCGCTAGTGATTGAAACGCTTATTGAACATGAGCCAACACTGGTGGATAGCGAACAACGGAGGATCGCATAGTGAATACGGATTTATTACTGCAACTCGTCATTAATGGCGTGATCGTTGGCATGTTGTATGGCGTGGTCGCCATGTGCTTTGTACTGATATACAAATCGACTCAGGTGGTCAACTTCGCTCAGGGTGAGTTCTTGTTGATTGGCGCATGGGTATGCTGGGCGGCGCTTGTTCATCTGCAACTGCCATTTTTTATCGGCTTTTTACTCACGCTCGCGTTCATGATGGTGTTCGGTATTGCGGTGCAAACCATTGTGCTCAGGCCGTTAATTGGTGAACCGATTATCTCTGTGATCATGGTGACCATCGGTCTGTCCATGTTCTTCCAAGCGCTGATGAAATGGATATTTGGTGTCTCGGCTGTGTCTTATCCGCAGGTGTTCGAAACAAACGTGGTGAATATCGGTGGTTTGAATGTTGAGTTTGCTTACATTCTAAGTTTGATCTTCTCAATGTTCATCATGGGCGCGTTCTACTGGTTCTTTAAATTCAGCAAAATGGGTTTGGCGATGCGCGCAACGGCATTTAACCAGCAAGTCGCCCAGAGTCTTGGCATTTCCATCAAGAAAGTGTTCGCCATCAGTTGGGCTATTTCGGCAATGGTATCCGCGACAGCAGGGATTGTTATCGGGATCGTAAACGGCGTATCTGACGCGCTATCCATCATCGGTATCAAAGTTTTCCCAGCCGTTATTTTAGGTGGCTTAGATTCTGTAGTCGGCGCAATTGTCGGTGGCATCACCATCGGGGTGCTAGAGAACTTAGCTGAGTTTTTTGATAGCCAATACCTGCAAGTGGGTAACCTGTACAACATCGCACCATTCTATGTGCTGTTAATCATTCTTGCCTTCAAGCCATACGGCCTGTTTGGTACCAAAGATATCGAGCGTATTTAAGGAGAAATAACATGGCTCAACTTAGCATGCGCCCATGTGGGGATTTTCGAACCACATACAAAAGTGATACGCCAATTTTTGAAACCAAAACCATCAGAAGCCTTGCGATTGCAGGTGTCATCGCCATGCTGGCAGCACCGCTGGTCTTGGATATTTACTTCCTAAACCTGTTTATTCAGATTGCATACCTCGGTATCGCGGCATTGGGCTTAAACATTCTGGTTGGTTTTACCGGACAAATCTCGCTAGGTCACGGTGCGTTCTTTGGCTTTGGCGCCTTTGCATCGGCTTGGCTAAATAACCAGTTTAACATTCCAGTCGTGTTTGCGATTCCGCTCGCGGGTTACTTAACCATGATTGTAGGGATGCTGTTTGGTCTGCCAGCGGCTCGAATTAAAGGTTTATATCTAGCTATCGCAACGTTGGCGGCGCAGTTTATTTTAGAGGACTTCTTTGCTCGTGCAGACTGGTTCAGTGGCGGCTCATATGGTGCTGGTGCAAACCCTATCAATCTGTTTGGCTTTGAATTTACGACCGACGAAAGTTTCTTCTACATCGCTCTATTTGCGCTGATCTTCATGTATATGTGGGCATCGAACTTGATCCGTTCTCGTGATGGTCGCGCGTTTGTATCGGTACGAGATCACTATCTGTCGGCAGAAATCATGGGCATCAACCTAACTAAGTATCGTCTGCTCTCATTTGGTGTATGCGCATTCTATGCGGGCATCGGGGGCGCACTCTACGGACATTATCTAGGTTTTGTATCAGCAGAAGGTTTCACCATCATGATGTCTATCCAGTTTTTGGCAATGATCATCATTGGTGGCTTGGGTTCAGTCAAAGGCACATTGATGGGTACGATATTTATCGTATTGCTGCCTGAAGTTTTGGAGTTTGGCGTGACGGGGTTGGCTGAGTTTAGCAATAACACTTCGTTCATTGATGGCCTGGCTTACTTCAAAGAAATGGCGATTGGTTTAGTCATCATGCTGTTCCTCATTTTCGAACCTCAAGGGTTATCGCATCGCTGGCAACAGATTCGAGCATATTGGAAACACTATCCGTTCTCATATTAACGTGGAATTAAGTGGAATATACCTCAATAACAAGGACAACGAGTTATGAACAAAGGACATTTAGCGACAACGTTGGTGCTATCTTCGGCACTGTTTACTACCGCCACTTGGGCAAAAGACTCTGTATTTGTCGGGCAATTAGTCGACTTTTCTGGACCAACAGCCTATGTGAGCAAGCCCTATGGTTCTGGCGTACGAGACGCATTACGCTGGATTAACCAAAACGGTGGCATTAACGGTACTGAGCTTGAATTTGAAACAGTAGACATGGCGTACAAAGTACCAGTGGCGATTTCTAACTATAAACGTTGGGTGGCGCGTAAAGACATGGTTGCGCTACAAGGTTGGGGCACGGCAGATACCGAAGCACTCATCTCGTTTGTGACCAAAGACAAAGTGCCAGTGTTCTCTGCCTCTTATTCAGGTCACTTAACGGACCCAACCGGCAAGAACCCAAAAACCGCGAAACCAGCGCCTTATAACTTCTTCTATGGTGCGTCGTACTCAGATGCGTGTCGTGCACTAGTGAAGTGGGCGAAAGAAGATTGGGAATCAAAGGGCAACCAAGGTGCGCCGAAATTTACCCATATTGGTGATAACCACCCATTCCCGAATGCGCCAAAAGAAGCGTGTGCAGAATATGCTGAAGAGCTTGGTTTTGAGGTGCAAAACCCAGTCGTTGTGTCACTAAAACCAGGGGACTTCAAAGCACAATGTCTGTCACTCAAAGAGTCTGGCACCAACTACGGTTACATTGCCAATATCGGTAGCTCGGTAATCTCACTCGTGAAGTCTTGTAACACGGTTGGTACAGAGTTCCAGTACATGGCGAACATTTGGGGCGGTGACAAACCAGTACTTGAAGCGGCGGGCGATGGCCTTAAAGATTACGTTTTCCCAGGTATGACGGCGTTTTGGGGAGACGATAACGAAGGCATGAAACTGGTTCGTGAGATTTCTAAGCAGTCTGAATCAGAGCCTGGCGAGTTTAGAACTCACCACTACATTCGCGGCATTTGTTCTGCGTTCTACATGAAAGAAGCGATGGAGTGGGCGAAAGACAACGGTGGCATCACGGGTGAAAACATCAAGAAGGGCATGTATGTCCATGACAACTGGGTCCCACAAGGCTTAGAAGGTGTTTGTGTACCTGCGAACTGGAAACCGGAAGATCACCGTGGCACAACAACCGTGAACGTGTTTATGGGTAACAACAACGGCGGCGCAGTTGATATTAAGAAAGTATCTCAGGTGACATTGTCACGTCGTGACGATTGGCTAGGTTACTAATCGACGACTTATTAATAACAAAGCTTACTGAAAATAAGGATGGGTGAGAGGACACTCTCACCCTAGCAAGGAGTAGCTTGATGGCTGAATTAGCAACGAATATCGAACCGGCAGAAATACTGCTTTCAGTGAACAACATTGAAGTCGTCTACGACGAAGTAATACTAGTACTTCGCGGTGTGAGCTTAGAAGTTCCAAAAGGGCAGATAGTGACCTTACTGGGTGCCAACGGTGCGGGTAAATCAACGACGTTGAAAGCCATTTCTGGTTTGTTGAAAACCGAAGATGGTGAAGTGACGCGCGGCGAAATCAACTTCATGGGCGAGCGCATAGACAACAAAAGCCCGGAAGAGATCGTCCGTTCGGGCATCTTCCAAGTTATGGAAGGGCGCCGAATTGTTGAAGATATGACGGTAATAGAAAATCTTCGCTTAGGCGCTTATACACGCACTGACAACGAAGTTGAACAAGACATCGAAATGGTGTTTGATTATTTCCCTCGTCTTAAAGAGCGCACTGGTCTAGCGGGTTATTTGTCAGGTGGTGAGCAGCAAATGCTAGCGATTGGTCGTGCACTGATGGCTCGTCCAAAAATGATCTTGTTGGATGAACCTTCGATGGGGCTTTCGCCGCTATTGGTGAAGGAGGTGTTCAGCATTATTAACAAGATTAATAAAGAACAAGGCATTACCATGCTTTTGGTTGAGCAGAATGCCAACTTTGCCCTTCAAGCGGCCGATTACGGTTACATCATGGAATCAGGTAAAATCGTTCTGGATGGTAGCAAGCACGAACTGCTAAACAATGAAGATGTGAAAGAGTTCTACCTTGGCGGTGGCGATGAAGATCGCAAGAGCTTTAAGAACCTGAAATCTTACAAACGTCGTAAGCGTTGGTTGTAAGGAGCGATGATGAACGAACTATTTGATGCGAAAGAGTCTTTGTCTCCGCAGGCGCGAGAAGAATCGCTGTTTCAACGTCTGCCGACACTGATTGAAAATGCAAAAGCCAACAGCGAACATTATGCGGCGCATTTTGCTGAGTTAGAGCCTACGTTGGCAAATAATCGTGAAGGGCTTACCCAGTTTCCAATTACGCGCAAATTCAATATGCCAAACCAGCAGCAACTTAAACCGCCGTTTGGTGGTTTAAATAGTGTTGCGATTGGTCAGATGGCGCGTGTATTCCAATCTCCGGGGCCGTTGTATGAGGCACAAACGGATGAGGCGGATTTCTGGCGTATGGGGCGCGCGTTCCATGCGGCTGGATTTTGTGCGGGCGACTTAGTGCATAACACGCTCTCTTACCATTTCTCGCCGGGTGGCTTTATTATGGACGGTGGTGCAAGAGCTTGTGGTTGCGCGGTATTTCCGGCCGGTGTCGGGAATACCGAGGCACAAATTGAAGCGATTAAACAGCTTCAGCCAACGGGTTATACGGGCACGCCTTCTTACTTGCTGACGTTGTTACAAAAGTACCAAGAACAATACGGTGAGTCGCCGAGTTTTACCAAAGCGCTGGTCTCTGGTGAAGCGGTCACCGCAGACATGCAACAGATGTTTGAGGACAAAGGCATTGCAGTCTCTCAAGCCTACGCAAGTGCTGAGCTTGGTTTGATTGCTTATCAAGTGTCTGGTGAGCAAGGCTTGGTGATTGCCGAAGATATTATCGTTGAAATCGTTAATCCTGATGGCATTCCTGTACAACCGGGAGAAGTCGGCGAAGTGGTCGTGACATCGCTCGATGAGAAGTTTCCGCTGATTCGCTACGCAACGGGAGATTTATCGGCATACCTAGAAACGGGCTCGGATTCGCCACGCACGAATGCGCGAATTAAAGGCTGGATGGGGCGTGCGGACTCAGCGGTGAAAGTGAAAGGCCTGTTTGTTTATCCGCATCAGATCCAAGAAGTCTGTCGTCGCCACGATATTAAAGGCTCCTTGAAAATTGAGCGTGATGGCTTCAACGATACCATTACTTTCTGCTGTCATGATGCTCACGTATCGGCAGAGGACATTCAAGCGACACTCCAGTCTGTCACCAAACTGAAAGGCAATGTCCAGTTCGTACCGAACCAGGCTGAGCAGCCGTTAATTAATGACCTGCGCAGTTAACCCATCATTGTAAACCGCATTTATAAAAAGCTAACAACGTAAAAATCAAAGGCTAGGAGAGGGGATACCACATTGTGCTGCGTATCCCTTTCTTTTTGTGCTAGCAGGCTCAGGGAGCGATAAATGAAACAGGCACCAACTATCAATCAACAATTCTGGGATGATTTGTTTATCCAAGGCACCATGCCGTGGGATGCGAGCACCACACCTCAAGAGCTAATAGGTTACCTAGAAAACGCGCTTAATAGCGGTCAGTCTGTATTTATCCCTGGCTGTGGCGCTGCTTATGAACTTAGCTCTTTTATTCAATATGGGCATGACGTGATCGCGATGGATTACAGTGAACAAGCGGTGAAAATGGCGCAATCGACATTAGGTAAGCACAAAGATAAAGTCGTGTTGGGGGATGTATTTAACGCCGACTTTACGCACTCATTTGATGTGATTTACGAGCGTGCCTTTATCGCTGCCCTGCCGAGAGACAAATGGCCAGCATACTTTGCGATGGTGAATAAATTGCTGCCAAGAGGCGGTTTGTTAATTGGTTATTTCGTTATAGATGATGACTACTGTTCTCGTTTCCCACCATTTTGTTTGCGAAGTGGGGAGTTGGCGCAACATTTTGAACCAACGTTTACACTTATTGAATCTTCACCAGTTACAAATAGTGTGGATGTATTTAAAGGTAAGGAGTATTGGATGGTGTGGCAGAAGTGTTAGTCGCTTTTAATCTTTTTGAAGAAGTATTCGCGGAAACTTTCTGGCTCTTTTTTAATCGCTGAAAAGTAAGTCACAAATGTATGATATTTGGTCGATGCCATGAGCCAGAGAGCGATAATAGGAAAAAGTACAAAACTAACAAAAAAAATTTATGTTCATCTTCAAGAAGGAATAGGCCAAGAGCGTAAACAAGGAGCTGAAAGTAAATATTGATTAAGTTGATTTCTGCCGCTTTAGGTTTGCCTCTAACAATCATCATGTTTGGGATAACAAGCAGTAGAGTCATGATCCCAGCAAAAGAAAAGTTTAGAGCCAAGAAAGCATCAGTTGTTAAGTGCTCAGACGACTGGTCAATCAATATTGCCAGCAACGTTACTGCCATGCCGCCTCCCATCATAATCAAGGTAATGACTGCCACGCCAACAAGAAAAACCCAAATAGAAAGGTAATGGTTGTCAAAAAACTCTTCTGCCTTCAATCTCTTAAACCTCATCGATACGTGCTGTGAAATAACAGAGGCTACTTCACTCTATTCTTGTAGAGGGGATGCTCACATAGAAAGAATACGTATGTAAAATATCAATAAGCGTTAGTTTTAAAGGCGGGAGTTACCCCCATAATAGGTCGAAAGGTATTTCAGAATGGCTTCGCGATCATCACCCGGCAGTTCATCCATCCCTTGCTCTTCAATCATCCAGTCTAAGGTTTCATCCCATCGTTGGCGGCTTAGTCCTTGTTGTGTGACCATGTGTAACGAATGACAGGCTGAGCAGATTGCCGCGACGAGCTCCATATTCTCTCCCGGCCTTAATATCCCATCACCTGGCGATTTAACCTCCAATCCTGATGACGTCATATTCCAATTGGGTGGTGTCGGGTTTTTCGTTGCAAGCCATGCAATGATAGCCGCGCGCGCACCGGGATCTGTTACGCTAGGGAAGATCATGTTGGTCCCTGGCGCGAAGTCATTCGGAGCGGATAAAAATGCGTCCAACTTTTCTGCGTCCGATTTTCCTTGATGTTGTCTAATTCCGTTGCTGTAATTGAAGCCCTCAAAACTGGCGATATTGCGCTCTGCTAGCCCCCATAAGGGCGGGCCAACCACCGTTACGCCATTCGGCTCAAACTGATAGTAAGCTTTACAAACCATGGCTTGCTGCTCGCCTGCTGCAATCAACTCGTCGTTACTCGCAAGGACAGGGTCGCTCAACAAAGCCAAAAGGGTGAAAGCGAGCGGGAGTACCCGCTCTGATGGTTGTTTTGTTCTCACCTTGTTATGTCCCCTAAGTTCTCACTATTCTGCTACTGACTCTTTAGCTTCGTACAATCAATGCGATGCGGTGGAAAGTGTTGTTGAGGTAACCTTTCGGATTCCATGCGATGGTAAAGGCTGGCTGACACCTTGATCGTCAGTTGCTTTCGCCCACACTTCGTAGTAACCCGCTTGAGGGCACTTCACCTTAGCATTGAACGTTTGCCAAGCACCGTCATTGGTAGGAGCTGCGAGGTCGGCATCCATCCATGTTGCGCCAAAATCAATCCTTTCTCGCTGCACTACCGAGAGACCAGTGGCCAGATTACTTTGCTATGGTGGATAAATTGCTGCCAAGAGACGGTTTGTTAATTGGTTATTTCGTTATAGATGATGATTACCACTCTCGCTTCCCTCCATTTTGTTTGCGAAGTGGGGAGTTGGAGGGTTATCTAGAACCGACGTTTAAGCTTGTGGAATCCTCAGTGGTGGCAAACAGTGTTGAGGTTTTTAAAGGTAGAGAGCGCTGGATGGTGTGGCAGAAAAGTTGCCGTATTTAAACGCTATGGCATCGAATAATGAATACAAAATCAGCGTCACATAATGCATATTTTAAAGACAATTATTCTTGTGGTAACGATAAGTGTTGTGAATTGGCGAAGTTGTGAGAAATGTAGATCATGTCCTTTGAAAACATAAGGATATATAATATGGACAAATCATTTTCTCTCATCGATAAGCCTACCTTCTTAGGCTCACTCTTTCTTTTACTCAGCGTCGTTATACCTTTAATTTTATTTCCCACACAAGGTGCGGATTGGATAGCTTCGGCCAAATTTTTCATGACCGATAAGCTTGGTGTGTTATACCTCGCACTGGGTATCGCAGCAATGTGTTTTATGATTTACACGGTGTTCAGCGATCTTGGCCAAATCAAACTTGGTGAAGCCGACGAGCAACCAGAATTTGGTAACGCCTCATGGGCTGCAATGCTATTTTGTGGAGGTATTGGTGCAAGTATTCTGTATTGGGGGTGTATCGAGTGGGCATACTACTATCAATCACCACCATTTCAGTTGGAAGCAGGCAGTGAAGAAGCCATTCGCTGGGCCGCGACGTATGGTCTGTTTCACTGGGGACCGATCGCTTGGTCAATTTACCTTATTCCTGCTCTGCCTATCGCTTACTTCTTTTATGTACGCAAACAACCTGTTTTGAAAATCTCTAGTGCGTTAATGCCTGTATTAGGAGAAAAGCGCGCAAACGGTGGTATTGGCAAGTTTATCGATGTGCTGTTTATTTTTGGTATGTTGGGTGGCGCGGCGACTACGCTTGGCTTAGCGGCGCCTCTTATCAACGGTGGTCTACATCATATCTTCGGTCTTCCAAACAATACCTTCAGCCAAGTGGCTGTATTACTTCTCTGTACTGCGATTTTTGGTTACTCCGCGTATGCAGGGCTTGAGAAGGGGATCAAATTCCTTAGTAACATTAACTTCTGGGGGGCGATGGGCTTGTTACTCTTTGTACTTGCCGTTGGGCCAACCGTGTTCATGTTAGAAACGGGCTTAGATTCTATTGGTCGTATGTTGTCTAACTTCTTTGTTATGGCAACCTGGGCGGAGCCGTTTGGTGGTTATGGTGAGTTTACAGATACACACTTCCCGCAAGACTGGACTATTTTCTACTGGGCATGGTGGTTGGTCTTTGCTCCTTGCATGGGATTGTTTGTTGCGCGTATCTCGCGTGGAAGAACGATCAAACAGATGGTCGTAGGTTCGATATTTTACGGTTCTTTAGGTTGTTTCTTATTCTTCATTGTTTTAGGTAACTACGGGTTATCGTTGCAATTGACGGGTGAGCTTGATGTCATCGCAATCCTCAACGAATCAGGCGCACCAGCGGCTATTTTTGCAACGTTAGACACATTACCGTTAGGGCCAATCGTTATTGGTGTTTTTACACTATTGTGTATCATTTTTACGGCGACGTCGTTTGACTCTATCTCGTACATTCTTGCGTCTGTGGTTCAAAATGATGTCACGGAAGAACCGATGCGCTGGAACCGTTTGTTCTGGGCGTTTACTTTGTCTTTTCTGCCAACCGTCCTAATGTTCATGGGAGGTTTATCGACATTACAAACCGCTGCGATCGTGGGAGGTTTACCGTTGTTAGTTATCTCGGTGATGTTGATGGTGTCCTTTGTCCGCGCGGCGAGCCTAGATATTAAACATCAAGCAGAATACGAAGAGCCAACCATTAACATTGAAGAACTGCCGGAAATTGACCCTTGGTCAACAGAGGGAATGGCTTTGGCGAAATTTGAGCGCTTTAAAGACTTAGCTCAACAGGCGGCTGAAGAAGAGCGCGAAGCAATGGCGGCCCTGATGAGCATGCGTAAGAGAATTCGCGCATTCGCCTTAGAACACAGCTGTGAATCTGGGTTTTCGGACCATCATTTACCAGAAGATATGCAAACAGAGCTACAGCAACTAACCGAAGCGCTTGAGTTGGCTCAACAGAAGAAACAAGAACTGTCTGAACAAGCCCAAGAATCTCGAATGGAATTTAATCATGTGTTATTAGGCGGCGCGTCGGCAGGTTTAGCAACGTCTCAGGCTTAAGAACAGACACACAAGAGCCGAGTACAAACTCGGCTCTTTTTTTGCGTGGATACCTTACAGTTAAAGATTCTGCTCAGTCAGTGTTAATGCTTATACTATTTTAGGTTGACCATCTGATGCGGTGGCACCGCCGTCTACAGGTAGGTTTACGCCATTAATGAAAGATGCGTCATCACTTGCCAAGAAAGTCACGACAGACGCAATTTCTTCAGGTTCTGCTGCTCGGCCAAGCGCAATGCGCTCATTGAATTTATCGCGGATTTCCTGCGGCCAGCCGTTCGTCATGTTGGTTTTTACTAAGCTTGGGCATACGGCGTTAATTCTTACACCCTCCGCACCATGGTCCAATGCCATCGCTCTAGTCAGGTTGACCACAGCGCCTTTACTCGCGCAATAGAATGCGGCACCCCAGTCACCACCCAAACCAGAAACGGACGCGGTATTCACCATACAACCTTTCGTTTTTAAGAGTTCAGGTAACGCAAACTTCGCGCAATAAACGACGCCGTCAATGTTTACACCAGAGATCTTCTTCCAGTCTTCCACACTACCTTCAATCACTGAACCTGGTACATGTACGCCAGCATTGTTTACTAAAATATCCAGTTTACCGAAACGGGTAACAACATCAGAAATCAGTGCTGCGACTTTGTCTGGATCAGAAACATCAATGGAATGCGCAGACACACGTTGTTTATCAAAGCCCTCAACGGCGTTTGCCAACTGCTCTTCATTCCAATCGGCAAGAGCGACGTTTGCGCCTTCTTCATACAAACGTTTTGCGATGGCCAAACCAATACCATTGGCAGAACCAGTGACGAGTGCGACTTTATTTTTTAATCCTCTCATGCGATTTCTCCTTCGAAACTTACAAAAACGGGATCTTGATTTTTCTCTGTGCGCGGCAACATCAGTTTGTCGTTGTCGCTGTAATCTACGGGGATAGCCACCACTGCTGGTCCTTCAACGTCCATGGCTTTATTCAATGTCGGTAGCAATTCGTGTTGACTAGTCACTGCGAAGCCTTTCGCGCCAAATGCTTCGGCGTACGCCTTGAAATCAATTGGTCCAAATTTCACACCAGAGCAGCGCTGATATTTGTTGATCTCTTGCATTTCTACCATGTTGTAGGCGTTATCAACCCACACAATATGGACGATATTGCAGTTCAGTCTAACCGCGGTTTCTAACTCCATGCTCGATTGCATAAAACCGCCGTCTCCCGATATCGATACCACTTTGCTACCAGGTTTTAGTAGGCTGGCACCAATGGCCCATGGCAGTGCAACGCCCATCGTTTGTTGGCCGTTAGACACCAGCATTTGGCGAGCTCGAAAACAACTTAAGTAACGAGCGATCCAGATGTGGAAGCTCCCCATATCAAGACATAGCGTGGTATCTGGTGTGATGATAGATTGCATGGCTTTAATCAGTGCCAGCGGATGAAACCCTTGCTTGTTATAGACATTGGGATAGGTCTTGATCACTTGCCGTTGCAGTGCTACCTCTTCCAGTACTGAAAGTGCCGTTGGGGAAAGGCGAGCATATTCAGAGATATAGCTGCCCATTTTGTCTAATGACTGCGCAATGTTTCCGACGATTTCAACACAAGGCTGATAATTAAGTTGGTACTCAGCCGGTTCAATATCGAGGTGAATCACTGGGTTACGGTGGCTGTTCCAAAGCTCAGGGTCATACTCTATTGGGCTAAAGCCGATGGTGAGAATTAAATCGGCATCACGCAGTAAAACATCGCCGGGTTGGTTGTTAAATAAACCAACACGACCAGCAAAGTGGTGATAGTAGTTGATGTCTACCGTGCCGGCGGCTTGGTAAGTGCCGACAACGGGTAGCTGCGTATTTTGAAGAAATCGGGCGATAGCAGCAGCGTTTTGGCTGCGGCTCGCGTGAAGGCCAAGTAAAACCACACAGCGCTTTGCTTTACTGATTCGACTGACCGCTTCTTCGATTGCTGCGATGTCTGCGCAACCAGGCTGTGTGTAAGGCGAGGGGACAATAATGTCCGTTTGGGTTTGCTCGGATAAAACATCTTGGGGGAGACTCAAAAAGCAAGCCCCAGGACGACCTGACTCTGCGATACGAAATGCGTTCGCCATGATCTCGCTTGCGGCGTCCACATGCTGCACTTCAGCACTGAACTTGGTTATAGAGCGAAAAATACTGACGGTATCCATGCTCTGGTGTGTTTGTTTTTGCTGGTCAGTTCGTTTCACCGCACCACCGATAGCAATCAGCGGATCGCCTTCGGAGTTTGCTGTTGCAACCCCCGTAACTAGATTGCCACAGCCTGGACCTGACGTAACCATTGTGACGCCTGCTTTGCCGGTTAGTCTTCCCATAACGCCCGCCATAAATGCGCCGTTAGCCTCGTGGCGTACCGGAATCATTTGGATGTTAGTGTCTTCAATCGCATCGAACAGTCGATCGATTTTTGCACCGGGAATACCGAATATGTACTTAATGCCGAGAGACTCTAGCTGTTGAGCGATCAACTGAGCTCCATTCTTATTTGAAGGTTTGGATTGCATTTGTTGTCCTTATTATTTGCCTGACTTTGTTACTTTTCCGCCTTTTCTATGGCGGTATTTATATCTTCCGGAGCCAAATTGGCACTGAGGAAGTCTGTCGATACCGGGGTATCAATTACTAGCCGCGAGACTTTGCCAATCTGGAGGAACCCTGACGAAATGCTGTAATCCTGAATATGACCACCTCCTTGGCGGTCATCGGTAATAAAGTGTTCGTGATAGCCGGGCACATTGATGCCAGTCGTATATTTAGGACTGCGAAAGCCGGCGACCACGCCTTGCTTATGCGTGAAGCGGAACGTTGGTTGTTCTTTAACCACTTCAAGCATTGGTCGATAAGGGCGTGTTTGTTTAGGTACGGTGCGAGTACGAACTGAATCGAAAACGCCATCAATGCGCACTGCGCAAAATAGGTTATCGCTTGGAACCATGTCGTCTATGAGGCTATGGACTTCATGACGTGACATGCGCGATGTTAGTGGCAGCTCGATATCAGGCTTAAAAAAAGTCATGACAGCAAAGGGCGTTTTTTGCGCCAGGTCTGCCGGGTTTGCGGAGCCATCCGACTTGAGTTGAAAAACTTCCTTATCAAAAGCAATCAACTCACCATCCAATTCATTGAACGTACCTAAACCAAAATCCCCATGTTTCAGCAGTTCTTCTATGGTTGTTGAGCCTTCGTAAACACCAGCGATCAAAGCACTCATCAACGAAGTCTGATAAATCTCACCATCTCCGGTAACGTGATGGTATTCAGAAAATTCTTTCGCTACTTCAAGCGAACAAGCACATAGAGGGTTATAAAATCCACGCATGAGTAAGACCAGTTATGCAATGAAGAGTATATTTAGATTGACTTCTACACGGTGCTAAATCCAATATAAAAAAGATTTATTTTGATATGGAAAATATATGGAATTTCGCTACCTGAAGTATTTTGTCGCGGTCGCCGAGACTCGTCACTTTACCCGAGCCGCTGAACAGTTAGGGATTGCGCAACCTCCTTTAAGTCAACAAATCAAAAAGTTAGAGCACGAGCTTGGTGTGGACCTATTTAAGCGCTTGTCTAGAGGGGTAGAACTGACCCATGCTGGGCAAGTCTTCTATACGGAAGCGGTAAATATTCTTGCTGATGTGGAACGCGCTAAAGCAAAAGCCCGACAGATTGCCCGTGGTGAAAATACGCAGGTTAAAATCGGGTTCGCAACGTCAACATCAACCTGCATTAAGGTATTAGAGAGGGTGGGGCGTATTCAAGAGAATGGGGTTCATTTACAGGCGGCGGAACTGTCAATGCCAGAGCTTGCCGCTCAGTTAAAAAGCAAACAACTTGATCTCGCAATCATGCGGCTACCCTGCTACGCCAGTGAGCCTTTTGAGCACAAGGTGTTGTTTAACGACCCGTTTGTCGCGGTGATTCCGGCGGGGCACGAGCTGGCAAAGTATCCCTGTATCCAGATGAAACAGTTGAGAGACCATAAAATTTTACTGTTTCCACGAGAGACTGGACCTGCATTGTTTGATGGCATGAGCACACTTTTTGCCGACGCAGGAGTAAGACTCGAACCACAGTTCGCAGCACCGCAACTTCGTACGACGATTGCCATGGCGCAGGCTGGGTTAGGTATTGCTCTCGTTCCGCGTTCACTGGCTGAACATCTCGATGATTCTGCGACAGTCGCCGAGATTGATGATATCCCTCTCACTAGTCGTGTTGTTGTTGCTTGGGAGGCATCTAATCTCAATAAACAAGCGTTGAAAGTAGCCATGAACATCGGTCATGTTGAGGTCTAAAGATGAGTCATCGAACTGGCTCTGATAGCCACAGGCAAATGTGATACTCTCCCTCGTTATATGCAAAGCTATGCTTTGGTTGAATAGACAAATCTTACTCAACGAATAGAACTTACTGAGGATGTACCAATGATATACGCTGCGGTCTTTGATATGGACGGGTTGCTGATTGATTCAGAACCTTTGTGGAAGGAAGCGGAAAAGCAGGTGTTTTCATCAGTTGGCGTCCAGGTGACCGAAGTACTGTCAAAGCAGACTGCAACGATGACGACAGATGAAGTAACAAGGTTTTGGTATGAACGTAATCCTTGGCAAGAAAAGAGCCTAGAGGAAGTAGAGAATGCTGTTGTGGATAAAGTGGAGGCATTAATAATTGAAAAAGGATGCGAATTAGAGGGTGTTACAGAAACACTCAAATTGCTTAAGGAAAAAGGGTTTAAGATAGGGCTGTCTACTAATTCACCTTATCAACTCATTCCCACCATTTTGAACAAACTCGGTATTGCCAGTTACTTTGACGCGATATCATCGTCAGACGATGTAGAACAGGGCAAGCCAGAGCCAGATGTCTACCTTTCAACAATCAATAAACTAGGTGTAGATTCAAGTAACTGTATTGCCTTTGAAGACTCTTATTCGGGTATGCTTGCGGCAACACGAGCAAACATAAAAACAGTCGTGATACCTCAACCTGATAAGTTCTACCAAGAGTTTAATGAAGCCAGTCTAAAGCTGCAAAAGCTATCAGAGTTTAATGAAAGCCATTTAGTGGATTTAATAGGGTAAAGCTATTCATTACGATTAGTAATATTTATGACAGATGTCATACCATATGGAGAACTTTGATGAGATATTAGTTGCTTATGTGTGGGAGTGGTGAGGGATGAAATGAAGCTTAATGTCGTTGCATATTTAATCAAAGAAGGCTACGAAGAGGCCGATGTAATCAACCCTAAGAAACAGAAGAAAGGTGAAGTGCACTTGCCATTTTTTCAAAAGTCAACCTGCGTCATCACAGTAGACGGTTACAAAACATGGGTTTTACGGTTGAACTAGCCAAGATAGATGCATAAAAAGACTAACAAAGCATTTAAGAGGGACTCCCGAGGCTTGTCATTTTTTGGTTTCGGGTTAATGATAGCGTTGTTCACAACTTAGTGCAGCGTTAAACCGCAAGGATGATGGATGATTAAAGCGCAAGTATATGATGTATTTTGTGATGAATTGGCTCAAGGTAACCCTTGTGGTGTTGTCGAACTAAATCACTGGCTGAGTGATTCTGAGTTACTTCAAATCACTCATCAGGTCGCTCAACCTGTCACATCATTTGTGGTTCAGTCTGGCAGCGACTACCACATTCGTTGGTTTACTCTAGCAGGGGAAATCAACTTATGCGGACATGGGAGTTTAGGCGCAGGAGCCGCGCTCATTTCTAAATATCATCGAAATGAGGTCATTCTTCAAAGTTCGCATGGTCATATTACGGTTTCTGAACTGGATGGAATGTACAGGATTGTGATGCCAAGTTGGCAAGCCAAGCCTCATGCCATCCCCTTGGATATTTCAGGCTTTTCCAATCACCCCGTAGATGCTTTTACAACGCGTGATTTGGTTGTTGTTCTCGAATCCGAAGATGATGTTGTTCGCTATCAACCTAACTTTGATGAGCTGATTAAAATTGATGAGTTTCATGCTGTCATCGTGACGGCTCAAAGTTCTGATAGTGGCTATGTGTTGCGTTACTTTGCACCTAAAATCGGTATTTCAGAAGATCTTGCCACAGGCTCGGCTCAGTGCTCATTGGCACCTTATTGGTTTGAAAAGCTGGGCAAAGAAAAACTGATGGCTCGCCAGCTATCTCGCGCTGGTGGCTATTTTGAAGTGGCTCGCGGTTTAGAATCTACGATCGTATTGTCTGCACACGTGAAAAGTCGGACTTGAATGTAAACACCTCTAGCTCTTACACAAGATCTAGAGGCATCTATTTTTTATTGACTTAAAAGTGCCGAGTTAAGATTTTAATCCTGCAGCGGTCATCATGACGCGAAATAACATAGACACTAACCCTAATGCAGCGACGCTAACGACCCAAATTCCAACCATCCACGCCCATTGGCGGCACCAATTTTTGATTTTCATACTCACTCCTCATCAACTCGTTAATGGTACGCTTCGCCTTCTTTTACTTTTCCGGAGAAGACGTAGTAACTCCAAAAGGTGTAAGCCAGAATGATCGGGATGATGATCACCGCTCCAACGAGCATAAAGCGCTGACTGCTTGCAGGAGCCGCTGCTTCCCATATAGATATGCTAGGAGGAATGATATTAGGCCAGATACTGATGCCAAGCCCAGCGAACCCGAGAATCACGATCACCAATGCCATCACGAAAGGGCTGCGATCTTTACGCTTTTTAACGGAGTCGGCAATCTTCAAACATACCAGTCCAGTAATGACAGGTACGGGCAGTAAGTAGAACAAATTAGGCAGAGAAAACCATCTTTCCGCAATGGCAGGGTAAGCAAGTGGAGTCCAAGCGCTCACAATGACTAATGCGGAGATCATCGCCAGTAGTGTTTTGTTAGTGAAGCGGTACATCGTGTTTTGCAGTTCACCTTCCGTCTTCATGATGAGCCATGTGCTACCGAGCAGCGCGTACGTTGCGACTAAACCCAAACCGCAAAAGATGGGAAAAGGGGTAAGCCAGTCTAGTTGGCTACCCACGAAAACGCGGTTTTCCACCGTAAAGCCCTGAATTACCGCGCCAACAACGATGCCTTGGAAAAACGTGGTTAAAATCGAGCCGACCATAAAAGAGCGATCCCAGAACTTTAAGTGGTTTTCCAATGCTTTAAAGCGAAACTCAAATGCGACGCCACGAAAGATCAAAGCAATCAACATCAACGTCAAAGGGATGGTTAGCGCTTCAATAATTACCGCGTAAGCCATGGGAAAAGCGCCAAATAGAGATGCGCCTCCAAGCACAATCCAAGTTTCGTTGCCGTCCCAAACTGGCGCGACACTGTTAACCATGACGTCTTTTTGTTTTTCATCCTTGATGAAGGGCATCAGTATTCCAATACCTAAATCGAAGCCATCCATGATGATGTACATCAAAGTGGCAAAAACGATGATCGCGAACCAAATCACGGATAAATCAAAATGCATATTCTTTACCTTCACTTTGTGACAAATTCTAAATGCGACCTGAAACGGTCGTCATGTCGTGCTCATCGTGCTCGATTGCATCGGGGCCTTTCTTGATTTGGTGGATCATGTAGTAATAACCAAAACCAAATACCAAGCTGTATACAACAAGGAAACACAGCAGGCTGATGCTCATTTGTAGGTCTCCATGTGCAGAAACCGCATCACGCGTTTTTTGTACGCCATACACGACCCAAGGTTGCCGACCAACCTCTGTCGTAAACCAGCCAGCAAGTATTGCGATAAGACCAGATGGCCCCATAAACAATGAAAACTTGAGGAACCAACGCGAGGTATAAAGCGTGTTCTTTTTTCGTAACCACATGCTGTAGAAGCTTTGAAAAATCATCAGAAGTCCTAGTCCGACCATGATTCGAAATGACCAAAAGACGATAGGTGAGTTCGGTCGTTCCTCTTTCGGGAAGTCTTTCAGCGCCGGGATTGGCTCAGTTAAACTGTGGCGTAGGATCAAACTTCCTAGAACAGGAACTTCTATGGCATAGTCTGTGCGTTCTTGTTCCATGTTTGGCATGCCGAACAATATCAATGGGGTTGGTTTGCCATCGCTGTTATCCCAATGTCCTTCGATGGCGGCGATTTTGGCAGGCTGGTATTCCAAGGTGTTTAGCCCGTGCACATCGCCAATCACGGCTTGGAGTGGCGCAAGGAACACTAAGATCCCGAGCGACATCGAAAACATGGTTTTTACCGCAGTCGATTGATTGCCTCTCAATAAATGCCAAGCGGCTGACGCGCCTACAAAGAGTGCTGAACTGACGAAAGCCGCGACGCTCATGTGCGCCAAACGATAAGGAAATGAAGGATTGAAAACGATAGCAAACCAGTCGGTTGGCACCACACGTCCGTCGACAATTTCATAGCCTTGTGGCGTTTGCATCCAACTGTTGGAGGCGAGAATCCAGAACGTCGAAATGATCGTGCCTAACGCCACCATCGAGGTTGCAAAAAAGTGCAGCTTTTCGCCGACGCGACGCCACCCAAACAGCATTACGCCAAGAAATCCGGCTTCGAGAAAGAAAGCCGTTAACACTTCATAAGTCAGTAATGGGCCAGTGATAGAACCAGCGAAGTCGGAGAAACCACTCCAGTTGGTGCCGAATTGATAGGCCATGACAAGACCAGATACAACACCCATTCCAAAGTTAACCGCAAAAATTTTCGACCAGAAGTGATAGAGCTTTTGGTAATCGGGATTACGTGTTTTTAGCCATAAGCCTTCCAGCACGGCGAGATAGGTGGCCAAACCTATGGTGATAGCGGGGAAAATAATATGAAAGGATACCGTAAAGGCGAACTGTATCCGTGCAAGCATAAATGCGTCGAGGCCAAACATTAAACTTCCTTTGATCTTTTAAGTTTTATGAGAGAGCTATTTTAAAAGGAGCGGAATGAGGGAAGTAGGTACAGACAGTGACCATAAACCTATAACAGATTAAATATTGAAGTGTTATTATTTGAATTCAGCTTTATGGAGGGGGATCCGCGTGTGGCGAAGTATCAAGAGTTAGTGGAACAGCTTAAAAGGCAGATAAAATCGGGGATATGGCATCCGGGTGACAAGCTGCCTTCTCTGCGTCGCCAATCTGAACACTCGGGTTTAAGTTTGATGACGGTGTTGCATGCCTATCAAATTCTGGAATCTCAAGGCTGGGTGACGTCACAGCCGCGCTCTGGTTATCGAGTCGCTCCCAATATTAAGAGTTCAAATGAACCCCAAGCGCCAGCCGCGGTTTCGTGGACAGAGCAGGTAGACATCAATGAGTTTATCTTTGATGTGCTGCAGGCGAGTAAAAATCCATCCATGATCAATTTTGGCTTTGCCTATCCAGATCCAAGTTTATACCCACGATATCACGTGAATCGGGCGATGGGCGCAGCCGCTCGCAATATGCCGATTTCCACCACCTTTGATAACTTACCGCCGGGAAACGAACAATTACGCACCATCATCGCGAAGCGTTATGCTGCGAAAGGCATTGAAATTTCACCCGATGAAATTATCATTACGGCAGGCGCGCTGGAGGCGTTAACGCTCAGTTTGCAAGCCTGCACAAGACCGGGAGATTGGGTGGTTGTGGAGTCGCCTGCATTCTATGGCGCATTGCAATCCTTAGAGCGGTTAGGTTTGAAAGCGCTCTCAGTAAGAACAGACCCAGTCACGGGTATTGACCTAGATTCATTGGAACGAGCGCTGCAAACACACGATGTGAAAGCATGTTGGCTGATGTCGAACTTCCAAAATCCTCTGGGTTTTACGCTCTCCAACGAGAAAAAACAAAAGCTGATTGAGCTGACACAGCGATATAACGTGCCAGTGATTGAAGATGATGTGTACAGCGAACTGCATGCAGGGAATGACTCGGTTTACCCACTAAGAATGTTTGATGACACGGGCAATACCATGTTGTGCTCCTCGTTTTCAAAATCATTAATCGCAGGGCTACGTATTGGTTGGGTTGCGGCGGGAAAGCGGGCGCTAGAGGTACAAAAGTTACAGTTAATGAGTACATTAGCGACGAGTGCACCAGTGCAAATGACATTGGTGCACTATTTAACAAGCCGCAATTATGAATCGCATTTGAAGCAGTTACGAAAAAAGTTGTTTGAACGTAAAAGTAAGATGACGGATCTGCTTAGTGAGCTGTTACCTGGAGAAGTCAAAGTGTTAAGCCAAAGCGGCGGGTACTTTATTTGGTTAGAGCTTCCCAAGCATATCGACGCCTTGCAGATATATCGAGAAGCGCTAAAAGACAATATCAGTATCGCACCGGGAAAGATGTTCAGCCTGACAGAACAATACGATCACTGTATTCGTCTTAACGCTTCTTTTGAGCTCAATGACAAATACGTCCATGCTCTCAATCTGCTTGCCAACATTATTCGCGAACATTTGGCAAAATAGCGACTTTCTTCAGTTTTTGGGTTTAATGGAGCGCGCCGGATTTCCAGCAACTCGATCGCCTGGCGCAACATCTTTGGTTACGACAGAGCCAGCGCCGACGACGGCCTCATCGCAAATGGTCACGCCTGGCAGTATGATTGCGCCCCCACCAATCCAAACGTTATTGCCGATTTTGACCAGTTTGGCGATCTCATCTCCGGCTAAGCGTCTTTGTGTATCGAGTGAATGAGCGGCTGTGTAAATTTGCACTCTAGGCCCAATCATGACGTTCGCACCAATCTCAACCTGTCCATTGTCCAGAATAATGGCATCCCAGTTGATGTAGGTGTTTTCCCCGATGGACAAGTGGCAACCGTAGGTAAGTTGAAGCGGTGGCTCTATACAGGCGCTGTTTTCTAATTGGACGCCCATTTCCGCCAGCAGTTGCCTACGGATAATTGGGTTTGGCTCGTGATTAAACTGGAAGACAAGCTGCGCGGTTTTGGCGCGCATTAGCTTTAGTTCTTCATCCAGACAATTATAGGTTTTTCCAGAGCGCATCCGAGTCAGTTCTGACATAACAATCATTCCATTAATGGTTTTGCAGTTGAGGCCACAATGATAAGTGAGTGTTTCAGTCAATAGGAGATTTTTATTATTAAATCAGATGTTTATCACTGATTTATATTCAATAGGTTAGTTTTGAGTAAGCACTCGTTAAGAGCCATTCAAATAGAGAAGTGAAGTGAATTGGGTAAGTTCCTTTTAGCAGGGGAGGAAAGTATAGATTGGATGTTGCTTTCCTCTCCACAGCTTGATTTGGAGCATTTATTGGCTGTCCCACATCACTTCGCACTCTTCTTTAATAGCCGATTTTAAAAGCTCAATAAGTGGAAATGCTCTGCGTCCTAAACTGACCGTTTGTTCCTCTTGCTCTTCATCTTCTTCCGTTGCTTGACTGTTGTTCTTCTCTATCGCTTCTTGTGCTGCGAGAGCGGAGGTCAATCTAGATAGAGCATCAGGGATGTCTTGAGCGGAAATTGACCCTGGTACTGAGCCACTATGCCCCATCATTTTGATCATCTTTATCGCAATATCGCCAAACATAGTGACGTTCGAGTGGCTATGGCAACGAAATATAATAAGCATTTACCTGCTCCTGTTGTAGGTGTTCATTTGAGTATAAATGGTATCTGAGACACGAGGCAATTTAATCCGATAATTCGCAATCTTTCAGATAGCTATCTATCTTTAACGAAAGACAAACATAAGGAGATGATTTTGTTGAACTCCCAATTAAAGACGTTGATTTGGCGGCTTCACAAGCGAATATTTACGTTGCTTATGGTGTTATGCATATGGTCACCTTCTGTCGTTGCTCAACCTTCCATTGTTTTTGGTGTCGTACCGCAACAGTCGGCGACCAAACTAGTGCAACAATGGCAGCCATTACTGCAACGCTGGGGAGATCTTGCTGGCGTTGAGATTAAGTTTGCCACGGCACGTGATATTCCCACATTCGAAGCTCGCTTGATGGCTGGAGCCTACGACATTGCATACATGAACCCATATCACTTTACGTTGGTGAATCAAAACCCAGGTTATACGGCGTTAGCAAGAGCGAAAAATAAGCGGATCACAGGCATTATTGTAGC
The DNA here is from genome assembly GCF_037162085.1 of Vibrio sp. M60_M70. NCBI lineage: Bacteria > Pseudomonadati > Pseudomonadota > Gammaproteobacteria > Vibrionales > Vibrionaceae > Vibrio > Vibrio sp. M60_M70. Next base: position 881,563 of record NZ_JARLUL010000002.1, read on the forward strand.
AAGGCGAGGGAAGTCGGTTTCCCTTGATGAGCTGCAAGAAAAGACCATCGCTTTTCCTGCTCCACGAGCATTTGCTGCTTCTATCATCACACAATCAGAGTTGGCGCAGAAAGGCATCAAGTTTACGCCTAAATACGTCGGCTCGCACGACTCAGTTTATTTGGGGGTACTTAAAGGTTTGTACATTGCTGGTGGTGGCGTGAAGCGTACCTTTGAGAGCTTACCGAGTGAAATAAAAGACCAACTTAGCATCATTTATACAACTGCTGGTTATACGCCTCATGCTATTGCGGTTTCAAATAATGTCGATGAAGAGATTACTCTTGCCTTACGGAAGGCAATTTCGCAACTTAATGATGATCCAAAAGCACAGGAGAGTTTTACTTTACTCAACATTGACGGGTTACAGCTTGCACAAGACCAAGATTGGCAAGATGTTGTTCAATTGGGAATCTCAAGATAAATGGTTGTCCTATGACGCTGCGTTCGAAAACGATACTTGGCATTGCTCTTATTGAGGCCCTTGCGCTCGGTGTACTCATCATTAGTGGGCTTAATTGGTTGGAAAGTTCCAACGAGACTAGCCTCGAGGTTGGGAGCCAACACTTGGTGAGTGTATTTGCTCAGGCGTCGAGAGATGCGGTGATTGCGACGGACTTAGCCTACCTAGACAGTTTTGCTCGTTCTGTCGTGAGTGAGCACGAGCTGGCTTATATTCGTATTGTTAATCAAGATGGCGTCGAGTTGACGCTACAAGGGGATTACAGCGATGTTGATACTGGTGTGAGACCGTTTGATGTGACCGATGGAGTTTACGATGTTGCGCAAGAGATTACTCTTGGAGAGCAGGCTTTCGGTAAGGTTGAAATGGGTGTGAATGTTGAACATGTACATCAAGTACTTTCATTTGCGGCTCATGCAAGTTTGGTTATCGCCTTTATTGAAATGTCGCTGGTGGCCATGTTTTCGTATGCTCTCGGTAGCTATTTGATGAAGCGGCTCGATCTTCTTCGTACTGGGGTAATCAAGGTTTCACAGCAAGGTCCAGGTTCGCAAATTTCGATTTCAGGCAATGACGAAGTTACACGTGTTGGCGAAGCGTTTAACCAAATGTCACGCTCTTTAGCGCAAGCGCAAACTAAACTTCAGCAAGAGCATCAAACCCAGCAACAGTTATCGGCCAAAATATCGCAGCTTGCTGAGGTTGCTGAACATGCGCGTGATACCATCATCATTACTCACCCTGACGGCACTATTGCATGGGTAAACCCTGCGTTTGAACAGCTAACCGAATATACGTTGGAAGAAGTTATTGGCAAATCGCCGGGCGAGTTACTCCAAGGGCCAGACACAGACCCAAATACGGTGGCATTGCTCTCAAAAAGTGTCCGTAAGCACTCTCCTATTAGGGTTGAAATACTCAACTATACCAAGTCGAAGCACCCGTATTGGGTCGAGTTGGAGCTCTCTCCTGTGTTTGATGAAGATGGCGGGCTGTTACGTTTTATTGCGGTAGAGCGTGACATCACCGACAGGCGCAGGATGGAGAGGCGTCTGTCGTCTGCTTTAGATAAATCGAAAAAGGCGATGCAAGCCAAATCGGAATTTTTGGCGAACATGAGCCATGAGATTCGCACCCCAATGAACGCGATCATGGGGATCAGCGAGATATTGCTTGAGAACGAAAACCGTCGAGAGCCAAGGGAGTTATTACTCTTGCTGCACAAATCTGCCAACAACCTTGTGACGATTATTAACGACATCCTCGACTACAGCAAAGTAGAAGCGGGCAAGTTGACGTTAGTTGAAGAGGAGTTTGACTTGCGTTCACTCGTCGAGAGCTGCACCGCTTTGTGTGCCTATCAGGCGGATAAAAAGAACCTTAAGTTGTTGGTTGATATGCCATTGTCTATGAATACGGTCGTGGTCGGCGATAAAGGTCGGATTAATCAAATCTTGCTTAACTTGATCGGTAATGCGGTGAAATTCACGGACGAAGGTCATGTGCTACTCAAAGTCAGAGAAAGTGAGCACGGTTTTGATTTTTCCGTGAGTGATACGGGCATTGGTATCCCCGAAGATCGATTGGCTCATATTATGGATAAGTTTGAGCAGGTCGATACCTCCGCGACAAGACGCCATGAAGGTACAGGCTTGGGGTTGGCAATCTCAAAACGTTTGATCAGCATGTACAACGGCGAGCTTTGTGTGCATTCGGATTTTGGCAAAGGGTCGTGTTTTAGCTTTAGTTTGCAGTTGCCTAAGCAAAGTCAGCTTCTTTCCGAACCGATAGAGCTGAGTGCAAATCGACTATTGTTGATTGATGATTATCAACCGCGCGTGCAACACTTGATACATTTAGCTCAAGAGATTGGCATTGAAGTTACTCATGCCAGCGATTGGTCAACTGCGCAGTCTTTGGGTAAAAAATTGGATGGTTTTGATCGTATCCTCGCGAGTGTAAACAATGCTCAAGATAGAGATGCGCTCTATGAGCTTGATGCGACAGAATCCGCCGCCAAACGGGTAATGTTTCTTGCACCTTGCGTGATGGAGGAAGGGCATGCTTGGTCGTGCGAGCGGGATCGTTTATTGCCGCAACCGGTCACGCAGCATAAACTGCAAGCTCTGTTTTCTACTAAGACACAAAAGCGTCGAGAACTTTCCTCAGATGAGAACCCTGACTTTTCTAGCCTGCACCTATTAGTCGCAGAAGACAGCCATATCAATCGAATATTGATTGAAAAAATGTTGCAAGACACAGGCGTTAAACTGACGTTGGCGGAAGATGGTGTTGAAGCCGTTGAACTTTATAAACAGCTTTCTCCGGACTTGGTGATTACCGATATTTCTATGCCAAACAAAGATGGTTTTGGCGTGACAAAAGACATTCGTGAGTTACAGGAAAGTGGTGCGTTTCCTTGGTGTCCAATCGTTGCGTTTTCCGCACATGCGATGCAAGAGCAGCAACAAAAAAGTATCGCATTAGGTATGGATGATTACCTGACAAAACCAGTTCAGAAAAGTGATTTGCTTAATATGATCGCGAAGTGGGGGGCCACACCCTTGCAGAGGAAAAGCACGCTTCTGTTTAGTGTTTCGGTTAGATTAAATCGGCTCAAAGAAAACGAGCATGTTATTAAACATGCTCGTTTGTAGTTGTTTATCGCGGGTTGAGCAATTTACAAGCTGTTTGGGTCACCCAAAGCGAGTGCTACTTTGGAAGACGGACGTTTACCTAATGCATGGCAAATTTGCCAACCCGCTTCATTGATGATGTTGAGATCAATCCCCGTTTCAATCCCAAGTTGCTCACAAAGATAAAGCACATCTTCCGTTGCAACATTGCCACTGGCACCTTTGGCGTAAGGGCAGCCGCCCAAACCAGCAACCGCACTATCAATGGTGTTGATGCCCATTAACAAGGCTTGGTAAATATTGGCCAAAGCTTGTCCATAGGTGTCATGAAAATGTACCGCGAGCGCGTCTTTTGGCAGTTGCGTTAACAGCGAATCCAGCATGGCGATAACGCGATTAGGCGTTGCTTTACCGGCAGTATCGCCCAGAGATATTTCATAGCATCCCATATCAAAAAGCGCATTTGCGACCTTGGTAGTTTGCTCTGGTTTTATTTCTCCCTCGTAGGGACAAACCATAGTGCAAGACAAGTACCCGCGCACAGGTATGTTGTGCTGGTTCGCTAGTTGGATAACGGGTTCAAAGCGGGCTAGGCTTTCCGCAATACTGCAGTTGATGTTTTTTTGGCTGAACGCCTCCGAAGCCGAACCAAACACCGCAATTTGCTTTACGCCACTTTCCAGCGCACGCTCTAACCCTGCGAGATTTGGTGTGAGCGCGCTGTAAACCACGTCAGGCTTTTGCGTGATACCAGCAAACACCTGATCAGAGTCTGCCATTTGAGGCACCCATTTGGGCGAGACGAAAGAACCCGCTTCAATGTGCTTTAAGCCACTGCTGCTTAACTGGTTGATCAAACGGATTTTATCAACCAGCGTCACCGCCGTCTCATTTTGTAAGCCATCACGCGCGCCAACTTCGACGATATTAACCTTCGCTGGTAGCATATTCTCGCTCCTTATCGACATAACCACTCTCTGGCGCAGAAGCCAAATGCAGCAGTATTGAACCGTGCTGAATTTGGTCTCCGTGTTGATAAAACACTTCATCAACGATCGCTGCTACTGGAGCTGTGATGGTGTATTCCATTTTCATCGCTTCAAGAACTAACAGCGGATCGCCAGCCGCTACTTCGTCTCCCTTATTCACCATGACCGCCGAGATCACGCCGTTCAGTGGCGCGGTTGGGCTAAGTTCATCGTCTTGACCTTTTGAGGATTCAAAACTTGGTTGGTGAGCAAAGGTACGTTGCTGACCAAGATAAAATAGCGTTGTCTTTTGTTTGTCGTTGAGCGCGTTAAAGATGTAACGCACTCTATCGATATCGACGATAAACTGATTGCCACTTTTAAGCAGGATGACCTGATGTGAATCCTCACCACATCGGACAGTGAATTGGTTCAAATGCTGAGGTCCTGTTTCCTGAGAGGATTGCTGCAGGCATATCTGATGATTGGCATTGGCATCCGTGAAGTTAAATCGATAAACGTTGTCAACCGACAGCCTAAAACCTTGTGCGGTTGGGGCGGGTAACGTTGAGCTGCCTGATTTAGCAGTGGGAGCATTCCAGCGAGCGACCGCTGCCAACGTTAGCCAGATAGAATCTGACACATTTTGCTGCGCGCTAATGCCTTGCTGATGTTTAACCAGGAAGTCGGTATCAAGTTCGATATTGGCAAAGGCTGGCTGCGAAATAATGCTGTGCAGATAACCAATGTTTGTCGTTACTCCACGTACGTGATATTGAGTTAACGCCTGTTTAAGCTGTTTGAGCGCGATATCACGTGTTTGGCCCCAGACGATCAGTTTGCTGATCATCGGATCGTAGTATTCGCTAATGGTATCGCCCTGGGTAACACCGCTATCAACGCGCACGCACGCTAAGCGGACATTACTGTCTGATACGGGTTCTTTTAAATAATCAATGCGGCCAGTCGACGGCATAAAGTCGTTGTCGGCATCTTCGGCGTAAATTCGCAGCTCGATTGAATGGCCGTTATGAGTGATTTCGGATTGCGAGATCGGTAAACACTCACCAGCTGCGATTTTGAATTGCCATTCAACCAAATCAACGCCAGTGATCAACTCGGTGACAGGGTGTTCAACTTGCAGACGGGTATTCATTTCCATGAAGTAGAACTCACCGCGGCTATCGAGTAAGAATTCAACCGTACCAGCGCCAACATAATCGATCGCTTGAGCGGCCTGAACAGCGGCTTCACCCATTTGTTTTCGCAGTTCATCACTAAGACCGGGGGCAGGTGCTTCTTCCACAACTTTTTGGTGACGACGTTGAATGGAACAATCGCGATCAGACAGATAAACACAGTTGCCATGTTGGTCAGCAAATACCTGAACTTCAACGTGGCGAGGCTGCAATATGCATTTTTCGACAAGAAGCTGCTTATCACCAAAGCTTGAAAGTGCTTCACGCTGCGCACCGTCGATGGCCAGCGGCATTTCGGCTGCGCTGTTGACCACTCGCATGCCTTTACCGCCGCCACCTTGAGTCGCTTTTAGCATCACCGGATAACCAATTTTTTCCGCTTCAACTAATAAGTGCTCAACGCTGTTGTCTGTACCGTGATAGCCCGGAACCAAAGGCACGTTCACCTCTGACATGATTGCTTTGGCTTGCGATTTCGAACCCATCGCTTCAATTGCGCTGGTGGAAGGGCCAATAAAAACGATGCCATTTTCGCTGCACGCTTTAGCCAGTTTTGGGTTCTCGGAGAGAAAACCATACCCAGGGTGGATAGCATCAGCTTGCCATTTTTTTGCAGCATTGATAATTGCATCGATATCGAGGTACGACTCACTCGCCGGAGCAGGGCCGATAAATTCAGCGAAATCTGCTTGTTTAACATGTAAGCTGCTGCGATCCGCTTCGGAATAGACGGCAACCGTCTCTATAGCCATGCTTTTTGCGGTTTTAATAATTCGGCATGCAATTTCACCGCGGTTTGCGATCAGTATTCTTTTAAACATGATTCCTCCAATTGGCGGCGCGCTTTTCAAAAAATGCACTCAGTCCTTCCTGTCCTTCGCTGGACACGCGGGCGGTTGCAATCGCTTGGCTGGTGTATTCAATTAATGAGTGATCGATAGGTTGGCTATCACAACGTAAGCAGAGCGTTTTTGCTGCCTGCATGGCTTGTGGACCGTTGTTGAGCAGGTGATCAATGGTGCGATTGACAGCTTCACGTGGTTGAGAGTCGATCTGATGAAGAATATTCATCGATAGCGCGGTTTCGGCATCGATCAGTTCCGCGGTTAAAAAGTAGCGTCGGCTTTGTCGTTGTCCAATCGCTCGGATTACGTAAGGTCCGATGGTAGCGGGTAATAAACCGAGCTTCACTTCACTCAAACAGAAGCGACTTTCAGGTGTACCGATTGCGATATCGCAGCAGCAGATAAGCCCAAGTGCGCCGCCAAATGCAGCGCCGTGCACCATAGCAATGGTTGGTTTGCTAAAGGTATCCAGCGTATGCAAAAGTTTTGCTAGTTGCTGTGCATCTTGCAGGTTTTCACTTTCGGTTTTGGTTGCCATTGATTGCATCCAGCCCAGATCTGCTCCCGCAGAAAAGTGTTTTCCCTGTGCAGTTAACACCAGTGCACGGAGAGAATCTTCCTTTTCGAGTTGTTCTAGTGTCTCAATCAGTGAGGCAATCAATTCGTCATTAAACGCGTTGTGTTTTTCTGGCCGATTCAGGCTCAACCAGGCAACGCCATTGCTGTCTTTTTCAAGCAGTAGTCCGGTCATGTGACTTCCTTTGTCTGACATTTCAGTCTCTATTCCAATACTCGCTAGCCGTTATTTGTATAAACATCGGTATTCGCGAGGAGTTAAGGGTTGCTTTGTATCCGACTACATACGGAAGATGCCAAACTTACTGTCTGGTATTGGCGCATTGAGTGCAGCAGACAGAGCAATGCCGACAACATCGCGAGTTTTAGCGGGATCAATAATGCCGTCGTCCCACAGTCGCGCACTGGCGTAATAAGCGTGGCTTTGGACTTGATATTGCTCCGCAATTGGACGTTTGAACGCTTCTTCTTCCTCTACGCTCCAGCTTTCACCTTTGCGCGTTTTGATATCGCGGGTCACTTGCGCCATCACGCCAGCCGCTTGCTCTCCACCCATTACGGAGATGCGTGCGTTTGGCCACATCCACATCATTGTTGGGTCATAAGCTCGGCCACACATACCGTAGTTACCTGCACCATACGATCCACCTATAACCACGGTAAACTTCGGTACGTCTGCACACGCAACAGCGGTCACCATTTTCGCGCCATGCTTGGCGATGCCTTCGGCTTCGTACTTCTGGCCGACCATAAAGCCAGTGATGTTCTGCAAAAATAGCAGAGGAATTTTGCGCTGTGCGCACAGCTCAATAAAATGCGCACCTTTCTGCGCCGATTCCGAAAATAGAATGCCGTTGTTAGCGACAATGCCAATCGGCATTCCGTGAATATGAGCAAAGCCACAGACCAAGGTTTCACCGAACAAGGCTTTAAATTCATCAAATTGTGAATCATCAACAATTCGGGCAATGACCTCTTTGACATCAAACGGCTTTTTAAGATCGGTTCCGACGATGCCGTACAGCTCTTGCGCAGTAAAGCGTGGTTCCTGTGGCGCTTTTTGCTTGAGTTGGACGGGTTTCAAGTGGTTGATTTGAGAGACAGCTTGTCTTGTCAGTTCTAACGCGTGGTGATCATTTTCAGCATAGTAATCGGCTACGCCAGACGTACGGCAGTGAACGTCTGCGCCACCAAGATCTTCCGCGCTGACTTCTTCGCCTGTTGCTGCTTTTACCAGAGGAGGGCCAGCTAAGAAGATCGTACCTTGTTCTTTGACGATGATGGAAACGTCACACATGGCAGGAACGTAAGCACCGCCAGCGGTACATAGCCCCATGACCACCGCAATTTGCGGGATACCCTTGGCTGACATTCGAGCTTGGTTATAGAAAATACGGCCAAAATGGTCTTTGTCTGGAAATACTTCATCTTGGCGGGGTAGGTTAGCACCGCCAGAGTCGACCAAGTAAACACAAGGCAACTGACACTTCTCTGCGATTTCCTGTGCGCGTAAGTGCTTTTTAACCGTGAGCGGGTAGTAACTACCGCCTTTTACCGTCACGTCGTTGGCAACGATCATACACTCGGTGCCGTCTATTACACCCACGCCAGCAACCACGCCAGCGCATGGAACGTAATCTGGATACACATCCCAGCCAGCAAACTGACCGACTTCTAAAAAGGATGAGCCAGGGTCGAGTAGGGCAAGAATACGCTCACGAACCGGAAGTTTGCCTTTCTTCTGCTGATGCTCTCTTGCTTTCTCGCCGCCACCATCTTCGATTTGCGCGGTCACGGTATAGAGTTGATCCACAAGAGACGCCATAGAGCGGTAGTTTTCCTGATACTGCTCTGAATGGGTATTAATATTGGTCGTCAAACAAGCCATAAATAGCCGATCTCCATTCGGTAAACGGGTGAGAACACCCGCCTTTATTTAGGTTGAATAAGATTTGGGTTGATTAAGAAAATGTTTTTTAGTCAGAACGCCTGGGCTGATTATTAGGCGCTTTCGTTAAACAATTCGCGACCAATAAGCATACGGCGAATTTCTGAAGTGCCGGCTCCGATTTCATACAGCTTGGCATCACGAAGTAAACGACCGGTATCAAACTCATTGATATAGCCGTTACCACCGAGTAGCTGAATGGCATCTAATGCCATTTTGGTTGCCAGTTCTGCGCTGTAGAGGATCGCACCAGCAGAATCTTTACGTGTGGTTTCACCGCGATCACAAGCAGCAGCAACGGCGTAAACATACGCTTTAGCGGCATTCATTTGCGTGTACATATCAGCGATTTTTGCTTGAACTAGCTGGAATTCACCGATGGATTTGCCAAACTGTTTGCGGTCGTGAATGTAAGGCACAACGATGTCCATGCAGGCCTGCATGATGCCAAGCGGACCGCCAGCAAGCACCACGCGTTCGTAGTCGAGACCGCTCATCAACACTTTCACGCCTTGGTTTTCTTCGCCGAGAATGTTTTCCGCAGGGACTTCGCAGTTTTGGAAGACCAGCTCACACGTATTCGAGCCGCGCATACCCAACTTGTCGAGTTTTTGTGCTTGAGTGAATCCAGGAAAGCCGCGTTCTACAATAAATGCCGTGATGCCTTTGGAGTGCTGGCTTGGGTCGGTTTTGGCGTAGACAACATAGGTGTGTGCATCAGGGCCGTTAGTGATCCACATTTTGTTGCCATTTAGCAGGAATATATCGCCTTTACGTTCCGCTTTAAGTTGCATAGAGACTACATCAGAACCTGCTCCGGGCTCACTCATTGCTAGTGCACCAATATGTTCGCCAGAGATGAGCTTAGGTAGGTATTTCTCTTTTTGCGCTTGTGTGCCGTTGCGGTGGATTTGGTTGACACAAAGATTGGAGTGAGCACCGTAACTTAACGCAACCGAAGCGGATGCTCGACTGATTTCTTCCATAGCGATGACGTGGGCGAGATAACCCATGCCTGCTCCACCAAATTCTTCGCTGGTGGTCACACCTAAAAGACCCATGTCACCCAGTTTGGACCAAAGATGGTTTGGAAAGTCGTTAGATTGGTCGATAGATTGCGCTAGCGGCGCAATTTCTCTTGCAGCAAAACTATTGATTTGTTCGCGAAGCAAATCGGTATTTTCGTCATAAACAAAGTTAAGGGAAGAGTAGGTAGATTTCATTGCGTGTCCTTGCCTTTACGTCACCTACATCCCAGAGTTGAGGTGTTAGGTGACTTTTTCGCCTTTCATGGATCTCAGTGTGTTTTGGCATCGCAACTGCGCAGCATTTAACTCCATCATTACCGCTTGAATGTCGTTTGCTTGCTGTTGCAATGCTGCCTTCTTCTCTTCGATCAACCGAATCATATAGTTCAACTGCTCAGTACTTTGATCGGTATCGTAGAGTTCAAATAACTCTTTGATATCTGCAAGAGAAAAGCCCAATCGCTTACCTCGCAAAATCAGTTTTAGTCGAATTCGATCGCGACCATTGTAGATTCGTGTGTTGCCTTTACGTTCCGGAGTTAGGAGACCTAAATCTTCGTAGAAGCGAATACTTCGGGTAGTAATGTCGAACTCTTTCGCGAGCTCGCTGATCTTAAATGTGTTCATTCCTTAACCTTACGACTTTCGTATAACATTCATACGAATATACAATTCGTTAACGTTAAAGTAAATAAACAACATCCACTCTTGAGCCTTGATATCACTCGCATTTACTCGAAATAAAATAATCACTCGAACAAACAATAACCTCAAACTTGACGTTAACGTAAATGTTAGTATAGTTATGACGTAAACGTCAACAAAAGGTTAATGGAATGAAAAATGAAACATGGATTGTTGCCGCCAAGCGAACGCCTATCGGCTCTTTTCAAGGTGCATTAGCTTCAACAGATGTCACGGAACTCGGTGCGAAAGCCATCCAAGGGGCACTAGCCGAAAGCCAACTTGATGTGCAAAAAATAGGCGAAGTGTTGATGGGATGCGTTTTACCCGCTGGCGTGGGGCAAGCGCCAGCAAGACAAGCAAGTCTTAAAGCAGAAATGCCACAATCGATCGGTTGTACGACACTGAATAAAGTCTGTGGTTCGGGTATGAAAACCGTGATGCTGGCACATGATCTTATTCAATCTGGTAACGCGCACGCGGTTATCGCTGGCGGTATGGAAAACATGTCCTCTTCTCCTTATCTACTTAAGAAAGCGCGTGATGGTTTCCGCTTAGGCCATGAGCAAGCGCTTGATCATATGTTTTATGACGGTTTGCAGGATGCCTACCAAGGCGAATTGATGGGTGTCTTTGCCGAACAAACCGCGCAAAAGTATCAGTTCAGCCGTGAAAGTATGGATATCTGGGCGCAGCAGTCGGTGACTCGTGCGCAGCAAGCGATTGAGCAAGGTTTGTTCAAAGAAGAGATCGTGCCTGTTAACGTAAAAAGTCGACGCGACGAAACCTTGGTGGTAGACGATGAGCAACCGAGCAAACTCGATGTCAATAAAATTCCCACCTTACGACCTGCGTTTGCCAAAGATGGCGGCGTAACGGCAGCAAATTCCAGTTCTATTTCTGATGGTGCATCGGCAATGGTATTGGTTGATAGTGAATTTGGCCGTCAGGAAAACCTTCAACCTCTAGCCAAAATTGTCGCGTACAGCACGCATGCAAGACAGCCTGATGAGTTCACCATCGCACCCGTATTCGCGATTGAAACGCTGCTGGAAAAAACGGGCTGGGACAAATCGGACGTGGACCTTTGGGAAATCAATGAAGCCTTTGCTGTTGTGACTCAATACGCGGTGAAAGTACTCGAATTGGACGAGAACAAAGTGAACCCTCGCGGCGGTGCTTGCGCGTTGGGGCATCCAATTGGTGCGAGTGGTAACCGAATCCTCGTGACTTTGATTCACGCTCTTAAACAAACAGGCGGCAAACGTGGCGTTGCATCGCTTTGTATTGGCGGCGGCGAGGCAACCGCTATCGCGATTGAAATCTGCTAAATCACTCTCAACAAAGTTTCACTTACATAACAGTAGTCAGTAACAAGCTGAAAAATACAAGGATGTCATCATGACAGAACAAGTAAAGCAGTATATCGGTGGTGAATTTGCCATCTCCGATTCAAAACAATGGCTAGATGTAACCAACCCGGCAACCAACGAAGTGATTGCACAAGTACCTTGTGCCACGGAATCGGAAATGAATGCGGCGATTGCCAGCGCAACAGAAACGTTCAAACGCTGGAAAGAAGTTGCAGCGCCGGAGCGTGCTAGATTGATGCTGCGTTACCAACATTTGCTAAAAGAGCAACACGATGAGTTGGCGATACTGCTTTCAAGTGAGACAGGCAAAACCCTCGCTGATGCGAAAGGCGACATTTGGCGCGGAATTGAAGTGGTAGAGCAAGCTGCAAACATTTGTAGCTCAATGATGGGTGAAACGGTTGAGAATGTCGCAACCAATATTGATGGTTACTCTTACATTCAACCGCTCGGTGTTTGTGCTGGCATCACACCGTTTAACTTTCCTGCGATGATTCCATTGTGGATGTTCCCAATGGCGATCGCTTGTGGCAACACCTTTATTTTGAAGCCGTCAGAGCAAGTGCCACTAACGGCAATGAAACTGGCGGAGCTGTTTGAACAAGCAGGTGCACCAAAAGGTGTTTTGCAAATTGTTCACGGCACCAAAGAGCAAGTCGATCGCATTCTGACTGATCCAGTCGTTCGTGCGATCTCTTTTGTCGGCTCAGTGCCCGTTGGTGAGTACATCTACAAAACAGGTACAGACAACCTGAAACGCGTGCAGTCATTTGCAGGTGCTAAGAACCACATGGTCATCATGCCAGATGCAAACAAGCAGCAAGTCATCAATAACCTAGTTGGCGCGTCAGTCGGTGCCGCAGGCCAACGCTGTATGGCGATTTCGGTGGCGGTATTTGTCGGCGAAACCAAAGAATGGATTCCAGAGCTTAAAGAGGCGTTAGCTCAGGTTCAACCTGGCGCGTGGGACGATGAAACTGCCGGTTATGGTCCGCTGATTAGCCCTCAAGCGAAGAAGCGAGTGGTGAATCTGATTAATGAAGGCAAAGCGTCTGGCGCGAACTGTGTTCTGGACGGGACAGATTGCCAAGTACCTGGCTTCCCGAACGGTAACTGGGTGGGGCCAACACTGTTTACCAATGTGACCACTGACATGTCGATCTATCAGGAAGAGATTTTCGGCCCAGTGCTGTTAACTATGGAAGTGGATGACCTAGATGAAGCGATTGAACTGATCAATACAAACCGCTTTGGTAATGGTACGTCTATTTTTACGGCGAACGGCGCAGCCGCGAGAAAGTATCAGCACAATATCGAAGTGGGTAACGTAGGCATCAACGTGCCGATTCCGGTGCCATTGCCATTCTTCTCATTTACGGGGTGGAAAGGCAGTTTCTACGGCGACCTGCATGCTTACGGTAAACAAGCGGTTCGCTTCTACACCGAGACGAAAACTGTCACCGCGCGTTGGTTTGAAGATGACATTCCAAGCGGTCCAAACATGACCATTCAACTTAGCTAATTAATGGATTAGCTACACCTCTAGCCAAGCCCTTCATCCTTTTAGAGGGCTTGGCTTCAAGTGCAACGAATTAGACCTTAGGACTTCAAGATGGATTTTGAATTAAACGAAGATCAACTCGCGTTTGCCGAAGTAGCAAAGCAGTTTGCAGACCAAATGTTAGCGCCGCACGCGGCCGAGTGGGATAAAAACCATCATTTCCCTAAAGATGTACTGCGTCAGGCGGGTGAGCTGGGTTTTCTCAGCATCTATACGCCGCCAGAGCATGGTGGTTTGGGATTGTCTCGTTTGGATGCGGCGATCATTTTCGAGCAGTTGGCTATGGGTTGTACCGCGACGACGGCGTTCATGACCATTCACAACATGGCGACGTGGATGATCACCAGCTTTGCCAAAGCGGAAGTGGCGCAGCAATTTAGCGCGGATTTAATTTCGGGTGAAAAGCTCGCTTCCTACTGTTTAACCGAGCCCAATGCAGGCTCTGACGCCGCTTCACTGACGACCAGTGCAGTGCGTGACGGCGATGAGTTTGTCCTGAATGGCGCAAAAGTGTTTATCTCTGGCGCGGGTGATACAGATGTTCTCGTCGTGATGGCGCGTTCGTGCGGCGAAGGAGCGGGAGGCGTTTCTGCGTTCGTCGTTCCTGCTGATTGCGAAGGCATTAGCTACGGTAAGAAAGAAGCCAAAATGGGTTGGAACTGCCAACCAACGCGCATGATCACCTTCGAAAATGTCCGCATTCCGGCTGACTATCTGTTGGGTGAAGAGGGCGAAGGCTTTAAGTTCGCCATGCTTGGTCTGGATGGCGGCCGAATCAACATCGCTACTTGTTCAGTTGGCACTGCGCAACAAGCGCTGAATGAAGCCAAACAATACATGACTGAACGCAAACAGTTCGGACGTTCACTGGCGCAATTCCAAGCCCTGCAATTCAAGTTGGCCGATATGGCGACTGAGCTGGTTGCTGCACGTCAAATGGTGCGACTTGCTGCAGCTAAACTCGATGCGCAACATACAGAAAAAAGCGCGTACTGTGCCATGGCAAAACGCTTTGCTACTGATGTTGGCTTTAAAGTCTGCGATCAGGCGCTTCAAATTCACGGTGGCTATGGCTACATCAAAGAATATCCAGTCGAGCGCCATTTCCGAGACGTTCGTGTTCACCAAATTCTTGAAGGCACCAACGAAATCATGCGTCTGATCGTCGCAAGACGATTACTAACGGAAGGCGTTGAGCTGCTTTAGTCAGCGAGACACAGCCTTACCTAAAGAAATTAAAAAGGACTGAAAGATTATGACGGCACAAATCAAATTAGAGCGCGAAGCGCATATTGCCAAGCTCACGATTAGTAATCCGCCAGCGAACACTTGGACGCTTGAATCCCTAAATCAGCTCAAAGAGTTGGCGATTGAACTCAGCAATGATCGCTCTATTTATGCGTTGGTTTTAACAGGCGAAGGCGAGAAGTTCTTCTCTGCTGGAGCAGATCTTAATAACTTTGCATCGGGTGATAAATCACAAGCAGCAGACATGGCGTTCGCATTTGGTGAAGCGTTTGAAGCGCTTTCTGCATTCGATGGGGTTTCTATCGCAGCGATTAATGGCTATGCGATGGGCGGCGGTCTGGAAGTGGCGATGGCGTGTGACATTCGTATCGCAGAAGAACAAGTACAAATGGCACTTCCTGAAGCATCGGTAGGTTTGTTGCCGTGTGCGGGTGGGACGCAAAACCTGACCGCGTTGGTAGGTGAAGGTTGGGCGAAGCGTATGATTCTGTGTGGTGAGCGCGTGACGGCCGAGCGAGCGGAAAAAATTGGTTTAGTCGAAGAAGTGGTGGCGAAAGGCCAAGCACTAGAAGCGGCGATAGTACTTGCACAGCGTGTTGCTGGCCAATCGCCGAAATCCGTGTCTGCGTGCAAAACGCTCATTCAAGGTCGACGCAGCCAAACTCATGCGGCTGGATTGGTTTTGGAGCGTGAACTGTTTTTACAGCTGTTCAATACACAAGATCAGACTGAGGGTGTGAACGCCTTCTTGCAAAAGCGTAAGCCACAATGGACAAACAGCTAGCGGAGGCCAAATGACAGGTACAGTAAATGTTTCAAAACTTGAGTGCGCTGATGGTTCTGTTATTGGTGTGCTGGAACTTGATAATCCAGCTGCTCTCAACGCGTTGAGTTACGTGATGATTGAGAAGTTGTACAAACAGCTTAATGAATGGCAAACGGACGACAGCATCGTCGCGATATTCTTGCATGCTCAAGGTGAAAAAGCGTTTTGTGCTGGTGGTGACATTCAAGCGATTTACCGTGCACTTGAAAACAAAGAGCAAGACTTTGATTCCGCGTTTTTAGCGATGGAAACCTTCTTTGACCTCGAATATCGCTGTGATCATCTTATTCACACTTATCCAAAACCGATCATCGCGTGGGGGCATGGTTATCTGATGGGCGGCGGTGTGGGCTTATTTATGGGCGCAAGTCATCGCGTAGCAGAAACCACCACACGCTTTGCGATGCCAGAGATTAAAATCGGCCTTTACCCAGACGTAGGCGCGACGTACTTCCTAAATCAGTTGCCAAAACATTTGGCACTTTTCTTAAGTTTGACGGCTTGCCAAATCAACGCGACAGACATGAAAGCGTTGGGATTAAGCCAATGGATTGCAAAGCCAGAAAGCAAACAAGCACTGTTGGATCTGCTCGCATCGGTAAGTTGGAAAGGTGAAGCAAACATCAACGAAAAAATCGCCACTACGCTACGTTCGGTACAAGTGGACGAGCCAAGCGAAGGGATGTTGATGCCATATGCGGGATTGATTGAGCAGCTTTGTTCGGGTGATTTAGATTCGATTGTTCGCGCAATCAGCAGTGCCGACGTTGATGATAAGTGGTTCATCAATGCGCAAAAAGCATTGAATTATGGCAGTCCGTTGTCGCTCAATATCACTTATCAGCAGCTAACGCAGTATCAAAACCTCTCTTTGAAAGCGTGTTTTGATATGGAATTTAATCTGACGTTACGTTGTGGCTTAGAAGGTGATTTTAGGGAAGGGGTTCGTGCGCTGATTATCGATAAAACCAATCAACCGACTTGGCAACATCGCACGGTTTCTGACGTAACGCCACAAGTTTTGGAACGCTTCTTCGCGCCAATTGATTCAGCAGAATACCCACTGACCGCATCCTCGGTTGCCACTGTGGCACTTTAGACAAGGAAGAAATACGACATGGATAAAATTGCATTTATTGGCCTTGGCAACATGGGCGCGCCTATGGCTAAGAACCTACTCACAGCGGGCTTGAACGTCGAAGTGTTTGATTTGAATCCAAACGCTGTGGCAGAACTTACCGCACTTGGTGCGTCGAGTGCAGATTCGGTAAAACAAGCCGTTCAAGGTGCGAGCGTGGTGGTCACCATGCTACCTGCTAGCCAACACGTTCAAAGTGTTTATCTTGGTCAAGACGGGATATTAGATAGCGTAGATTCTGGGACGCTGCTAATCGACTCTTCGACCATCGATCCAGCGACCGCTCGTTTGGTTGGCGAAAAGGCGCTGCAGCTTGGCATCAGCTTTGTTGATGCACCGGTATCTGGTGGCGTTGCGGGCGCAGCGGCAGGTACGTTGACTTTCATTGTTGGCGGCTCACAAGAGAACTTTGTTCAAGCCAAGGTGGTGCTTAGCCACATGGGCAAAAACATTTTCCATGCAGGTGATGCCGGAGCCGGTCAGGTGGCGAAGATCTGCAATAACATGATGTTGGGCATTTTGATGAGCGGCACTTGTGAAGCACTCAATTTAGGCATGGAAAACGGACTCGATCCCAAAGTGCTGTCTGACATCATGCTGCAAAGTTCAGGCCGTAACTGGGCGCTAGAGCTTTACAACCCGTGCCCAGGTGTGATGGAAAACACGCCTGCAAGCAATGGTTATCAGGGCGGCTTTATGAGTCAGTTAATGGCGAAAGATCTCGGTCTTGCGATGGAAGCGGCGGTTGCCAGTCAAACATCAACACCAATGGGCAGCTTAGCTCGTAACCTGTTTAATTTTCACAACGGTCAGGGCAACGGACAAAAAGATTTTTCAAGCTTGTTTGAGTTCTACCAAAAGCAAAATCAGGCCTAAGGAGTGCTTATGGATTTAGCAAATAAGGTTATTGCGATCACGGGGGCCGGGCAGGGGCTTGGTAAACAAATGGCGCTGTCGCTAGCGGAAAGCGGTGTTCACCTTGCGCTTATCGACCTCAATTCAGACCAACTGGCTGAAACGAAAGCGGAGTGTGAATCTTTCGGCGTCACCACTCGTTTTTATGTAGCGAACGTGACGGAAGAACAAGAAGTGTGCGCTGCTTTTACGCAAATTGAAGCGGATTTCAAACAGCTCAATGGCGTGATCAATAACGCAGGCATTATGCGCGATGGTATGTTCATCAAAGTTAAAGATGGTCAGGTTAATGCGATGTCGCTGGAACAATTTCAGTCTGTTATGGATGTGAATGTGACAGGTACTTTTCTGTGTGGCCGCGAAGCGAGCAAAGTAATGCTGAACACCGATAGCAAAGGCGTTCTGATCAACATATCTAGCGTCGCGCGTGCGGGGAATATTGGTCAAACTAACTATTCTGCATCCAAAGCGGCGGTAGCCACCATGGCGACGGTGTGGGCGAAAGAGTTAGGGCGTTTCGGAATTCGCTCAGTAGCGATTGCTCCGGGTGTCATCAAGACTGCCATGACGGACCAAATAAAACCTGAAGCGATGGAGCGTTTAGTGAAAATGATTCCTGTCGGACGCTTAGGTCTTGCTGATGAAATTTCTTCGACCATCAAATACGTGTTAACCAATGAGTTCGTGACTGGAAGAGTATTCGAAGTCGATGGCGGAATGCGAATGTAGCCCCTCCTCATATTAAAAAGGGGAGCGAGCTTGATTGTCCGCTTCCTTCCTCTTTTCTTATATTGTTTCTATCGATAATTATTAATGGATGTTTTAGTAACGGCTGCTGTACCGATTACATTTACAACTCTTTTGTATTTTTGGTATGAATAAGTGCTCTCGTGTTAATTTTTATGTAAATGCATTAATTCACAATCAAGACAATTTTTTGTCTCATCGATGAGATTTTGCTTATTGGGGTATGAAAAACACTCTTATTGATTATATTGTGACCGAAAACCATTTCGACATCTAAAGATGGTGATTTATTATTCAGCGCAAAATACATGGGAATATGAGGCTGGCTGAATAACCTTCAGCTACCTTAATAATAAAATAACCAGAATTCTCTATTACACTGAAGTAACTACCCATTAGGGAAGAGCAATAATGTCACTATTTCATTCGCTTAGGACGATGCCACTACTATTGGGGTGTCTGTGTCTTTCTATTCAGGCATCCGCAGAAAAGGTTGAACAAGAAGGTAAGTTTTTACAGTCGCTAGAAGGCATTGAAAATCAAATTTACGCATTACCTCAGAGCTCTTTAGCTTTGATTGAGGCGTTAGAAGAAGACTCTCTACTACAAAATCAACCAACAGAGCTACTGGTACGTTATTGGCTTGCAAAGTCCACGGTTCTAGAGCTACTTGGGCGCGCGGAAGAGAGCCAAAACGTCGCACAAAAAGGGTTGGAACTTGTGCGTCCACAAAGCCATGAGTATCTCTTATTTAAGTTGATTCAGATGCGAACTATGGTCGGAAAGAGCGATATCGATACCGCGCTTTCTTCGTTGGATAGTTTGTTGGAAACATCGCGTGAAAATGGCGATAAGCAGCTCGAGTCGGAGATCCTGTTGCTAAAAGGACGTTACTACGATGAGCAGGGCGAGTTTAAAAAATCCTATGCCGCAATTATGTCGTCAATGGATGCGGCTGAGTCCTCTGGCGTTCAAGGATTGGTCGAACGGGCGGCGCTAGAGCTTGGTGACGTACTGGTCAAAATTCAGGGCTATGACCGTTCAGAAGCATTGTTGGAACAAGCGTACCGTTATTTTAGGGATAGACGCATGTCGTTCAATGAGCTGCTGAGCGTCTTAACGATAGCAAAGCTTCATAAGGCACAGTTCCAATACGAAGAGGCGATTGTATCGTATCAGAGAGCGCTAAAGCTCGCGCAAATCATCGGTGACGGGCGCTTTAGGTTTCGAGTTAACCTCGAGCTTGCTGCGTTATACCGTGAGACGAACCAAGAAAATAAGATGGTTCGCCACTTAAAGCTGGCGGAGAACTTACAATATAGAGAAACCTCTAGCGCCTACTTAGCTACATTTAAGCTGTTGCAAGCCGAATATATGCTAGAACAGAAGCAGTTTGAGACACTTCTAGCGATGATCGCGCCTATGTTGCCGGAAATTATCGAGAGCCGATATGTTAAGCAACAGCAAATGGAACTACTAAAAGTGGCTGCCATGGCCTACGCGGGAAGCAATGACTTTAAATTAGCGTATAAAACTTACGGCAACTATCACGATAAATTCATCCAATTTAGCAACCAAAGAGAAGTTGAAAATCTTGAGCGTCAACAGACGCTATTTGAGCTAGAAAGACTTGAATATGAGAACGAAGATCTCAACTGGAACAACGTGTTGCAGCGTATGGAACTGGAAAATAACCGTCGTACCTTTTATCTATTGGGTGAAGCGCTACTAGCACTCATTGGTGTTCTCTTTTTGATGGCAGTGGTATTCCTTGTTGTGAATCGATCACGTTTAAGAATGCGCCGCCTAGCAAAGACAGATACGTTGACAGGGTTATTCAATCGCCGTTTTTTAGAAGATTGGTTCACTAAACCCGTAGAGACGAAACGTGAACGCAAAGAAAAGCCGACGCCTCAATCTAAGCAAGAAAAGGTCCAGCATTTTGTGTCTGAACAAGTCGAGCAAGTTAAGTACGGCTACCTAGCTTTAAACAAATGGGTGGATAGCAAGCTCGATAAGCAGAAAATGGTGCCAAAGAAGCCGCAGTCGGGGCCGGTAAGTTTAGCACTAATCGATGTAGATTATTTTAAACAGGTAAATGATACCTATGGACATGTGTTCGGTGATGCCGTACTAACAGGCGTTGCCAAAGTGCTAGAAGAGACGGTGCGTGAAAATGACATTGTTGCACGCTTTGGTGGTGAGGAGTTTGTTGTTGTGATGCCCAATGCCGATCATGAAGACTCTCTCATTACCGCTGAACGATTACGTAGCGCTTTATCCTTACATGGGTTCGTCACGGAACAGAATGAAGAAGTGAGAGTGACCTGTAGTTTTGGTGTTGTGACGACAGAAGATAGCGAGATGAATTTTAAATCACTCTGTGATCAGGCAGATAAATTACTTTATCAAGCTAAATCGGATGGACGTAACTGCGTGAAAGGGCGCAAGCTGACCTAATAAAATCAAGAATGCAGGCTCATCAAACGGTGAGCCTGAACTCATCCTTCCTACTGATTACTCCAAAATCGCTTAAGAGTATCGAATTACATACTCATAGCGTTCAGTATTTTCTACTCGTTTTATCTCCCCCATTTTCAAAGTACTAATGTCACTTGTGTATACGAAGCTATAACACACGAGTATGTCTGTTTTTTATACAAACAAAGCCGATACAGGTGAAATGATTAGTGGTCGATGTAAAATTTTTCTGGTGTGGATTTTTGTGGCACGAAAAACAATTCTCTGAAAGGTGTATTAAAAATTGATGTTTCAATAAGCTATTGGTTTATTTGTGTTTTTATTTGGATCTTTAAACACATCTTTGACTTTTACGACAAGTTATCGCATGGAAATTTTGCGTACACCATCAACTTTCCTTCCTTTGTTAATAACCTTTTTCTTAAAAAATGATTTGAGTTCGAACTAATTTTCAGGCATTTTATATTTAACTAACCGTTCAATTAAAAATAACAAGGACGCAAAATGCCAAAGGTGGGGATGCCTGAAATCAGAAAACCACAGCTGGTGAAAGCGACAATGTCAGTGATTGATAGAGTCGGTTTACACGCTGCGAGTATTTCGTTGATCAGTAAAGAAGCAGGTGTATCAACGGGAATTATCAATCACTATTTTGGTGGTAAGCATGGGTTGTTGGAGGAAACGATGCGAGAGATCTTGCGTCAGCTTTCGTCCACCATCACGCAGAAGTTGCGTGAGCTGCCAAGCGATGCTCATCATCAGAGAATTAATGCCATCATTGACGGTAACTTTGTCGGCTATCAGGCAGAAAACCAAGTTGCTAAGACTTGGCTAGCGTTCTGGTCGTACTCAATGCATGACGAGCAGCTTAAGCGTTTGCAGCGTGTCAATGAACGACGTTTATTGTCCCACCTAAGAAAAGAACTCAAAGCATTATTAAATGCAGAGCAGGCCGAACTGGTTGCTCATGGTATTGCGTCACTTATCGATGGTATTTGGCTGCGCGGAACGCTCAACCCGCAAGGTATTGATGCCGAAAGAGCGAGAATCATCATCAACGACTATCTCGACAAACAACTTACGTTTTATTCTGAAAAAATATAAAAGTCACAGGTCTTCAAAATGGAAATGAAAGCACACTATATCAATGGTGCGATGTACAACGGGTGTTCAGATGAGCACTTCACCACTTACAATCCGGCGAATGGTGAGCCATTGGCCAACATTAAACAAGCGAACCAAGACGATCTCGAAGCGGCGATTGAGTCGGCAAAGAAAGGTTTTGCTGCATGGTCAGCAATGACTGCGATCGAGCGCAGCCGTATTTTACACAAAGCCGTTGCCATTTTACGTGAGCGTAATGACGAGCTTGCTTCATTAGAAGTTGCAGATACTGGTAAGCCAATTCAAGAAGCTATCGCGGTTGATATAACAACAGGTGCCGATGTTCTTGAGTACTATGCGGGTCTTGCTCCAAGCTTGCAAGGTGAGCAGCAGCCACTCAGCGAAGACCAGTTTTTCTACACACGTCGCGAGCCCTTGGGCATTTGCGCAGGTATTGGCGCTTGGAATTATCCAATCCAAATTGCGATGTGGAAATCGGCGCCAGCACTGGCTGCGGGCAACGCTATGATCTTCAAACCATCAGAAGAAACACCATTAACAGCGCTTAAGCTAGCAGAAATTTATTCAGAAGCGGGCATGCCAGATGGCGTATTTAATGTCGTACAAGGGGATTACCGAGTAGGGCAGATGCTAACGGCGCATCCTGACATCGCAAAAGTATCGTTCACGGGCGAATCAGGCACCGGTAAAGTCGTCATGAGTGACAGCGCTAAGACACTAAAACAAGTAACGATGGAGCTGGGTGGTAAGTCTCCACTGGTTATTTTTGATGATGCAAAGTTAAACGATGCCGTTTCTGCGGCCATGGTGGCGAACTTCTACACGCAAGGTGAAGTTTGTACGCACGGTACACGCGTGTTTGTTCATGAAGGTATTTATGATGACTTTATCGCACAACTTAAAGCTCGAACTGAATTGTTAGTTGTCGGCGATCCGCTTGATGAGAACACGCAAATTGGCGCGCTGATCTCTAAAGATCATGAATCGAAAGTACTAGGAGCGATTGAAGCCGCGAAAGCGAGTGGCGCGACGTTACTGACTGGTGGCTACAAAGTAACAGAGAATGGCTTAGCCAATGGTAACTTTGTTGCTCCAACCGTATTTGTCGATTGCGATGATGACATGAGCCACGTTCAGCAAGAAATCTTTGGTCCGGTAATGTCAGTGCTGAAATTCCGTGATGAGTCGGAAGTGATTGCGCGTGCAAATGGCACCGATTATGGCTTGGCTGCAGGGGTATTTACTCAAAACCTATCTCGTGCCCACCGCGTGATTCATCAAATTCAAGCTGGTATTTGTTGGGTGAATACATGGGGCGACTCACCTGCGGAAATGCCAGTTGGTGGCTACAAACAATCAGGTGTTGGCCGTGAAAACGGTGTCGAAACCCTTAAACATTACACGCAAACGAAGAGTGTTCTGGTTCAGCTAAGCGACTTCGAAAGCCCTTACAAATGATACCAATCGTAGTAGATAACTGACCACTTTAGCTTGTTAAAATGCTCGATAACTGCGTTGTCAATTTTGATTGTAGGCTAACTACTTATCGAAAATTTCCGCCTTGTTCTCAAGCATTTTTCCTACGCTAATTTCGTTCACTTATCTACTGTGATTGGTATTAACTCCTAGGAGAATCAAAATGCAACAACACTACGATTATATCATCGTCGGTGCGGGTTCGGCCGGCTGTGTGTTAGCGGATCGCTTAAGTGAAAGTGGTCAATATTCGGTCCTATTACTCGAAGCGGGTGGGTCGGATAAAAGTATTTTTATCCAAATGCCGACGGCGCTTTCTTACCCTATGAACACTGAAAAATACGCGTGGCAGTTTGAGACAGTTGAAGAGCAAGGGTTGGATGGCCGTCAACTTCATTGTCCTCGCGGGAAAGTTCTGGGCGGTAGTTCGTCGATCAACGGCATGGTTTACGTTCGTGGACACGCTTGTGACTTTGACCAGTGGGAAGAGGAAGGCGCGAAAGGTTGGAATTATCAATCGTGTTTGCCTTATTTCCGTAAAGCAGAGTCTTGGATTGGTGGTGCTGATGAATATCGAGGAGATAACGGTCCAGTCGGCACATGTAACGGCAACGATATGAAGCTCAATTCGCTGTATCAAGCTTTTATTGATGCAGGCAAAGAAGCGGGCTACCCAGAAACAAAAGATTACAACGGTTATCAGCAAGAGGGCTTTGGCCCAATGCATATGACCGTTGACAAAGGCGTACGCGCTTCAACCTCTAACGCCTACTTAAGCCGTGCAAAAAAACGCAAAAACTTCACCCTAATGAAGAGGGTGACGGTTCATCGAGTTTTATTAGAAGAAACAGGTGCAGAAGGCAAGAAAGCGGTTGGTGTTGAATTCGAAAAGTCAGGTTCAGTTCAGCAATGTTTTGCGAATCATGAAGTGATTTCGAGTGCTGGCTCGGTAGGCTCTGTGCAGCTACTACAGCTTTCAGGCATTGGCCCTAAAGCAGTATTAGAAAAAGCTGGCATTGAGGTGAAACATCCGTTGGAAGGGGTAGGTAAAAACCTGCAAGATCACTTAGAAGTGTACTTCCAATATCACTGTAAGCAACCTATCACGCTCAACAGCAAATTAGGTTTGGTGAGCAAGGGCTTGATTGGCACTGAGTGGATATTAACTCGCAAAGGCCTTGGGGCTACTAACCACTTTGAATCATGTGCGTTTATCCGTTCTCGTGAGGGACTAAAGTGGCCAAATATTCAATATCACTTTTTGCCAGCGGCAATGCGTTATGACGGACAAGCTGCTTTTGACGGTCATGGTTTCCAAGTACATGTTGGACCTAACAAGCCCGAAAGTCGCGGTTCGGTCGAAGTTGTCTCTGCGAATCCGAATGATAAGCCGAAGATTGAGTTTAACTACATTTCCACTGAACAAGATAAGCAGGATTGGCGTGATTGTATTCGCCTTACTCGCGAGATCCTCAATCAGCCAGCCATGGATGAGTTTCGTGGTGATGAGATCCAGCCGGGTCTGAATATCACAACGGATGAACAAATTGATGAATGGGTGAAGCAGAATGTCGAGAGTGCTTACCATCCATCTTGTACCTGCAAAATGGGCGCAGACAATGACCCATTAGCGGTTTTGAATGAGCGATGCCAAGTACGCGGAATTCAAGGCTTGCGTGTGGTGGACTCTTCTATTTTCCCAACCATTCCGAACGGTAATTTAAATGCGCCAACTATTATGGTGGCAGAACGCGCCGCGGACATGATTTTGGATAACGCCCTGGAAACGTCGAACAACGCACCAGTTTGGATTGCACCGAACTGGCAAGAGATGCAACGAATGCATCCGCCAAAAAGAGATCTCGATTCGATCTCATAAAAACGAAAAAAGTCAGTAATCATTACAAGGAATTCAATATGTCTAAGATGACAAAAATCTTCTCAACAATCGCACTAAGTACTTTAGCAACAGGCGCTTATGCCAACCAATGTGAAACGGTACGTTTTGCAGATGTAGGTTGGACCGACATTACGGCGACCACCGCCGTGACATCTGAGCTGCTAAAAGGGTTGGGGTACAAAACGAAGACCGATTTACTATCGGTACCTGTTACTTACTCTTCTATGGCCAATGGCGATATCGACATTTTCCTAGGTAACTGGATGCCAACAATGGAAGGTGACATCGCGAAATACCGTGATGCAGGTACCGTTGAAACCGTACGAGCGAACCTCGTCGGCGCAAAATACACACTCGCGGTTCCAAAATACGTTTATGACGCAGGCGTGACCAACTTCGCTGATCTAGTAAAACATGCCGACAAATTTAAAGACCGCATTTACGGCATTGAACCAGGTAACGATGGTAACCGCTTAATTCAGTCAATGATTGATAGCAACGCATTCGGCCTAAAAGACTTCAGCCTAGTTGAATCCAGTGAAGCTGGCATGGTGTCTCAAGTATCACGTGCTGCGCGCCGCAACCAATGGATTGTGTACCTAGGTTGGGCCCCGCACCCAATGAACAGCAACGTTGAAATGGAATACCTAGCGGGTGGTGACGACTTCTTCGGCCCTAACTACGGCGGCGCGAATGTGTACACAAACGTACGTAAAAACTACCTTGCTGAGTGTCCAAATGTAGGTCAGCTAGTGAAAAACCTAGAATTCAACCTAGAAATGGAAAACGAATTGATGGAAGCGATTCTCAACCAGAAGCAGAAACCGTCGAAAGCAGCGCAAGCATGGTTGAACGCAAACCAAGAACAAATTGAAGAGTGGCTAGAAGGCGTTAAGACGGTGGATGGTCAAGACGCAGTAACAGCAATTACAAACTATTTAAAAACTAACGCTTAATTAAGCGGTTTTTAAGCGAGTTTTTTTGAAAAAGAAAGTGGGCAGTCATGCCCGCTTCATTAACACAAAGGTTTTATTTTGAATTTTATTACGGACAACAAACTACCGTTGGGCCAATGGATGGAAACTGGCGTCGATTGGTTAACCATCAATGCATCGGGTTTCTTCGATGCAATCTCTATTACACTTGAAACGATCATTCTTTTCGTGGTGGACATTTTTAAATGGATGCCACCTGCAGCGCCAATCATTATGACGGCGGCAATTGCTTGGTTCTTACACCGCAGCATTCCGCTTGTTGTATTCATCGTGTTGGCCTTGCTCGCAATTCTCAACCTTGGTTACTGGCAAGAAATGCTGGAAACCTTTGTCCTTGTGTTTGCAGCGACAACGATTTCCGTATTAATTGGCGTGCCGTTGGGCATTATGGCGGCACACCGTCCTTGGTTATACACCTTGTTGCGACCAATCCTCGATTTGATGCAGACCGTACCGACATTCGTTTACCTAATTCCAACCTTGGTTCTGTTTGGCTTAGGTATTGTCCCTGGCCTAATCTCGACCATCATTTTCGCTATCGCTGCGCCAATTCGATTGACTTACCTCGGTATTATTAAAGTGCCGGAGGAGCTACTGGAAGCGGGCAAAGCATTTGGTGCAAGCCGCATGAAGTTGCTGTTTAAGGTGGAATTACCTGCGGCATTACCAAGTATTATGGCCGGTGTTACGCAATGTATTATGTTGTCTCTCTCTATGGTGGTCATTGCGGCACTTGTTGGTGCTGATGGACTTGGTAAGCCAGTCGTACGTGCACTCAATACCGTAAACATCTCGCAAGGTTTTGAAGCGGGTTTAGCGATTGTACTGGTCGCCATCATTCTTGACCGCTTGTGTAAAGCACCAAACCAGAAGGAGGCTTAATCATGGACGCTATTACTATTCAAAATCTTGATGTGGTTTTTGGTCAGCAGCAGTCACAAGCGTTAGCACTACTAGACCAAGGCAAGTCTCGACAAGAAATCATCGACGAAACTGGCCAAGTGGTTGGGGTTGATAATGTTTCGCTAAACGTGAAACAGGGTGAGATCTGTGTTTTGATGGGGCTTTCAGGCTCGGGTAAATCAAGTTTGCTGCGAACAGTTAACGGGTTGAACGAAATTTCTCGTGGCTCTCTGAAAATTAAAGACGGCGACGACATGGTTGAGCTCTCTAACTGTGACGAACAGAAGTTGCGCCACCTTCGTACTCACCGCGTATCCATGGTGTTTCAGAAGTTTGCATTGATGCCATGGTTAACGGTATTAGATAACGTTGCGTTTGGTCTAGAAATGCAAGGCATTGGCAAAGCAGAGCGCCGTAAAAAAGCGCGTGAACAGCTCGAAATGGTCGGTTTGTCTGAGTGGGAAACGAAATTCCCGCACGAGCTCTCTGGTGGTATGCAGCAGCGTGTTGGCCTAGCGCGAGCGTTCGCGATGGACACAGATATCTTGTTAATGGATGAGCCGTTTTCAGCGCTTGACCCATTGATTCGTGCTCAGCTTCAAGATGAATTGATTCTGCTTCAAGAAAAGCTAAACAAAACCATTCTTTTTGTGAGCCACGACTTGGATGAAGCGCTAAAAATCGGTAATAACATCGCCATTATGGAATCAGGAAAACTGATTCAACACGGCAAGCCCGAGCAGATCATTCTTGCTCCAGAAAACGATTATGTGGCTGACTTTGTAGCCCACACTAATCCATTGAACGTACTTAAGGGACGCTCTTTGATGCGTGACGACTTAGTTCGTGAAGATGAGCGTGTTCTGATTTGCCCTGACAAAGATATTTGGGTGACCCAAGAGAGCAAAGGCTTAAGCTTAGCGGATACAGATAAGTCGTTGGTTCAATGGAAGAGCGATTCTTCGAACCTTGATGAGGTAAACGAAAACTCTCTGGTTCAGGTTAGCCCGGAAATCAGTATGCGAGAAGCGATTGAGCTTAAGCAGCGCAGCAATCAGCCTCTGCTTATGGTGGAGGACAACCAGTTAGTTGGTGTGTTAAGCGACCACGAGCTTTACGATGCATTGCTTGGTAACTTTAAGTCCGAGCAAGTGGCATAAAGTTAGAGTAGAGTTGAAGCCAAGCTAAAAAAGAGCCGCACATTAGTGCGGCTCTTTTGGGTTTAAACAATGAGTTAAATAGTTAAGCTAAGGAAACGGTCGACTATAGCGTCGTAATTACATCATCCATCGCAAGGCGAGCTTTTGGTAGACCATGATTATAATCTTCCCCGTCTTTGTGGTAGCCAATCGCCAGTGCAACTTCACAGACATGGCCTTCTAATTCTTCTTTGAATACTTCTCCAATCAGTGTTGGATCTATCCCTTCCATCGGCGTTGAGTCAATACCCAGACGAGCCAAGGTGTGTAGTAGATTGCCTAGCGCTAAATAGACTTGTGCTTTTGTCCAGTTCCCGTTAAAGCCATTTTCGTCCGTATTTGCATCGGCAAAAGCGTAGGCGCCCATAAAGTTGTTGTACATTTCCGCCGGTAGGTGGCCAGACGTTACTTCGGCATCCACACGTTTCGCGAACTTCTCTTTGGTGAAGTTTGGATCGTACGCAAACAGAATCGTATGTGACGCGGCTTTCGCGTGTGGCTGGTTAAATTGGTGCATATTTGCAAATGTATCGTGGAAGCGTTGCTTGGCCTCATCACTTTCAATCACGATGAATTTCCACGGTTGCGAATTAATTGAAGACGCTGAAAGACGGAGTGCTTCTTTGATGATTGCCATATCTTCTTGAGAAACGCGTTTGGTTTCGTCGTATTTTTTAGCAGTGTAGCGGCTGTTTAGATCAGTAATGATTTGATGAGACACGTTTGTATCCTTTTTATTTTTGTGACAAATGAGGATGCGCTTAGCATCGACAACCATGCGTACCTCGAATATGGATTCATAATACGGGATATTTTTTCATTGATAAGAGGGCGTTTATTTGAATCACTTTTTACTTTTTATTGAAAATTGGTGTGCTTCATAGGGTTAGGCATCATCATTTAGATGCTTTTGATGATTATTAAATTACACTCATATTAAGAGAGTAATGGAGAGCAACATGAACGTGATTCAAGTTTTCAACGATAGTTATGAACGTTGTATCGCGAACCAAGGCTTTTTCGACTTGTTTTACAAGAATTTATGGTCAAAAAGTACAAGCTTCAGACAAAAGTTTGATGGTGTCGACATGCACCAACAGGTGCGAATGCTTAGAGGATCTATCGTGTTTTTTATGATGGCCGATACCTCTAACGAGGCGCACAAGATGGTGGAGAAATATGGTAAGAAGCATGCGAGTTCCGATATTGGCATTGAACCACAGGATATTGATGTTTGGTTTGAAAGCCTTATCGAAACGGTTCAAGAGTGTGATTTTGAATACGACGATGATGTCGAAACAGCGTGGAGAGCTTGTTTTAACACAGGTTTGTCGGTAATGAAGCGGGAGTGCTCCAAACACTAAAAGAGAAACTAAATACTCTTCGAAAACAAGCAAGTTAAAGCAAGGAAGTAACGTGTAAGGTTGTTACTTCCTTGAATATGGTTTTTATTTATCTTGTGTCTCTTTATTCTTTTTTACCGCTTCGGCGATATCACTGACGGCTTCGACAAGGTTGATCGGCATAGGGAAGATAATAGTCGATGTTTTGTCTGTCGTGATTTCCGTGAGTGTCTGCATGTAACGCAATTGCAGCGCATTCGGCGCTTCGTTGAGCATTTGAGCTGCCTCTTTTAATTTATTAGAAGCTTCTAACTCACCGGTAGCGTGAATTATTTTCGCACGACGGTTACGTTCTGCCTCAGCCTGACGCGCTAGCGCTCTGACCATGCTGTCATTTAAATCAACATGTTTGACTTCAACCGTGGCAATCTTGATGCCCCAGTCATCAGTCTGTTGATCGAGGATGGATTGTAAATCCTTATTGAGACGCTCGCGCTCTGATAGTAATTCATCCAGTTCATGTTGACCTAATACTGATCGCAGCGTGGTTTGCGCTAACTGGCTGGTGGCATCGCTGTAACTTTCAATGTTGTTAATTGCCATTTGAGGATCGACTACGCGAAAATAAACAACCGCATTGACGCGCACAGACACGTTATCTTTGGTTATCAAGTCTTGTGTCGGCACATCCAAAACGACAGTACGTAAATCCACCCGTACCATTTGTTGGATAAATGGGATAAGAATGATTAAGCCAGGGCCTTTTACTTCTTGAAAGCGACCAAGAAAGAATACAACCCCACGTTCATACTCTCTCAAAACCTTAAACATTTGGGTCGCAAGTGCGAACAACAGCACCACGATCACCGCAACAGTATAGAGCATCATAAAGCGCCTCCTATTTATTTTGGCGGTCATCAGGCATCACGGTTAAGGTCAGCCCTTTCACATTCACAATGGTGACATGATCACCTTGTTTGAGTTGTTGATGGTCTTTGGTTTTGGCTCGCCATAGCGCACCGTCAAGTTGAACGCGCCCTTCGCCATCGATAAAGTCATCGCTCACGACAGCGATTTTCCCAGGGTAAGTTTCTAAACCTGTTGTCACACGTCGTCGGCGTATTTTGAGCAGCAGGCCGACCGTCAACACGATCAGCGCGACAGAAAAGATGGAAATACCGAAAATTAAAGGAAGGGCGATCTGAAATCCTGGCAACTCACTGTCCATGAGGAAGATGGAACCGAGCACAAAGGCTACAACGCCACCTAAGCCCAAAATGCCAAAGCTCGGGCTGAATGCTTCCGCGATCATCAGTGCAATTCCGAGTAACAGCAGACCAAGCCCAGCGTAGTTCACAGGCATCATTTGTAATGCGTACATGGCGAGGAGCAAACAAATACCCCCCAACACGCCGGGTAAGCCAATGCCCGGGTTGTAAAACTCAAGAAGCAAACCGTAGATGCCAATGAGCATCAGGATGTAGGCGACGTTTGGGTTTGTGATAACGGCTAGCATTTCTGCTCGCCAATCGGGTGTTCTTTCAATCCATACGGGATTTTCCAGTGACAATGTCACATTACGATTGTTAACTTTAACAGTTTGTCCATCAATGGCTTTGACTAAATCCTCTGGTGAGTTGGCTATATAATCAATAACGTTTAATTCTAATGCCTCTGTGGCGTCCAAACTCGCTGCTTCACTTACTGCTTTCTCTGCCCACTCTGCATTTCGGCCATGAAGCTTTGCTAAGCCTTTAATATAGGCTCTAGCATCATTAATCACCTTTTTCTCCATTGCGGTTTTCGCGGGAACTTTCTCTGAACCTTCGTTGGTTCCTTCTGACGTTTCTTCCGCTTTTTGATCTTTGCCATCATCCGATGAAGGGGCTGAGGGGCACCACCTAACGCGACGGGTGTTGCCGCGCCAAGGTTGGTGGCTTCAGCCATTGCGGCAACGTGGCTTGCGAGTAAAATGTATGTCCCTGCGCTAGCCGCTCTTGAGCCTGACGGGCCAACCCAAGTCGCAACTGGAGTGGAGGAGGTGGTAATCGCGTGAATAATATCTCTCATTGCGCTGTCTAAGCCGCCAGGAGTGTCCATCTCTAAGATCACTAAACTGACACCGTGGAGTTGTGCTTCTTCTATCTCACGAGACAAATAGTCGCTGGTAGCAGGACCTATAGCGCCTTTGACGGGAACAATCCAGACAGTACTGGCCAGTGCTTGACTAGCAAACAAAAGTAAAGGTAAGACCCATATCCATAGTCGTTTCATGCAGTCCTCCTTGTGCGGTCACAGGGACTTTTTGAAAACCTAATTCAAGTATATACGCAGTAATACTAGTGCAAATAAGTAATTGATCACTCGAATTAGTCATATCAGCATTTATCTTGGCACATCTGAGGCTACGGGCCTTGATATGAATATCGGTAGCCACTAACCGTGGGGCGTCTGGTGTGAAGAGGCTCAACAAAAAGGCAAAGTGACGGGAAGCACTTTGCCTTCCTAATGTGTTTTAGAGGAGAGAGACTAACTGTTTACGTGGCGAGAAAATTGAACAAGTGCTTGCTCGGCAGGCATCGGTTTGTGGAAGTAAAACCCTTGCAACTCATCAATATTCCAAACTTTAAGCTTGCGTACTTGGCTCGCGGTTTCAACACCTTCGGCGACAATCGTTAACCCTAATTCTTGAGACATGTTGGCAATGTTTCTTACCAGTGTTTTCGCTCTGTCATTGGTTTCAATCTCGTCGATATAAGATTTATCCAGCTTCACAATATCCAATGGAAAATTACATACGCTACTGAATGATGCGTATCCAGTACCAAAATCATCCAAAGCGAGTCCAACACCAAGTCGCTTGATGTCTTGAATGCTTTGGATTGATTCTATTTCTCCGCCCATCAACATACTTTCTGTAATTTCAAGCACAAGCTGGCCCGCAGAGAGGTTGTATTGAGCCATCACTTTTTTTAGGTAGGGCATCAGTCCTGAATGATAAAAGTGCTGCGCGCTTAAGTTCACATGCACGCTTAACATCGACAGACCTTGCGCATGACGAACTCCATTGAGCCGACTGATAAATTCGCACGATTGTTTGAGAATGGACTCTCCCAATTCGACGATAAGTTTTCCTTGTTCTGCCATCGGAATAAATACTTCTGGTGAAATCATCCCTAATGTTGGATGTTGCCAACGAGCAAGTGCCTCAAAGCTAATGACTTCAGTGGTTTTAGCATCCACGATAGGCTGGAAAAAAGGTTTAATCGCATCTTGTCTAATGGCATTTTCTAAATCGCGATTGATCACCATAGACGTTTCCGCTTGCTCTGATAGTTCTTCATCAATGACTAATACTTCGTGAGAGTGACGACCCTTAGCGGATTGTGATGAGAAACGTGCTGCAAGCAGCAAATGCTCGACAGATTGGTGAGTAATGTTTAGGTCCATCATCACCGCTTTACTGTCTAATGACATCATGATCCCAGAGAGCTGGACCTTATGTGACAAATGATTCAGTAATCGATTGGTAGCATCTATCGCTTTTTGGTGGTGCTCGATATCTGGAATCAAAACGATAAATTCATGCTCACTAATTCGGCCTATTTGGAATGCCCCTAATTGCTCGCGTATTGCGGATGCGATGTATTGAATCACTTCATCAAAAATGAGGTGACCGTATACCCCTGCAATTTGCTTGAGAGTCTTACTGTTAATGTACACAAACGAAAAATGGTTTGGCCGTGTCTCTACGAGCTCGTGCAGTGCATTGAGAATGACAGGACGATTACAGAAACCGGATACCGGATCAAAGTCGGTGAGTTTTTGGATCATTTCTGCTTGCTGTTTTGTCTCTCTCATATCCTGAAGCAACAACATCAGCGCACTTTGACCATGATGTTGAATGAGCGTGGCTTCTATCAAACAGTCGATTTCTTCTGTATTGCTATCGAGCACCTGCGCTTCGAATTGTGTTTTACCGTTTTTCAGCTCTCTGAACATTGCGTCAACTCGACATTCATCGTCCTCCGATGGGCACAAGGTGTCTAGAGGACGATCTATCAATTGCGATTTGCTGTAGCTCAACAGATCTAACGCTCGTTGGTTGACATCGACTATTTTACGATCGATAACAATTAGCATGCCTAGTGAGGAGCTATGGTACAGAGCACCAAACTTTTCCATCGAGTCTTTCAATTGCAGTTGGGTTAACGATGTATTTTCAGAGAGCTTTTGTACCAGTTTTGTCGCTAACTCTAATTCGTCTACTTTTACAGAATGCAAGCCTTCAAGCTGGTATTGAGAGGCGATTTCGCTTATTCCTTCAGCAAAATGATTAAAGCGAGTGGCGACCTTATTTTTAAACGTGATGTAGGTACCCGCAGCGATGATTGATGCCACAACGCCAACCGTTGCAAACAGGTACATGAATAGCGTATTACCTTTCGCATAATGCTCTCGCTGTGTTTTCGTTTTTAGCCATGCGATTGGTTCACCAGATAAATCAGAGAGTGAGGCCCATTTTGTTATTGACCGCGAGGTCTTCTCTATATCCCGCATCTCACTACTGTCTGATCCACTTACCATCTGCGTCTCTAATGAGTTTTCCGCAGTTAAAATGGATTTAAAGTCTCCAGGAAAGCGCAAAGATAGGTTTCTTCCCCAAAGCATCCATCCGTTAGAAGGGCGGTCGCCTTCACTATTTCTAACTGGGCTGAGGCTAAGACCCCAAATAGTATCGTTGATTTTAAACAACCCTGAGATGCTCTCTCTATGGATATCAAGCTTGTGATTCATGGACTTGATGTAATCTTGAAGAGTAGGTTGATTCGCCATTTTAGCGGTGAGTTCTGAAGAAGTGTCGGGGTTATCCTCACGAGTTAAGGAGAGCAGGGTTTGCCCATTAGTCGTGATAAACGCCATCATATCGAGGTTTAACGCATCAATGCTCTCTGTGTAAAGGTTTCGCTCGGTATATTTCGCAATATCACGATCAACAAACAGATCGTACGTTTCGTCCCAGTACGCCCAGTCGTATGAGGCGCTTTCTTGCTGGCTCACCATCATGTCGATGACAGCGAGTGCTTGCTGATTCGCATGGTTAATTTCCATGTCTTCGAGCTCATCTAAGCTATACAGGAAAAAATAACGGCTAATAAAAAGGAAGCTGATGACCATGCCCAGCAGTCCTAATGAAAAGTATAGGGCGGTTTTATAGCGAAGATTCAAGTTAAACAAGCGAAGTGTTTTCATTAAAAAATAGTTATAGATGTTAATTCACTGAAAGTGTACGACATGTTCTAACAGAAATTGTTGATATAGATTCAAATTATAGAGATAAAATGAAGGATTTGCTGAGCTGATATGGTAAGTGAAACGTTTGCTCTAATTACTAGATTTTCGTGTTTGCAATTAAAATGCTCAATAACGTACCGCGCATTCAAATTACGGTTTAATCGTTCAGCTAGTAAAGGTGTAAATCTTTTTATAAAACAGTCTATTAGTGTAACTAGTGCTTTTCTTCTGTATCTAAACTTCTTTTGTAATAGTAAACCGCGAAAAAATGATGGGTAATTATGATGTTTATTGTTCAACGCTTGGTCAAACTGGCCATTATCTGTGCCATTTTCTTTACTATCTTCGATCTCATCTCTTATGGTGAGATTACTTGGGTTCAAAGGTTGTTGGCTTCTATAAGCTAAATCTAGAATTCAATATGCACACATAACTCCACGAAGCGAGTCAATTCTTCGTTACTCGCCTTCGTCATTTGCTCCTTATCTGAGCTTTAAATAAAAGTCCCTCCGCGTGCAGTTCTGGTAACCGTTTTCCATTAATGGAAAAAACCTAAAAATGCAACTAACTTCATACTAATGGCAAGTGTAAGGTATGCAGTTGATGAGGCAATTCAGCATAATCACATTAGTTGTTGTGGCACTCATTTTGAGCCAAGCAACAATCGCAAGAAATGCTAAGGTGCTAGGTGATATTTCGTTAGTTCAGCCGATAGAAGGTGACCCTGTCGTAGATATTAAGCTGGCGAGAATTGGCTGGCATCTCTTTCGTGATCCTCAGCTATCTTCAAACGGTAGAGTCAGTTGTGCGACGTGCCACAACTTGCAAACCAATGGCGCTGAAAATACCCCCGTCTCTACAGGGGTGAAAGGTGATGGAACTCGAAATTCCATCACAGTGTTTAATGCAGCGTTAAATTATCGTTTTTTATGGGATGGTACCGAAAACACCTTGATGGCTCAGATTGATGGGCCAATCCACAATCCAATAGAAATGGACTCAAACTGGCAAACAATAGAGCAGTACGTGAAAGGAAGCGAACGTTATCAAGCGCTATTTAGTCGTGATGGTGAGCTACCGATTAATATTAACAATATTAAGTCCGCCATTGTGGAGTTTGTCGAAGGGCTCCAAACTCCAGGTGCACCATTCGATGCCTACTTACTGGGTTACACCCATGTCCTCAGTGAGCAGCAAATTAGGGGTGGAAAACATTTCAGTCTTCAGGTTGCGTACAGTGTCATCAGGGCAAAAATATTGGCGGAGCGATGATACAAAGGTTCGCCTATTTCAAAGATAAGCCAGTAGTAGAGGATTCGGGACGGCACCTGATTACGACGGAAAGTGAAGAACAATTCTATTTTAGAGTCGCCAGTTTACGTAATGTCGCCCTAACAAGCCCTTATTTTCATAACGGACGAGTTGACCAGTTATCTGAGGCGATACAGATTATGGCGAAAACGCAGCTCGGAATTACGATGAGCGATGAAAGTGTCGCTGATATTGAAGCGTTCTTACAGTCTTTGACAGCACCCAGACCCGTGATTTTAGAGGTGTTGGAAAATGAGTAAATTCAAACTCGTTAATATCTGCTTTTTTATTGCCATGCTGACGTGTTGTGTATTGGCGTACATGTCACATGTGAATTCAAAAAGTGCACAAGAATTCCACGCGGAGTTGACGGATATTGGGCACAAGTTGATTGAAGAGCGCGATGTTATCGTGAATCGATATGCGGTTGAAGATAGGAAGAATTATGAACTGACGACATCTTTAGTGGATATAGAAGTCGCAGCTGAGAACTTGCTAAATTCATCAAGGGAGTCAGTTTGGTTCCCTGTTACGCCCAATCATAAAAAAGTTGAGGATACGCTCAATCTATTCAAAAACCGTGTGCTTGATACAACGCTGAAGCTCGATATGTTGATTGGCGTTCAGGTGGAGAATCAATACGCGTTATTGATGCTATTCAACTTATATCAGCAAGATATTTCTACCGATACCCGAAAGACGTTGAGTGGGCATCACTATTTTGAGTTTCTCAACCAACTGCTTTTGACACAAAACGTAGTTGAGAGTGAAAGTGAAGCCAATTTCTTAGATCGGCTTCAAGCGAGCGATAAAAGGATAAAACTACTCACGAATGAACTGCTTGATCATGGATACTTTGTTTTTATCGAGGATGCGGAGCATCGGCTGCTCAATATTGCCCAAAGTGAAGCGCGTTTTACTTGGTTGTTTGTTTTTATTGCCGTGATGTTGTTAGTCAGTGCATTCTTGTATCAGTCGCAATATCGAATGTACAACTTGAAACAATTAAACCTCGAAATCGAGGAGGCGCGAAATAAAGCCGAGCGAGCAGCAAAAGCCAAATCAAGTTTTCTCGCCGCAATGAGTCACGAATTAAGAACGCCGATGAATGGTGTATTGGGCCTTTCTCAAATGATTGCAGAGGAAACTAAAGAGCCGACGACTAAAGAGTACGTGAAAGTCATTCTTGATTCTGGCCAACACTTGATGACGATTCTCAACGATATTTTGGATTTCTCTAAAGTTGAAGAAAACAAACTGGAATTTGAGCAGGCTAAGTTCAATTTAGATCAAGTCATTTCTCCTGTGTGTAGCGCAATAAAACCGCTCATCGATGAAAAAAATATCGAATTGATCGTGGAAAATGAAGTGCCTGAATACGTTGAATTTACCGGAGACTGCGCACGTTTACGACAGATCTTGTTTAATCTTGCTGGCAACGCGGTGAAGTTTACCAGTGAAGGGCATGTGTTAATCAGAACAGAACTTGATAAGGTAAATCATTGCTTGGTGATGATTGTGAGTGATACTGGTATTGGTATCGCGCTAGACAAGCAAGAACATGTTTTCAACTCGTTTGAGCAAGCCGATTCTTCAACTACCCGAAAATTTGGAGGCACAGGGCTTGGTTTGGCAATAGTTAAAAAATTAACTGGCTTGATGGATGGCAAGATTACATTGAAAAGTGTGGAGGGCGTCGGAAGTCAATTCATCGTCGAACTGCCCATTCCTTGGGTTGAATGCGAACTTCCAAAGGCACAAGAGCCACCAAAAACGCGCAAGAAAACACACAATTTGCAGATATTGCTTGCTGAAGATAACCGAGTGAACGCCATTGTGGCGAAAGGGTTTTGCGAAAAGTTGGGACATGAAGTGGATGTTGCTGAAAACGGATTGGTGGCGGTTAAAAAGGCGAGAGATAACGAATATGACCTGATTCTAATGGACAATCACATGCCTGAGATGAATGGTGTTGAAGCGACGCGTGTGATTCGACAAGAGTTAGGTATCAAAACATTACTCTTTGCGTATACGGCAGATGTCTTTCGTGAGGCGCATGATAGCTTTATTGAAGCCGGAGCGGATCATGTGCTTACAAAACCGCTACAGCAAGAGAGCTTTTCGGACGCTCTTAAACAGTTTGCTGCGAGGCTCGAACCAAAAGAGAATTTACCATTAACGAATGACAACAACGTTCTCCAGTTGCAGCGCAAGCCAATAGAGAAGTTACGGCTGACAGAAGAAGAGTTATCCAGTTCAGAGATGCTCATTTCTTTGCAAGAAGCGCCGGAAGCGATAGATGAGCTACTAAAAAGTATTATTGTCGATTTTGAATCATCGGTTGATGAACTTATTGATTATTTTATGGCTGAAGATTTCGCGTCTCTAGAAGACACATTGCATAAAACAAAAGGTATGGCATTGAACCTTGGTTTGCCGATTTTAGCTGGACAAACGGAGGCGCTAGAAAACACGCTCAAAGCGAAGCAAACTCCTGAAATTGAGCGGTTACAGATGCTAATCAACCGATTACAAGTTAACATCCATCAGGCTAATCGACTTCTGGATGACATACAGAAAAAAAACGTCGATCCTCAACAAATTTTGTAACCTCTCTGAGTTCATGCGTTCCTTACCTCGTTTCGTTATGGTTTACTATGACGTGAATGGATGTGTTGATTCGTCAATGAGAAAATCAGGGAGTTAGAATGAGTAAGCATTCCGCTTTAATCGAATGGCATCGCGAAGCTGACGAAGTATTCAGTGATAACCAGTATAGTCGGGCGCACATTTGGAAGTTTGATGGCGGGTTGCAAGTCCCTGCGTCACCATCTCCACACGTAGTGCCGTTGCCATTATCTGTAGAAGAAAACGTTGATCCGGAAGAAGCATTTGTTGCGGCACTTTCCAGTTGTCACATGCTTGTTTTTCTTTCTATTGCGGCGAAACGACGTTACGTTGTGGATCGCTACCTAGATGAAGCAGTAGGGGAGCTGAAAAAAGGTGAAAATGGAAAAGAATGGGTGTCTAAGGTAACACTAAACCCTAAGATAACATTTGCTGGTGATAATCAACCGACACGATCTCAATTAGAAAAAATGCACCACATGGCTCATGAGAATTGTTTTATCGCCAATTCGGTTAAAACTGAAGTGACGACGCTTATTGCAGATTAAATGAAGCTCTTTGTCAAAGCGCAGTGTATCGCCGAATAGTGTTAAGCCAGCAGTCAGGCTGCTGGCTATTGTGAACTAAACGATGCCTTGCTCGATCATCGCATCAGCGACTCTTCTAAAGCCGGCAATGTTTGCACCTAAAACTAAATTACCAGGTTGACCAAACTCTCGACTGGTTTCGTTTGCATTAATAAAGATGTT
Organism: Vibrio sp. M60_M70; assembly: GCF_037162085.1. Taxonomy (NCBI): domain Bacteria; kingdom Pseudomonadati; phylum Pseudomonadota; class Gammaproteobacteria; order Vibrionales; family Vibrionaceae; genus Vibrio; species Vibrio sp. M60_M70. Next base: position 921,162 of record NZ_JARLUL010000002.1, read on the forward strand.
TTTCATGATGGTCTGTAACTGGATATCGACTTGCTCAAAGGTCCAGTTTTGCATGCTGGCATTTTGTGCCATTTCAAGCTGACTGGTTGCAACGCCGCCTGCATTGGCTGCTTTCGCTGGCCCATAAGCCATTTCGGAATCCACGATGATATTGGCCGCATCACGAGTGGTTGGCATGTTTGCGCCTTCACTAATCAAAACACACCCATTATCGATAAGAGCAAGAGCATCGTTTGACGTTAGTTCATTTTGGGTCGCGCAAGGGAATGCGGCGTCAGCTTGATATCGCCATACAGCATGCCCTTCATTAGGATTGTCACCCAACGGCGTATACTCTGCTTCAGGGTAAGTGTCTAAATACTCTTCTAAACTTGCTCTTTTCACTTCTTTAAGTTGCTTGAGGAGCTGCAGGTCAATACCGTGCTCATGATAGATCGTGCCTCTAGAATCGCTGCATGTTACTGGGGTTGCTCCCATGTGGTATAGCTTTTCAATTGCATAGATAGCGACGTTACCTGCGCCAGAAACGAGGCAAGTTTTGCCTTTGAGTGAATCATTACGGTCATTGAGCATGCATTCCGCAAAATATACGGTTCCATATCCCGTTGCTTCTTTCCTAACAAGTGAGCCCCCCAAAGAAGGCTCTTGCCTGTAAGTACCCCTTCGTAGCGGCCCGTCAATCGCTTATATTGACCAAACATATAACCAATTTCACGCGCACCGACGCCGATATCGCCAGCAGGAACATCGGTAACAGGACCAATGTGGCGGTATAACTCGTTCATAAATGATTGGCAAAATCGCATGATTTCACCGTCAGATTTTCCTTTAGGATCGAAATTTGAACCGCCTTTTCCGCCACCAATTGGAAGGCCAGTAAGCGCGTTTTTAAAAATCTGTTCAAAGCCGAGGAACTTTATGATGCTCGCGTTCACTGAATGATGGAACCTCAGTCCGCCTTTGTATGGACCTAACGCGGAGTTAAACTCGACGCGGTAGCCTTTGTTTACTTGCACATTCCCTGCGTCATCGACCCAAGGAACTCGAAACATGATTTGACGTTCTGGTTCTACGATTCTTTGGATAATCGCTTGTTCTTTATATTTATTATTGCTTTCTATGACTGGAGCGAGAGAAGTTAATACTTCTTCTACGGCTTGGTAAAACTCTTTTTGAGCCGGGCTACTGTGTTGCAACGCAACAATAGTATCGTGTATGTGTGACATAGATCTCTTCCTTGATATGAATAAGCAATCAGTTTATATGAATTTATTCCCATTAAATAGTGATTTTGACCAATTCTCAATGGCTATAATGGTCTTTCCTGCGGATGAGAACGCTCAATTTCCAACTTCTGGTCGTATTGATGAGGAAGATTAAGTGAGTGACATGATTGGATGGTTGAGTGATCGGTTTCACATATAGCGAGCAGAAGCCAAATTAGTCGATATTGTTGTGCTGTCACGCAAACTGTTTTTGTTAACTCGGTGTTAACATTTGAGCGTGTTGACTCGAAAAAGATAAAAATATGCATGAGCTTAAGACTCTGGACTCGTTTATTCAGCAAAACGGTCTACCAGTGTTTGGCCATCTTGATGGGATTCCCACATCTTTACAGTTAGACAAGTTTACCTACCTTGACGAGATGGATAAGCCAGCGTCTAAGTGGCGCCGTTACTGTGACTATAAGCAGTTTCAGTTCGTTAATTTGGTCACACCTAACTACGTGATTGGGGTTGCGATTGCGGATATTAGGTATTTAGCATCTGGTTTTTGCTATCTGTTTGATATTCAAAATAATGAGTTAGTGGAGCAGCAGTGGTTAAAGCCTTTTAATATTGATTATCAAACTCAGCCTTCCAGTTGGTCTAGTCATGCCCATCTTGCTGACAAAAGTATTCAGTTTTCTATTCAGAATGGTATTTGGCACGTCCACTTTGTGACGAAATCTGTCAATGCTGATCTCTACTTACGTCCAGAAAGTATGAGTTTGCCATTAATGTTATGTACACCAACCGGTTATGCGGGTTGGACTTATACGCAGAAGCACAATGCGTTAACGGTAGATGGCAATTTATTCATATTAGGAAAGGAACAAGATCTCTCAGAAGTGGCTGCTGGTTACGACTTTTCCGCTGGGTACATGCGACGGGAGACAAGCTGGCGGTGGGCGAGTATTAATTGCTTTGAAAGCGGCAGACGGTTGGGGCTGAACTTAGCTGCGGGTGTCAATGAAACGGGCTACTGTGAAAATGTATTCTGGATTAATGGTGAACGGCATTTTTTACAGCCTGTTCAGTTTCAATTTTCACGAAATGATGAAGGACAAAGATGGCATATCACGTCGGAAGATAAACGGATTGACCTAGTATTCACGCCTTTAAATCTGCGTTCAGAAAAGAAGAACTTTTGGTTTCTCAAAAGCAATTTTCGTCAATATATCGGCTATTTCTCTGGCTACATCGTTGATGGGAATGGCATCAAACATCAGTTAGAAGAAGTCATAGGTCTTACTGAAGATCACTATGCAAAATGGTAGAAACACAATGGATTGGACACAGTTGATGGAACGCCCTGAATTACTTCTGATGATTTTGGCGCCAGTTTTCTTTTTATGTATGGTTGCAGAGTACTGGTTTGGACAACGAAGGGGACGTTTGCCTGAAAGCGCGACGTATTATATTCCGGAAGTTGTATGTAATTTTGTACTTGCGGGCTTACACCAAGCGACAGACATACTCACGGGTTTACTGATTGCTCAGTTATATTTGTGGTGGTTTGATTGGCGATTGTTTGATATCGAAATGAGCGTTTCAGCGTTTTTGCTACTTGTCGTTCTGCAAGACTTTTTCTATTACTGGTTTCATCGAGCTAGCCACCGTATTCGTTGGATGTGGGCTGCGCACGTGGTCCATCACAGCTCGGAGAGAATGAATTTCAGCACCGCGTTTCGTCAAAGCTTGATGTATCCGTTAGCGGGAATGTGGATTTTCTGGTTGCCTTTGGTGATTATTGGCTTTGATCCCAAGTGGGTCGTCTTCGTTGTGCTGTTTAATCTGGGCTTACAGTTTTTTGTTCATACTCAATCAATTCGCTCGCTTGGACCGCTAGAGTGGGTATTTAATACGCCATCTCATCATCGTGTTCATCATGGTATAAACCGTCAGTACATCGACAAAAATTACGCGGGAGTGTTGATTATCTGGGATCGGATGTTTGGAACGTTTGAACCAGAAGTGGAAACCGTTAGGTATGGAATTTCTAAACCTGTAAACAGCTTTAATCCCATTCGTGTGACGTTTGCAGAATGGAAAGATATGTTTTATGACGTAACACGACCAAATTTAACGTGGAAACAACGTTGGCGCTGTCTATTTGCTCCGCCATCGGATTCTTTTGAGTAGATTGAGATAAAAGAGATTGGAGCGGGCAGCGGGAATCGAACCCGCATCATCAGCTTGGAAGGCTGAGGTAATAGCCATTATACGATGCCCGCGCATCGATAGGACGCAGTTAATATGCCACACTGAACGAAAAAGAAAAGTCTTTTCTCATCAATTGTTTGTCAGGTGCCTAAAAAAGTAGCGTCTTGGTGTTAAAGTGTCCATTGTCTCTGTTTTTCAGGAGGGGCAGCGATTCCGCTTCTAAAATCGATGGCTGCTAATTAGGGGCAAACACACTGTCTACTAGCGTTTAGGCATTGATGATATTCAAGATTGTCAGTGTAAAGGTTAATCGCGTTTATTGAACAGTCAGGTTTCATGGTCAAGACTAGATATTGAAATGATTACTTTTTACTGCTGAAGCGTATGTATAGCACTAGCGTAATTCCGCTGAAACAGTCAGCTTAACCAAAGGAGATTTAACATGTGGAAAGGTTTGATATTAGGGGCGGTGATGATGCTCGTATCTGCTTGTACAACCGTAACGACGGATGTCGATAAGCAAGCCGATTTTTCAGCTTACAGAACGTTTGATTTCGGTGCCCAAGCAGAAGCCCCTACGAGTATTGATGGTCGACGTATTGAACAAGGATTGGCTGAACAGCTTGAAGACAAGGGCTTAATTAAAGTGAATAGTGGTGGGGACCTTTACGTTCATCATGATATCGTCGAAGAGTCCGAGCTTGTCTCTTCTGGGTCTTCGGTGAGTTTCGGTTATGGTTGGAATAGCTTTGGCGTGATCACTTCAAGCCCGGAACGATACAAAGAACGTAAGTATGGCAAACTGGTGGTAGAACTTGTTGATGCAAAGGCTAATCAGGTTGTGTGGAAAGGTGTTTCAAGCAGGAAACTATCTGAGTCTATGAGCTCTGAGAAAAGAGAGTCTCTGATTGAAGAAGAAATTGCGAAAATGTTTGAAAACTACCCTTACGGTGAAAAATAATTAGTATTCTTAACGATTAAGAATACTAATTGCCAATCGTTACGCACAGAGTTAAAAGAACTTACTATTTTGGTTTTGGTTACCTTTGTGCGTACGACTCTGATTGCTTTACTCGGACTACTTTTCTGCTTGTTGGCTCCGAGCATGAGTCTGGCGCACTCATACCCAAATTTTCTTTCCTTTCATAACCAGAATATTGCTGTTGACGCTAAGTCGAAGCACTTTTCAGAACACCCTGTCTCTCCAATACAACAAGACTATCCGAGTTTAAACAGCCGGAATATATTGAGGGTTAGCCATTCTAAGGAAACGAGCTCGAACGACGATGTAGAACTCGAATGGTTTGAAACGCTTGCTGTAGTATGGTGGATACATCGTTCGGCAATTCACTCGATGGGGCTGCTAAAACGCATCGGCAATGAGGCTTTAGGTCGTTGTGTTGAAAGTATTTTTACTCATTCTAAATACAGAATCGGTGCGAGGAAAGAATCGAATCTCATATACCGCTTTATACATGCTCGCTAACACATTCCATGTTTTTACAATTTTTGGTTAGTTATGCTTAGGAGCGGTTTATGTTTGATTCGATAATTCAGGTCTTGAGTGCCTTTTGGCATCAAGATTTCACGGCGTTAATGGCGCCAGGCGGTGCAGGATTGGTTTATTTTGTTGTTGCTGCGCTTATCTTTTTGGAAAGTGGTTTTATTCCTGCTGCGCCATTCCCATGCGACAGTGTCGTCGTATTATCCGGTACGCTGGCGGCGGTTGGTGTCCTTGATCCAATAATGATCATGTTGGTGATAGCTGTTAGTGCGGGATTGGGAAGTTGGGCGGCTTACTTACAAGGCAAGTGGCTAAATCGCTTACCTAAGGTCCAAGGCTGGGTGAGCGCGGTTCCTCAAAAGCGTTTGGAACAGGTCGACGTATTGCTCAGTAAACATGGATTGATCGCGCTTTTTTGTGCGCGGTTTATTCCGGTTGTTCGTTCCCTATTGCCATTAATGATGGGGTTGCGAGTGAAACGTATTAGTAAATTCCATTACTTTGCGTGGTTGAGTGCGATTTTATGGACGCTGATATTATGCGGTTTTGGTTTATTGCTTCCTTTGCTACCAGAGAATATGAGCAAAGCGATCACAATGCTATTAATGGCGGCCCCAATAATTACTCTTGTGATTGGGGTGCTTAGTTTCTTGTTTGTTAAAGCACGTCGAGCGTTCTGTAAATCCAAGGATGTGTCAGAGTTTTCTCAGTAAGTTTACTTTGATTTGCACTTTTAAGCTTGTATACAGATTAGACATCTAATCGGCTGGTTTTTATCAGTAAAAAGAAAGGCGCAATGTGTGCGCCTTTCTTTTTGAGTGTCGTTAGGGTTTCGAGTTTAATAGCCAATGCTATATAGGTACTCGCCAACCTCTTTACACTGAGACTTGTAGATAGTTTCTACTTCGGATTCATTCTTATCTGCTGCTTTAAATTCAAGCTCAGCAGAAGATAACTGGCTGAAACTATAGTTTCTTTCAGACATTAGGTAGTGTCTGAACATCGCTCTGTGTTCAGGAACCGCAATACGTGCATTAGAAACATTGGCACACTCTAGCAGAGTCTCATTGCTCATTTCTTCTGGCTTTGCTTCTGTGTTAGCGAAGGCTGAGCCCGTTGCAAATAGTAATGCTAGTGCGATAGTCGTAGCGAATTTTGTCATTATATGGACCTCAAATTGGTTCTAGTAACAATGAGCGTATTGGTTCTCATCGTTACATTTCCGTGTTCTCTGTATGTCATAAAAAGTTAAACAACAGGGAAGGCGTTGCGACCATGAGTAAAGACGTACATTAAATTAGCTTCTTTTCTTCCTGAAAGTCGATAGAGAGAGCGTTTACTCATCAGCCCGCCGTAACCATCAAGAGGTAAGCGAGATGCTTGTTTTGCCAATTCCAATAGTGGTGGGGAAGCGAAAGCAACAAGTAAAAAGTAATCAGGAGTAAAATCAGATGATAAAACACCATCAGTGGCGGATGTTCGGCGGCAGGAAACCAGCGCTAACAACTCGCGCTTTATGTGCAGATAATAACCTTCTGAGCCCCAAGAACTTGGAGAGGCAAATGTATGGAATTCGCTGTGTGCTAGTTCAAAGTCGTCTTGTTGCGCGAGTTTAAGCAAGCGTTCAGAGGTGTAATGTTTAGCGTGGTGATACGTATGCGCATATGAGGCAGCGATGAACCCTGAAAATAGGGACAATGAAAGCATCAATAATATACGGTGTAGATAACGCAAGAAGTAACCCTAAACATATAACGTCATAGACTATCACTATGACTACGGAATCTCAGTGACACTATGATAACAATGAAAATCGGTGTCTGACCAACTCAGCGTATACTAACGAGATGGAAGAGGGATGAACAGAGTTTTCTGATGTTATTTGGGTATAAGCTAATACCTAAATAATTTTAGCGTTGAAGCAAGCGAAAACTGGAGAAACAGGTAAAGAGAGTCATGAGACAAGGAAGCTTGAGTCAATCCGATTATTTGTTGGGGAAGAAATAGAGCATTCTTCCCCACATGAGTTGCACCCGTGTTATGCGCTTGCATAAATAACACTGCCGCCTTTTATGGTGTCAATGATCTCACGAGACAACTTCTTTGGCAGTGCAGGGCAACCCCAACTGCGCCCAAGGTAACCATTCTTCTTGATAAAAGAAGGGTTAGCATAGTCGGCACCGTGCACAACGATATAACGCTCGCGAGCTTTATCGTTCAACCCTGAGCTTAGACCATCTAGTCGAAGTGAATAGCCATTTGAGCCGTAGTAGGTGGTGTCAGTCAAAAACGTACCCAGTGATGTTTTACGCGAGTTCACCACATTTGAAAACTGCGTCGCTGTTTTCTTTCCACTGTTCACACCGTGAGAAACATAAGTATTGTAGATAAGCTTCTTTTTATCTAAATCAACCACATAAAAGCGTTTTTCAGTCGATGGTTTACTATAGTCGATGATGGTTAGTACTGATTTCTTTCTATCTGGTGTTTTTTGGTACGCGATATAAGCGTCACGAAACAATTTAAAGTCTACTACGCCATCTAACTTTGCTTGTTTGAACACTTGTTCAATTTGATTCTGTGGTATGTGACTTTTGACTTCGTTATCTGCTTGTTTTGCAAAGGCAAAAGGAGAGGCAGACAGAAATGTCCATATAAATAATAAAATTAACTTTTTCATCTTGGCTAAATAAAACTCTATGGTGTTACAAATTTACCGATTGCTTCATGCATTCGTTAAAACAACATGCACATCAATATAATTCTATTCCCAATGTTTCTTATTGTACGCTTAGGTACTTAATATTGGGTTAACGATAAGTTTTCAAGTTAAAAACTAACTGTTTGAAACTCAAATAAATTATGAAGTTAATCGATTGTTTCGATAAACTTCGGCATAAATAATATCTGATATGCGTAATTAATAAAACTGTGTTTAAGGATATTTGTGAGATGGCGAATTTATAAAAACAATGTTTTATTTTTTCTATATTAGAAACTCTTTTTATTTCAATGTTTTTGTCTTTTGTACGTCTATTCAGCCTGCCTTTAGGTTTGTGATTTGACTCGTAACAAATCGTAACGTCAACTCGTTATGTGTGTTAGTGCATTTTAAGTGAGTGGGTAAACAACAAGATGGATAAGAAAGGTAGAGAAATACCGAGAAGAAGGGCATTTCCTGTTCACAAGTGATAAAGCTAAGTCTAAGTTGAGCCGACAAATGAGCTTCTACACGAATCATCTAAGCCGGTGATTAGCAGTACAAAAGTAAGTTTTGTCAGCTTTTACTTATTTCCTCATGTTTTCAATTAAATACATAAAAGTCTGAACTAAACTTACCAGAAATTAATTCTATCGTTTTGATTAAATATTTAAATAACTGAGAGATTTCATCGAAAAACAATAATACCAAAAATTAACGTACGAACTTGTATCAATTTTTATCTTGTTGAATCTAAGAGTGATTTTTTATGTTGGACCTTATGTTTGATTCATAGAGAAAAATCCCCTTTCTTAGCTGAGTATCGAGTTTTTAATTTTGATCTTTAAACCTATTTTGTCATACCTGATAATGCAGTGACATTAACATACCAAGCATAATTGATATATTTAGCTAAGTAGGCGAAAATCTTGAGGGTGGAGAGTTCCCATTAAAAGAAGCTATTCAACCTGTTTAAGGATGGTTATGACAGCATTTAACAAAGTGTTTATTGTCACACCCAATGCGCATGATTTTGCAATCTTGCAAGAATCTGCATTGGAAATGTCCCTTCAAGTAACCACAAACGAACCTATCCAGCTGTATGGAGAATCTGTTAAAGACAGTTGGAGAAGTATTGATATTGAATGGTTAGATGTTGAAGGTGAAAACACATTACCTAGGCCTGATGTTGCTGCTTGGGGAGCGGTTACTTTCGCTGTGCCAGCTGCCATTGCTGATAAGCTTGGTGCGTTAAGCGAGAATGTCGAATTCTTGCCATTGAGTCTAAAAGGACAGCCTTGGCGAGCATTAAATATTATTACTCAAATCGATGCTATTGATAGCTCTGCTACCAAGTATAACCTTCGTAATGGGAAACCGAGTCGTACTAGGCCGTTTAAGAAACTCGTTTTGAATAGAGAAGCCATTAATGAAGCTGGCTTATTCAGAGTAAAAGGTGCGGGACTCAGAACGTTTTGCACGGACAAAAAAGGTGGATTGTACGATAGAGTCAAAGAACTAAATTTGACTGGATTGGATTTCAAAGAGGTGCTTGTTTAAGAGTAGATAAACGGTAATTTTATGCAACTGTATTATATCTATAGGTGTGTGATAGTAAGAGCTAGATTTTTTGTTCTCTTTATGAATCACACGTGACCAAGTACGTACAGCAGCCACATACATGGCTTCTGTACTTAATCTTTAATAAGATGTCCCTTGAACAGTAATTGAACTTACTATGGAACCATCGAAGCGGCTATCGTCATTTGCGGATTGCCACCACAAATTCAGTTGTTCCTTACTCATTGGCTTACCAAATAAATAGCCTTGCATATAGTCACAGCGGTAGGACGATAACCATTCATGCATCACATTGTGCTCAATACCTTCTGCGGTGACCGTTTTATTTTGAGCGTGGCATAGATCGATGATGGGTTTGATCACATGACCGTTGTTGGTTTTCATCAATGTAACGAGGAACTCTCGGTCAAACTTGATCTTTTGAACTGGATATTGAACAAGTTGAGTCAGCGATGTATAGCCAGAGCCAAAGTCATCAATGGCGAGACGATAGCCACGCTTCGACAGCTCATCAAGTAACGCTGTACCTTGTTGTTCTGCGGCAAAGGTTTCTGTTATTTCTAACTCAATACATTCTGGTTTCACACCGTTTTTGCTTGCTTGGTCATGAATATAATTCGCCATTTCGATGGAGTTAAGTTCTGCTGAAGAGAGGTTAATCGAAAGGACAATGTCTTTGCCAAAAATATTTCTTAGCTGGTGATATTCTGCAGTTGCATTGGCGAAAACCCATCGATCAATTTTATCAAATAAGCCCGCCTGTTCCGCGATTGGGATAAACTCTTTCGGAGGCACGGGACCAATGCCTTCCGCTTCCCAGCGCAATAATACCTCTAGTCCTTCAATCTCGTTGTCCCGATTATTCATATAGGGCTGAAAAACGAGATGGAACTCTTCTTCTACGTTGCCTTTTCTGAGCGCTCGCTCAAGCTGACTGCGTCTTTGAGACTCAACATTGAGAGCTGCTGAGTAATAAGCGTACTGGTTTTTCCCGGCTCGTTTGGCTTGATACATTGCCGCATCGGCACTGGAGAGTAATTTCGCGACGTCTGTACCGTCTTGAGGGTACTGAGCGATACCTACGCTTGCAGTCACGGGGAATGAATTACTCCAAGATGGACTGAGATTGCTAATCGGTTTTAGCAACTCTGAGGCCAGCAAGTCGGGTAGGCGTTGTGCATCCTGATTTGAGCTCAATAAAATAGCAAATTCGTCACCAGACAATCTTGCTGCAAAACAGGGACTATCGTAGTCGTGCGAGAATTTTTGACAGACATTTTTGATGTGTGATGAAAACACCTTTAATAAGTTGTCTCCCAGTTCATGCCCGTATTTGTCATTAACGTACTTAAAGTTATCGAGATCGACATAAATGACCCACAAATGCTGCGAAGGGGAGACGAGTTCACGAGTTGCAAGTTCATGGAAACGATGGCGATTAGCGAGTTGCGTTAGGTGATCCGTTTCAGCCAGGCGTTTTGTCTTCTTATATATGACGTTGAGCTCTTCATACATATCAAAAAAGCGTGAGGATAAGCGTCCTATTTCATCGTTTGTTTCTAGCTTTTCAATGTTGCCGCGTTGATTTGTTTCCAGCTCTTGTAGCTGTTTATCGAGGCGAGAAACGGGGTGTAATACATAACGATACAAAACCAAAACAATTAAGGTGATGGTGCAAAACGCCGCCACACCAAAGGAAAGGGCCAGTTCTAGCCACACTTTATCGACTTTATTCCACATCAAATATTCAGCGGGGGAGAGTACTGCATAAAAGTGTGGCAATAGTTCAATCGTCTGAGCGAGAGGAATATCGAGATAAATAGGCTTGTCGGCAAAAGTTATCACGCTATGCGTGTCGAACTCGATTTCGTGCTTGATCTCATTGAAGGCTTCGAGCGATACCGATACCACCACGAAAAAGACATTTTGCGGATCAAAACTTAGAGGTTGTGTCCCTGTTCGTTTGTCGATGAGTTCGTATTGCAGAAGAATACTTTGTCCGCTGGAATTGTAAATAAAGCCAGTATGGTTAAACGCTTCTCTCGTACTAAAGCTTCGCGAGATGTAATCCAATACCTTAGGGTCGACTACACCTGAAGATTCGTAGTATTTATTTTCTGTGTAATAAAGAAGGTTTTGTTTCCCGTCGAGAATCGCCATGCTTGCATCGCCTGTATAGCCATGGCTTAACACATCTGCGGTTTCATCGAGTCGGTTAAATAACACGCGCTCACGATACGGATTGCTATGATTCACCAAGTAGTCTTGCAATACATCACTTTTGCTTAATGTGTATGCATAACTATTGAGGAATATGTTGGCTTGTCGGAACTGCCCTGCGAGCTTTTCCATTTGCAATTGGATATAGCTGTCTTCTCGCTTGATGAGCGTTACTTTTTGAATGCTGTAAATAATATAACTTGATACCAGCGCGCTTAATAAGATCACTGGCGCGACAAGCAAGATGACTCGATTGCTTAACTTCATTATGGCTTTTAGTTTCCGTTTGTGTCCCTACAAACGTCGCATACCATATAAGGTACTGAACGGATGATGTGTTTTGCAAATTGTAACCAGATTGTAAGGTGAGCGTTCTCCAAAATCAGACAACCATCCAAGAACTGTGATGATGTGTAAGGTTTCCATCTCATTAACTAGAGTGTTTCTCAGTAATGGGACGTACCTCTTTTTCAACTGTCTTTAAAAACCTCACTTCAAGTGTCGATTAAATCAGCCATCGAAACGTTTCGATGGCAAAGTGTGACTCATGTACCTTTTTACTATTCGATGACCCGCTAATTACGGATCATTCTCACACCTTATCGATCTCACTCTGGTCAAATTACCACAACGAATTATTATTTCATCGAAACGTTTCGATGAGTTTTCTGTTAATAACGAAAACACTTTAAAACAGGCGCTCATGGTTGTATGAACGTGTAACCGAAAGGTCGATGAGATGAAAAAAAGTACCCTAATTAACTCAGATATTTCTTACTTGGTGGCGACGCTAGGCCACACCGATGAGATCACGATATGTGACGCTGGCCTGCCAATCCCTGAGCATGTACAGCGAATTGATTTGGCGCTAACGCATGGCGTACCAAGTTTTCTTGATACTGTTCGCGTGATTCTATCTGAGTCGCAAATCGAAGGGGTCATCATTGCGGAAGAGTTTTCTGATGTAAGCCCTGTTTTGCATCAAGCATTGCTTAACGAACTGAGCAAAGAGAGCGAAGAAACGGGTAAATCTATCGAGATCAGCTACGTGTCACATGAAGCATTTAAAGCACGCACGGCACAAAGCCGCGCTGTCGTTCGAACTGGCGAATGCTCGCCATACGCGAACGTTATCTTTCAAGCGGGCGTGGTTTTTTAAGCCAGAGATATTGAGGACAGATTATGACTCAAGCCATTCTACAACTGAGCGACATTGAGAAAGCGTTCCCGGGCGTGAAAGCACTGGACAAAGCGAGCCTGAATGTTTACCCAGGCCGTGTCATGGCGCTCATGGGAGAAAATGGAGCAGGCAAGTCAACATTGATGAAGGTGCTGACTGGCATCTATCACATGGATGCGGGTAGCATCCAATATCAAGGCCAACCTGCCGCGTTTAAAGGGCCGCGTGATTCACAGGAAGCGGGCATCAGCATCATTCACCAAGAATTGAACTTGATCCCTGAACTAACGATTGCTGAAAACATCTATCTAGGTCGTGAATTTACCGGCACGATGGGGCGTATTCAGTGGGGCAAGATGTATGAAGAAGCAGACAAGTTGCTTCAACGCCTTAACGTAAAGCACTCATCGAAAACGTTGCTTGGTGATTTGAGCCTAGGTGAACAGCAAATGGTGGAGATCGCGAAAGCGCTTTCGTTTGAATCGAAAGTCATCATTATGGATGAGCCAACTGACGCGCTGACTGATACCGAGACGGAGTCACTATTTAAAGTGATCAACGAGCTTCGAGAGCAGGGCTGCGGTATCGTTTACATCTCACACCGTCTTAAAGAAATCTTTGAAATCTGTGATGACATCACGGTGCTTCGTGACGGTAAATTTATCGGTGAATGTAAAGTAGCAGACACTGATGAAGACGGCCTGATCGAAATGATGGTTGGTCGTAAGTTAGAAGAACAATACCCACGTATTGATGTGCGACATGGCGAAACTTGCCTTGAAGTGATTGGCCTGACTGGCTCTGGCGTTCACAATGTGAGCTTCACGCTGAAACGCGGTGAAATTTTGGGTATTTCTGGTTTGATGGGGGCAGGCCGCACCGAACTGATGAAAGTGATTTACGGCGCGTTGCCAAGTGAGCATGGTGTTATCAACCTCGATAACAAAACCATTAACCCGGTTAGCCCACAAGATGGCTTAGCAAATGGCATCGCTTATATCTCTGAAGACCGCAAAGGCGATGGCTTGGTGTTAGGTCTCTCGGTTAAGGAGAATATGTCACTTTGTTCTCTCAATCATTTGACTAAAGGCTTCCAAATCCAACATAGCGACGAAGTGATTGCCGTGGAAGATTTTATCAAGCTATTTAATATCAAAACCCCTACGCGCGACCAAATCATTGGTAACTTATCCGGCGGTAACCAGCAAAAAGTGGCGATCGCGAAAGGGTTAATGACCAAACCTAAAGTTCTGATTCTCGATGAGCCAACACGTGGCGTCGATGTCGGTGCGAAAAAAGAAATTTATCAACTCATCAACAAGTTCAAAGCCGAAGGCATGAGCATCATCTTGGTGTCTTCCGAGATGCCAGAAGTGCTCGGTATGAGTGACCGCATTCTGGTTATGCATGAAGGTCGTATTACTGGCGAATTCGATGCGAAAGACGCCGATCAAGAAAAATTACTCGCCTGTGCCGTAGGCAAAAAGATCAATGAGGAAGCAGCATGAGTACTAATACCATGAGCAAACCAACCGAAGCTAGCAACAAGAAGTTGTTCACAAAAGAGTGGTTGATTGAGCAAAAATCACTGATAGCACTGATTTTTTTGATTGTTGTTGTGTCATTTTTGAACCCGAACTTCTTTACGGTCGACAACATTCTCAACATTCTTCGTCAAACCTCAGTGAATGCCATTATCGCGGTAGGTATGACACTGGTTATTTTAACCGCAGGCATCGACTTGAGTGTTGGTTCCGTACTGGCGCTATGTGGTGCCTTTGCGGCAAGCATGATTGCGCTTGAAGTCCCGGTGCTGGTGGCGGTTCCGACTGCTTTAGTCGCAGGTGCAGCGTTAGGTGCAATTAGCGGCATCATCATTGCTAAGGGCAAAGTACAGGCCTTTATCGCTACGCTGGTTACCATGACGTTACTACGCGGTGTGACTATGGTGTACACCGAAGGTCGTCCAATCTCGACAGGTTTTACTGACACAGCTGATGCGTTTGCATGGTTTGGTACCGGCTACGCGCTAGGTATTCCAGTACCTGTTTGGTTAATGGTGGTTGTGTTCGCAGCGGCTTGGTACTTACTTAACCACACTCGCTTTGGTCGCTACGTTTACGCACTAGGTGGCAACGAATCAGCGACTCGTCTATCTGGTATCAATGTAGACCGAGTGAAGATTGGTGTATACGCAATCTGCGGTATGCTGGCAGCGCTTGCAGGCATCATCGTGACTTCTCGTCTGTCTTCGGCGCAGCCAACAGCGGGTATGGGTTACGAGTTAGATGCGATTGCTGCGGTTGTACTTGGCGGTACCAGCTTGATGGGCGGTAAAGGACGCATCATGGGTACGCTAATTGGTGCGCTGATCATCGGTTTCTTAAACAACGCTCTTAACCTACTAGACGTTTCCTCATACTACCAAATGATTGCCAAAGCAGTGGTTATCTTGCTCGCAGTACTGGTAGACAACAAAAACAAATAATCCATAACCATTAAATCCTGAATACAAACCGAGCCAGTGGGCGTGTGCTGGCTCACCCTACACAAAGGACTAGAACGATGAAAAAACTTGCAACTCTTATCTCTGCTGCACTTCTTTCTTCCACTGTATCAGTAGCGGCACAAGCCCAAGATACGATGGCGATTGTGGTTTCGACGCTAAACAACCCGTTCTTCGTAACGATGAAAGACGGTGCGGAAGCTAAAGCCAAAGAATTGGGGTACGACTTAATTGTACTGGACTCGCAAAATGACCCGAGCAAAGAACTGTCGAACATCGAGGATTTAAGTATTCGCGGTGTAAAAGCAATTCTTATCAACCCAACGGATTCTGATGCTGTGTCTAATGCGATTCGTATGGCGAACCGTTCTAAGATCCCTGTATTGACACTAGACCGTGGCGCAAGCCGTGGTGAAGTCGTGAGTCACATCGCGTCCGACAACGTGATCGGTGGTGAAATGGCAGGCCACTACATCATGGAAAAAGTTGGCGAAAAAGCAAAAGTAATTCAGCTTGAAGGTATTGCGGGCACATCGGCGGCGCGCGAGCGTGGTGAAGGTTTCATGAATGCCGTGAAGGGCAGCGATATGGATCTTCTTGCCAGCCAGCCAGCAGACTTTGACCGTACTAAAGGCCTAAACGTGATGGAAAACCTACTCGCGGCTAACCCTGATGTACAAGCGGTGTTCGCACAGAATGATGAAATGGCGCTAGGTGCACTTCGCGCCGTTCAAGCTTCTGGCAAAGACGTCGTTATCGTTGGTTTTGATGGCACGGAAGACGGCATTGCCGCAGTTAACCGTGGCAAGCTAGCAGCAACCATCGCACAGCAACCAGATCTTATCGGTGCTTTAGGTGTTGAAACGGCTGACAAAGTCTTGAAAGGTGAAAAAGTAGAAGAATACATTCCGGTGCCACTAAAAGTAGTGACTAAATAAGTTTGACGTTCAATAAAGCGTCCTAATTTTTGCTCTCTCCTCCGTTTATATCTGTCGTTTAGGAGGAGAGGGCAAACATACCCAAGTGACTTAAAAATGCAGGGTATAGATGCCTTTGGCTTTTTATCGTGACTCCTTCGCTAAGAAGAGAAGTTAAAGTCATCTAATGTATTTTCCAAAATAGTTTTTCAAAAAAAGGGTTCATTCAGAACCGAGGATAACCGTATGAATAAGTTAGTGGTGTTAGGTAGTGTAAACGCTGACCATGTTCTTCAAGTGCCTTCTTTCCCTCGCCCTGGCGAAACGCTACATGGTCGCAACTATCAAGTTATCCCAGGTGGCAAAGGTGCCAACCAAGCTGTTGCTGCAGCTCGACTCAAGGCTGATATTGGCTTTATTGCTTGTGTAGGCGATGACTCGTTCGGCATCAATATTCGTGAAAACTTCAATATGGACGGCATCGACATCACTGGTGTGAAGATGCAACCAAACTGCCCAACTGGCATTGCGATGATTCAAGTGTCGGATAGTGGTGAAAACAGCATTTGTATTTCAGCAGAAGCGAATGCCAAATTGACAGCAGAAGCGATTGAGCCAGATTTAGAACGCATTCGCCAAGCGGATTACCTGCTGATGCAATTGGAAACGCCGATGTGCGGCATTGAGAAAGCCGCGCGAGTGGCGAAAGATGCAAAAACTAACGTCATTTTAAACCCAGCCCCTGCTCGTGAACTGTCAGACGAACTGCTTGCTTGTATTGATGTTATTACACCAAATGAAACCGAAGCTGAAGTGTTGACGGGGGTAACGGTAACGGATAATGACAGCGCGCAAGAAGCGGCGAATGTGCTTCATAGCAAAGGTATCGAAATTGTCATGATCACTCTCGGTGCGAAGGGTGTTTGGTTAAGTCAAAATGGTAGAGGTGAGCTCATCCCGGGGTTCCGTGTTGACGCGACCGATACCACCGCAGCAGGGGATACGTTTAATGGGGCATTCGTCACTGGCCTGTTAGAGGGTTTACCTTTAGAATCAGCAATTAAGTTTGCACATGCGGCGGCTGCAATTTCTGTGACCCGCTTTGGCGCGCAGACGTCGATCCCAACTCGCGAAGAGGTGGACGCGTTTCTCGCTGCACAATAGGGCTTAAACGCCTCATCAATTAGGAGTAATAACATGGCGACGATGAAAGACATCGCAAAACTGGCAGGGGTTTCCACTTCAACAGTGAGCCATGTTATTAACAAGACGCGTTTTGTGAGTGAAGAGATCTCCGAACGCGTCAATAATGCCGCAAAAGAACTTAACTACTATGCGCCATCAGCTTTGGCGCGTAGCCTCAAAGTCAATCGTACCCAAACCATTGGTATGCTGGTGACAACTTCAACCAACCCATTCTTTGGCGAAGTCGTAAAAGGCGTCGAACGCAGTTGCTATAACAAAGGTTATAGCCTCATTTTATGCAATACCGAAGGTGATAACGAACGCATGCGCCAATCCATTAATACGCTTTTGCAAAAGCGTGTCGATGGTTTGATCTTGATGTGCTCCTCGCTAGAAGGGGAGCGTATCGATGTATTTGAGCGTTATCCTGATATCCCTGTCGTGGTGATGGATTGGGGGCCGATGCTGTTTACGAGCGACAAAATTCAAGATAACTCGCTTCGTGGCGGTTACCTAGCGGCGAAATACCTGATTGATTGTGGCCACACAGAAATAGGATGTATCACCGGCCCTTTGATTAAACACCAAGCGCAAATGCGATACGAAGGTTACAAACGTGCGATGAACGAAGCAGGCTTGGAATTTAATGCCAACTGGATAATTGAATCGGACTTCGAATGTGAAGGCGGATATCAAGCATTTATGAAAATGGCGCAGCGAGGCACCTTACCCAGTTCGATTTTTGTTTCCAATGATATGATGGCGATGGGTGTGATTAACGCCGCAAATGAGCTCAATATTAAAGTCCCGGAACAGATTTCAATCATCGGTTACGATGACATACATATCGCGAAGTTCATGTCGCCTTCCTTAACGACCATCCACCAACCCAAATATCGACTCGGCCAAGCCGCCGTCGAAACTCTTGTCCGAAGACTGGACGACAAATCTAACGAAGCTCAAGTCGTTCAACTGGAACCAGCATTGGTTGTACGCAACAGTGTGACGAATTTCTCTTAATTAAAAACAAACGTATGGTTAACAAATTTAGTGCATATAATTTATAAAGAATGGGCTAAAAATAAATAAGCATGCAAAACAGATGTTCGAATTTATTAACTCAATATTTGAAAAGTGTGATTTTTTGCGAGTAACTCGAAAGATTTCGTGTAGATAGTGCTTAAAAAGCTTATTATTAATAAAGTCTATAATTAGATTTATAAATTATTGAGATGAATGGAAAATCTTTATGTTAGTTAAGAGATATGCACAGTATTCAGTAAAGAGGCCGTGGTTTCACCGTTTCAATATTTCACTAGTATTAACGGTGTTTGTCGTGAGTGTTTATGAGCTACTTGCGAATGAAGAGTATGTATACTTGGCTGGCGTGGTGTTTACATTTGCTTCGACTTTACTGTTCGCGTCAGCATCTACGTTCAAAAAGCGCTACCTAGGACACGAGTCCTAGTTCATTTGGAATGAATGGTTGAGATAAATAGGCGCTTTCAAGCAAATATTGAACTGAATTATGATCGAGTGCATCAAGAGGGGGACAAATGTCCTCCTTTTTGTTAGGTGTCACGCCCTAATATAGGCATATTCCCAAACAAAATAATAAAGGACATCGACATGGACCTACTTGCCTTACTCGATATAAACAACACCCTGGTTAACATTCCAATAGGCGGCGGTTACGCAATGAGTTGGATCGAAGCTTTCGGTACGGTTTTTGGATTGCTTTGCATTTGGTTTGCTAGCCAAGAAAAAACCATCAACTACTTATTCGGTTTGCTGAATGTCACTCTTTTTGCCGTTATCTTTTTCCAAATTCAGTTATACGGATTATTACTTCTTCAACTGTTTTTCTTCTGTGCGAACATTTACGGTTGGTATGCTTGGACTCGTCCAAATGCGGAAGGTGAAACGCTGGAAGTACGCTGGTTAAACAAACAGAAACTCATCGCCACTGCTTCTATTAGCGTTGTGTCTATCGCGTTGTTAACCATCTACATCGACCCTTTTTTCTTTGCATTAGCAAACATTGCTGTTGATAGCTTGAATCTCTTTGGTGCAGGTTTGGCTGATCCGGTACTTGAACCAGATGCGTTCCCGTTTTGGGATGCAACCATGACAGTACTTTCTGTTGTTGCACAAATTCTGATGACACGTAAATATGTGGAAAACTGGATTCTTTGGGTTGTGATTAACATCATCAGTGTTGGTATCTACGCGACACAGGGTGTTTATGCGATGTCCGTTCAGTATGCGATTTTGATGTTCATTGCTGCCAATGGTACGCGTGAATGGGCCCGTAGCGCCAAGCGCAATGGCGATAAAACCTTAGCTCAAGCTGCAGCTTAAGGAACGAAAAATGGCGAAACAACCTCATATTGGTGTTGATGAAACACAAGTCGCTCCTCTCGTCATTGTATGTGGTGAGCCAGACCGAGCTAATCGTATTGCCGCATTATTGGATGATGCAGAAATGATCTCGGAAAATCGCGAGTACCGAGTTTTTACTGGCAAATACAAAGACCAGCCTGTTTCAGTATGCAGCACAGGCATCGGCGCGCCATCGATGATCATCGCAGTTGAAGAGCTAAAACAGTGCGGTGTGACTCATGTGGTACGTGTCGGATCGGCAGGTGCGATGCAATCTGGGATTCAGCTTGGCGAGCTAATCATTGCCGAAGGTGCGGTAAGAGATGAAGGCGGCTCCAAAGCGTATGTGGATTCGGCTTATCCGGCGTACGCAAGCTTTTCCTTATTAAAGGAAGTTGAGCGTTACCTGTCAGTACAAGAGGCGCGTTATCATTTCGGTGTGGTACGTTCTCACGACAGTTTCTATACCGATGACGAAGATGCGATATGCCAATACTGGAACAAGAAGGGCGTCTTAGGTGCTGATATGGAAACCTCAGCTTTGTTTGCCGTTGGCCGATTACGTGGTCTTCATGTGGCTTCGATCTTAAATAACGTCGTTCTGTACCAACAAGATGTGAAAGAAGGGGTTGGCCAGTACGTTGATGAAGCGAAAGTAATGATGCAAGGTGAGAAGCTTGCTGTAATGACGGCGTTAGAAGCGCTGATTGCTCAGAGGTAGTCCGTACTAACCTCAGTAACTCTTATAAATCAATGAATGTAAAGCGACAGGCCACTGTCGCTTTTTTATTTGGTGTTACGGGGTACAATCCACCTGAGATAGTTATCAGTAACTTTTCTGAGAGAGCAGAGAATGAAAATCAGCCCGTATCCAACTGGCCGCTTCAAAACATACCTTGAAAAAAAGAGCGTTGCCTTTCGTGAGATGATCTATCAGTGTCAAATTAGTACGCGTTACTTTGATGCTGGGGAAGAAATTCTCCGCCAAGGTGAGCAACTTCAGTACTTATATGTTGTGCCGGTAGGTCGAGTGTCAATGAGCATATTGGCCGCGAATGGGCGACGCTTTCAATTAGGAGAGGCAAACTGCGACTACCATATCTATGGTGAAATGGAGTACTTCACTCAGACTCCTTGCCAATGGAATGTGATTGCAGATGAGCACATGCAGGTTGATGTCATCTGCATCCAAAAACTAACTGAAGCGCTACAAAAGCATCCAGAAATGATGGTGTTCTTTGCTTCAGCGTTGGCCGAAGATTATCAAGACTCTATGGATATCTATACCAATCGGTTATTGCATCCCATTACTTATAATATTGCGTATGATCTTTTCGTCCGTAATCAAACCAATACATTGCTCGGTGGCTTTGACAAAGTAAATCAAGAAGCTGAGCGATTTGGTACTTCTGGCCGTGTTTATCGACGTGCAGTTAAAGATTTGATTGAAAAGGGATTGATTGCAAAAACGGAAAACGGGTTGGAGATTATTGATGAGCCAGCACTCAAAGCATTTATCGAAGCGCATGAATGATACACCTAGATATTGCAATGAATGGTTTTTATAAGTCTTTGATATAGTTGAAGCTCGAATAAGCGTAACTAATGTAAAGTACCTTAAATTTTGTTGAATGCAGTAAAGAGTAACGCTATATTGCGAACGCGCATGATAATAGATCTCATTAAGGCTTAACAAAATGAAAAAATTCGTCGGTGCGGCTATGCTGTCGCTATTTACTGTTTCTCCTTCTTTCGCTGCTAAGGTTGTGATTGACCATTACATGGGTCAAACCGAGCTAGAACAATCACCAGAACGCGTGGTTGTGATTGGCTTTGGACCGCTAGATGCGCTGGACAACTTTGGCATCGATCCTGTTGCAGTTTCTAACTCTTCTAATCTGCCTAGCTACCTTTCAAAGTACAGCAAAGATAACTACACCTCTGCGGGTAGTTTGTTTGAACCTGACTTTGAAACCATTTACATGCAAAAACCGGATTTGATATTGGTTGGTCCGCGAGCGTCTGCGAAATATGAAGAGCTGAGTGAAATTGCTCCTACGGTCGTTTTTGCTGCGAAAGAGAATCAAGGTTACTGGGAAGGTACGCAAGCACAGTGGCGCAATATTGGTAAAATCTTCGATATCGAAGAAAAAGTAGAGCAGAAAATTGAAGCGCTAGATGCTCAATTCAAAGCAATCCGTGACTACAATCAATCAAATAACAATGATGCGTTAACGATTTTAAGCATGGGTGACAACATCAGTGCGTTTGGAGCTCAATCACGATTTGGTGTTATTTATAACGATTTCGGTTTCTTGGAAACGGTTGAACACGTGAAAACGGGCACTCACGGAGATGTTATTTCTTATGAATTTATTCGTGAAGCTAACCCGAAAAATATACTCGTAGTTGACCGCAATTCGCTGAAAGGCACGCCAGATAACGATATTCGTAAGTCCATGGATAACGACTTAGTCAAAGCAACCGCCGCATATAAGAATCACAAAATCACTTATTTAGATGTGGACGCGTGGTACTTGTCGATGTCTGGTGTGACTGCAACAGAAAAAATGGTCAGTGAGATCAAGCAAACCGTTGAACTGTAATCCAAGATAGCAGAGGTTAACTTTGAAAAAGTTATTGCTAACCCTTGTGGTTTTAAGCACGGTTTCGTTATTTGTTGGGGTGGCAAACATGACGCCCCAACAGTTATTTTCGGGTGATGAGAAAGCGTTAGAGCTTTTCTTTACCAGCCGTATACCACGTTTATTCGCCATACTGCTTGCTGGTGCAGGCTTAAGTATTGCAGGCCTTATTATGCAGCAAATCAGTCAGAACCGATTTGCTGCACCTTCTACAACCGGTACGATCGAATGTGCCATGCTGGGCTACGTACTGAGCGTGGTTTTCTTTGGAAACGACAATCACCTATGGCTTGTCTTTGGTATCTCGGTGTTCGGGACGCTAGCATTTATTTTCTTTATTCAACGCATTCAATTTAAGAGTGTGGTCTTTGTGCCACTTGTCGGAATTATTTTCGGCAATGTCATCCAATCCATGACTACATTTATTGCTTACAAATACGATGCGTTACAAAGTCTAAACGCTTGGACGGTAGCGAATTTTGCCAACATCTTACGTGGTGACTTTGAGCTACTGTACATCGCGGTACCAATGGCTATTCTAAGCTATCTTTTTGCCGCACGGATTTCAGCCGTGGGTATCGGAAAAGATTTCGCGGTTAACTTGGGGTTAAATTATCAGCAGGTTGTCACGATTGGTGTGCTGTTGGTGTCCATCATGTCGGCAAGTGTCGTGATGATTGTTGGGCAGCTGCCATTCCTGGGTCTGATTGTGCCAAATCTCGTTAGTCACTTTTATGGTGATAACCTCAAAAAGAACATCCCGCTTACGGCCATGTATGGGGCGACTTTAGTGCTGTGTTGCGACTTGGTGAGTCGTTTGATTATCTTCCCTCATGAAATGCCAATCTCTATCGTGATCAGCATATTGGGTGGTGTGGTATTCATCGCGATGTTGTTGCGAGGTAAGCAACATGCGTGATTCAACGAAAATCCTACTGCTAGGTGGCATTGCGGTACTTTTTGCATGTTTGTTTATTGGTATTGGGCTAACGGCTGACAACTACCAGTATTTTTTATCTCGTAGAGTTCCTAAAGTATTGGCGATAGTGCTAGCGGGTGTGGCTATTGCTCAGTCTTCACTTGTATTTCAAACCATTACGCACAACCGAATTTTAACGCCAAGTATCATGGGGTTTGATGCGTTGTATGTGTTGACGCAAATTTTGATCGTGCTGATTTTTGGTGGTTTGAGTACTTTAGTTCTTAACTTGTACGTCAATTTCACGATTGCCGTAATTGTAATGGTGTCGTTTTCGTTATTGTTGTTTGGTTTTTACTTTTCTAAAGGAAGCAAGAACTTGATTACGTTGCTATTGGTCGGCTTGATCTTTGGTCAGCTATTTTCCAATGCGGCGTCATTTTTCTCTTTGCTGATGGACCCAAATACGTTTGCAATCGTTCAATCGAAACTTTACGCCAGCTTTAATAATGTCAAAGTGAATTTGGTTTACTTTAGTGCGCCAGCTTTGATGTTTGCATGTTGGTTGCTATTTAGTATGCATCGCACTTTAGATGTGTTTTGGCTCGACCAAGACAATGCGAAAAGTTTGGGCGTCGACGTACCTAAGGTGACGCGAAATGTATTCATTATCTCGGCGGTTCTGATTGCTATTTCTACGGCTCTAGTGGGACCAATCATGTTCTTTGGTTTGCTGGTGACCAACTTAAGCCGAGAAATGTTCCGAAGTTACCAACACAAAACGCTATTGGTTGGTTGTTCGTTTCTCTCCATCAGCTCGTTACTGGCTGGGCAATGGATTATCGAGAACGTGTTCAGTTTTGAGACGACGTTGAGTGTCGTTATTAACTTTATTGGTGGTGCGTATTTCTTATACCTACTACTGAAAAACAAAGTTGTATAAATATGATAGTGATAGACAAATTAACGAAGGCCTTCGGTTCAAACAAAGTAGTTGATGAGGCCAATACTCAGTTTGAAAAGGGCAAGGTAACATCGATTATTGGCCCGAATGGTGCGGGAAAGAGCACGCTGTTATCTATGGCTTCGCGCTTAACGGAGCGGGATGGTGGTAGTGTTATCATTGATTGCAAGGAAATTGCGGAATGGGACACTAAAGAGTTAGCGAAAAAGCTGGCGGTACTTCGTCAAGCCAACTCTATTACCATGCGATTTACCGTGAAGGAGTTGGTCTCTTTTGGCCGTTTCCCATACTCCAAAGGAAATCTGACCAAAGAAGATCATGCGGTGATTGAACAAGCGATCGACTATCTAGATTTACAAGGTATCCAAGACAAATATTTGGATGAATTAAGTGGTGGTCAGCGACAGCTTGCGTTTATTGCCATGGTGATTGCACAAGATACAGACTACGTTTTTCTTGATGAACCACTTAACAATCTAGATATCAAACACTCTCTTCAGATCATGAAAGTGGTCCAGCGGTTAGCTCATGACATGAACAAAGCCATGGTGGTGGTTATTCATGATATTAATTTCGCAGCGTGCTACTCGGATGTCATATTGGCGCTTAAGCAAGGCAAAGTTGTGGCAAGTGGTGCGGTTGAAGAGGTGATTCAGGCGTCTACGCTAGAGGATATCTACGAAACGCCGTTTAACATTATCGAATTAAACGGCAAGCGCATGTGTACTTACCACTAATCCGACCTCAGGGCTTAATGAAAGCGATTCCTCAATGAGGATAGATAGGCGAGTTTACTTGGTGAGCTCGTCTATGATTGGGCATCGGCTTTCAGCGTCTCCCGGACAAGAAGAAACCCAACCTTCAAGTTGCGTTTTGATCTCCATAAGGTGCGCGATTTTTTCTTCAACCTCTCTCAGCTTATCCATGGTTCTTGCTTTTACTTCGCTGCTTTTTCGGTTGGGATTATGGGCAAGCTGCACAAACTCTTTGCATTCTTGCAGTGAAAAGCCAGCGTTTTTTGCGCGTGATACTAAGTTAAGCTCTTGAATATGATTATCTGAATATTCGCGATAGCCAGAGTCGCTGCGCGCTGGTGGAGATATGATCCCTTTGTCTTCATACAATCGAATCGACTTAGATGAAAGCCCAGTAAGCTTTGCGACAGCACCAATATTCATGTTCAACCTCCATAACGTTTAAGGCGAGTATATACCGATGTAGTGGATAAGACACTCCTAAATAACAGTCAGTTACCTGGGGCCTCTTTACTCTTTTATCACTTCATGCGGTGGTACACCAAATACCTTTTTGAAAGCGCAGGTGAAGTTGGAAGGGTGGTGGTATCCGGCTTCATAAGCCGCTTCCGTGATCGTCACTAGGCCACGTTCCAAGTGTTGCCTCGCAATCTCAAGGCGACGAAAGCGAATATAACCATTTACGGTCATATTCAGTGATTGTTTAAATCGGCGCTGCAGGTTTGAAACGCTCATTGAAAACACGCTTGCCAACTTTTCTAAGCCTAGTTCTTGCTCAAGGTGAGTTTCTATATAGCTAACAATATCCTCTATTCGACCATCTGTGTGCCGTTCATGGTTATTTTTATTAGCACTGAAGTTTTTGGGGATTTGCTCAGTCGCTTGATGCAAAATTTGATAGATCAAGCTTTCAACTTCCAACTTATCTTGGAATTCTTGTGGTGTTTCTCGGCTTGTCAGCGTTTCAGCCAGTTCGCATAACGCCTGGTTAAGCTCTAGAGGATGAAACGCCTGATGAGAGTTAAAAAAGGACCGATGACGACAGGTTTGGTCAAGGCGAGCCTCTAGCCACTGGGGCTTAACCAATATGTTGATCTTATTAATGACGTTATCTTTGAGCAGTGAACGACGAAAGTTTGCAGGTTTGAGTAGGTTCACCACAACACCTTTAGGGCCGTCGCTTGCGTCTAAATCAAATTGCAAATCGTCATAGCCAAACGAGAGCTTACCTTCTAAAAGAATAGTGACCAACAGTGAGGCGTGTACAGTAGAAACAATATGTGAATCAACAAGCTCTAGGCAACGTCCTCCATGAACAAAGATTTGATCATTGTACTGATATGATAGGAATTTGCCTTCTGCCAGTTGAGTTTGACAAGGTTGACCTTGAGTGACGATCCACTGCTTTTCTGTGGCTTCCAGTTTTTGGGTTAAAGCGATCTTGGCAATTCTAGTTCGTTTTGGTGTGACTTCCTGCATTTGACACTTCCTCATAACACTTGTGCGATTTCGCATAATCAAATCGCCTTTGTATTTATAAAACTCATGCTTATTATACCTGAGAATTATTATCATTAATATTTAGGAATGAAGTTATGGAAAGCCCTGCTTGTTCATCTATCAAGCTTTCAAGCCTTTGCCTTGCAGTGGGAATGGCGCTATCAAACCCTGTTTTAGCTCAAGATACCGAGTCACATTTTGAAGAAGTCGTTGTATGGGGAACAAAAGTTTCTAGCAATACCGAGTCGATGTTTGCAGACGATATGTCACTGAAGCAAGCGGATCATATGTCTGATTTACTGCGCGATATTCCCGGTGTGGATGTTGGTGGAACACACTCTGTGAATCAACGTATTACCATTCGTGGTTTGAGCGAAACCGATTTGGACATTCGTCTTGATGGTGCTTCTCAGCATGCGAGCATGTTCCATCACATTGGGAACTTGACGCTAAACCCTGACATTCTCAAATCTGCCGATATCCAGGTAGGTAATAACTCTGTGACTCAAAATGGCTTAGGCGGCTCGGTTTATTTTGAAACGAAAGACGCTCGCGATTTACTTCGTTACGATGAAACGTTTGGCGCTCGTGTTTATGGCGGTTATGCATCCAACGACAACCAACAAGGCTCGTTGACACTGTACGGGCTTTTGTCCGAAAACATTGATGCGATGGTTTATGGCCATTACGTTACGCGTGATGACTTCGAAGATGGTGACGGCAACAAAACCTATGGCGCTGCGGGTGATGTTTACAACATTCTGGCTAAGTTGGGGTATGAACTAAACGACATCCATCGTTTTGAGCTCTCTTATGACATGTACCGAGACAGTGGTGATTACAGTCCGCGTCCTGATATGTCGGGTAGTGCGAACAATGGCTTATCGAGCACGTTACTTATTCCTACGGATTATGACCGAGATACCGTTACCTTGAGTTACGAGCTGCGAGGCGAACAGCATAAAGGTAACGTCACACTTTATAATACCGAGACAGAAATTAAACGGGATGAGAGCGTTATGGCTCCTCG
Source organism: Vibrio sp. M60_M70 (assembly GCF_037162085.1). Lineage (NCBI taxonomy): Bacteria > Pseudomonadati > Pseudomonadota > Gammaproteobacteria > Vibrionales > Vibrionaceae > Vibrio > Vibrio sp. M60_M70. Next base: position 948,576 of record NZ_JARLUL010000002.1, read on the forward strand.
CTGGCCTTCGAACCGTTTATCGAAGAACACCGCTAAAAACCAAAACTTTGGTTTGAATGGTAAGTTCCAGTCGGATGTTATGTTAGGTGAGTTTGATAATCGAATCACCTATGGTTTCGACTACATGGATAAGACATCTTCAAGTTACTACGGTAGTCGTAAGTTCATGGATGAATCGGCCATTTCAACCGCATTGTTTGTAGAAGACCAGTTCTTCTTCTCTGATGCTTTCTTTGTTACCGCAGGTATGCGTTTTGATGATTACAAACGTGAAGCTGAAACGGGGACGAGTAACTATGATGATGTGACCTGGGCCCTAGCAGCAGAATGGGCAGTCACTCAGGATTGGACGTTGTTTGCGAGCGCACGCTCTCTATTCAAAGGCCCTGAGCTGATGGAAACCTTTATTGCTTACCAAGACGTTGCATTTTTAGAGGATGGACTAAAGCCAGAAACGGGGTTGAACACACAGGGTGGTGTCCGTTTTGATAAAACCTTTGATAAGCATTTCTTTGGAGCGAATATTACGGCATTCCAAACGGAAATTGATGATTACATTGCAGACCAGTACCAAAACGCGACTCAAACTTACCTGATTTACAACTTAGGTGATGTTGAGATTAAAGGCTTTGAGGCAAGTGCTTCTTATGGCTACGACAAGTTTAACAGCAAACTTTCTTACTCTAAGTCGGACACCAAAAACAAGAATACCGGTGGCCCTGTTGCTGGGGGTAATGGGCGTAGCATTGATATGGGTGATAGTATTGCTCTAACTTTGGATTACCAGTCAGACGCTTTAGAAACGATCTTCGGGTGGAACTCAATGTTTGTTCTAGAGGAAGACAACGTCTTTGATGGTCAGCCAAAGAAAGCAAGTTATGATGTACATAATCTATATGCTCAATGGGTGCCGTCTAATATTGATGGACTGTCGGTGACCTTTGGTATTGATAATGTATTTGACGAGTTGTACAGCTCTCATGCGTCTCGTTCGGGTACGGCACGTGGCTTCACGCTTGATGACTACGAGCCGGGTCGCAACTTCAAACTTTCTGCTGCTTATCAATTCTAATAGGGCTCCCGAGAGGGGGCGCTTCAAAACACGAGTAAATTCATGATTAAAGAAAGCACCCGAATAGATAGCGAACACGCTGACAAATACTTAGTGACACTTTGTCGGCATTTTGGACGAAAGGTTCCTGCTACTTGGAATGAAAACAGCGGTTTGGTGACATTTCCGACGGGAAAAGCGGAGTTTGCTCTTTGCGAGTCTAGCTTGACCATTATTTGTGAGGCGGATTCCGAAGAGAAACTGGGCAAAGTGAAGGCGATAATCTCATCACATGTAGACATGTTCTCTCGTCGAGAAACATTAGCACTTAACTGGGTTCGCTAGAGCTATTGATGAATGTGCAGAAAGTGAGAGCTCATTAAAAGCAAAAAGCCCGCGATCTTATCATTCGCGGGCTTTTATTGTTCGAATGCTATTGCTTTTTAGGCTCTAGATTCTAGGCTTTTTTTCCTGTTGCATTTTTGCTAGGAAGTAGATATTAACGCAAGCAATAAAGCCGTTAGTTAATACTACAGGCCAAGAATCAATCATTAGTCCGTAAGCAGTAAATAGCGCACAACCAATAAAGTTAAGGATACGAAGCTTAACAATATCTTTCATAGTTAGCGAAATTGCGACCATGATTGAAGCTGCATAACCTAAAATCTCAACCATATTCATGTCCATTTTTTGACCCTCTTAAAATCTGCCGAATTTTGTCGGTACCAATTCTTCTCATCTTGAGATTAATGAGGAAGCTCCATGCCTCGAATGGTCTTTTTTTGTTGTATGGACGCACTATATCAATGGAAAAACCGTGATAAAAGCCTCAAATCAAGGTTAAGAGAAGGTTAGCGATTACGCAAACGTTTAGGACGGGAATTACTGATAATTTTACTTATTGTGTTGATTGATAATAACGATGGTATTAATAGCTCTCACATCATTGAAAGTGGGGGAATATTTACATATGATTGAAAATGATAATTATTTTCAAGTGTGATGTTTATGTATTTTCTTATTAGCTTGCTCGTATTTTTTTACTGTATATCAGGACAAAGCCGAATTCGTGGTGCTCGGGAATTCATATTGTGAGCCACATTTTTATGGTTATATTTTGTCCAACGATTTATGTCATTCAATATTTAATCGTCACATTTTTCTCGTCACCAATATTGATTAAGTTGTCATCACGTTCAGGTGTATACAACATTCTTATTGCTTTTCTTCCATTATTGATTGCAACCGGTAGTTTGGCGTTTAGCTGAGCGTTTTCATCTATCTTCTTTTTTAAAACGACTACACTTATACGGAATAAGATATCAATTTCATATAATTAATCGATATTGCGGCGTTAGGACATGTGTCACATTTCTGTGACTACTAGTAAGTTTTACTTACTTTGCTCATTAGTGCGCCATTTATCGATTGTTTAATGAGTTGATACTTAGTCTAATCGTCTAAAGGTGTGCAGTATGCCGCACTAAATCATTTAAAAACTATCTAAAAAGGTTAATGGGAAACGTAGGCCATTAGCGGAGGTCAGATGAGTACGCAAACCGTGCCGCAGAACGCGATTGTAAATGCTGTCAAAGGTGAAGTCTTGGTTTTAGGTCTGGATGGAAAAGTCAGGTCTATAAAAGCGGGGGATGAGTTAATATCTGGCGAAGTGATCATTACTGAAAATAACGCTTCTCTTGATGTACAGATACATAATGAGCTGTATCTGGTTGATGCTAATTGTGTCGCGTGCCTTCCAGAACCTTCTTTTGAACAACCAGAAACCTTGCTGCAATCTCCAGTTAATGGCCAGGTTACTTTCGATCCAACAGCTATCGAAGGTGCTAACTTTGACGCTAATGATGTCGCGGCTATCCAACAGGCCATTTTAGATGGTGCTGACCCGACTGCTATTTTGGAAGCAACGGCTGCTGGTGCTGGCGCTGAAGGCTCAGCCAATGCTGGCTATGTGACCGTTGAATATAATAATCCGGAAGTACTTGCCTCCACCTTTTTTGAGACGTCAGCGACTCGTAGCGGTGTAGAAGAACGCGATGAAGCTGATGATTTGGATGTCACTATCTTTGCCGGTGGCGGACAATCATTGCAATCTAGCGTAACAGAAGGCTCAATTTCTCTATCAAGCTACCCGCAAACCATTTCGTCTAGTGTGCTGGTTGAAGCAGGGGATCTCGCACTTGATACCGCTTCATTTGTACCAGAAACGTCTTCTTTAGAGTCTTTGTTAACCGAGTTAAATAGTGACATTACCTCTGGTGGTCAGCCTGTGGCGTTCGTTTACGACGAAGCGCAAAATGCCATTATCGGCACTCAAGGTGGTAACGAAGTGCTTCGTATCGAGATCGAAGCGACATCTTTAGGCCGTGATTTAGAGTTAGAGGTCGTTACCACGATTAGCCAGGGTATTGACCATGTGGCGTCCATCGCTGATGGCCAAGTATCTATCGTCGGTGATCAAATCAATATTGCTTTTGATATTACAGGCGCAGATATTGGTGGTAACAGTATTCAAGCCCCTATTGATTTTACGACAACCGTTATTGATGGCGATGATCCGGCGCCGCAAAACGTTACTTTCGAAAACGTTGAATCTTCTTCTACTCCGATTACTGGCACCTTTGTTGATATTGGTAGTGATCAATTGGCAACGGTCACATTTAATCAAGAAGGACTTAGTCAATTTGATGGCCTATTGAGTGATAATCAGGCAACAGAGGCGGTACTCTCTGAAGACGGCAGCACTATCACCTTGTCCATTGCTGGCTCGAATGAAACCGTCTTAACCATCAGTCTGAATACTGATGGTACTTACCAATTTGAGCAATTTAAGCCGTTAGAACAAACAAACGGTGAAGATACGATTGAGCTCTCTTTACCAACCACAATCGTCGACTTTGACCAAGATACGGCAAGTAACACCTTTACGATGACCATCCTTGATGGCGATAATCCAGTGATTGAAAACGTGACGGGATTGTCTTTAGACGAAGCGGGTGTTGACCAAGGTTCACAGGAAGGCGCGGTAGTAACAAGTGGCGCTGGGTCGATCACGACAGCGGTCGGTAGTGACATCATTGATCACTATGAGTTGGAACCTACAGAGTTTAATGTTGGTGGAGGACTTCAATCTCAAGGGCAGGTTGTTCAACTAGAATTAGCGTCCGAGAGTAACGGCGTGCGTACTTACGAGGGCTTCATCGAGCTGGATGGCGTGCGTATCACAGTATTTGATGTGGCGATTGATACCCCTGTATTGGGCGAATACCAATTCAACTTGTATGAACAACTCGACCATACGGGTGCTAACGATGACTCGCTCACTTTCTCACTGCCAGTTTACGCGGTAGATGCGGATGGCGACCGCTCCTCGATTACCGACGGTTCGAACACACCAGAAGCGGCGCAAATTGTCATTCAAGTTCAAGATGACGTTCCTTCGATTGATGGCGTTGATGCGCTAGCCGTCGATGAAGACGATTTATCAAGCATTGGCTCCGATCAAAGCGACTCTGTGCTCGCGCAAGGTAGCTTCACGACGACTCAGGGCTCAGACCGAGTTGTAAGTTATCAATTAGAGAGCGGAACTGATCCACTCAATGGGTTGGAATCACAGGGTCGATCTATTTCTCTGACGGAAACAGCCAACTCAGATGGCAGCTTTACCTATTCTGCAACGGCAGAAGGGGACGCTATCTTCACCTTACAAGTGAACCCTGACGGTTCTTATTCATTTACTCTTGAAGGTCCAATCGATCATGCTGTGGGTAGCGATAGCTTAACTTTAGACTTCAATATTGTCGCAACGGACTTTGACGGTGACACCAGTTCACTTATTCTACCAGTGACCATTGCTGATGATGTGCCAACCATTAACGACGTTGTTGCTCTTACCGTCGATGAAGATGACTTAAGTTCGGTAGGCTCTGACCAATCACAGCCAACGCTGGTTGAAGGTCAGTTCACGACGACTCAGGGCTCAGATGGCGTCGTACAGTATCAGTTGGATGTAAACGCTGATCCTTTAAATGGCCTGCAATCTCAAGGGCAAACCGTCTCCATTGCCGAAACGCAAAATGCAGACGGCAGTTACACCTACAGCGCAACGGCAAATGGCAGTGCAGTTTTCACATTAATTTTGAATACCGACGGCTCGTACAGTTTTGAGTTGCAAGGTCCAATCGACCATGCGGCAAATAGCGACAGTTTAACTCTTGATTTTAGCGTTATTGCGACAGACTTCGATGGTGATACAAGCCAAATCGTGTTGCCAGTTACCATCGTGGATGATAAGCCAACCATTACCGATGTCGATGCGATTACCGTTGATGAAGATGACTTAGCAGCAATTGGCTCAGACCAGACTGATCCGATTTCAATTGATGGCAACTTCACCACCACACAAGGCTCGGACCGAGTGGTGAGCTATCAGCTCGATGCTTCTGCAACACCAGTTGACGGCCTTACATCACAAGGCGTTGCAGTCACGCTAACTGAAACCGCAAACGGCGATGGCAGTTTTACCTACCAAGCAACAGCAGGTACTGAGTCGGTCTTTACACTGACAGTGAACACTGATGGCTCTTATAACTTCACGCTAGAAGGGCCAATTGATCATGCTGTCGATAGCGACGAGTTGACGCTCAACTTCCCAATCATCGTGACCGACTTTGATAGTGATACCACAAACGCCACGATCCCTGTGACGATCGTGGACGATAAGCCAGTCATCACTGACGTAGATGCCATTACGGTTGATGAAGATGATCTAGCGTCAATTGGTTCAGACCAAAGTAATCCAATTTCTATTGATGGCAGCTTCATAACCACGCAAGGCTCAGACCGTGTGGTGAGCTACCAACTCGATGCTTCATCAACACCGGTTGACGGTTTAACATCTCAAGGTGTGGCGGTAACGCTAACAGAAAGCGCAAATGGTGATGGTAGTTTCACTTATGAAGCGACAGCGGGTTTTGAAGCGATCTTTACGCTGACTGTGAATACTGATGGTACTTACAACTTCACGCTTGAAAGACCAATTGATCATGCGGTTGATAGTGATGAGTTGACACTGAACTTCCCAATTATAGCCACCGACTTTGATGGCGACACAGTAACTGAAATCATTCCAGTCACGATTGTTGATGATGTACCGACTATTACAGCGGTTGATGCGTTGAGTGTCGATGAAGATGACCTTAGCGGTGTGGGCTCAGACCCAGGCGGCGATCTATTCGTTGAAGGCGCGTTTACCACCACTCAAGGCTCTGACCGAGTGGTGAGCTATCAACTGGATTCAACCGCTGATCCTGTTGCGGGGCTGACCTCTCAAGGTGAGGCGATTACCCTGGTGGAAACCGCGAATGGTGATGGCAGCTTTACCTATGTTGCGACCGCAGATGGCAATCCAGTATTCACGTTAAACGTCGCAACAGATGGTACTTACGACTTTACGCTGCAAGGCCCGGTTGACCATGCAGTAAATAGCGACAGCCTAACGATTGATTTCCCAATTGTTGCCACCGATTTTGATGGTGATACAACTTCAGCAAGCATACCAGTTACGATCACCGATGATGCACCAATCATCGATAATGTCGTGCCTCTGGCTGTGGATGAAGATGATTTATCAGGTATTGGCTCAGACCAAAGTGACGCTGTTTATGTAGAAGGTGCGTTCACGACCACTCAAGGCTCAGACCGTGTGGTGAGCTACCAACTTGATTCAACGGCTGATCCTGTTGCAGGTTTAACCTCTCAAGGTGAGCCTGTTACTCTGGTAGAGACTGCGAATGCCGATGGCAGCTTTACTTACGTTGCTACCGCGGATGGTAACCCTGTCTTCACCATGAATGTGAATGCAGACGGTACATACAACTTCCGTCTGGAAGGTCCGGTCGACCATGCGTTAAACAGCGATGAGTTAGTACTGAACTTCCCAATCATTGCGACGGATTTTGATGGTGATACGACGACCGCGACCATTCCAGTCACCATTACTGATGACGTTCCAAGCATCGACAACGTTGTTCCACTGACAGTAGACGAAGATGATCTCGCCACAATAGGCTCAGACCAAAACGATGATGCGTTTATGTCTGGTTCGTTTAGTACGACAGAAGGCTCGGACAGCGTTGTTAAATACCAGCTTGATGCAACGGCAAATCCAGTTGCTGGATTGACCTCTCATGGTGAACCTGTCGTGCTTGCTGAGACGGCAAACGGTGATGGTAGCTTTACTTACACTGCCACAGCAGATGGCAATGCCGTATTTGAGTTAGTGCTGAAGCCAGATGGCAGCTACACCTTTACTCTGCAAGGTCCACTAGACCATGCGATGAATAGCGACAGCCTACAAATCGATTTCCCGATTATCGCAACAGACTTTGATGGCGACACTTCAACTAAAATACTGCCTGTCACTATTGTTGATGATCAGCCAAGCATCATTAATGTTGATGCGATCAGCGTGGATGAAGATGACTTGGCTACGATTGGCTCTGATCAAAACGAGTCCGTGTCGATTGATGGTCACTTTGTCACGATGGGTTCTGATCATGTTGTGAGTTATCAGTTAGACGCGTCCTCTAACCCTATTAATGGCTTAACCTCACACGGGGTAGTGGTGACAATGACGGAAAGCGCGAATGCGGATGGCAGTTTCACCTATACCGCTACCGCAGGATCAGAAGCCGTATTTACCTTGACGGTGAACAGCGACGGCAGTTACAACTTCACGCTTGAAGGTCCAATTGACCATGCAACAGGTAGTGATGAGCTGACGCTGAACTTCCCAATCATCGCGACAGATTTTGATGGTGATACCACCACAGAAACGATCCCAGTCACCATCGTCGATGACAAGCCGACTATTACTGATGTCGATGCGATTACCGTGGATGAAGATGATTTAGCCACGATTGGCTCGGATCAAAACGATCCAATATCAATCGATGGCAACTTCACCACAACGCAAGGCTCTGACCGAGTGGTGAGCTATCAGCTTGATGCTTCTGCAACACCGGTGGCTGGACTCACATCACAAGGCGTGGCAGTTACATTGGCTGAAACCGCAAACGGCGATGGAAGCTTTACCTATAAAGCAACAGCGGGTTCTGAAGCGGTCTTTACGCTGACGGTGAATACCGATGGTAGCTATCAGTTTACGCTTGAAGGGCCAATCGACCATGCTGTTGATAGCGATGAGCTGACACTCAATTTCCCAATTATTGCGACAGACTTTGATTGCGACACCTTTGCTGAGACAATTCCTGTCAAGATCGTTGATGACAAGCCGACACTTGGTGGCATCGAAGCAACAAGTGTGCAAACGGTTGACGAGGACGATATCCCAACAGTTGGATCTGATGGTACGCAGTCGAACAGCATTGCCGGTAACTTCATCGCGACTGATGGCTCTGATGGCATTGTAGAGTATGGTGTTTCTGACCTAACGACGCCAGTACAAGGCCTGACCTCTGGTGGTCAATCACTGGTCATGGTTGAAGTCTCAAACGCAGGTGGCGTTTCAGTTTACGAAGCTCGTATTGATGGCACGACGACACCAGTATTCCGAGTGACCCTCGATGCCTCTGATGATAGCTACACGTTCGATTTGCTTGCTCCTCTCGATCATCCAAATGCTGATGGCCAAAATGAACTGGTCATCAATTTGCCGATAAACGCGACTGACTTTGATGGAGACGTGTCGAACAACATCACCTTACCAATTACGGTTGTGGATGATGTTCCGACCATTGATGGTTTACTAGCAGGCAGCGAACAAACCGTTGATGAAGATGACCTACCAGCAGGTACGGATGCTGCAAGTGCAGAAGATACTGTTATTTCAGGTACTTTTGATATAACCGAAGGTGCTGACCAAGTTGCTTCTATTCAGCTTAGTGACCTGACCACGCCTGTTGCGTCACTGACTTCAGATGGTGACGCTATCACCTTAGTTCTGTCTTCTAGCGCAAATGGCGTGAACGTATACCAAGGGATCGCTGGCAATCCTGCTGAAGTGGTGTTCGAACTGACGTTGGATGCAACGAACAACACCTACGAGTTCGATTTACAAAAGCCGCTTGATCACCCAGATGGTAACCAGCAAAACGAAATCATTATTAACCTTCCTGTGACGGCGACGGATAATGATGGTGATACGTCACCAGCCTTCACATTGCCAATTACCGTTGTGGACGATGTTCCAGTTGTTACCAATATTGAAAGTCTACGTGTCGACGAAGATGACTTACCTCTTGGTTCTGATGGCACTAAAGAGCCATTAACGGTATCAGGTGAGTTTGAAGTCACTAGCGCAGATGGTATTGATGCGTTCGAATTGGATCTGAGCTCAAATCCTATCCCGAATCTGAAATCGGGTGGAGAAGAGGTAACACTTTCTCAAGACGTTGGTGCTTCAACTGCTGATGCGCTTGTTTACGTGGGACAAACTCCGGGTGGAGTGACTGTCTTCACGTTGACACTTCATCAAGATGGTAAATACGACTTTGAGTTATCTGGTCAGTTAGATCACGCGGTTAACTCTGATGAGATTTTGTTGAATCTACCTGTGAAGATTACAGATGGCGACAACGATACCATCACTGCGACCTTGCCAGTGACGATCGTAGATGACAAGCCAACCATTGATGCTATTAGCTCTGGTAGTACCTTGTCTGTGGATGAGGATGATATTCCAAGCCAAGGTTCGGACGACACGCCAGAATCCAATATCATTGGTGGCAATTTTGACGTTACCGATGGTGCCGATACTATCGTTAGCTTCCAGCTGGATAGCTTAACGTCACCTGTTTCTGGACTTACTTCAGGTGGTCAAGCGCTTGAATTGGTTGAGTTTTCAAATTCAAATGGTGTGATTGAGTACCGAGCTTACGTACAAGGTACGACGGATATCGTCTTTAAACTGACGCTAAATGGTTCAGCAGACAGCTATGAATTTGAACTGTTGGGTGCACTTGATCATCCTGGGGGTAACGATGAAAACTCGTTAGTCATCAACTTCCCTGTCAACGCGACCGATTTTGACGGCGATGTGTCCAATAACATCACCTTGCCGATCACTGTGGTGGACGATGTTCCAGCGATTGTGAAAGTGACAGACTCTAGCCAACAAACCGTTGATGAAGATGATCTTGCCGGTGGCTCTGATACGACAAGTAATGATTCTACGGTATTAAACGGCGGATTTGAGGTCGTTGCTGGTGCAGACAAGATTGTCAGCTACCAAGTTTCTGACCTCGATGCAGTCGTGTCAGGCTTAACGTCGAATGGCAGCAGCATCGAGTTGAATCTAGTAGGCACCAATGGTGGAGTAACCAGTTACGAAGCGGTTATTACTGGCACATCAACTAAGATCTTCACGCTGTCTCTTGATGCGAATAATGACAGCTACCAATTTGAGCTGTTGGGACCCATCGACCATGACGCTGTTCAAGGTGAAAACAACCTTGTCATTGATATCCCAATTACAGTAACAGACTTTGATGGTGACACGTCATCATCACTGAATCTTCCAATTACCGTGGTTGATGACATTCCCGAAATTAAATCAGCAGATGCTTTGGCTGTTGATGAGGATGACCTTGCCAACGGCTCTCAGGCAACCAACAAAGGCAGCCTAGAAGCAACGGGCAATTTCGATACGCTGGAAGGGGCAGATACCGTTGTCTCTTACCAACTGGACCTGACATCTAACCCGATCCCAGGAGTAACTTCCGGTGGGTTAGCGGTGACACTTGTTCAAACTGCAGTAAGCAACAACAACTACACTTATCAAGGGCAGACTCCGGATGGAAACTCAGTATTCACGCTAGTTTTGAACGCTGACGGCTCTTACAAGTTTACGCTTGAGGGTGTGCTAGACCACTCAATCCAAGGCGAAGATACACTCATACTCGATCTTCCAGTCTTTGCTACAGATGTCGATGGCGATACGGCAGGTATTAACTTACCAGTGACGATTACCGATGATGTTCCAACCTTGCACGATGCATCTATTTCGCGTGTTGAGGGACAAGGCAGCCGCACGGTTCACTTATTCCAAGACCCTGTAGAAGCTGATGACGATCTTGGTGCTGACGGCGCACAAGTGACTTCATTTTCGGCTGATGATTCAGGCATTTACTTTAAGCAAAACGGTGTTGATTCTGATTCTGTCGATTTGAACGGCAGCGACCAAGTCGTATTTGTTCACAAGGTTCTTGACGGAGTGGATACTGAAATCGGTCGTTTGGTTGTTCGAACTGATGGCAGTGTGTCATTCCGTCCTAATGACGATCTTGACCATACCGAAACCGACTCGATTGATTTCACCATCAACGTTGTTGCAACCGATGGTGATGGCGATATCGCAGATGCCGATGTGGATATCTCGATAAGAGACCGTAATGCGCAAATTGACACGTCTACCGTTACTGCGTTCGAGGACCAAGGGCGTGATGGCGTCGTTGTGGGCGTTGACTCTGCAAATACTCAGGATAACTTGTCGACGCTGGATGTGACGCCGGCGAAAGTCAATTTGGTTATCGATTTGCATGATATCGATCGTAACGAAAGCTTAGGTGACATCACGATTCGAGATGCAAGCACGCACAACGGTACTTTCTATTACCGAGATGGCAGCGGTAACTTCATTGAACTGACACCAGTAGGCAATACGGTTGTTCTCGACGCATCAAATGTCGAGCAGTCATTCAATGGTGAGCTTGTCTCGTTAGATAACTTGTACTTCGTACCAGATCGTCATACATCAACCGATGCTTCTGGTATCGATCCTCGTATCCGTGTGGAAATTCTTAACAATGGTACGCCAGATCATACGATTAATGGTCGTTTAGACATTGAAGTTGCTGCCGTTGCAGATATTGCGACTTGGACGACGAGCAGCGAGTTTAACTATTCTGTCGATGAAGACGGAAACAACGTCGCACTTAACATCACGGCTGAAACTCAAGATACTAGTAACCCTGAAGGAATTGTGTACGAACTCGTCTTTACACAAGGGGAAGATAACGCAGAGTTAGTCTATTCAGATGGTAGTGCGATACCAAAATCTGGTGGTGTTTATCTCGTAGATGCCAGCCGAATTGGTGACGTTCAAATTGATCCAATCGATAATTTCTCGGGCGAAATCAAGATTGATGTAACCGCGATTACAACAGAAAACAATAATCCGTTATCAGGGAAGGAAACGGCACGTTCAGAGACAGAAACTATCATCATTGATGTTAACCCAATCGCGGACCCAGGTAGTTTTACGGTCAACCGAATCAATGTCTTTGAGGATAACGCTCGAACTCAAGATACCGTCAATCCTGTCACGGATCATGATCCACTTCAGTTAAGTGAAGTGATTACCATGAAGCCGTCTGCGGATTTAGATGGTTCTGAAGCACTATTTGTGCGTATTTCTGACTTCTCAATTGATGGCGTTACGTTAGTGTGGCTTGATTCAGCAAACCCAAGCCAAATCGTAGAAGTAACCGATTCAAGCGGCAATGTACTCTATTACGAAGTGCCAGAATCTGAGTTAGCCAAGGTCGAAGTGCTTCCTCCGTTGCACAGCAATGATGACTTTACTTTCAACGTTGAAGGTATCGTCAAAGACACGGCATCGTTATCTAGTGGGGTTGCCGAAGATATGTTGTCACTAGGCAGCAAAACAGTGATCGTCGGTGTGAAAGGCGTAGCTGACATACCATTTATTGAGCTTAATGATAAATCAGGGATCTGGCATGAGTTTAATGACGGCAATGTGAGAGGTATTGAGACTAATATCGATGAGAATGGTCAAGTAGAGTTGGGCTTTAGTGTCATCTCTGGCGAGTTACCAGATAACCCGAATGATCACTCAGAGTCGGTTACGGTTCTGCTATCCAATATTCCGGCAGGTGTCGAGGTATTTGATAGCGATGGTGCATCCGTCGATCTGACCTTTGTAGGCTATGACGCGCAAAATCAGCCAATCTATGAAGCCAATATCACCACGGCGAATATTAATTCTGGAATTGTTATTAAACCGGAAGCGTCATCGACGGAGAACATTCATATTACAGCGACGACGATCGTCACAGAGAATGATGGTCACAGTCGAACCTCATCGGGTGAGATCCGAATTATTGTCGCTCCTGTCATTGATGCGCAAGATAACTACACAGTTCAATCAGAAGGTGATGAAGATACACGCTTTAATATTGATTGGAAGCCAACGTTGGCTCAAAGCCCTGATACAGACGAGTTCTTTAGTGATGTGACGATTTCTGGATTTCCTCCAGGCAGCACGGTTTATGTCGATGGCGTAGCACAAACATTGGTTTCTGGAACATTAACACTTTCGCCACTAGCGAACGAGTCGGAGCAAGACTTTTCTGCTCGAATCTCTCAAAGCGGGTATGTCCAGGTGCAATTAGAGCAAGACTCTAGTACTGACTTTGATTTGAATACTACGGTGACGGTGAAAGAGATTGACCACGAATATGTCGATGCTTCTAATCCAGGGCAGGGAATTGCAGAAAAAACCATCAATGGCATGGTGCATGTCCAAGTCAATCCAATCGTTGAGCCAGAAAATACAACAGGATCGCTAGACGCCCAGACACGTTTGCTTGTTACTGAAAGCACTGGCGTTGTCACTGACATCGTGAAGTCAGACGGTCAAGGGAACATTGATTTTACGATCAATACTTCAACGGGTGGGGAGTCTGGTGCGAATATCATCAAATACCAAGAGTTTGACGCCTCTTCAGATGAAGTAGTGACTCAGCTTGTTGTTCAGTTCCACAATGTTGACCCTGAGATTCTCAATCAATTGGTCATTGTTGGTGCATTGAACGAAGGCGGCGGTCGATGGACAGTCATTGACGAAGAAAACTTCTCGATTAAAGCGCCTTCGGGTCTTGATTTAACGCCAAACGACGACAGCGATGATGGTGACAACGGCGGTCTATCTCAAATTGGGTTAACCATCTATGCCGAGGTCAACGATTTAGGTGAAGATGCCGTTGAAAAAGACGCAACAGTAGTAAGAGAGACTGACGTGACACTTGAGTTTCCGACGGTTCTCACGCCGCAAACAAGTGTTGCAGCTGAAATTCAGGTGACTGATGGCGTCCAAATTGAAGCATCGGAAGATAATGCGATCGACCTTGGCACTCAATTGACGTCGAAAGTCGATGCGATTAATGCGGATGGTGTGGAAGATGTTTTGACTGTTGTTATTGATCCATCTGCACCCGGTATTCCTCCAGGCTTGGTGATAACAGGCACTGATATCGATTTTGTCAATGGTAAATACGTTTTCCAAGCAGATATTGATGCTAGTGGCAATATCACAGGTTTGGACGGTTTAACGATGCACTTGGCTGAAGATTACGCTGGTGATTTCGAATTGCCTGTGAGGTTTGTCACCAAAGACACAGAGTCTGGCGACGAAAAAGAAAACAACGTGCGAATTCCAGTCCAGGTTTTACCGATTGCAGATGTTCCGAGTTCGGCGGGTGATCAGCCATTAGATGGTGATGTTACACCAAATGTGACAGTGGATATCACAGGTACTCTCGGTTTAGACGCTAACAAACAACCAGTTAATGACCTCAATAACGATGTACCAACGGCGGATGGTGTGGGTTATGAAGATGGTTTAATCCAACTTAATCTAAATGTCGATTTTGCTGACCGTTATAACAATATCCAAGGTGGTCAGGAAACGCTAACGAACATCAAGTTAGCACTCGATGATGCAACACTGGGGGAGTTTGTTGACGCAAATGGCAATAGCTTAGGGACAAGTATTGAGTTTAATGAAGCTGAGATTTTAGCGGGTGCGCTTGATAATGTTCTGTTTAAGCCGAAAGAAAATTATCCCGTAGGTGGGGGACAAAACACCGTCAAGATTAATATCGAAGGAGAGATCACGGACGAGGCTGTATTTGATCAGTCTATCCTAAATAACCCTGGCGATAATATCGATATAAGAACTTTTACTGATGACGTGACATTCGAAGTTACGCCAGTGGTGGACGATATTACGATTACAGGTGCCGATCCTACGAAGCCAATTACCGTGGTTGGTGACGAAGATACTTTAATTTCGTTGAATCAATCAGGCTCTGGGGTTTCGATCAGCTTAAACGATAATGATGGCTCTGAAAGTTTCGTTTCACTCAAGTTAACAGGGATCCCTGATGATTTTGTCGTGCAATCCAATTCCTCTGATTATGTTGTTAAGAACAACGGCGGAGGAGAATGGAGTATTCAGCTAAAAGACCTTACTCAGACATCCGTTGATTTGAGTGACATCCAAATCAAACCGCCGAAAAACTTCAGTGGCGAGGCAGAGATTGGCATTACCGTGTTCATCCAAGAAGAATTGTTACAAGTACCAACAGAGCGAACTAATAACTTTACGCTGGTTGTGAATCCTATTGGCGATGATGTCGATGTGAATCCTGATACTTCAGTTGCGGGGAATGAGGGAGAAGATATTGTTATCAACGTCAATGCGCTGGTGGTTGATAACAAAGAGTCCATCGGAGATGGCGCAACCTACCAGGAAAATGATCCAGAGACGCTGAGAGTTGAGATTTCAAATGTCCCTGATGGGGCGAGTGTTTCATTACCTGATGGAACGGTGTTTACTGACCAAGGAAATGGCGTCTTCGTATTAGAAATCGATGCTCAAGATTTGGATCAAGTGGTCTTTAATTCTGGTGATCGCAACGATAACTCATGGGGTGGGTCACTGCATTTCAAAGTGCAAGCGGTTGATACCGGGCTCGATGGTCGCCAAAGTTTAGGTTCAGCCGAGGAGTTTGACGTAGCTGTTGATGTTGAAGCGGTGAATGATCGACCGGACTTCGTGAATGTCATTGACGTTGAAACACCAGAAGACAACGCTATCCTGCTGGATACATTTGGTATTTCGGATGTGGATGCGGTACTTGATGATCCTACCGCAGAGTATGTCTTGAATATTGCTGTCGATAGCGGTTACTTGGCGCTCGAACCATCGATTATTGCCAATTACGGATTGACGGTTTCTGGAGACGGCACGGGTTCAATTGAACTGAAAGGAACCGTATCTGACCTTAACGCCGCTATCGCTGATGGTTTAGTGGAGTTTAACCCAGCGCTTAACTTCTTTGGTAACGTCAATGTCGATATCACTGTCGATGACCAAGGCAACGAAGGGATTGTGATTAGCGGTGTCGATGAAACACTCAATTCAAATAGCAGCCAATTTGTAATTGAAGTCACAGAGGTGAACGATGCACCAACAACATCTGAAGTGACGTTGACAAGTATTGATGAAGACAGCGGCGCTGTTATTGTTACCGCAGCAGACTTGCTGGTTAATGCGGTTGATATTGAGTCGGACAATTTAACCGTTAGCAATGTTACGCTTGTCGACCCTGCAGCAGGGACGCTTACTCAACTGAGCTCAACGGAGTGGAGCTTTGAACCTGATCCTGATTTTTACGGGGATGTAAGCTTTAATTACGATATTACGGATGATGGCATGACCAATGGCGTCTCGGATCCGAAGACCGTCAGTGGCTCAGCCGTGATGACAGTGCAGGCGATTAACGATGCTCCGGAGGTTGATGGCTCAATGGTCACAAA
This sequence comes from Vibrio sp. M60_M70, assembly GCF_037162085.1. Taxonomy (NCBI): domain Bacteria; kingdom Pseudomonadati; phylum Pseudomonadota; class Gammaproteobacteria; order Vibrionales; family Vibrionaceae; genus Vibrio; species Vibrio sp. M60_M70. Next base: position 965,290 of record NZ_JARLUL010000002.1, read on the forward strand.
TACGATTGTGGAGTCATCGGATCAAAAAATCTCAGGTTTCGAAATTACCGATGTTGATTTTGCAGGTATTCATGAGAATGAAATCATGACGGTGTCACTCAGCATCGATGAGGGTGATATAAGTGTCGTTGTCCCGGCGGGGAGTGGCATTACTCAAGGCGTTGGTTTAGCAGGTGAAACTGTACTGATGGGGACTTTGTCTCAGCTTAATAGTCTTTTCGCTTCGACGGATCCGGATGTCGGTGTATTTATTGATGCCAGTGACGTGAACAGCAATTCTATTGCGCTTACCGTTACCGCTGATGACAACGGTATCTTCTATGACAACTTAACGGGTACCTCACTACAAACATCAGAAACGTTTGATATTAACGTAACGCCTGTCGCTGACGTACCAAACTTGGCCATTGATCAGAACTTTAGTTACATTCAAAGAATTAGTGCGAGTCAAAGTGCAAGCCGTCAAGGCATCGCGCTAGTGGGTATTATGGCGGCGTTGACCGATGTCGATGAAGTACTGGCTTTAGAGCTCACTGGCGTGCCAAGAGGAGCCACTATCACGAGTGAAGCTACAACATCGAATATCAGCTTTGATGGTACAACATGGACTGTTCCAGAAGATGAAATTGATACGCTACATATCAATAATGCGATCCCGGGAGATTACGATATTACATTGACTGCGGTTTCTACTGCATCAAATGGTGACCAAGCGTATTCAACGCCATTAGACATTAATCTAAACGTTACACTAAATAGTCAAGATATTGATCAGTCAGCTGAAAGTGAAGACAGCTATCTTATTGGTAGTGATGCAGGCATTACTTTAGCAGCCGGTACGGGAGATGATTATATCCTAGGAGGAGATGGAGATGACGTGCTTATTGGCGGACTAGGCTCTGATATTCTGACTGGTGGTGCGGGTAGCGATATCTTTAAATGGACAGAAGACACGGTGGATAATGGTGCGATTGACACCATCACTGACTTTAGCGTCAATGAGGACACCATTGACCTCAAAGACGTGATCGCTGATTTGAATGATCCAACGGCAGGTATTGATGATTTACTTGCGCACATTCAAGCCGATTACGACGCATCAACAGAAAATGTTTCTCTGAACATTACGACGGATGCAAATGTCCAGCAAACCATTGTTGTGGAAAACTTAGGTACATCGATAGACTTCAACGGTCTTAGCTCCAATGAGATTGTAGAGTCATTGCTGAATCACGGTGTTATTGATAACGGATAAATTTGGATTCAACATAAAACGGGCGGCTTTAACAAGGCGTCCGTTTTTATTGGGAGTTATTGATTTTTATTGAGACTTATTGAATCGAAATAGCACAACATTAGGTAGCAAGAGAGGGCTTGTTACGGATTTGTAGTGACAGGTCGGAACTAAGAAGTTTTAGACGTGAATATCGAGTAAGCTGCCAATGACTTCATTGTTTTTCTCAATGACGGACGCACCCACTCGGTTGTAACCTGCAGCTTGCGTAAGGTTGATGAGTGATTCAACTTTTTGAGAAGGGAGGCTAGGAGTTGAAGCGGTTATTGCGACATCTGCCACTTTAGCCAAATCGATGTTGTGAGAAGCGATCTCTTCTTTCACTTTACCTAAGTTATCATTAATACCATGCGCGGCTTTTTCAGCCATCTGCTGTGACATCTGAAGAATTTGGTGCCCAGATTGAATTCCTGATACAGGCATATCACCACTCCCAATACTATGCTAATGAGAGCATAGGTGGAGTTTATAAAACGTTCAAGTGTTTTATATCAATGATTTGATTAAGCAAACAGTTTAGAAAGCATTTCTCTTTCTTCAACAGAAAGTACTGGGTTTTGTGTTTTTTTAACTTTACGCTTATCTCACCCTGTAATGATTTCAACTGACTCGCCGTTAAATCACTGAGCTTTTGTTTAAGTTCATTAAATTGTTGTGCGTTCATCTCAATACCCTCGTTGTAATTCGGTTTATCCTTCATTTCCCGAAATTCTTCGTCCTTTGGATACAACATATTTATTCAACCTAGATAGATTAGAATTTGATCGATTGCTTTTTGTCCGAACATTGTCAAGGTGTGTTAAGTGATACGTCAGATTTTTCCTATGAAGGTACATAATTACCCACTTTGGGGTAGATAGAAAAGTAGAAAGAAAAAAAGGAAGCGACAATTCGCTTCCCTTTTCTATCCGTGTGTTACTAGTTCACCCTCACTGCAAACTTACTGGCAAGTGAATGTAGCTCTGGGAGCATGCGATAGATAAGGTGAAGTTGCTGCAGCACCATGCGAGCGGAACTATCATCTTCATCTCGCCACTCATTCAAGCGTTGCTCAAGTCCTGCGTCGTCAATATTAGATAAATCGCACTCTTCGCAATGCTGGTGAAGCTGTTTATGGAGAACGTCTAAATGCTGATGAATACAGCGGTGTGCATCTAAAACGAGCTTATGAATCGACTCATCTTCAATGCGAGTTCGGTGCGCACCAAGAGCAGAAATATAGTTCAGCATTGCGTGATTTAACGTTAAGAAGCGGAAGCTCTCATCAACGGCAGCACGATATTTACCAGGTTCCGCAAGCATTGTACTGATGGCAGAAGAAAGTGAGGCATCACTGTTATGGGCTTGACGACGAGCAATGCGATAGCTCAAGTTGTCCTTTTTACCAATTCGATACTGACCAATGATCTGATCGAGATACTGTTTGTTAGCATCTATCGCATCCGACATGACTTTGTGCAGCCTTCTCGATTGCCAATCTGGCAAAATAACCAGCACGGCTCCTACAGCAAGCACACACCCGATGAGGGTATCAGCTAGTCGAGGAAGCACAACCGCGTAACCTTCACCTAACTGGTTGAATAAGAAGAGGACCAGAAGTGTGATGAATCCAGTTGCGTATCCGTAATTGTTCATCCGAAAGGCGAAAAACATCACGCCAGAAATAACGATGAATACTAACTGGCTTTCTTGAGAAGGGAAGAAAGTCAGTAATGGTACGCCAATTAACAAACCAGCTAATGTGCCTATGACTCGCGCAGTCAGTTTTTGACGCGTTGCACTGTAGTTCGGCTGACACACGAAGAGAGTGGTTAAGAGTATCCAGTAACCTCGGTCGATATTGAATACTTGAATGATTCCATAACCAATCGTCAAGGCAATCGACATACGCAATGCGTGTCGAAACAGCATCGAATCTTTGTGTAAATTCGCGGATATACGCTGCCACATGGCTTTTAATGTGTGCGGGTTAGTATCGGCGAGCGTATCTTCCTCTAGGCCCTCAACATCTGGGTTGTTAATGTTATTCAGTTGCTTTTCCACCGTCGCTAAGTTATTGAATAAATATGTTAACTGCATTAGCAGACGTTTCCAGTGTCCTTGCTTTTGTTCTTCTAAGTAAGCAAGTGAATTTTGCACTTCAGCTAAGGCCAAGATGGACTGATCGGTATGTGAGTATTCATTCCCTAGCTGAATCGCTAATGCAATATCACGACACGCTTGGGCTTGAGATTCCAAAAGATATTTAAAACGAAACAGCACATCAGAACGTTCAAATTCAGTTGCTAAATCTTGATAGCGGTAATGGCTAGAGCTGACTCGTTCGTGGATGTCTTGAGCGATGAAGTAGATATTTAAGAATCGATCACTAGGGCCATCAATGTGGCCGCGTTTCGAGCGGTTTAGTAATGTGGCTTTGCAAGCGTTTAGCGCCATCACCGTCGCTGCGTTGCACTTGGCGGCTTCAATCCGAAGTGGCTGTGGCGTTAGGTTGGTGACAGGGTGAAAAAGCTTGGCTTTCGCATCGAGATAATTTGCCATTTGGAAGAACACATTGGCTAAGCTTTGTTGCACAGGCTGAAGAGGCCAAAATATATGCCAAATCATCGACATGAAGTAATACCAAGCAGCACCAGTTAAAAGCAGTAGTGGCTGAAACCAAATGTTAGTACTTTCATGCGCACCAAGCATGGTGTAAATGGCGATCAGCAAAGAGCCAAAAGCAATGCTCGCGTATTTAGGACCTATCGCTCCAAGAATGATAAAACCAAAGGTTGAGATAAATAACCCTAATGCAAATGCCCAAGGGGTGTCGAACAAGATTTCAATTGAGAAAGCGGCGAGCGCAAAACAGAGAAAGGTCAGAATCAGCGCCTTGATGCGCCCAGTGAAACTATCATCACTCTCTGCCAAAGCAGCAGCAATAACGCCCAGTATTAGCGGCGTGATCAGCGTGTTTTGCTCGAAGTACCAAGTCGGGATAACTACACCCAGTAAGGTGATTAGGATAAGAACGCTGTAATTTATGGTCTTGTTTGCCCAATAGAGCCGAAATTTAGAAGTTGCTTGCACAATGCGCCTTATGTTTCCGATGAAAAACGGGGGAATACTACCAAACCCACTATAGCGCGTTTATGATTTACTTTAAGAAAAATTCGTTGTTGCTGATAAAATCAACAGGGATGTCATTGACTTATACTAAAGCAGCCATGCAATGTGTCTATAATTGTAAAGTCAGCTTCAAATAGAATGAGCTTTAGGTTACTAAATCGACAGTAATGTGAATTTTATTAAAGAATAAAAGAAGATGCTTACTTAGGTGCTCGCCATTGCTACAATTTGGCGCCTTAAAATGATATAAATCGACAACTTCTAAATTAAAAGGCGCACGTTTCATGCAGCTCACTGCCACTAGCAAAGCACAGTTTTTTATTCAAAATGAGTACCATCACGTCGAAATAAAAGAGAACAGTGTTTTATTAAGCTCAATAGGCAGTGAAGAACATATTCCTTTTACGATCTGGAATGGCAAAGTTAGCGTAAAGCGTGGGTTGTTATGGAGCTCTTTGCAGTTTTTTGCTCATGAGCACGAAGGCAAACAACAAAGTTGGCTAGTACAAGGGCTACCGTGGCCACAATGCCGTAAGTTTGCTCTTGAAGCTGTTCGTCAGTATCAAGAATGGCACAATACTCAGTGCCGAAAACTGGCTGAGTATCTACCTAAGTGGGAAGAAGAGCTCTACAAACTTAAGCATCTTCCTGCCTATCTATCGCACTCTCAAGTGGTCTCCTGGGTGGAAAGTCTTAACCAAGAGTTAAGCGAAATGAAAACCACTCTAGAAGAAGCCAAAATGCGGATGCCGAATCGCATGGCGGAAATCGAACCTTGGCTTATTGATACGTCTGCGACGCTTGGTGAGCGTAATCGTGATTGGCTTGAGGAAGAACGTCCGAATTGGGAAGTGCTGTTTAATCGCATAGAATCTTCGCCTTTAAACTTATCCCAGCAATATGCGGTGTTGCTTAACGATGATCACAACTTAGTCCTTGCTGGCGCAGGCTCTGGCAAAACCAGTGTTTTAACGGCTCGAGTTGCATACTTGTTGCAAAGCCACCAGGCTCAAGCAGAAGAGTTGCTTATGCTGGCTTTCGGTCGTGATGCCGCGACTGAAATGAAAGAGCGTTTAGTGGATAAAGTAGGCATGGCCGCAGACGGTGTGCGTGTGAATACGTTCCATCAACTAGGCTTATATATACTTAATCAAGTTGAGCAACAGCCTGTTGAGATCAGTCCGTTGGCGTTAGATGACAACCAGCGAACGGCATGGTGTGTAGATTGGCTGAAAAAGCATTGGATGACGCCTACTAACTTTAAACGTTGGCAAAAACATTTAGACAAATGGCCGATTGCCTATTTAAAAGGGGACGATGAGTTAGGAAGTCACTCAGAAAACCCAAAACTGATCGCGTGGCTAGACTCTCAGTTGTCTCACTTAGCTGCGGTAGGGCTAACCAAAAAGCAAGTGCAAGAAAAGTTGGTAAATCACCAAGACTATACTCGTTTAAACAGCGAACTCGCCTTGTGTTGGCCATGTTTTACGGCGTGGCAGAAAATGCTTAAAGAAAGCAATCAAGTGGATTTCCCTACCATGATCAGTCGTGCGACAGATTATGTAAATAAAGGGAAATTTGTCTCTCCATGGCGCTTCATTATGGTCGATGAGTACCAAGATATCTCTCCAGACCGTTTAGCACTGATTGAAGCACTGTGTGAATCCACACAGAAACAAGCGGGTGCGACGTTGTTTGCGGTTGGTGATGACTGGCAGGCCATCTATCAGTTTGCTGGTGCGGACGTCGATCTTATCACTGGGTTTAAAGAGCGCTTTGCTCACTCTACCGTTCATCATCTAGATACGACTTATCGTTTCAACAATCAGATTGGTGATGTGGCAAACACTTTTGTTCAGCAAAACCCATCGCAATTGCCGAAAACATTAAATAGCCACAAGCAACGTAAGCAGAAGAGTGTGCATACCGCACCGAGTAACCAAGTTGAAAAGATCTTGGATCAATTGAATCAACAAGCCAAGCAAACCAAGTCAGTCTTATTGTTAGGACGTAATCATTATCACAAGCCCGACTTGTATGACGATTGGTTGCGACGTTTTCCTAATCTCGATATTCGTTTTATGACTTGTCATGCGAGTAAAGGGCGAGAGGCTGATTTTGTCATTATTCTTTCTGTGGATGAGGGGCAATTCCCTGCGAAGAAGAAGCAAATTCACATTGATGGCGCACTGACCGAGTCCAAAGACAAATTCCCTCACGCAGAAGAGCGCAGGCTGTTTTACGTGGCGATTACGCGTGCGAAAGAGAAGGTTTGGATTACGCACACTGGCGCTGGATCCGCATTTGTTCAAGAGCTCGTCAATGGTGATTATCCGATCATCACTTCGCGTTGAAGGCAGAGTTCTGAATTTTAGAAATAATAAAGGCGATACTCAGTATCGCCTTTACGTTATTCGGTTGGCATCAAAGCTTACATGCGTTCAGCAAGATACGCTTCGTAATCCGGTACTTCAATATCCACTTCTTGCTCAAGAAGAGGGGAGTTAAACAAGAACTTAGCGGTGGCTCGGTTCGTTGCCACAGGAATATTCCAAACGCTAGCAATACGAAGAAGCGCTTTAACGTCTGGGTCGTGAGGTACGGCGTTTAGCGGATCCCAGAAGAAAACGAGAACGTCGATTTTGCCTTCTGAAATGAGCGCGCCAAGTTGTTGGTCACCGCCCATTGGGCCACTGATCATGCTCTTAATCGCCAGTCCAGTTTCTTTGCTCAACATGTGTCCGGTTGTGCCTGTCGCGTAAAGAAAGTGACTCTGCAGTTTTTCTTTGTTTTCTTTTACCCAGCGAAGTAGCTCAGGTTTGCAGTTGTCATGGGCAACCAAAGCCACATGTTTGTGGGTTGGCATGGTACGAATGGTTTTTTGCATCAAGATGTTTCCGTTTATATGATTTTAAAATTGTTGTTATTCAATAGAACACGTTTTTTGTCTTTCAATCAACAGCCTTAACACGGAATGTCGGCCTATATTCTGACGGAGATAACGATTCTTCGATCGTATCGTCATGAAGTGTCTTCGGAGTCAGTGGTTTGATCGTTGGTGAGGCATGTTTGTCATACTCTTCACCCCTCAAGTAATGCGCTGCTTGCATGACGGAAAGCCTGCCTTGCTGCACCATTTTATCTGTTGGCGCGAAGAGTACTTTGTTACGCAATAGGCCTCGGTAAACACCGTGACTTAAGTACACAGAAACCAAACCGATCTCCTCAGCTTTGCCTGCGCTACGCAGTTCACTGATAGCGGCTTCAATCGCAACCGCGCTGCCAACGATATAATCTATATTTCCCATATCAATCACACGTTGAACCAGGTTACGCTGTAACTCTTTGTCGTTGTCTGCCCAAAACGAGTCAACGATGTTGATATCACTTCCTTGGATCGCTTCATAAAATCCGGCAGTCACGGGCTTCGTACCTCCACGAGTACGCGGCCCCAGAAGTAAGGCAATGTTTGTTTTTCCTGATCCCTTTGGATGGCGAGCAGCCAGATATTTTCCTGCTTCGTATCCCATCCAGTGCCAGTCAACACCGACCGTACCTTTTAACAGCTCACTTTGCTCTTCATCCAGATCGAGTTGGTTCACAGTAGCAAAGACAGGAATGTTTCCGACCCAATTCTTAAGCGAATGTTCATAGGCTTGTGGGTCCACTGTCCCAAGAACAATCGCATCTGCTCCCCATTGGCTGCACAGTGCGAGTTGTTGCTCTTGACGCGTTTTGTTTGGGTAGCCACCCGCTTCAAGGACTCTCAGCTCGACGCCTTCTTTTTTCGCTTCGGACACCATTCCATAGTTTACTGATAACCAGTATGAATCCTTTAGGTGAGGGTAAATGGCACATACTTTTTCTGCTGCAACCACTGGTAAAGAAGCGACGAGGGCTAATGTGACTGCTGAATGTTTGAAAGTTGTGCGAAATGCGTGTTGATTTTTAACCATGAAATGAAGTTCGTTGGCATAGATTAAGTAAACACTGCAAAATATAACGTAATATGTCGCTGAACACGAACATTAAGGTCATGAAAATATGTTGCTAGCAACCGCAAGCATCGGTCGTAAACTCTTGTTGTCTTTCATTGCGATGGCAATGCTGGTTATGTTATCGGCACTTATTGGTGTGTCTGGATTTTCTTTAGTTGCCAAGACGGAAAGAAATGTCGTGGATTCTGCAATTCCCGCCATGATTGAAGCGAGGCAAGTCTCTGAGTTGAGTACTCGCATCATTTCGTCTGTGCAACTGTTATCAAACGCAAGAAACGAACAAGAACGGAAAGAGTCTGGACGTGTGCTTTTCGAACAGCTCGAATCATTGCTTACTCATATCAAAGAGCTGGGGAGTGAGTCGTTTGATTCTCAATTGCTAGAAGATCTCGAGAGTAACGTCCAGAACGTTATCGACAACTTGGCAGAACTTGGTGTTTCGGTTGAAAGAAAGCTGTGGCTGGCAAAAGAGATTGATACTCGTGTCGAAGAGATGCGCTTACTGAGTGAAGAGTTGGAACAGCTAACTCGGACGCAAGTTCAGAACACGAGCACCATTGCCGTTGCTAACGTCACACATATCTATGACTTATTAGAATCGAATAAAAAATCGCAAGTTTATCAGGCACTAGATGCGCTGGTGGAAGTGGATCTAGATCTGACAGAGCGATTGCATGAGCTGCACTTATTGGCTTTTAAAATGCTGAATCAAATTGAAGAAGCTCGCACATTAACCAATATTGAGCGAATCCAGCAGGTGCAAAGTGATTTTGAAAGTAATCTCAAAATCATGAAGCGCCGTGTGCTTGCCGTAGAAGATCCCACTCGCTCCAAACAAATGAGCCAACTACTAACAGAGCTCGGTAAGCGTCAGGTCGTGTTCACTATTTTGATGCAGCAGTATGAGAATAACGAACAATCTCAACAACTGATGCAAAAGACACTGGAATTGTTTTCGGAGCTGAATGGTACCGTAAACAAATTGGTTGATGATTCAAACAAAACAACAACCGTCGCTGTGGATGAATTGACGAGCACGCTGAAATTCGCTCAGTGGTCTCTAACGGTGATTTCAATTGTTGGTTTGATTGTGTTGGTGCTGATTTTATGGCGTGTTGTATACCTTTCTGTGGTTAAGCGATTGGCAGAGTACTCTGCTGCGCTGCTTTCTGTGGCGCAGGGTAACTTAGCCGTCGAGCTGGAGGTAAAAGGCAAAGATGAGCTAGCGCATATGGGGCAAGCTATCATCACGGCTCGAAATACAGCGCAAGCGCTAAAAGTGGTCGCAGAGGGAGAAGCTCAAGCCAAGCGAGAGCTCGAAGAGCACAAAGAGCATTTGGAAGAGCTCGTTGAGCAACGCACTTCACAGTTAAAACAAGCGAACCGCCGTTTGAATGAAGAGGTTTTGAATCACGCGAAAGCTCGTAAGCAAGCAGAGCAAGCGAGTCGAGCTAAATCAGCATTCTTGGCGACCATGAGCCATGAGATCAGAACGCCGATGAATGGAGTGCTCGGAACAGCACGTCTGTTGATTGACTCCGGCCTCAACCCTATTCAAAAGCGTTATGCGGAAATCATCAACCGCAGTGGTAAAACGTTGCTCGCGATTCTGAATGATGTGCTGGACTACTCCAAGATTGAAGCAGGGCATTTAGAGATTCGCCACATGGGCTTCGATTTACACCAAATGGTTGAAGACACTTTCCAGTTAATGAACAGCCGAGCTCAAGAGAAGAAGCTGTTGTTTTCCTATCATATTGAAAGTGATGTAAGTCGCTATTGGAAAGGGGATGTCACCAGAATCAGTCAAGTGCTTAACAACCTTGTCGGAAACGCGATTAAATTTACTGACGAAGGTGAAATTGATATCTACGTTAGCCTCAACCCAGAGGATGAGTCGCAAGTCCTATTCGAAGTATCAGATACCGGGATAGGTATTGCCAAAAAAGATCAGAGAACGTTGTTTGATGCCTTCACGCAAGCCGAAGGTGGGATGAGTCAAACTGGAGGAACGGGGCTTGGCCTTGCCATCAGTAAACGAATCATTGAAGCGATGGGCGGTATTTTAGAAGTCGATTCTGAAGAAGGACATGGCAGTCGATTCTGGTTCTCCATTCCATTAGAGGAAAGTGAGCCTGTTGAAACCGGTGCAGTGGCAACCGCGCGCTGCAAAGTGAAAGCGAAAGTCTTGTTGGTAGAAGACAATGAAGTAAACCGAGTGGTTGCGGAAGGCTTTTTAGAAAGCATGGGCCACCAGGTCGTGATGGCAGAAAACGGTTCACAGGCAGAGCAACTGATCAGCACGCAGGATTTTGATATCGCTTTAGTCGACATCAACTTGCCAGACTGTGATGGAACCGAGTTAATCCAACGTTTAAAACAAATTGAATGTAACAAACCAGCCAATAAAGCCCTTGCTGCTACGCCTATGATCGCAGTGTCTGCGCACGTTTTTGCCGAAGAAGTTGAGCGCTATTTAGCTGCAGGTTTTGACGGGTATTTACCTAAACCATTGGCAAAAGAAGCACTAGCGGCATTGATTCAGGATGTGCTGGATGGAAAACCGTTGTTATTGCCACAAAATGCCGACTGTACCCCGTTTGATCAAACTTCGCCTCAAGAACAAGCGATACAATCAAAGGTTGTTCAAGTCCCTAAAACAGAGGAATCAGATGTGGTCATCATTAACCCGAGCGTGATTGAGTCCGATATGAAAATCTTGGGCAGAGAGAAGATGTTGCACATCATTAATCTGTTTAGAACGACCAGTGCCGATGTACTAAGCAAGCTGCAAGCGTCTGCTGGTGGTAATGACAGTAAAGAAGTGAAGAACCTTGCTCACAAACTAAAAGGCAGCGCAGGGAGTTTAGGGCTTACGGCATTAATGAACTCTTGCCAAGCAATTGAAGCTGCGCCTCAACCTTTAGATACCTATATGGCGACTAAAGATCAATTGGCGTCTCAAGTGTCTGAATCAATTCAAGCTCTTGATGAGTTGATGGCGAAGTAAATCAATTGCATCCCAAAAACAAAAACCTCCGGCAAGCCGGAGGTTTTTTCTATTCGGTCATGTCATCTTCCCACTCGAATCGAGTGTCTAGGGCATAAGGGTCGTCATCAAAAGGATGCTCCACTTTGCCACGCAAGTATTCGAGTTGATGCTCAAGCATGTTGACCGTTTCGTAGTCTCCCTCAGAACAAGCAACGTAAATCTGTTGTTCAAGAGCGGCAATGTTATCTCGGATACCCATGAGAACCCCCTTAAATCATCATCGATTCTCAAAACGATTATAGTCAAGTAATCCAAATTCGATCGGTTGTTTTGTACGGTACCAATTGTGCAGACGATCGCTAAACGGCCAGAATTTTTCTGAGCTTCTGCGAATCGCAAAATTATCCAACAACTTAACGTAATCGGATTCATTTTGGATGGCACTAAATTGATCGACAAATTCTTTTACTTGATTTTCGTTGATCGAGAAAAATGCCGCTGGGTAGCTTCCCACAACGCCACGTACGATGGTCATATCATCGTTAGCAAAGTCGCGGTTGCTTTCTTCATCAAACAAGCTAGAAATATTCGTGTGTGCATTATTGTGAAGTAGGGTGAATAACTCATCTTTTCCAGACTGGCTTCTCACCATAAGCATGGTGATTTGCGGAACTGTTTTCAGGCCTTCTCCACGAACTTGGCCAATACGTCTGAGCTGTTTTTCACTTTGAGCAGAAAGCTCAGTATCTTTAATCTCGTAGCGCGGAAGAAGAACATCTGAGACTCGTTCTCTAAGCAACTCGACTAACTCTGTTTTTGGATCGTCAGTTTTGTACTCGACGCTGGTTGGTTGGTTAAATGGCTTCACGTTGCGTTGTAAAAAGTCACTTAACTGTGGACTTTGATCTTTATACCAGCTTGATTGCAGTTCATGACGCATGTCGGTTGGCAGCAAAGATATAAAGTTACTTTCGCCTTCCAGACGCAAGAAGTCCATGAACATTCGTGTCATGAGTTGGTGGCCGAAGTTGCCGTACACATCAAACCCAGCAACGAGCAAATAGTGGATGCGTTCTAGCAACGCGTAGTCAAGAATCCATACCGTTTTCGGCTGCTCGCCAACTAACCCTTGTACGACTGACGCGCTGTCAAAGTGGCGGAAAATCGTTAATGCCGCATTGTGGTTGGTGCCATTACCGTCCCAAATTACGTCGGTGGATAGGTTTTCGCCTTCCTTAAACCAGTTATTGGTAAATTCAGACTTGGCTTCTAGGTAGCGAGCTTGCTGACGCGCGTATTTAACCCAGTTGGTAACAGGCAGCGTGTTGCTTTCCTGCTCTGCTGGCAGTCTTAGGTTATCAGCCTGAGATCGGTAAAACTCATTTACTTCAGGGATATCTGCTTTATCTGGATCTAGAAAGAATATCCAAAAGCGATCATTGATAACGTTCAGTGCAAGTTGGCCACGACAAACAGGCCCTTTAATGTAAGCCATGATCGTGTTTTGCGCATTGTCCAACATAAACTTGAAGCGTGATTTAACCGGAAGATCGATAAATGATGTCATCGGGTTTGCAGCAACTTCAGGTTCATAACTCGGTAGTTGATTAACCGTGTAATCAGCATCGATAAACCAAGTGTTCCAGTTTTCAATACGTTGCTTGTTTAACGCGAACGGCATGTGTGTTTTATCTACAATCGTCCCTTGTTCTGGAATAATTCGATAAAACACGCGCTCAACCCCGGGAGCATCGTACGGGCGACGTGTTGAAATACGTTTTACTGGTTGCCCCGGTGGAGTAGAAGAACGAACTAACGTAAAGAATCGAGGATCTTCAGTGAGTTCTGAAAAGTAGAGGTGAGACAAAAACAAATGCTCGTAAATATAGCGAGCCATCAGTTGATTTTTTAGATCAGCGCGATTGAGCAAAGTTTCATACTTGTCGATTTGAGCTTGCTCTTGTTCACTAATTGGTTGGTGAACGTTCATTATCGCGCCGTTTTCCAGCCAAGTCATCAGTGTGTGGTATTCACTGTTTGATAGGTTTGGCATACCAAAAGGCATTCCCCAGGTTGGGTTATCTTTTTCGTACTGTTCGTACTCTTCAATTGTTGGACAGGTTTGTTCTCGGTCTATCGAAAAATCAAAACCTTCTAACTGGACTTGATCAGGCAGCGGGTGGCGTTCTTTTTGTTGTAGCAAACGTGCAATGAGGCCTGCATCAATGTTGGCCGCCATGCTCTGATCACGTTCGTTAAGTACCGGATGAAAACCCGCATCGCGCCACTCTTGGGTTGTTTCTGCATCTTCGAATAAGCGTGTTGGCGCGGCGGCAGTAAGTCTTGTTCCTTCATATACCAGTGCTTTGCTCGCGCCACGGTCAATACCCTCAACGGAAGAAAGCTTAAGCTGACATGGTGCATCGTAGCACGCATGACAGACGACACAGCGGTTATCCATAATGGGTTTGACTTCGCTTTGGAAGAAGTTTGCTTGAGGCGTAGCTACGTCCGCCGTACGTTCACGAACGAGCTGTGGACCAAACAGTTGGTCATAGTTAAGGCCCGCATAGGTTGCACAGCCAGCAAACAATGTAGCAATGCAAAGTATAAAAATTAAGCGCAAATTCATTGAGTTATTTTACGTGATTAGAATTTGCATTAATTAAAGCAAAATAAGCGGTCAATTACCAAAAGTTGGAGCAATTCGCCGCGATTTCTTTACTTTTTCGCATGCTTAAATACATAACCTTGTCGATGAACGGTCTGAATTCGATCCGCTTTAATCCCTTCGCTAACCAGGCGTTTTCTTATTCTACTAATGTGCATATCGAGTGCTCGGTCATGCTCTGAGAACGTGCGCTTCAGTACCGTTTCATAAAGGAAAGGTTTGCTAAGCACTTGATCTTGATAATGAGTCAGAGTACGGAGCAGCTCGAATTGAACGCTTGTAAGCTGAACTAACTTTTTGTCTGACGGACGATTTATCATCACAGTATGGCTGTGCTTATCCAGTACGAGCTCATATTCATTATTGAGACCGTTATCGGAAGCTGCCGTCTTAGGAGCAGACGAAAGGGTAGACTCAAACATATTGGTATTTTAATTATTAATGATAGTAAAAACTATTATCATTAATGTTGGCGTGAAATCAATGCTGTATTTTATTTGTAATGCAATATGTCGGAGTCATATCAAAATTCTGATATTGAAGAAATAACTCTTCGAGGGAACGAGCACCAATTTAAATCGCCAAATCAATAAGTACTACCACAATTTCTAAAGTAAATAATCAGCTATTTTGGGGACTAGAGCAGCTGTTAATGTCTCTAAAGTTCTTATTTCTAAGATTCGCTTATCCACTATTTCTAGACTATACATTCTGTTGCAGGAAGCTCTTTTCTAATACACACAGAGGTTTATATGACAGCGAAATATGGCGTAAAACGTCGATTAGCGATTCTTGCCGCCGCCTTAATTGGCGCGACAAGTAGCAGTATCGCGGCAGAGAAACCTAACATTCTCGTCATTTGGGGTGATGATATTGGCCAGTCCAATCTCAGTGCTTACACCTTCGGCTTGATGGGATACAAAACACCAAACATAGACAGCATCGCGAAAGAGGGCATGATGTTCACGGATTATTACGGTGAACAATCTTGTACTGCGGGCCGTTCTACTTTTATCACCGGCCAGACCGTCCTTAGAACGGGTTTAAGTAAAGTAGGGCTTCCTGGCGCAGATCTTGGCTTGAAGGAAGAAGATGCCACCATTGCCGAAATGTTGAAGCCGATGGGCTATATGACGGGCCAATTTGGTAAAAATCATTTAGGCGACAAAGACGAACACTTGCCTACTAACCACGGCTTCGATGAATTTTTTGGCAACCTTTATCACTTGAACGCCGAGGAAGAACCAGAAAACGTCGATTACCCTAAAGATCCAGAATTTCGTAAAAAGTTTGGTCCACGAGGCGTTATTCGCTCGTACGCTGACGGCAAAATCGAGGACACCGGGCCTCTGACTCGCAAGCGTATGGAAACCGTGGATGAAGAGACGTTGGATGCGGCACTCGATTTTATGGATCGTGCCGTCAAAGCTGAAAAACCTTTCTTCGTCTGGTGGAACGCAACGCGTATGCATTTCCGCACCCACGTGAAAGAAGAGAATTCGGGAAAAACAGGCATCAGTGAGTATGCAGATGGCATGGTTGAGCATGATAATCATGTCGGCCAACTACTGAAAAAAGTGGATGATTTGGGTATAAAAGACAACACGATAGTCTTTTATTCAACCGATAATGGCCCACACATGAACTCGTGGCCAGATGCAGGTACCACGCCATTCCGTGGAGAGAAAAATACCAACTGGGAAGGTGCGTACCGAGTTCCTGCAATGGTACGTTGGCCGGGTAAAATTAAAGCTGGCTCTGTCTCGAATGATATCATGCATCACATGGACTGGATGCCAACGTTCGTTGCTGCCGCGGGTGATGACGGTATCAAAGAGAAATTACTCAAAGGCTATAGTGCGAATGGTAAGAAATTCAAAGTGCATCTCGATGGTTACAACTTCCTGCCATATTTAACTGGCAAAGAAGAGAAAGCACCGCGTGAAGAGATTTTTTACTTCTCGGATGATGGAGACTTAACCGCACTTCGTTATAACAAGTGGAAACTGGTTTTCATGGAGCAACGAGCAAAAGGTACGCTGCGCATTTGGGCGGAACCATTCACCACACTTCGAGTTCCTAAGATCTTCAACTTACGTATGGACCCTTACGAAGTCGCTGATATCACTTCCAACACCTACTATGATTGGATGCTAGACCGTGCTTATATGCTGGTTCCTGCCCAAGCTTACGTAGGACGATTCCTCGAAACGTTTAAAGAGTTCCCACCAAGGCAAAAAGCGGCAAGCTTCTCGCTCGATCAGGTGATGGAGAAATTAAAAGAGAACCCAAATAAGTAGGCTAGTGCTACGTAAGCAATACGATGCAACCATATAGAAAAGAGGCTCATATGAGCCTCTTTTTTTCCGTCTAATAAAAGCTTTCAGAGCAACGAATGGCAAAGAAAATGCGAATCAACAAGTCCTACAAGGAAACTGGCTCGTAGTGGGCTGCCGTTAAGTTCGCTTTAATTTTTTCACGTAGCGCAATATGAGCAGGGTTGTTCATCTCTCGCTTGTGGTAAACAAACTTGTAAGGGATAGCGCATATAGAAATAGGGCAGTGCAGAACTTGAAGCTTAAGGGCTTTACTCCATTTGTTTGCAAAAGATTGAGACACTAAGCCTAAACAATCGCGTTGCGCGACGTACAACGCCATACCAGCAAGCGAAGATGTGATCAAATCGACTTTTCTCTCTTGAATAGTTTCTTGGGATAGCTGTTCAAAACCGCTCATGTTGTTCCATTTCCCTGAAAACAAACAGTGAGTTTCCTCATAAAACTGTTCTTTTGAGAGCGAGCCTTGCACGCGGGGATGATTCTCACGACAGATAATCACCGCCTCTTCTTCGTAGGCATCTTCAATATTAAACGCCGCATCTTTTGTGATAACAGTATCAATGACAAGATCGACTTTTTGTTGTCTTAGAAGCTCAAATAATAAGAACTTTTCGGGTGGTGATTCATAAAAAATAGTGTTCTTTATCGGGTCCATAATGTGCAATAAAATTTCGGAACAACACACTTCAAAATGATTCTTATCGGATATCGCATTATCAATGATATTAACCGCTTGCTGGAATTGCGGTAGCAGCTGATAGGCGGTAGATGTTAGTGCAATACCTCGCCCTTTTTTGACAAATAATTGCTTATCGACCACTTGTTCTAAACGCTTTATTGCAGCGCTCACAGCGGGTTGTGTCAGCCCCAATTGTTCCGCGGCTTTCGTATAAGATTGGAACTCCGCGACAACAAGAAAAGTTTGGATCAAATTCAAGTCCATAACGTTACTCATAAATTTAATTTATAGGTTAACTAATTCTGACTGCATTTATCGCCTGAAATTAGTGCTTTATCTTATATCAACAATGGTATTGAAAAGCGAATACCATTTTTACGCACTAGCGAACTCTTGGAGATAATATGAAAAATGCGACCAAAACGAGCAGTAAAAAACTCGTACTTAACGCATGTACGTTAGCATTAGGCGCTGCATCTGCAGTTGCACACGCAGCGGACAAACCCAACATTCTTGTCATCTTTGGTGATGATGTTGGTTACTGGAACCTTAGTACCTACAACCAAGGCATGATGGCGTACAACACGCCGAACATCGATAGCATTGCTAAAGAAGGTGCGAAGTTCACTAACTTCTACGCACAGCAAAGTTCGACAGCAGGCCGTTCTGCATTCATTACTGGTCAAATGCCAAAACGTACTGGTCTATCAAAAGTGGGCTTACCAGGCGCTCCGCAAGGTATCTCGGAAAAAGATCCAACGATTGCAACCGTGCTTAAGCAAATGGGTTATGCAACCGGACAATTTGGTAAGAACCATTTAGGCGACCGAGACGAACACCTTCCTACCAACCACGGTTTTGATGAGTTTTTCGGCAACCTATATCACTTGAACGCGGAAGAAGAGCCAGAGAACGTGGATTATCCTAAAGATCCAGAGTTCAAGAAGAAATTTGGCCCTCGTGGCGTAATCCACTCTTACGCTGACGGCAAAATTGAAGATACCGGTCCACTTACGCGTAAGCGTATGGAAAATGTTGACGGTGAATTCCTTGATGCTGCGGAAACCTTCATAGAAAAACAAGTAAAAGCGGATAAGCCGTTCTTTACTTGGTTTAACACCACTCGCATGCACAACTTCACGCATGTTCCTGAAGAATACAAAGGTAAAACAGGTGCTGGTTTCTACGCGGATGGTGTTAAGCAGCACGATGATCAAATCGGTCAGCTACTTAATAAGATCAAAGAGTTGGGTGTAGATGACAATACAATCATTGTTTACACCACTGACAACGGTCCTATGGTTGATTTGTGGCCTGATGCAGGGATGACACCATTCCGCTCTGAGAAAAACACTGGCTGGGAAGGCAGTTTCCGCGTGCCGATGTTGATTAAATGGCCAGGAAACATCGAAGCAGGTAAAACGTTCAACGGCATGATGTCATTAGAGGATTTCTTCCCGACATTGGTTGCTGCAGCGGGTGACACCAAAGTTAAAGATGAATTACTAAAAGGTAAGAAAGTTGGTGATATGGACTATAAAGTTCACCTAGATGGTTATAACCAACTGCCATATCTAACGGGTAAATCAGACAAATCTGCTCGTAATGAGTTCGTTTACTGGAGCGATGACGGCGATCTTGTGGCATTACGCCAAGGAAAGTACAAGTTCCACTTTATGATTCAAGAGAATGAAACAGGCATGGATGTATGGCGCAAGCCGTTTACTAAACTTCGTGTTCCATTGATCTTCGACTTGAGTATCGACCCATTCGAACGTGGTGACCAAGGTATGGGTTACTCTCGTTGGATGTACGAGCGTTCATTCTTAATGATGCCAGCGATGGATACAGTGAAAGAAGTGATGGGTACATTCAAAGAATTCCCACCTCGTATGGAAGCAGGTTCGTTCGTACCTAAGTCTTCTAAGTAATTAATATTATATAGCGCTTTTCGGAGCGCTATATACCCAAATAGCTTCAATTCCTGCTGAAATGTGATTACGAGGTTATTTGGGTATATTAAATAGTGAGAAACGTATGAGTAAGATTTCCCCTCGCCATTCTACTACTATGCCTATTGTTCCTCTTAAAACGGCGTCTAAAGCAACGGTTTCGGGTGCGTACGACCGTCGATTCCATGTGATGGCAAAGCCAGGCGGAGCAAAATGCAATATCGATTGTCAGTACTGCTTTTATCTGCATAAAGAAAATCTACTGCACCAAGAAAAGCAGCCAAAAATGGACGACGCAACATTGGAAGCGTTCGTGAAAAGCTACATCGAAAGTCAGGATGGCGAAGAAATTGTATTCTCATGGCAGGGCGGGGAGCCAACGCTGCTTGGGTTGGACTATTTCCGCAATGTTGTAGCTCTGCAAAGGAAACATCAGCCGAAAGGCGTTCGCATTGAAAACGACCTTCAGACCAACGGCATTTTGCTAAACGATGAGTGGTGTGCGTTTTTAAAAGAGCACAACTTCCTAGTTGGCTTGTCGATTGATGGGCCACGAGAGCTGCACGACAAATATCGCAAAACCCGCAGCGGTAAGCCGACGTCTGATCTGGTGATGAAAGCGGTAGATAAGCTCAAAGCGCATGGCGTGAAATTCAATGCGTTGGTGACGGTCAATCGGCACAATGCGAAATACCCGCTCGAAGTGTATCGATTTTTAACCCAAGAATTGGGTGTGACTTACATTCAGTTTGCACCGGTGGTTGAAGCAAACGACTTCCAAACAACCGCACCGCAGTTTTGGAACGAACAGATGATCCCAACCAAAGGCAGTGATCTGGCGAAACCGGGTCATCCAATGTCTATTGTGACGGATTGGTCGGTCGATCCTGAAGACTGGGGACTCTTTTTAATGGCGACCTTTGAAGAGTGGGTGAATAACGATCTTGGCCGTGTGCTGGTTAACCTGTTTGAAACCGCGGTAGCGCAAGTAATGGGGAAACCGTCTCAGCTTTGCGTGACGGCTGAGTTTTGTGGCAAAGGCTTGGCGATTGAGCACAATGGCGACGTGTTCAGTTGCGACCACTATGTGTACCCAGAATACAAACTCGCCAACATTCATGAACACTCATTGAATGACATGGCATTCTCTACACGACAATACACCTTTGGCATGGCAAAACGCGAATCTTTGCCGACGTATTGTAAGCAGTGTCCCTACTTGCCTTATTGCTGGGGCGAGTGTCCGAAAAACCGTTTGATCAAAACGCCGAATGGCGAGGCTGGACTAAACTATCTGTGTTCGGGAATCAAAATGTTCTTTGATTACGCATTACCGATGTTGGTTGGTCTTGAACAGCTTCTCCAATCTGAAGAACCGCAAAGATAACATAGTGAATATAACCTTAAGTTATTTCATTTGTTCTTATACTTAACTATTGAAAAGACGGCTTAAACCACTGAAAAGGTACCCTATGAACCACGCACAACAAGCGATAAAAGAACTCATCGAACAAACAGAAAAAAGCGTCATTGGACAAAGCCACGTGGTTCGAGCTTTAGTCATCGGGTTATTAACGAACGGGCACATTCTTCTAGAAGGTTTGCCGGGAACGGCAAAAACACGTTCTGTAAAATCGTTGGCCAACTTGTTAAACACCAGTTTTGGTCGAATCCAGTTTACGCCGGACCTTTTGCCATCGGACGTGACGGGAACCGAGGTTTATCAAGAGTTGGATGGCAAGCCGCAACTTCATTTTCAACCAGGGCCAATTTTTAACAGCATAGTGCTTGCCGATGAGGTCAACCGTGCGCCAGCCAAAGTACAAGCGGCACTGCTTGAAGCCATGGCAGAAGGCACAATCACGGTAGGCGATAAAACTCACGTATTGCCAGACTTGTTTATGGTGCTTGCAACGCAAAACCCAGTAGAACAAGAGGGCACGTACCCGCTGCCAGAAGCGCAAATGGACCGTTTTATCATGAAGGTTACCGTCGATTACCCAGAAGACGACGCTGAACGTGACATCATTCGTTTGGTACGCAGTGAAGAATTAGGTGCGGAAACCAGCAGCGAAATTATTACGCCAAAACACATCGAGCCAGACGTGGTGCTAGAAGCGCGCCGTCAGTTACCAAACATCGTGGTATCAGACCTAGTGGAGAACTACATTGTCGCGTTGGTGATGGCGACTCGTAAGCCAGAGCGTTATGCAGATTCAAACTTAGCAAAATGGATTGAGATTGGCTCTAGTCCTCGTGCTTCCATCGCACTAGACAAATGCGCTCGTGCGTATGCGTGGATGCAAGGACGTGACCATGTCACTCCTGACGATGTGCGAGCCATGGTTCCGTCTGTACTGGGCCACCGTTTTTCTTTGACCTACGATGCACTAGCAGACGGGGTCGATCACCAACGCGTCGTGCAAGAGCTGCTAGATTGTGTAGAAATTGGGTAAGCGGGAGGCATTATGGCTAAGCCAACTCTTGCGCCAAAATCACAGGGGATGGATCCCCGTTTGTACTGCGATTACGCTCGCTTAGTACGCTTGCAAGCACAAGCAGAATCATTCAGTTTACTTCCTCACCTAAAAGCGGGTAGCGTACTCTCAGGCCGCCACAATTCGCTGTTTCGTGGTCGTGGATTGAACTTCGAAGAGCTGCGCCATTATCAATTGGGTGACGACATTCGTAACCTGGATTGGAAAGTCACGATGCGCACAGGCAAGCCGCACGTGCGCAGCTACACCGAAGAAAAAGATCGCAACGTGATCGTGTGTGTCGACCAGCGCAGCGCAATGTTTTTTGCTTCGACACAAGTAATGAAATCGGTTGTCGCGGCAGAAATCGCGGCCATGTGCGGGTGGCGCGTTTTAAAAGATGGCGACCGAGTTGGTTTTGTCATCGCATCCCAACAGGCGTTGTTTCACAGCAAGGCACAGCGTTCGCAAAACGATCTTCTGGCGCAACTTAAGCGCCTCGCTAAAGCCAATCAATCGCTCAATGTGGACTCCCGCAATTCCGAAAAAGTGACGTTCAGTCAATGGATTGAGCTCATTAAACGCATGAAGCTCAAACAATCCACTTTGATTTTTATCAGCGACTGGAGCGACTGCGAGGAGCACCACCTTGATCACCTTAAACAGCTACAACAGCACAACGATGTTCTCGCCGTGATGGTCAGTGACCCATTAGAACAAGCGCTACCAGACGATTTGGCAAAATCGAAATGGGTGGTTGGTGATGGGCAGTATCAACTCAATTTAGACAGCCAAGCAAAGGTAGAAGCCGCGAGCGCAAAGCTTGAGGCTCGAACTAGCTTACAGCGACAATCACTCTCTCAACTTATGGCGATGAAACACCTTCCGCACATCGAACTCGATACGACAGGCGAGCACATTAAACAATTTCAAAAACTGGTAGGAGGGCGTTAAATGAGTGGTCTTCCTACGCCTCCGAGTACTTACATACTCAGAGAGCTACATGATGTGGCCGTGCCACCAAGTGTGAGTTGGTATCCGCAAACTATTGGCTGGAAGATTTTAGCGGCGGTTGCGCTCATTGCATTGGTGTATGTCGCGTATCGTTTGGTTCAACAGTGGTGGTGTAACCGCTACCGACAAGAAGCTCTGTTGACGATTTCGCAAATCAAACCGAGCGACAAAGGCATGCCTAAAGCATTGTTCTCTGTGCTTAAAATTGTGTTGATTCATGTTGATAGCCGTAACGCGAAATTGTTTGATACCGCCTTTTTGCGCAAGCTCGATGCGCTATATCCGCAAACCGGAGATTCTCAAGCAAACTCGCAAGTGGTCTTTAACGATGAGCTTTCAAAGCGCTGGCTACAAAGTATTGTTGACCCAAGCGTTATACTAACCAACGAAGAGCGAGTAACGCTTATTGCTCGTGCGAAAAACTGGGTGAGTGAACACCGTTGTGATGTTCAAAAAAGCGCGGCAAAGAAATCTCCATTATTGAAACGCAAAGCAAATCAGGGAGGTCAACATGAATGATCTTCTTGTATCGCTAACTGGTTTGTCTGGTTTTGAATTTGCTCACCCAATGTGGTTTCTGATTTTGCCGCTGCCATTGGTGGTGTACTACTTGGTGCCTGCATATCGCACTAAGCAAATGGCGATCAAAGTGCCGTTTTTTAGTCAGTTGGTGGAAGCGATTGGCGAGACGCCATCAGAAGGTGCAAGCCAGTTAACCCCAAGCTGGTGGCAACGAGCAACGTTAATTCTCTCATGGCTTTTTGTGGTGTGTGCGATGGCCAAACCCACCGTGTTAGGCGAGCCTCAAGTTCGCGAGAGTTTAGGGCGCGATGTGATGGTCGTGGTGGATCTTTCGGGTTCCATGGCTGAGCCTGATTTCACGTCTCGTACAGGTGAAAAAATTTCTCGCCTTGATGCGGCAAAAGAAGTGCTGACGGAGTTTGTTCAGTCTCGTAAAGGTGACCGATTAGGCTTGGTACTTTTTGGAGATGCCGCTTTCGTGCAAACGCCATTCACCGCAGACCAAAAAGTGTGGCTCGAACTGCTTAACCAAACCGATGTGGCGATGGCAGGGCAGAGTACCCATCTTGGTGATGCGATTGGCTTAGCGATTAAAGTTTTTGAGCAAAGCGATAAGTCGCGTGGTGCTTTGGAACAAACCCAAAACCGTGAAAAAGTCGCGATTGTATTAACCGATGGTAACGACACGGGCAGCTTTGTCGAACCGATTGATGCGGCGAAAGTTGCGAAAGCCAAAGGCGTGCGAGTGCACGTGATTGCGATGGGCGATCCGGAAACGATAGGTGAAACCGCGTTGGATATGGACACGATTCAGCGCATTGCAAAAGAATCCGGCGGTGAAGCGTTTGAAGCACTCAACCGTGATGAACTGTCGGCTGCCTACGACGAGATTGGCAAACTGGAACCTCAACTTTACGAAAGCACCACATACCGCCCAAAACAAAGTCTTCACCATTACTTGATGGCGTTAGTGGTCATCATGCATTTACTCGCGTTCAGCGTCGCGACACTCAAAAGAAGGGCTGCAACACGATCATCATTAGGAGAGAGCGATGTTTGATTCTCTTAGTTGGACGCAATTCTTTACGCAGTTTCATTTTATCCGACCGCTGTGGTTACTGGCTTTGATCCCTATGTTTTTCTTGGTGTGGTTGCGCTGGCGAGAAGAAAGCAAACCAAGCTGGAAGGATATTCTGCCCGAACATTTACGCAATGCTTTGACGATAGGCGAGCGAGGTTGGCGTAAGCAACTGCCGCTTAAACTCTTGATGCTGATTGTGCTAATCGCCATTGTGATTTGTGCAGGCCCAACGTGGCAACGTGAATCTTCTCCCTTTGGTGAAGATAAAGCCTCTCTGCTTGTGGTGCTTGATAACAGCGACTCGATGCTGCAAAAAGATCTCCCACCAAGCCGCCTTGAGCGTTCCAAACAGAAAATACGCGATTTGTTAGTTGCGCGAAAAGGCGGAAGAACGGGTTTAGTCGTGTTTGCGGGCAGTGCTCATGTGGCGATGCCTGTGACTCAAGACAGCAAAGTATTTGACCCATTCTTGGCGGCCATTACGCCAGAAATCATGCCCGTGCAAGGTAAGCTTGCTGAAAAAGCCTTGCCGTTAATTGATCAACAATTGCAAGGTCAACCAGGCTCCACCGTTCTGTTGGTGAGCGACGGCGTGAACCCGGCCACGATTAAGCAATACCAAGCGTATTTTGCAGGTAAACCTTATCAACTGTTAATTCTTGCTGCGGGGAATACAGACATCGTGAGTAACAACCCGATGGATTTGGATTCTCTGCAAAAACTGGCCAGCCAGACCAACGGTCGATTGGTGGAAGTGACGGTCGATAACAGTGATGTCGAACAACTGAATCGATACGTTGAGCGCAATATGCAGCTTAATGGCGAATCCTCAATGCCTTGGAAAGACATGGGTTATCAACTGCTGTTCCCAATCGCGTTAATCATGATGCTGTGGTTTAGAAAAGGGTGGTTAGTGCAGTGGTGCGTGATTGCAATGGTGAGCGGTACACTGTTGATGCCGACCAGTGCAATGGCGGAGAACATTTCTGTTAAAGCCGAACAGCCACAAGTTGTGCAAAAAGTGACGACCTTCGACAAGGTGGCGCAATGGTGGTGGGATTTGTGGCTGACGCCAGACCAACAAGGACAGCGTTTGTTCAACCAACAAGCGTATTTAGAAGCTGCAAAACACTTTGTCGATCCATTACGTAAAGGCACGGCGTACTACTACGCTAGCGAGTTTGAGCTCGCGCACAGTGCGTTTTTGGAAATGCAAAACGACCCGTCCGAAGAGGTTAGAGATTACGGTCTTTACAATGCGGCGAGCGCATTGGCGCGCCAGCGTGAATATTTGGCTGCTCGTGACTTGTTAAAATCCCTAGCCAGCAAGCCAACGTTGAGCGAGTCGTTAAGACCTGATGTTGAGCACAACTTGAAAGTGATTGCTGGCATCGTCGATGAGATAAATCAGATGAGTGAAAGTCAAGCCGGAACAGAGCAAGAGGCGTCAACCGAGCTAGGCGACAACCCTCAAACCGCAGAAGGAGCGGATGAACAAACGTCAGCAGAGTTGATGATTAAAGAGACGTTAAGCGCAGACGACATCTTAGGTAGCCAAGAACTAGCCGACAAGTGGCTAAAGCGAGTCGAAGCTGATCCGAAGTATTTCTTACGCGCTAAATTCCAAATTCAATTACGCTCGCCAACAACGGGTAGATCAACTACGACAACGGAACACAATACAGAGGAGGCTGCCCAATGATGATGAATGTCCATCGCGTTACCTCTTTTGCACTTCCTGTACGGATAGTGGCATGGTTAGTGGTTTGTTTGAGTCTGTTCGTAAGTCGTCACGTTTTCGCTCAGGACATTTACGATCTTCAACGCAATCATGGTGTTGAGTTGCAAGCGTGGGTTGGTCAACAACCAACGGCTGGAGAAAAGCGTAAAACGCCAAGTTTTAGTGTCAACGAGCAAGTCATTTTAACCATCGAAGTGGCAACGCCGCGCTGGTTTACGGGTGGGACGCGAATTGGCAGTATTGAAATGCCCAATGTTATCGCCAAACAGCGTAATCAGTTAGCCACTAACTTCACGGAGCACAAGGGCGGACAAACTTGGTCGCGTCAACGCTGGGAAGTGACTTTGTATCCACAAGCATCTGGTGATTTTGTGATTCCACCTGTCGCTGTGGGCATTCAGGTGTCGGCGCCGGACGGCGAGAAGGTGTCAGGCACACTTTACACGCAGCCGATTAAGTTCAAAACTGTCTTGCCATCGGGATTGTTGAGCGGTGATACGCCTTGGTTTTCTGCAACGCACGTAGACGTAAAACAAGAGTGGGAAACCTCCACTGAGTCACTCAAAGTTGGGGATGCAATCACGCGTAAAATCACCATTTTGGCTCATGATTCGCTATCTGTGTTGCTACCAGACTTGTTGAAAGGAGAATCAACAACCCGTTACCAAGCGTATCCTCAACCTCATCGTCTTACAGATACGCAAACACGTGGTGATTACCAGTCAACACGCACAGAAGAGAGCGTGTACGTGATTCAACAAGGTGGTGAATTAATCCTGCCAGATTATGAGTTCCGTTGGTGGAACAGTAAGACGCAGCAAGTGGAAACGGTGGTGTTAGAGGGCAAAACATTTGCCGCGAAGCACACGTTGAAATCCTTCATCAAAACGTATTTTGCATGGATTGTTTCCACGCTTGTATTGCTGGGTTTTGTGGTTATTTCATTGGTAGCCATTAAACGTTACTACCGCAACAGACCGACACCAGCATGGTTGACGTTCCACCGTTTGTTAAAGGCTAAACGTTGGTCTGAAGCAAGGACCGTATTGTACAAACAATTGCGTTTAAATACGGCAGAGTTGGAAATGACCAAAGCCGATTCGAGTGAATCGTGGCAAAAAAGTGCGTCGCGACTGCAAAGTGGTGAAAATAGCGCTCATTTAATGAAGTCGATGTGGCGCAAAATACAGACCAAACAACAACGCTTGAAACTCCGTATTCCGCGAGCGTTACCAGAACTGGACAAAGTCATTGGAAGAGATGGCAATGAATAAAACGGGGCGCTAATATAGCGCCTCGTTTTTATTAGAGAATAGAGTTCAAATGAGCCACGAGTTTATGCGCCGCGCATTGGAAGTGTCCAAAAATGCGCTTCCTGAATGTCAACCCAACCCGCCGGTTGGCTGCGTGTTAGTGAAAGACAATCAAATCGTTTCAGAAGGTCATACTCAAGCTATTGGTGGCAATCACGCGGAAGTAGAAGCGCTGAATGCATATCAAGGCTCGTTAGAATCGGTGACGGCATACGTTACGCTCGAACCGTGTTCGTTTGTTGGTCGCACGCCAGCGTGCGCGGTGACATTAGTAAAATCCGGTATTGGCAAAGTCGTCGTAGCCATGTTGGACCCAGATCCGCGCAACAGTGGTCGAGGAATCGAGATTCTAGAACAAGCGGGTATTGAGGTGGAAATTGGTTTATGCGGTGAGGAAGTCTGCGAGTTTCTTACCCCATATTTAGGCAAATCTTAATGTAAGCTTTGGCTTGCACGCTAGCTGCTCACTTATGCGGTGAATGGAGTACGTCAAAATTGAGTTAAAACTCATTAAAACAGGTCTTACCGCCCATTTCTTGTACTTGGTTGCGTTAACTATCATGCTGTTAGATTAAAATAGAAAAAGTGATTTTCGAAAAATTTAATAGCATGAAACCGACCGATCTGAATCTTATCCCCATCTTTATTGCCATCTATGAAGAGGGGAATTTATCTAAAGCGGCAGCACGTCTCAGTATCACGCAGCCCGCAGTCAGCAAAGCGTTGGCACGCCTTCGTGATATTTATGACGAACCTTTATTTCATCGCTGTACCAAGGGGGTAGAACCTACCTCTTTTGCTATGGATATTTACCCTGCGCTGCTTACTTCGGTGCAAAACTTTACTTCAACTCTGACGGCTTCTAGCGAATTTGACCCTAAAGTGTCGAATCGAGTGTTTTCCATTGCTTGTGTCTCTGTTGCAAGTTTTGAGTTGCTCCCTCAAGTCATGAAACAGATCCGTGAGTTAGCACCACATATTGCTTTAGAGGTTCATCCACTCTTTACGGAAGATTTTGAAAGCGATCTACGTTTGCAACGTTACGACTTGATCATTGATATCGCGCCAAGAGCACGAACGGTTTTAAAAGTTGAAACTGTGCTTACTGAGCGCTTGGTGGTGGTGTGTAGCGAGGATCACCCACGCTTAAAGCACGAGGTTACGACTGAACAATTTTTTGAAGAAGAACATGTGGTGGTTTCGCAGTGGCAGAGTCGTAAGAGCTTGTTAAACGCCGATGATATTGTCGACTTGGACAAAAGAAAGATAAAGTATCGAGCTTCTGGCGTGTTGGAAATGCTACCTGTTATCTGCGGTAGTGAATATATTGGTTTAATGCCCGAGTCGATGATCAACTTGTTCAACCACACCTATCATGTTAAATCTTTATCTATGCCATTTGATGAACAAACCTATGAGCTCTGCACAATATGGCATCCTAGTCGGACAAACGACAGTGCTCATCAATGGTTGCGATCACAGATTAAACAAGCAGGGAAAGTCATCAACCAATAGGAAGTGCAATGAAGAAGACAATACGTGCCATCCTTAACGGCAAAAAAGCTGGGAACCCAGAGTTAAGAGATGCAATCATGAAAATGAGAGACAAGGGCGTCGATGTGCAAGTGCGAGTGACTTGGGAATCTCAAGACATGCCGCGCTTGGTGAAAGAAGCGGTTGATGAAGGGATTGAACGTATTGTTGTCGCTGGTGGCGATGGGACCGTCAATGAGGCGGCTTCTGCGATTATCCAAATTGAAGAAGAAAAACGCCCTGAGTTAGCCATTATCCCTCTTGGTACCGCAAATGATTTTGCCACCGCGATTCAAGTGCCAGCTTCTATCAAGGCGTCTTTATCTCTCGCCGTAGAAGGGCAGTCTGCTTTGGTCGATTGTGTCAAGGCTAACGATCGCTACTTTATTAACGTGGCAACAGCAGGGTTTGGCGCAGAAGTTACGGCAGAAACGCCTGTTGAACTTAAAAACTTTCTTGGTGGCGGCGCTTATACACTAACTGGCGTTGTAAAAGCGCTCGGCTTTAAACCTTATGACGGAACAATAACAATTGAAGGCGGGGCTTATCAGGGAGAAATGTTGCTTGGCGCTTTCTGCAATGGTCGCTTAGCTGGAGGTGGGCAAGAGTTAGCATCGAAAGCGATGATTAATGATGGCTTGATGGATCTAACATTGGTGCGTCCATTCTTACCTCATGAGCTGCCAAAAGTTATCGAAGAGATCAATAATCCTAGCGAGAAAGGTGAGTTTGTAAAACACACAAGAGCAAGCTGGTTGGAGATAGACTTCCCAAATCCACTACCGCTTAATTTAGATGGCGAACCATATCATTCGAGAACAATACGGTTTGATGTTCAGCCTAAGAGTATACGATTAGTCTTGCCGCAAGATTGTCCTTGCTTGGTCAGTTAAAACGAGTAGTTTCACGGCCCATAAACAACACAGCCTCCAATATGTGGCTGTGTTGTTTGTGTTGAGGTGTCAGGCGAATTAAAGCTTTTGAATGGTCTCTACGTCGATCTGCTTGGTTGTCCACTCTGAGTCAACTTCGCCTCGAATCGTCACTTTATCGTTTGGACCAACGTCTAGCCCCATCCAATCTTCATTGTCGATTTCCACTTCGATTTCACCAGTCTCATCTTTGAACAAGTAAGTCTCGTTACCAAGAGATTGAACAATGTGCCCGGTTAACATGACTGCGCTGTCGTCGGTTGCGTTGTGCGCCTCTTTCACCGAATTAATTACGCCTATTTCTGGACCATTAAACGCGGCGAAAGCTGAGCTTGAAAGTAGGGCAAACATGGCTGCTAAAATCTTTTTTTTCATTATCGTCTCCTTAAATTAGAAGTAGTAAGTTGTGCCTACGTTAAAGGATGCAGTGTTCGCGTATCGGTCTAGTTGATATTTTGCGTTTACACCTATGGTGAGCTGCGGGAAAATTCTGTATTCCGCACCCACTGAGAGCATTGCGCCTAGCTCGTTGTTTTTCTCCGTGCTATGGAAAAGCGTGTTGTTCATTTCCACATCGTCGTTCGCGACAAGCTCGTATTCTTGATGTTTAGAAACCTTGGCGTTGTATTCCGTGTACGTTAAACCCGCTTTGAATTTTGTTGTCCATTTATCATTTAATGCATAGTTAAACACAGGTGCCAGCGACACTTGCTTGGCTTTGATTGACGCATCCCAATCCATTTCATGATGGTAATCTTTGCCATCGATTGACTTGATACCTAGGTTTTTTGAACGACTATCATCAAGGTCAAACTGGCTGTAACCCAGTTCTAATGCCCAGTTGTCATTAAATGCGTAACCGACAAAGCCTGAGAAAATACCGTCTTCAAGCTCAGGGTTGAGTGTTACGTTGTCAGTTGAAAAGTGAGGTTCCAAATCATGGTCAGTGGTGCCTAGTCCATATTCCAGAGCTACATAAGGAGCCGCAGATACCGAAACAGAGCAGGTAACAAGTAACGCAAGAAGTGTTTTGTTCATTTTATTTTTCCTCTTCAAGTCAACTTAGTGAGTAGAAGCGCATTTTGTGTGAAGAAGCGTGAAGCGATCGTGAAGAAACGAAAAAATGTTTAGAAAAAAGAGCAAGGGGCGATAACCAAGGGGCGGTTTGAGTGAACAAACACCAAGCTCTTTATATAGAGTAAGTTAAGTTGCTGCGACGTAACACACCGCAAACGGGACATTAAGGCGAGTAAACTCTTTGATCCAACGCCATTGGTTATCCTGGAGTTTATCGCCAGGGCCTTTCACTTCAATCCACTCGAACTCATTTTCTTTAAAAGCAATGAGATCCGGCATCCCATTACGGTAAAGCTTAAGGTCGCTCAATTGTATTTTGAACAGCGCC
This sequence comes from Vibrio sp. M60_M70, assembly GCF_037162085.1. Lineage (NCBI taxonomy): Bacteria > Pseudomonadati > Pseudomonadota > Gammaproteobacteria > Vibrionales > Vibrionaceae > Vibrio > Vibrio sp. M60_M70. Next base: position 996,344 of record NZ_JARLUL010000002.1, read on the forward strand.
ATCAGCATATTGGTTGGGATAGTGTTGAGCGCTGTTTCGAGTAGCTCTTTACTTATTAAATTCCAATGTACAAATGGATTACTAATGCCAAACTTCTCATCGTATTTTGTCAATAACGTCTGGGTGTTGCCCGCTTCTAGTTCGGCAAAAGCGGTGTCTATCAAAGCTTGGCGCTTGGTAACAAAATCTGAGTGATATAAATCTAAAGGACGGTGTTGATAAGCGTTAATGAATGCCCCTTCAATAGGAGCAAAAATCGCATCCCAGAATGTAAGCCCCAGTAGCGAGTTGAGCAACGCATTTTCAGCGTAAAACACATTCCAACCTAAGGACTCAAAATACGCTTTACTGGCAAGCTCGACTCGTTGTTGAGATAAATCCAGTTCAATATGGTATTCGGAGCAGAGTGGCTTTGCTACTCTTGGCATTTTCGCGCCTTGTTTTCGCTTCAACCGTTGCTCAAGTTTTTGTGCGACTTCGAGCTCAGACACATCAATTGGCGACTGCAGCATCTCTGTGACAATGTCACTAAATAAATCATCTTGGTTTAGTTTGTCATAGATACGTGCACGTCGTTCTCGGCTCGGAGCGAGCTGAGTTTGGCCAAATAGTGATAGGGCGGTCTCTAGCTCATCAATCCGTTCGTAATCACGTGCTATGTCATTCAACATGTGTTCACGTTTACGATCCACGTAATGGTGATTAACGGGCTGAGGCATTGCCTCAATTAATAAGTCGAGATTGGCTTTGTCTTTTCGATCAAATTGCCAGTACAGGTTGCTCAGTTGGCTCAGTTCAATTAAGCGGTCTATTTGCTCACGTGAATCAAAGAAACGGCGCACTTTACTCAATTGGTATTGCTCGAACTGATGTAGACCTAAGTCATCAAGCACAAACTGACTTAAGTCTTGATGGGTGTTGGCAAAAAATAGGGTGAGTAAAACATCGATCATGTGGGCGGAATTGAGTTTGATGATCGTAAACTCAAGCTGCTCAAAACGATCAAATTCCGTGTTGCTTAAACTCTCCACAAGGACATCTTTCTTTAATGACTTCGGTAGCTCTGGGTAAAGTGCAGAGATCTCCGGTTTCGTCAGTAAGTTAGACGCTAACTCTTGATGAGAGAGTGTGGGGGAAAGGGCCACAAACTCATGTTGACTCAATTCTGCCAGCGCTTCATTGATTGAAGGTATTTCTTGATAACTCAGCTTATCACTTCGAAACCAACACCCTTTTCGGCTGTATAAACGCACCAACAGGCACTGGGCGTGTTTGCTCAAGGAATCAAACGAGCAAAGCCAAGCGTGTTCTTCCTCAGCCAGTAAATCGCTGTACCAGGTTACTGCGTGGTGAGTCAGCTTAAAGAAGTTTTCTAGATAGTAGTCTGGTGCAAGTTCGATAGGGCTTTCCATAAACGACCGATAACAAAAAAGGCTTAACCCATAGGTTAAGCCTTTTCGCTATCAAATCAATTGGCAATTATGCGTTTTTTAGCTGCGCTACTTTTGCTTCAGACAATGGCTTGGTGATGAACGCAAGTACGATACATACTGCCATCATTGCTGATGAAATAGTGTAAGCCAAGGTGTAGCCTTCGCCGTTCGTCATAGAGAAGCCAACAACTGCTGCGCCGATTGCACCACCGATACCCCATGCAGTGTAAAGCACACCGTAGTTAGTACCGTAGTTTTTCAAACCGTAGAACTCGGCCGTTAGAGTAGGGAATACCGCTAGAAGTGTACCGTAACCTACCGCTGCGATCGCAGTACCAATGATCAGAGTGAACTCAGAGTCGAACGTTGCGAACAACACCATGTTTACGCCTTGTAAGACGAACGCAAGTAGAAGCGTACGAACACCGCCGATTTTATCTGCAAGCATACCCGCAGCAACACGGCCGCCTGAGTTAAATACAGCAAGAATAGACGCTAGGTAAACGGCGTTTGGTAAGTTTGCTTGAACGCTTGCGATGGTCGTGATGTTGCCGATGATCATTAGACCAACAGAAGCTGCGAATGCGTACATGATCCATAGAGAGTAGAACTGTGGCGTCTTCAGCATTGCTTTCCAAGTTAGATCATCTGACTTTTTAACCGCTTTAGGTGCTTGACCTTCTTTTACTTTCGGTTCTGCAGGCGTGTAGTCTGCTGGTGGGTTATTGATGGTTGCTGCAAGAGGAACTGCAATTGCCAGGATACCAACACCAAGAACCATAAAGCTCGTTTGAATGCCCATGCTGTCGATCAATGATGATGTTACTGGTGCTAGGTAGATAGCCGCTAGACCGAAACCAGCCGCAATAATGCCGTTAACCATGCCTTTCTTCGAAGCGTGGAACCATTTCATTGCAGAAGGTGATAGGCATGCGTAGCCAAAACCGATACCTGCACCTGTGATCACACCGAAGGTAATGTTCAGCATGAGTGGAGTGTCAACAAAGCCAGATGCGATCATGCCTAGACCTGTAAGAACAGTACCTAGGATAAGAATCATACGCGGACCCATGCGGTCTTGAAGAATACCTGCAACAAGAAGACAGATAGAGAAAGTTATGGTTGCAGTTGCATAAGGTGCAGAAGCTTCTGCAGCACTCCAGCCTGATTCAGTTACCAGTGCCTTGTTGAATACACTCCAAGCATACAGGATGCCAAGACAAAGGTTGATACAGAACCCTGCTAACAGGATGCGCATAGCTTTATCAATCTTGCTCATTTTCATTCTCAGTTTTTCCTCTTGTTGGCAATGCCGCAAAGAGGGTTGGTTTAAAGATGTTTTTTCTCAAAATTAGTTTGCGTTTTTCAACGATTAACGCAATGAGCGCGGATTATAACCAATAAATATGTGATTGGAATCTCTTTTTACCGTTACTGATAAAATAATTTGAAACATTAAAAGCGGATGTGAATTCATGGTTTTGTATGTGGTTAGCGTGTTATCAAAAAGTGATGATTTCTGTTGTTGGGAATGAGGAACTAGTCAAAATAGAGAATTCAGTGCGCAGTTGGGTGCACAGCTCACATTTCATATAAAAAATTTCAAAATGTTACCGTGTTAACTCCCTGTAACAAAAATGACTGAAATATCGTCTTATCGCCGTAAGTATTGGATGTAAAGGATTTCTTAAATTTAAATTGTTAACCTTTTGTAATAACTAGAGCTGATTAGGTTTTTTGTGCATTAAGTGAACAAAAAAGTCACTTGTAATTGCAGATTATAGGAGCAGAATATAGCGAAAAATGAGATTTCATTTATGAATGGATGCTTTTTTAGACTTGTTGTGAGGTGACTTATGAAACTGTTCCTATTACTCATGGCTTCGGTATCTGCTGGTGTCGCATCTGCAGATCACATCCATTCATTTATGTTGGGTCTATCTATTGCTTCTCTAGCGGTAGGGAGCTGCTATTTCTTTGCATTCCGTAGCTCGCGCTTTCCACAGCTTGCTTTATTCTTACTAATTTGCGGCATGCTTTCTAAGTTGACGATAACGGTTGTTGGTGTGATGTGGGGAATGTCGGCTGAATTAATTACATCTCCAATCGTATTCGCACTTTCGTATTTATTCTTCTCTCTCGCCGTGACCTACTTATGGTTTAGTTATCGAGAGAGTATCACTAAGATCCCTGATCGATTTAAGTCAGCGTAAATCGTCAAATAAGAAAACATAATGAAAAAACGCCAGCACTTTTGCTGGCGTTTTTGTTTAAAGCTAAGTCAGTTAGCTTGTTGTGTTTGGCTCGGTAGGGTTTGTTCTGTATTGACTGATACGGTTAGTGGCGGCTCTGGAACTTCTAAGAAGCAGGCGATTACTCTATAGAGTTCTCCTTCCGCAACGGTAACCTTTCCATCCGATTCAATCGCTAATCGACACGCTTTTACGAACAAGCGACGACTTTTCGGTTTGAGTTGCAGTAGGAGCTCTAAAGCAGCGCGATTTAGGCCCCAGTTCTTATTTGCGGGTTGTAACTCTGCATCATTAAAGCCCAAACAGGTTAGGGCGTTGCTAAATGCACGTTGAGCGTCTTCCGGTTGAGAGTGACTAACCCAAGCCAATTCGCGCAGTAGCCAAAACACACTCTCTTTTAATTGCTTTAAAGATTGGATCTGTTTTGTACATCCATACGATTCGAGTAGTTGCTTCTCCAATAAGTTGATGACACACCATTCTGCGAGTGAGTAGTGATCATCAGTTTGAGAGAGTTCGCGTAGCACCTGGCACAGTCTGTTTTTCTGACCCTCACTCAGCGATTTCAAGGCAGGGATGGAGAGTTCGAGTAATGGAAAGCGTAGATGAAGAGGCAAATCATAATCCAGCCATGGTAATAATTGTGCTTGAGACACATTTGGGATATGACTTTTTATCATCTCTCGCTGGAGTTCACTGCCATCAAATATCAAGGCAAAAGCAATAAAGCGCGCACTGTACGGTTCACGAGCGATGTCGACAAGTTCGGAAGGAAGTTGGTTAAGTAGTTGTTGACCTACTTCGCTGAGTTCTGCGGTGGTTGGTTTCTCCGGTTGTGTCGATGTCCCTGATGTGAATCCACTAACGTTATCATTCTCAAAGCTTGTCGTTGGACGATGCGAACTTTGAGAAAAACTTCCATCCCAACCAGGTTCAATTCGGCGAATCCGTTCTTCTAGTGGAGGGTGAGTAGCAAATAGGCCAGAAAAGCCGGAGAGTTTGCTTTGACCAAACATCATATGGCTCATCTCATCGCTTGCTTTTGTATTCAATGAAGAACCCGCCATATGACTACCAATTTTCTTGAGTGCACCAGCAATGCCTTGATCGTTTCGAGTAAATTGAACGGCACTGGCATCAGCGAGAAATTCACGTTGACGAGAGATTGCGGCTTTGATCATCGAGCCAAACAAGGTGCCAATCCAGCCCAGAACCAAACAGATAATCGCAATCAGCATGATAACCGCAAAGCCTTTATCGGAATCGGAAGAACTTCTTGATACGCGACTCGTATGATGAGTGTTATCTAAGACCAAGTGTCCAAAATGTGCAATGCAAGTGATGCCAAACAGTACGCCGATAAGACGCGTATTCAAACGCATATCTCCGTTTAAGATATGGCTGAATTCATGAGCAATGACACCTTGTAGTTCATCTCGCGTGAAGCTATCCAGTGCGCCTTGTGTGACGCCGATGACGGCATCATCAATGCTCATGCCTGCTGCGAAAGCATTGATGCCGCGCTCTTCCTGCATCACATAGACGGGAGGAACCGGAATGCCAGATGCAATAGCCATCTCTTCCACAACGTTGAGCAGTTGTCTATGTTTTGCATCTAAGGTGTTTGAGGAAATCAGCTTGCCACCTATGCTCTCAGCAACACCTCGGCCTCCATTGGAGGTGAGGGCGGATAAGCGAACCATTGAACTTATCGTAACAACCAGCAATACGCCAGCAAAGCACAACAAGACGTAGGTAAGTGCGGTTTCTTGATCAAAGTGTTCGCCTGTTACTCCGTAATAGATACCAATCGATAATACGCTTACCAAACCAGTGATGGTGACAACTGCTAAGGAAAACAGGAACACCAAAAGCCCAGTGCGTTGACGCGCGGTATCTTGATGGTCAAAGAAATCCATTAGAACTCAACCTTCGGGGCCGCTTGTATTTCAGCACTGTCAGAAAACTCTAACAGTTTGCCATCTTGGAATCCGAATGCGTTGGAAAACAACACTGGCGGGAACGTTTGTTTGTATGTGTTGTAGCTGGTTACCGCATCATTAAATGCTTGGCGAGCAAACGCAACTTTGTTTTCAGTGCTGGTTAATTCTTCTTGAAGCTGACTCATGGTTTCATTTGCTTTAAGCTCAGGGTAGGCTTCCACTACAACATTAAGTTTGCCCAACGCACTTTGCAGCATGCCTTCCGCTTGGTTTAGTTGGCTAATTGCCACATCACTACCAGGCGCGTCACTGGCTGCTTTCAGGCCAGCAATTGCTTGATTACGAGCTTGGATAACACGTTCAAATGTTTCTTTTTCGTGTTCCATATAGCCTTTTGCAGTATTAACTAAGTTCGGAATCAAATCGTATCGACGTTTTAATTGAACCTCTATTTGAGCGAAGCTGTTTTTGAAACGGTTTTGTAGAGTAACGAGCTTGTTGTAGATACTGACGGCGTACACCACAATGAGCAGGACAATAACGATAAAGACAATAAATGCAGTCATAATAAATCCCATTTTCTTAATGTATTCAGTTCTTATATAAACTGTTGAGATATTAAGCAAATGCTTCTGAAGAAGCGATGTAATAACCGAGAAATATGTCACGAGTTGAGTAACAATTAAAATGCATTTACAAAGCAATACAGAAAGAATAATGGCACTGGAGAGATGAAAGAAATAGGCCCAGCTAGAAGCCGGGCCTTGTCGATAAGCAATATTGGCGATGCCGTTAGGCACTCATTGGAACAAGTACCATAGTGCCAATAATAACTGTGATAAGACCTGCAAGAACCGGAACAGATGTACGTTTTACAACCTCAAACGGGCTGATGTTCGCCATACCGGATGTCGCAACGATTACGCCAGACACTGGTGAGATAGTACGACCTAGGTTTGATGCTTGAAGCATCGGGATAATTAGGAACGCTGGGTTTAGTCCCATTTTTGCAGCCAAAGATGGTGCCAACTCTACAAATGCATAGAAAGGCGCGTTACCAGACCCCGTTGCAATCGCTGCTGCAACTGTCAATGCAGTAAGGATAAGCATTAAAGCAACACCGCCTGCACCTGCATTGTCTGCAAGGTGAAGTAGGTTATCGATAGCGCCGATAGACATTAGACCTTGTGCAAAAACCCCCGCTGCAACCAAAAGCATCACAACGCCTTTGAACGCGTCAGCCATGCCAGCGTAACAAGAATCTAAATCTTCCAGTGATTTCTTACCATCAAACTTATTTACAACGTAATGGATCAGAGCGCCAAGGAAAATCGAACCGACCACAATAGTGTAAATGTCTAGGCTAAGTCCTGGAATGGTACGACCGTTGAATAGGAACACGCCGATGATAGGTAGAAATGGCAGTGCCGCATAAAACGCTGGAGCATCGGCTTTGATCTCTGATACGTCAATTTTTTCCATTGGCGTATTTTCTTTCTTATCTAAGTATTTGTTCCAGAAGAAAGCCGCGGCAGCCATCACGATGATTGCGCAAATAGAAACAGGCAACACTGTTTGTACCGCAAACACATCAAGCGCCAAGCCAGATTTTTCGGCGGCGATCACCACATCACCAGAGGTTGGAGAAAGAATGATTGCCGCAGGAGAGGCACAAACTGCAACTGCTGCTGGACGAGAGATCCCCATCGCGACCATCATTGGGAACAATGTCGCCATTAATAGTACGCCAAGGCCAGTTGCAGAACTTACCGCAAGAGACATCAAACACGCCACAATGTAAGCCGCTACCAAAAGGACATAAGGAGACTTGATAACAGAAAGCGGTTTAGAGAACTGTTTCACTACAACGTTATTCGCGCCGATGTGAGTCATATAGGAAGCGAAGCCACATAGCAACATGATTTGCATACCAAGGCCGCCGCCGCGGTATTGTAGCATGTATTTCACGTATTCTAGCGCGTCTGTCACCATGTTACCGGTTGAGGTGATTTTTGAGGGCAGCACGTCATGCCCCAATACGCCAGTCATAAGAAGTAAAGCAATACCAGCCGTCAGTAACACGCCCGCTGCTTTATAGCCTTTGACGATAAAGTAACCCACAGCAATGGTGACAACTAAGCCAATTAAGAGCTCTAACATAGGGATCTCCGAATGTTATGAAAAAAAGAAAGAAACTGTTTCAGTTTATGACAAGGAATTTACAGAATTCTTAACTGTGGCACGAGACAAATATGGGGCTTGCATGATCTGAGACAAATAATAATTTAATAATTAATTTCGTTAGATTGTATTGTTGGAATTTGGTTTTCTAAGTGTTATGTGCTGGTTTGAAGCTGTTTGCAGGAAGGAAAATATGACCAGAAATTTGAATAAATAGTGAGGGTATTGATTCAAAATGAGAAAAAGAAACAACTCAGTGAGTTGGGAGAGGGTAATAATCCTTGCAACAAAAAAGCTTCGCCGAAGCGAAGCTAAATCGTAAGGATGGGTTAAGTTAAGCGTATCGGCGCACCATTAGGTTCCAACTGCGTTGTTGCCGCTCGAACTCCGCTTTGATTTGCTGATACTTTATCTTTGTCACAGAGCACTCGTATTTTTTTACCACACTGGCTGTTTTTGCACCGAGTACTTCCTTGCGCATCTCATAATATTCCTGCATGTGATGAACTAGCGCATCAAACTCGTGTTGTAACTGATCAAGAATCGTTTGCGTATTCGGTTTTGCTCCCAGTTTTTCTTTTGCTTTCTTCAAGAGTTGAGTTGCGCGAGCTTTTTCAATTCTAAATGTAGGCGTTGTGCGCAACTTAGATGTGAGTCCAAGCCAAGAACAAGACTTAATCAACCACTTTGTCGGGTCGTAATGCCACCAATACACACCATTACGATAGTCATTCTCGAAGATATGATGGAAATTGTGGTAGCCCTCACCAAATGTGAAAAAGGCTAACACGCCGTTGTCGCGAGCGGTGTTTTTGTCCGTGAAAGTCTGTTTTCCCCAAACATGCGCAAGTGAGTTAATGAAAAAGGTCGTGTGGTGGCTCATAAAGAGTCGAGCGGCACCAACTACTAATAACATACCCCAAATATCGCCGTAGATAATACCAAGAGCGACCGGAAAGCCAATATTGGTGAGTAGAGCAAGTGGAACATAGTACTTATGTTGCCACATGACGATTTTGTCACGCTTTAAATCGCGGCAGTTGGTGTATTCGTTTTCCTGCGATTTGTTGTAGTCGCGTAACATCCAACCAATATGAGAATACCAAAAGCCACGTTTCGCTGAGTAAGGATCTTTGTCGTTATTGTCGACATGCTTGTGGTGTACACGATGATCAGAAGACCAGTGTAATGCACTATTTTGCAAAGAAAATGCTCCTCCAATCGCAAAAATAGCACGTAAAATTGGATGAGCTTCGTATGTTTTGTGGCTCCAGAGTCGGTGATAGCCTGCTGTAATAGAAAGATTCGTAAAACTGAATGCCATCACTCCCCAAACTAGATGCTCCCAACCCAGTCCAAAATGATATGCATACCAAGGCATTACAATAAAAGTCAGAACAAAACTGGAAGAAAATATCAATGTATTCAACCAGATAATGGGTGGTTTGTTTTGAGTCACAGGTGTATTCCTAACTTTGAGCTAACAACTGTTCGCCAGAGTATCAGCGTACACGTGTAAGTCAAATTAAAGTTAGACAAATGTGACTGTTCCTTTGGATGTACATTAAGGAACTTGATGGGATATTTTGCTTTTAATTGAATAATGAGTAGTATTAAAAAATGAGCTCTGGCTTAAGGTGTATAAAATCTGCCAAGAAACAAGTGTTATAAAGGTGGAATATGCCGAGACTCTATAAAGAAGTAAAAAATGTAAGAAAATAGGAATACGTAATGGATTTACGATTAGCGGAATATAAGGACTACGAGCGCATTGCGCATCTTCATGCGGATAGTTGGAAGCGTCATTACCGTGGCATTCTTAGTGATAACTATCTTGATAAAGAGGCGATTGACGACAAACTACTGATCTGGCAAACCCGTCTGACCAACCCACCATTCAACCAGCACATTGTCTTGGCGGAAGAGGGTGGTTTGTTGCTCGGCTTCGTTTGTGTGTTTGGCAACCATGACTTCGAGCGTGGAACCTTTATTGACGCACTGCATGTTGATGACAGCTACCGTGGTCGTGGTATTGGCAAACAGCTATTACTTGCTGTCGCAGAATGGCAGCAACAGTACTTTAAAGACACTGGTCTTTATCTAGAAGTCGTATCGCAAAACATTTCTGCAATTGAATTCTACCGCCATATTGGAGGTCAAGAATGTCAAGAGCGAACTTGGCGTGCGCCAGGTGGTACAGAAGTATTGGAGAAGGTATTCCGTTGGAAGAATGCTCAGTCATTAGTTAGTGGGATAGAAGAAAACGTTATTTACTCCTAGTCTGACGTTTTAGCTTAGCAATAAGAGCAGCATCAACGCTGCTTTTTTTTGTGCCTGTCCTAAAGTTTTGTGTTTCAGTGGGCGACTTAAAAGCAAAGCCCCATGGCTTTTAGCTCTGACTCGCATTGCTGAGCATTTTCAAATTGAATGGCTTCCATGCCTACCGCTCGGGCCCCTTCGACGTTGTATGGCATATCATCAAGAAATACCGTTTCCTCGGCCTGAAGCTGATATGTTGAAAGTAGGGCTTGGTAGATCTCGGCTTGTGGCTTTAGTAACTGCACTTCAGAAGAGATGATTGCACCTTCAAACAGCGGCCAGAATTCATAGGTAGTACGAAGATGCTCAACAATTTCGTTGACGTTGTCTGTGAGCGCATAAACGCGATATCCTGCACTTTTTACTCTTTTTAGCAGTTCGACACTGCCGTAAAGTAATATTTGTGTATGTTTGACATAGTAAAAAAAGCGGTCCATTTCTTCCGCTGTCACCTGATGCTCACGTTGATAGCACAGTTTGGCTTCCGTTTCGGAAATGATTCCTTTGTTTAAGTCTTTCCAGATTTGTGATGAAAACAGCAACTGGGCCATTTTTTCCGCTTCTACTGAGTGACCAAATGTTAAGCGAACAATCTCTACCGGAGACCAGCGTACTAATACATTTCCCACATCAAAAATTACGTTTTTTATTTGTAAAGGTTCCATAACACCCCCCAAGCCAATTGTTCATCACCGCGTTACATCCACAGTGAATGCTGTCGTTAAATCTTTGGAAGTTCGAGCCAAAGGCGCTGTTTAAATGTCTCGAACGTATATGAGATTAACATCCCTTAGGATACAACGCGATTATCGCAAAATTACACTAAACTATATGCAACTTCATTTATTTGGTTGTAAATCAAGTGTCGCTATCTTAAAAGATTGAAATTAAAGACAAGCGTCGCGAAATATTTGCGCCATTTCGCGCTGCTTATAAGCGTTAAGTAATATATAATTACTTAATAATAAAACGATAAGAATGAATGCAAATCACACTATTGGGACGTCAGGCGGAGTAGGCAAAATAGATAATATGGACTCGATACGTAAGGTTTATCAATATGCAGAACCCAACCTGACTCTCGTTGGTTGGATGGGGTTTCTTGGCTTTCCGCTGTACTACTTTGTTTGGGATTTTGTTTTCCCACAGGCTTATGAAAACTTGCCGCTCAGACTGTTTTGTTCACTATTGTTCTTTGGCATCATTTTTAGAAACCGCTTGTCGTCAACGTGGCGAAAATATATCCATATTTACTACCAAGTGACGATAACGATCTGCTTACCGTTTTTCTTTTTCTATATGTTACTGATGAATGACTGGTCCAATGTTTGGGTCATGTCCTTTATGTCCGCGATTTTCTTGCACATTCTATTGGTTCATGTCACAAGAGTTATGTTCGCTCAAACTTTTGCCGGAATAGGTTTAGCGACGTTCTTTGCTTGGGTGGCGAAAGGGTTTCATCTCGATTTAACAATGGACTGGACGCATGTGCCAATCTTTCTCTTTATTTATGTATTTGGCAATTTATTCTACTTTCGGAACCAAGTAGAGCACGAAGCGAAAGTGTCGTTGGCCAAGTCATTCGGAGCCGGAATTGCGCATGAAATGCGTAACCCTTTAAGTGGCCTTTGCACGTCAATCGATGTTATCCAATCAGTCTTACCCAATAAAAAAGAAGCCGAGAAAGACCAATATCTGATGAGCGGAGAGGATGTCACCCTGCTGCGCGAAGTTAGTGAGGATGCGATGAACATCATCCAGTCGGGCAACGAGACGATAGATTTACTTCTGACATCGATAGACGAAAACCGTGTCTCGCGATCCAGTTTTCAAAAGCATTCTGCTCACTCTGTGGTTGAAAAAGCGATTGAAAGCTTTAGTTATAAGCGTGCGACGGATCGCTTTGCTATATCCCTAGATGCGAGAAGTGAGTTTGATTTTCTTGGTAGCGATACCTTACTTAAATACGTTATGTATAACCTTTTCAAGAACGCCTTCCATCACCGCACATCTGAAGATTTCCACATACATGTGTCCATGACGAGCACGGAGCACTCAAACCAAATCGTTGTAACCGATAATGGTGCTGGTATTGCTCCTGATGTCCTACGTAATATATTTCAGGACTTTTACACAACTGGTAAGTCAGGCAGCTATGGTTTGGGTTTGCCATTTTGTAAAAAAGTGATGCGTTCTTTTGGAGGTAACATTGAATGCCAGTCTCAGCTAGGTGAGTGGTCTCAGTTCACGTTAACTTTCCCGCCGATCACATCTGATATCGTGACTGAAATTAAAAACGATTTGACCAAACTCAAAACCATCCTAACGGTGACTAATCAAGATATTCTTGTGTCGAAAGTGACGGACATTAGCCGTTTTATGGGTTTTGAATCAACGATCTTAGATGTTAATCAAGTGCTCAAAAAGAAAGAGTATGAGTTCGAATTCGACCTGATTTTTATCGATCTTGAGAGCTTGGATGCAAGAGCAAACCAATTAGATAGATTAGAATCTCTTCTGTCTTTCACGGAAGCTCGTATCGTTTATCTTTTTGAGCATCACCCGACACAGAGAGCACGCAAAGCGGCATATGAGCCTATTTGGGTGGAGACTCAAGCCTGGTTATTGAATACTAAGCCAACCATTGACCGTCTCTTGTATGACTCAAGCTATGTGTCGACACCAACGGCCTCAGTGGCTTTGGATACGTCAAATAAGCGGACAATTATGGTCGTGGATGATAACGAATCTTTGCGAAAATTTACCGCGATGTTACTCGAAAAGCAGGGCTTTGAAGTGATTCAGAAAGAAGACGGGCAGCAAGCACTGGATACATTAGAGCAAGAGAACGTTGACCTCATTCTTATGGATATCGAGATGCCCATCATGGATGGTGTAGAAGCTTCAAGGCGAATTCGAAGCTCGGATAAAAACTATGCGTCGGTACCTATTATTGCGCATACTGGGGATAGCTCACCTGTTACGCTGGACAAAATAGGCTCTTCTGGCATGTCTGACTTTATCGTGAAACCAGCGGATAAAAATCGCTTATTCGACAAAATCGCAAACTGGATTTAATCACTCGCAACTGTGTTATCTTGAGACGAGTTGATCATAACGCGAATACGGATAAAGAGCTCAGCAAAACTGCTGAGCTCTTTATTTTTACCTACACTCTAGCTTATACAAACTCTAGATCGGGATGAACAAACGCTTCTTGGCAGGCGGAAAGAACGTGATCGACTTCGGCGGCAGTCATGTCCGCATTGACAGAAAAACGAATGATGTTCTTGTTTCTTCCTGTTGCAGGGCGACAGAAAACTGCACCAAAGACATTCCTTTCTTCTAGAAAGTCGCGAACTCGCTCAGTGTTTCTTTCGTTGCCACATTCTAGCGCGATAATTTGCGACTCACTGCGAATAGTAAACCCAATACGTTTTAAACCAACGGCTAGAGACTTCGCTCTTTTAAACAAAATCTCCCGCTTGTCATCGGCTTTTTTTATGACGTCCAGTGTTTTTTCTAACCGAATAATTTCTTGCGGTAACACGGTGGAGCTGAAAATGGCAGGATACGCGACAAATGGAAGCGTCTTAGCCAGCTTTTCTGCACCTAAAATTGCGCCAGCACGATAAGCAAATGTCTTTGCAAGACTTACGGTTACAAAATCCACCATATGAGTCAAATCCAGCTCTTGCAGTAGCCCAGCGCCTTGCGTACCGTGCGTACCTAACGAGTGCGATTCATCCACAACTAAGCCGCAGTCAAACTCTTGTGCTATTTCGTAGATATCACGTAGAGGAGCAATGGTTCCGATAGTGCTGTAAACCGAATCCACAACAATAATTCCCGAACCATGGCGTGAAATCTGTTTTCGTAAGTGGTTGGTGTTGTTATGCATGAACGGATGAATTTGTGCTCCTGCGATACGTGCACCTTCCCATAAAGACATATGCGCAAAGAAGTCGATATACACAGGTATGTTCGGTGCACAAATAGTCTGTAATAAACCGACATTCGCAGCCCATCCCGATTGAGAAAGCAGACAGCTAGGCATGCCGACAAAACTGGCTAGTTGAGTTTCAAATGCAGGTTTCGACTCATCATCTTGCAAGAAAATCGCGGACATCACGACGTTGTCATCGTGTTGAGAAATCGCATCACGATGCGCGTTTTGAATCTCCTTGTTATGAGACAGTGCCAGGTAATCATTGCTTTGCATAACAACGGCATTACATGGTGGACGTTTACCAAGAACAAGGTGTTTCTTGTTCTCGTTCGGTTCAATTAGATCTTGAATATGAAAATCTAGGCGTTCCTCAATAAAGGAAGGAAGTGGTTTGCTTTGTATAGTTTCACTCATAATAAATCTCTTCTTCATATGGAAAAACGCCAGCGCTGACACTTATTCATATTGCGGATTTTGGGGAGAGTGTCACTAATCAGGTTGCATAAGTTTGCAGACCCTTGCAAACTCGACATTTGAGGGTTGGATGGTGGCTGTAACTCTATAGGGGCCCGGGGTCTAAACTAGTTTGTGCTTAAAGTTTATACGGCGATTTTGCGGTGGTTTTTTCGTGCTTCATATCTGGATTTTGTATGAGGAATATAAAGTTTGAAAAGTGAAAAAATGGGCGCATTAGATAACAAAAAGGCGCGAAAATCGCGCCTTAAAATATGATTGGGAAAAAATAATATCAGTTTATCGCTTATTACGTAGGTAGCGCTTGCGGCGCTCTTCTTTACGCTTCGCTTTTTCTTCTTCTTTACGAGCGGTTTCAATCTCGACTTCAATCAGCTCTTGAGTGATCATTTCTGGGCGCTCTAGTGTAATTTGGCCTAGTGTGCCTTGGCGAAGTTCGTGCAACAAAATCTCTGATACTTTGTGCAAGTCCACACGTCCACCTGCGCGTAGTGCACCACGGCGGCGACCAATCTCTTCCATGATCTCGATATCTGATTCAGGAAGCTCTTCGATTTGGTAACGCTCTTTAAGTTTGTCTGCATAGTGGGCTGCTAGGTACTCAATGGTGTAAAACGCAACCTCGTCGTATTCCATTGCAGTATCTTTTACAGCGCCAGTAGCAGCTAAACGGAAGCCACTGTGTGGGTTTTCCACTTTTGGCCACAGAATCCCTGGAGTATCGGATAAAACGATGCCATTTTGTAGGTTGATACGCTGTTGACGACGTGTTACCGCGGGCTGGTTACCAGTCACCGCGATCGTTCGACCAGCTAGAGTATTGATGATTGTCGATTTCCCAACGTTTGGGATCCCCATGATCATGGTACGAATGTTTTTACCGATCTCTTCACGGTGTGGGGCAAGTTTACGGCAAAGCTCCATGATTCGATGCACTTCTTGCGGTTCTGACGTCGTGATCGCCATTGCTTTTACGTGTTGCTCTTGCTCTAAGTGCTCAATCCATAATTGAGTTAACTCAGGATCGGCCAAATCACGCTTGTTCAAGACTTTAACGACCGGCTTGTCACCACGGATTTGAGAAATCAAAGGGTTTTCACTACTGAAAGGAATACGAGCATCCAGTACTTCGATGATCACATCCACTTGTGGGATTGCTTCTTCGATCTCTTTGCGTGCTTTGTGCATGTGGCCAGGAAACCACTGGATTGAGTTATTAACCATTTGAAAAATATACCTTTAGTTTTTATGGCTAAGCTGGTGTGGCATCAAGTGGGGTACCAAATGTATTTTATTCTTCACTTGTAGCTACAACAGCACTGATGTGACCATCTTAACATTTTATTTTGGGTACTAAAATGTTGATAACTACTAAGCCAACCTTTCTAGTTCTATTGCTAACAACGAAAAATGATGCGTAAATGCACTATTGAAGTTCAGAGTAATTGGTGTTGTGAGCGTAAAAAATAGGCATGTTTATATCATGATGAAAACTTAAATGCATCAAGTGTAATTATTTCACAGTTGTAGAACGAATTATTCCGAATACCTATAAAGTTATATGTACTCTATCGTTATCATGTATCCATATTAACGAAGGGAACTCCTAATATCGATTCAATTTGAAGTGACTATTAATTTCTTAATTTTTGATGTTTTAGGTGGGTTAGCTTGATGTTGTTTATAAATGACCATCATAAATAACATTTTTATATCTTATATTATAAATTCTTATAGGAATGCTTTTTGGGCAAGGTAATCATACTGTAAATATATTTATTATAAAGGATTAATAAAGTAGTAAGTTACCTTAAATACTAGTGTAAGCCGATTTAAAAAATATCGAAGAGAAAATAGAACTCTAAACATAACGCCTAAAAAATTTCGCCGAGTACTGATAAAAAAAAGTCTGTTACTGATAACGCCCTTTTTCTGAGAGTTTTAACATGAGCTAAAAACGAGGCCATAATAACAAACTGTATTTTGTTAACCGTGGCGTCAGAACCTCTCTTGGAAAAGTTTGGAGTTGTTATGGAAAAAACGCAGTGGGAGAAAGTGCTCGGTGACACAGTAGGTCAGCCAGTCTCTTTCGACGAATTCTCATTAACAGCGGTAATGTTTGAAGAGCCTAAAATGATAGTCAATCTCGAACTTCGCGTAAATGAACTTGTTATTTATGCCTTGGTTGGAGAACTGATAGAAGAAAGGCAAATGCGGGGGCTTCTTGAAGGAAACTGTCTCTGGAATTCAACCAATGGTGCAACGCTCTCGTTGCTCGATGAGAAGCGTGTTTTGCTCGCTATGTCTGTGAGCCACCAAGACCAACTGCGTTTTTCTGAACTTCTTTCCGGGTTTGTCGATGCTGCTAGCTACTGGCAGCAAAAGTTATTAGAGGCGGAGCCGGCGACAGTTGATGCGCAGGATATGAGTGGCTTCTCTTCTCCTCGCAGTTCTTTATTTGTTTAGGAGTGATGCCATGACTTCAGTGAATACGTCTTTCGTTGATCGTTCTCTTGATACTAAACCTGTACAGGAAGTGGAAGTTACTAACAACACCAGTCCGTTGGCGCTAAATGTAGCGAGCAATCCACAGCTAAGTGGCAAAGCTAGCTTATCATCTGCGCACCGCGTTGAAGCCTTGTTTAGCCAAAATCAACGGGAAATCTTCACTAATTTCCCCAATCTGTCCAAACGGCTTTATTGGAAACGCCTTATCTAAAAGAAAAGAGCGATACCTTATCAAACCGAGAGTTTGGGAAGGTGCTTGCTGCGGCAGGACACGTAGAAACGTATCTAGGTTCTACTTCTAGCAATCTACAACTGTTTGCCAACTCGGCGCTTGGTAACGTATTTAAAACTGGCGATCGTTCGCTATTACTTAAAGCGCTGGATCGTCTTCCTGTATCTGAAAGTGTCAATAGTGCCCGTGATGCGGTGTCAACACTAAAGAGTGCTAAGACCGCAGAGAACTACAGCAACGCATATCAAGCGCTAGCGAACGTATGCGAGACCTTGGAAAAGGGGTCTCCAGAGCAAACTCGAATTTCCGGACTAGCAGAACAACTGCGCAGCGGAGGGCTAGAGCAGCTACGTGATCAATTCAAACAGCAATTAACCGAGCAGTTCAGTGGATTAACTAAAGGCGGCACGGAGTCAGCCGTATCGACCTCTTTTGAGATAGGTCCTGCGCTTGGTCTGTTTAATCTTGAGGCCGCATCGGTAACCGTTGAGCTCAAATACGACTTCAAAGTGTTTGGTGGTAATTTGGGGCTGGGCGCAGCACAAAGCTTCCCGAATCTTAAGTCGTTTGTGGATTATCATGCCAATGATATGGTCGCGATGCTTGCAGGAAGTGGTGTTAAGAAACTGACCAATTTAGGCGGTATCCATCAAGCTCGTAAAGCTGACCGATTACTTGAATGTGTTGTCGCAAACAACCACAAACTACAGCAAGACTTACGTCAGCAAGGGATCTTAGGACAAGGCGACAAAATAGAAGTAAAAGGCAGAAAGTACGATGCTCCGGTGAGAGCAGAAGCCTTTGCTGGAAGTCTTTCTGGCGGTGCTGGTGTAGGGATAAAAGATCTTTCTAAAATCAGCGGTGGTGGCTCTGCGTCGATAACCGAGACTTACTTCACTAAGCATACCGATTTGCTCCAACAACTGCGTCAGCAACCTGTCCGACTTATGGCTCGTAATCCGGACTATTTTACTGTTTCAGTACCGTTTGAAGGATATGCAAAAGACGCTGAATTTCTTGGCAGTCGCCAGACTCTAAGCGGTTCACAAGGTTTAGAGTGGATGAAAGAAACGGCGTTGGAGGTCAGTGACCTTGCCCAAAAGGTAAAAGCAGATCCAACGGCTCAAAACCCCAAAACCGGCGAACTCAATGCTGATGTCTTGAAAGCAAAGCGTGCTGAGATCAAAGATGTCATTACCACTTTGTACAAAGAGTACGAGAGCTATTCAATCCTCGTTAACCAGAAGGATTCGAGTAAAAGCCGCGATGCGGATAAGCAAATGGGCGTTATTAAGCATGGTATGGAAAGTGACCGCGGTGCTGTTGGTCGAGGAGAGTATTTACGCGCGGTGATCTGTAGTCATGTCGCGTTAACCCAAGCTTACTTGGCGAGCTTCTCTGAGGGAGAGGTGCCTTATCTTAATAAAGACGAAGCAGGTTTTTGCCAATTCCTTACCGAGATCGACCGTGCTTATAGTAACCCTCAGATGAACCTTGACCAAAAGCGAGACATTGAAAAACAGCTAACGCTAGTGTCGGGGGCGCAAAGCACCAACGTACAACTGAGTGGTAATGTATCTGTGCAAGTTCCGGGTGTGAGCAAAGACATTGGAATGGTCGTCAAATACAACAATATTGTAGGTGACATCAACCCCGATAATGATGGTGAATACCTTAATATCGCCTTCACTGCCAATGTCCCGCTAGGTGAGCCGTCATCAAAAGAGGGAGCACAAGGTGAGAAGAAAACCTTTGCTCGTGCGGTTTTAGGGGAGGCGCTTAGTCAGTTTCTTTCGAGAAACTCCATCGAAGCTCAGTTGCCAAGTGACGCGACTTTAGGGCTGGAAGGTGCACTTGGACTCGGTGCTCAACTTGAGTTAAACATGGTGAAAGGGGAAGACAATAAATTCCATATTCAATACATTCGCGCGACGGAATCCAGCTCACTAGGTGGCAAAGGTTCCGTGACTGCAGGTGCTGTTAAGTTTGGTGGTGGTGTGAGTGTTTCTTCTAATACGCATTTATCTGAGTGGTTAGGTGATGACACGTTAACCTACTTACAAACCAAGTTTAACGGCTGGTCAGTGGGGCAAGAGCCACAGCTTTGGCAACGTTATTGCGATAATCACCAAAAAGGTTTGGAGAAGGTATTCAATAAACTGATTGAGCCTTCTAGCAATGCGGCAAAAGAGCTCACCAAGATGGCTGAAGGCTCGAAGGATATGAAAACACTCAAATCCGATCTGCTCTCTAAAATTGGAGAATGGGCTGAAGATAAGTCCGAGGCAACATTCACTAACGCATTAGACAGTTTCAATAAAGTGCTTGCTGAGCAACATCGCGCCTATAAAGATGAGGCCGTATCCCGCCTATATTAAAAAAAGCGCTAATCTAATTTATTACATAAAAATTAAAAGGGCCCTATCTATAGAGACAAGAGGGTCCTACTTTGGCAAATTTTTATAGTTCTTTATTTTTAATTAAGAAGTACATAACCAGTTTGGTCTTTATATAAGGCACACTCTGGAAGGAGAGTGGTTTCATTATTCTGACTACCTTTTCGGATAGTTGTAAGGTAAATGGGAGAATATTAGAGCTACTTTTAGAATGTGATTAGGCAAGCTTTAAAGTCTAAATGTCAACAATTTTACAGAGCTTGCTTTAAAGCATCAGCTCTAAATTGTCCTAGTTATCTTTAGCTACTCATAAACACGTTTTTTAGTCATTATATCTAGTGTTACGCTTTTATTTATCAGTTGGTTGCATTGTTCAGACGTTTTAAGTTCAGTGTTTATGCAAGGTTTGATTCCTGTGCGACCTCTATATTGAAAGTTTTGGGCTCTTTGTCTATCCTACATACGAGAGCTTTCCGGAGTCGGAAGCGCACGGTTTTGAATCGAGAGAGTTTAATGGGGACGGTCTAAAGTAATAGTAACCTTGAGTCAACGAGTGGCTTGTCTTTAACATCTTATGATGTTCGATGTACTCAGCACCCTCGAAGATCAATCCGTGTAAGCAGAAAGGGGCTAAGAAGTACTCTAGTGCTTGTATAGACTCTTGGTCGGCGTGTTTTAGAAAGCTTTTGTCAATCTTGATACGATCCCAAAGTATGTTGCCAAGTGACATGTTAGCCAGCTTGTTGTTACGGTGATAGTCATCCAGCCAAATCTCGATATTGTTCGCTTGTAACACTGATAAGTTTTCGCGTATTTCTTTTGATTCGGTATAACAATCAAGCTCGCTTATCTCAAGAGCAAACTTAGCACCATTGAAGCTTAAAAGCTCACGGACAAAATCTTCGTCAGCTAAACAAGAGAGTTTAATATTAAAAGAGTGTAGTTGGTGAGGGTATTTTTCAAGAGAAAATCGAATTTGTTGTAAAGCGAGAGTTTGAATAAACGTGTTGTCTATAATGGAAAAGAATACGTCGTTGTTTATGTTGCTTTTATCAAAAGTGCTTATCTTAGACAAAGTTTCGTAATATTGAATTTCTTGGCTTCTAGGACAGAGGATAGGTTGTACTAACGTTTTTATATCAAAGTCAGTCAATTTGAAGCTAGGTAGGTAAGGCATATTCCTTTTCATATTATCCACTTTATCCGTTTACTATTACTATGTTTGACTCACACTTAAACATCGTTTCATATTCTATATCTAAAGTTATTACGTCAGGAAATTAAGAATTATAATACCTCTATAAATAATATTTAATGTTCATTAAGCACCATCGAGAAAACAGGTGCCTAATGAACGATGATAGAAATTTATTTCGCAACAACAGACAGTTCTACGTCGAATTCTTCACGACCACTGATGCTGAAATAGTATTGTCCCATTTTGATCGACCCGTCTTCATTTTTTGGGATTGAAATCGTTTCGTTACTGCCATGGGTGTAGTTCGACCATTCGTACTCGAAGTAGTGGCATACTTTGTCGTAACAAGCGTATAGATCGGCATCACCAGTGCCGGAGATAGACACTTCCAGTTGATTATAACTTTCTGAAACATCGACAAAGAAGAGCGTTTCAGAGAACTTTTTACCACTTACTTGGATGCTGGTATTGAGTTCGATTTTCTTAGGCTTCTCTTTCGGTTTTGGCTGAGAAATATCCGAATCGTCAATGTCTTTCGTCACCTCATCCAGCCACGAATGAAACTCGGTATTGTAAGCAGGCCCTAATCGTTCAAGCAGTTTTACCCACTCTTTGTATTGGCCGGTACGCGAGTAACCTAACAGTTCAGTAACGTCTTCAGGATGCTTCTCTATCATGAAGCGCACAGCTAAGTAGCCCCAGCGGTACACACGGTTTAAACCGTCGCTGTAGTTCGTACTGAACACGTCTGCCAATGTGTGCGTCTTTTCTTTGCCAAGTACTAGAGCAGCATTGTAGCCTTCTTTGTAATACATGTATTCAGCAAAACCTTCCAACCACCACACGATATTGCCTTCACGCATTGTGTCATGGAAGTCACCGTATTGGTTGAATCGACCGTCTAAATAATGCACATATTCGTGCTCTAAGTTTAGAATCGAAAAGTCGTCGTCCCATCCGTTTTGATAAGCGACGAATCGAGGTACATTTCCTTGTTTTGATGGGTCTCGCTCAAGGAACTGTCCGCCGTTGTTGGTTGTGTTATCAAAAAGGAAGCTGGAGTAGGTTGAATAGTCACTTTTGGTTTTAAAAACAATAACATCGACACTATCGCTATGATCATCAGCGACAGGCTGATATCCGGTATTAACAGTTTGGTGGAAGTCATCTTCTTTGAGGTTTAATGTTTCGCAGCTTGTTATTGCTTGAGCTTCGGTCATCTCTTGAGCAAGAATTCGCGCGGGTCCGCGACAATCATAACTGAATGTCATTATTCGCTGTTTTAATACGGATTTTGAGTTACTTAGCCCTAGTTGCTCAAGATAATCTGATGCATAAGCGTCAACCATTTCGGCGATGCCAACCCAAATTCTGTCTGACTTACCGCCTAGCGGGTAGCGCTTTAACAAAGAATCTAAAGTGTCGACAACGACTTTTTTTGTCTCTGCATCTTCAGTTTTTATCAGCCTAGCGAGCTCTCGCGCGGCATTGCCAAGTAGTTGTTCAGAATCCGTGCCTATCGCCCATTCGTTGTTGGTAATAAAACCACTCAAACGATGGATATAACTTGAGTCAGATTCAATCACATCGTAAAACGCTTTGGTTTGTGAGTGTCCAGCCATAGCGACAAAGATATTGTTGATGGCTTTACGGTAGTAATAGCTGTCGCTTTTATCCGCTGAAAAGCTATCAAGAATAGCGAAAACATCGGGTGCGGCGATGGCGAGTTGACGAATACTATCAACAACAATCAACATGGATGCGAGCGCTTCTTGCTGTTCGCGACCTTCAGTTAGAGCGTATGGCGAGCGCAAAAACTGTTGAATGGTATTGGCAATATCTGCGCTTAATTCGGATGAGAAAGGTTGCAACTTTTTAGCAAAGGTATCGTGTCGGTTTTTGTAAGCTGCCTTAATGAACTCACCTAAATAGTATATTTGCTGAGCTTGCTCTTTTGTTCCTTTATAAGCTTCAATTGCCTTTTTTAATCCGCCAGTAATTCGACTCACGCTCATGGTACTGAAGACGACGTCTGCTTGCTCTAACGATGGAGAAAACCACGTTCTCATGCACTCGTAGTCACTGTTTGCGACTCTTGATTCGATATTGACTCGGTCAACCGTAAAATCTTCAACAGTACATTTTCCTTTGTGTGGGAAAAGCTCGGTATCGTCATCTACCACGGTGTCATCGTCAGTGGTATCGTCATCTTTCGTGGAATCATCATCGACGGTACTGTCATTATCTGTATCGTCATCTACAGTTGAATCTACGTCGGCGTTGTCATCGTTTTTGTCGCCAGAATCTACGCCAGCGACGGGAACAGTCTTGACTCCACCGGAAGAATCATCACCACCACATCCAGTTAAAACACCAAGCATGGATAATAGAAGACATGCAGTTTTAATATTTTTCATAGAATTAGTATTGTATTTGAAATGGGTGTCAAATATATATTTTTACTGATGCTTAGTTAAATAATAGAATTTAATGGCTAGATAAAAATGTATTATGCTCAACACGCCTATTTTTATGTGATATTGAACAAATAACTATTATTTATAAATTCAGTAGAAATGTTAATTGGGAAGGAAAAATTGATTTTGATATACATAACGCTTGGTTTTTATTTTAGTCGACGGGTATATGAAAAAAATATATTTTCCAATCATCAGCACTTTGATGGTTTCCTTTGCTCATGCCAATACGCTGCCTGCGCCAACTTGGCATCAATTTCAGTTAAATGATGGTTCAAAGAAAGAATTAAAACTTTATGGCGATCAAGAATCTTTCTGGTATCAAGATAGAGAAGGCATTATTTATGTCTACGATGAAGAGACAGGGTGGTTTTATGGTAATCATGAAATTGTTGATGGGCGTTTTGTCGTCACTTCTCTTGGGGTTGAAGCCAAATTAGAAATGCCACAAGTAGTGAGAGAGTTGTTAAAAGAGCGCGTCACTCCGACGTCTTCTTTATTGCATTCTGAGCACGTTTATCCGATGAGTGAGCCATATCTTGAGCAAACTCCCATTCGAGCACTAAACGCAACGAATGAGCCCACGCACCAACCTTTGCTCGTTGTTCAGGTGAGCTTTAACAACCAAGACTTTGTGAATGACTTCACCAATGTGATTTTTGGTGATAATCAGCAAAGTGTAAAAGACTACTTCAGTAAGAATAGCTACGGACGTTACATTGTAGAGCCTGCGAAAGAAACGGAAGGTACAGCGAACGATGGTGTCATCGACCTTACGTTGGATATCGCTCACCCGAACTGCCACTCAAAAAATGATGCGACTTGTGACAGTAAGCTAAATGAGGCTTTTAAAGCTGCTTACGACAAGTTAGACCGTTATGTGGATTTGTCTACTTACGATTTGAATAACGACGACAAAATCACACCTGACGAATTGTCTGTGATGTTTGTATTTGCGGGATATGACAAATCTGCCGGTTCGGTAAATACGCCGTACATTTGGCCTCATCGTTATAGTCATAATGCGATTGAGATCGATGGAAAGACCATTCGAGATTACTGCTTGTTTGCTGACTTCCAAGGTGACCATCAATCTACGATGGGCGTGATTGCCCATGAACTTGGACACTTGATGCTTGGTCTACCTGATTTGTATTCCTACAAACATTCCGGCTCTGTTGGTCAATGGGGATTAATGGGTGGCGGAAGCTGGGCAAGTAAACAAGGTGATACGTATGCAGGGGAAACGCCGGTCAATATGTTGGCATGGAGTAAGGAAGCTGCTGGTTTCATCAAACCGAAAGTGATTGAAGCGTCTGGTTCTAGCACGATCGAGACTCGTCAAGGCGAGGGTGTGGTGTATCTCGATCCGTATTTGAAACAGCAAGGTCCAAGAGCTTACTTCGAAAACAGAAGAAAAACGGAATACGACCGTGCGTTGTCAGGTGAAGGTCTTTTGATCACGGCCGTAAGTATCGACAACCGTTTCAATGACACTGGGCCAATGCAAGTTCAGGTATTCCAAGCGGACGGTCTGGATGAACTACAAACTCGTGGCTGGTCAGATCAAGGTGATGTGTTCCCGGGCTCAAGCAATGTGGTAACTATTTCGGACGATACAACTCCTTCTTTAAAACTCATCACCGGTGGCCGGGAAACCAATATCTCGATTAATGATATCGCCAGTACAGATCAAAGCGGCACGTTACGAGCGTCTATTCCTTCATCGATGAATAAATCGGCTTGGATAACGTCACTTTCAAGAACGTACGTGTATGAAGACAGCCGCAACAATACGATAGGGTTTGGGTTAGAAAACAACGACGGTTACCAATCTTTGGTTGGTTTCTACTTATTTGCTAAGCCAATCCTACCAAACTCCGAGATGCGTTATCGCATGTTTAAATATGACCTGACTACAAACCGTTGGGGGAATGCTGCTATTAACGTTGACACTCAAGTTGAAGTGTCATCGGGGGTGATTCCTACGTTTGGTGGTCGAGTTATGTTTGCATCGCCATTTGATATCGATGAAGGTGAGCAGTTGTTGGTCATTGAGCTAGAAAACGCTAAGCCAGAATACAGCTATTCATTCTTGGACGCTTATTTGTCTAACGGAGAGAAAAAGAAGCAGTTCTATGGAAATGCCAGTTCGTACAAGACGAGCGGATTAAGCGAAGGGCGTGGCCGTAACTATCCTTTTGCTGCTTTGTTAGAAAAACCTCAGGCGAAACCTAGTATTACGGTTGAAACGGATTCCGTCACCGTATTAAGCGGTGAAAGTATTACGATTGATGTACTGGCGAATGACCACTCATCGGATGCGAATAGCACATTGAAGCTAGATAAGATCACATCAAAGCCTTCGATTGGTAGCGCTGAAATCTCAGGACAAAAAATCCACTATTCTGTTCCTGTTTCGGACATTCCAGAACAACGAGCAGTAATGAAGTATCAAGTGTCTGACGATTTTGGGACGACAGCAGAAGGTGAGGTGGTCATCACGATCAATTCTCCAGTAATCACCGCCAATAGTCTTCAATACAAAGCGCTAGAAGATACGCCACTGGAACTTAACTTACGTCAGCAACAAGGACTAGAGAAAGGGGACACCATCGTCATTAAAAAGCCGCCGATGCACGGCAAGATTGATGGAAATACCTACCAAAGCAAGGAAAACTACTTTGGTAATGACCAGTTTGAGTTTTCTATTGTTAAAGAGAACGGACGTGAATCTAATACAGCTATGGCTGTAATTTCGGTCGAAGCGGTTAATGATGAGCCGATCTTTTCTATCGAAGCGAGTCGTAAAGAAGGCCTATCAAATGAAAAAGTCACACTATCTGTACTTGGCTTAAAAGACGTTGATTCAACCAATCATTCATTCAAATGGCGTCAAGTTTCTGGGACTAAAGCCCAGTTTGCCACCACGGACACGATAAGTGTAGAAGTGACGTTACCAAAAGTGAGTGAGAAAAGTGAAAAGCTGATGTTTGAAGTGACGGTAAACGACAATGATGGTGCAATTATTACTAAGAAGGTTGCTATGGTTGTTAAGCAAGAAGTTGTTGTGGAAAATGATCCTGGCAAGAGTGAAGAAGGTGGCTCTATGGGGCTGTGGGTCATTCTGTGTATGATCCTGATTAGTCTAAGAACAAAGGTTAATAATTTGTATATATTCGTAATAAGAAATGATATTTGGTAGAAAAATATTATAATTCATCGCCTTGTATTCGCAGGATGAATGAAGATTGAAGGAAACCAATAAGAAAAACCTCCGTGTCGTAGCGCTTGCTCCGACAGGGAGGTATTTTGCATCAATAATAAGCTCATTAGAGATCTTGGAAACAGCAGCTGAATTTGCAGAGTTCCAAGGTTTCATGACACACGTCGTTACGGCAAACAATCGGCCGTTAATTGGTCGAGGGGGAATCAGCGTTCAACCTACCGCACAATGGCAATCATTTGATTTTACAAACATATTAATCATTGGCTCTATTGGCGATCCTTTAGAATCGTTAGATAAGATCGATCCTGCATTGTTCGATTGGATCAGAGAGTTACACCTAAAAGGCAGCAAAATAGTTGCAATTGACACTGGTATTTTTGTCGTCGCGAAAGCCGGTCTTTTGCAGCAAAACAAAGCTGTAATGCATTCTTACTTCGCCCACCTCTTTGGCGAACTGTTCCCTGAGATAATGCTCATGACTGAGCAGAAAGCACTCATTGACGGAAACGTCTATCTTTCGTCTGGACCTTACTCTCACTCAAGTGTGATGCTGGAAATAGTAGAAGAGTATTTTGGAAAGCACACTCGAAACCTTGGTAACCAGTTTTTAAGTACAATAGAGAGCAGTGGAAACTCTCATTCATACTGTGATGTTTTCCGGTACATGCAACACAGAGATGAGCTGATTCTAAAAATCCAAAAATGGATTCTCACCACGGATCTAGACATCGTTTCTATCAGTGATTTAGCGAATGAAGCTTGCTTATCAGAACGGCAGTTAAAACGCCGATTTAAAGAGGCGACATCCATCAGTCCGTTAAAGTTTATTCAGTTAGGGCGTTTATCTTTTGCAAAAGAACTGTTGAGGTCAACAAAATTGTCAATTGATGAAGTGGCAAGTCGATCTGGTTATGTTGATACACAGTTTTTCAGGCAGATATTCAAACGAGAAAATGATTGTTCTCCACTTGAATATCGTAAAAGAAACCAAATTAAAGCTTAATGATAAGCATATCTCATGGCCAGAATTATGATCTATACAACATTATTAATTGAATAGTCATATTTACATTCGTTTTAAATCCATATTATAGTTCGAACGAAAATAGCAAACGTTTGCTATTTTCGTTCGAGTATAAATTAGTTAGTCTTGAATTAATTATTAATAACGGTAACTTATACTTATATATACGTATTCTTATAATTACTTAATTTCTATTAATAATATTGTCGTTCATATAATGTATATAGTTTGTTATGAAATAAAACAATATGAATATTATTAAGTGATTACTTAAAATAAAAGGGGGATTTAGACCTTATAAAGGGGGTGATTAAGACACAATATTATAAATTTCCCTTTTTTAAATCAATTATTTCTCAGCGTAAAATAATAATTAAAACATGTATTTGCAATGTTTTTTGTCTTTTCGGATCAGTGTAAAACTTAGTTAATAAGAAACTGGTTTTTTATACAACTGTTTAATGCTTAGACGTAAAATAAGAGACTGAGTTATAGAGGGGAGCTATTTATTAACTAGCTTCATCTGTAGCTTTATGGATTTATAAAAATTATAACTATCGGAAATTATTGGGTCTTGGTGTTATTAAAATGAAAGCAAATAAACGTACCATCGATGTAAAGTACTTGCGCACTTTTTCACATGTTGCAAGGCATAGAAGTTTTACTGCGGCAGCAGAAAGTCTATATTTAACCCAACCAGCCGTTTCACAACATATTAAAAAACTTGAATGTACTATAGGGGCTGAAGTCTTCGATCGAAAAGATGGATTCAATCTGACTAAACATGGCCAAATATTACTTAGTTATACAGACAGAACAATGTCTTTATATGACCAATTATTTGACGAATTGGCTCAAGTAGATATGTTTGATCGGTATTCTATTGCGATATCTGATTCATTTGCTCCAGAGTTGGTCGCAAAAGTAATTAGCTCTTTTAGAGTGTATAACGACGTCGAGTTAGCTATTACAAGTTATAGCGACATGAATTGTGTTGATAAAGAGAACCACGATTTAGTCTTCGCTATTGGTGACACCACATCCGTGGAAGGTCGCGTTTTCCCACTAAATAGAGAGCAATACATTTTGGCTTGCGGCTGTGCAGTCAAACCTGAGGAATGCTACCCTGAGCGAATCGTCTTTTGTAATACTTTGACTAGGCGAGATGCTGAGGTATTGCTTGACTCTTCTGGGGTGGATACTTCTAGAGTAAAACATTGGCTTACTACTTCTTCGTCTCGATTGATGATCAATGAACTGCAAGCGGAAAATACTTTTGTTATCTGTCCTAGTTGGACACTGGGCGATTACAAGTGTAGCCAGTATCCGCTATCCAAGTACATCGAGATGTACGTATGGTGTAATGATTCTGCTGCGAAGAAAATCGACCAAGAACGTTTGAGAAGTTTGATTACCGAAACATTCCGACTGACTTCTAAAGGCGTGGTTGGTAGACCACCTACGGGTCGGTTACTAACCAGTTGTGAAGTGATGTAGAAAAACGCCATGCCTATTGAATAAATAGACATGGCGTTTGTTTTAATAATGATTAAATTAATGACATGTAGAAGAAAAAGAGCCCACTCGTACCAATTGGTATTGTGTAAGGGATGCCGTTCTCAAAAAAATTTTTTTGTGATAAACAGACATTAACCACATAACCAATATTTGAATCCCACCCATTAATCCGATCGCTACTATTGCAGCTAACATATATTCATCGTTCACTCCTAAGAAAAGTGCACCAATGAGTTTTACATCTCCGCCTCCTACAATGTTTATCAACCAAAGTATAAAGAAACAAATAAAAACAGAGATACTCACTGTGAGTTGAGCTAGTGGTTCTGGAGTAAACAACAAGCTAAGTAGTGAAGTAATAAAGATAATAAGAAGAAATCGATGTTTCACAATTCTATAACGAATATCGTCATAGAATATGAGTAAGACGTTGACCAGGCAAGTTAGCCACAAAGCAAAATTTATATAATTCATTTTCCTATTTTAAATTTTTCACTTATAAATTCAAATTGTTTTCGATAATAAAAATTTATGTAATGGATTTCATTGATTTTATAACAACATCTTATATGTGAATAAAAAAGCTTAATTGGTGTGATTGTTTCTGTTGATGTAAATTTTATTCGTTCACGAAATGAGTGATTAATTCAAGGGAAATAGAGGTAAACATGCTTTTAAATATCAATAATAAACTTCGTAATATCCGCCATAAATTTAATTCTGACAAACGTGGTGTCACTGCTGTGGAATACGCAATCATCGCTGTAGCAATGTCTTCAATTATTCTATTTGTATTCAAAGATGGCACTTTGAAAACAACGTTAAATGATGCGATGGGCAAAATTTCCACTTCAATGGAAAGTGCTAACTCTGCTGGAGGTTCTGGCTCTGGCAATAAAGCTGACGGTAAACAAGGATAAGTTAACCAGTTATAAATTTAGAGAGGGGAAACCCTCTCTTTTAAGGTTTTTATTCTATGAGTAGAGCATTAGTTTTTGTATTTGTTGCCATCACTATGTTTTTGGCTTTTTTCTACGTCAGCGATTTTTTTGATCAGCCTGAGCCAGTGGCTGTGGTCGAAAATGAAGTGTTTGTAGAGGTCGCATTCGTTAATCGAGCTGTAAACAAAGCTGAGCCGGTTAACACCGATGCAATAGATATTCGTGAGTTTCCCGAGTCGGAAGCAAAACAGCATTCATACGTTCCTTACGCGAGTATCAAGATTGATTCAGGTGCTCTATGGGCGAAAGACGTCAATGAAGGTATGCAATTAACACCAGACTTGGTTTCTAATCCTGGTGAAAAAGATTACATGTATCTTTCACTTAAAAAAGACCAAGTGCCTTACTACTACTTGTCGCAAGGCAGTAGCATTGTAGAAGCGCTACCAATTCAACCTGGCGATCGCGTCAGTTTTGTTGCCACAACCTCATCTCAATCTAATTTATTAGAAAGTGGCTATTCCGATATCGATAGCTTAACGAGCAACGTCATCATTGACGGGGCTTTGGTTTTGCAATCGATGAACGTTTCTGAAGATGATGATTCGTCAAATGAAGAATATGGCTTGATTATCGCGTTGACCGTTAAACAGGTACTTAAGCTTGAAATGGCACAGAAAATTGGAGCCATAACTCTGGTTCCAGCAAAGATGGTTCATAAATACTTATCTGTAAAAAGTAGCGATTTGATTGAGCATCGATTTGGCGTTCGACAGCTGAGAGGGAATTAAGGGTGTTCAATAAAAATATATTATCGGTCACGCTGGGATTGGTTTTGCTTCTCCCGGTTTCCGCGTCTGCTGGGGATCTATTAAGCCTTGATAAAGGTGCAGCGAAGACGATTAATGTAAAACGCAACATTGATACCGTGTTTGTCGCAGATACCCAAATTGCGGATTACAAGGTCATCGCAAACGGGAAATTGGTGATTTACGGTATTGGCCGTGGCGCCACTTCCATTATCGCGTACGACCGAACAGGAAACGAAATTTACAACACAGAAGTGGTAGTAAATAAAAGCTTAAGGCTTTTAAAACAAACGCTTATTGCAAGGTATCCCGATGAAGACATTGAGCTGACCAATATTGGTGAGCAGGTTGTCATTGATGGTGTCGTGAGCAGCGAAGAAATCAAAAACAAGGTGTATCGCCACGTGGGTGAAATGCTGAAAAAGAGCAAACAAAGGAACACTTTTGAGCTCACTAATGCAAACGGAGAAGCTGGCGATGCTCTCGACTACACAGCGACTTATGTGTTTGAAGACATCATCAACAACCTGAAAGTTCTCACGACTGATCAAATCAACGTAAAGCTGACGGTTGCAGAAGTTTCAAGTTCATTCTTGACCGAGCTAGGGGTTTCATACGCTGAAACAAACGGTAAGTCCATTGGTGGTGCTGGTCAGTTCGTCAATAAAATTTTAGATTTTACTGCTGAGGATATCGTTGCGGTTATTTCAGCGAGTGGTAATGACAGCATTGGACAAGTGCTTGCCGAACCAAATTTATCAGTGATTTCCGGTGAGTCCGCAAGCTTTCTAGTCGGTGGTGAAATCCCTATTACAGTTCGCGATAACGATGGTATCTCTGTTACTTACAAAGAGTACGGCGTAAAGCTGTCGATGGTTGCTAAAGTAACAGACTCTGAAAATATTCGTTTGTCACTGCTGCCGGAAGTGAGCTCTATTGATAAGACCAATGGTGTGAACTCTGGACTCATCAGTGTGCCTTCTTTGAGGACTCGCAAAGCCCAAACGACCGTGCAATTGAAAGATGGTCAAAGCTTTGTTCTAGCGGGTCTGTTGACATCAGAAGAACAGGAATCATTAGCCAAAATCCCTTACCTGGGTGATATCCCGATTTTGGGTGCACTGTTTAGTAAAACCAATACTGAAAGAAGAAAGACTGAGCTGATTATCGTAGCGACAGTTAACCTCGTCGATCCTGTTAAAGAAACCGATATCAAACTGCCGAAGTTCAAACGAACGAGTGATCTTGAGCGTTTGTTGAAACTTGATCTTTCAAATGTTGATGACGAAGAGCTGGAAAATACGATAAAGGCGGGAGGCTTTAACTAATGAAGGCAAACCTATTGTTGGTGGTTTCTGTATTACTCTCGGGTTGCTCGGTATCGGTAACACCAAACAAAACAACCGTAGACACAATTGTAGAAACCTTTGAGTTTCGAGTCACAAACAAAGAAGTGGCGATGGATAAGTCAGTTAACTTCGTCAATCAAATTAATCTTCAGTATCCAAAGTCGACATTTGCAATCAATTACGACGCCAAAGAAAGTCAGTTTGTTGATGGCTTTGTGAAAGAAATCAAAGCCAAAGGCGTAAACAAGTTGCGTTATACCCTAAACGCAAACAGCGAAAGCAAAGGCGTAAAAATCGTTGCGAAATACCACAAGATGCAAGAGCAAACTTGTGATGCTGTTTCATTCAACACCCTTAAACATCATCCATTTGGGTGCAGCTTGGAATACAACAGACGCTTGAGTATGACGAATCCTGTGGCGGAGTAAAAAATGGATTTAGATAACCTATTCAAAACGACTTCATCAAGCAAAGATAAGAAGAACAACACCATTGATCTGGTTGTTTCAGATGATTTGGCTTTTCTTCAAGCAATCGACGAGCTCTACGCAATCGAAGGTTTCGCTTCACCTTTAAAAGTCGACGATATTGATGACGAAAGTTGGCATAAAACTAACGCTGAAATAAAACATGTCATTCTTGACTTAAGAGCATGTGGCGAGTTGATTTCAGAAGTTGCGGAGATCTCTTCAAGATTAGACGTCAGCATTTCTCTTATTGTAGTGAGTAACATGGACTCAATACTGATGCGAGATAAAGTCTTGTCATTGGGTGCCAACTACATTCTTTGGGACCCTGAACTCGATGGTTTGTTAGGGGCGCTTAAAGAGTCAAGTGCTGCGACATTCTCACCAACAGTTAAGAAGAAGTCTCGCATTGCCAAGCGAGTCTTAATGCTTGGTAGCAAAGGTGGGGTGGGCGTGTCCACGATCAGTGCCTTTCTTTCACACAGTTTGAGTCAACAAGCTAATTTAAAAACCTTGCTTGTTGAGCATGACACCATCGCACTAAACTCAGACATATTTCTAGGCTTAAAAGGGCTAAAAGCGCAGCAAAACAGCATTGATTTGAACCAGTCTGAACTGGATGCCGCGATTGCTGGAAGCTATGTAAAACCCGTTAAAGATAAGCTCAACTTCCTCACATTAGAAAAGAACGTTGCTTGCTTGAGCGATCATGTAGATTCGTTGTTTCGCATCTCTAATGAACTGGTTGATCAATACAACTTTATCATTGATTCCATGCCGCTCAGTGCGATTGATGAGTTGACAGCAGAAGACATCAGTGACCGATACAACCGTATTTTTATTGTTTGTGAACCTTCTGTGGCCTCACTAAGAGCGTACCACTCAATCAAGAAGAAGCTGGGTAAGTCTGAGCATCGAGTGATTTTCTCGATGACGCGATCTCAGAAGGACTACATGATGCCGCTTCAAGGGGCGAAAGAGAAAATCAAAGCCAAAGACGCGATTGATTTTGCTTATGAAGCCAATCTAGAGAAGCTCATTATTCAACAAGGCATTCAAAATACGGCAAAGCTTAAGTTTGCACCTGCCATTGCCAATATTGTGAATTCGTTGACGGGTAAAAAAGTCAAAGTACAGAAAAAGTTCGCGTGGTTTAAGAAATGAATCACTTGAAAGAAGTTTATATCGAGATCCGGGACGAAATCTTTGACGCTTTAGATGCAGCCTCGTTAGTTGACGTTGAACCGTTAGAGCTTGAGAGCCAACTAAAAGACTCCGTTAATATTCTTATTGAGAAGAAGCAACTTCAAATCAGTAGCTTAAAGCGTTTAGAGCTGGTTAAAGCACTGCTTGACGAGTTGAAAGGTCTTGGACCCCTTCAAGCGTTGGTTGATAACGATGAAATCTCGGACATCATGATCAATGGTCCCTCAGACATCTTTATCGAATTGAACGGTAAGGTAGAAAAATCACCAATTCAGTTTGTTAACGAGAAACAGCTCAACACCATTGCTAAGCGTATTGCCTCAAATGTGGGGCGTCGAATTGATGAATCAAAACCGCTTTGTGATGCTCGTTTGGAAGATGGAAGTCGTGTAAACATTGTTATTCCGCCTCTTGCAATCGATGGGACATCCATTTCGATTCGTAAGTTCAAAGAGCAAAAAATCAAGCTAGAAAACTTGGTTCAGTTTGGCGCGCTATCGGTTGAAATGGCAAAACTGCTTTCGATTGCCAGCCATTGTAAGTGCAACATCCTTATCTCTGGGGGTACGGGTTCAGGTAAAACAACCTTGTTGAACGCATTGTCCGGTTTCATTGGTAGTGGTGAACGTATCGTTACCATTGAAGATGCGGCCGAACTTCAGTTGCAACAACCACACATTGTTCGATTGGAAACTCGTCAAGCAAGCGTTGAAGGGACGGGTGAAATCACTGCGCGAGATTTGGTAATCAACGCTCTGCGTATGCGACCAGATAGAATCATTGTTGGTGAGTGTCGTGGTGGTGAAGCGTTTGAAATGCTTCAAGCAATGAACACTGGTCACGATGGCTCAATGTCTACGCTCCACGCGAACACCCCTCGTGATGCGATTGCTCGTGTGGAGAGTATGGTAATGATGGCGACAGCCAGTCTACCGCTTGAGGCGATTCGTCGAACCATCGTGAGTGCGGTTGACCTGATAGTCCAAGTACGACGACTCCATGATGGAAGTCGTAAGATCTTGTTTATCAGTGAAATTGTTGGTCTCGAAGGTGACAACGTTGTTATGGAAGATATCTTCCGGTTTGAAAACAACGGAATGGGTGATGAAGGCAAAATCTCGGGCGAATTCCGAACGCCAGGTCTTTCTAAGCGCTCTGTAATTTATGAGCGAGCGAAGTTCTTTGGCTTGGATGGGGCGCTGCAGGAGCTGTTCTCATGATGCTGATTGTCATTTTGCTATGGGTTGTAATTGCGTTGTTTCTGTTTATTGGGCATTCGAAAAAACAGAAAGAAATCACATCGATCATTGAGCAATCTAATACGTTCGAGGGCGTTTCTGGCTCTCGAGCGGTTATCGATTCAGAAAGCTTTGATATCAGCTACCGAAAAAAGATTAAGGATAAATTTAAGCAGTTGAAAAAGCTGTTGAGTCCTCATGCAGGAATCAAATTAATTGGCTTTTTTGCGGGCTCTTCATTAGCGGTTTACTTCGTTAACGATTGGTTCTTCATGTTTGAGTATTGGAAAGTGTTGCTTGCTTTGGAGCCAATACTATTTGTGATGTTTATTCTCAAACTTAGTGGCATTCAAGCGCAGCGATTCAAGGATAACTTCCCGGATGCGCTGAACATTCTTTCTGGTGCGCTCTCCTCGGGCCAGAGTATTGTCCATGCGTTCGAATATGTGGGCACTCAGCTTGATAATGAAGTAGGCGAAGAGTTCAAGAAGATGTCAGAGCGCCTACTTATCGGTGAAGACCCAGATGATGTCTTGGCGCGAAGTGCTGCGTCGTTCCCTTATGTTGAGTACTTTTTCTTTGCGGCGACGATTCGAATCAACTTGAGTCGAGGTGGCCAACTAAAAGATGTCATTAACCGCATCAACCGCATCATGTTTGAAGCAAGGGCAATCGAGAAGAAGAAAAATGCACTGACGTCAGAGGCGCGTGCTTCAGCAAAAATTATCGCGGCTCTGCCGGTAATCTTTATCATGATTTTGAAAGTAACCAGCCCTGAAAATTATAACTTCGTGATGTTTGAAGAAGGTGGGAAACCTATCTTTTATTACGTGCTGGTCAGTGAAGCTATCGGATTCTTCTTTATCTATATGATATTAAGAGGAGTGAAGTAATGGTCGACATTAAATTCATCTTTTTAGCATTAGGGTTGTTTGTTTCACTATCTGTCGCGTATTACTCGTTAAAAGTGTTTGATAAAACCAAAGCGAATATTTCGACAAAGAAGATCATTGACTCAACCCAAGAAAAGACGCCTTTTGCGGATAAGTTGGCAGTACAACTTTCGCGCCTGTCTTTTAATAAAGAAGAAACAAAAAACAACTTAGTTAGAGCAGGGATTCATAGTGATTTTATTGCGCAAGCTTATTACCTGCTGAAGGTTATACCACTGTTATTTTGCTTAGCATTTATTGGTTATTCTTACATGCAGGGAGACATGGAGTTTTCATCTGCGTTTATTTCATTCTCGCTTTCGATGCTTGTGTGTTTGATTGCGCCAGATATGTACATTTCATCGAAAGGGAATGCGAACGTTCGTCACGTCAGTAGTCGACTGCCTTTCTTGCTCGACTTGATGAATGTGTGTGTGCATACCGGGATGACGCTCGAAGCGAGCTTGGAATATCTGTCGAACGAGCTAAAAACAGTCGATGAAAACCTGGCTTATGTTGTTAAAAAAACGTCAGAACGAGCCAAAATTGTTGGTTTGGATCGAGCGCTTACTGAGCTCTATGATCTGGTTCCAACCACAGAAGCGCAAAGCTTTGTCATGACTCTTACTCAAAGCTTGAAGTACGGCTCATCAGTAGGTGCGGTATTAGCTTCCCTCGCTTCTGATATTCGAGAAATAAACATGCTCGATTTGGAAGAAAAAATAGGAAAGATGGGGGCAAAAATGTCCATACCAATGATCGCTTTTATCATGGTTCCTATTGTTGTTCTAATCGCAGCGCCAGGGATAATGAGGATGCTAGGATAATGAATGTAAAAAAATTTATTTCCCTTTTTGTTTTACTGCTTTTAAGTGGTTGTTCAACCATCAATCAGGAATTAGTAACCAAAGAAAAACTACTAACTAATGCTGGACAAACTGAACAACTGATCGAGTTTTATAAAGCAAATTTGGTTGAAGTTCCAAGCTATAAGATAAAACTGATCAATTTATACCTCGATAATAAAGACCAAAAGTCTGCCGAGTTATACATAAATACTCTTGAGAAGAAAGACCTCGAAGATCCAGAGATTATTTACATCTTAGCTAAGTTGGAATATCTAAAACGTAATTATGACGCAAGTGAACGCTATCTAGATGACTATTTAGAAAACGGTGGTCCGAAGGGTAATTATTATCTTTTGAAAGGCAAGATTTTAGCGCGTAAGAAAGATTACAACGGTGCAATCGTCAACTTCAACGACAGCAAGAAAAACGGCGCATCGGACCGAGAAGCGAATAACAATATTGCCGTCGTGATGATGTTGCAAGGTCGTCCGGAACCTGCGATGGAACTGCTCTACAGCTTGTTTGCGGCTAATCCGAACGATGAAAAAGTCCGCTCAAATCTACTATTAGCTTCGACTCGCTCACACCGACCTGACGTGGCACTGGAAGTGTTAAAGCACGACAGCAGCGAACAGGAAGCGCGAGTCAAACTGAAAAAACTCATGCAGAGCGTTAAACCGCTTCCTAAAAAAGTAACGAAAGCAGTTCCACCAAAGCAGGTCGCTAAAGTAAAGGAAAAGAAAAATATGGAAATGGAAACGAAATCAGTCGATTTGAAACCAAAGTACGTAGCACGCTCAGTTCTAGATCCAAAAAACTTACGCCCTAAAGCACCTTCAATTTACCGAATTCAAGTTTTGGCAACCTATAAGGTGATTCCTTCGGATTACTTAAACTATCTGAACGGCAATTATGGAAGTGTGTATTCCTACACGCACGGCTTATGGAAGCGTTACTGCATTGGTGAGTTCAGTGATATCAATGACGCAAAGAAATTTCTTGAAAATATGGATATCAAAGGTGCCTTTGTTGTTGATTACACGAAGAAAAGGTACGTCGAGCTATGATCAAGTTTCAAAAGGGAAGTTTGACGGTTGAGACCGCAATGGGCTTGCCAGTTTTACTAATGGTTCTGTTTACTTGGTTTGACTTGTCGGTTTTAACCTACTCAATGGGCGTCACGGATCATGCATTAACCACAGCAGTGATGAGCAGTAAAAAGCAAGGCAGCTCTCACAGTACTGAAAAAGTCGACTACCAAGACGTAATAAAAACCAAGCTTGAATCAAGTGGTGGTGCACTATGGTCAAAAGTTGTTGATCACTCAACGGTTTCGGCATCGGTTTATTACTTTAAAAACCTAACTGACTTTATCCATTGTAATCGCAGTGGAAAAGCGTTGAGTGAATGCCCAAACATCAAGAAAGGCGACACTGCTGAAAACTCAGTCAACATGCCAATTGCCATATACCAATTGAGCTTCACCTATCAGCCTCTGTTTAACTTTGTTATGCCAAGCATGAACATTAGTCGTGAGATGGTCGCGGTTCAGGAGTACGAGCGCTGCACGTTCAAGTTAGGAGAGGAGATCAGTTGTGGTAACTAAGTCAAAGCAAACCGGTGCTTTTATTGTTGAGCTTGCATTGGTCTTACTCTTTTTTGGCTCCATTATTGCCATGCATATCAACTACACCATCGCCGTTAATAAAAAAGGGCAGTTGGATAGGGTGGTGTATTCGATCGTCAGTGTTATTAGTGAACGCCGACAGTTGTTTGCCAATGAACTTGATATTTGCGGCGCAGGAGGTAAGCAGTGCGAGACACACATGAACAATTCGTTCGATATGGCGAAAGGCATGTTGAAACGCACACTACCAGATTTTGACGAAAATGAGCTGGGGATGCGAGTCTTAGAGCTATCTTTGATTGATAAAGATAAGAAGCTTGTTAGAACCACCGCCTTAAAGGGCATGACGGCGGGGTGTAATTTTCCGGATCTAGAGGACATTACGTTGGAAAAAGCAACAAAACTATTGCCTTTGACCACGCAGAACCGACGCCTTCCTCTTTATCACGTGTCTCTTTGCTACAAAACGCCGTTTAACATTATCGGTCTTATGAGCGGTGAGCCGATCAAAGTAGTGACCAGTTCCTATTCATTTGCAAGGATTTAATATGAATCGCTTCACTAAGCAAAAAGGGGTTGCTGGGATCATATTTCTTTCGTTTCTCCCTATATTAATCATCACTTTCTCGTTTTCTGTTGGCTATACGCAACGTTTGCTTGCGCACTCAAAAATAGAAGAGGCGGCTGAAGTTGCAAGTCTTGCCTTGATTGCAAGTCCGGGCAAAGACAATCAAGAAGACAAAGACTATGCGCAGAGAATTGTTGACTTATATATTACCGACAATATTAGCGACATTCAGATCAATGTATCGACCAAGAAGTGTGAGTACAAAGACGGTTGTGTTCAGAAAGCCAATGAGTTATCGCCATTTGCAGACTTCACCGTGGTTGCTACCTCTGAGCATGATTCATGGATTTCACATAATGAAATCGGCGTAGAGCCAAAATTCAAAGTGTCTGGCGACTCGATCACCCGGAAATACTTACCTCAACCGGTGGATATCTACTTCATACTGGATACCAGTCAATCGATGAGTAACCTGTGGTATGGGCAAAACAACAAAACTCAGATGCAGGTGGTGAAGGAAACGATCACCAAGGTTGTCGAAGATTTGAAGGACTTCAAAACCGGGGAGAATAAGAAGAGTCGCGTTGCCTTGTTGACTTACAACGCCTACAACGTGAAATACGATAAAAAGGATCGCAGACTAAAATTCTACGACTATGCAAGTGAGTTTTCTCACACAGAAGCATCTTTCCAAAGCATTGTCGATGATATGTTTGACCAGTCTGTGGATGAACAAAACGTGTACCACTCTAGTTATTATAATCAGGCACGAGATATTCCAATAACAGACAACTATCAGGACTTTATCAATATATTGAATTCCAACAAGGTAATGCCTGCAAGAGGGGGCGGTACCGACTCTTGGTTAGGCTTGATTGCAGCAGCGAAAGAAGCGGACAAAGTGAAGAAAGAAGATCGTAACCCGGAACAGGTGTTTATCTTCCTTTCTGATGGTGCAGATACAGACGTACGATTCCCTGACCATCTCCATAGAAATAGTACGTATAGAAACAAATACGATGTAGTCACAAAAAGTTATCGAGACAGTTATGGTTATATTCAGTATCAACAAGTTTACGACAAGTTCTTGAAGTCATTAGTGCGTGAACACAACCTTTGTGAACAGCTCAAGAAAAGAATTTCTAGCAAAGAAAATAAGTTTCAAAGTGAACACGCGAAGTTAGAAGGTGAAAAAACAAAAGTCACTATGGGCGTTATAGGTGTTAACTACAACGTACAAAAAGACGATGGGTTCGGTGATTGTGTTGGCGAGAAAAATATTTATCACGCAAAAAATGGTAAAGATGTCTACAAATATATATTAAATCTGATTAACGAAGAGACAGGACGATTAAAAGATTAAAATGAAAAAATTATTATCAATCGCGATTATTTTTACCTCAAATGTCGCACTCGCTAATTGTATTAATCATGATGAAAACTACGTGAGCTCTAAAATTCTTAAAAGTTCCGAAACCAAAGTCACTCAGGTTGTTGGTAAGTTAGCGGTGACGGTAAATGAAGAACGTTCTATTGTACAGGATAAAAGAGTAGTTAAGGTTGAGGGGGGAATGCCACCGACAGCTGCACCTTTGATAAGAACTCGATGTCGTTGTTCCTCAACTATGATACTGATAAATACCGTTTAACAGATGCTCACAAACAAGCGATTTCACAATACTTGGAACTGGTTGACGAGGGTACTCATGTTCTTGTTGAAGGGCATACTGATGAGGTCGGTTCTCAAGCTTATAACAAAGGCTTGTCTGCTCGTCGCGCGAATGCCGCAACAACATACCTGAAACAAGGCTTAGGTCTAGGCAACAGGATTGTTGAAAAAGCATTCGGTGAGTCTGCGCCGATTTGTAAGGTAAATGAAAACAAAGTATCTGGCTGTAACCGTCGAGTTGTACTGACTATAGAGTAATGTGCAATCCACTAGTTGCTGTCGTGATTTTAATATTTATGTGCTCAATTTTATGTGGTGTTTAAACGTCTTTGCTGATTTTTATATGGCGTCGAAATAGGTTGGAAATACTAAAAATTATAAACAAAGCTTAGAGTGGGTAGAGCGATAAATACTAGCGATATATTAAATATGAGCCCTATTCTGGGCTCAAAGTTTTCTTATTTGAATTGAAGGTAATTTAATGTGGTGAGTATAAATTATACTTTAATATTACATGGATTGATTTTTAGATATAGAACATTGTTTACAATATTTTCGGATTGATAAATGAAGCTTAAGTATGTTTTACAAATGCTAATTTTGTTTTTAGGAAACTCTTATTATTCTTATAGTAAAGTAGAAAATCTAAGTATGAGTGAACAACTGGAGGTGTATGTATATAACACACGTATAATTAAGGATACGTCAGATTCTTTAGTCGGGATAGACTTAGATAGAAATAGTATTCGTGATGACGTTGACAAAGCTATCGGTTATCTTTCGGTAAGCGAGGTTGATAAAGAATTTGTTTCTCGCTATGTAAAGTATGCAACAAAAATACTGGAATATAATTTCAAATTAGATAGGCTGGAAAATAAACTAGTTGCGG
This sequence comes from Vibrio sp. M60_M70, assembly GCF_037162085.1. NCBI lineage: Bacteria > Pseudomonadati > Pseudomonadota > Gammaproteobacteria > Vibrionales > Vibrionaceae > Vibrio > Vibrio sp. M60_M70. Next base: position 1,038,020 of record NZ_JARLUL010000002.1, read on the forward strand.
ATGAGCTTTACAAAGAGCATATATATATTAAAAAATGTTATAAGGAGTCTGGCGTTGATGGCAAGGAACTATATGACTCAATAAATGCTTTAAATGTCTTAATTTTTAATACAGAAACTAGGATAATGGCTTACCTCTACTATGAGAAGTACTTAGATATAAGGCAAACTTACATGGGGGTAAGCTATGATTGTAAAAATAGTAATTTCTATCAAATATGATTATTTTGCCCGGATACAGCATGAGCACAGCTTCCATGTTAGCGAAAAAGCTCCGTGGCGTTGTTAAACACAATCGTTTAAATACATTAGATATAGAGATCAGCGTTAGTACTGGTGTTGCTGTGCGCGAAGAGGATGAAACGCTGCAAGAGGTGATCGTGAGAGCAGATGAAGAGTTATATGAAATGAAAAAACAGCGTGTTTGAGGACAACAATACATAACCATGACATAACTGTTTGATAAATTTGACCAAGCAGTACCCTTGGTCTTTTATATTAGTCGAGCAATGCATAATGCTCCTTTGATTGCTGATTAGCATAAGACCCAACTGGTACTGTATCGTGAACAAAGACCTTGATCTAAACCTATTAAAAATACTGGTTCTGTTAGAAAAGCATCGTCAGCTTAAACCCGTAGCGAAAGCCTTGGGCAAGAGTGAGGCGTCGATCAGTAAATATCTTGCTCGCTTACGCATCCAGCTTGGTGATGAACTATTCATTCGTCACCCACATCATTTAGAACCCACCAACTTTCTGATGCGTCAGCTACCCAAAATTGCAGATGCATTAGATAACTTAGAAACATGCTTAGTTCGATCAGAATTCAAACCAGAAAAATACAGTAAGGATATAACGGTCTGTTTACCCCAAACGGCTCAGTACTCATTTGGACACTTGTTGGCGATGGATTTAATGACGCTGTTTCCTAAAGCTCATATTACTGTCGCAACCATCACGGAATATACGGTGGACGAAATCCTTTTAGGCAAAGTGGATGCCCAGCTTCATTACTTCAATGATGAATTGCCAAAATCTATCCATCAGAAATTTATTGGCTACGCGCCTGCTGTGGTTGTTGTTCCGGAAGAGCTTGGGATCACCACTCTTGAAGAGGCTGCCAAACTGCCATTTATTATGCTTGAAATTATCGGTTGGAAAGAGAAAGAGCAGCTTGCAAAACGAGCAATGGAGAATCACGGTATGGTGATCAATCGAATTGCAGCGCTAGATAACGTGAGCAGTGTGCTAAAGCTGCTCAAACAAAAAAAGGCGGCGACGGTTTTTCTGGAGTATCAGGCGCCAATCGAAGGATATCGTTTTATTTGTATTCCTGAATCTTATTACCCCAATGGCTGGCCAAAGGTTGTACTTCAGATGAAGCAAAGCCATCGTCACGACGCAATGCACCAGATATTAACCGATGCCATTGCAAAATATATGAAGAACTAACGATCGCATTGAATGTTTTCAGCGCTTGGGATCGTATGCAGTAATTCAATCAATGAATCTGCATGGTATTTTTTCAAAATACGAGTTTTGTAAGTGCTGATGGTTTTAGCGCTGAGCGATAGTTGTTCTGAAATACGTTTATTTGAATAGCCCTGAGCTAAGTAGTGGAACACCATGGCTTCGCGATTGGATAGCGTGACATCACCAGTAGAAGGAGCGTGAGTAGACTTAAACATAGAGTACCCACGTGAGACGCTCACAATCGCGTCAGTAATCGCTTCTTTTGTCTCGTTTTTATTCAAGAAACCATGAGCTCCCATCTCGTAAGCCGCTTTAGAAAGGCTGGAATAGTCGCGTGAAGAAATGAAAAGTAATTTACCTTGATAGCCCGTTGCTAAAATATTCTTCGCCAAACGCATACCATCTCGATCACCAAGGACAACGTCTAGAATAATAAAATCAATTTTTGTATTTCGAACTAAGTCCATTACTTCTGCGCTGTCTTTCGACTGAATGACTTCGGCTGTGTTGATTACGCTCTCAACAAGAGAAGTTAGTGCTTCGCTGTAAAGTGGTTGGTCATCAATGATAAGAACATTATTCAAATGGAGCCTCACTACTATCCGAACTGTCATACCGCCCAACGCAATATGATTGTATTAAGAGGGATTGTAGGAAAAACCTTTCTGATGGAAAGGAAAATGACATTTTCTATAATTGAAATTCACTGAGCACAATTGAATAAGATACTGTCGAATACGCCAATACACGAGGGATTTCATATGTGTGGGTATAGTGATAGGCCAACGAAAAACATCAATATTAACCCTAAACTTTTCATCGAAATGGCCGCTAAAAGTGGGAAGGTAAGCTCGCACTAAGTTAACTCATGTTATCCTGTTCAAAAATGAGACATTTTTTCACAGTTTGATATGGAAATGTGCGTTGGCCGTCCTTTTGGTGGTTTACAAACTTTGTTGTAACGACTAAAAAGGATTCTTGGATTTTTAGCCTGAGAATGGCTTCTCATGGCGTTTGCATCAAACTTTTTCTGATGCGTATTTTGGTTGGATAATTGGCTTTATGAGTAACGTAACCAGCACCATTTTGACAGAAAGTGGTACCAATGAGCTTGAAATCATCGAGTTTCATTTAGAAAAAACATTGCCGGATGGCAGCACAAAAACTTGTTATTACGGCATCAACGTTGCGAAAGTACGAGAAGTGATTCGCGTACCAGAGACAACCGATTATCCAAACGCACAACCTCACATGATCGGGGTGTTTTCGTCCAGAGATGTATTGACGCCTTTAGTTGATTTAGCTGGTTGGTTAGGTGTACCAACACGCCAGGACCTAGAGCGTAAGTTTGTTATCGTTACTGATTTCAACAAAATGACCAATGGCTTTCTGATTGATAGTATTTCACGTATTCATCGTATTTCTTGGAATGATGTGGAATCACCAAGTCAGTTTTTGGAAGCGGGCGAACAAGATTGTGTAGTGGCAGTTGTCCGCAAAGAAGGCAACCTGATCATGATTCTCGACTTTGAAAAAATCATCGCGGATATTAACCCAGAGCTGAGTATGGAAAAATACGATGTGAAAGGGGATAAGTCGGTAGATCTAAACCAGAGAATGGTGGGTAAGCGTAATGCTAAAACGATCATGGTGGTGGATGACTCAGCATTTATTCGCTCTTTGATTCAAGATACATTAGCTTCTTCAGGTTACAATGTGATCACTTGTAAAGACGGTGGTGAGGCTCATGAGAAATTAATGAGCTTAATCGAGGTTGCGAAAGAAGAAAACTTGCCAGTTAAAGAGCTGTTAGATGCGGTGGTTACGGACGTAGAAATGCCTCGAATGGATGGTATGCACTTAGTGAAGAGACTACGCGATACTGAAGCGTTTCATGAAATGCCGATCATTATGTTCTCATCATTGATGAGTGAGGATAACCGAGCGAAAGCACTGTCTCTTGGCGCAAATGATACGATTACCAAGCCAGAGATTGGCCGTATGGTGAATATGATGGATAAATACGTGTTTAACTTTGCGTAAACAAACCCGATAAGATTAAAAATAAGGCTGCCGATGGGCAGCCTTATTTTATTGTGAGCATGGAAGAATTTCCAAGGTGTAATTTTCGTTTGGACCCTGCGGTGGCCCATATAAAATCCCACATTGAGTTAAACTGCTATTTTTATCATCTCTTGCTGAAATGACGACTTTAATGTTGTTAGTTTGAACAATTTTCCAGTCACTATCTCCATACTGATTCTCAAGTTCTGAGACTAATATAGCTAAGCTTGTTTCATCTGCATCAGGGTAACCGTACCTAAATGTACAGCTAAGAGAGCCATTCAACTCACAGCCTGAGAAAGGCAAATTTTCAGGGCCTTTACCTGAACCTGCGTCTGTGTGTTTGTTTGATATATATGGATAGTGTTCCAACCCTGCAATCGCCATTTTTCCATAACCGACACCGAGCGCTGATGCAATCGCGCCCTTCATGCCTTCTAAACGCGCTTCGCGGGCATCACTTTGAAGGTTTAAAAAGCGTGGTGCGGCAGTGACAGCAAGAATGCCGAGCACGACAAGAACTACGACTAACTCTATTAGAGTAAATCCAGTTTGTTTTCTCATATTATTTTCACAGCAAGTTAAAGGTAGAAAAAGTAACACTGACCGTACACTTGTTGTTGTGTAAATAAGTACGGTAATGACAAAACGATCAATAGTATAAAGCGATGAGTCATAAAGTGCTATACCGACGTAATGAGAATCGGCTACGCCTATATAGAGCAGGAGGAGGGTTCAAAGATCTAATGCGGCCGTTTTTGAGCAGTCATTAATTCCGTGGAAGAAATGCTGCATGAACAGTCGAGCATGAATTCGCCTAGATATAAGCATACGCGTACATCGGCTGAATGAAAGACGAAAAGAAGTGATGGCAAACCGCACAAATGGATTGTCTTTTTGTTCACTTTGATGAATGCTACGCGAGATTCATATCACAACACACTCGACGCATTCATCGTGCGAATGTGCTTTGGTTTCGTGTTTGGCTTTCAAATATAAGAATAATCTAAATGGAATTCGATTCGATAAACTTGCTTGCGATAGGGCTAATATTTCTTGGCTCTTATGTACAAACCGCAATAGGCTTTGGCTTGGCAATTGTTGCCGCACCTTTACTGATTCTTTGGGCGCCGGAGTATGTGCCTGCACCAATCTGTTTAGTCGCGTTATTTATTTCGTTGATGAATGCGATGAAGCACCGCAGTAGTGTTGAAATCGGCGGTTTAAAAATGGCATTGATTGGGCGTGTGCCCGGATCGGTCGCTGGCGGCTTGCTACTGTTTTTTGTCTCGACTCAAGCTCTTACACTTTGGATTGGTTTTTTGGTGTTATTCGCGGTTGTGGTGAGTGTTTTACCGTTTCGGGTTGAACCCACACCAGCGCGTATGACATTAGCAGGATTCTTTTCTGGATTGTTTGGTACCAGTTCGGCGATTGGAGGCCCACCGATGGCGTTGTTGTTGCAACATCAAGACGCGAATCAGTTACGTGGTAACCTGTCGGCATTTTTTGTTTTCAGTTCCATCATTTCGCTCGTTGTTCAAATTCCCGCTGGTTTCTTCACATTACACCATTTGGTGATTACTATTCCGCTATTACCTGCGGCAGCACTTGGGTATTGGCTCGCGATGAAAACCACCCAATCGTTACCAAAAGAAAAAATTCGGTTTGGAGCACTTATGTTGTGTTTTGTGAGTGGGTTTACAGCAGTAGTACAAGCGTTGAACCAGTAATGCCCTCAGCATCTTAAACTCACAGGGATATCGATCTCCTTTTATTATGCATAGCGCGATTTGTTTGCGCTGACTTGTTCGTTTAGATGAGCGATAGTTTTATGAATAACACTCGTTATGGCACTTTTATGGCAGCATTCTCCTTTGTAATTTGGGGGCTGTTACCCATTTATTATCGTTATTTACCGAATGCTTCAATGGATGAGTTACTGGCATGGCGAATCATCGGCTCAGTTCCTGTCGGTTTTTTAATTGTGCTTGGTATAACCCGTCGAGGACCGAATTGGAAAGAAATCTGGTGTGACAAAAAATCTTTGTGGTACACGTTTGTCGCGAGCAGCTTGATGTGTATTTCATGGAGTGCGTTCACTTGGGCTTTGACTCACCATCGAGTCATTGATGCAAGCTTAGGCTTTTTTATTGGACCGTTGGTGTCAGTGGCGTTAGGCGTGTTTATTCTTGGAGATAAGCTTTCAAAAGGTAAACTCATCGCAATTGTGCTAGCAACAATTGGCGTGATGTATCAAGTGATTCATTATGGCCAGTTGCCTGTTATCGCACTAACGATGGGGTTGTTCTTTGCTTTGTATGGGTTGTACAAGAAGAAGATAAAATATGACTGGAGCACCACCTTGTTTGTTGAGGCCCTGCTATTGACTCCAGTTGCCGTGGCGTATTTGTTTTACAAACAATGGACAGTGGGTGAGCTGGCTTCAGGCGTAGATATCACAACATTGCTTTTGTACTTTGGCAGCGCACCGATCACGCTTTTACCACTGATTTTTTATTCTATCGCGATACGTATAACAAACTTATCGACAGTTGGTTTAATGCAATACATTGAACCAAGCTTGCAGTTTGTTTTGGCTGTCATGTTTTTCGGTGAGCTGTTTGACGAAGTTAAAGCAGTGACCTTTGCCTTTATTTGGGTGGGGCTGTTATTTACAATCTTTGAAAGTATTGTCAAAGGGCATAAGCGTAAAAAGCTGGCCAATCATCCTTTATAGTACACTATTCTTGAATATTCACGATTTCACTCTCACGCCCTCTATTCGAGGGCGTTTTTAGTTCCATAAGGTATTCTCTTACTCGTTTTCTTATATTCGAGTCAAAGCATAATTTGAGGTTAACTGACGCATTATCATTAGGATACCGCTATATTTATAGCCAAGTAACACGCTATATAATGAAAACCGGATTAAAAAGGACGACATATGATCACAGCTCTATACGCTAGCATTCTTGCAATACTGATTATTTGGTTGGCCGTTCAAGTGATTAAGCAGCGTCGCTTAAATCAGATTGCTTATGCTGACGGAGGAGTGGAGGCTCTCCAAATCGCTCGTAGTGCACAGAGTAACGCGACAGAATATATCCCCATTACTCTGATTCTAATGGCACTATTAGAATCCAATAGTGCTTACCCAACCTGGATACATCTCACAGGCATTATTTTCGTGATCGGTCGAATTATCCATGCTCGAGGTATATTGAAAGAGGACTTAAAAAGGCGTGTTAGGGGCATGCAGGTGACATTCCTAGTGATACTTTCGCTGGTTGTGTTGAATATGATTTATCTTCCGTACGATAAGTTATGGTAAGTCTTCGTAGCTATATCCCGCCGCCATGGGTACTCGTTCTGATTGGGTTAGTACTGAATATTGGCGCGATCGTTCTTACTAGCTTGGTCCTTGATAGGCTTGGCAAACAGTATTCGCAACTCGCAGAGCAAAAGGCGGAAAACTTGTATTCCATCCAACTCGCGTGGAATAGCGTTGAAACTCTAGAAAGAAAAAGAGAGGCGTTGCTGCTTCACTTGCACATAGGTCAGAGCGCAGCGATACCTTCGGAGATAGAACAGATATTGGAAGGGCACTTATCCTCTTGGACTCATCACGAATCGGATGAAATACAAATAGATAAACTCCCTCAGCTAATGTCAAAGATAAACCAAGCACAAGCTTCGTATAGAGATCGCATTGATGACTATTACATTGAGAATGTAGAGCTCAATGAGGTAATGGCAAAGCAAGATGAAAAGATCGCTTGGTACAAGAATATCGGGCTCTTCTTACAAGTATTCGGACTCGCATTAATCCTCGCACGTGATTTGGCTAGGAAGCCATAGAACAAAAGTTAACGGTAGGGTTTATTGCGAAATGCTAATTATAATTTGCAAATTGCAATTCATTGCGTGAGCAAACAGTGGCTATTGGTGAAGTTTTAATGAAAGTGGTTAAATAACAACCTGTTTTTGTGCACTGCAAAGTTGGCACGTCTCATGCTTTAGTATGAGTGACCCTTTCTAAGCCGAGGGTCACCTAGCCAACTGACGTTGTTAGTGAACCACTTTGTTCACAAATATATACAGCCAATCACGAATCCTTGTGGTTGGCTTTTTTTATTTAAATGACACAGTTTAGAACTGTGCTTTAATCCAGATCATGCGATGGTCGGAAGACACATCTTTGCCATCACCATACTTGCCGATACGCGCATCGTTAAATAGCTTACGACCTTCTTCATAAGAAGCTGACCAGTATACACCAGAGTCCACCACATTTAGGTTTGCAGAAGGCAAGGCATAATCTACACCCAAGCCAAACGTCGAAGTGATGCGATTCGGATATGGGTGAGTGGAGCTGCGGTCAACAGCGTGTTCGGCTGCACCAAAGCTTGTCGGATAAAGCTCGCCATTCATCACGGTTTGGTTAACCAATGGATCATTATGCAGTTCTTGCATTACAGAGCTAATACCGTCACCGGCTACTGGATCAAGGTTTTGATCGCCCATCATTACGAATTTAGCCCCGCTCGATAAGCCACCTTGCTTACCTGCATCGTCGTAGAAATAGTCTTTACCTTGAATGTAGTGATGCCAGAACTCTACTTCGGCTGCGTTTTGCGCTTTGTTTTTACCTGGGTCGAATACTGGTGGAGTAGGGTGCGACATCAGTAGATGCACAACTTCCTCGCCATTGCGAGTCGGAATGATAATTGGTGCATCTACGTGGTTTTTAGAAGATAGGCGTACTTGATCCCATTCTTCTGCAGAGTACCACTCATCACCACACTTCATGCCATCTGGAATCTTTTGTGAGCCGTCACAGATAGTAATGGTTGGAATCTTCGCACCTTCCATATCTTTCCATTTAAACGCTTGGAACGTACGCGTATTTGCCGTATCAATCTTGTATTTAGACATTAGGGCAAAGGCATATTGACCGTGGTACATGCCAAAGCCCCATGCATCGCCCGGCATTTGACCTGCTGTTCCATTGTTGTCGAGGTCAAACTCGCTTAGCAAACCTGTGTTGGTAGAGTAAGACTCCGCGTAAGGATATTCGATAGGTTCAAGGTTCGCTTCACCGCCTGCACCATTGATGCTTTGCGCGACAGACAGGTAGTTCTTCTGGAAGCCTTCAAGGGCAGCTTTGTTTTCGCCTGTTCCGTCGTTGTTGTATTCCGCCATCATAAGAACGTCAGGGCGATTCTTCTGAATAATCGCAGCAACGTTCCGAATTTGAATGACTTTTTCCGCAGTGGTTTTGTCTTCAGCGGCGATAGAACCGTCTAAATAGGCAGTAACCAATACAGCTTGCTGCGCTGGTTCAATTTGCATTTCACTCACTAAAGCTTCAAAAGTTGCACGATCAAAAGAGAGGTTGTAAGTCGCTATTTTTACTTCTTTAGGCTGAACATTGACGTATTCAGTGTCGTCATTACATCCAGATAATAGAGCGGCGCCAACAAGGAGAGCGATAGAGGTTTTGATTGTTTTCATGGGTACGTCATACCTTATAATTGATTCGGCTGAATATTAAAGTCATCAGTAATTGTTTTAAGCGATATCAATCACACAAACGTTTTCATATTTACATGTTCAATTAGTTTTTGTGTGATTTGTGCAATAAACGCAACACTTTCAACACCAAAAGGTTATATGCAAATTGTTAAAAAACGGTGTCGCTTTTAATAGATGAAATGGCACTAAAACATAAGCTGTATGATTGTGTGTGCTAAAATCAATGAGCGGGATGATTACGATAAGTTTGACTTCACTTTCGGGTGAGAAACAAACAAATAAGATCTGGTCAGTTTGGCTTTGCTATTGATGCAAAATAGGGGGCTAACCGATGGGTTCAGTATCAAACTACCAGAGCAGGTTATTTGTCACGGCAATGCTTGCTTCACCACTTCTTTTTTCAACATCTTTATCCGCCGCTCAGTCCGAACGGCTAGAGCAAAACCATGGTCTTGTTGTTGCTTTAGAAAAACGCAACCTTGCAGCCACACAAAATATAGATCGTGTGTTAGGTTTACAAAATGGAAATCGTGTACAAAAGCTGAAAACCAACAAAGGTAAAAACGGCGGTACGCATAGTCGTTATCAGCAGATGTTTAAAGGCGTCCCGATTTGGGGCAAGCAAATTGTCGTACATCGTGATAAACAGGGCCAAATCAAGCACATCAACGGCACTCTCGTAAAGGATATTGCCCGAGATATCAATGATATGGTGCCTAGATTGTCGCTTTCTCAAGTAATGTCTTCAACGCAAAAGTCGTACCGTGAAAACGGATACCAAATAGATAATCAGCGCCAAGGTTTGCGTATTTATGTCGATAAAAGTGACGTGGCGCACTTAACTTATATTGTCCAGTTTTTTGCTGATAATGAGCATGGTGGTAAGCCTACGCGTCCCACCTTTCTTGTTGATGCTAAAACAGGAAACATTTTGCTGCAATATGAAGGGTTAGCGCACGTAGAAGCGAATGGTCCGGGAGGAAACCAAAAAATTGGTCGTTATCATTATGGTGTGGACTTTGAGTCTCTATTAGTCCAGCAATCCGGTGATACGTGTTTGATGGACATTCCTGGCGTGGTCAAAACCATCAACTTGAATGGTAGGACGTCTGGCAATACACATACGTTCGTTTGTCCAACCAATAGTGTTAAAGAAATTAATGGAGCGTACAGCCCGTTAAACGATGCGCATTACTTTGGCAAAGTGGTATACGACATGTACAAAGATTGGCTGAATACTGCTCCCTTAACGTTTCAGCTTCAAATGCGAGTGCATTACCGCAAACGCTATGAAAACGCCTTTTGGAATGGCTCGAGCATGACTTTTGGCGACGGTGCGAGTTATTTCTATCCTTTAGTGAGTTTAGATGTCTCAGCGCACGAAGTTAGCCATGGATTTACAGAACAAAACTCTGATCTGATTTATTCAGAGCAATCTGGCGGAATCAATGAGGCTTTCTCAGATATGGCAGGTGAGGCGGCTGAATTCTATTCACGTGGTTCTAACGATTGGAAAGTTGGGTACGATATTAGAAAGGCTGCCAATGCGGCGCTGCGCTACATGGATAATCCGCCCCTTGATGGTCGTTCAATTGATCACGCGTCTCAGTATGTGAGTGGCATGGATGTGCATTATTCAAGTGGTGTGTTTAACAAAGCGTTTTATCTATTGGCGGTTGAGTACAATTGGGGAACGCGACAAGCGTTCGAGGTTTTTGCGTACGCTAACCAGAACTACTGGACGCCAAGCGAAACGTTTGACTCTGCAGCTGCGGGTGTATTGGCGGCCGCCCAAAGCTTAAACGTGGCGGCGAATGATGTAGCCGACGCTTTTGCTCAGGTCGGTGTTTCAGTTGATGGCGGAGTCGTCGAGCCACCATCTAGCACGTGTGAGGCTATCGCCCTAAACAATGGTGTTTCCAGCAACATTGACTCTTCATCTACTGGTGAGTGGCATTGTTTTACGATTGATGTGCCTACCAACAGTTCAGACTTTATTGTTACCACATCGGGAGCAAACGGCGATGCGGATCTTTACGTTAAGCTGGGAAGTGAACCAAGTTTAACCAACTACGATTGTCGCTCATACAGTGGCAACAGTAATGAAGCATGTAGTATTACTTCTCCGAATGAAGGAACGTGGCACATTGGTGTGTACGCTTACAGCAGCTACAGTAACTTGAATGTGGAAGCAAGTTATGTAGGAGAAGAGGCGCCACCACCATCTGATGAAGTTACTACACAATCGATCAACAATGGTAAAACATGGACGGCGATTATTACTGGTTCTGGCTTGATGAATGGCGTGTGGAATGTTATTTCAAATACGCCGTGTGATAACGATAACGAGTGCAGTTTATCCGGTATCGGAAAGAAAACCAGTGAGGTTAGCTTTACGTTGACGGATGGTACCGTATTCATCATCGCTAAGCCCTAGCGATTTTTATGTAAAGAGGCCCTGAAATATCAGGGCCTTATTTTTTTACGTTCAATTTTCTGTATATAATAGCGAGTCACAAAGAAGTGAGGACGACCTCACCGCTCTATCTTTTCTCGGGGACGACCCCATCTCGTTGGGAAATATGACATGGCTTGGGGAATTCTCTTCATTGCTGGCTTATGCGAAGTGGCATGGGCTGTCGGACTAAAATACTCACAAGGTTTTACCAAATTGGCGGCATCTGGCTTTACCGTTACGTTTATGGTGTTGAGCTTTTGGTTACTTGGAATTGCATTAAGGACGCTACCACTCGGTATCGCTTACGGCGTTTGGGTAGGTATAGGAGCGATTGGAACGGCAATCGTCAGTATCTACATATTTAACGAGCCCGCGACGCTGATAAAATTGCTGAGTTTACTGCTTATTGTTGCCGGTATCGCTGGATTAAAATTATCCGCTTAACGTCAGGTTAAACATAAAACGAAAGCCAGAGTCGACTCTGGCTTTTTACGTTTTAGTGTTGTCTCGCTTTGGGGCTGAAGGGTTAAGCGCTGCGCTTAACGAATGGCAATCGCAAATGGCGGCCAAATACGTTAATGAGTGCGCCCGCTACAATTAGTGCACCACCGATGTACGTCCAGATGAGCGGGATTTCGCCGAAGAAAATGATGCCTAACAACACAGAAAATACGATCTGAATATACGAGTAAGCAGACGCTTTGCCCGCTTGCTGAGTTTGCATTGCTTTGGTTAATCCCAATTGCCCAACTTGGGTGAATACACCAACCAAAACCAACATGAAAGTCAGATACAGGTCGGGCATAACAAAATCATCGCCAATCAGTAAGAGTGAAGCGGGCAGAGCAACCAGAGGGAAATAGAAAATGATCACTGAACTATCTTCAGTTTGGCTAAGTTTTCTAACAATGACATAAGCAATTGAGCTACCAAATGCGCCCAAGATTGCAATCATTACGCTAAACATAGGTAAAGTGCGCTCTGCTTCTTGTCCTGTTTCTGGACTTACCATTATATAGATGCCGAGTAAGCACAAGGCAATACAAAGGAACGTCGATGGTTGAATGCGTTCCTTCAAGAAAAAGACGGCTAGGAGCGCAGTAAATACTGGGTGAATGTATTGGAATATGGTCGCTTCTGCCAAAGGTAAGGTAGTCACCGAATAATATACGCACATCAATGCCATGGTACCCACTGCGCCACGCGCAAACAGTAATGGCTTATTATTGCCCCATACAGAAATTCGTTTTCGCTTAACATCTAAATAGCTGATAACAAGTGAGACGAGTGCCCTCGCTGCAACAATCTCAAATACAGGGATACCATGAAGACTGACATGCTTTACTGTGGCAGACATTAGCGCGAAACCGAATGCGGAGAGCACCATAAAGCGCACACCAATGGGAACCAGAGTGTTGAATGAATTAGACATTTTACTGCTCATTTGTTGCGACAGATCGCACTTTAGCATACTCAGCTCACAAAATGATCCGTGATATTCAAACACATCTGCCGAGAGTGAGAATAAGCAGTAGACTATGGGTTCTCAAGCAACCCTATCTTTCATTCGCGCATGGAGCGCATCTAGGAAATATCTAGATATTTAAGGAGCATACATGATCCCAGTACAAGCAACGCATAGTTCTGGCGTTGTCATTTCTAAAATTGATGGCGTCGATAAAATGCTGTTGCTCAAACGTGTTAAAGGTGGTTATTGGTGCCATGTTGCTGGTGGTGTAGAGGCCGGTGAAACCGGATGGCAAACTATTCTCAGAGAACTGAAAGAAGAGACGCAAATTGACGATGTTGAGTTACATACTGCAGACTTTCTAGAACAGTTCTACGAAGCAAAAAATAACCGCATCATGGTTATTCCATGCTTCGTATTATTTTGTCCACCTAACCAATCGGTTGTACTTAACGAAGAACACACAGAGTATTGTTGGTGTACGCTTGAAGAAGCAAAGCGACTAGCCCCGTTTGCAAATCAGCACCACCTTTACGAACATGTGTGGAGGTATTACGTGGATGTGGAATCGTTGACGCCATTTACGTTGATTGAACAAACAGACTAGACGAGAACGCCATCCTTTTAAGCACGTTTGACATAATGAATATGGAAGTTTGTTCTCAACGCAATGAGGCGGTAGGATTTGTGAGTAGTGTTTACTGAAAAAGGGATAATGTGGATGGATGAGGTCATGTGCCAAAAGGCGTATCAAGGAAATAGCATGCAGGCCAGTTTTTCTGTTTCAGAAAGGGTCTCAATTGAGCCTCTCACCACCAAACACGCGACTGTTTTACTGGAAGTGGTGAACACGTATCGAAACAGCCTCTCTGGCTATTTGCCTTGGACGGACTTTGTGACCAACCGCAGAGAAGCGGTGAACTACATCTCTCAGCGCGTGAACAGCAAAGCGTTAGATGCCCACTGGTGCGCTATTTATTTTGATGGGCAGTTTACGGGTGTTATTGGCATTAAAGGTGTGGATTTGCACACACGGGTCACTGAGATTGGCTATTGGCTTGCCAACAATGGGCGAGGACACCGAGTGATCGACCAAGTACTCGCGGTGTTGATTCCTTTTTTGAAGCAGAAAGGGCACGCGCAATTCATCCAATTCCACTGTATGGAAGACAACATTGCCAGCATCAATATTGCTGAGCGTGCTGGTGCTACATTAAAAGAATACGTTGATCACGAGTTCGAGACGCTTGACCGCTCTCAACGGCTCGGCATTTATGAGTTGCGTCTGACTTAGCTCCAAACCCACTGATATTTTAATCAGAGTTCGAACTCTAATTTCGCGAGCGCTACAATAGTAACATTGTTGCGCTCGTGTTAATTTGGAGCGTCATTGGTTGAAACTAGGTTAGGAGAAGCATCATGAACGCAATCGCAGAGGTTGAAGTGGACAACCTGTTACAACAAAGCCTTGATCGCTTAAAAGCAGCGTATGCCGCCGAACCTTATCCTAGTCTGGATGAACGTAAGCAGCGCCTTGTCTTGCTAAAACAAGCTCTGATTGCGAATAAACAAGCATTGGTGGAAGCGCTGAGTGACGATTTTGGCTATCGTTCCGAATTTGATACCGCCATGACCGACGTTTTGCCGACGGTCTCGCACATCAATTACACCCTCAAGCAGCTAAAAAAGTGGTGCAAACCAAGTAAGCGTGAATCCGGTCTGTTGCTTGCTCCGTCGAAAGTGACCGTTCAGTATCAGCCACTCGGCGTGGTCGGGATCATTTCGCCGTGGAATTTTCCTGTTATTTTGAGCCTTGCGCCTTTAGTTACTGCTTTGGCCGCAGGTAACCGTGTGATGATGAAGCTCAGCGAATTTACGCCCAAAACCAATAAAGTCATCGTCAATATTTGTCGCGAGTTGTCTGAATATGTCGAAGTATTTGAAGGTGAAGCGGACGTTGCACAATCATTCAGCCAACTGCCATTCGATCATCTTTTGTTTACTGGCTCGACAAATGTTGGTCGCGCTGTGGCAAAAGCAGCGGCTGAAAACCTGACTCCAGTGACGTTAGAACTGGGTGGGAAGTCTCCGGTGATCATTGCAGAAGATGCAGACATGAAGAAAACCGTTGATGCGATTTTGTTTGGTAAATGCATCAATGCCGGCCAGATTTGTGTGGCGCCTGATTACGCGTTTGTACCACAAGAACGCGTCGAAGAGTTCATTGCGCTGTTCTTAAAACGTTTTGAAAAACTCTATTTGAAATCCAACAAGAATCAAAAGCTGACCCATATTATTAATCAACGACAGTATGATCGTTTGACTGCGCTACTTGAGGACGCCAAAGCTCAGGGCGCAAGCATCCATACTGTTGAAGCGTCACCTCAACAGGAAAGGCTTTTGTATCCTCATTTGATCACAGACGTGTCGACAGATATGCGCATCATGCAAGAGGAAATATTTGGGCCATTTCTACCCATCAAGCCTTACAAAGCGGTAGATGAAGCGATTGACTACATTAATCAGCACCAGCGACCACTTGCGCTGTATGTTATGTCGGACAACAAATCGACCATCAGACATATTGTACGCAACACACACAGTGGCGGCGTCGGCATTAACGACACGGTATTACACGTTGGCGCTGAGGATGCGCCTTTCGGTGGCGTTGGTGAATCAGGCATTGGTCATTATCACGGAGTGGAAGGATTCAGAACCTTTAGCCACGCGAAAACCGTACTCCACACGCCGAAATGGCTACCAAGGACGGGGGCATTAATGCGTCGCAGAGCTATGGCGATAAAAGCGATTCAAAAGATTTTTGTTCGATAGTGGTTGGATTGTAAAAAACCGCTCAAACGGGCGTTTTTTGTTTCTATGTGTTCTGAATTGCGGATTACCTAAGGTCGGGAAGTTTCCACCACGCGCTGCCAATAGAGAAAGAAAGGCTCTTTTTGAAAGAGCCTTTTTCACGAAATGTCGACAGATTTTTGGAAGTTTAATGCAGAACTTCACTGCTGAATCTTAAGTATTTGCAGTCGTTCATTAGCTCTTTAAATGCCTTTCTATCTAGCTTAATCAGAGTTTCATGATCGCCGGCTTCAAGATAGACATGTTCCAAGTTTGCTAATCTTTCATCACAAACGGTCGACATGTGGTAAGGACTACCAATCGGTGGAATCGCGCCGTGCTCACAATCAGTGAAGAGTCGGTAAACCATACGCTCTTTCACCAAGTGGAAAGTAGCGTTAAATTCATCGTTTAATCTCGACAAACTGATTTTGTTGTTGGCAGGTAAGACTGCCATCATATGATGCCCTTCATGATCCTCAAGAATGACGCCTTTTGCGATATTCATTAAAGGCACACCTGCGGCAACACCACTTTGTAGCGAGCTATGACTGTGGCTGTGATTCACGGTTTGAAAGTGAATGTTATGCTCAGTCAAATATTCATCTAATCGGGTTGCAATCGTCATATAGCCTCCACGTGTATGAGACCCATAAAGAGTATAGGTGAGGCAAGCGACAATCGCGTATTTTACACTGGTTTCGCTGACGCTCTTTCCGCTCCTGTTCTACGCTTATTGCAAGCCAGCGAGAAAGCGTGGTTAACAATAATAAATAGGGGGCAACATGAGCAAGCCAATCATCGCCGATAATAAGCCGATTAAAGTGAATCTAACCGAAGGGCAAGAATATTACTTTTGCCGATGTGGACGTTCTAAAAATCAACCTTATTGCGATGGGTCGCATTCGGGAACAGGCTTAAAGCCAATGAGCTTTACTGCGGAAAAAGATGAAGAAGCGTATCTCTGCCAGTGCAAGCACACCTCTAATGCCCCATTTTGTGATGGAACACATAAGCGTTTTTCTGCTGAGCAAGTCGGCAAAGAAGGCCCTGAGAAAAAACGAGAGAAAAGTGACAAACCGACTGCGTCCGCTACTCAAGAAGAACCAACCCTAGAGTTTATCCACCAGTTAGCGAGAGAAGGGCTCTCTAAACTCGGTCATCATGGTCCGATGGCTGCAATGGGGGTTCCTAGGCATTTGCTACCACATTGGGATGCTATACAAATCATGGTGGCGCAAATGGCGACACAACCGTTGTTAGAAGACGTTCCCGTATCAACTGAGTTGATTGTGGGGCCAAACGCACGTAAGCCGCTCAAACTTGCTATCCCTTTATTGGTATCGGACATGAGTTTTGGCGCACTTTCGGAAGAGGCGAAAATTGCGCTAGCAAAAGGTGCTGAGTTGGCAGGGACTGGGATTTGCTCCGGTGAAGGGGGATGCTACCTGAAGAGCAAGCTGCAAATTCGCGGTATTTCTATGAGCTTGCCAGTGCTCAGTTTGGCTACGATGAATCTAAGCTTCTTAATGTTCAGGCTTTTCATTTTAAAGGTGGGCAGGGCGCCAAAACAGGCACGGGTGGTCATCTTCCAGCAAATAAAAATGTGGGTAAGATCTCTCAGGTGAGAGGTCTCCCCGAAGGACAACCAGCGATCTCACCGCCAACATTTAAAGATCTTCATACTACTCACGATTTCAGAAAGTTTGCTGACAGAGTCCGTGGCATCACGGGCGGCATTCCAATTGGCTTTAAACTCAGTGCAAACCATATTGAGCAAGACATACAATTTGCGCTCGATGCGGGTGCCGATTACATCATCTTAGATGGTCGCGGTGGTGGCACGGGCGCGGCGCCAACTATGTTCCGTGATCATATTAGCGTGCCAACCATTCCTGCGCTAGCTCGTGCGCGTAAGTACTTAGATGAAAAAGGCGCAAGTGACCGCGTCACATTAATCATCACTGGTGGGTTGCGAGTTCCTACGGATTTTGTCAAAGCGTTGGCACTTGGGGCAGACGGAGTGGCGATAGCAAACAGTGCGATGCAATCGATCGGTTGCGTCGCGGCCCGGATTTGTAACACCAATAATTGCCCTGCGGGGATCGCAACGCAAAATGCCGATTTGAGGCAGCGTCTCGACGTCGAAAGGTCATCTCAGCAACTGAGAAATTTCTTCGAATCCTCGGTCGAGCTCATGCAAGTTATGGCAAGGGCATGTGGTCACCACGCTCTGAATGAATTTAGTCGCCATGATTTAGCGACCTGGGATAACAACATGGCGAGGCTGTCTGGGATCAAGTATTCAGGTATGGACTTAAACTGATCTCTATCCATATTTTCTGCATATAGGTACATGTTTGATAACAATTATTTATTAGCCGAGATATGGAAATTTTGACTTGGCGTTAACTAAAAATTCAGTGTATGAACTACGCTGTTTGAGGTGGATATTCGATTTATTGAATAACAAAGAGTGGTTACCACAACCACGATACGAAGGAGCATTATATGAGCAACACAAACGGCGGTTCGGTAGGTAAATGTCCAGTTATGCATGGTGGGCAAACATCTACAGATAAGTCGGTGATGGATTGGTGGCCGAATGCCTTAAACTTAGACATCCTGCATCAACACGACTCCAAAACCAACCCATTTGGCCAGGACTTTAATTACAAAGAAGAACTGAAAAAGCTAGATGTCGAAGCACTTAAAAAAGACTTAAAAGAGTTAATGACTGATAGCCAAGACTGGTGGCCTGCCGACTGGGGACATTACGGCGGTTTAATGATCCGAATGGCATGGCACGCAGCGGGTAGTTATCGTATCGCGGATGGACGTGGCGGCGCTGCGACAGGCAACCAGCGTTTTGCTCCTCTCAACTCTTGGCCAGATAACGCAAACCTCGACAAGGCTCGCCGCCTTTTATGGCCCATTAAGAAAAAATATGGCAACAAATTAAGTTGGGCCGATCTGATTGTCCTTGCCGGTAACATGGCGTATGAATCCATGGGCTTTAAGACCTTTGGTTTTGGCTTTGGGCGAGAAGACATTTGGCATCCCGAAAAAGACACCTACTGGGGTTCCGAGCAAGAATGGTTAGCCACAAGTGATGCTGATAACAGCCGCTATTCTGGTGAGCGAGATTTAGAAAATCCACTTGCCGCAGTAATGATGGGGCTTATCTACGTCAACCCAGAAGGGGTGGACGGGAACCCAGATCCTCTCAAAACAGCACATGACATGCGTGTGACCTTTGCGCGAATGGCAATGAACGATGAAGAAACTGTCGCGCTTACAGCGGGTGGTCATACGGTCGGTAAGTGTCATGGTAATGGTGATGCCGCAAACCTTGGTCCAGAGCCCGAAGCCGCAGACGTTCATGAACAAGGTCTTGGCTGGATTAACCACAAAACACGTGGCATTGGCCGTGACACGGTAACGAGTGGCATTGAAGGTGCTTGGACGACACACCCTACACAATGGGACTACGGATACTTCCACCTACTATTTAAGTACGATTGGGAACTGAAGAAGAGCCCAGCAGGTGCGTGGCAGTGGGAGCCTATCGACATTGAAGAAGAAGACAAGCCTGTCGATGTTGAAGACGGTTCTAAGCGCTACAATCCAATCATGACTGACGCCGATATGGCGCTCAAAATGGACCCTGAATATCGCAAGATTGCAGAAAAGTTCCAAAATGACCCAGCGTACTTTGATGACGTTTTTGCTCGTGCCTGGTTTAAGTTGACACACCGCGATCTAGGACCAAAATCATGTTATTTCGGCCCTGATGTGCCAAGCGAAGATCTTATTTGGCAGGACCCAACGCCTGCAGGTAAGACAGACTACGATGTTGATTTAGTGAAAACAAAAATCGAAGCAAGTGGCCTATCCATTAGTGAGCTAGTAAGTACGGCGTGGGATAGTGCGCGTACTTACCGTGGCTCTGACCGCCGAGGTGGCGCAAATGGTGCGAGAATTCGTTTGGCTCCGCAAAAAGATTGGCAAGGAAACGAGCCAGAGCGTCTAAGTCGTGTTCTTGCTGTGCTAGAAAAAATAGCAGCAGAAGAGGGCTGTAGTGTTGCGGACGCTATCGTGCTTGCTGGTAACGTAGGTATTGAACTGGCTGCGCGTGCCGCAGGTCATGATGTTTCCGTACCATTCGCGCCAGGCCGAGGTGATGCCACCCAAGAGATGACGGATGTTGAATCATTCGAAGTTCTTGAGCCTGTTGCTGACGGTTTCCGAAATTGGTTGAAGAAAGACTACGCGGTTAAGCCGGAAGAGTTGTTGCTCGACCGAGCGCAGCTTATGGGTTTGACAGCACCAGAAATGACGGTACTCATCGGTGGTATGCGCGTTTTAGGCAGTAACTACGGCGGTGGAAAAGAGGGCGTATTTACTGACCGAGTAGGCACTTTGTCGAATGATTTCTTCGTGAACCTTACTGACATGGCATATACGTGGAAACCAGTGAGTGCTAATCAATATGAAATCCGTGATCGTAAAACCGACGCTGTGAAGTGGACGGCAACCCGTGTGGATCTTGTCTTTGGCTCAAACTCGATTCTACGTTCGTACGCGGAAGTGTATGCGCAAGATGATAATCAGGAAAAATTCATCCACGACTTCATCGCTGCATGGACGAAAGTCATGAACGCCGACCGTTTTGACTTGTAGTAAGTGAAACGATGCAAATCGGTAGATGCGTAAACAAAGTTGATGAATAAGTAAGAGAGGCGGGCGCAAAGCTCGCCTTTTTCTTTACCTGTCTTTTTACTTTGATTGAAAGTTGAGCTCATTTGAACCATAATAACTAGACCATATGAACCATAGGAGCTTGATATGGCAACTGCAGCATTAAAAAGCTTTAAGCCGAAACAATCTCATAAAGCCAATTTCTGGCTTATGTTAGGTATTGAAGATGCTGAAACGGGTCGTATTGATGCGGTTCACAAAGGCTTTGAGCCCAAGGTATACCGGAACATTGTTGATCGAGTAAAGCTTTCTCAAAGTGAATTCCAACATGTGACACTGATTCCTGTTAGTACAATTAAGCGTCGTCTTAAAAATGATGAGCGTTTTAATACTCAAGAGAGTGATGCAATCTATCGATTAGCGATGTTATTGAAACTCGCAACAGAGTTGTTTGACGACGAAGAACGCGCGTTAAAATGGATGAGAGAAAATGTGTACGGCTTAGGTGGAAAACGTCCACTTGATATGGTGTCGACCACGGTTGATTTTGAAATCGTAAAAGATTTGATCGGCCGTTTAGAGCACGGGGTGTTCTCGTAATATGAAGCTCTATCGTCTCACACAAAAGAAATTCGCTGACACGCCATTTAGCCCCGTTGGCGCAAAGTTATTTGGAGGGCGATGGAACTCAAAAGGAACCGAAGCCCTCTACTTCTCTGAATCGGAATCCCTTTGCTCGTTGGAAGTGTTTGTTCACGTAAATAACGATCCAGCTATCACCAAACTGTACGATTTATATCGTATTGAAATGCCCGAATATCTCATCGCCACCTTAGATGAAGAAGATCTCCCTGTGACGTGGCGAGCAATACCGGCGAGCGAGTCTACACAGTACATTGGTGACCAGTTTCTCAATGATCCTCATCCTGAGTTTGCCGCACTGCAAGTGCCTTCAACGATTTCACCTCGTGATAAAAACTACGTGGTGAACCCAAATCATCCCAAAATGAAAGAGATCATCAAGAAAGCCGAAAAGCTCGATTTCGCGTTTGACCCACGCATTTTCAAATAAACGCGCTGGCTTTCTCTCGCTTTAAAATATTCAGCGCTTACCTGAGATAAGCGCTGAAGCATAAAAGCTTATTCTCTTGGTTATTGTCGGTCGTAAGTGAACTGTTGCGCTTCATTTGCACTATTGTGGTAATGCCCAAGCACCAACTCCGCACCTTTGTAAGATAAATGGCTGTCATCCGTATACATCGCGTTGTTCGCACCAACTTTCATTCGACATACGCCATTTCTGCAAATGGCACCGGTCAAGTCGACAAACTCAACGTGCTCAAATTGATCAAAGTAGTTCACTAACTTCGCCACGTTTTGAGGGTGATGTCGCTTGGGAGAGAAATCGCACGCGGACTCTTCCGTCTCGCCAAACAAACGCGCTTTCCAAAGGCATTCACCTACCGCAAACGGTGCAGAAGGGGTTGGGCCGAAAACGACCACTTCTTTCCCTTCCAGTTCATTTAACAAACCAGTCAATGATGCCTCATAATCTGCTTGTGAAAGCTCTTTATTGAAGTTGGAAGAGATAACGACGCGACGAATAGAAGGGGTACGCAAAATGGTATCGACTGCCTGTTTGAAGAACTGTCGGCAAGAAATTGAGCCAGCAGCTTCGAGGATGTCGACATAACCGACTGCACAGGAATCTTGAGTAAGTTGCACCACGCCAGTTGGTGTTACTTCGGACAGACGCTTTACGTAAACCATGCTGTGGCTATTACCTAACACAGCGATGGTGGGCTGCGGCGCAGACGAGCACACATCGTTAACGTCGGTGTTGCCGTTGCAATCTAAACCGTAACCGTTGTTAACGCGCATGGCCTCGAAAAATGCACTTCTTTCTGGAAAACCACCGTTTTGATGACCAATAACGCCGAACGTCAGCAAGGGCAGCGTCAGCAACACAACAACCGCAGACACAGTGCGCATGCTCATGGCTTTTCGGCTGCGGAACGGCTTTTCCACAAAGCGCCAAGTGAAGTAAGACAGTACAAAAAGAGCGGCAATGTAAAGCGAGATATTGACGTCTTGAGTTGCGTCCAGCATGTAGCGGTAAAACACAAATAGCGGAATATGCCACAAGTACAAGCTGTAGCTGATTAAGCCGACGAACACGACCCATTTTAGGCTCAGCAATTTACCGCAGACATTGTCTTTAGAGGCAAACAAAATCACTAACGCGCTACCGATGACCGGCACCAACAAAGTGATACCCGCGCCATCTTGCGATTTTTCAAACAAAAGCGCGGAAGCCAATATCAAAACGATGCCAATGGTTGCTAGAGTATCGTTAGATTGAACTTGGACTTTTCTCATCACTAATGCGAGTAATGAACCGGTTGCCAGCTCCCAAGCACGAGAGAAGATCATGTAGAAGGCGAAATCAGGATCGTTGCTCGCATAGACAATAGTCATCAAACTCAGCGCAAATACCGCGACAAAAAAAGTCAGGAAAAACGCGTTTTTGCCACGAGCGAGAAGCATGAGTAGCAAAGGAATGACAATGTAGTATTGTTCTTCAACGCCCAAGCTCCAAGTGTGAAACAGCGGATTGGCTTGATCTTCTAAACCGAAGTAATTGTGGCCTTTTAAATACAGAAGAATGTTGGATGAAGAAAGAATAGAAGACACTGCGAACTGACCAACGTCTTTGTGCGCTTGTGGCAAAAATAACCACCAAGACATCAAATAGCTTACGGCAATCACCACCAGTAACAGGGGAAGTATGCGGCGAATGCGTCGCTCATAAAAATCACCGAGGCTGAACTTCTGGTTTTCCAAATCGTTAATCACGATGGTGGTAATCAAATAGCCGCTGATAACAAAAAATACGTCGACGCCAATAAAGCCACCAGCGAATTGCTCAACTCCTGCATGAAACAAAATCACTAACGTGACAGCAATCGCCCTTAATCCGTCTACTTCCGCTCTGTAAGTCATATTGTGTCCCTCCAACATTCCGTTTAACGAAGTAGAGCAAAATATGAACCAGAAATAATATTGCTTTAAATCAGCACCTTAAATTGATTGTCAAAATGAAAAGGCTGGGGGAAATAACGAATTCCCAAATTGAATTTCAATATGGAAATCCCAGAAAGAGTGATGTTAAGAAGCGCCAAATCAAAGAACGTAAAGCGCTAGGCTCTTAGACTTCATTGAAAATGATAACGCTAAAGAAACGATGACAGAGAATACGATTCAGGAAAAAATTGCCAGCTTTACTTGTATCGAAGAAGCGTTGGATTACTTAGAAATCGAGTTTGATAGCCGATTTATCGAAAACAACCGAACCGAGTTGGTTAAGAGATTTAATGGCTATTTAATCCTCACTAAGCCAGATGATTGGTTTTCAGGCCGCCGCGCACTGAAAAATGCCTACTGTAAAGTACAACGCAGTTTACTAAGTAAAACGACGCGCTCTGCGTGCCGAGGTTGTACATCTTGTCAAAGACGTTAATTCTTGGTGGCTGCCTAAAAAAGAACCCTGCATCTTGGTGTCACAGGGGGAAGATCAAGGTTCTTTTGGGTTAGCTATTGGTTTGTCGCGAGTTGCGAATCAGCTTTACGCAGATGAGTTAACCCGCGTGATAAGCAGGGTAGTCCACTAAGCCTTTTTCACCGCCGCCGAACAATGTCGTAGGGTCATGTTCTGCCAGCGGATAGCCATGCTTGATGCGGCTTGGTAAGTCTGGGTTTGCAACAAACGGACGACCAAAACCGATCATGTCGGCTAAACCACTTTCAATCGCGTGTTGCGCCTTTTCTGCGTTGTAACGACCGGCATAGATCAGTTTGCCTTTATACGCCTCACGAACTGCGGTTTTAAAGTCGTGCGGAGTGTCTGGCGCGTCGTCCCAATCCACTTCTGCAATGTGAATGTAAACCACATTGAGTTTATCAAGTAGCGCAGCAGCAGCGGTGTAGGTGTCGACTGGTGTGCTATCAACGGTGCCGTTTAACGAAGTGAATGGTGCAAGGCGAACACCAACACGCTCTGCGCCAATGGCTTGCGTCATTGCTTCGACCACTTCACCAAGAAAACGCAGACGGTTTTCAATTGAGCCGCCGTATTCATCGGTGCGGTTGTTCGCTTCAGAATCGATAAACTGGTTAACCAAGTAGCCATTTGCTGCATGAAGTTCGACACCATCAAACCCAGCTTTTATCGCGTTTAATGCGGCTTGGCGGTATTCTTCAATAACATTCTTGATGTCTTGTTTGGTCATTTCACGCGGCTCAACCACGTCGACAAAGCCAGGTTCGTCTGTGCCATTGTCGATAAATACTTTCACGTTTTCTGCTTTAAGCGCAGAAGAAGAAATAGGTTGCTCGCCGCCGATGTTGTCAGGATGAGTCACACGACCAACGTGCCATAATTGCGCGAAGATAACGCCGCCTTTCTCGTGCACTGCATCAGTTACTTTTTTCCAGCCAGCAATTTGCTCTGGGCTATAAATACCCGGTGTCCACGCGTAGCCTTGACCCATTGGTGAAATTTGTGTGCCTTCAGCAACGATTAATCCCGCTTCGGCGCGTTGAGCGTAGTAGGTGGCCATCATGTCGTTGGCAACATTACCCGGTTGAGAGGCTCGAGAGCGCGTCATCGGAGGCATAACGATGCGGTTTTTTAATGAGAGAGAGCCAAGTTGAATCGGTTGAAATAATGCGTCTATCATAGGAAACCTCGTTATTTGTGAGTTTGGATGAGTTCGATTTGGTAGCCGTCGGGATCTTTAATGAACGCGATGTGCGTTTCTCCTCCTTTCATTGAACCGGGTTCGCGAGTGACGTTACCACCAAGCGCTTTGATTTTTTCGCAAGCTGCGTAAATGTCTTCACACCCAAGCGCCATGTGTCCGAATGCGTTACCTAAGTCGTAACTGCCGGTATCCCAGTTATAAGTTAGCTCGATGGTCGCGCCATCTGGTTGATTAGGGCTACCAACAAACACCAGTGAGTAACGGTATTCTTGGTTTTCAAAACGATCCAAAACGCTCATACCCAGAACTTTTGTATAAAATTTGATAGATTTGTCTAGGTCAACAACACGGATCATCGTGTGGAGAAACTTCATAAGTCGCCTTTCATAACGTTGCGTAATCACGATGCAAACCTTATCGCCACTCTAAATAAACTGGAAATTATCGTTAATTATGAAAATGATTATTTAACGTTATGGACAATGAGGTTGTTGGTCCTACAACGTGCAAACAAAGATTACTCGCCGTTTCTTTTTAATAATTGGCATATGCTAATTACTCTTTTTACAAGCCGAGTACTTATCATGTCCGCAAACAGCCACTTTCATTCCACTCACGAAGCTCATTATCAATGTGCGGTTTGTTCTTCAATCGATGCGAATCCGAACTCTTTGGCTGTGAACTACCAGTGCCTAGCCGATGGTTCTGTTGTCGGAGAGTTTCACGTTTTACCGCGTCATCAAGGTTACACAGACCTGTTGCATGGTGGCATTGCGAGTTCGCTGCTCGATGGTGCAATGACGCACTGTTTGTTATTTAGAGACATTCAAGCCCTTACCGCGCAGTTGGATGTGCGCTACCATGCACCTATTGAGCTAGATGAGCACGTTATGATTACTGCACACTGTGAAGGTGAACGCCGCGGTATATATCAATTGGTGGCTCAATTGCTGGTCAATAATGAAGTTAGAGTGACGGCAAAAGGGAAGTTTATTCGTCCTAAAGAGGCGTAAATAAAAACTCGTTCTACGGAGAGATAATGAAGAAATGTGATGAGCTGTACGCAATTGCGACGAGAAAATCTCAATATGACCAAACCAACACTTGGTTTAAAGGCGTAGAGACTTATCTGGAGGCCATTGGCAAAGAAGTCGATGAAGTCCGTGAAGAGATTCGTGAGGATCGTCTTTGTCATTTGGAAGACGAGTTAGGCGATGTGTTGTGGAACTATCTTAACGTATTAAAAGTGTTGGAAAGAGAAAAGGGCATAGATCCTGAGAAAGTACTCGAAAGAGCCTGCACTAAATACGAGCAGCGTGTATCTGCGATTGAATCGGGACGCAGTTGGGATGAGGTTAAACAGCAGCAGAAACAAGCCTTGAACGCGGAACATGAAGCCGCGCAGTTAGAGACCATGAAGAGCCAATAACTGCGCGTGATATTATTTAAGATGCGGCGGAATGGGGAAGCCTGATCAATCCTTCGTGCTATTGACCAACAGCAGGTCACAAGGCGGTTGATCAAGTAACGTGTCTACAGTGCTGCCAGACCAAAATTGGGATGACATGCTTCGCTTACACGCGCCCATAATCAGAATTGCCGCTTGTGATTGCTTAACTGCTTTTGGTAACGCCGTTTCAGGGTTTCCTTCTGGCAGCAGTAGTGGTACTCGTGTTAACTTTTGCGCAGTAATAAAGTCCGTAATGCCTGCTTTTTGGTTGCTCAAAATCTCTGCACGATAGCGAGATAGATAAGGCGCAACGTAGCGGCAGTAAACTAACGTCATTTTTCCGCTCAAGGTTTTTTCTAGCTTTGAGCCTCGCGATACGATGGCTTTATCTACGACCGATTTTGCATCTCCGCGATGAAGCGGATCTATCGCGCAAAGCATGTTGGCGTGAGAAGGCCATGAACGCTCACTTAATAGCAATAAATCACAATCGTTTTTTGCTAGCTCGGTGAGTAAGGTTTGAATGTCGTGCTTGTTAAAATGCCCCACGAGCAGTAAATCTGTGTGGTCGACAAGCCGTTTCGCGACTTGAGCAATCCAATGACTCCCTTTGAAATGCTCGTAAGAGAGTGTTGGCGTTTCAACTTCCTCTTCTTCACAAAGTTCGATAACGAAGTCTTTAAATTTTGATGTCCAAGCTTCAAACTCAGCTTGTCTCTTTTCTATATGATCAGAGTTGAAACTAAGGAAATGCGCGAACGCGTGATCTTCACTCCGGCGGTGATCTTCCACCAATACCACGATGGGTTGAGCCAGCGCTGTCGCAAACTGAATCACTTTACGAAGCACCTTACGACTTGGTAAGGCGGCTTGCTGAGTCAGAAAAAATACTGGTGCCATTGATTACTCCATTATCAAACGAGGCAAATGCGCCTAATGCACACTAAAAGTTTATACCATCCCCTTATGCAAAGACGTTCTGTTTCTGCGAGCAAAATATAAATTCCGCAATTGTGCGTGCCATTGCCTAGAATTTTAACATCAGGATCTCATGCCTTTAGGTAATAGACATCGTGTTGACACTAACGTGATGCCCAAGGAAATCGGTGACAATGATGATAGATTCCAGCCAATTACAAATTAATCGCAAAGTGCCTCATTTGCTTACCGAGATCATTAAAGCGATAGAGTCGACCGAAGACCTCAGTTTTTTGAAAGACTATCAGGAAGCGCAAATCGCGAACATTTTGGAGTCGGTCAACATTGCTTATCGTAAACGCGTGATAGAAGCAGTGCCGCCAGAGAAGTACTGGACGGTATTAAATTTGCTGCGATACGACACCGCCAAGCACATTCATCAATCACTCAACAAAGAGCTACAACATGAACGCTTAGCGTACATCACTGATTCGGAACTGATCATCTTTGCAGACTTTCTACCGACCGAATTTGTGGATGAGTACCTTATCGACCAAAGTGAAGAGTCGGTCGCGCACATTCAACAAGCGCTGTCGTATGAAGATAACAAAGTGGGGAGATATGCCGAGCCGCATTTTTTAGTCGCAAATCCTAAAAACAGCGTAGGAGGCATCAAAACCGAGTTGTTAAAACGCGGACAAAGCCCGGTGCGATTGATCATCGTGCGTGATGTCGGAGGCGTTATTGGGACGATAGAACCTCAAACCCTGTTGCTGCATGAGAACCATACCAAACTCACAGACTTGACCGTAGTCACGCCAATTCTGGAAGATATCCAAACGATTCAGAGCGTCAGTAAACAGGTCTCGATTGATGGTGGAGCGCATTGGTTTCCTATCATGGCTGGTGGCAAAATTATGGGCGTTTTGTCGATGGCGATCATCGCGATTACGTTACGTGAACTCAGCCTACAAGCTGTAGTGGCAGAAAACGTACGAAGCGAAGAGGATTTGTTTACACCATTAACTGTGGCGACAAGGCTAAGAGCACTTTGGTTGGTGATTAACTTGCTGACCGCTTTTGTTGCCTCTGCCATCATTGGTATTTTTGATAATGTGGTCGAGCAAGTCGTTGCGCTTGCGATCTTAATGCCCGTCGTGGCGAGTATGGGCGGCATCGCAGGTAGCCAAACCTTAGCGGTGGCCATTCGGGGTATCGCATTGAACCATTTGCACCGAAGTAACTTGAAGCTATTGGTGAATAAGGAATTAAAAATCGGCACCATTAATGGCTTGATTATGGGATTAGTCATCGCGGGTGTCGTCTACATGGTGTTTGACTCTTGGCCATTGGCGCTTATTATCTGCTGCGCAATTTTTCTCAATAGTCTGGCGGCTGCGGCATCGGGTACGCTGATACCATTCACGTTGAAGAAGTTTAACATTGACCCCGCCGTGGCTGGCTCGGTAGTATTGACGACCGTTACTGATGTCGTCGGTTTCTTTGCATTCTTAGGCTTAGGTGCCATTTTCTTGATATAGAAAGCCAATTGACGCGCTAACCCGCTGAAGCAATCTCTCCATTTTCCAACCCAATTTTTTGGGCAAGCTTAGTTCGCTCAAAATTCCTCCGTTTTTCATAAACGCTGAACACGCCGTTTAAGCTTTCATTTCATCAATATTTTTTTCACTGCTCATTTCTATCCCAAAACATTCCACTGCCGATCTCGCTTAACGCTGGCGTGCCAAATGCCAATTTCAAACGCCAGATCATGCCAATTATCTTGGCTGTACACGCATTACTTCACTCAAACAAAAAAATAAGGAAACAATTTTGAATAAACTCATCGTATTCACTGGTGGCCCCGGCGCAGGAAAAAACTCGGTTATCGAACAACTAAAAACACAAGGCTTTATCTGCTCGCCAGAAACAGGTCGTCACGTAATACAAAGGCAGGTTACGAATCACGGTTCAGCATTACCTTGGAATGACAAACAAGCCTTTCGAGACGAAATGACAAAAGAAGAAGTGGGCAATTACCGAGCTTTCAATGTGCACCAAGCGGAGGTGTTTTTTGATCGCGGTATTGTGGATGTATATGGCTACAGCAAGTTGGAACAACTGCCAATCTCGGATGAGCTCATCACGCATTGCCAAACGCTTCGTTATCATTCTCAAGTATTCATTTTTCCACCGTGGGCATCGATATTCAGAAACGACGAAGAGCGAAAGCAAGATTTTTCTGAAGCGGTCGCCACGTATCAACAGATGGTCGATGCATACCACAAGTTCGGTTATCAATTGATCGAAGTGCCCAAAATGTCAGTCGAAGACAGAGTGGCGTTTATTCTCGACTCAGTCATCGAATAAGGCAGACAGATGAATAATGCAAACAAATGCGTAAGGCGATTGTGACCACGACGACAATATGTGTAAAGGGAGTTATTTATACTGGATAAAATTCAATAACTTAATTGAGAATTATGTCTTTTAAATATCTTAAATTATTGCTCGCAACGACGAGCATGAACAGCTTTGCTGATGTGGACCTGCCTTCGGGGGATGATTGGTTAAACCATGTGACAAATGGCCTAGCGCCATATTGGATGATGGAAAGCGCACATGGGCAACCTGCGGGGAATTTTCCGACATTTCGTTGTGATAACGGTGTCATTCTCGACCCACAAAAGCCGTGTGAAGAATTAAACAAAGGGTGGATTAGCCCGCACTTCGATCGCGAATACACACGTATGAAATCGCGTCAAACTTACGCTTATGGCGTGCTTTTTCATCTTACGGGTGACAAACAAGCATTAGAGCTAGCCAAGAAAGGGGCTTATTACCTGATTGATCATCTACAAGATGAGAAAAACGGTGGCTTCGTGAGCTTTACGCGTAGTGGAAAACCGGGGATGGAGTGGCAACAGCGAACTTCTCAAGACCAAGCTTACGCCTTGGTGGGCTTGGCGATGTACTACTACTTGACGCAAGATCCAAAGGTTGAACAAGCACTTATCGACCAGCAAGCGTTTATATTTAAACAATACCGACGAAGCGATGATCGCGGTCTGGCGTGGGTTTTGAAAGATGGTGATGGAGAAAGTGAGAAGCAGCAAGAGTTAGTCGCTCAACTTGACCAGATCAATGGCTATCTGTTGTTAACGGCATCACTCTTACCAGAGCCAGCGCAAGCCAAGTGGAAGCAAGATCTGCAATGGCTGACGCAAGTGATGCTGGATAACTACCACTCCGACAAAGAGCAGCGCTTTTATGGCGCGATACACCACAAAGCGGTAATGATGCCAGATGCGAAACACAATGATTTTGGACACACCATCAAAGCGTATTGGATGACGTATCTAACTGGTCAGTTGTTGGAGAATTCCAATTGGACAGAGTTTGGTTTCAAAGGAATGAAACACACGCTTAAACAAGCGCAATACCAGCAAAACTTTGAGCAAGTCAAAGCGCTCTTCTCGCCAGAATGGCAGGGTAAATGGACGCAAGAGAGCATTCTTGCTTGGCAATCAAGACCGCACAAACACTATAGCTCGTCTTGGGAATGGGCAGAACTCGATCAAGCGGCGATGACGGTTTCTCTTGTCGATGATTCGATGAAAGAAACGTTGCAATACACGTTACCCACCTTTATGGACGTGTGGGTGGATCATCAATACGGAGGTGTTGGTCTGAATCCTAAATCAACCAAAGCGTTCCATTGGGGAAATGGTTACCACCAGTTTGAACATGCGTTGGTCGGGTATTTGTACGCGCAACAAATGGCAAAACAGCCCGCTAAGCTTTACTACGCGCGACCAGCCGAGAGTAAAATACCACTTAATCCATATTACTTTAACGCGGATATAAAAGCGCTTTCATCGCAAAGTGATGGAGTCACTACCGCAACGTTCACCAATATTCGACCATAACTTGGTCGATGGTGGTGTGGTGGTTAAAGTCTGCGTGCAAACTAACAAAACCCAATGGTAAACTGCGGGTCTGTTTTACATAGTATTTAAAGGTAATTTGATGAACCCGATTCTTGCGATGTTGAAAGAAAACAATATTAGCGACGAGCAAATCAACGAGCTATTTCAGGCGTTAACTCAAAACCCTCTGGCTGCAATGGCAACTATCAGCCAACTAGGTCTGCCACAAGATCAGCTTCAAGCGTTAATGGCGCAGGTAATGCAAAATCCTGTACTGATTAAAGAAGCAGTGGAAGAGCTGGGCCTGGACTTCTCCAAAGTAGTAGAAGCCAAAGCTAAGCTACAGCAGTAATCGAGTTTTCGATAAAAACAAAAGCCGCCAGAGCCAAATGGTTCTGGCGGCTTTTTTACATTAGATGAAAGGTACGCGACTCCAACGGGAAAACGAATAGGTTGATCTTAACTTGGTTCTTGCATAAAAAATTAAGTGCGATTCTAGTCACGTCGCATGAACTCACGGGTGCTATTGGAAATAAATGAATTGTTTCTAATACATAGAACGTATTAACATGGTTGCACTAGGCCCATATGAGTGAATTCATTGAATATACAATTTGAGATAGAAGGTTTAGTTTTAAAAAATAACAGTTAGTTGGAATCTAGGTTAAATGAAAATAAATATATTTAAAAAGCTACAAGTTGTATTTCTTGTGGTGTCAGCATCTTTAATGGTGGGGTGTTCATCTATAGGTGCGCATGCTGGTGGCGGATACGGAAAGCCGTTTTCCGGCACCGCGTTATCAGTCGCACGACAACCTTGCTATTTAAGATCTGATATTACTTCCATCGCGTTATACCCACTTTCATTGATTGACATTCCTTTGTCGTTAGCAACGGACGTTGTGTTTCTTCCTGTTGATTTAGTCATGGTAGCTGCACCAACAACGAGTTATGGCGGCGTTGTTTCTCTAGGTTGTCCAAGCGGCAGCATGATCTAAAGTCTGATTTTATTGAAATAAATGGAAGGAAATGAAAGTGGAATCGAAAAATAATTACTCAACAGAAAACAACGCTCCCTCGGTGCTCTTTGTAACGTCGCTTTTGTGTTTAGCATCAGTTTGTTTGGCCATACTGCTATTTATTATTGAGTACATTTCTGGCATGGAAATGAACGGTGTCGGCTTTCTCGGGACGTTAATACCAGCGATGAGTGTAGGATATTATTTTGGCTATAAAACAGGGAATATAATGCCTTCGACAACGAGATGGTATTCAGTGCTGCTTTGGAATTTATCGAGCTTAGTGGCGTTTTCTCTCATCTTAATGTTTTTGGGCATCTCTATATTTGAACTGATAGCGGAACTAGGCTGGTTCAGTATTATTATCGTTGTATTAACGTTAATAACCGTTTGTCTCGGGTACTTTATTTTCAAGAGTGGTGAAAAAATAGCGATTAAGGTTTTGCTAAAAGCGCAAAAGAGTGCGTAACTCACATATAACGAACGCTTAAAGATAGATACGTAAAAAGACGCCAGCCATATCGTGCTGGCGTTATTGTTTTCTCTTTCTTTGTGCCTCTTTGGTCTCTAGCAAAATCGAATGTTTTAGACGAAACGGTATTTCTACGAAAACTCAACATGTTTATGTCTGCCCAAACGTGTGTATAATTCGCCGGAAATTACGATTTACAGATAACGAAAGGTAAGTATGGCAGTCCTCGAAATTCTCTCCATTCCAGACCCAAGACTTAAAGTAAAAGCAGAAAAAGTCACTGATGTATCGACAGTACAAACGTTGATCGACGATATGCTAGAAACACTTTACGCAACGGGCAATGGCATCGGTTTAGCTTCAACCCAAGTTGGTAGAAAAGAGGCGGTTGTTGTCATCGATATCTCTGACGAACGCAATGATCCTTTAATCTTGGTCAACCCAGAAGTGGTGAGCGGAGAAAACAAAGCGCTTGGTCAAGAAGGGTGCCTATCTGTTCCCGAATACTACGCCGATGTAGAGCGTTACACATCAGTTGTTGTGTCTGCATTGGACCGTGATGGCAACCCAATTACAATCGAGAGCGATGAGTTCTTGGCGATTGTGATGCAGCACGAAATTGATCACCTATCTGGTAACTTGTTCATTGATTACCTTTCACCGTTAAAGCAAAAAATGGCGATGAAAAAAGTGAAGAAGTACGTAAAAGCGCAAGCTAAGTAAAAAATGAGAGGAAGTAACTCACAACCGCGAGTTGCTTCCTTTTAAATCAAGAATAAGTAGAGTGTTTTATCTCGCTTTGTGGGGGACATAACGCTTTACGACCTTCATAAGCCTCTGAAATGAAGAACAGTCCATATGTGACTCATGAGGGCAGGAAGCAACATGGTTTAGGCTGTCTCGCACCGCTTTCAAACGTTTTATTTGCTCATCAATTTCAAGCGCCTTTTTCGCCAGTAAGTCACGATCAATGTATGGTTTTGAACCTTCTGAGTGATTCAACATTTCTGCCATTTCGTTAAGTGATATTCCAGCGATACGCCCCAAACTAATGATGTTGAGTTTATTGAGTACCTCTGGTGAATATTGACGTCTCAATCCATTCCTTCCTATCGAGCGAATTAACCCCAACTGTTCGTAGTATCTGAGCGTTGAGGTCGGCAATCCTGATTTTTTAACCACTTCTGCAATATCCATACTATTCCTCATTGACTTCAAGTCGACTTTAAGTTGTAGCATGCAACTAAGACCTTAACAAATCAAAAACTTGAGGAGTGAAAAAATGCTGTTTTTAATAGGATTACAAGCGGCGCTAATAGGGATTGGTGCGACTTTGATAACGGATTTATGGGCTTGGCTACAAAGGAGAGTGTTTGGTATTCCCTCACTAAACTATGCATTGGTTGCGCGCTGGGTTTTGTACATGCCCAAAGGAAAGCTTATGCATGCGCCAATTATGGCAACAGACCCGATGTCGGGAGAAAAAGCACTCGGTTGGTTTTTGCACTATGCCATTGGTGTTGTTTTCGCTTTGGCTCACATTGCTGCTTTTGGGCATCATTGGTTGGTAGAGCCTAGTCTAGTGCCCGGCTTAGCCACTGGTGTGGTCACGTTGGTCTTCCCATTTTTTGTCAT
This sequence comes from Vibrio sp. M60_M70, assembly GCF_037162085.1. NCBI lineage: Bacteria > Pseudomonadati > Pseudomonadota > Gammaproteobacteria > Vibrionales > Vibrionaceae > Vibrio > Vibrio sp. M60_M70. Next base: position 1,072,757 of record NZ_JARLUL010000002.1, read on the forward strand.
TCAACCTTGTCTAGGATTTGGTTTTGCTGCCAGTAAAACCCCAACACCTTGGAAAGCCCGTTTTCTTAGCACATTGGCGCATTTGGCTTATGGCTTGGGTTTATTCATAGCCGCGTTTGCAATCAAAGTGGCGAGCCAGTATTTTGCATAGGGAATATGAGCATCATGCAAACGAGTCTTTTTTGTTTTTATTTATGATGCTCAACTCTTGGTCGTTTTTGGCGCGTTGCTCATAGTGGGCGGATATGTTTGAGGTCTGTCGTATTTATTCAAGACGTAAAGTCAGCGAACATTTAACATTGCCTTAACGCCGGAATGGCAAGCGGTTTACCAAGAAAAATTAAAATTATCTGGTTTGACATAAAGAATATTAAGGGTTTCAGATGGCTTCAAAAGTGGCAGGGATATCAATACTGAGCTTATTGGCAGCGCCAGTTGCGATGGGAGAAACAGCCAGTGCTTATGATTTATGTTTGCTAGACAAAATTAAGCAAAGCAAAGGTGAGGAAACCATAAAGAGCATTCGTGCGCAGTGTGAGCTCGATGCAGTAACAAGTACAGTGCCCGCAGATCCAGAAATTGAAGAACCTGAGGAGCTTCAGGAAAGCTTGGTCGACAAGCGTTTGGAGTCAGAACGAGAAAACGCCTTTGAACCATTTAGTTTGGTAGCGCATCGTGTTAACTACATCTTGCCGTTCACTTACAGTGATCGCGTAAATAAGCGTGCTTATGCGGACACTAAGTACGGGGATGAGCTGCGTAAGGAAGAAGCGGAGTTCCAAATTAGTTTTAAAGTGCCAATGAACTACGACGATTTGTTGTTTGATGGGGATGGTTTGTTCTTTGGTATGACGCTCAAGTCATTTTGGCAGGTGTATACAGGAGCAGCATCGCGTCCATTTCGTGAAACCAATTATCGTCCTGAGCTTTTTTATTATACTCCGACAGACTGGAAGCCACTTGATGGTTCGACTTGGTTAGGTTTTGGTATTGAGCATGAGTCGAATGGGCAGAGACAAGAGTTATCGCGCAGTTGGAATCGTGTTTACGCCAACTTAACCTTTGCGAAAGACAATTTTGCGGTTTCTCTTCAACCGTGGTGGCGTATACCTGAGGATGAAAAAACATCTCCGAATGATCCTAAAGGTGATGATAACCCGGATATCGAAGATTACATGGGGCACTTTGAGCTATCGAGTGCGTACAAATGGAATGGTTATGAGTTTACCTTCTTAGGCCGCCAGAACTTCCAAACGCATAAAGGCTTTGCCGAATTAGGGGTGTCATTTCCGATCTGGGGCAAACTTCAGGGATACGCACAGTACTCGACGGGGTATGGTAAGAGCTTGATTGACTATGATCATAATCAGCAGCGTATTGGTGTTGGTATTGCGATCAACGGTGTTCTGTAGTTTTTCGGTAGCCCAATAGAAATAAACGCTGGCAATTGAGATTTCAGTATTTAGAATGCGTGGCTGAAATTGATTTCCAACCTAGAGTGATTTTATGCTTCGTGATTACACCTTCGATTGTCTTGTAACCATGCCTCGTCATGAACTGGAAGAGTTTAGTGCTCGCATGATCAGTAAAATGGTGCCTGAAGACGTGATGAATGAGCTATTTACTTTCGATCAAGAAGAAGTGGATAGCGAAGACCGTATGTTGTCTGCACGTCTTGATGCCATGTTACGCATGACAGCAATCGCACTGAGTGAAATTCAACAAGCGTTTGATGACTCAGACAATGCGAAGCAAAATAGCGAGCGAATGACGCGACTGGTTCTTTGGCATTTCTATGCGATTTCATTCCATTTGGAAGAGGCGATCACGTTAGAAACACACTGTGCACTAGTGGAAAAGCTACTCGAAAATACACCTTCGGATGTTTTTGATTGGGTAAAAACATTGACGGAACTTCTGCACACTTACGCTGAAATCAACGCGAAAGAAAACCCTCAAGACTAAGGTTTTTGTCGTTAATCCTTCAGTAAACAAGGCGAGCCATCCGGTTCGCCTTGTTTTATTTTTGCATCTGTAAAATCCGCAGTTTTGTACTTTTGACGTACACCACAAGCCTCGCTTTAGGTTCGCTTCTCACTAGCGAATAGGGCGATTCCTTCTTACACTAAAATCAAAGTGTTTGTTTTCGAACACTTTAATGCGTCATTAAGGTGTGTCTTCCAATCCACTTAAATACGGATAATTTATGTCGGAGAACGTTCTGGTTTTTAAATTTGAGCCTATTTTGAAGCGTATATGCCTTCTATCTTGGCTACATTTTCGTTGCGGGCGTAAATAATGGACCCGTTAACGCAAGGTTTACTTGGCGCTGCTTTGCCACAGTCTGCAAGTAACAAGCGGCACATTGTGGCTGCTGGCGTGTTAGGCGTGGTTTCAGGGATGGCACCGGATTTGGATGTACTTATCCGTTCATCAACTGACCCATTGCTGTTTTTGGAATATCACCGACACTTTACCCATTCATTGTTGTTTATCCCTTTTGGCAGCTTTCTCTGTGCTTTAGTGTTGTATCCGTTGTTAGCAAAAAAGCGAGGACTAAGCTTCCGGCAGAGTTGGTTTTATTGTGCCCTTGGTTATAGCACCCATGCGCTGTTAGATGCTTGCACCAGCTATGGGACTCAGCTTTTTTGGCCGATAAGCAACACACGCTATGCCTGGAATACGATCTCTGTTATCGATCCCGCTTTCTCACTTCCGATTTTGATCCTGCTTTTCTTTGCCGCACTGAAGCGAAATCGAAGCTACGCGCGTGTCGCATTTCTATGGTCTCTGGCTTATCTGACTCTTGGGGTTATTCAACGAGATAGAGCAGAAGCGGCCGGGTGGAAAATCGTCCAAGAGAGACAGCACAGCGCTTTGCAGCTAAAAGCAAAACCAACCTTCGGGAATCTTTTGGTCTGGAAAGTGATTTATGAAACGGAAGATAACTACTATGTGGATGCGGTAAGAGTGGGGCGTTCAATAAAAATCTACCCAGGCGAATCCACACCAAAGCTCAATGTGAAGACTCAATTTCCATGGCTCGATCCGCAATCGCAGCAAGCGAAAGACATCGAACGTTTCCGTTGGTTTTCAAATGGTTTTGTAGCGCAAGACCCGAATAACGAAATTCGAATTGTTGACGTGCGTTACTCCATCGTTCCAAACCAAATTAACGCGCTGTGGGGCATCAATCTATCCCCAAAAGCCAGCGCGGATGAACACGTCGAATACACTGCTCATCGAGGTAGTACAACGGAAGACCGCCAAACTTTTCTCAATATGCTTACGGATTTTGAGTGATGGTTTTTACTTTGGGTACCGATGCGGTGTCGTAATAACCATCACGCTGACTGAAAGTCCTTCACTAGGGTAGGCTTGCTGGCGAAGAAAACTTTGCCAAACAGAGACTTGTACTTCCATCCAAGGGACAACAGTCGTTTTGCTAAGCTTTTGTTTTCAATGATAGTTACTTCAACGCCTTGGTAATGATATGGATGGCTTTTAATGTAGTCGATAAATGCAGTAAGCACACCTTGCCCGCGAACGGAGGGCGCAAAGTTGACTGCAACAATGGAAAAGCGCTGACTGCCAACAGGGCAACGGACAAAGCAGTGCCCAAGCGGATGAGTGATGGTCTCGGAAAACTCAGGAAACGCGCGAGACTCTAGCTCTTGAGAGAGTGCATCGTATTGTTGACATAAATGATAAAAAAGTTGTTTCGCTTCGCTGTTCATATCGGTGCCGCTTACTTGTAACTTGGTTTAAAGGCATTGATTTCAAAAACATTGTAACCATAGGCAGAAAGACAAAATGCGGTGAATTTTTACAGTGGTGATTTCCTATTTTTGAAACCTAACTTGTTACAAGTGAAGTTGATTGGATTTTATATGGTACTTGGGGATGAGTGTTTCTAGTTGAAGGGAGAATACGCTGGTTACTGGATTCTTACCGGAGTTCCTGTATTAAAAGGAGAACCTCTTGGTTTAATGCCGCTCGTTTAACTACGAGTGGCATCTTTTTGTATTTCGTCATCTTGTACAGCGACGAAGGTGCGTGATATAGGATCTTCTATCCTAGCTCTTTATGGTCAAAATTGTCTCTTTAACCACTCAGCACGTTGCTATTAGATTCCTAGTCTCGCTGGAATGACACAAAACATCGTTAAGCTATTGGCATTAAATCACTTGGTCCGTTTTTGCTTATTCTTGAGGGCTTAACTAGGCGCTACTCTAAGTGCTTAAATTGCAACGCCACAAGTCGCTGATACAACTCACAGCTTTGCATTAATGATTGGTGGTTACCAACATCGACTAACTCACCATTGTCGAGCACCGCAATTTTATCCGCGTGTTGGATGGTCGAAAGACGATGAGCAATGATCAGCGTTGTGCGTCCTTTCATCAGTGCTTCAAGTGCTTGCTGAACGTGATGTTCACTTTCACTATCAAGAGCGCTGGTAGCTTCGTCTAGCAGTAAGATTTTTGGATCTTTTAGAATCGCGCGAGCAATCGCAATGCGCTGTTTTTGTCCGCCCGATAGCCTAACGCCGCGCTCGCCTAAAAAGCTGTGATAGCCTTCGGGAAGCTTCTCAATAAACTCATGGGCATGAGCTTTTTTGGCGGCTTCGATGACTTGTTCATCCGTGGCTTCTGGATTGCCGTAGCGAATATTGTGGAACACATCATGGCTAAACAGCGCTGGCTGTTGTGGTACGAGTGCCATTTGGCGTCGAAGCTCTTTTGGGTCGAACTGTCGAATATCTTCGCCACCAAACAACACTTGCCCCTGTTGTGGGTCATAAAAGCGTTGCAGCAATTCGAATAGTGTTGTTTTACCTGCACCAGAAGGGCCAACCAACGCCAATACTTTGCCTTGTTCTGCGGTTAGATTTAATTCTTTGATAGCTGGTTGATTTGGGCGAGAAGGGTAGTTGAAACTCACCGAATTAAAGTTAACCTCAGCAGGTATGTCCGGACGGACAGGCAAATAGTTGCTTGGCGCTTTAATATCGCTGTCTACTTGAAGAATCTCAATCAGTCGCTCGGTAGCACCTGCGGCTCTTTGCAGTTCACCCATGACTTCGGAAATGGTTGCAGTCGATGAGGCAACCATAATGGCGTAAAACACAAACGCTGCTAGGTCTCCCGCAGACATCTTTCCGTGAATCACATCGCTGCCGCCAACCCAAAGCATGCCTGCAATTGCGCTGAACACAATCACAATAACGCCTGATATCAGGATTGCGCGTTGTTTTACTCTCTGTCTGCCCACTTCATACGCTTTTTCCACCTCGACAGCGAAAGCCGCTCGTTCGTACGGCTCTGAGCTAAAACTTTGCACGGTTTTAATATGTTCTATCGCTTCACCTGCGTAGCTGCCGACATCGGCCATTGAGTCTTGACTTTGGCGAGAGAGCGCACGCACGCGTCGTCCATAAAACAAAATCGGAACCAAAACCAAAGGCACAGAAGCAAGCACAATCAGCGTGAGCTTAACGTTAGTGGCAAACAACATTATGATGGCCCCAAAGCACATCAAAGCGCTACGCATCGCCATCGAGAACGATGAACCAATAATGCTTTGCAGCAACGTGGTATCGGTAGTCAGGCGCGACATAATATCGCCGCTACTGTTGGTCTCAAAATAGCTCGGATGCAGCGTAATCACATGGTTAAACACCGCAAGGCGAATATCCGCACTGACGCGCTCACCTACGGAAGAGACAAGGTAAAAGCGAAAGAACGTCCCAATGGCAATACACAGTGTGACACCAACAATAAACTGAATCGCATTGGTAAGCTCTTGCAATGATTGCTGAGCAAAGCCTTGGTCGATAAGAATACGCACCCCATAGCCAACGGATAACGTCAAGCTTGCCGTCGCGACAAGGGCAACCAAAGCCGCCACAACCCGCCATTTATAAGGTGCAATAAAGGTGTTGAGTTTAAGAAGAATGCTGAGATTTTTGTTATTTTTTCGGCTCATGAGTGACTCACAAAGCGTTTTAGGTACCTGGCATAGTAAGCCAGTTTGGTTGGTGAGACCAGCGAACTGCCGTTTTCGGAGTAGGAACTTCACTGGGATGCTCAATATCTTATGTATATCGAAAGTTGCTTAAATGTCTAAGAGTCAAAAAATGAACTTTGAGTGAGGAGGGAGTTAAGCACGGCTTTTGGCGAGTAGCAGGTCGACCTTTCCTTTTGCTGTTTTACTAACCGTTTGCATCAACTGAAAACTTGGCTTAAGGATACCTGAGTTTTCTAATCCTTCGACCATTAAGAGCCAAAGCTTGGCCGTCATTTGTGCATCGGCTAGTGCGCGGTGAAAAACACCGTTGTTGTCGATATTTTTATAGCGAACAAGTTCGCCTAGCTTGTGTGACGGAGCATCTTGAATGAGCCGTCTTGCTACCAGCAAGGAGCAAGCAAACTCACCCGAATAACCACAGTTGATTCGTTCAAGCTCTGCATCTAAAAATCGTTTATCGAAAGACGCGTTGTGAGCGATAAGGTTCTCGCCAGCAATGAACTCACTAAATGACGCCATTACCTCTTCGCAGCTTGGTGCCGATCGCAACATATTGTTGGTAATGCCGGTGTAGTTCTCAATGAAAGAACTCACTCTGAAACCGGGATTCATGAGTCGCTGAAAACTATCGACAACCTCGCCATCGACTAACTTTACTGCACCAATTTCTATTGCGCGATCACCTAAAGTAGGAGAGAGACCTGTGGTTTCAAAGTCGAGTACGACCACAGAGTTTGCTTGAGGCATAAAATTTTCCAGCTGAGTAATATTGCGCAAGAGTATTATCGAAAGCGACAGAAAAAGAAAGGCGAACGCAATGGTGAATATCTGTTTATCTTTACTCCACAAAGTCAGTGTTCGTCGTCCACTGTTTATGGACAGGTACGTTCTGGCTTACCCATCGTGGCTTGCGCATTAGCCTTATATCTCAAATGTTTTTCGGCCTTTTGATTCATTTCAATTAAGCATTAAATTTCGATATAAAATACTGATTATAAATTGATTTTATAAATCAACTTCGGCATCATTCACTGCTTGATTTTGAGAATGAACATCTTCACGGCGAAAAATTATAACAACTATAATACGAGGCTAGGGTACCAATGAAAAATCACTATTTAGATATACCTGAAGAAAGAAAATTGCGTATTTTTCGTGAAGAAGATGAAAATTTTTACAGCTTCTGGGAAAGAATGCTTGATGAAAAACAATCTTTTTATCAGCAACCTCTCAAAAGAATGAGTAGCGACGCTTGGTATTCGCTTGATGCATTCTTCACTGCTTCCGAATTCGGACAACATCAGGCCTCGCCAGCTTATATAAAAAGGGCGCTTGAGTTACTGAATAACGTGTACTTGCTGGCCAATCATTCAGACCAAGTTGTTGAGTTCTCCGTTGGGCACCGACACTTTTCGGAAGTGGGTAACCGTTCTATTGCAGGAGGAACAATGGATGCTTGGCTGGATGAAATCTGCTTAGCGATGGCAGCGAGAGATTGGCGCTGCGTAGAGCTGATGACCATCATGGATGAGTCATTATTGTCTATAAAGACGCCGTTTAATGTTGCTCTAGTCGAGTTCGTTAGCGGTGTATTTAGCAATTCATCAGCGTTACCTGAGTTATTGCAAACTGTGATGGAGAAATCCTCCCCGCAATATTTAGAATCAACCAGGGTGCCATATGTACACTCTTTGTTTATTCCATTTGTGAATGTGTTTGTTGCCATTATCGATGGCGATGAGGCACATTATCAAGAAGCACTGAGAGATGCGTTAGAGGCGCATTACCAGTTTTACATGAATGAAGATGTTCGTTATTCGCCAAAAGGGAATGTTTCTTTGAAACTGACTGGTCTAGCTGCATTGGCATACGATAAGTATGGCTGGACTATTCCGGAAACCGCATATTTACCGAAATGGCTCGTTTACGGTGAACATGATCTCTGTTCTAAATAAATTATTCGGAGGCTGGCCCTCAAGCCCACTCGGAGTTGCAGCTCGGAGGCATACACAGAAAATACGCCTCGAAAAAGGTCGTTTTTCAACCAGTAACTCGGAAGCAAGGCATAAACTTATCAATATGCGAGCTTACTAACACGCCATACGTGACACTTCATGTATCCTTAATTGAAGCGAAGAAGAGGATTTATCAATGTCAAAAAGCTCCAAGCTTCACAATGAAGACAAACTGGTTAAGAAGGCACTAGAGATTGGTGGTAAGATGGCGAAGCTACAAGGTTTTGACCTTCCACAGTCACCACAACCTCTGAGAGTAAAAGCGATTTACCTATTCTTGGTCGATGCCAAACAGATCACGCCACTACCGGAAAGCAAGCTAGACGGCGCAAGCATCAAACACCGACTGGCAGTCTGGATACACAGTGCATTGCCAGACAACGACCCTCTAAAGTAGAAAACCTTATAAGTCATATAGGTCATTAATTAACAAGGCGAGCCAAATGGTTCGCCTTGTTTGATCTTGGCGAGTGCACCGAGGTCTTTTTGCGTGGCGGTATCATTGATTTACAAAACAGAATCAAAAGGACTAAAGATAAATCCCGATAAGCGCTACAATGCAGGCGTTGCGAGAGTGCAACCAAGATTACTCATTTACAGAAGCCTTGAAGTAACCATACATGTCTAAAGATTTCGAATTCACTACAGAATACATACTCGACAAACCTTTCTTTGCTGAGTGTTATGATCAAACTAGCCAACCAACGAAGTTTCCACAGGCGTACCTAAAAGGGATGCTGTTTCTTATCTTTGGTGTGGTTTTATTGGAGTTTGAACTGCTACCTAACGGTTATGTCGGTTGGTTCTTTATCGTATTGAGTGTGATTGAAGCGTGCAGCGTTTACTTCAAAAGAACTTGGTGGCTTTGGCGTCAAACCATCAGTTCAAGCCGTGGCAGCAAAGTAGTGTTTGAAGTAAATGCAGATGGCGTGCGCTACAAAAGCGGTAAAGTTGACCGCAGCCTCGCATGGAATGAAATTGACCAACTGGAACAAACTGATTTGGGCTTTATCCTTCATCTTGGTAAACAGCGCCAATACATCAGCAAATCTTGCTTAAATGAAGAAGTGATCGCGTTTATGGTAGAACAGCACGCGGCATCAAAAGCGAGCTAACAAATTCACATCAAGCTGGAATGAGCGATCTGAAAAGTAGGTGATATATGATCGAACTTCATGACAAGTGCTTGGTTGATTCTGAATCAACTGGGTTTGATGTACAAAACTAATAGGGTTTAGAGATTTCTCTTTCGGACAAACTGCTTCGGTGTCATGCGCGCAATCTGCTTACACTCTCTAGTCATGTGTGCTTGATCGGAAAAACCTTGCTCCAGCGCCAACTCCGATAAAGTAAGATCGGGTTGCGCTCGGAGTTGCTCTAAAGTGTGCTTCACTCGTTTAATGCGTTGGTAATGTTTAGGAGTAATCCCTAACCATTTCTGAAAATTGCGCTCTCTCTGGCGCTGACTGAGCGTCCCTGTAGGCTGGTCAATGATGTGGCCGACGTACTGTGGTTCATATTCCTCAATCAGTGCTTGAACCCAGCGATACAAAGTAGAAATCCTTGCAGACGGCGAACGCGCTGTTTGCAGAGACTCAAATGTTGCTAGCGCAGAAGAAGCCAAAGGGTGGTCATCTTGAATCCGCAATAGCTGTTCTAGGCGTTTACCAAATAGTTGATAACCAACAGCAGGATGAAAGCGTACGCCAGTCATCACCGCGCCTGGCGGTAGGCAGACTTGATGTGCCAGAATGCTTACAGGTAGTAGGACAACCCCTGGCGTTTGCCACTCACCATCCATTTGTACTTCATTTTGTAAAATGAATACCACACCTGTACCAGCATCACTGAGTAATTGTTTACGTACGGTTTGCGTCGTATCAGGTTTGACGGATGCTGACCAAATGGCTTGAACATAGCCAGCTAAAGCCCTTTGAGGTTTTAAAATATCAAATTCTAAGTTCAAATGAATCATCCTATTTAACCTCAACTTAAATGAGAAAGTGATACACATGTACTTTTCATCATATTAAGTTGAGGAATAAGCAGTGACTTATATGTAAAAACTGTCAGATAGAATTATCTAGGTTTATAGACTCCAACCTTTGGCTTAAATGCCTTAACTATTCGGTTCCAACTGTTGATCGCGTTGATCGCAATTGTTAGGCTGACCATAGCTTCTTCTCCGAAGGTATTCAAGGTCAGCTGATAGGTATCATCATCTACAGGTCGGCCAGCAGTTAGTAATTCAGCCCAGCCTAGTGCAACGTGTTCTGCATCGCTGTAGAATGGCATATCTTTCCATGCACTAAGCCCCCATATGCGTTCCGGCTTTTCACCTAACTTAAGCGCATCTTTACTATGCATGTCGATACAAAATGCACATTGATTGATTTGCGATATGCGTAACTTAACCAGTTCCCATATGATCATGTTCATGGTTTCTGATTGGCTAAATTGTTCATGGAAGTAAGCTTCCTGAGCGTATAGGATTTCTATTGCCTTTGGCGCTACTTCAATATAGTTGAGTCGTTTTTTCATGGTCATTCTCCTCTGTTTTTCACATAATAAAAAACGCTCTTAGCAAAAGATTGAAGATTTTCGACATGCACTCAATAAAGTTAGATAAAGGAGTGAACGAAGAAAGCGAAAAAGGATGTCTATTTGATGCTATGCGTAAACATTCGTATTGTGTGCCTTACACTTTTGCAAGGCGTTACGTGCTTTCTAGAAAAGTCTCAAAATAGCGTACAATTAGCGTTTTGACACAGCGGAAATCATCATGGCCAAAACTGTTCAGCAGCAAATCGGAAACATTGCTCTAGTCGTTGAAAATTACGACGATGCTATCGAATTTTATACTCAAAAACTTCAATTCACCCTGGTTGAAGATACCAGCCTAGGTGGTGGTAAACGCTGGGTTCAAGTTTCTCCTCCAAACTCCAATGGTACAAACCTTCTTTTGGCTCAAGCGAGTACACCGGAGCAAACGCACGCAGTAGGAAATCAAACAGGTGGTCGTGTTTTCTTGTTCCTGCAAACTAATGATTTCTGGCGTGACTATGAGTTGATGAAGAAAAATGGTGTTGTATTTAATGAAGAGCCTCGTGTGGAAGAATACGGGACAGTGGTGGTGTTCCAAGATCTCTATGGTAATAAATGGGACTTACTGCAACTGAACTGAGAAATTACACAGCACCTGCATAACATAGTGTTCATGAGGAGTTTCCAACAAGCTTTTAAGGTTCTGAGATATTAGTGCTAATTCAAAGGTTCTCAGAAGTCACAATATTTCTAAATCACTTTTGTGCAAACAATAACTAGCCATCATTCCTTCTTGATGTATCAACAAATGTTAGGGCGGCACACCAAAAACAAAAAGGCGAACCAAACGGTTCGCCTTTGTCTATTTAGATGCTGCCAAAAATTAATCTTCGTAGTTATCGATGCTTGGGCACGAGCAGATTAGGTTACGGTCGCCGTATACGTTATCTACGCGGTTTACTGTTGGCCAGTACTTCCAAGATTTGGTCGCTTTAGAAGGGAAGCAGCCAAGCTCGCGAGAGTAAGGACGGTCCCACTCTTCAGCAGAAAGGTCAACTTGCGTGTGTGGCGCATTAACGAGAGGGTTGTTCTCTAGTGGCCATTCACCGTTTTTCACTTTTTCCATTTCTTCGCGGATAGCGATCATCGCATCACAGAAGCGGTCTAGCTCTTCTAGATCCTCCGATTCCGTTGGCTCAACCATTAGCGTGCCCGCTACAGGGAACGACATAGTTGGTGCGTGGAAACCGTAGTCCATTAGACGCTTAGCAATGTCTTCTTCGCTAATGCCTGTCTCTTCTTTAAGCGGACGGATGTCGATAATACATTCGTGCGCTACGCGACCATTTTTGCCACGGTAAAGAACAGGGTAGTGTTGACGAAGTGTTTCCATCACGTAGTTTGCGTTCAGAATTGCTACTTTTGTTGCATCTGTTAGGCCTGCTTCGCCCATCATTGCGATGTAAGCCCAAGAGATCGGTAGGATAGAAGCGCTACCCATATCTGCTGCTGATACTGCAAAATCTTCGCCTTCTACGCCGTCTTCAATATGGCCTGGTAGGAAAGGCGCTAGGTGAGATTTCACACCGATAGGACCCATACCCGGACCGCCACCACCATGTGGGATACAGAAGGTTTTGTGTAGGTTTAGGTGAGAAACGTCTGAACCAATAAAGCCTGGTGATGTTAGACCAACCTGCGCGTTCATATTAGCGCCGTCTAGGTAAACCTGACCGCCAGCGGCATGAACCATTTCACACACTTCTTTCACTTTCTCTTCGTAAACACCGTGCGTAGAAGGGTAAGTGATCATAATGCTTGATAGGTTGTCTTTGTGCTTCTCGATTTTCGCTGCTAGGTCGTCGATGTCGATGTTGCCTTCTTCATCACACTTAACCACGACAACTTTCATTGACACCATAGATGCTGTCGCAGGGTTAGTACCGTGCGCAGAGCTTGGGATCAAACATACGTTGCGGTGACCTTCGCCGCGGCTTTCGTGGTAGCGTTGAATCGCGATAAGACCTGCATACTCACCCGATGCACCAGAGTTTGGCTGAAGTGAGAATGCGTCGTAGCCTGTGATCTCACAAAGCTTCTCTTTTAGATCTTTCGCTAGTGCTGCATAGCCTGCCGCTTGTTCTGCTGGCGCGAATGGGTGGATAGAACCAAACTCTGGCCAAGTGATTGGAATCATCTCTGCCGCGGCATTCAGCTTCATCGTACAGCTGCCTAGTGGGATCATGCCGTGCGTTAGCGAGAAGTCTTTGTTCTCTAACTGTTTCAGGTAACGCATCATTTGCGTTTCGCTGTGATGCGTATTGAATACAGGGTGAGTCAGGTATTCTGTTGTGCGGCGTAGCGCTTCTGGAATTGCCGCAAACTCGTTGCCTGCGATTTCCGTCGATAGTGCTGCTACGTCTTCTTTTACACCAAAGACTGAAAATAGTGCTTCTACATCAGCGACCGTGGTTGTTTCGTCACAGCTAATACCTAGCTTGCCAGGTAGTAGACGTAGGTTGATGTCTGCTGAAAGTGCTTTTGCGTAAAGCTCTTCTGTTTTTGAACCTGTGTTGATCGTGATGGTATCGAAGAAGCTGTTATGAGCAAGTTCAAAGCCGCCTTTGGTTAGGCCAGCGGCGATAATCGCAGTCATATGGTGTGTACGGCGAGCAATAGTGCGTAGACCTTCTGCGCCGTGGTAAACCGCGTAGAAAGACGCCATGTTCGCTAGCAATGCTTGAGCGGTACAGATGTTCGATGTCGCTTTTTCGCGGCGGATATGCTGCTCACGGGTTTGCATTGCCATACGCAGTGCTTGGTTGCCGTTAGTATCGATAGAAACACCGATCACACGACCTGGCATGGTGCGCTTGTGTTTGTCACGCGTTGCCATGAATGCCGCGTGTGGACCGCCGTAACCCATAGGAACGCCAAAACGTTGTGCAGAACCGATTGCTACGTCTGCGCCCATTTCACCAGCAGGCTTCAATAGGGTAGAAGCAAGCAGGTCAGTCGCAACAGTGACAAGCGTTTTGTTTGCCTGCGCTTTTGCGATAATGTCCGTTAGGTCACGAACTTCACCTGTTGTGCTTGGGTATTGAACTAGTGCGCCGAACACGTCTTGCTCTGGTAGGGATTCTAGCGAACCAACCAGAACTTCAAAGCCGATGAATTTTGCACGAGTTTTTACTACTTCTAGCGTTTGTGGGTGAACATCGTCAGCCACAAAGAATACGTTGCTCTTGCTCTTACCTGCGCGCTTACACAGAGTCATTGCTTCTGCTGCCGCTGTTGCTTCGTCTAGCAATGAGGCGTTCGCGATTTCCATACCAGTTAGGTCGATGATCATTTGTTGGAAGTTTAAAAGGGCTTCCAAGCGACCTTGAGAAATTTCAGGTTGGTAAGGTGTGTAAGCGGTATACCAGCCAGGGTTTTCTAGCACGTTACGTAGAATGACGTTTGGAGTAAACGTGTTGTAGTAGCCCTGGCCAATGAATGTACGTTTAATTTGGTTTTGTTTAGCAAACTGCTTCATCGTCACTAGCATGTCTGCTTCGCTTTTCGCTTCTGCCAACGTCATTGGTTGTTCTAGGCGAATTTGTGCAGGCACGGTTTCTTCGATGAGGGCGTCAAGGCTTACCGCGTTGATGGCATCCAACATTTTTTGTTGGTCTGATTTGCTTGGTCCGTTGTGGCGTCCAACGAACTCATTTTGTGTGCTGAGGCTTTGAAGTAATTCAGTCATTGTCCTTTACCTACTCCTTGGCTCGGGTAACGGAAATGGTCGTTAGTGACACATTTAATTATACGTCCGAACCTAGAAAAAAAGCTGCTCTCTAAACAGGCTAGGGAACAGCTTTCGTCACATCCTAATTACTCTTCTTCGATAGAGTTTAGGTATTCTTCCGCGTCTTTTAAGTCATCCAACTCAGATGGGTTTGAAAGCTTCACTTTCACAATCCAACCACCTTCGTACGGTTCTTCGTTGATTAGCTCTGGGCTGTCTTCTAGTTCTTCGTTGATTTCTACGATTTCACCGGTAACAGGAGAGTAGATATCTGACGCTGCTTTTACAGACTCAACCAAAGAGAAGCTTTCACCTGCTTCTACTTCGTCTTCTACGTCTGGTAGGTCAACGAATACTACGTCACCCAACATTTCTTGCGCATGCTCAGAAATACCAAGTGTTACTGTGCCGTCACCGTTGTCACGTACCCACTCGTGGCTATCTGTAAACTTCAGTGTTTTGTCCATTGCTTAATCTCCAAATAACTTGTCAGGAATTATTGTGATTTTTAAAAAATCGTTTATTGGTAAAGAGGGAAGCGACTGCAAAGCTCTTTTACTTCTTTGCGAACGCGTTTTTCAACGTCTGCGTCACCTTCTGGGTTGTTCACCAAACCATCCAGCACGTCACCTATCCAATTACCGATGAGTTTGAATTCTTCAGCGCCAAAGCCGCGGCTTGTACCCGCAGGCGTTCCTAAACGGATGCCCGATGTAATCATAGGCTTCTCTGTATCGAATGGGATGCCATTTTTGTTACATGTGATCCCAGCACGTTCTAGAGCTTCTTCTGCTTTGTTGCCTTTCAAGCCTTTAGGGCGAAGGTCAACCAGCATTAGGTGCGTGTCTGTGCCACCAGTTACGATGTCGCAACCGCGAGTTTGCAATACTTCCGCTAGGACTTTTGCGTTATTGATCACCGAATCAATATAAGTTTTAAATTCAGGGCCAAGCGCTTCTCCAAATGCAACCGCTTTTGCTGCGATAACGTGCATCAGTGGGCCGCCTTGTAGGCCAGGGAATACGGCGGAGTTGATTTTCTTAATGATGTCTTCGTGGTTAGTAAGAATCATACCGCCGCGAGGGCCACGCAATGTTTTGTGTGTTGTGGTTGTCACAACATGCGCATGTGGCAATGGGCTAGGGTGTGCACCTGTTGCGATAAGGCCAGCAATGTGCGCCATATCGACCATAAGAATTGCGCCAACTTCGTCAGCGATTTCACGGAACTTAGCAAAATCGATAACGCGTGGAATAGCACTGCCACCTGCGATGATCATCTTTGGTTTGTGTTCTACTGCAAGTGCACGAACGTCGTCGTAGTTGATTTCCAGTGTTTCGCGATCAACGCCGTATTGAACTGCGTTAAACCATTTACCAGAAAGTGCTGGGCGTGCACCGTGCGTTAGGTGGCCACCAGCGTCCAAAGACATGCCAAGAATGGTGTCGCCTGGTTGAAGAAGAGCCAGTTTCACCGCACCATTTGCTTGAGCGCCTGAGTGAGGTTGAACGTTTGCGTATTCGCAATTAAAAAGTTTTTTCGCGCGTTCGATAGCAATGGCTTCCACTGTATCTACGTGCTCACAACCACCGTAGTAACGACGACCTGGATAACCTTCAGCGTATTTGTTTGTTAGGCATGTGCCTTGAGCTTGCATTACCGCTTTAGAAACAATGTTCTCAGAAGCGATAAGTTCGATTTGTTCGTTTTGGCGAGCGGATTCCGCCTGAATTCCAGCAAAGACAGCATCACCTGTCGCAGAGAGGTTGGTAGAGAAAAAGTTTTCCAAGCTGTGGTTAGGGTAACTCTTATTCATGGTAGTTGACCTTCCAAATCTTAAAATGAACCCGCAATAGATGAATTATGATTTGCGGTTGTGGTTCATTTGTCCTCAAAACAGCTGAACTGCATAGCAGAACAGAGTGAACATCCGGCCCTAAATGTGGGCAAAAACTCCGTCGGATTGCGTGTTTCCTTTACCAATCTCTTACGGAAATATGCATCTCTACATCTAACAAGTTGGTAACATAGCGCCTGCAGCGGGAACAATCAACCAAAAATTTCCTATAGGAAACAAGATTTCAAAAATTGTTAACAAGAGCACGGTTTAATTCACGTGGTGGACTTTTATCCACTATGTGCTTCATGCACAATGCTAGTAGGATAAAAATAAGGATATCTATAGAGGGATTTATGGCAGAAAGTATTTACGATGAATACCCATCGATGACGTTAGCGAAAGAGCAAAATGAGCAAAATATCGAGCCATTAAAGCTGGGTCAGCGTATCAAGGATATCCGCTCAAAACTTGGTATTACACTAGAAGAAGCCAGTCAGCGAACAGGGCTTGCTCGTTCTACACTGAGTAAAATAGAAAATGAGCAGATCTCTCCGACATTTCAAGCAATGCAAAAATTGGCGCTTGGCTTACAAATTGATATGCCGCAACTCTTTGAACCACCTAGAAAAAAGGTTGCGACAGGGCGTAGGGATGTTACCAAGAAGAATGAAGGCAAACCACACCCAACGCAAACCTATGAACATGAACTGCTCGCTACTCAACTTTCCAATAAGAAAATGATGCCGTTTAAGAGCCAAATTCGTGCTCGCAGTTTTGATGAATACAAAGACTGGGTTCGTCATGATGGCGAAGAATTTCTGCTTATCTTATCTGGTGAGGTCATGTTCTATTCTGAGTTCTACGAACCTGTTGTTCTAAGCGAGGGCGACAGCGTCTATTACGATGCGAACATGGGACATATGTTGACCAGTGTTAGCGAGGAAGATGCGCACATTTTGTGGGTGACAGCCAAATAGTGATAAATAGTTGTAAATTTCCTATAGTGAAAGCAAACGATTGCTGTTGGTGGTCGTTATGATGAAAAAGCGCTTTTTTGATGAGAACACACTCATTAAAGCGCTTTTTTTGTACGATTTGTTGTGATTAAAATGTTAAGAGTCACACTTTTGCAAGTCGATCTACGTCTTGTTCGTGCAAAATAGAATGAGCCGTGTTTATTATTGGAAACACATCGAATGCCGATAGCATTCTCGGGTCTATCTAAATGGAGACGAAAATGACTCAAGAACTACTGAAAACACCACTACACGCACTTCACGTTGAAGTTGGTGCCAAAATGGTCCCGTTCGCGGGTTACGATATGCCTGTTCAGTATCCTCTAGGCGTAAAAAAGGAACACTTACACACTCGTGATGCGGCAGGTCTGTTTGATGTTTCTCATATGGGACAACTTCGCCTACTCGGTGACGGTGCAGCTGCGTTCCTAGAAACATTAGTGCCAGTAGATATTGTGGATCTTGAGTCTGGTAAACAGCGTTATGCGTTCTTCACTAATGAAGAGGGCGGCATCATGGATGACTTGATGGTAGCGAACCTAGGCGATCACCTTTTTGTGGTTGTGAACGCGGCATGCAAAGAACAAGACATTGCACACCTACAATCGCATTTGCCATCTGGTGTTGAGTTAGAAATTATTGAAGACCGTGCTCTGCTTGCGATCCAAGGCCCTAAAGCGGCAGCTGTATTGGCGCGTTTTGCCCCAGAAGTTTCTGACATGCTGTTCATGGATATTCGTAATGTCGATATTTTAGGCGCCGAATGCATTGTTTCTCGTAGTGGCTACACTGGCGAAGATGGTTACGAGATCTCGGTTCCTGCTGACAAGGCAGAAGAACTAGCACGTAAACTGACCGCGGAAGAGGAAGTTGAATGGATTGGCCTTGGTGCTCGTGATTCACTTCGTCTCGAGTGTGGTCTTTGCCTATACGGTCATGACCTAGACACAACAACTACGCCTGTAGAAGCGAGCTTGTTATGGGGCATCCAAAAGGTTCGTCGTATCGGCGGTGAACGTGAAGGTAGTTTCCCAGGTGCGGATATTATTCTTAAGCAGATCGAGACCAAAGATGTGGCGCGCAAGCGTGTCGGTTTAGTTGGC
The DNA here is from genome assembly GCF_037162085.1 of Vibrio sp. M60_M70. Classification (NCBI taxonomy): domain Bacteria; kingdom Pseudomonadati; phylum Pseudomonadota; class Gammaproteobacteria; order Vibrionales; family Vibrionaceae; genus Vibrio; species Vibrio sp. M60_M70. Next base: position 1,091,095 of record NZ_JARLUL010000002.1, read on the forward strand.
CAAACTAAAGCACCAGTACGTGAAGGCGCGGAATTGTTTGATGCTGATGGCGTTAAAATTGGCGTTGTCACCAGCGGCACTGCGGGTCCAAATGCAGGTAAGCCTGTCTCAATGGGTTATGTGCGTGCTGATCTTGCTGCGATTGGTACCGAATTGTTCGCTGAAGTACGCGGTAAAATGCTACCAATGACGGTTGAGAAAATGCCGTTTGTACCGCAACGTTACTACCGCGGTTAGGTTACTCATTATTGTCATTCTTCGCGTATTCGCGAGGCAAGAAACAAGCAAAAATGCCGAGCTTTCTAGCTCGGCATTTTTATGTATATCGGTTTTATTTATACGCTTGGAAGTTATCGTAGTTTCTGCAGCCTTATCCGACCGCTTTGTCGATTGTACAACACATGTCGATAACGATATCTTCAAGTTTTTCCGGATGAATCATGTCTTCTTTTGCAATCCCAAACTGAGACGCCATGATCGTATTGAACAACTCCCAATGTTTGATCAGCATTTTTTCGCGATTATCAGCGATGTCAGGCCATGTCTCTTGCATCATCGGAGTAAGACTGATTGCACCATGTGCAAAAATCAACATCTGCCACTTTGATTCCCACTGATCAAATTGGGCGTTAGGGTTTTCACTGTTGTACTGCTCAAAAATTCCGGTAAATATCGCAGCAAACTCATCTTTTGACTTTAAGAAATACTGCAGCAGGGCACCATCATCGCCTTGGCGAATAGCATCAGCGATCATCTGTACTGGGTGAGGATTAACGAGCGCAAATGCCAGCATGCGAACCATGAACAGATAAATTTTTCTATTCGAAGGTGTGTTCTCAGGCATCTCATTGATTAATTCAGCCATATAGCACTGCATGAATTCATCCATCGCGTCGCTAACCGCTTGCCAAATCTTCTCTTTGCTGCCGAAGTGGTGACGGATCAAACTATGTGAAACACCAGCCTTTTCACTGATATTGCGCAGTGAGACACGCTCGTAACCAAGTTCACAAAACATATCTGCTGCCACCTTAAGGATCAGACACTTAGTTTGTTCTGCGGCTTCAGCACTTCTACGCCCCTGCTTTCTTTCATTCATAGTTCGAATTTTCCCGAATATTAATCAACGCGCTTACTTTTACCAGAAACCGGACGCTTTGACTAATTAATTTGCTTTCCACCTGGAAAATATCTTGATCGATTTCAAATTCTGCATATACTGCACGGCTGTGTAATAAATAAAACCTACGGAGAAAGCGGGTGCGAAAACAATATTTAAAGCGCACTTTAGTTGGTGCTGTGGTGACATTAAGTCTCTCTGGCATGCTAACTGGGTGTAACAAAGCCATTTCCGAGCCGTCTGAACCTTTAATCAAACCTGTAAAATTACTGGCGGTGAAAGATCTAGAAGTTGAAGACTCGCATGCCTTTTTAGCGCGTATTGATGCGACACATCGCGCACAGCTTTCTTTTCAGGTTGGTGGTGAGGTCGATGAATTACTTGTTCGCATGGGCCAAGAGGTAAAAAAAGGTGAAGTGCTTGCAACGTTAGACCCTAAAGATCTTCAGCTTGCGTTAGACGCCTCTCAAGCTCAGTTCGCGTTAGCAAAAACGCAATGGGAGCGCGCGAAAAACCTTTATGGAAAAAAGCTGATTAGTACAGATGAGTACGACCAGAAAGAAACTCAATATAAAGCGGCATTGGCAAACTACGAACAAGCCAAAACAGATTTGAGTTATACCAAGATTCACGCACCTTTTGATGGCATCGTGTCATACACCTATGTTAACCCGTTTCAAGTGGTCGCAGAGAAGCAAGAGATCCTGAATCTTATCGATAACACGACCTTAGATGTGTCGTTCACACTGCCAGTCAGTTATGCGGAATCCGTATCACTTGAGTCACTGCAAAATTCCGATATGTGGGTGACGATGGATAGCGAGCCAGGAAAACGTATCCCTGGAAAATTTAAAGAAATTTCGACTCAGCCAAATGTCGATACCAATAGTTATGAGGCGATCGTAACTATAACTCGACCAGAAGATCGCAATTTGCTAACAGGTATGACGGGGCAGGTACACATAGCTAAACAACATCTATCGGACGCGATGACGTTGCCTCAATCCGCTTGGGTAAACAAAAAAGAGACGCAAGGCGAAGTGTGGGTAATGGACAGAAACACACAGCAAGTTAATAAAGTCACAGTGTCTCTTGATGCCTCTGGAGGTGTGAAAGCAGGGCTTGATAACAATGATTACGTTGTTGTTGCTGGCGTTGAGCGACTGGTCGAAGGACAAGTCGTGAAAGCTTGGGTTCGTGAGGGAGGCATTTAATGAAACGATCTCTATTTACGATCTCTGCAATTGCGCTTGCAGTTTTAACGGGTTGCAAAAATGAAAACCAAGCTTTCGTCGAGCAGCCGCTTTTTGTGTCGACTATCTCTGTGGATGCGCCGGTACAAAGCCAATATCGAGCTTTTAAAGGAATAGTTGTACCAGCAGAGCAAACGCCTATGGCATTCCGCCGCGCGGGAGAAATTCAACACGTGTTGGTGAAAGCAGGCGACGTTGTTAAGCAAGGCCAAATGATCGCAAAGCTGGATGATAGTAAAGAAAAGCAAGCCGTAAATGACGCAGAAGCGCAATATACACTGGCGATTCGTCAGCTCAAACGCGGCGAAGACCTACACGCACGTCAGATGATCTCAAAGGCCGAGCTTGATGAGCTAACGGCTAATAAAGAGTTGGCAGAGGCTAATTTCTATAACGCCACCAATCAATTGAACTACACCCGTTTATTTGCCCCGTTCGCCGGTAAAGTGTCTGACGTTTTCAAAGAGCGTTTTGAACGTGTGGCAGTTGGAGAGCCAGTGTTGAACCTATATCAAAACGATTTGGTGTACGTGCGTATTGAGCTTTCCGACAATGTTCTCGCTATGGTGGACCCAAATTCAGACAACATGAGCTACAAGCCTAGAGCAACCTTCTCCGGCATTAATGACACATTTGCTTTGGACTATTTAGAGCACACAAGTGAGCCTAACTCCGAAACTCAAACTTACGAAATGTATTTGACGATGCCACAGCCAAAACCAGAGATATTGCCGGGAACCAGTGTCAGTGTTCTGGTTGATATGGTTAAGGCGGGGATTACCTCCATCGATGGTTACAGTATTCCAGTAACGGCGCTTCAACCGGGCAGCGAAGAGAATGAGTTCTTTGTATGGAAAAAAGAGGGTGACGTTGTCACTCGGGTGCCTGTGATGATTTCCCAAGTGAATGGCAACGGAGCCATTGTGTCGTCAGGAGTTAAGCAAGGCGACGTTCTGATTAATTCAAACCTACGTAAATTACGTGAAGGTAAACATGTGGATGTTGTGGAGAATAAACAATAATGAACATTGCTGAGTACTCAATAAAAAATAAAGTCATCAGCTGGTTGTTCATTATTATCCTTGCTGTTGGTGGTCTAACGTCGTTTTTGGAGCTTGGACGACTAGAAGACCCGGCATTTACGATTAAAGATGCCATGATCATTTCAACATACCCTGGCGCGACGTCGAAAGAGGTTGAAGAAGAGCTGACGTATCCTTTAGAAAAAGAGATTCGAAAACTCCCTTACATAGACAAAATTACCTCTACGTCTTCTGATGGTATGTCTCAAATCACGGTCAGTATGGAAATGGACTATGGTCCTGATGAACTGCCGCAAATTTGGGATGAAATGCGCCGTAAAATTAATGACTTGCGACCAACTTTGCCTCAGGGTGTACAATCTTTGCAGATCATTGATGATTTCGGTGACGTTTATGGCGTGATGTTAATGCTCACTGGTGACGATTACGACTATGTGGAGCTAAAACGCTATGCTGATTACCTGACTCGTGAAATCGAGCTGGTTGATGGCGTAGGAAAGGTGGATATCACGGGCGATCAACAAGAAATGCTGTTTGTTGAGATCTCTCTTGACCGCCTTGCGGCATTGAACTTAGACATGAACGTGGTTGCGAGCTTGTTGAACCAACAAAACAATGTGGTTTCAGCAGGGGAAGTGATGGTCAATGGCGAAAGCCTTGTCATTCGTCCAAGTGGTACCTTAAACACCGTAGAAGCGCTAGAAAACTTGATCATTCATGGTCGTGACACTGGGAACCTAATTCGTCTAAAAGACGTAGCAACGATTTCTCGCGGTATCCAAGAGAAGCCAAGCAACGTCGTACTCTTTAACGGTCAAAAAGCAATTAATATCGGTATCTCGTTTGCGTCAGGTGTGAACGTGGTTGAGGTTGGCGAACGTTTGGATGCGGAGCTTGCGAGCCTTGAGTCTATCAAGCCTGCTGGCATCGATATGAACTACTTTTACAACCAAGCCAATGAAGTGGATGAGTCCGTTAAAGCGTTCGTAATTAGCCTAGCAGAGGCAGTGGCGATCGTTATCATCGTTCTGCTGTTTACGATGGGCTTACGCAGTGGTGTCATCATTGGCGTCGTGCTGTTATTGACGGTGTTCGGTACCTTCATCTTGATGAACTACAACAATATCGAGCTGCACCGTATTTCTCTTGGCGCGTTAATTATTGCTCTGGGCATGCTGGTTGATAACGCGATTGTGGTCGTGGAAGGCATCTTGGTTGGCCTAAAAAAAGGGCGCACTAAAGTTCAAGCGGCCGTCGATATTGTAAAGCAAACACAGTGGCCTTTGCTTGGCGCAACCATCATTGCGATTACGGCTTTTGCACCTATCGGTTTGTCGCAAGATGCAACGGGTGAGTTCATGGGCTCTCTATTCTGGGTGCTGTGTTTCTCACTATTTTTGAGCTGGATTACCGCTATTACGCTGACGCCATTCCTCGCAGATCTATTGTTGAAAGAAGAGGACAAGGGCCAAGATACTAACGAAGAAGATCCCTACAAAGGTTGGCTGTTTGTTGTATTTGGCGCATCGCTGAAATTCGCACTGCGATTCCGTTGGCTAACGGTTGCTGGCATGGTCGCGCTATTAGTGGGTGCTGTCGTGGCATTTGGTAATGTAAAACAGCAGTTCTTCCCACCATCGAACACGCCGATGTTTTACGTTGATATGTGGATGCCAGAAGGTACGGACATCCGCGAAACGATCAAAAAAGCTGAAGAGGTCGAAAGCTACATTCGTCAGCAAGACGATATTGACTTTGTTTCTGCTTCAATTGGGCAGGGTTTGCAGCGTTTCGCTCTGACTTACCAGCCAGAGAAAAGCTACGAAGCGTACGCCCAGTTCCAAGTTCGCGCCACTGATCGTGAGAGCATGTTCGGTTTGTTGCACAAGTTAGACGCTAACCTTGCGAAGACGTTTGATGCACCGACATTTCAATTTAAATTGATGGAATTTGGCCCTTCACCAGCGTCTAAGATCGAAGCGCGTATTACTGGTCCCGATCCGCAAGTTTTACGTGATTTAGCGGTGCAAGTTGAAGACATCCTTCATACCGACCCTGGTGCCCGAAACATTCGTCACGATTGGCGAGAGCGTACTAAGGAGCTTGTGCCTGTTTTCAATGAGTCTAAAGCTCGTCGCTTGGGCATTTCGAAAGAAGATCTTTCAAGCACACTACAAATGGCGTTTGGTGGTAGCACGTTGGGTTACTTACGCGATGGTACACACACTTTGCCAATTATGACGCGCCTTCCTGAAGAAGAACGCGTGGACTTTGAATCACTACAAAACGTGACCATTTGGAGCCCATCACTGCAAACGTATATTCCGGTCGACCAAGTGATTGATGGCGTTAAATTGGATTGGAGCGAGCCGCTAATTCAGCGTCGTGACCGCAAGCGCACGTTAACTGTGCTCGCTGACCACGATGTGTTGAGCGACGACACGGCGGCAAGCTTGTTTGCGCGTGTGCAGCCTAAAGTGATGGCACTGCATATTCCAGAAGGTTACGAAATCACATGGGGGGGTGAGTATGAATCATCGAAAGATGCGCAAGAAGGTCTGTTTGGTTCGTTGCCGATGGGTTACTTGTTGATGTTCATCATTACTATTTTGCTGTTTAACTCAATTAAAAAGCCGTTGGTCATTTGGTTCACCGTGCCGTTGGCGATCATTGGTGTTGCTTTTGGTTTGCTTACCACGAATATGCCGTTCAGCTTTACAGCATTCCTTGGTTTGCTGAGCCTAAGTGGCATGATTTTGAAAAACGGTATTGTGTTGCTTGATCAAATTAACCTTGAGTTGGAGTCAGGGAAAGAGCCTTACCTCGCGATTGTCGATAGTGCGATCAGTCGCGTTCGTCCGGTAAGTATGGCTGCTCTAACGACCATCTTGGGGATGATTCCACTCGTCTTCGATGCCTTCTTTGGATCGATGGCAATAACGATTATGGCAGGTCTTGGTTTTGCTACAGTACTGACACTGATTGTAGTGCCAGTAATGTTTGCGATTCTGTTTAGGGTAAAACCGACCACTGCATAGGGACTCCTGGCTATTTGCCAGCTTCCTGCCTAGCCCTGAAGGTTTTCTTCAGGGCTTTTTTGATCTTACCAATATACACCAATCCATTCATTTACTTGATTCTAATGATTTTCTTACGAATGCAATGCAAATCATGCGTATACTGATGGAACGATACATCAAAGAGCGAGATAACATGAACAAGCGCGTATTACACGGACTCTTCTTCGTCGGTTCTTTCACCTTGGTCGGCTGTACTACGACAGACAGTATGACTACAGAAGAGGCTAAGCAAGCCGTTCCTAAAATCAACAGCGTTAGCACTGAAGTCATCTCCAACTGGATTGATAACAAGGTTTTAGCGCCTGAAGGGCTTTCACTCGAACAAGACAATCTACGTTATATATCGGGTAGCGCCGACTTAAACAGCGATGGCAATGCAGAACACATTGTATTGCTACAAGACCGTTATTTCTGTGGCAGCGGTGGTTGTGCAGCTTATATGTTTGATAACGAGGGGAACGTTATCAATCGAATGTCTGTCACTCGCACGCCTATTGTACTTGCAGATAGTTACAGCAATGGCTGGCAAGATTTCATCGTTTGGAGTAATGGCTCATATCGACTCATGAGTTACAACGGTGAATCTTACCCGAGTAACCCTTCTTTAGAGCCAAAGGTGGATCGTGACTCAAACCTGCAGGCGGCAATTGCGAATGTAATGGCGACAGAGCTTTATCAGCAAGATGGCTATGACATTATGCCCGCTGATTCGAAAGCTTTGTGGACGCCAGCCAATGTATACCACTTCACCTTTAAACATTACGGTGATCCGCATAGTACTTATAAAGCGACGGTGGATATGAACAGTGGGGAAGTAGACATTGTTGCCGTTCCGGCTGCGGAATAAAAAACACCTCCCTTAACCGGAATTAAAGGGAGGTGCTGAATGCCAAATTCGAGGGTGGCATTGTTAAGCGGAGTAATTCTGTTTAAGCCGCGACTTCTTGTTTGGCTTCTGCTTTGCTTTTTAAGAAAGCGTAAGTAAAGCCAGTTACTGCTGTACCAGCTGCGATAGCCACTAAGTACATTAACACTGGTGAAATGGCGTTAGGGATTAATAGTACGAACAGACCGCCGTGTGGTGCCATTAATTTTGCACCGAACAGCATAGATAGGGCACCAGTAAGCGCGCCACCTGCCATACAAGATGGAATCACACGCATTGGATCTTTGGCGGCAAATGGAATAGCACCTTCAGAGATGAAACACAGGCCCAATACAAATGATGCTTTACCAGCCTCACGTTCATTTTGTTCAAATTTGTTCTTCGCAATGAAGGTCGCTAAACCCATACCTAGCGCAGGAACCATACCAGCAGCCATGATTGCTGCCATTGGCGCGTAAGTTTGCGAAGCCAATAGACCGACGCCAAATGCGTAAGCGGCTTTGTTTACTGGGCCACCTAGGTCGAAACACATCATTGCGCCAAGGATAATACCCAGTAGTACTGCACTGTCAGAACCCATGTTGTTTAGGAAGTCAGTCAGGCCGTTCATGATGCCTGAAACTGGGCCGCCTACGATGTAGATCATCACAAGACCAGTGAACAATGTTGCCACAAATGGAATGATCAGAATCGGTTTAAGCGCTTCCATCGATTGTGGCAGTTTCACCTTATCTGCGAGGAGTTTCGCTGCGTAACCGGCAATGAAGCCAGCTGCGATACCACCTAGGAAACCAGCACCCGTTGAACTTGCTAGCATGCCGCCAACAAGACCAGGAGCCAGACCCGGACGGTCAGCAATTGAGAACGCGATGTAACCCGCAAGAACAGGAATCATCAATGCGAATGCAGAGCCACCACCAATGTTCATTAACGCTGCTGCTAGCGTGCCTTCTTCTTTAAATGCTTCAATACCAAACACGAACGATAGGGCGATGATCAAACCACCAGCGACAACCACAGGCAGCATGTGCGATACCCCTGTCATCAAGTGTTTGTAAGCGCCTTTCTTCTCGTCCGCTGCCGAAGCAGAATTTGCAGAGCCTGAGTGTTGGTAAATCGTGGCTTGCTCGAATGCTTTGTCCATCTCTTCGGCTGTTTTCTTCAGAGCTGGGCCTGTTTTCGTGCGGTACATCTTTTTGCCGTTGAAGCGATCAAGTGGTACTTCGATATCGGCAGCAATGATAACGAGATCAGCGTCTGCGATGTCTTGGTCAGTCAGTTGGTTTTTCGCACCAACTGAACCACGAGTTTCCACCTTGATTTGATGTCCACGGCGTTTGCCTTCTTCTTCTAGCGCTTCTGCTGCCATAAAGGTATGCGCAACGCCAGTAGGACAAGCGGTGATTGCGACAATTTTCTTCTCTGCTGATGTTGCTTCAGGAGTGATAGGGGCTGCAAGTGTGGTTGCTTTTTCAAGTAAAGTGGCGTTTTCAACCGCTTGCTGAAGAAACGCAGTTGCGTCTTTTGCTACTTCGCTGATTTCCGCTTGGTAAACCTTTTTCCCTACGAAACGAGAAGTATCCACGCTAGTATTTGCCGCAATGATAATGACTTCTGCTTGTTCAACGTCAGCTTCCGTCAGCAGTGTAGGTTCAACCACACTTGATTGACATTCGATTTTTGCATTCCAAGTTAATTTTGCGGCTGCTTGTTCTAGTAACCCTGCCGCAAGGATGCTATTTGCAACACCGCTCGGACAGGCAGTAATAATGGCAATATTCATACGATAACCTTCTGTTCCTTAGTTTTGTTCTAAGTTTGTAATAGGGTAAAGCTCGCTAACTTCAGTTTGCTGCTTGATGTTCTCCAGTTCTTCCTGACTGGTTAGCCCTACGCCGACTTGACTAACTGCCAAGGCAGAAAGTGCTGTAGCGAAGCGCAATAAATCGTTTTTCGGCATCAGTTGCATGTGGCCCCAACACAAGCCAGCAACTAGCGTATCGCCTGCGCCAACGGTGCTTACCACATTCATTCGAGGGGGTGTGCACGAAGCCATTTGCCTTGGTTTAGCCACATCACACCGTCAGCGCCCATCGACACAACAATGTTCTCGATGCCTTTGTCACTCAGTGTTTGCGCGGCGGCTTGGCATTGTTCTGGTGTTTCTAGGTGTTCGCCAACAAAATCACCAAGTTCTTCATCGTTAGGCTTAATCAACCATGGGTGAGCCTCAATACCTGATTTCAATGCGGCTTTACTGCTGTCGAACAACACCTTTTTGCCTTGTTGATGCAGTGCTTTTATCCACGCAGCACATTGTTCGGCGGTTACGCCTCCAGGTAAGCTACCCGCAAGCACAAAGTAATCGTGAGTCTCTGCGAGACGGAATAGCGTCTCCTCAAAGCGAGCAATTTCGTCAGCCGTTACTTGAACACCAGGGAAGTTAATGTCACTAACGTTGCCACTAGCCTCAACGAGCTTGACGTTGATACGAGTGGCACCTTGTACTTCTACAAACTCATTCTTAACGCCGATGTCATTGAAAAGCTGATGGAATAGCTCAGGGTTATCTTTACCAAGAAAGCCGGTAACCGTGACATCTGCGCCTAAATCGCTCAACACTTTTGCTACGTTGACACCTTTACCTGCAGCATGGAGATTGCTTTGCTGCACTAGGCTCACGGAACCAACGTTTAGCTCATTTACTGAACCTGTTAAATCTAATGCCGGGTTGAGCGTAATAGTGACAACTTTACTTGTTTTGTTCGTCATATCGGCTCCTTAACCTTCACCAAGGCCAGAAGCGATAGCATTCCCGATAGACTCCAAGGCTTGCGGTGCATCAGGGCCTTCCGCAGTAAATTGAAGTTGATGACCGTGCTTAACGCCAAGCGCAATGACTTTCATTAGGCTCTTCGCGTTTACTGTTTTGCCATCACCGTCTAGGTTGGCAACGCGAATAGTGGATTCAAATTTTTTCGCTTCCGCCACTAACATTGCACCCGGACGAGCATGTAAACCATGAGAGTTTTTGATTTTAAATACAGCGGTATTGCCTTCTTCTGAGGATGCGGCTGTGACTTCTTCACCTTTAAACAAAGCAAGAATCTGTTCTACTGATGCATCTAAAAGCTTGCCGTGCTCATTGTTAAACACGATATTAGAAAGCGTTTTTAGGATAGGCTGGTGAGCATTGTTACATGCCGCAAACGCGACAAGTGCACGCACTTTTTGACCTTCATATTCGCAATCGTTTGCCGTCGAGACAAATGACACGCCTGTGCGAGTTACATGTTTGTCACTGCCAATTAACCAAAGGCCATTACCTAAGTGAGTTGGTGTTTTGGTAACGAGATCTGCGACGAACTCGTTATCAGCACAGCCCGTGTTTTTCAAAAGACCACCAGCAACAGCACTCATTTGTAGCATATCGCTCGCAGGGAACATAAGTTGAATTAAAGAGGCGTCAAAGTCTGCTTCAAGCTGAACATCACCGTGGAGCAGGGCAATAATCTCGTCTTCATTTTTTGCATTACGTAGGCGTTCTTCTACGCCGTCAGCGCCTAGCACTTTCGTTAGCTGTTTAAGAATGCCAAGGTGCTCATCAGATTTAGCAGCAATGCCGATAGCGACGAATACCGTGTTACCATCGCCCCAGTCGACACCTTGTGGAAAGTGGTGCACAGCAACACCCGTTGTTTTCACCATTGAGCGAGTGTCAGTCGTGCCGTGCGGGATGGCAATACCGTTCCCCAAAAACGTAGAGTTTTGGTTTTCACGGTTTAGCATGCCTTCCACATAACCTTGTTCAACAAGGCCTTTGTCTGTCAGGCTTTGCGCAATATTCTTGATTGCTGCAAACTTATCTGTCGCTGATTGCGAGAGGGTAATGTCGTTCTTATTTAGCTTAAGCATGGTGCTTCTCCAGCCTTAAGGTATCAATTTAAAAATGTATTCTGTGTGAGAAGTTGAACGCTGCTTCTGCTGAGCGCTTATCACTCCTCAAACCATTCTATTTTTCAAGCTAAATCGATTCAGCTTATTGGTAAATTTTTTAAAAGACTCAGAAAAACTATTTTAAAAACTGACGTTAACAAATGAGTCTTTGGCGCTGTCCTATAGCCTAGCCTACAAATTGGTTTGTTGTGTATTCAGGTGATTTACGTCAATTTTTAAGTTTTGCTGAATCCTTTCAGCTTTTATACTGAATCGGTTCAGCTTATAATTCAACTTATCGAAAGATCGCTGATGTATTAATATGATCGCGCGCACAGAATAAGGTTTAGAATATGACACTGGATGAAATAGCCAAATTAGCAGGCGTTTCTAAGACAACTGCAAGCTATGTGATTAACGGAAAAGCGCAGAAATACCGCATCAGCGAGAAGACTCAGAAGAAAGTGATGGCCGTTGTAGAAGAATACAATTATAAGCCAGATCATGCGGCGTCTTCTTTGCGAGCAGGTAATTCACGCTCATTTGGGCTTATCATCCCAGACTTAGAAAACACCAGTTATGCGCGTCTTGCAAAACTGATTGAACAAAACTCGCGTAAAGCAGGGTACCAAATTTTAATTGGCTGCTCTGATGATGATCCTGATACAGAGCAAAAGGTGGCGGAAGCGTTAGTCAGTCGTCGCATTGATGCGTTGTTTGTGGCAAGTGGTATGCCCACTGCAAACGAGTATTATCTTAAGTTGCAAAATTCTGGTACGCCAGTTATCGCGCTAGACCGCCCAATGGATGATGAGCACTTTTGTTGTGTCATCAGCGAAGATTTTGACGCCGCACTTGAACTCACTCAGTCAGTACTGTCCGAGGATATAAAGTCCATTGGCTTAATCGGTGCATTGCAAGACCTTCAAGTTTCAAAAGAGCGTGAGCTCGGTTTTCGATCCGCTTCTCAACAAGGTGGCAAAACGGCAACAGTGGGTTATGGGCAGCACTTCTCCCGAGAAGAAGGTAAGAAAGTCTTAGAGAGATGGCTAGCAGAGAACGAGCTGCCAGATGCCATTGTCACAACGTCATACACACTGTTAGAAGGTGTGTTGGATGTGATGCTCGAAAAGCCAGAACTCATGAGCAAAGTTCGCCTAGCGACGTTTGGTGATAATCGACTGCTGGACTTCTTACCAGTGAAAATCAACTCTTTACCTCAACAATTTGAGTTGATCGCGGACAGCGCAATGGAGTTAGCGCTCAACGCTTCCGCCAAACGTTATAAACCGGGTGTTGAGTTGATTCCACGTAAAATTGTTAAACGTCACTAAACAGGTTACTCAAAGCTTTACTTCAGCCGTCAGCGCCACAAATGCGTGGTCGCTGGCGTTTTTATCTCTGTCATAAATCGGGTTGATCAGATGTTGGTTAGACACCTGATAATCAACAACCTCGGCAACCGATATATCTGATAAGGTGTCAAACTCTTGAGAGAGCAAGATATAGTCGAGCACATTCCCAGTGGAAAAATGATAATGCGTAGCGGGGCGTTCATCCTTCAGAGCGTCACTTTGTAATGACCATCCATCTTTGAGTTGCAATTCAGTGACACTGTCACCAGTATTGAATACCAATGCGCTATTAACACTGGTTGGAGTGATAGGTTGATTCATATCACCCATTAACACCGTTGGCATTGGCTCCTTTCTATACCTTTTTTGCATCGCGTCTCTTAACATCGCTGCTTCCCAACCTCTTTGCTGGGTGGATAACCAGCGCCCAATAATCGTGCTAGACGTTTCTGGTTGTTCTGAGTCGGCTGGGCGTTGAGATTTTAGGTGCGTCACGTAAACGGCGATATGACCGAGTACAGGATGTATGACTTGGGCATAGATAGGTTTGCGACTGAACTCTGGAGCAACACTCACTCCAAAAAGCTCAAGCGTTGCTAAGTCAAACTCTACCGCTTGTACTTTTTCTATTGGAAACCGAGATGCGATTGCCACAACAGGGCTTGAGTAAATGTACTCATCCTCTACATGTGGGGTGTCAACGGTCGCAAAGTAGGGGTAGCCGATGGTTGAAAAGAATGCCTGAGTCTTCTCGATACTGAACACTTCTTGTAAGCCAATCACGTCGCCTTCCAGTTTTTCAACTTGACGTTGCGTCCAAGTAAGTTTGTCTTGCCATTGCTCTAACGAGTAGATGTTTTCGAAATCATAGTAGGCATCAGGAGGTGCGACAAAATTAAACAAGTTAGCCGTGACAAAGGTAATTCTGCTTGGTTGAGACAAAGTATTCGCTCTTTTCAACAATAACTTGAAGAGTATATACCTTCAGACTGCGTAATTGCAGCTTCGTTTGAACCAAGCCTCGACATACAAGCTAACGAGCAGCAAGTTAAATGGGTTAAGAGGTACTCAAATGCCAAGGCTAATCGGTGATTGAGCATCGGCAGAGGTTTCTATTTTTAAGCATTGCGTTTAAACTTCAGGGCATCAAATAGTAAGAGTAAGTAACATGACCCAAGATTACGACCACGAAGAGTATTTAGAAGGCGAAGAGATTGAGATCGAAGCGATTGGCATCGACGTTGATGCGCATCCGATCGAACTGTACAAGCTTTTTAAAATCGCGAACTTGGTCAGCGGTGGCGGCGAAGCAAAGCATATCATCGAAGAAGGTTACGTCGCGGTGAATGGTGAGCTAGAAACACGTAAGCGCCGCAAGATGTATGATGGTGACTTTTTTGAGTTTAACCAGGAATATTATGTTGTGGTTTGCGATGCGCCGGTAACTGAACCTGAAACGGCAGAGCAAAAAGCGGAAAAGAAAGCGAAGAAAGAAGCGCAATCCGCACGTAAAGAGAAATCTCGCCAAAGCAAGCCTGCTAAAGGCTCTGGACCTAAGTCAACAGGCCGAAAAGCAGCGCATAAAGAGCGTAAAGCACAACAAAACGCGCTGTCGCAATCGGCGAAGAAAGGTAAGAAAGCTGAAAAGCCGCAAGCGACTCGTGATCCGAAGAGCGGACGTAACTCTATTGACTTTTTCTAAGCAAATTAATACCTAACTAAGCAGGTCATCGCCAAGCAAAACCCAAAAAGCGCCGAGTATATATCGGCGCTTTTTGGGTTTTACTGTATTGTAAGGGGGCAGTGTCAATGCACTGTCGTCTCAATGTTTAGGCTATCGGTCCAGTGATGAATGGCGCAAGGCTTACCTAAGTAAAAGCCTTGGTAATAATCCAAATCAAGTTGATACATCGCTTGCAGCTGCACGTCTTCTTCTACCCCTTCTATGATCACTTTTGCTCCCATATGAGCCGCGAGCTCAACGGCGCTATGTATGGAAAAGGTTTCTCCGGCGCAGTAATCAAGTAGATAGGAGCGATCGATTTTTATGATGTCAGGGCAGAGCTGCTGAACACGTGCGATATCAGAATGTTGAGCGCCAAAATCATCGATAGCAAAGATAAAGCCATTCGCTCTCATTAACTGCACGGCTTTGATCAGTAAATCAGTATCACCGCATGACTCTTCGACTACTTCAAACACCACGTCTGATGGGCTCATACCAAGTTCGGAAAGGCGCTTGTAAAGCAGGCCGTTGTCTTTAAAGCCCATGTCTTTGGTTAGGGTGAGTAGGGTTTGAGGCATGACATTGAGAAACAGTTTGATAGGCGTTCCTGCGAAACAGCGTGCAAAATTTCGAATGTGCATTGCTCTGGATAAAAACTCAACACACAATCGAAAGTAGGGATCGAGGCCATTGTTGGCCAGAAATACATCAGGACGAATTAACGAACCATCAATGCCACGAATTCGCAGTAGAGCTTCCATTCCAATAATACGCTGGTGCTTATCAAAAATCGGCTGATAAACACTGTGAAAAGTGAATTGATTGAGAACTACGTAATATTCACCAAGATTATCTTGCTTAATGTATCGCTCGTAGTCCGATTGATTCTTTAACTCCATGAAAAACGCCGAAAATTTAGCATCTTTTCAATGTAACAGGATGCAATTCTGATTTGAAGATTCAAATGTGTCTAATTACATATACGGTTGAGTTAATTTGAAATGGATTCCGATTTTGCTTCAATGTAGCGAAAAGTAAGTGACAACCCGAAACAAATCAAAAAGTAAGCAAGGCCGACAATCAGCCAAATTTCAAAGATATATCCTGATGAGTTTGCCATCTCTGTCCCAACGAAAGTCATTTCTTGTATAGAAATTAGCGAAACGATGGAGGTGTCTTTCACTAGAGAGATGGTTTGACCTGCAAGTGCTGGGGTGATGACTTTGAGCACTTGCGGCGCGATAACGAATCGGTATTTCACCCACCGAGACAAGCCCAATGAATCTGCCGCTTCCCACTGTCCTTGGTCGATACTTTGTAAACCTGCACGCACCACTTCTGCAACGTAGGCAGAAGATAGTAGGCCGACGCATAACACGCCAGAGGCAAGATTTTCCCAAAGGTTATAAGGCCCAAAAAGAAAGCTCTGTAGCGCATTTGGTTCGCTGTTATAGTTTCGTAGAATATCTTCCAAACCGAGTAACGGGATCAACTGGTTAGAAATGAAAAAGTAGAAAATAAAAACAAAAACCAACGGTGGGATGTTTCTTACCAACTGGATAAATGTGTTTGCAGGTGTGCGCAACCAAACGGAGCGAGAGAAGCGCGCTAAGCCTAGCAACGTGCCAAGTACTAACGCGAAGCTGATGCTCCAAATACTGAGCCTTAACGTCGAAATCAAACCTTGGAAGAAGTAGGGCAAACCACCATCGGCTCTGGGCGTAAAAAGTAGTTCAAACGCCTCTTTCCACTGCCACAAATAATGCACACCAACAGTGGAGCGATGGTACAGCCAAACGCCACCAATACCACAGATAATAAGCAGTACCCAATCTAGCGTGTTTAACCGCGATAGAAAGGAACCTGTGTTGGAATTAGTGGGTACTGTGCGAGTGGTGGTTTGTTCGCCCAAAAATTTGACTCCGATAGATGATGAAAAAGTAAAATGGATGATTGGAAAGTATAGGCTCGCGAAGACCACGAGCCATTTAGATTACTGGCCTCGCGCGACTTGATCTTGCCAATCTAATGTCGAGAACCAGTATTCATAACGCTGTTTTAACCATCCATCTTGGGTTCTTTCTTCAATCCATTTATTGAAAAAGGCTTTTTTATCTTCTTCTCCTAGGCGAACCGCAAAGGCTTCGTTACCTTTTGAGAGTCGCTCGGAGAATGGAAGGAATAGTTTGTCGCTGTGTTTCACTGTCTCATGCTCTGGTTTTGGGCTAGAAGCGATGACCGCATGGGCGTTACCATTCAGCACCTCTTGGAACGCTTGAGCGTCATCATCAAATTGCAGAATCTTCGCTTTCGGGAAGGTTTCTCTGGCTACTTGAACGGTGAACGCACCGCGACGAGCCGCTATTTTTACGCGTCGTGAGTCAAAATCGGAGAATTCGCTAAAACCTGAAGCCAGCTCTTTGTTCGCTGCCACTTGAACTCCAGAGTGCGAGTAGGGCTCAGTAAACAACACGCTTTTGGAACGCTCAGGCGTGACCGACATGCCACCGATAATCACGTCGAACTTTTTCGCCAGTAGTGCGGGAATAATGCCATCCCATGCAGTCGGTACAAATTCCACTTTCAAACCTGAATCTTGTGCTAAGCGTTTGGCCACATCGATTTCAAAACCGATTAACTCACCTTGCTTGTTGCGCATTGCCCAAGGTACAAATGTTGACATACCAACGCGCAAAGTGCCTCGTTCTTTGATTTGATCTACATTGGGTGTGGCAACATCTTCTTTCGCGATTGTAGGCATAGCGATGGCTAGCCCTAATAATGCAGTAATGGTCGCTTTGAATAACTTCATGTTATCTCCTTATAATTTGCGCCAACTGGCTCCGAGTTTGTGTTCTAGCCATGCAGACAAGCCAGAAAGTGATAGAGTGAGAGCAAGATAAATTGCTGCCACGGTAAACCAAATTTCAAACGGCATCGCCGTCTCAGAGACGATGTTGCGTGCCTGTGTTGTTAAATCAAAAATCGCCATCACGCTCACAATGGAAGAGTTTTTGATCAAAGAAACCACTTCATTGGTCAATGGCGGTAATGTGCGCTGTAAAACCTGGGGCAAAAATTACGTCTTTGTAAGTGTAAAACGGTGATAACCCGAGTGTTTGTGATGCTTCGAATTGCCCTTTAGGAATACTGTTTAAACCTGCGCGGAATATTTCTGCAGTGTAAGCACCTTGAAAAAGGGACAAAGCCAAAACGGCGGTGCTGAATCGGTCCAAACCAATCACGGGGCCAAACACGAAATAGAGCAAATAGATTTGCACCAACAACGGCGTGTTACGTATTACCTCGACATAAGTGGTGCCAATAACATTGCCGACTTTCGAATCGCTAAGCCTTAGTAACGCGGTGACCAACCCCAACACTAAGGTGAAGAATAGACTAATGGCCGAGATGTTAAGCGTGACCAATAGCCCATCGATAAGTTCTGCGGGCCACCATTCGCCATCTTCATAAAAAGCGATGTAATCAGGCACGCGTTCCCATTGCCATTGATAGCCCATAGCATCGGCACCAGAGTCCAACACCCACACAATCGCGATGAAGAGGAGCATCATTTGCAGTAAAGCTTGAAGGACGGGTTTGATTACGCGAACTATCATCAGTAACTTAAAATTTGGTTCAAAAATGCTTGGGTTCGTGGATGCTGTGGCGTCTCAAATAAGGCGATCGGTGAGTTCATTTCCAGGATTTGGCCTTCATCCATAAATACCACGCGGTTCGCTACTTTTTTGGCAAATCCCATTTCGTGCGTGACACAAATCATCGTCATTCCGCTTTGTGCCAGCTCAACCATGGCATCCAACACTTCATTGATCATTTCCGGATCAAGCGCCGAAGTTGGTTCGTCAAACAGGAGCAAGTCCGGTTCCATGCATAAGGAGCGGGCAATCGCGACGCGTTGCTGCTGACCGCCAGAAAGCTGGATAGGGTACTTGCTCGCTTGCTCTTCAATGTTGACTCGCTTTAGGTAATGTCGTGCGCGTTTTTCAGCTTCTTGTTTTGACAATTTGAGTGTGCGAATCGGCGCTAAGGTGAGGTTTTCCAGTACAGTCAAATGAGGAAAAAGGTGGAAGTGCTGGAACACCATGCCGATTTTACCGGGCTTGAGAGATTTTGCGTGAGAAGGCTGGTCGAATACATGAAGCTGGCCTTCTTGAATCGATTCAAGATGGTTGATGCAACGAATGAGCGTTGATTTTCCTGAACCAGAAGGGCCACACACCACGACGATCTCGCCAGAATTTACGGAGAAGTTGATATCTTTTAGAGCGTGGTAATCGCCATACCACTTGTTTACGTTGCTAAATTCAACAACAGGAGTGTTCTCTTTCAAAGGGGCACGCTATAAAGGAAAAATATCCTTCTACAATAGCAAGTTGTGCGCATTATTTCATTAAGAACAAGCTTATATTCAGGTTCTAAGATTAAGAACCTGCTCACTTTAGTGCTTGATAAAGTGATGTTTTAAGAATTAGGCACAAAAGCTATTACTAATAAGTCAGTTCAACTGAGATACGGATAACGAACTACGATGGCAACAACGGACATTACCATCAATGTTTGTGCGGAATAGTAGGTCACCATGACGACTTGTCGCGAAAATACGGCTCGTCCCCCGAAGCGTTCAAAAGCTAAGACGGTACCAGAAACGATGAAGATAAAGCTTCCGAGCACTGCAAACGAGGACGATTGTGTTTTTCCACTCAAATAATACTCGATAGCAGCCCAACACATGGTCATCAATACCAATATGTAACTGGCAACCGGGAGCTTTTCTTGACCAAGGTCCGGTCGAAACAACCAATAGAAACATACACCGAGTCCAAATAAAGCAATAGGGAGCCAAGGCGTAAAATGCCAAGCGGACATGATGGTAAAACCGTAGCTATAGGAAAGATGGGCAGAGCAGAAGAGCACTAATCCGGTAATAAACTTATCTCTAGGGAGCATTAATAGTAGATCACCAAGCAACGAGAGCGATAAGCCAATCAAAATCCAATGCGTATATGGCATATGATAGGCAGGAGACTGGATTAAAATTCCTAACATACAGAGCACTGGTAATGGTTTGGATACGTAGAAGACCCACTTAGGACCTTTACGGATACTGATGATATGTATGAATGCTAATACGACAACAACTAGCCACATAAAATGGATTCTCGAACAGACAAGCTAATGTAGTGGATAACTACAACAAATAAAAGGTCCATTAAATGAGTAAGTTAGACCTTTGAATTCAATTTTATTTTTGTTTGTGTAAAGCTGGACAGTTGTCTCTTTACTGACCTACACGATCAATGAGTTTGTAGGGATTAATCGTTATTTTGAGGAGTTCCCGAATTTGAACGTGATGAAGCTTACAAAATAGCATAAAAAAACGGTATTGTGACCGTTAAGTCACAATACCGTTAAACCCTAGAAAGGGCAGTGAACTGTTTTTGCTGTTAGGCAACAGCGAGCTCTAAAATTTCACGACTACGTTCAAGAGTAATCGCCTGGTTTTCACCGAGAACGGTCATTCCGTGTTTATTGAGTTGTTCGATGATGGCATCGATCGCTTGTTCACGACTTTCACCATAGTTTTCTAGCTTAGTTGCGACATCAAGTTGATGATAAAACGCTTCGATCGCTTCGATGGTACGTTCAGCAAGATCGTCTCCAGCTTCAAGTCCAAATACGTTGCGACCCATTTGCTCTAGTTTAGGACGTTTAAATTGCATTTGGTTGCGAAGTAGCGATGGTTGGACGATTGCAAGAGAACGTGCATGATCGACGCCCCATAGAGCCGTTAATTCATGGCCGATCATATGTGTCGCCCAGTCTTGTGGAACGCCACTACCAATTAACCCGTTCAATGCTTGGTTAGCAGACCACATTAAGTTTGCGCGCCACATATCGTCGTCTCGCTCGGCAAACTGTTCTCCGAGTGTTTTTAAGGTTTTCAGCAGTGTTTCTGCATAACCATCTTGAACCATTGCGCCGGTAGGAAGCGTCAAGTATTGCTCACATACGTGCACCCACGCGTCAACAATGCCGTTGATCAACTGGCGTTCTGGCAATGTTTTCATTACATCTGGGTCTAACACAGCAAATTTAGGCTGTACTGCTGGAGACATGAACGGAAGTTTGTCTTGAGTTTCTTTTTTAGTGATAACTGCGCCCATGTTTGACTCTGAGCCTGTTGCTGGCAATGTCAAAATTGCAGCTAGAGGCGTCGCTTCAGTGACTTGGTGTTTACCAATCATGATATCCCAGCCATCACCATCATACTTAGATGCTGCTGCTACGTATTTAGAGCCATCAATGACTGAACCACCACCTACAGCAAGAATAAAGTCAACACCATGTTCTTTTACCATTGCGACCGCTTTATCGAGCGTTTCTTTGGTTGGGTTGGGTTCAACACCAGAAAACTCTAGCCATTCATGTCCCTCTAGTGCTTCTGAGACTTGGTCGTACACGCCATTTTTTTTAATTGAGCCACCGCCGTATACCACTAAAACTTTTTGGTCGGATGGGATAGCTTCTTTGATTGCAGCGATTTGTTTTTGACCAAAGAAAATCTTGGTTGGGTTTACATAAGAAAAGTTCATTATTAGCCCTCTTGCTTCCAGTAAAGGAGATTGAATACGTGCATATTAGTCCTGATTAACGTTCGTTAACAGGTCGATTTCTGCAAATAATTTGCCTATTTCTACAAAATTAATGCTCTTGAACTAGAAAGTTAAAGTTGAGAGGAAGTATAGTGCTCACAATAATAATAGAGACCAAACTCGTTGGTCATTGATGGAGCGCTCTAATGCACACTCTCGCAGATATCATGCAGCAATATGTTGAAAAGCAGGGACTGCATGACTTAGAAGGTATGAAGAAAACCGCAATAGATGGCGTATGGTTTTATCGCAGTAGCAAAGGAAATCATCGACAGCCGTTTGTCTATCAGTCTGGCATTATTGTTTTAGGTCAAGGACATAAGAACATTCATATTGGTGATACACCTGTCCAATATGGGCCCGATGATTACCTTGTTGTAGGAGTTCCCATGCCCCTGGAGTGCGAAGCGTTTGCGACAAACAATGAGCCTTTACTTGGCATCTCGATAGATATTTCGCCAACGCTTCTTCATAAGCTCGTTAAAAAACTTGAGGCTGAGAAATTCAGTAATAAGTGTCTGGATGCTACCCGTTGCGGCCTTAAATCGGTACGCATGAGCGAAGGTATGCTGGATGCATGCAAGCGACTAATGAGCGCGTTGTGTAATGAGCTTGATGTTGTCATGCTCGGTGATCTACTTCTTGAGGAAATTGTTTATCGCACTTTGGTAAGCAAAGAAGGGTATGTTTTATTTGACTTAGCACACCAAGAAGGCTCTTACGCTAGAGTGGCCAAAGCACTGAATCGTGTTCATCAAGCGTACCATGAACAGTTGAGCGTACAAACATTGGCAGAAGAAGCCAATATGAGTGTGTCTGCTTTCCATCAAGCTTTTCGCAATGTCACGCTTGAATCTCCGTTGCAATACATTAAGAAAGTTCGACTTAATAAAGCGCGCGAGTTAATCCAGTTGGAGGGGCGACGTGTTAATGATGCCGCGAGACTGGTCGGGTACACGAGCCCATCACAGTTTAGTCGTGAGTACAAGCGACATTTTAATGAAACGCCAAGGTCAACAAAGGCTTAGTGATCTTTATTTCAAAATAACGACTTTTTTTGCCTTTTTTATTAATTTGCGAGTGACATATTTATTTGATTTATAAAATTAGTTACTGGTGCCAAATAATAGGTATGTTGTTGCAAGCATTTAGTGGATTGTTGCGAGGCGGTGTGGAAAACTCGTAAATAGATAGTGTGAAATCACCAACTTGTACTTAAGTTATTTTACGTCGAAATAAAAGTATAAGTGCGCTTTGTTTAGCGCATTTAGTATTGTTTTAACAATAACTTAAGGAAGAGCGATTATGCACCTTAAAAACGGCAACGCAGTGAAAAGCGTGTTCACACTAAGCACTCTCACCGCTTCTTGTCTTATGGCCTTCAATAGCTACGCAGCGGTTGACTGTGCCCCTCTAGAAACTTGGCAATCATCAAAAGTTTATAACGGTGGTGACCAAGTTCAACATGAAGGTAATGCTTACAAAGCACGTTACTGGACGCAAAACAGTAACCCAGCGCAATCTGGTGAGTGGGGCGAGTGGGAAACACTTGGCGCATGTGATGGCACTGGACCGGTTGATCCACCTCAGAATGAAGTCCCGACTGTTACTCTGACATCGCCTTCTGCGTCGGCTTCTGTGACTGCGGGGGATGTTGTTAACCTAGCTGCAGATGCAGCAGATACCGATGGAACCGTTAGCAAAGTAGAATTCTTTGTTGATGGCGTATTAGTTGGTCAGGCAACGTCTGCGCCTTATGCTGCGTCATGGACAGCGACTGAAGGCCAGCATGAATTCTCTACTAAGGCGTATGATGATACGGGTGCAGTGAGCACAGCAAGTGCTGTGACGTTAACTGTGGCACCAGCACAACCTGGTAACGAAGCGCCGACAGTGGATGTTGCACTTTCTGCGACTTCTATTGACTTGGGTGGCTCCGTCACACTGACTGCGAATGCCGCAGATGCGGATGGCACCGTTGCTAAAGTTGATTTCTATGTGGCGGGTGTCCTTGCTGGCACCGCAACAACTGCACCATACACGCTTGATGTAACGCCTTCACAAGCTGGTTCGCTAAGTGTTTATGCAAGAGCAACCGATGATGCCGGAGCAACTGCAGATTCTGCACTTGCTACGTTAACGGTAAACGGTGGCGCGGTGACATCTAACTGTCGCCCTGATGGCTTGTATCAAACAACGGGTGTAGACGTCCCTTACTGTTCTATTTATGACGAAGAAGGTCGCGAGAAAATGGGCGCCGATCACCCACGTCGTGTGATTGGTTACTTTACTAGTTGGCGCGCAGGTGAGGACCCTCAATCGACTTACCTTGTTAAAGATATTCCTTGGGAGCAACTTACTCACATTAACTACGCGTTTGTGAGCATTGGTTCTGATGGTAAAGTAAACGTTGGTGACGTTAATGACCCTAACAACCCTGCTACGGGTAAAACTTGGCCTGGCGTTGAGGTAGATCCTGCTCTTGGCTTTAAAGGTCACTTTGGTGCGCTCGCGACTTACAAGCAAAAACATGATGTTAAAACGCTAATCTCTATCGGTGGTTGGGCTGAAACGGGCGGTCACTTCGATACGAATGGCGATCGTGTGGCTGATGGTGGCTTCTACACCATGACGACGAATGCGGACGGTTCTATTAACCATGCAGGCATCGAGAAGTTCGCAACTTCAGCCGTTGAAATGATGCGTCAGTACAAGTTCGATGGCCTGGATATCGACTATGAATACCCGACATCAATGGCAGGTGCTGGTAACCCTTACGACAAAGATTTCATGGAACCACGTCGTCAGTATCTATGGGCGTCTTACCAAGAGCTGATGAAAGTATTGCGTGAGAAACTTGACGCGGCATCCGCGCAAGATGGCATTCATTATATGCTGACTATCGCAGCACCATCTTCAGGTTACCTACTGCGTGGCATGGAAACCTTCGATGTAACTAAGTACCTAGACTACGTAAACATCATGTCTTACGACTTGCATGGGGCTTGGAATGATCACGTTGGTCACAACGCAGCATTATTCGATACAGGTAAAGACTCGGAGCTAGCCCAGTGGAACGTATACGGCACTGCTGCATACGGTGGTATCGGTTACTTGAACACAGACTGGGCTTACCACTATTTCCGTGGTTCTATGCCAGCAGGTCGTATCAACATCGGTGTTCCTTACTACACCCGTGGTTGGCAAGGTGTTACTGGTGGTGAAAATGGTCTGTGGGGCCGAGCAGCACTGCCAAACCAAGCTGAGTGTCAACCTGGTACCGGTGAAGGTGAGAAGAACAACTGTGGTCACGGTGCTATTGGTATCGACAACATGTGGCACGATACAGACCCTAAAGGCAACGAAATGGGCGCTGGCTCTAACCCAATGTGGCATGCGAAGAACCTAGAAAATGGTATCTGGGGCTCTTACGCAGCCGCTTACGGTCTTGATCCAGTTAACGATCCTTCGGATAAGTTTGTTGGTACATATACACGTCATTACGATAGCGTTGCTGTAGCGCCTTGGTTGTGGAACGCAGAGAAGAGCGTGTTCCTATCTACGGAAGATAAAGCTTCTATCGAAGTGAAAGCTGATTACGTTATCGATAAAGAAATCGGCGGTATTATGTTCTGGGAACTGGCAGGCGACTACAACTGTTACGTACTGGATGCAAATGGTAATCGTACGGCAGTAGATGCAACTGAACAAGCTTGTGCAGCTGGTAATGGTGAGTACCACATGGGTAACACTATGACCAAAGCTATCTACGACAAGTTTAAGTCTGCAACACCTTACGGTAATAAAGTCGCGACGGGTCCGACACCAACAGAAGCGGTAGACATTACAGTCAGCGTTGGCGGCTTTAAGGTTGGCGACCAAAACTACCCAATTAATCCGAAGATCACGTTTACGAACAACACTGGTCAAGCGATCCCTGGTGGTACTGAATTCCAGTTTGATATCCCAGTATCAGCTCCTGATAATGCGAAAGATCAATCTGGTGGCGGTTTGAAAGTCATTGCTTCTGGACATACTCGTGCAAACAACATCGGTGGCTTAGATGGCGTAATGCACCGCGTATCGTTCTCTCTACCTGCTTGGAAAGATTTACCAGCGGGCGGTACTTACGAGCTTGATATGGTTTACTACCTACCAATCTCTGGTCCGGCTAACTACTCAGTGATTTCTGGTGGTAAAGAGTTTGCGTTCAAGTTTGAACAGCCAGAACTGCCAATTGGTGACCTAAATGCAGGCTCGGGTGATGGTGGTACTACTGAACCAGGTACGTGTGATACGACAGGTTTAGTGACATACCCAGCTCTACCACAAACGGATTGGGCTGGTAACCCAAGCCACGCTAACCAAGGCGATAAGATCATCCACAACGGTGTGGTTTACCAAGCGAACTGGTGGACAGCGGCTGAGCCGGGCACAGATGGTAGCTGGTCAACGGTATGTAACATCTAATCGTTTTTGATTAACTGTTATAGCCTAACGTTAATAGGCATTTAAACAAAAGCGCATGATGATGATCGTGCGCTTTTTTGTTGCGATGGTTTGTCGTTTAATCGAATTGATAACTTTCGGGTATGACGACAATACCTTTGTCTGAGATTTTAAATCGCTTCGCATCTTCTAGTTTGTTTATGCCAATTTGAGTATGTGGCGGAATACGAACATGTTTATCCACAATACAGTTGACCAACTGACTTCCTTCACCGACCTCTACGTCATCAAAAATGATGGAATCGACTACCGTGGCGCTGTCTTGAATGCGTACGTTAGAGGAAATAATGGAATGCTGTACTGAGCCTCCAGAATTGATGACACCGGTAGCAATGATGGAGTTAATAAAAATACCTTCATTACCCGTGGCTGACGATACGGTACGAGCTGGTGGAAACTGCGGCTCGTAAGTACGAATCGCCCAATTGGATTGATATAGGTTCATTGGTGGTACTGGCTCTAGCAGATCCATATTCGCTTCATAGAAGGAATCAATGGTACCCACGTCGCGCCAGTAGCAATCCTTATCAACGCGCCCTTTACTGCCACAAAATTGATATGCATAAACGGATTCCGTATCAATCAGCTTAGGTATGATGTCTTTTCCGAAGTCATGGCTTGATGAATCGAGTTTTGAGTCGTCTTCGAGTGCTTCTTTTAAAACATCCATGTCAAAGATATAAATCCCCATGGAAACGAGGCTTCTGGTTTTACTTCCTGGAAGGGTAGGTGGGCATTCTGGTTTTTCTATAAATGAAGTAACTAGCCCGTTTTCTGCGGTGCCCATTACCCCGAATGCTGAAGCATCCTCTACGGGAACATCCATACAGGCAACGGTGAGCTTAGCACCTTTCTCTTTATGCTCTTCAAGCATCGCGGCGTAGTCCATTCGATAGATATGATCGCCGGATAACACAACCACATACTTCGCGTCATTGCGCGATAGTAACCACATGTTGTGATAAATCGCATCAGCGGTTCCTTCATACCATGCACCACCTTTGCGCATTTGAGGTGGAACCGCAGTAATGTACTCGCCAAGCTCTGGATTGAATATTGACCAACCATCTCGCAAGTGTTTTTGAAGTGAATGAGATTTGTATTGGGTCAAAACAAGGATTTTACGTAAACCTGAGTGTAAACAGTTGGTTAGTGTGAAATCTATAATTCTATACTTTCCGCCAAAAGGTACTGCTGGCTTGGTTCTATCATCGGTGAGTGGGCTGAGCCTAGACCCCATCCCCCCAGCTAAAATTACGGCGAGTGCGTCTTCCATATTATTCCCTTTCCCTTTTTTGCATGCATCAAAACGGTGCTAACCAGGAGGAAGTGGTGTACAGCGCAGAGGTTTTGAAAGTGCATGTGCTGATGTGTTTACTACTGCAAACTTTAGTACAAGATTCGAGCCATAGAATATCTCTTTAAAAATCAAAAGGGTTAAAAGTTCATCGCAAGGTAATTGCACCACATTAGTGAAGTGCTAAGTAGGCCGTGCATCAAATTGGCGCAAGATTATAGGGAAGGGGAGAAAATAAGTATGGATTTACAATGTAAAGTGAGGATAAAACAGTAAGATAAAGATAATCAAGCGCGCCTCTTCATCTGTTCAAAGTGAGTGGATATAGAAGTAAACCACTCACTCTTTAAACGTGCTTCCTTTATAGTCAACTATACGTTGACGTTACACTAAGAGAGACCGACGATATTTCCTTCATCATCAAGGTCTAAATTCATAAATGCAGGTTTATCAGGCAAACCTGGCATCGTCATCACCGTGCCTGATAACGCATACACAAACCCAGCGCCAGCACACAGACGTAACTCGCGGATAGGGACTGTAAAACCTGTCGGCGCGCCTTTGACAGCGGAATCTGTTGTTATCGATAGTGGGGTTTTCGCTATGCAAACCGCTAAGTTGTTAAAACCTAGATTTTCAAAATGGTTGAGCTGTTCAGTAGCAAGGGAACTCATTTCTATATTGGCGGCACCATAGCCAGCTTCACACACAGCCATAAGTTTTTCGTGTAACGATTGTTCTTTATTGTATAAAGGACGAAACTCTGTAGGCTGGGTACAAGCGTCAATAACATGTTGAGCTAACTGAGTTGTGCCTTGCCCGCCTTGCGCAAAAGCGGTGCTGATAGCGACTTTAACTTCCGGATTAAATTGCTGAACCAGCTCTTTAAGTATTTTAAGCTCTTTCTCACAATCTTGCGGGAACTGGTTAATAGCGACAACAGCTGGAATGCCATATTTATGAACGTTATTAATGTGCCATTTTAAGTTTTCAAATCCCGCTTCCAATGCTGCTTGGTCTGGATTAAAAATGGAATCTGGAATGGCCATACCTGGTCGTAAATCATAGTGTCCAGAATTTGCTTTGAGGCCGCGTAATGTCGCTACTATCACTACACAATCTGGCGCCTTGCTGGCGGCGGCAGCTTTAATGTTACACGCTTTCTCAAATCCCATGTCCGAACCAAACCCCGCCTCAGTTACAGTGTAACTTGATAGTTTTAGCGCGATATCGTCGGCAATAATAGATGAATTTCCATGGGCGATGTTTGCAAACGGGCCTGCGTGAATCAACGTAGGAACACCTTCCAGAGTTTGCATCAGTGTCGGTGCTATGGCCTCTTTTAATGTCACTGCCATTGCTCCTGCAACTTGCAGATCCTCAGTGGTTAGCGGGTTTCCGTTCAAATCGTACGCTACGACAATTTTCCCAATACGCTGACGTAAATCTTTTAAATCTTTAGCCAGTGCAATGATAGCCATTAACTCAGACGCGGCAGAAATATCGAACCCTTCGTCGCGTTCGTATCCATTGATGACTTTTCCTGGCTCATTTAACCCAATTTTGACTTTACGTAGTGCACGATCATTATGGTCCATTACTCGTTTCCAAGTAATGCTCGCCGTATCGATTTTAAGTGCCTTTAATCCAGTACGTGCTTCAAAGGCATCATAGCCTTCGCGCTGTTCATGATACAAGCGAGCATCAAGCGCGGCTGAAGCTAGATTATGCGTCGCCGTCACCGCATGGATGTCACCAGTAAGGTGCAAGTTCAGTTCTTCCATTGGAGCAACTTGGGAATAACCACCGCCAGCAGCACCGCCTTTAATACCGAATACAGGCCCCATAGAAGGTTGTCTAATACATGCGATAACGGATTGTCTAAGCTTAGCTAAACCTTGCGCCAGTCCGACTGTTGTAACGGTTTTTCCTTCGCCAAGTGGGGTAGGAGTGATCGCAGTAACAAGCACAAGCTTACCGTTATCATTCTCTTTGAGCCGCTCCAAACATTTTGGATGGACTTTGGCTTTGTGCTTCCCGTGAGTGTCATATTCTTCGGGTAATAACCCTACTTTTTCCGCAATAACATCAATAGAAGAAAGTGGTGTGTTTCGGCAAATTTCAATATCTGACTGCATGGATAATCCCTAAAGTGACTCGCAGGTAGTGTTGAAAAACAATCTGAGTTGGAGCAAGTATCATTGTTGGGCAAACGTTTGCTCTGTGATGGTACTGTTTCGATTCGGTATGTAAAGAGTTTACTGCTCTATACTGTGCTACATACTAACAAAATCTACTAATTACTGCGCCAGATCAAAACAAAAAGGCCACCAAATGGTGACCTTGATGTATTTTTAGCTTTAAAGCTGTGATCTTAACGATCCCAGTAAGTTTCTTCTAAGCTATCTTCCCGTTCAGGAAGTGCTCGCGATAGGCGAGGAGAGTGTTGCGTCAACACTTCATAGCTTACTCGGTTTGCATATTTACAGATCTGAGAAAGTGATGAGTAAGTCAAACAGCGTACTTCGTGCTTTTCTGAGTTAGGCACTTCTTTTTGATGGAAAGAGTTTGCAGCCATATCATGCAGTAAAGCAGAAAGTGCCGCATCACCTGCGCCGTTGGTGTTCTTAATCTCTAGTGGACCACCTAGGTAAGGACCAATGTAAGAGTATACCTTCATTGGCTTCTCACAATCTCCTTTACGCATCGCACGACTAAATTCGTATTGGTTAAAGGCTTCAATTGAGCCTTCAAGAATGTCGTGTGTGGTTTCTCGTTTTACTTTTTCGTCAGTGTAACCTGCCATGTATAGGCCATTTGGCCCAGCAGTACATAGAACAAGATCGACCCACTCAAGTGCTTTATTAGCAGCCGCTAGCGGTTCTGTCTCGCCTGTTAATGCGGCGCCTTCTTCTTCATTCATTGCAACAACAGATATGTTCTCGCGAATGTACTCTTGCCACCACTGCGCGTTACCTTCGATAACGTACTTTGTGCCTAAAGTCAGTACAACAGGGACATCGTGCTTCTTGGCAAAGTCGATCGCTTTTTGTACTGCTCTCGGCATTGGATCCTCTTCTTTACCGCGCATTAGGTAAGAAGAAACAACCAGAGCTGATGCTTTCTCAAAGATCTCTTCAGGAATGCTTTCCGGAAGTAGTTGGTTCATGTGACCTTCATTGATAGCAAATGTGCGTTCGCCATCTTGAGAAATCAGGGTATAACAACGACCAATAGGACCATCTACCGTTTGTAGGTGGTTGAGGTTCATGCGTGAAGACGTGCGGCAAAGGTAACGGTAAGCAAAAGAACCGACTTGAATGTTCTTGGACATCACACCGAGCAAAACGGATTTGCTATCCGCCAATACTGAGTAATTGTGCAGAGTGTTGCCAATCGTGTCACCTGGGTATTGGTGTGTGATCAGGCCTTGCTCAACCAGTTCTTCGTAAAGTGCATCTGCTTTGCTTTCTTCAAGAACGAGTGAATGTCCTTTACTTAGGTTGTATTTTTCTAAAAACGCATCATCTACACGCGCTTCGATATCTACGATGGTTTGACCGACACCAACGATAGTTGGGCGATATAGCTTAGGCGCTTGTCGGATTTGGTTTACTAATGGATCTCGAGCGTGAGTTGGGAAGTAGTGTTTAGATTTACGCTGACCAGGAAACTTCATGCTTGTTCTTGAGTGAGAAAAAAAGAGGCGGGATTGTATCACAAAAAAATGAAAATCGTGGCGTTTTATTACAAAGAAGTTTGCCCGCTGAAAAAACCAGCGAGCTGGAGAAATTGCGACCAAGATAACCTAAATTACTGATGCTTATAGTACTGCAATTGGTCGCTTTTCAGATTGTTGATCGGTTATTCTCTTTAACAACGAGCTTGGAGCTACCCAAAATTAGCTGCGTTACTTTTTAACTTCAGTTGGCTCAACGTAAGCCTTGGTGCCCCAAAGTGGAACCGTCGATAGGCTGTGCTTAAAGCTACCGTCTGTCTCTTTTGTTGTGTAAGACAGGTAGAGTAAGGTTTGGTTGTCTGCATCATAAATTCGGCGAACCTTCATTGTTTTGAAGAAAATACTTTTTGACTTCTTAAATACAATTTCGCCAGACTTACTTTTATCTATTTTTGCAATCATTTCCGGCGTGATTTCGCCAGTCTGACGACATGATATTGAGCTGTCACTTGGATCCGCTAAGCTAAAATCGGCTTCGATAGAAGCTATATGACACGTTACCCCCGTGACTACCTCGTCTTTTAATTCACCGACTTTGATGTCTTTCAAAGTAAACCAACCGAGTCCTACATCAGCGACATCGTTATCTGAACAACCAACCAGCGTAGTAGCAAGCAATGCACTTAACAGCATCTTTTTCATTATTTTTGTCCTTAACTAGGAAAGATATTGATGAAATCTATCAGAGGTTTGCAACTAAAACAAAATTTAGCCAAGGAAAGGTCTACGTACGCTAGGTTTGTTGTGGGCTTCATGCTAATGTACTGCTCTAAACGAAATGATGAGTTAGAGTGACCATACTTTCTCCCAATATGACTTTATATCGCTTGTCGCTCTGTCTAAGCTTCACTCTATGTGAGAATGAAACACTTTGCACATTTCGTTTTGCAACTAAGGTATCAAAATGAATGAACAACAGTTAGCCAGTATCGAGCGTAAAAATGCATGGCTGTATGATCTGGTTGAAGTTGAATTTCCAACACCAGAGAGTCTGAAAGGGCGTGATGTCTATTTCAAAGCACTAGAACAAGCAACCTATCAAGTGGTCGACAAAGACACGCTACTTGAGAGTAATTCTGAATTTAGCTCTGACGATATTTTTCTGGTCGATTTTCACCGACTTACTATCATGTTTTCTGTCCTGCAGTCTCAGCGTTGGGATCAACAGTACGATAAAGATATGATTGTGGAATATCTCACTCAGATAATTCTAACGCCAGATTTTGAATTATATGTTGGTTTTAAAGCTGGAGCTCCAATTGGTGCCGCTATTATTAGCCACCTTGAAGGAAACACGCTTATCTCTGATGTCGCGGTTTCTGAATCAAAATACAAGAGTTCGTTTGTGGCGGATCTTGCTAAAAGACTAAGTACCGAACACAAGCTTTTAGATTCGGTGATTATTGAAAGCTAATTTGCGCACTCAAATGCATAAAAAGCAAAGCAAGATGACGATAGGTGATCTTGCTTAGAAAAAATGTAATTGCTCCCCTCTATTTCCATGAAATGCCAAGCTCGTCGTTTCAACAATCCCAAACTTAAATAAGATTAAGCCAACATTTTTAAAATCAGCTAGGGCATTAGCCTTTAAGATGTCTGGAGATGGCTATGGCAATTACCAATATTAAGTGCGTGATATTTGATTGTGATGGTACGTTGGTCGATAGTGAACGATTGTGTTGCCAAGCTCTCGTCAATGTATTTAACCTGCATGGCGCAGAATTAACGATGGAAGAGTGCGTTTCTCATTTTAAAGGAGGAAAGCTCGCTGACATCCTTTTAGATACTAAAGAGCTGAAAGATATCAAAGTCCCTATTGATGTCTTAGAGCCGCAATACCGTGAAGAAGTCCAGTCTCTTTTTGTTCGCTACTTACAGCCGATGGATGGCGCAAAGCGATTAATTCAGTTTTTAGATTCGCATAATATCGAATATTGTGTCGCGTCCAATGGGCCGAAAGATAAAATAGAATACGCATTGGAGTTAACAGGATTGCTCGATTCTTTCCAGGGGAAAGTGTTCTCTGCATTCGATGCGAATAGTTGGAAGCCTGAACCTGACTTAATTATGTACAGTGCAATGAGCATGGGCTTTTTACCGAGCGACTGTCTTTATATTGATGACACACCTAAAGGCGTAGAAGCGGGATTAAACGCTGGCATTAAAACCGTACAGCTATTTAATGGTGAGACAATCAATCGTGTTGATGATGAACGCGTAATTCGCATTCAACATTTAGATGAATTAAAAGAGCAGCTATTTAGCTGCTCTGTTTAATCTCTTAATGGCACACCGTACTTAAGCTATGGATATGTTTAAGTTTGGACTGTAGGTAAGGGGTTTGATGTAGGCATTGGATGGATGAGAAGCTTTTTGTATGAAATCCGCAAGCAGCGCATGTGAATTTCTCTCCATCCGATGAAATGAGATATTCATCCCCCTGGCAGAGAGGGCAACTTAGGTTTTCGATGTCTTTTGTATCTTTGTAATTATTCATATTGTTTTCCAGCAGCAAATTGGAATTGGCAGGATTAAGCATAGCGGAACGCTTTGTTTATGAACATTATTTCATCAGGTACAGCGAGAACTTGAGATTCACTTCAAATATCCACTTGTGTGTAGTAGAAAATATCGACGATAACGGCTGAAAACGGTTTAAAGAAAAGGGCTCCTGAGGAGCCCTTGTTGATCATAAATGCTGTAAAGTTATGCTGTGCGGTAGCGTTGTAATACCTCACCAAGAGACACTGACGCCTGAGTGAGATTAGCTACCCCTACGGTAGATTGCTCTGCAACTTCTCTGATTGTGCTCGACTGGCTGCGAATTTCTGAAAGCTCAGATGCAATATCGTTGGCGACTGCGCTTTGTTCTTCTGCTGAGGTGGAAATTTGGATACTCATGTCCATCAATGAGCGTGCGGATTCAGCAATGGACGTCACATCATGACCAATTTCATCAATAAGCTGGCTACTGGTTTGCGCTTGTTGAACGGTTCGATCAGTGATTGAAGCAATGTTCTGGCTCTCGGTTTGTAGTTTCTCAATCATGGCTTGAATTTCTACTGTTGCCTGTTGAGTTCGGCTTGCCAATGTACGCACTTCATCAGCAACCACAGCAAATCCACGACCTTGCTCCCCGGCGCGTGCCGCTTCAATTGCCGCATTCAGAGCCAATAGGTTGGTTTGTTCTGAAATGGCATTGATCGTTGTGATAACGTCATTAATCTGCGTCGTGTTTTCATTTAAATTGGTTACTGATGTGGAAGCCTGTTCAATATAGCTGGATAACGTCTCAATTTCTCCAATCACATTTTGCACGCGATTTCTGCTTAGCTCGATCTTTTGAGCATCCTGATCGGATTGCATCGTCGCTTGTTGGGAAATGCTGGATACTTCTTTTGCAGAGGCTGTCATTTCTTCCATTGCTGTCGCGACGGAATCGAGTGTTTGATATTGATGAGATATCTGCGTTTCGCTCAACTGCATATCTTTTTCGAATGCAGAAGATGTCTCACTCAATGTAGCCGCATTATTTTTCACACTGTTAACCAGTTCACTTAAGGTGTCCATAGATTTATCTAACGCGCAACCAATGGTGCCAAACTCGTCTCGGCCAGGATGAAAACCAAGGCGAGAGGTTAAATCACCTTCACCAATTTTTTCGGTTGTCGTATATAAAACCCACAGGGCGCCTCCTATAAAGGTCGCAACCCAGTAAGAGAAAAGGGCAAAAGGAACAACCCATAAAAAGCTGAGTAACAGAGAGGTTAAGGCTGACGACTTTGTAGATTCGTATTGCGCGGATACGTTTTGAGTCAACTTGATCACTTCGCCAGAATGCAGCTTTGCATAAGCGGTGACAGAGCCATCAACAAAAGAGCTCTCGCTTACGCGACTTGATTTCGATACGCCGTCAATTTGTGGAACATGACCTGGTTGAGCGTCAACAATACCAGAAAGTTTCGCTTCGCTAGCAGAAATCGCTTGTTGTTTAAATTGTTGTATTTCATTGAAGTAGCGGCTTCCAGCCACAGAAGTGAGGGCTACTAAAAACAGCAGGAATATAACCCACATTTTGTCGTTGATAGACATCTTGATAAACAGCCTGTCTATCGTTCTAAACTCAACTTCTCTCATTTAAAGCTCCATTAGAGATAAAAGATATTGACCAAATCTATTGCTATATCGAAACAAAATATGCGAAGTTAATCAGCAAAATATGTAACGAAAACTAAATTTAGTTTAAGAAATGAGATCTAAGGACGCCTATAACGGTATGTTATATCTTTAAATTGACATAAATATTGATAAAAGAGCTATTTCTCTGTAGTGCTAAGTAGATATGAAATCTGGTTGCAAACGTTTACTTTTGATTCTGCTCATAGGTTTTTAAATCTTTACTTCTCGCTGTCATGAATGTGTCATATAAAGACTATAAAAAGGAGTTGTTGACGTGGATATGGCAAGGCCAAGCCGTCAGCAAGTACAAGCAAGAGAGCTTAAAAATAAAGGAGGTCACAATGAGCGACCAATACCAAAACGATGAGAGCCTAGAGCTGCTAGATGCGCTTGAAATTGGCATTATCTTGTCGGAATACGTTGGCTCAGACAACGAAGCCGAATAGCGGAACACTCTCATCTCGTCGTAATTGACGTTATACTAAGTTCATGTCACACCAAGCCTTAAAGGCCAAAACTGGCGTCGGATGAACTTTCTAGCCCACCTGCATATCGCAGACCACTGTAACAGCCATTTATTGGGAAACTTGCTTGGAGACTTCGTAAAAGGAGATCCAAGCAAGCTGTATGAACGTGATATCTCGAACGGCATCAAATTGCATAGATTTGTTGACCGCATTACCGATCACCATCATATTGTTAACGAATGCAAACCTCACTTCAAAGGTACTGCGCGGCGCTTTGCCCCTATCGCTCTCGATATGTTCTGGGACCATTGTCTTGCAAAACACTGGGACGACTTTTATGCCGTATCTCTCGAACACTTTGTCGACTCGGCATACGAGCGAGTAAACCGTGACGTTGATGAACATTTGCCGCCGCGTTTTTTGGTGCTCCACAGCCGGATGTGGCAAGGTCGATGGCTTCAGTCATACCAAGACCTGGATAGTATCGAATTTGCATTACATCGAATGTCGCAAAGAAGTCCGAGAATGGCTGACCTTACTACAACATTTAAAGTGATTGAGAGTGATTACACAGTATTGGAAGAGAAGTTCTCGACACTCTATCGAGACGTTTTACGTCAGTCGTATGATTTTCAGCAACAGCTTATTGATTCAGCCCAATGAGATAGAAAAGTAGTATGGCTATTGGGGCTCTGGTAAACTCTGCGCTCCAAAAATAATGAGGTTACACATGTCTGTTAATTTTGCTGAGTTAGGCATTGAACAAAAGCTAATCGAGACGCTAAGCGATCTAAATATCGTGACGCCAACACCAGTGCAAGAAAAGTCTATTCCACATGTCCTTGAAGGAAAGAACTTACTTGCTGCTGCACAAACTGGTACGGGGAAAACAGCTGCGTTTGGTTTACCTATTATACAAACCGTTCAGCAAAAAAACTCAACGGCACGCCTCAAGCATTGATTTTGGTTCCAACACGCGAGCTTGCGCAGCAGGTATTTGATAATTTGAATCAGTACTCTGCACAAACAGAACTTCGCATTGTGTGTGTTTATGGTGGTACAAGCATTGGCGTACAAAAGAGGAAGTTAGAAGAGGGCGCTGATATTTTGATTGCAACACCAGGCCGCCTTTTGGATCATCTGTTTAATGGTAACGTAAACATCTCCAAAACCAGTATGCTCGTTCTAGACGAAGCCGACCGTATGTTAGATATGGGATTCTGGCCTGACTTGCAACGCATCTTCCGACGTTTACCCGCCGACAAACAGATCCTGTTGTTCTCTGCGACATTTGAAAAGCGAATCAAGACTATTGCGTACAAACTCATGGAATCGCCGATTGAAGTTGAAGTGTCACCAGCAAACACGACGGCTGAAACGGTAAAACAGATGGTTTATCCGGTAGACAAAAAGCGTAAACGTGAATTATTGGCGTACTTGATTGGCTCGCGCAATTGGCAGCAAGTGCTTGTATTTACAAAAACTAAGCAAGGTAGCGATGAGCTAGCAAAAGAGCTTAAGTTAGATGGCATAAAAGCGGTTTCAATTAACGGGGATAAGTCACAGGGTGCGCGTCAAAGAGCGTTGGATGAGTTCAAACAAGGTAAGGTGCGTGCGTTGATTGCGACAGATGTAGCAGCACGAGGGCTGGATATTCAAGAGTTAGAGCAAGTGGTGAACTTTGATATGCCATTTAAAGCCGAAGATTATGTCCACCGTATAGGCCGTACTGGCCGTGCAGGAAAGTCAGGATTAGCTGTGTCTCTAATGAGTCGGGATGAAGAATATTTATTGCATGCTATCGAGAATTTGCTTGATCAACGCCTACCGCAAGAATGGTTGGCAGGCTTCGAGCCAAGCCTTATAGAAGAAGTCGAGCCTGAGAAAAATGGTAGTGGACGCCGTCGAAGCCGTTCATCAGAGAAGCGTAAGCTAAAAGCAAAATTAGCGATTCATAAGAACCGTGGTAAATCACGTAACTCTCGCTAAACCGCACAAACTTTTGTTCTTACATAGTCAGGCTGTTTTTGCCTCTTCATAAACGTCTAACGTTTGCGGGATAGCGAGTAGGTATCCTTGATACATATCGAAACCGAGTTTTTTCATTAAGTTAAGTTGATGCTCGGTTTCAATTCCTTCGATAACGGTTTTAGAGCGCAACGTTCTTGCTAGTGATAATGCATCGACTAGAGCTTTCCAGTCACCATTTTCGTATCTCAGCATTAACGAGCGATCCATTTTTATTATGTCTGGACGAACGCCTTTCACTCGTTCAATTGTCGATGCATTGACGCCATAATCGTCGATCGCCAATTTAAACCCGCCTTGGCTTAATTCACGAGCTGCTTGCGACAAAGAGGACTCGTCTTCTACGTTCAACTCAAGCAACTCCATGACGATTTGTTCATTTACTAAATGAGATTGATAAATGGTTTGTTTTAGCAGCCTATTGTACGTGATGTCTCTGGCTAGTATTTTTGCTGCTTCTGGTAATACATTAAGAAACAGTTGTTTATTGTGAAAGTGAGATTGGGCAAAGTTTTTGATATGAATTAGGCGACTTAAGCGTTCAACATTGAGTAGGTCTTGAGCGGAAATGGTTTTTGATTGGAAAAACTGATCTGGCCTGATCATGGCGCCATTAGCATTGGTAATTCTTACTAGTGCCTCAAGTCCAACGATAGAAATATCTTTTTTATATATAGGTTGAAAGACACTTCGAAGAGTGAGCTTTGCGTATTTCGCAATGTATTGCCCGTCGGCTTGTTTGCGGATGCAACTAAGGAGTTGCGAGGTGCTCATCATTGTTACAACAACCTAAATCAATGCTTCTACATCAGCGCTATCGCGCTAATTTTTTATTTCATTGGCAGTGAATCTAAGTGGGCTCATGAACTCAAGCAAGAACGATGGTAAGAGATGATTAGATTTGTCGAGTGATATCAAACAAATTGATGAAATGACTGACAATCTTCCTATTGCAATTTGATGTTACCATTGTAGTACTGCATACAGTTGCAAATATTTTCTGACTAACTGCTGTTTATTCGAGCGACGTAAAGGATGACCAAACTTAATGTAACAAGGACTAATGCCAAATCGAGTGTCTAACGATTGCGTGAGCTGCGATTCGCTGGTGTACAGCGTGATGCCTTGCTCCGTGTATTCATTGATCTGATCGGGCAGTTCTCCCATCCACCAATGAAGCAACTCTCGGCTCGTTTTGCTGCGACTGATCCAATGATCACAAACTAAAAAGAGTAGATCATTCGGTTGCAGCGCATAACCATATTCGCTTTGCCATTCCGTAATTGATGAGAGTAAGTTTTCTCGACAAAATTTTCCCGCACTGACCATATGGTGGCTCAGGACCCAAACCGTGCCTATTTCGGATGAAATACGATAGTGATGAGGCAGATCCGGAGTATTTAAAACTTCAATTGGTTTTACCACGCTGTTGTATCCGAAGTGACGGAAAGTGTGTTCCATTCTTCTTGAAAACGCGAGACCAAGATGATGCTCACTCATGCCTTGGTTATGTACCGCAGGGTAATGCTTTTCACACAGCTTAAGACAGTCGTCTTGAAAATCATTAACACTTTGAATCACTAGGTCGAGTAGCAAAGAATATCCCTTAATAATTAACAAAACGAACTGCAAAAGGTTAGCATAGTCTTTTGAGAATAGACTAATTTACTTCGGCAACTTCTTGATCTAAACACCAAATTTCTCACAAATGATCGCGCCTACTCTTTAAGAGAGCAATACGATAGAAGCACACATAGAACAAAATTCTGAAAAAGGGCAAAGATGATAAAGTTAGAACGTGCACAAAAAGAAACGCTGGCAACCGCCATTCAAGATTATATGCAGGACGAACTAGATGTTGAGATTGGCCAGTTCGATAGTGAATTTCTTATTGATTTCATTACAGAAAAACTAGGGCCAATTTATTACAACAAGGGACTGGAAGATGCAAAATCACTGGTTGAACGTAGAATGTTAGAAGTGTCCGAAGAGCTGTATGAGATAGAACAAGAAGTTAAGCTGTAAGTTTCAGTTTTATAAACGATTTAAAGTTCCTTCAAAAAATTCGAACAACTTGATAGATACGGTGCCATTGGCTGGATGTAAATGATGGTAAATAATCTGTTTCATATGACGTAAATAGGTTAATGTAGTGTTTCTTGCTCAACATTAACTTAGGAATATATCTAGGAACTTGAGATGGATACACTGGTAAAGAATTACAACCTTACTGCACGCGTGATGCACTGGTTATCTGCGCTGTGCATTATTGGTCTATTTGCAGTGGGTTTGTGGATGGTCGACCTTAGCTATTACAGCGAATGGTATCGAACTGCGCCACATTACCATCGCTCTGTCGGTATTTTACTCGCTATTTTAACTTTGGCACGCATTGTATGGAAACATGTTACGTCGTCACCAAAGGTAGAAGGCAAACCTTACGAAGTGCTTGCTGCTAAAGCGGCGCATGGTGTTATGTACCTACTATTGGTCACCATCTTTGTTTCAGGTTACCTCATTTCAACGTCTGATGGACGCGGTATCGAAGTGTTTAATTGGTTTACCGTGCCAGGAGCGGGAGAGTTATTCCCTGGACAATCAGACATAGCGGGTGAAATTCACTTCTACGCAGCTTGGGCCGTCATCCTGATAGCAGGTTTGCACGCTATTGCTGCGCTAAAACACCACTTTATCGATAAAGACAACACATTAAGAAAAATGTTAGGAGCTTCAAAATGAAAAAGTCACTCTTCGCTACAGGATTAGCTATCGCTATGGCACTACCATTTGGTGCGCAAGCTGCAGATTATGTCATCGATACCAAAGGTGCTCACGCTTCAATTAACTTTAAAGTTAGTCACTTGGGTTACAGCTTCATCAAAGGTCGTTTCAATACATTTTCTGGTGACTTTTCTTTTGATGAGAACAACATTGCTGATTCAAAAGTGAATGTTGTTGTTGATACAACTAGCTTAGACTCCAACCACGCTGAACGTGACAAGCACATTCGTAGTGGTGACTTCATTGATGCTGGTAAATACAGCGAAGCGACCTTTAAAAGCACAAAAGTGGTTGATAAAGGCAATGGCAAGCTAGATGTAACTGGTGATCTAACGCTACACGGTGTTACTAAGCCTATTACTATCGAAGCTGAATTTGTTGGCGCAGGTAGTGACCCATGGGGTGGTGAGCGCGCTGGCTTCGTTGGTAACACTCGCCTCGAGCTTGCTGACTTTGATATCCCAGTAATGGGTGCTTCAAGCTATGTTGATATGGAACTTCATATCGAAGGCGTTAAGAAGTAACGAACTTCTTTTAGATACAGTAAAAGCGCTCTTCAACGGAAGAGCGCTTTTTTATTACCTCAATCACAATCGACAACATTGGCAAGCCAGTCAGTGACAGCGATTGAAAGCCAACAGACGTTGCAAGCGTTTAATGAATTACGCTGTTTCTAACTCGTTTTTTTCTACTAGGTTTAAACGCTCACCAAAAATCGGGCGTAGTGCTTTTAATACTTCAGTACGAGTAACAACACCGACCATCTGGCCATTTTCAAGTACTGGAAGTACTTGTGGCTTGCTCACTTTGATGCTTTTTGCGCGTTCTTCTAAAGATAAAGACGTCATGCGAGTGGCGATGCCCATGTTGCTCGTTGGGTACAACTGCTCTTTATCGATACATAGGAACTCGACAACATCAACGAGACGGTCACCAGCATCAATTGCGACCACATCGCGGCTCATGATGTCGACGACTTTTTGGTCTTTCACCGGAATGTAGTCCTCACACCATAGTTCTACCATCACATCGTGAGCAGAGAAGAAGCCAACCAATCGATTTTGTACGTCTACAACAGGTGCGCTAGTTACGTTGTTGTCAAGTAGCACATCCAGTGCGATTGCTATCGGTGTTTCTGCACTGATGGTAACTGGTTTTGGGTTCATAATGTCTTTAACAAAAGATGCGTTTTTCATGGTGAAATCCTTAACTGACGAGAGTGTTGTAGTCGTTGTGATAGAAGATATATTCGCTGCTTTTAGTTCTGGTCGGCGAAAAATACACCAGTTTGCAAGACCAACTAAAACCGCTCCGCCGACGATGTTGCCAAGCGTGACAGGAATTAAGTTAGCGGTAATAAAGTGCCCAATATTTAAGTCTGCGTACTGTGAAGCGGGCACACCGACGGAGGCCCAAAAAGACTCAGGTGCAAAATTCGCGATAACAATGCCAAGTGGAACCATAAACATGTTCGCGACACAGTGTTCAAAGCCACTGCTGACAAACATCGCCACAGGCATAATTGTCATTGCTGCTTTTGTCATTGCATTTGCAGAGCTAAACGTTAACCAAATCGCGAGGCAGACCAATAGGTTACAAAGGATACCGAGCGCAAACGCCTGAATGAGAGTGTGATGAAGCTTGTGCTGCGCGATGTTAAGCGCATTTAACCCCCATTGACCGCTATCCATTTGATAAAGACCAGCTGCAGTAACTAGCGCAAGTAGGAACATCGCACCAATGAAGTTGCCAACGTAAACCTTGCCCCAAATAGAAAGCATTTTTCCGAACGAGATTTGCTTATTGGCCCATGAGATACTGGAAAGAACTGAGCTGGTAAATAGTTCACCACCGCAGATCACGATGAGGATCAAGCCCATACTAAATGCTAATCCGCCAGCAAGACGGCTTAAGCCCCAACCAGCGCCAGCGCTGCCAGTAGTCACCGTGATGTAAAACAAGAACGCCAATCCAATGAACGCGCCCGCCATGATGGCAAGACTCAGTGTCATACTGCTGGTTTTGTTTGCTTTACTTAACGCAAATTTTTCCGCTTCAGCCATCATTTCTTTTGGAGAAAAGTACTGGTGATTTTGAGAGCTGGTCACCGCCATATTGACTCCTTAATTTGTAATCGCATAAAAATTCCTTGGTTATTAACTCAAAAATGAAATTGTTGTTTTTATTTAGAAGCCTCAATGACTTCAGTCTCAAAGTCATTGGGGCTTGCGGTGTTCCCGAACCGCACAGTCAGAATAAGGAGAAGGGTTTGGTAGGTAAAATTGATAATATTTAGAAACCTCATCAAATTAATTGATAACTTTATGCGGCTAGGTAAAATGAACTCTATTGCTTATTGGGGCATGTTTTTAACGATTGTGAGGGTATGAAAATACTCACCAATAATGGAGGACACTTTGCGCTACTCACTTAAGCAATTAGCGGTTTTTGACGCAGTTGCAGATACCGGCAGTGTAAGCCAGGCCGCAGAGAAACTGGCTTTGACACAATCAGCGACAAGTATGTCGCTTGCGCAATTAGAAAAAATGCTTGGCAGGCCTTTATTTGAGAGGCAGGGCAAGCAAATGGCGTTAACCCATTGGGGTATGTGGTTACGACCAAAAGCAAAACGCTTATTACAAGACGCACTGCAGATTGAAATGGGCTTTTATGAGCAACATTTGTTAAGCGGTGAGATTCGCATGGGCGCGAGTCAAACTCCGGCAGAGCATCTGGTTCCAGACCTTATCAGTATCATTGATAATGACTTTCCAGAAATGCGTATTTCCCTTGGTGTGCAGAGTACAAAAGGGGTTATTGATGGCGTATTAGATTATAAATATGACTTAGGGATCATCGAGGGGCGTTGTGACGATAACCGTTTGCACCAAGAAGTCTGGTGCCGAGACCATCTTACTGTTGTCGCTGCTTCTCATCATCCCTTTGCTCGCAATCAATCTGTAAGCCTCGCGCAGTTAGAACAAGCGAAGTGGGTGTTGAGGGAGCATGGCTCTGGCACACGAAAAACATTTGATAGCTCTATTCATCATCTAATTGAAGATTTGGATGTGTGGCGAGAGTACGAGCACGTTCCGGTGTTACGCAGCTTAGTTGCTAACGGCCAGTACCTTACTTGTTTACCGTATTTAGATGTAGAGCGATATATAGAAGCGGGTCATCTTGTTGCGTTAAATGTGCCCGAGCTAAAAATGGAAAGGACACTTTCATTTATATGGCGAGCTGACATGGCAGAAAACCCACTAGTCGACTGCATTAAACGAGAAGGTCTGCGAATGATGAAAGGTAAGCCTTCGGTATTGTAAGTTACTACTCAATACACGCAATAAACTCTAGAGGCACAGCAATGCCACTCGCTTAATTGGGAGTGGCATATTTCTATGTACAGTATACTGAACTTCGAAGAACAAGCGTGATTCAGGAGCTTTTATGCACTCACTTGGTGATCTATGATTCTGCACGCCGATATTAGCTTCCTAGTCTCGTTAAAGCTTGCTGGAGTGACTTATTGGAACTATCCAACACACATCCTTTTTACCTAGCAATAGAAATACTCATTCCCTAAATCTGTTGATTTATCGGTTGCGTCAAACTTTTGGTGCAAGTCATGAAATTGTTATAACCTTATTGTGATCACTATCACCGATAAACAAGACTGATGTATCTAACATGTGTCCTTGATTTCAATGTATGAAGGCAGTTATTGAGCCATATGGGTACGATAATAGCCAAGCAGGTACGACTACCATGACGACACTTTTAGCTATCTCTATCACTACTGGAATTTTATCTGGCGTATGGGGTTGGATCGCCATTTCTTTAGGTTTGCTTTCTTGGGCTGGTTTTTTAGGTTGCACGAGCTACTTTGCTGCGCCAACTAGCGGATTGAAAGGACTTGGTATCAGCTTAATCACTAATATG
This sequence comes from Vibrio sp. M60_M70, assembly GCF_037162085.1. Lineage (NCBI taxonomy): Bacteria > Pseudomonadati > Pseudomonadota > Gammaproteobacteria > Vibrionales > Vibrionaceae > Vibrio > Vibrio sp. M60_M70. Next base: position 1,135,110 of record NZ_JARLUL010000002.1, read on the forward strand.
ACGGGTGTATTCTGGGCAATGGTAATTATCCACGGTTCAACTTACGTTGGTTTGGAAATTATCGGTTATGTGATTACCGCTATTGTGGCATTTTTCATGTGTATTCAAGCGAAACAGGCTTGGCTCGCGTACATTCCAGGCACTTTTATTGGTTCCTGCGCAACATTTGCCGCTGATGGAAACTGGCAACTTGTCATTCCATCTTTGCTGCTAGGTGGTGTGTTTGGTTATCTAATGAAAGCGACTGGACTTTGGTTGCATACGAAATCAAGCACTACTTCTTCTACGCTTGCTGAGCAAGCACAGTAGTGAACCCCCGATCTTATTTGTATCCACTGTGTATTGAGTTTTATCCCTCTCAATACCTTTAATCAAAATTAATGATGTTTGATACAAGCACACCAATTTGGTGTGCTTTTTTTGTATTACAAGGCAAGGCAAGGTGTGAAATACTCTAACTCATGTATTGCCGTTTGCCATGGTGACAACGCGCTTAAGTGTCCAACGCAGAAGTACAGGAATGCATTCCATACCTCTCTCTTCACAGTGAGAGACAATGGCCAAAGCTAAGTCCGGTTTTGCATGCTTTTTCAAAACACGGTTTACGACTTTTTTAGCTGGGATAGGGTGATCATGAGGAACTTTGATGATGTCCTTAAAGAAAAGTTCAAACCCATGATTATATAGAAAATGTTCGATATCTCGATCAGGTAACTCTGTAAGTCTATGCCTTTCCTGATCATGATCGAGTTGCGCTCTCACGGCATGCGCGTACTTTTTACCTGCCGGGTCACCATCGGTAACAACATGCCAGTCGATACCGAACTCTTTTGCTACTTTGATCAGTGACTTCAGTCCTGACTGTGCAAATTCAACGATTTGAACTCCTTCCGCAGCTAAGTCATATCCGCATTGACGAGCCAGTTCATGAAATAACCAAACTTCAGTTTCGCCCTCTACGAGTAACCAACACCGTGCAAACAACGCCCCTGAGCGATGAAAACGAATGTGGAAACCAATTCGGCGTAACTCATCTCTACCAAACTTGGCAGAATTTAAGCTCTTGGCAATGGTTCGGTCTGACAAGCGAATCAAACGCCGGATTGAATAAAGTGGAACCGAGCCAAGTAACGTACCGCTGTTGGTAGTTAAAATCTTTTGCATTGGCAACAACTGCAATAATGACCACGCTCTAGCGAGATGAGTTGGGTGTAGTCGGCCTTCTGGGTCCTCGATGATCAGTATCGGTCTTGCGCAGCGTCTTAAATCGGTAGGGCCTTTTGCTTGAAGGTAAGCATTGAGAAGCCCCATTAAAAGCAAACGGCTTTGTTTATCATTTGTTTCCTTAAGGAATTGACTTAATCCTTTATCAGAGGAAGGGCTTGTATAAAAAAGACCATCACGTGGTTTTCGTGGGTTACCTTTGCTGACACTGCGGAACGCAAAATAGTGTTCGACAAGTGTTTGCATTGAATCGAGACTACTGCGAATCTCACCCTTGTTTACGTGCCCAGGCATCGCCAATAGCCGTCGACAGGTGTTATTGATTCGTTTTTCAATCCGAGCATTTTTGCTGTCGCCGTTGACGTGGTTTAGATCTGGGAAGCGTCGGGAGTCTCGTAGGCGGATAACAGGGTGAAGAGTCATCAACTCTACGGCGAGTTTCTCAGAGTGGTGCAGTTTCTTCGGCTTACCGTTATGATCCAAAAATGCGTATTCAGTTTTAATATCATACTCGTCGCGAGACGCACTAATTCGATAGTAAATGACCTGCTCACCATCTTCGTTTGTGCACCATGCAGGTTTTATCCGTCGATAACGCCCAGCTTTTACTTCGTTCTTGTCTTGTGCTTTAAAGCAAACAATGATCTGCAAGTGTTGGGTTTGTGGATGAGAAATTGAGTAATCAACGTGAAAATCTTTTAGTTCGAATTGATATAATGAGCCATTAGCAGGTAGCGCGATAGAAAGGGCATCGAGCAATGATGATTTGCCCCACGTGTTCTCACCGATGAGCGTAGTGAGTTCGTCAAAAGAGAGTGAAAGGCGTTTGATGCCTCTAAACCCGGAGATTTCGATGCGTTCTAGTCTCATCTCAATCCTCCTTGCAATTATTTGAATTATAGAGAGTTATTTTGCTACTCCTAAGCATATATTAATTCGAAATATTGGAGTTAAGCTCAGTTCACAAAATTACGAGAGCCCCTTAATGAATAGAGACCGCAACAAGCGACGCTTGCTTTCAAAAGTAGTGTAGATAGCATCGTGATCACTTAAACATGAAATCAAAAAATCACAGTTTCATAAAATTCATGATTCTGTCATGATTCACTTCTTATTATTATAAGGAATGAAAAGAGAGAAGATGAAGATGAATAACAATCATAAGCCAGTGAGAATCAAACTGGCACACATCAATGACACACATTCCTACTTTGAGCCAACGTCATTACAGTTAAAGCTTAAGATCAACAAAGAACTCACATTAGAGCCATACGTGAGTGCTGGCGGGTTCTCTCGCATCGCAACCCGAGTAGAGCAGCTACGAGACGACGCTCAGCGTCAAGGGCATGGGATGTTATTTCTCCATGCTGGAGACTGTTTCCAAGGCACACTTTATTTCTCATTATTTAAAGGTAAAGCCAACGCCGATTTGTTGAATGCGGCAAAGATTGATGCGATGGCGTTAGGCAACCATGAACTGGATATGGGTAATGAACCTGTTGCCTTATTCTGTCAACGCACTCAGTTTCCATTGCTTGCTGGTAACTGGGATCTATCAAATGAATCGCTTGAAAAGCCTCACCGAGTCAGCGATAGCAACAATGTGTATAGCTATCAAACGGAGACACAAAGCGCACAATACATCGTCAAAGAGTTTCACGGTGAGCTGGTTGCGATTTTCGGATTATCCATTGATAAAATGAGCGATATCGCGAACCCAGATGCAGATACCCCATTTAAGTCTGCAATTGAAACCGCTAAGGCGACCGTAAAACAAATTCACTACTCTGGTATTAAGAATATCATTCTTCTAAGCCACTTAGGTTATGAAGGCGATTTAGAGTTGGCTGAACAAGTTGAGGGGATTGGTATTATTGTTGGTGGACATAGCCACCGACTGCAAGGCGATTTCTCATCAATAGGTTTAGGGCAAGATGACCCTTATGGTGTCAAAGTAAAAGATACCTACGTTGTGCAAGCGGGCTTTCATGCTTTGACTATGGGGCACTGCGTCATTGAATTTGATGAAAACGGCAAAGCAACCATGCTGAGTGGTCAAAATGAACTGTTACTTGGCCGACGTATTTTTTGGGACTCGACACTAAATCAACAGCTTGACCAAGGCGTATTCGAAACCGCGTGTGACTTTATCCATGGTCAACCTAATGTGGTGGTCTGTAAGAAACACCCAGAGACTCAAGCGATCCTAAGTGATAAATACATCCCTCGGGTAAGACAGTTACAGTCACAAGTCATTGCTAGTATTGACACCAAAAAGCGTCATGTGCGAATCCCAGATGAGTTTGGTGAGAGCGAGCTGGCTTCTTCTGTTGCTCGTTCATTTTTGTACAGCCTAAATAAACGCGGGCATGAGGTTCAATTTGCGATTCATAATGCGGGTGGCGTGCGAACATCATTGAATCCTGGCAACATCACAGTGGCAGATATTGCCGGACGATTGTTGCCTTTTGCCGTTCCGATCGGCTTTTACGACGTAAAAGGCAGTGCTATTCGCCGAGCACTTGAAGGCGCAATAAACAATGCACTCAACAATGATGTGGAAGGTACTGGCTCTGGCAGTTATCCATACACTTACAATTTAAACTTTGAGTATCGAGCTGATGCCCCTAAAGGTGAAAGAATTCAGTCATTAGCAATTTTTGATGGTCAACAATGGGTAGACGTTCAAGACGACACCTGGTATCGAGGCACTTCCTCCGCTTATACCATGAAAGGGAAAGAAGGTTACGATGCGCTACTGGAGATGAAAGGCGAGGGGCGTGTAACCAACTTATCCATGGCAGACTGTTTTATTGAACTTCTAACCGATGAGCCAAACTGTTTGAATCAAAGTCACAAACTTTATACACAGCAACACAGGTAGTAGATATTGGTATCGATTTTGCTGTCTTTCAATTGCTACATGCGATGATGAGGGTGGCAGTATGTGGAATAAAGATTGGACAGATACGGCAGTGGTGGTTGCTTGGGTCGCAATTTGGTCAACGTTAGTTTACTTTGTACCTTTGAGCGGTTTTTGAATTGCTAATAACACGGAAGTTAGGAAAGGAGCTGTTATGCTCCTTTTTTGTGTCTATGTTCTCAAAGACAACGCTCTGACTCTTAAATGTATCATCTTGAGTCACTTGCAGATCTTTACGTCTAATAACAAAAGTTCACGTGGTTGAACCAATTCCTTTGTTTTTATATTTCTTTCTGATTTTTAATAAGAATTTTATTTCGATTAGACAAAGTTTTTTTGTTGGAAAGCGTTACATTCGGCGTTATCATTGCGGCGTTTGGGGAGTAGTTAGCGCAAGTTTACTTATCGTCATCTCGTTAAGCATCAGCTTATCCGGTAAGTAAAGGTGTTGCGTGATTCATCCACGCCGACACTTCAACGAGACCAACGCATTCATTGACTGGCAGCACATGATTACTATGTGACTGCATGTTGTTATTGTCTGCGGAAGGTCACCAAACTCATGTCCTTCCGCCATGGGAGGAAGCATGTCTCTTATCGAAAGTACCACCCAATTGAGCCAATCGGCACCACTTCAAGAGTCATTGGCGATGTATGGCGCTTTTGGCCTTTTTACGCTTGTTCTTGTTGCGCTTGATATCTATCAAACGCGTGGTGGCGTTATAACGATGAAAAAAGCCATCCTTTGGAGTGTTTTCTGGTTCTTACTTGCCTTTGTTTTTGCAGGTTCTATCTATTTATTCTGGGACTTTTACGCACCGCACAGCACTTATACGAACGATAAAGCAACGGTTTCATTCTTAACAGGCTACTTACTAGAGAAGTCGCTAAGCGTGGATAACTTGTTTGTGTTTGCCATCATCTTTGCACAATACAATGTGCCGGAGCATTTGCGTCCGCGAGCGCTGCTTTGGGGCGTGATTGGTGCGTTAGTTCTACGAGCTATCATGATTGCGGTTGGTGCTCAGCTACTTGCGCAGTACCACTGGGTGTTGTACCTCTTTGCCGCATTCCTTATTTGGACAGGTATTAAGCTTGCTCGCGACAAAGGTGAAGCAGAAGAGGTTAACCCATACCCTGAGCAGTTTATTCGCAGAATATTGCCAGTTACGGATGATTACCAAGGAAATCACTTAATCTTAAAGCAAGCTGGTAAGTGGGTGGCAACACCAATGCTGATCGTAGTCGGTGTAATTGCAGTGATGGACGTAATGTTTGCACTGGATTCTATACCTGCCATATTCGCGGTAACACGAGAGCCATTTTTAGTCTTAGCCGCGAACGTGTTTGCACTGTTGGGTTTGCGATCTTTGTACTTTGTTCTGCAAGCGATGTTAGACAAGTTTGTGTACTTAAAACCAGCATTATCGGTGATCATGATGTTTATCGGTGTAAAGATGTTATTGGTGGGAACAGAGTATGAGATTCCGACAACGTGGTCACTCACATTCTTAATCGTTGTGATGACATCAGCGGTTGTGGCATCGCTCCTCAAAAATAAGTCGAACAGTCGCTCTAGCGTTAAAATTACTAATCAAAAAATATAAGTAAAGCGCTAAAAATAAAATAAATAACGAAACTTAATGTTAAAAATATGTTGTTGGTCGAGATGGCTTTATGCAGGTAACGTTAAGTTATTCAACATAATTAGACAGTTTATGACTATTTATGCTGTTATTATTCATTTGTATTTTTGATGTTTGTAATGGACTTGTTTTATTAGATAATATAATCCGAATGGGTAAAATTTGTCATTTCTTAAACAATAAGAAACTGACTAATATACAACCAACAAAACAGACTACTGCTTTAAAGAGAGGCAATCATGGCACAAGCAATGCAAATGACAAATGTAGCTTTACCAACCTCTATGGATAAGAAAACCTACGCGGTTAACTTCAAAGGACTGATTGCTCACTTACTAGACATTCTATTCGTAGATAATACTGCACCACGCAGTTACTATGCGGAAGATTTGTCAGCTCACATTCAAAAAGATATCGGTATGTACCGTTAATCTTGAAATAATGAATGAAAATACCGGCTTATAAGCCGGTATTTTTTTAGCTGCTCAAACGCGAATAACGGAGCTAGAACTCTATACAGAGTCAATCCGGAGTAGAGGAGCTTATTCCAAATTGGTGTTCATTAGAAATGAAAACGGGGCACTAATAGTGCCCCGTTTTGACTTGTAGAGTAATACGATATTACTTCTTACGGCAGTATTCTGCGATCACGTACATTGACTGACCGCCATTTGCCTTGCCCGAAACTAGTTTCGGATCATCACCAAGGCTGATACCACGGATCACTGTGCCTTGTTTGATTACTTGGTTAGTGCCTTTAACTGGTAGGTCTTTGATTACCGTTACATCGTCACCTTTCTTAAGTTCAGTGCCGTTGCAATCTAACGTTTTGTCATCATCAGACATACCCTTCATCGCCCAGTTCATTTGCTCTTCTTCCATGTACATCATGTCAAGAGCATCTTGAGCCCAGCTTTCAGAGTTTAGGCGAGTGAGTTGGCGCCATGCTGTCACTTGTACTGCAGGAACCTGGCTCCACATGCTTTCGTTTAGACAACGCCAGTGGTTAATGTCTTTTGGCTCATCGATCTCACCCAGACACTTATCACAAACCATGATAGCAGTATCAACGGTCACGTTACCGTGAGGTGGGACAGCGTATGCTGTTAGTTGAGATTCAGAAGAACACAGTTCACATTTTGACTCGCAGCGCGCAAGCAGAGTAGCTTCAATAGACATAAGGACTCACCTTAGTAATGTTATTTTGTGGCGGTATTATCCACTTTATCCTGAGAAATAAAAGGGTGTTAGCGAATTAAAGCCGAGATTTTACAATATTCCAACCTGATTAGTGTGAAGATGTAAAATATTCGCTAAACAAATAATACCTGTATATAAGACAATGCATTGATTGCTTTTGGTGATGAATTGGTTGCCTCATTTATTGAGGGAGTTAGAGGTTCGTTGGGAGTATTGACTGCGCTCAGAGGTATGGGGAGAGCCCTCTAAATACATAGAGGGCATATCGCTAGCGTTCAATAATCTGCACAATTTGATCTTTTGAAATGCTCATTTCTTTCCCATCCATGTCTTCATACTCGTACATACCCGTTTCTTCGTTAAGGTCTGGTTTTCCGTAAGAAGTAATAATTTTCCCTTCATTTGTCGACATAAGATATTGGCTACTTCCGCATGCAGCAAGAAGTAAAGCAGTGGCCATTATAGTGAATATGCGCATAGAGTTTTCCTTTCAAACAAGTAAGTTAGGTACGACACCGATTTAACTATAGCAAAGGATATACGGGACGGTTTTTTATGATAGAGAACGAAAAAGCCCAGTCGAAACTGGGCTTTGGTAAGAGAGGTAATACGATTACTTCAGAACGGAAGTATTAGTCACACCCGTTAAAGTGTCATCCATTAAGAAGTCTGTGTTTTCCATTTGCATCTCAACGTGATGGTCAATATCAGACAGAGTGCCATTTGGCGAAGCAAAAGTACTGTGCGATGCAGCAGCATTAAACTGTACAAAGCTCGCAGTTGCATTCACAGTAGTGTCCGTACTGTTCACAGTTTTCAACCCTAGCTTATTAGCAAGCGGTTCAGTACCCGCGAATGGTGCATTTGGAACGCTGTTTGGTACTGTGCTATCGCCATCCACCTCTGTCATAAAGAATGGTGTCGTTAGCGAACCAGATGCCACTAAATCTGAAGCGTTTGTGAACGGATCGACAGTGTCTAGTGTAGTCTGTGCTGCATAGATAAATTGTGAGAAACCTGCTTCTAGGGCTGCTACTTGAGCTTCCGTTGCCGCAGCCTCAAATGCTTCGTAACATGTTTTATCTTCTAGATCCGCACATGATGCATCAGCGTAATTCGCATAGTCTTTTGATGCTGCATAAGCGAGGTTATGTTTGATCTGAGGGCCGTAATTGTCTGAACCTAGTAACAAATTACCAATTTGACCACCAGAGTTCTGCACAGAAGCAGAGCTAAAGGTGTACAGCGCATCCGCAGTAGGGCTGCCCAATGTATTGTTTGCTGCTGCGACGGCAGATGTAGCTACAATACCGCCAAGTGAATGGCCTAGCATTTTGACTTTTGAACCCGTCATTGGGTTGAAGCCTTGCAGAGGACCTCCAGCTAAAAGACCGCCTTGCGCCGATACTACCAAGCTAGCGCGCAAACCTAATACATCCAGAACACTTTGACGTAGATTGTCACGCGCAACGGCTAAGTTGGAAAGATTTAGATAAGCCAGTACATTCGCATTTGCGGAACGTTGTTCATCTAAGCTGCGCGTACCGTGAATAGGTAAGTCAATAGCAATAACAGCCACACCTGCTTTTACCATATTGAACGCGAACGCGTACGCATTCTCTTTCGCTGAAGTGATGCCGTGTTGATAAATCACAACGTCGGTCGCGACACCAGATTTAGGTGTGAAGACAAGTACTTCGACATCTTCTACCGATTTAACGACTGGAACTGGGGAGTAGCGAGTCACAATACGTTCACTGTCGAGTTGGGTACCATCGCTTAATGTGAGTTTAGCACCCACCAGTTTTAGCTGCTCTGTAGGATCGGTTGCAAGCTTTGTCACGTCAACAGGGTTATTTGCGAAAACGCCGGTTGATAGCTGCTGGACCATGTTCGCTTGCTCGTTCGGATCCGCCAGTGCTGCACTTAGCTTCGCTAGGCTTGGCATCGCAGATACCATTGGCTGCATGTTCCAGTTTGCCCCTTTTTCTAGATAATGAGGCAGTCTGACCACACCTTGACTCACATTTACATCGGCACCTGACTTCGCATAAAGGCCTTTAATTGCCGTTTTTGCCGCGTCTAGGTCACTAACGTACTTACTAAAGTCATCGTCAGAGTCTAGCGCAGTGCTAAAGTCTTGGGTTGCACCAAGTGTCATTGTGTAGGCTGTTGATAAATCTACTGAACCTTCGTTCGCATCGTTTTTGTAAACGGCGTTTAGTGTATTTGCACCTGTTGAGAAACCGGTTGCGGTTACACCTTTAACCGCCGCCAAAGTATCACCTACAGACTGAGTGCTGAACCATGAGGAGTAAACGATGTCGTCAGGGTTAACTTGAGCTAGACCAAAAATGCCTTCCACCGCTTGTGTCACCGCTTGAATAGAAGCAAGAGCACCAGTTTCATAAACGATTTCTTTAGATTTACCTGTCGCGTAACTGGCTGATGTACCGATTGGCTCACCATTCACGTCAGTGACATCTTGTGTTACTGCAAAAATGTACTCGCTTGACTCATCAAGCGCATCCATGAACTGGATATATAGAGAGTTGCCTTTTGCTTGAACAACGTAGTCTTGGTTCTGAACGAGAACTTCTTCGATTGGGTTAGACTTACCATCCCACTCGGTCAAACGTTGATTAATCTTGATGACTTTAATACCAGACGGCAGCATACCCGTTACAAAACCATCGCCTTTAAAGTTCAGAACGATTGGCATAGACGTTGACCATCCATCCATCGTATTCATCGAGGCTCTTGGGTTGGTTAAGGCATCATCACCTTCAGTTGGCAGACCAAGCGTGCCATCTGTTGTGTCCATTAATAGGTAAGAGGGCGCAGGTACATCCGCATTCGCACCTTGAAGCGTAAAGCTGATAGATGTTCCACGGTCGAGCAGTGCTTGGACTTCATCTTCAAATTGAACTTTGTCGGAAGTACCAGAGCTTGATGTATTATCACCACAACCAGCAAGAAGGATTGCAGAACAAAGCATTGATAATTTAAACGTGTGTTTCATTGGTTTACTCCGTAATCCCATTATTTGAAGGTGTAGTTCATCTGTACCGCGCTGATGTAAGCAGTACCTTCAGAGTCGAACTTGATCTCTTCATCCTGAGCGTTCATCTCGGTGAAAGAGCCTGATTTACTCTTAACAAGTGCAAAGCCTGCATCGAAAGTTAAATTCTCATTCATTGCGTAAGTCAGGCCCGCGCTGTACCAAAAACGGTCACTGTCAGGGATGCTCAATGTGGCTTCACCTGCTTGTTCGTCGTATGCAAAGCCTGCACGGAATGTCCAATCCGCATTGAGGGTGTAAGTTGCACCAATAGAATAACGGTTGTTGTCTTCGTATTTCTCTGGTTTGTAGAAACATTGACCAGCAGTTCCATCATTACATTGAGGACTCGTCGCTTTCAGTTCTTTAAATGTGCTCCAATCGGTCTGTTGCCAGCCGTAATGTACTGCCCATTGTTCATTCAGTTGATGGAAAGCCGATAATTCGATAATTGAAGGGAGAGAGATTTTTAAACGGCCATCCACTTTTGGTGATGGAGCTCGGCCTGAGTCGTAACTACTAAACTCACCGTCGTCAAAATCTAGATCAACTTTAGAACGGTAACCAAAGCCAAAACGGTTGTTTTCATTTAGCTCGTACAAAGCGCCAATATTCCAACCCCAAGCAAAAGTTTCGCCTTCCATGCCGACAAGGTTATCGGACTTATTACCACCTAAAATACCGGCGAGTGCGCCTTTATGACGAGTCAGCTCCGCTTCCGCGTACACTAGGTTGATACCGCCACCGACACTGAAAGACTCATTGATACGGTAAGCGACATTAGGGTTGATGTTTACTGAAAGTAGGGAAGTGTCACCCGCCATGTCACCCGCAGAAATATCATCTGGATAATCAGTAGCAACACCGTATGTTGTGAACATACCGATACCCCAAGCCCAGTTATCGTTGATAGGGCTGATGTAATAACCCGCTGGCACGACTTGTAAAGGGGCAACATCTTTCGCATGTTCTTTGTTAACTGTGTCATACACATCGACTTCAGGATCGATGATAGATAACGCGCCCGAGAATTGAGCTTCTTTGAAAAGCGTCATCGCTGCTGGGTTTCGTGCAAGAACGCTGGCATTGTCTGCGACCGCTCCTTCACCTGAAAATGCTCGACCAAGACCAGATGCTGAATGTTCAGCTACCTGGAAGCCCGCTGAATGGGCATTACACGCAAACAATATTGAAATTGTAAGCAGAGAGCAGTGCTTCTTGTTCATCCTTGACCCTCCTAGGGTGTCATAGTGTTGGACCGAAGTCCTTGTAATTGTTGTGTGATACTTACACCAGTTGTTAATACGTGACATACAACTGTGATGTAAATTTAATGTTAATTGTATGTTTAATAACTTGTCAAAGTTTGAGCGTATTTTGCGTTTTAAATATGATGCATAGGTCAAACGGTGATTCGTAAGGGCATGTATTATCGTTATATTTTTTAAGAGAATGGTACGACCAGAATTGTTTTACGGGCTTTATGGTTAAATGGCATTCAAACCAAGAGATAGCGGGCTTTGCCGTTTCTGTACTTAGCAGGCATAATTCGCGCCTCGCTTTGTTGTTATTCAATAGACGCAATAGGAATCGTGTTGGAATTACTGAATGTTGAATTTTTAGGTCGTTCGTTAAGGCTCGAAGGATCGATGGCTGGTTGGCAGCAGTTATATTGGGATAACACCTTGGTGTCCCAAATAGATGCCAGTGATAATGTTGCAGACACTTGTCTTCACCAGTTTAGACTCTCTGCAGGGGAGGAAGTCCTGGTATGCCATTTGGAGTGTTCATTAACATGGCAACCGTTTGAATTGAGTTACAAGGTCACAATTAACGATGAGCTTATTAGCGAAGGTTGCCGAAATGAAAAAGACATCGAACGCCAAGTACCAGAAGTTGAGCCGCCAACGGAAAAGCGTTTAAGTGTGATAGGGCTAGTATCGCTTGGAATGAAAGCACTCAAGAGTGCGAAAGTAATCAAAGTGGCGTTAGCATCTGCAAGTCTTGCTGCATATTCTTGGCTATTTTCTATCGAGTTCGCGTTAGCTTTGATCGCCTGTTTAGTTTTCCATGAGTATGGCCATATTAGAGCGATGAAGTACTTTGGAATGAAGACCAAGGGCATCTATTTGATTCCATTTCTTGGCGGTTTAGCGCTGAGTGATGAAAAGATCAACACACGCTGGCAAGATGTGGTTATCTCGATTATGGGACCATTTTTTGGTTTAGTTCTTAGCATCGCGTTTACTTTGCTTTATTGGATGACTGGAGAGGTGCTCTTCGCTGGCCTAGCAGTGTTTAACGCGTTACTAAACCTGTTTAATCTGTTGCCCATTCTGCCACTAGATGGTGGTCATGTACTCAAAAGCATTACCTTCTCGATGAACACTTGGGTTGGATTAGTCGGCAGTATAGCTGCTGCCTTGTTGGGTATTTTTATCAGCTATTCTTTCGGGCTGACGTTGCTTGGGTTTTTATTGTTAATGGGGATGCTAGAAGTGGTCATGGAATGGAGAGGTCGACATCATAGTCATTTATTGCCGTTAACCCGTTACGGACAACTCTTCTCACTTGCTTGGTACTTGGTTTCTGTCGGTGGTTTTGTCGCTATCATTTGGTATTTTGCTACCCTTGGAGATAGCCTATTGAGCTTGCCACTACAGATACTGGGTACTTAAACTATTCCTTATACCCATTAAAAAAGCTCCTTAGGGAGCTTTTTTTGCAAAAAATAGACACTGGTAGCAGAAGTTTAGCCACATTTTGGCGCTTTCGTGTTATACGCAGGCAACTTATTTATGGTTGCTTGTAAATCTTTAATACGCGTACTGTGCGATGGGTGAGTTGAGAAGAATTCAGGCGGTTGAGAACCGCCGGATGCAGCACTCATATTTTTCCATAAATCGACACTTTGACGTGGGTCGAAGCCTGCTTTTGCCATAAACTCAAGCCCGACAATATCAGCCTCGGATTCCTGTGTACGACCGTATGGTAAAATAACACCGTATTGGACACCGACACCAAGTGCCGCCATCGTCATTTGCTGATACTGTTTGTACTCGGAAGCTCCTATAGCAACGTTTGCCAGAGACAATCCCGCATTTGCTAACTGGCTTTGTGAAAGGCGTTCATTACTGTGGTCAGCAAGGACGTGAGCCACTTCGTGACCAATGACTGTTGCCAACTGATCTTGGTTTTTCGCGACACCTAAAAGCCCGGTGTAAACGCCGATCTTCCCACCAGGTAGAGCAAACGCATTGACTTGTTCACTATCAAAAACAACCACCTCCCAATCTTTAAATCCAGCTTGTGCAGGAATGGTGTCTGTGATGTGTTTGGCAACGCATTGTACGTAGGCATTCGTTTTGCGATCTTTGCTGATTGGGATATCTTTCTTCATTTGTTCGAAAGATTTGGCGCCAAGCGATGACATTTCTTGATCTGAAAACATCAGGATCTGGTTACGGCCAGTCGGTGATGCGCTACATGCCGTTAAGCCCGCGATAGTTAAAAGAGCAGAGGCTTTCATCCATACCTTCATAATAGGCTCCATCTAAATTATTTTTGTTTTGAAGCAATAGTATATACCCAAATAGTAACACGATGCATGGATCAAATTATTCATCAACTGGCAAGGAGGCCAAGATGTTACACCTTGAAGTTAGACCTAAGTAAAGTCTATGCTAGCTCTCTAATAAATCGTTACAATCCGACAAACCAATTTGTGAAATTAAGAGTAAAACAATGAGTATATGGAAAAAGCCCGTTAGCATAGAGATTCTGAATGCTACATCAAAAAATACCCTGATCGAGCATCTACAAATTGAATACACAGATTTCACGGATGACTCCCTTACAGCAACCATGCCTGTATGTAGTTTTACTCATCAACCTTTAGGAATGCTTCATGGTGGCGCTTCTGTTGTACTCGCAGAAACATTAGGCTCTTTAGCTGCGAATTTCTCTGTTGATGAGGGGAGTTACTGTGTCGGTTTGGATATCAACGCGAACCATGTACGTGCAATGCGAAGTGGTCATGTGATTGGTACGGCAAAACCCGTACACCTTGGCGTTTCAACACAAGTGTGGCAAATCGACATAACTGATGAACGAGGCCGATTAGTGTGTACCAGTCGCTTAACTATCGCAGTGAAGCAACATAAAACGAAGTCGGTATAAAGCAAGATGGTGATTGAGTTTTCATTAGGAAAAATCATTGCTACCCAGCGTGAAATCGTGATTAAGCTCTCCGGCAGTGCAATGGTAACCTTACAAGCGCAAACCGATTCTATCCAGTTACTGGGTAGAGGAGCGAACGTTGTTTTATCTCATGGTGCAGAGTGTAAATGGTCTATCAAGCTGGATAATGAGGAACAACTGGCCGATCTTGCACGAGAAATTGGCATCGATATTCAATAATTTACTGCGTGACGTTTGCACTTTTTGATAAAAATGAGGAAACTTAGCTTATCAACAATAAGATAAGAATTTCCTCTTTATGAGTAGCCCTCGTTTACGTGTTCAGTTCGAAACACTGTTTGAAAAATTCGCCGGTCACGATACGGACGTTCAGCTAGAAGACATTACCGAAGCGCTGTTTTGTACACGTCGCAATGCCCGTATTGTTCTCAATAAATTAGAAGAGGAGGGCTGGATTGAATGGCATCCAGCGGCGGGTCGAGGAAAACTCTCAAAACTCGTTTTCAAACGTAACCGTAGCGATGTCAGTGAAAACCTCGCCAGACGTTATCTCGACGAAGGGAAAATTGGCCAGGCTCTAGATGCGCTTGATAACGACGCGGCTCGATTAACGCAGGTTATTCAGGGTTATTTAGGGCTTCAGCATCGGCAGGGCGAACAGGTGGTACGTTTGCCATATTACCGACCATTGGCGATGTTAAACCCACAGAAACCGATGCGGCGTTCTGAACAGCACATCGCCCGACAAATTTTTAGCGGGCTCACTCGTCTTGATGAAAATGAACAACTTCAGCCAGATTTAGCCCACACATGGGAAGCCATTTCTGATACACACTGGCGTTTTTATCTTCGTCGTGGGGTGCGTTTTCATAATGGTGAACCGTTATCAACCAGTTGTGTACTTGAAAGTGTGCTTGCACTAAGTAGCCTGAACCTGTTTTCTCATATAAAAAAGGTATCTTCACCACAGGAATGGACCGTCGATATTGAACTCGTCCGTCCTGATCGCTACCTGCCTTTGGCGCTGAGTGAGTCGCAAGCAAAAATTTTGCTACCAAGCGCTTTGCGTTCAGAAAACTTCGATAGACAACCGATAGGGACTGGGCCGTTCCAAGTTAAAATGAATGATGATAAGCGTCTCATTTTGACTGCTTTTGATGGCTACTTTGGCTTTCGTCCCTTGCTGGACCAAGTTGAGGTGTGGGTAATTGATGAAGCGTACTCTTCAATGGTCTATCCAAGCTTGTCTAAGCCAAAGATGGATAAACAAGGTTCATCTGATGAGGTCGAGCTTGATCCTGGCTGTACATTTCTATTACTAAACAAAAACACCGGGATTGCAAAAGACCCACGCTGGGCAGAATTTCTATCACAAACTCTCAACAGTCACCAGATTTACGCGCATGTTCCTCAAGATAAAGTGATGGAATTGGGTGTATTGCAAGCCTTTGGCCTTAAGCCAGGTTGGATTGATCTTAGGCCAGCAGAGGCGGGCAGCGTGCCGCAGGCTGATAAGGTGATTTCCGTAGCGTATCAGAAAAAGCATCCGATGTTTCCAGTAGTTGCCAAGGCCATCAAGACACTCTTAAAACCGCACGGTATAGAGGTCGAGTTTATTCGTTATGATTCTCAACCGCCCGCACCGGAGGAAGTGGATATTTGGGTGAAAGCCATGGGTATTGCAACGAATCGAAATGACGCGTTGGCTGGTTGGCTTCTGGATTACAGTGATATTGAGAAATTCAGTTCTGGTTACGATTTTAGCGAATGGGCGAAGCTCGTTGATCAGTGGCGTGCTGGTGTTTATCCAGACTTCCCTGCACGTGAGTTAGGACGTCAGTTGGTAAAAAGTTGTCAGGTGATTCCGATGTTTCACTGCTGGTTGGGTGTCAATAAAGACCACAGCGGCGCCTTACAAAATGCAAAGTGTAATGCCTTAGGTTGGTTTGACTTTAATAACGTATGGGTAAAACCTGATATAGAAATGAATCATGGCGAAACCGAATAAGAAACAGCCGACGAAAACCGTCGATATCTATTGCTCAAAGTGTAAAACTCAACTATTCAAGTACCGTAAAGGCGGAAAAGGCGCACTGGTCAAGTGCTTCAAAGAGCGCATTGTTGACGATTTCACACAAACTCCATGCACCTGTCCCAGTTGCGGGCAAGAGTTTGCAAGAGATACCCTAGTGAGAGGAACGCCCGCTTACAAAATGATTGGCGGCAAAGTGACAATGAAATAATGAAGGGCTAGAAAATGAGTATAAAACATGACTACTGCATGGTGTTAAGCACAACCAGCAACGAAAAAAATCGAGATCAGATCATTAAAGGTTTGCTAGATGCCCAATTAGCCGCGTGTATTCAAACGATGCCTATTGAAAGTCACTATGTGTGGAAAGGGGAGATTTGTACTGACAACGAATGGTTGCTGGTGATCAAAACTCGCCGAGAGCTCTATGAATTGGTGGAAGAGAAAATAGAAAACCTGCACGAATATGAAGTAGCACAGATCGTACAGGTTCCAATTGTTGATGGGTTTAACCCTTATTTAGAGTGGCTGAGAAAATCGACGCTGAGCCGACATTAAAAACAGCGACAACGCTGCACCGACGGTGTCGCACAACATATCTTTCTGGGCGTCCCATATGTCACCTTGCGAGCCCAGAAAGGCGATTCCTTCATCGCCGCCAGCCAATTCTGCATACCACCATTCGATAATCTCATAGCCTGCTGCAAGCGACATGATCGCAAACAAAGCAAACCAGCAAGAGAACGTTTTGTTGAACTTGTTCTTGTGTATCAAGTATTCAGCTATCGGATACGCATAAAGGCCAATCGAAAAGTGCGCAACGCGATCAAAGTTGTTTCTATCTGAACCAATCATGTCGTTAAACCAGTCAAATGGTACTTCGGAAAACGTATATTTCGCTCCGATAGTGTGCAAACAGAGCCAGATGAACATTAAAAAGTAAGCCGTATTACTGAATTGATAGCGAATCGAAATTGTCCAAATAGCAACAAGAATACCAATTGCTGGAATAATCTCCGCAAACCAAACGGCACGTGAGTTAGGTTCTAACGCAGAAAATAAAAACACGATGGCATAAAAAATCGTCAATCCTAAGAGTGTCGAGGTGCTTTTCATAGAGTTACTTGATCCTTCAATTTATCTTACAGTGGGACTCCATAGACTTGGGTAATGATTACACTTAATTGAACGGTGTGCAATTGTTATTTTGATGGTGTTTTTGATCACTGAAAATGTTGATTTATTGCCAAACTGCTCAACATTAAAACGTTTGCGCGTGCACTTTTCATTAAAGTTTGATTTACAACATGCCCATCCATAGAATCCGTGATTCAGTCTAATAAAAAAGAAGTAAAGCCATGAAACTGGAAACTGTCGATTATCTTGCTGACGATGCTGCTCAACAGTTCGTTACCTCTCTGCGCGAAACAGGGTTCGGTGTGTTGAAAAACCACCCGATTCCACAAGAGCTTGTAGAGTCAATTTACAAAAACTGGCATGAGTTTTTCTGTTCAGATCAAAAGAATGATTTTCACTTTAACGTAGACACCCAAGATGGCTACTTCCCACCTTCTGTGTCTGAAGTAGCGAAAGGGCACAAAGTGAAAGACATCAAAGAGTACTTTCATGTTTACCCTTGGGGCCAGATCCCAGAGCAACTTAAAGCTGAAATCTTAGAGTACTATGAGCGGGCGAATGCATTTGCTCAGGAGCTATTAGGCTGGGTTGAAGCGTACGCACCTAAGGACGTTCAAGAGAAGTTTTCTATCGCGTTGTCAGAAATGATCAATAACAGCGACAAAACATTACTACGCGTTCTTCACTACCCACCAATGACAGGGGAAGAAGAGCCAGGCGCTATCCGTGCTGCCGCGCATGAAGACATTAACCTGCTAACGGTTCTGCCAGCCGCTAATGAGCCTGGACTGCAAGTAAAGAGCAAAGAAGGTGATTGGATTGATGTACCCTGTGACTTTGGTAACTTAATTATCAACATTGGTGATATGCTTCAAGAAGCGTCGGGCGGTTACTTTCCTTCAACGACTCACCGTGTAATCAACCCAACGGGTGGCCGTCAAGAAAAGTCGCGTATTTCATTGCCGTTGTTCTTGCATCCAAAGCCAGAAGTGGTTTTGTCTGAGCGCTACACCGCACATAGCTACCTTATGGAACGTTTACGTGAACTAGGGGTTATTTAACCTTTACGTGATCTCCTTACAAAGGCCGATGGTTGATGACTATCGGCCTTTTGTTGTTTATGGTACAAAATGATACCCACGCTTCATTCGGTGCCACAGAAATTAGGCCTGAAATACGCGTCAGCAAGCATTTTTACCAGTACAGATGAGCAGCCTTCTCTGAGATTAGTGTGATGCTTCAATATTAAAAACAGAGAGGATGAATGGAAGGACAACGCACGGTCAGTAGTATTGAGACTCATGCAATAGAAAACCCGTTGCTTTGGCCAATGCTAGAAATTCTTAGAAAGCAGCCTTCCGATTGGAAAGTTCACACCTTAGCAAGCAAGTTGAGTGAACAGGGCTACATTTCGAAATTGGATGATTCTCCTGATAAGGATTTATTCAAACGAAATTTCTTAATCATGAACGCGCTGTACCAACTGCAAGAAACGCTTTACCCAGATGCCTGGCTGCAAGTTGAAGCGATGAATATCCAGCTGATGTCTTCGTTAGAAGCTTCGAGGCATATCGTTGATATTAACGACCCTTTGCGTGAATATTATCTGGATTGGCGCAACTACGAAGCGGACGAAGATGAAGTGCGTCGATTGTTGAATGAATTTTGGACCACTTATCAAAAATTCATTGGTGGTTCGTCTACAGTCGGCGTGGATAAAACAAAAGCACTCTCACTGTTTGAGCTTAACCCTGATGCAACACCCGCAGAAATTAGAAAGCAGTGGCGAAAACTCGCGCTTCGTTGGCATCCTGATCGAGAAAATGGTGATGCAGAAAGGTTTAGAATTCTTTGTGAAGCGTGGAATGTACTGAGAAACGAATGATTCGGTATGAATAAAGATAAAGGAAGGCAGCTAACTATTAACTGCCTTTTTTCATTGGATTGTCTCAATCAGCGTATCAAAACTAGCATGAAGGCTTAAACTGAGATTTTCTCATGCGATTAAGCGCAGCCATTACGTCTAGTGTGCGTGGTTTGGCTAAGTCCCCTTGCTTAGGAAGCGATGCATGCCACTCACCAGACAGCATTTCTTCAATTTCTTTCGCTGGATGATTACACCAGCCTGGAAGCTGAGCGATTTGGAACCATAACCAGCCAATCGTGTTGACTTCATCAGCGGACTCAATCTGTTCCAAAGCGCTAAGGTCAGTAAACTCTTTGCCAAATCGAAGTGACTCTTTGCCTTTCGCATTCACACGGAATTTACCGTCAGTGAGAATATTCATCAAAGCAACGCGATTCAGGGCGCGAGGCGGGAAGGTTTGTAAACGTTCTTCCGATTCGTTATGACGTTGAGTAGGGTGCTGAGCGATCACTTCTTTCGCTTTTTCTGTCACATCAACCGCTTGGTAGTCGTGCATCTGAATGACTGTGTCGGCAACGTCTAAGTAGTCGCCTGAACCACCCATAACGATAATGGTAGAGATATCGAGATCATCTCGCAATTGACCAATGCGATCGACAAGAGGAGTAATTGGTTCATCACCTTTTGCCACCAATGCCTGCATACGTTCATCTCGAATCATGAAGTTCGTCGCAGAGGTGTCTTCATCAATCAATAACGTGCTCGCACCCGCTTCAATAGACTCTTGAAGCCAAGCGGCTTGTGATGTTGAGCCTGATGCATCTTGAGTCGAAAAATCCGCAGTATCTTTACCCATTGGCAAATGGTTGATGTAATTCGACAGGTTCAAATGATGCACGCATCGACCATCTTCGGCGCGGATCTTCATTGCTTTGTCATCAGCTACGATGTATTCACGACCATCTCCTGGAATATGATCGTAAATCGAACGCTCAATCGCATTCAGTAAGGTAGATTTACCGTGGAAACCGCCACCTACGATAAGAGTAATGCCCTTTGGAATCCCTAATCCCGTGACATGGCCTTTGTTTGGCGCATGTAAAGTCACTTGCAGCGATTCCGGGGCTTTGAACTCAACCGCCTCTTTCATTGGGAGATCACAGTTGCCAGCAATTCGAGGAAGAATGCTGCCATTTGCGACAAACGCAACTAGGTTATTGACTTCTAACTGTGCACGCAGGGCATCTTGGTCTTCAACAACTTGGCAATGCTCAATCAATGCTGCTTTGTCGAGTTCACGTTCTAAGGTCGCTCGACGGATAAACTTAGGCAAATGGAAAGTCAGTATGTTGTTGGCTTTTTCCCCAACACTGAACGACCTTCAGCAGGCAAGTTAACTCGAAAACGCAGTTCAATACTTTCCTCGGTAAACAATACTGCGGTGCTATCCAACACAGTTTGGCCATTCAATGAAATGGATACGGAGTTTTCTTGTTTAGCAAACTGCTCAAAACTTCGCGCAATAAAATCACGTGCTGCTCGTTGAAAAGCAGGGGACTCGTCTTTTAACCATTCCAGACCAGTCAAGGACCAGGCGCGAGTTGCACGAAAACGTGACGCTGAAGCATACGGATCTCCTTGTACGTGATCGATGAACAAAGTGAAATCAGTGAAGTCGTATTGACCTTTGATTTGCTGATAAGCGCGGTAGTTCTGCTTTTCAATTTTCTTAAGCGTGGCAGTCAACTGATCCATGAAGATATTGGCCTTTTAATAGAAGCGGGCGGCGATTATAGAAACCACCGACACCTTAGTAAAGAGAATGCTTAGGAAGAGTAGGCGTATTGTCCGCCTGAAAGACGCTGATTAAACAAACTTTGCTCAAATTCATTACAAGGCATCGGTTTACCATAGAGAAAGCCTTGCCCAATATCACAACCCTCACCAATAAGAAACTGCTCTTGTTGGGGGGATTCAATGCCCTCAATAACCACTTGGAGGTCCAGTTTTTTAGCTATGTGTATGATAGAGCAAATGATCGCACGATCATCGTCCGACTTTTCCATTTGCTGGACAAAGCTCTTATCAATCTTGATGGCATCAAATGGGTATTTCTTCAAATAGCTGAAAGAGGCGTACCCTGTACCGAAGTCATCTAGTGACAACGTCACACCTAGTTCGTGCAATTTGTTTAGCGTTGTGCGTGCTACGATTTCATCGGCAATTAAAGCGCTCTCGGTCACCTCGAGTTCGAGAAAATGTGCTGGTAAGTGAAAGGATTCGAGTAGGTGTTGCACTTGCTCCGCAAAGTTCACGTTTTGTAATTGAATTGGAGATACGTTAACGGCAATTTTAAAATTATCAATTAACTCCGACCACTGTTTAGCTTTGTCTATCGCGGTACGAAGAACAAAAGAGCCAACTTCAAAAATAAGTCCGTTTTGTTCGGCCATATGTATTAATGCTTCGTTAGAGACGTCTCCCAGTATTGGGTGTCTCCAGCGCAGCAATGCTTCTGCGCCAATCCATTTGTGAGTATGGGGATGAACTTTGGGCTGAAAGTACAGCATCAGGTCGTCATTTCTTACCGCTTGCAATAAGTAGCTTTCCAATTGATTGTGGTTGTTTAGCTCATTCGAATGACTTTCACAAAAATAACTATACGCTTCGCCAGACTCTTTACACAGCAGCATGGCATAGCATGCATTTTGAAGAAGTTGTTTGGCATTGCTGGTTTGGTGGGCTTGTACAACACCAATATAAGAGTTGAGGTGAACCTCTGTGTCTTTTATATAAAAGCTTCCCAAGCCAATATTGGTGATATCATCCAGTAGCTTACGCAATTTCATATCAATATCGTTGCCCCAAATGAGTAATACAAGGTCATTCGAGCTCGGCCTCCCGGTAACAAAATAACTCGATTCTCGTTTACCAAGGCGATACCGAAATTCCTTTAATATCTCGTCAAAGGCCTCAAAGCCATACCGGGTTTGGATACTGCGAGCATTACTAAAGCCAATGTTTATCACGAGCAGTGATTGCTGGCTATGATCCAACGTTCCGAGCGTTTCTCCGACAACTCTTTCAAGTGCTGCGCGGTTTAAGAATCCGGTTCCCTGATCGTGTGTTTTTTGGTAGCTCACTTGTTTTTCTGCGGCCTTACGACGATCAATCTCTTTTGTTAGGGAGTAACTCAACTGCGCTAAGTCCGTAGTACGGTTCTCAACTCTATTTTTGAGTTCATTATTAAGACGCTGGAGTTTGTGTTGCTGATACACGACGGAGAGCTGCGCTTCGATTGAGTCTTTGAAAGTTCCGAGCAATTGGCGGTAAGTGTCGCTGTATTCATTCTTCTTGGAATCAAGCATGCAGATAGTTCCAAACGTCTCTCCGTTTGGCCAGAATAACGGTAAACCGCAATAAGATATCATGCCTAGTTTGATGTCAGGGTTATTGCACCATTCTTCATCCTCGAGCGCATTAGGAACCATGAGTTCGCTCTTATGCTCAATGACATGCTCACAGTACAAACCGTTGCCGAGTAGTTCAGCATCGCCGGTACGATAGGGGTTACCTTGAGTTTCACTGGATGTGTTGACTTCAATACGATCTGGATGGATACGCATGATTAATGTGGTGGGTACGTGCGTTATTTGAGCCAGTAAGTTGACGATTTCCTGCCAACTTTTTTGCATAGACTCAGGGATTTCATAATCTAATGTTTGCAATCTCCCCATATAGGTCATCCTTTACGTGGTTTCACTTCCTGTGAATTTAAAATGTAGACTGCTCTATCTTGTTCTCGGTTTTTAATTAAGTATAGGGTGGCTGGGGCTTGATACAAAAAAAGTCCTGAAAAGTGTTCAGGACTAGGAATAGTTATCACATATCTCATACTTGAAACAGATAACAAGCATTAAGGTTTAAGCGATTTTAGCGACTCAATAGAAATGTCTTGCGAATAGTCGACGTCTTCAAAGTTAAAGCCATTTAGCTTCATAAACTCATCTTTAAAGCCTTGGTAATCACCAATCTCTTTAAAGTTATTCGCGTTCATTTGCTCTAAAAGAGCATGGACTTCTTGTTGTACTTGCGGGTCAAGCTCTAAGTCGTCTATTCGGATTAAGCGTTCGCCGTCAACAGGCACTTTATCTTGATCGTACAATTTAGTGGTAAACAGTCGCTGCATTTGTTCAATACAACGTTCGTGAGTACCTTTTTCCTTCATCACTCGATACAGTGCTAAAAGGTAGGGACTTAGCGCAGGAATGAACACACTGGCTTTCGTCACCAGCGCCTTACACACTGTTGCGTAAGCACCGCCGTCAAAGTTGGCAAGTTTTAGATTCAACGAGTGACTTGTTTGGTGTAAATCGATTTTCGCTCGACCTAACGTACCATCGAGATAGATAGGGTGCGTAACGTCTGGTCCCATGTAAGAAAACGCGATGGTTTTGCAGCCTTGTGCAATCGAGTCGTTATTAATCAGTGTATCAATCCAGCTTTCCCAGTCTTCACCGCCCATCACTTTGATAGTGGCTTCGGCCTCTTCCTCTGTTGCGGGAGTTAAAGTGGTTTCAACCCACTGATCGTTCTCCAGCATAATTGAAGCGCCAGTGACAGACTCACCAATAGGCTTAATGACACTGCGCCAAAACTCATCAGACTCTGGTTTAGGTCGAACACCCGTTGCTAAGCTATAGATGACTAAATCAACTTCACCTTCAAAGTACGTTTCAATGGCTTCAATCACTTGATTGCGGACAGAGTCAGAGAATGCGTCACCAACAATATTGATGGCGGTACGCCCCGCGTGATTTGCTTCTTGTTTAAAAAAGATGTTGTTATACCAACCCGCACTTCCAACGCCTTTGTCTGAAGGCCCGCGCTCGAAGGAGACACCAATGGTATCAGCTTTAGCACCTCCGAAGGTGAGGGCAATACGAGCCGCTAACCCGAAACCAGAGGAAGCACCAATAATCAAAACCCGTTTTGGACCGCTTTTGATCTGCGGGGCGTGTTTTACGTATTCAATTTGCTCTTTAATGGATGCATGACACCCGTATGGGTGAGCAGAGCGAGCAACAACACCTTGAATTAAAGGGTCTATTCGCATGTTGTTATCTATCCTCGATGAGTGGAATTGAAAATAGATTAACGTAAAGTTAAGTAAAACTTATTGAGCTAGACCATTAAAATTAGAGATGTTTAATTAATTCTTGAGCAACAAAGTCAGCAATCCAAGGCTGTGCATCAGGCTTTGGGTGAAAGCCATCATCCATCATCCACTCGGGTTTGATGACCACATGCTCCAAGAAGAATGGCATCAAGGTAACTTGTTGATGTTGTGCAAGCTTAGGGTAGATATCGTAAAACATATCGCTATAGCGCTTACCATAATTAGGTGGCACTCGAATTTGCATCATGACAACGTCCGCACCTGAATCTTTTATCATGGTAATCATTTTTGAGAGATTCGACGTAATAAGTTTAGGAGGGAAACCTCTTAGGCCATCGTTGGCACCTAACTCAATGAGCACCATATCAGGGCTGTGCTGGGTTAGCAGCTGTGGTAATCGAGCTAAGCCGTTGCCTGTGGTATCGCCAGAAATGCTGGCATTAATAACTGTTACATCTTGACCATGTTCTGACAACGCATCAGGGAGTAAGCTAGGCCAACTCTTTTCGATCGGCATCTGATAGCCCGCGCTCAGGCTATCACCTAAGACAAGTAGCTTTTCGCTCGCATGTGCAGTAGCGGAAAAACAAAAAAATAGAACTAAGGAAAGTATACGAATCATGCAAACACCTGTACTTAATGCACCTATTGTTCAAGCCAATTTGGTTTCTAAACAAGTCTCTACTAATCAAGAGCAATTAACAATCCTCAAAGATGTAAATGTTGACATCAGGAAAGGAGAAAAAATCGCCATCGTCGGTACTTCCGGTGCGGGTAAGTCAACGTTGATGACGTTGTTAGCTGGCCTTGATACACCAACATCAGGTGAAATTACCTTGTTAGGTCATGAGTTATCAAAACTTGACGATGAAGCTCGCGCAAAAATTCGCGCTGACTCTCTAGGTTTTGTTTTCCAAAGTTTCTTATTAATCCCGAGCTTGAGTGCATTACGCAATGTCACGCTTCCTTGTCTTTTACGTGGTGAAGCCGAAGACGAAGCAAGAGCCGCCGAATTATTAACCGCTGTTGGATTGGAAAAACGTATCGATCATCTTCCAAGTCAATTATCTGGTGGTGAACAACAACGTGTCGCGCTAGCACGTGCCTTTATGACACAGCCTGAACTGTTGTTCGCAGACGAGCCTACCGGCAATCTTGACCATCAAACC
This sequence comes from Vibrio sp. M60_M70, assembly GCF_037162085.1. Classification (NCBI taxonomy): domain Bacteria; kingdom Pseudomonadati; phylum Pseudomonadota; class Gammaproteobacteria; order Vibrionales; family Vibrionaceae; genus Vibrio; species Vibrio sp. M60_M70. Next base: position 1,160,748 of record NZ_JARLUL010000002.1, read on the forward strand.
GCAGACAAAGTGATTGAGCTGCTATTCGATCTTAATGAGCAGCATGGAACAACGCTGATATTAGTTACACACGATGGTCATCTAGCAAGTCGATGTGACCGTATTTATCGTATGGAGGCGGGTGAGCTTAAGGAGGAGGTGTAATGTCTGCAGTATCATCAAGCGAAGCAACATCGACAGAAAGAAGCAGTGCAATAAAACACTCGTCAAACAAAAGCCTAATACGTTGGAGTTTCGGCGAAATAAGACAGGGGAACCTTTGGCCTATTAGCGTTGCTCTTATTCTTGTGATTGCGAGCATCTTTGCGCTTTCTGCATTAGCGGAGCGAATGGAGCAGGTGATCGTCAAACAGGGGAAGGATGCATTGACAGCGGATGCGGTGTTTGTGTCTGCTAATCCTATACCTGACACGTTGTTAACCTCGACTGAAAACCTAGAACGTTCAACGATGACACGATTTGCCACGATGGCATTTAGCGACAATGGTATGCAGTTGATTTCTGTAAGGGCAGTGGACGACAATTACCCTTTAATGGGAGAACTGGTACTAGACAACAACCCATCCGGTCGCGTTAAAGAGAACCAACTCTGGCTTGATGAGCGGATTATGGCTCAACTAGACGTCAAGCCGGGTGACAGCGTCACTATAGGCGATGCCGATTTTACGGTTTCAGGTGCAGTGCTGATGGAACCTGGATTAAGCTTTAACCCATTTCAGCAAATGCCTTCTGCATACATCCATCAAAAAGACGTTGAGAAAACAGGAGCAATTCAAGTCGGGAGTCGAGTTCAATACCGTCTGTTTCTACAAGCCGATGATAAAACGCTAAAAGGCCTGCAAGAAGATACTGTTCTTTCTCCTAGTGATCGCTGGCGCACGCAAGATACTGCCAGTCGTAGCAATGAGGTTTTTGAACGTACGACGCAGTATCTGTCGTTGACCGTAGCGATTGTCATCATTATGGCGGCGACAACATTGGTTCTTACTTGCCAAAACTATGTGAATAGTCGAACACAAACCATTGCGATGCTAAAAAGCCTTGGCGCAAGTCGACGATGGATTGAAAAATGGCTGTTTATTCAAGTCACAATCCTGCTCATTAGCGCCAGTGTCGTTGGGTTATTGTTGGGGAGTGGGCTGGAGTACTTGTTGCGCATTCCACTCAAAGACTTATTACCCGAGCCATTACCTAGTTACGGCGTCACTCCATATTTGGTGTCGTTTATCTCAGCGGTCCTGATCACCGTTCCTGCCCTTGGCATACCATTGTTGGGTTTGATTAAAACTCCAGCCTTAGAAGTGCTACAGCAGGGCAAAGCACAACGTTCTTGGAAGCGAATGTTGCTCGTTCTAGTCCCCGTTGTTCCATTACTTTTGCTTTATGCTGATAACACCTTAGTTTGGATTGTTCTTATTGGTATTGCAGTACTTTTTGTTGTGCTTGCTGCAGTGAGCGTCGCACTCACAAAATTGTTTGCGCGTATTTCAACACAACCTGCCATGAAGCTTGCGTTGAGTCGTATCAACCGCACGCCAGTAACCAGTGGCCTGCAGTTTGGTGCTTTGGCGTTGTCTTTGATGCTGCTATCTATTATCTGGCTTGTGCGCAGCGATATTCTCGCGGATTGGGAGAGAACCTTACCTGCAGACGCACCAAATGTCTTTGCATTAAATATTGGTGATTACGAACTCGATAGCTACCTAGAAACCTTAGATAAAAATGGGGTTACACGGTCACAAGCTTATCCAATTATTCGTGGTCGATTGACAGAGATTAATGGTCAAAACGTCAAAGAGATTGAATACGAAGGAGAAGGCTCTGACGCAATACGTCGTGAATTGAACCTTACGTGGGGAAACAGCCTGCCAGAGTATAATGATGTGCTTGCGGGTGAATGGACAAATAAAGGGAGTGTCTCTGTAGAAGCCGATGTAGCAAATGACTTGGGCATCGAACTTGGTGACAAACTGCGCTTTGTTATTAATAGCCAGAACTACGATGCGGTAGTAGATACCATTCGTTATGTTGAATGGCGTGATATGAAGCCTAACTTTTACTTTATTTTCTCATCCGACGTTATGGCTAATCTACCGGGTTCTTACCTCATCAGTTATAGAATTGATGAAGGGAACGAAGCACTATTAACGTCTATGTCTCGATCTCACCCAACGGTATCTGTTTTAGATATTCGTACCATGGGCGAAAAAATCCAGGATTTGATTCAACAAATCGTATCGGCAATCACTATTCTTGCTCTTTTAGGCGTGGTTGCGGGGTTGCTACTTATCTTTACGCTATTGAGATTAAGCTTATCCCAACGTCAGCAGGAGATCCGTTTGTATCGCACATTAGGTTCAAGTAAAAAACGGATCAATACAACTCTGTGGGCCGAATACGGCATTATGGCGTTGATAGCTAGCGGTGTCGCGGTATTCGCTGCCGAAGTTTGTGTTGCCGCGGTAATGATATATGGCTTCGACCTAAACGCACAAATTCACCCCGAATTGTGGATAGCTTTACCACTGGCAACATTTGTTACGTTGGCACTTGTCGTAATGAGTTTGTTGAAAAGATTGTTAACGCCAGTAAACACTTAATCACTGCAAATGTTATTAAATGCGGAACACTCCATGACACTTTTATTTTAGTTATCCACAAAAACAGTGGATAACTTTTGGGATAACTAAATGGGGTAAAAAGTGGGGTGTTTCTGCAGGCTTTGCGCCATGGGTCTTACAGTGAAATTGTTATTCACATAGGCATAAAAAAGTGTCTTCCTAACCATGTCGTCAAGTACTTTTTTTGCAATTTTTTTCTACTTTAACGCACCATAAAGGCGCAGTTGGATATTTCGCAAACCCATGAACTTTTTGTGATTTTAATCAAGCCCAAACACGAGTAGAATCCACCGTTAGTAAAGAATTTTCCTTATAAAATTTTTAGTGAAGCAATGAAGTCTGAGTTTCCAAATTACAAAGATAAGCACATCGCTGTTGTTGGTGGCGGTGTCGCAGGTGCAACAGCAGCAATTCATTTTGCGGAGCTGGGTTTTAAAGTTTCCGTAATAGAGAAGGGCGTATCACTGGTAAATGGTCCGCCCATTTGCCATTTACATGCAGGTGGCAACTTATATCGAGAGATTTCTGAGCAACAATGTTTAGATTTGTTAGCACAATCCATTGATACCGTTCGCCTATATCCGCTTTCACTGAATATTCGCCCGACGATCATTGCAGTCCCTTATTCTGATGGTGGAGATCCATCCGCACTGATTCCTCGACTAGAGGTGGTGAAAAATGCTTATCAAACGCTCGTTGATAAAGATCAAAGCAACAAAGTGCTTGGTGAGCCAAGCGAATACTACAAATTGTATTCAAAAGAGGATCTAGAAGCACTCGCACAACGCACTCAACCAAGTCACCCTGCAACCTTTGATGAGTGGTGTATTCCTTTTGCTCAACATGCTGATCTAGAAGCGCTAAAGTACCCAGTTGTGGCGGTTCAGGAATATGGCTGGAGTGTTTTTCGCCTTGCCGCAATTGCCAACTTAACGTTGAACGCTCTGCCAAACGCCTCAGTATGCACACAAGCAACGCTCAAACAAGCGGACTGGATGGGTAATCACTGGCAACTTGGTTACGAACGAGATGGCATTGATTATCTTATGACATGTGACTACTTGGTCAATGCATGTGGTTTTGAAACAGGATCCATTGACAATACCATCGGTGCCAAGCGTGATAGGTTAGTTGAGTTTAAAGCCGCTTATGTAACCAAGTGGGCAGACTGCCAACAACTGTGGCCAGAAGTTATTTTCCATGGACCGCGTGGAACTGATAAAGGAATGGCTCAACTGACCCCCTATGGTGATGGTTATTTTCAGCTTCACGGCATGACGAAAGGCATTACGCTATTTGAAGATGGCTTAGTTGAGAGTACGCCGTCCTCAGCTCAGCCCGAACTGCCAGTTCCTTTACTCTCAAAGATACGTAACGGTTGGCGAGAAGAAGTCTTAGAAGAACGAACCAATAATGCTATCAAACACATGGCGCAGTTCATTCCCGACTATCACTCTGCTATCAAAGGGGGAAAAGCCCTGTTTGGTGCCCAGCAAATTCCTGGAACGGATCCGGTACTCAGGGCAGCCGATGTGACCTTTGAAGACAACCATTACGCGCGGATAGAAGTGGTAAAAGCGTCATCAACACTACTCGCAGCGCAAAAAATGCTTCAGTTCTGGTTTGATATTGAACCTAACCAAAATGTGGAATCCCAACATCCTGTCGCTGTGCATTGGTCTGAACAAGAAATTGAGCAGTACGCGATTAAACTCACGCAAGAGCGAGACTATCCGCAAGCGTTAGCAAAGCGTTATGGGATGCCGGCATAACAGTTACGTATGGGCTCAGAGGTTGTATTAATATCCAAAAAACTGAGCCCATTGGCACCATACTTCTTGCAAGCCTTGTCTATCTCCTTTCACAAAATTCACTTTTTGCCCGGGTTTCGCCTGTGCCAACCTTGGCAGGTCAATACGTGCTACACAGCCAAACTTAGGATAGCCACCGATGGTTTGGTGATCGTTGAGCAACACAATGGGATTACCATCGTTAGGAACTTGAATCGATCCTAGCGCAATTCCTTCCGACAGTACGCCTTCGTAAGGCGGTTTGATTTTGTTTCCCTCAAGACGATAGCCCATTCGATTTGAATCAGGGGATATGGTGAATGCGTTGCTATAAAAGGCTTGGCGAGTGTCTTCATCAAAGTCCTCATTTTGATAGCCTTCAATCACTCTCAGCTTAATGGGTAAGTTGTAATCCGGCTTAAAGCGAAACGTCATCAGCCTTGGTTTGTGTTTCGGTAAGTTATGAGGAAAAAAGGGAAGAATATCGCCTGCTTTTAAAGCGCCACCATTTGAGTCATAACCACCAAGAGATTCTCTCGTGACTGTAGAGGCACTTCCTAAGTGCTGAGCAATATCGAATCCACCTTTAACCGCAAGATAGGATCGAAGTCCATTTTTTGCGACTCCGAACTGCAGCTTCTGCCCCTTCTTCAACGTAAAGTCAGACCAATTTGAGATAGGCTCACCATCTACTTTTGCATTCAAATCACCACCACATATTGCAAGATGGCAGTTATGTAGTGCGACAAAGCAAGCGTTACCCAAAGTAATTTCAATCGCTGCACAATTGACTACGTTACCAAGTAAATGGTTTGCCCAACTGTAGGCGTAATCATCTACGGGGCCACCTTGAGTCACGCCAATATGCGCTAAGCCAAAACGACCAAAGTCTTGAATCAAAGAAAGTGGCCCTGACTTTTCCACCAGCAATCCAGCGTAACTCATAGAACACCTCCTAACTCGATAAACTTTTGTTTGGAAATGGCATTAAACGTGACCTTGTCACCTACTTCAAACGGTATAAAAGGTGGCGTATCAGAGAAAAGGGGAAGCGGGCTTCTACCGATAATGTTCCATCCGCCAGGACTATCTGATGGATAGACGGCCGTTTTAGAGTCTGCGATTCCCACGCTTCCGGCTGGTACTCGCGTTCTTGGTGTAGCTAACCTTGGCATATGTAATTGAGTATCGACATCGGAGAGGAATGCAAAACCTGGAGCAAAACCAATCGCTGAAACCGCATACTCGGCCTGAGTATGTAAAGAAATGAGCGCGTCTAATGATAGTCCACGATCTTGAAAGCGGGACAAATCTAGCGCGGTTTCTTCGGAGTAGTATACGGGAATAGTGATGTGGTTAGGTTGAGCAAGGCTGAGCGATTGAGTATCAAACTGACGGATCATTTGATGCAGTTTATGCACTAAATCTTTTTCATTGATTCGAAAAGGCAAGTAATCAATCAGGATGGTTTGATAGGATGGGACTACGTTCATAATGATTGACGCTAGAGTGTCTTTGATGTTTCGAGCAAGTTCTCCGACCGCATTTTCAGAGATATTCTCGTCAAACTTAATGAAAATACTGCACTCAGAGATCAAAGAGATACTAAATTTCTCTTTATGCATTAATTTCCTCCCGCGTATAGGCTTTGACGGATCTTTTGGATCAGCGCGATCGACTCTTCATTGTCACCATGAACACAAATCGTATCGGCTTCCAGTAAAATGTAGCCGCCAGAAGCGGTTTTGACACGCCCAGAGTCTGCTAACGTACGGACTTGCTCAAGTATCGCATGCTCATTCTTTAACACGGCATCAGGCTGTGTCCTAGGTGTAAGTAATCCGTCATCTTGATACAAGCGGTCTGCAAATGCTTCAAACAGCAAGGGAACGTCATAGTCATCTGCGATTTCTAAGTATTTTTCGTTTTCCTGTGACGCTAAAATCATTAACGGCACTTTGAATAAAGCTGCCGCCTTTACGACTGCTCTAAATATCGCATCACTTTTCATCATGTCGTTGTATAACGCGCCATGAGGCTTTATATAGCTGATATCTGTGTATTGAGCCCGACAAAGTGCCTGTAAAGCGCCTACTTGGTATATAACCATGTTAGTAATTTCATCACCCGTCATGTTTATACTGCGCCTGCCGAAGCCTTGGAGGTCGGCGTAGCCCGGGTGTGCTCCAATATCAACATCGTTGTCGTTGGCGAGAGTGATAGTGTCGTGCATGACATTAGGATCGGAAGCATGAAAACCGCACGCGATGTTTGCCATATCAACATGAGGCATAACATCTTCGTCTGCCCCCATAATCCAAGAGCCAAAGCTCTCACCCATGTCACAGTTCAATGTAAGTTGCTGTTTATTCAATGTCATACGTTTTATTTCTACACAAGCAATGGGTTCACGATGCAGGAAAATGCATCTAGGTTCAGTGACTCACTTCATTCTTCTATCATGAAAGCGAGGTTTATGATCTGATGGCTGACGAAAAAGATCACTTTAGTCCATAAAGATGTTGCCGTTATTTGAGTTGATCCGAATTTTAAGGTATTTCGTTCCTTTTCCATCCAATTTTTGAGAATTTAAGGTTATTTTGCATTGGCATCGTGTTAATCTTGTCGCCCTTAATGGGTAATAGATTGCATAACAACGCTTCTGTCATTTTTAGTGGTTGTCTGCGACAGGAATACATATGTCATTACGAGCAAAGCTTATTTGGCCAATTTTGGTCTTTATAACGGCTATCTTTGTTATCTCAAAAGGTTATACCTCGTATACTGCATACCAATCGTCTAAGCATGAATTGGTCGAACAAACGAGAAAGTTGATTAACAATGTTTCTTTCTCAATTAAAGATGCGCTAACGACAAAGAACAAGCAAAAAGCTCAAACTACTCTCATCAACTTTTTAAACCAGCCGAATGTTACGCGGGTTAAACTTTACGACCAAGATGATCAGCCTTTCGTTGTTCTTGAAGGAAGTGGGGTATCAGCTCCCGTCCCTAATCAAACTGAAAGAAGCAAGTTACACGCGCTAGGTTATGCCTTATCAGCCAAATTTCTTTATGTTCTAGAGCCAATTATTCACGATGGTCGTGTCATTGGCAGTATGAGGATTACGCTTTCCCATCGTCCAATCATAGAAGCCCAACAATCTTTACTTCGAGATGGTGCTGTACTTCTTCTGTTGCTGTTCGCTGGTGGCACTATCTTTTACATAAGTATCGATAGGCTTGTTCTCAAACCTGTTATAGAACTGAGTCATACGATAGAGAGTGTGACACACGGACAAAATACGGATACTCAAGTTCGCTATTACTCCAAGGATGAAATTGGAGAACTCGCACATTCCTTCAATCAAATGATGAACAAGTTAACAACACGCGAGAAACAGCGGCAACATTCATTAGAAATGTTAGAACAAAAGCGGGCGTTTTCAGAAGAAGTCATTGAATCTATTCAACATGCATTAGTTATTACCGACAACTTCGGGCGTGTTATTTACTGTAATACTGCGACTCGGCAGATATTTCAAAAAAAGTCAGAGGAACTTGAGCATGCCAATATCCGTGATCTAATTAAAACGAAAACACCGAATGAGCTGAGCCAAATCCTAAGTAGGGGGTTAGAATGCGATGATATTCACCTCAAAAATGCAGACAACGAACAGCAATTGAGTTTAACCAGTCGTCGTTTGTCCACACATGGATACTTATTGTTCTCGATTCAAGATATCACCGAAATTGAAGAGGCCATGAGCAGGCAGCGTGTTGCAGGGCGTGTTTTTGAGAGCAGCCAAGATGGCCTCATCGTTCTTAATCATCGAGGTGTTATCACAATGGCTAACCCTGCGGTCACTAAGTTAGTTGGACTAGAGATGGATCAGCTTATTGGGAAGTCATTTATCCAAACACTTAAGTGGCGCAAGTTGCAGGAAATGATGCCTAGCATCATTGAATCGATAGAAAACTACGGGGTATGGCAAGGGGAAGTTATTGAGCAGAACCATCTTGGCCAGTTTGTGCCGATGTTTGCAAGGGTTAATCGTATCGTTAAATGTGAAGACCATGGGTTCTACGACCTAGTCATTGTTCTTACCGATCTTTCTGGTGCAAAAGAGATGGAACGACTTGAGTACTTAGCTCATCACGATGCATTAACGGGGTTAGCGAATCGCTCTAAGTTCCATTTAGAGTTGGAAGAATTAGTACAACGGTCGGGATACTTACGTGACGAATTTGCGGTGCTTTACCTCGATCTCGATGGTTTTAAAGAGGTTAATGATACCTATGGCCATGACGCAGGTGATGAAGTTCTGAAAAAAGTAGCCGAGCGTCTAACATCTGCGACTCGACATAGTGATTTAATCGCAAGACTTTCGGGTGATGAATTTGTCATGTTGGTTAATCCTGCCAACCAAAAAGTCGTCACCCGAATTGCAGAACAACTGCTCGAAAGCGTATGCACACCAATCGAGTACAAAGGTAACTCGCTCAAGGTTGGCGTTAGCATCGGCGTAAAATTGGTCGGTGTTAATGAGCGAGATGCCACTCGAGTGTTAAAAAGTGCAGATACTGCAATGTATCAAGCTAAAAAAGCCGGAAAAGGCCAAGCAATATTAATGGGATGCGAATTGCAGGAGACAGTTTAAATCGTAACGTCAAAGCTTTAAACTAAACCCATTCGCGTCAGAAGGAATGATAAAATGAAAGTACTTGTTACGGGTGGTATGGGCTATATTGGTAGCCATACATGTATTCAAATGATCGAAGCTGGTATGACGCCAGTGATTCTAGATAACCTGTACAACAGTAAGTCTACGGTCTTAGAGCGCATTGAAAAGGTATGTGGCGTAAAGCCAACCTTCATCCAAGCCGATATCAGAGATAAATCGACAATGGTAGAGGTTCTAAAATCGCACGATATAGAAGCGGTTATCCATTTTGCAGGTTTAAAGGCCGTCGGTGAGTCCGTAGCAAAACCTCTAGAGTATTATGACAACAATGTGAATGGCACTTTGGTATTGGTTGATGCAATGCGCGAAGCTGGAGTTAAATCGTTGGTATTTAGCTCCTCAGCAACTGTCTATGGCGATCCTGCATCTGTTCCAATCACAGAAGACTTTCCAACTAGCGCAACTAACCCTTATGGACGCAGTAAATTAATGGTGGAAGAATGTTTAACGGACTTCCAAAAAGCGAATCCAGATTGGAGCATCACACTTCTTCGTTACTTTAACCCTGTAGGTTCACATCCAACTGGTGAGTTAGGTGAAGATCCTCAAGGTATTCCAAATAACCTAATGCCGTTTGTTTCTCAAGTTGCGGTGGGCCGCCGAGAGTTCCTTTCTGTATTCGGTAGCGACTACCCAACGAAAGATGGCACCGGCGTGCGTGACTACATTCATGTGATGGACTTATCCGATGGTCACGTCGCTGCTTTGGAAAAAGTAGGTAACAAAGCTGGGCTTCATGTCTACAACCTTGGCACTGGCAATGGCTACAGTGTGCTTGAAATGGTGAAAGCATTTGAAACTGCAAGTGGTAAAGATGTTCCATACCAACTTGTTGAACGTCGTCCAGGCGATATTGCTGAGTGTTGGGCTGATCCATCAAAAGCAATGAATGAGTTAGGTTGGAAAGCGTCTCGCACTCTAGAAGAAATGACTAGTGATACATGGCGTTGGCAATCTAACAACCCTCAAGGTTACCCAGACGCCTAATTTTGATTTACACAATAATAACAAAAAGACGCATAATTGCGTCTTTTTTGATCCAAATCGGAAAAAATCGTAAATTACTGGTTAAAAGGTAGCAAGTCTATATAGAGCTGTTAAACTATGTCCGACTCTTAATTTGGGTTATAAATTTTCTCATAGCTATTGGGGTAGTTCATGGAACTCGGTCTGATCATCACTTTTATCATTGCAGCAGCAGTAATGGTGAAAAAAGAGATGGCAAAACAGTAAACTTTCATTTTTCATACTTTTCTTTACATTTTTGAAATGAAAGCCATAAAAAAAGCCAGCATTACGCTGGCTTTTGTGTTTTTAAGGTTTAGAACTCGTATTTAACACTAATGTTGTAATTACGCTCAGCTTGCGTTTTATCTCGACTTAACTCAGTCTTACCGCGAACATCGTTCCAAAGATGGTATTCTTCATTCGTCAGATTCATAACACCAGCATGAATGGTTATATCTTTCATTGGTTTGTAGTACGCCGTTAAGTCAACGACTGTCGCAGACGGCAAAGCAACTTGGTCTTTGATTCCGCCTTTATCACCATCAGAGTTGATATCACTGTTCGATTTCTTAGCCGTGTAGTTTACTTTTAGGCTTGTCCCCCAAAGTGCATTTGGTGAATCGTAATTTACCGCTGCCACTGCATTCCATGGGTTGACGCTGTTCAATGGGTTACCATCACCATCTTCACCTTCTGTGTATGCTGCAACAAAACGAGTTGTCACGCCTGATGGAAGACCGGCAATAGCATGCCAATCAAGACGGTTAGAGAGCTCAACCCCTTTAATATTTGCTTCATTAATATTGATATTTGTGAATTCAGTTAAACCACCATTATTTGATGAAGTTTGCTCAATAAAGTCACTGTAATCGCTGTAGTAGAACGCCACTTCAGTTACCGACGCTACAGTGTTATGACGGTAACCAAGCTCATAAGATACACTCTTTTCAGAGCCTAAATTTGGGTTAGGGCGATTAATATAGCCATGAGACGGATTATCGTAGGTGTAATAAAGCTCGTCGAACGATGGCGCTCGAAACCCTTGGCTCACTTGCGCGAAGATCGTGCCAGGTTGCGATATAGAGTAAGTTGCTCCTAAACGACCAGTTAATGCAGAGTCGCTAAACTTCTCGAATGACTCTTCAGAGGTGTTGGAAGGATTAGTAGAGAAGTAATCGTAACGCACACCTGGAGTCAGAATTAGCTTGTCATTAAGAAGTGAAATTTCATCTTGCAAGAATAAACCAAAGCTTTCTTCTTTTGCATCCGGCGTGTAAACGTAAACGGTATCTGGCGTGCCGGGATCGGAATTCAACTCGCGATTGGTATTACTGATGTCACTATGTTTATACGATATTCCGTAAACAATATAGTGATTTTGAATCTCTTTATCTAACTGAGTTTCGAATTCAAATTTGTCTTCAGTATATTCGTAATCTTTTTTCTGTTGGTTGTCACCACTAGGCGGTACGTAAGGTGGATAACCTGGGCTGGCTTCGATAAAGCGATTAGACACGCCGTTTTCTTCTTTACCAATCCATGTAAGCTTGGACGTGATCGTATCCGAGATAGCTGCATCTGCAAACCAAATGTGCTTGAGCCCAATGCGATTTTGCTTGGTTGTGTCTTCAGCGTTGAAGTTTTTGTAACTTTTATGTGCGATCTCTGAGTCAGTCTCATTGTAAATAACTTCTCCCAAGAACTCCAAGCGATGAGCGTCATTCAATTGAGATTGAAGTTTTACCAATAGATCGTTTTTGTAATAATCTTGGTTGTCCACAGAATAGTTATCGTAAGGCGCCTTAGAGAAATTTTGTAGCTCTGCACCATCACGTCGTGTAAAGGCAACAAGTGCTTCTGTATTACCGAAACGCTTTGCTAAAGCTACGTGCTCACTAAAAGAGTTATCTTCCGATGAATAAGAAAGTTTTGCTTGACCGCCAAAGTCTTTACCATCTTTGAGGAAATCCTTCGGATCTTTTGTTTCGAATGCGACAACACCGCCAATTGCATCACTACCATGTAGGCTAGAAGCTGCACCTTTAACAATTTCGACACTCTTTAGCATATCAGGGTCAACAGTAACGGCACTAGAATTGATAAACGAATATGGTCCACCGCTGAATACACCTGGTTGAGATGCACCGTCTACTAATATTTTAACTCGTTTACCTTCCGTCCCGCGAATGTTAATACTTTGAACGCCTTGGCGTTGAGTGCCATTAACAGTAACTCCTGGCGTATACTCGAATAGATCATTCAAGTCCTTTACCATGTTTTCTTCGATTTCTTTCTCAGAAATAACGGCAACAGACGCAGCAACCGTATCCATGGTTTGGTTGGTACGGGTTGCCGACACAACGACTTCTTCAAACTTAGAAACTTCTTCCGCATAAGCAGTCTGGGAAAGGGCAACTAAAATCGAGGCTGACAAAATTGTTTTTTTATACATTGGCTTCAATACCTTAGATCCATAATAGGTAACAACAAACGGGATATTAATGGATCTAAATAATAATTACTATCATTACCATTGTCATTTGTGGTTTTATCTTGAGTAGAACTCTTAGGTTATGAGCATTTCTAGTCTTTAGTTATCAGTGTGTTATATTGTTTAACGTTAGTTCTTGATAAGATCATCCAAATACAATCAATGTGACAAAAATCACATTAAGAGAGGCCATGTGCAGAGTCCAATTACGTTAGAAGCGCTCCATATTCTGGATGCCATTGACCGAAGAGGGAGTTTTGCAGCTGCTGCGAATGAGTTAGATAGAGCCCCATCATCACTGAGCTATCAGATCCAGAAACTCGAGCAAGACTTAGACATCATTATCTTCGATCGCTCTGGCCACAAAGCCCATTTTACTGAAGCAGGAAAGCTCATCCTTGAAAGAGGACGAGCCATTTTACAAGCCAGTGAAAAGTTAGTGAATGATGCAACGTTATTGGCGAATGGTTGGGAACTGGATATTACCATTGCCTTTGATGGCATTATTCCTATATCCAATTTCTTCCCTATGGTTGATGCATTGGCTGAAGTAAGCTCAACACGAGTCAGACTGCAAGAAGAGATCTTGGCTGGTAGCTGGGAATCGCTGAATACAGGTAGAGCGGATTTACTGATTTGCCCATCACTGGATACACTTCCTCAAGAAGTCAAATCAGAAAAAATTGGTAAAATGAGCATGTTTTGGGTAGCGGCAGCTGATCACTATGTTCACAAGCGTAGTGGTAAGTTTGATGAGGCGGCGCGAGAAAAGTACCGAATCATTGCCATTGCAGACACTGCACGCGAACAACCTGCGCTCTCAATTAATATCATTCAAAAACAACCTCGCTTGACCGTCACCAACTTTACGGCAAAAGTAGATGCGCTCACTGCAGGTTTAGGCATTGGTACGTTACCAAGCCAAATTGCACAACCTTTGATTGATAGTGGCGTATTGAAGCGAATCGAAGGTACAGAAGAGCAGCCGATGGATATTATCTTAGCATGGCGCCGAAATACCATGGGTGAGGCGAAATCCTGGTGTATTCAATACTTGAAAAAGAATTGGAAACTAAAGTAACAACGTAACTTTTACTTCTTAGGTTCCCATTGCTTATCTAATCTAAGAAGTAAAGTTATCGCTAATGCTTTATTTTTCAATTTAAAGGGAGCACCATATCTGCCGTACCATCGGCAAACTGAACATCGACTTCAAATCCCAGGTTTTGAGCTAACATCAACATCCCTCTGTTTGTAGGCATGGTCATTCCAGACATTTGCTTTGTGCCTTTAATCTTGCAATAGCTGATAATTTTCTGCATCAGCACTTTACCTAAGCCTTTTCCTTTCAAATCTGAACGAACCAAAATAGCAAACTCAGCATCACTATTATCTGGAGTAATCAATGCGCGGGCTACGCCTATGATAGACGGTCCGTCGGTATTAAACGCTACCGCAACAAACGCCATTTCGCGGTCATAGTCGATTTGAGTGAAGTTTGCCAAAGCCTCATGGTTGAACTCACCAACCTCAGAAAAGAAACGCTTATACAGATCTTCTTTCGATACGCTATTGATGAATTGAGCATGCAGCGGCTCATCTTCAGGCAGGATAGGGCGAAGCAGGATAGGTTGGCCATCTCGAAGCGTTACAGTTTCGACAAATTCTGCCGGGAAAGGACGAATCGCCAGACGTTTTTGCGCATCTCCCTCGTATTTACACAGTGTGATGTCCGCATCGAGGATAGTTAAATCGCTTCCCGACACCAACACTGGATGGATATCCAGTCTTTGTATTTCTGGCAACTCAACCGCCATTTGGGAGATACGAACTAAGAATTTCGACAACTCACTGATATCGAGCGCATCTTTGTGTTTCTGCAGGCGAATCTTTCCAGACTTTAGGGCAACAACGACAAGGTAGCGCGCAAGCGTCATGTTCAAAGGAGGAAGTGCAGCGACGGCATCTTGGGCGATATTCCACTCCGAGCCGCCTTGACCAAGCAAGATCACAGGTCCAAAGACCTTATCTACTGCAATACTAATCCGTAGCTCTTCAGCGCTGCCGAGCTTTGCCATACCTTGTACCAACAGACCGTGTACATTGGCAGAAGGGTAACTTAGCTTTACGGTATCTAGAATGGATAGCGCTGCGTTGGAAACTTCTCGACTGTTTCTTAAATTCAGGGCGACACCGTGTACATCCGATTTATGAGGAATGTCTGGAGATCGCAACTTAACCGCAACAGGGTATCCGATATTTTCTGCCATATGCACGGCTTCAATTTCGTCAGATGCAATCCATGTTGGCAGAACATTAAACCCGAACAGCTTAAATAATGGGCTGGTTTGATGCGTATCCAAGGTAACTGTTTTTTTATCCAGTAGTCGTTCATTTACCCATTCTTTTGCAGAACTCACACTTCCAGAGTGCAATGGCTCAGCCGTCGTTGGCGTTTCCATTAATTGCTTCTGGTTTCGTCGATACTCAACCAGGTGCATGTATGCAACGACCGCACTTTCCGGCGTTCGATAGGTTGGAATGCCAGCTTGAGTAAATGTCAGTCGTGCCTCTCTCGACGTTTGTTCTCCTGACCAGTTGGTCAAGATATTAAAATGCTTATGCCGAGGGTGAGCCTTGATCGCCTCAATAACAGCTTGAGCAGTTTCAAGAGGGTCGGAAACCGCAGAAGGACTATGCATAATCAAGATCGCATCTGCACAGTCGTTATTCATCAGTGCGTTAATGGTATCAATGTAGCGTTTTTTTGTTGCGTCACCAGACAGATCAATCGGATTTCGAGCGCGCCAATTGGACGGGAGTACAGTTTGTAATTGCGCAATAGAGGCGTCATCAAGTGTTGCGAGCTGGCCACCACGTTCAATCAAAGTATCAACGGACATAACTGCAGGGCCGCCGCCATTGGTGATGATCGCTAAACGCTCCCCACGAAGTGGCACAGAATGCGTGAGTGTTTCTACCGCAGCGAATAACTCATGCGTATTGCTGACTCGTAACATACCAGTTCGACGGATGGCAGAATCGTAAATTACATCAAGCGTATCACCATCTTGCTGTTCGAAAGTATTCATCTCTTTAGAGCGGCCCGCTTTTAATACCAATATACGGCGGTTCCGTGAAGCAGCTCGCGCAGCAGACATAAATCGCCGAGCATCCTGGATATTATCCACATAAAGCAGAATAGCTTCCGTATTCCCATCCATACTTAAGTAATCAAGCAAATCTGCAAAATCGATATCCTGTCCGCGTCCAATCGAAATGAACGAAGAAAAGCCAATATTCTTATCATTTGCCCAGTCTAACACTGTGGTACAAACCGCCGCAGATTGTGAGATGAACGCAATTTTTCCGGGCTTGGCCGCAACAGGAGAAAACGTGCAGTTAAATTTGTGCCAAGGCAAGATAATACCTAAGCTGTTCGGTCCTAAAACTCGAATATTCAATGATGAAATATTTAAAGGCTGAGCGTCATCAGAGATAACAATCGCAAACGGTGTGCCTCTCTCATCTAACTCTTTAAGCAGTTGCTCGTTGCGTGAAACGTTCGTGCATAAAATCGCAATATCTGGCGTATAGGGTAGGGAAGCCACATCAGGGTAGGCTATAACTCCGGATACCGCTTTGTATCGCGGCGTTACTGGCATAATCGCGCCACCAAATCCACTTTGTAGAAGGTTACGCATAACGACATGCCCTGCTCGCAATGCTTTTTGAGATGCACCAATAACGGCCACAGAGTTGGGTTTAAAGAGTTTATGTAGTTTATTCATGCTGACTCCTAGCCGTTTGCAAGTAACGTTTGCCTATCGGTTTCATATCAATCATAAACGAATAATTTATTGATAAAACGCCTTCAGACCAGACATTGCATAAAATGTGGGCGATGCTTATGGAGTTTGTGTTATTCATCACATCAAAATCACAGATTATTGTATTTGATGCTTGATAAACGGCCCTGCTATCGGCATGATTTATCGTAATATTTATCCAGAGCATTTGTTACTTCATGAAAAAAATCGCAATCATCGGCTTGTCAGTCCTGCTTTCTGCTTGTGCATCTGAAACTTACATCACAGACGTAACTTCTGAAAGTTATCGAGAGGACTACAAATCAGATCGTATCTCTAAGCCAATTATGGCGTCTGAAAACGCTGTAGTAGAAAAAGACGTACAACCAACTGTTGTGAAAATGACGGCAAAGCCTGAAGAGAAGAAAGTAGTCAAGCTAACGCCAAAAGAGCAGGCGAAGCCAGTTAAGATCGTACCACCGAGTAAAAAGCAAGCAGGTATTCAACGATTCGGCTATACCATTCAAGTCGCGGCTGTGGGTAGCCAAGCGAAAGTCGATCAGTTTGCAAATAAGCTGCCACAGAACGGTCAGCCAATTTGGGAAAACTACAAAGTCATCAACGGTACTAAGTGGTTCTCAGTTTTATACGGAGACTACGCAACAAGCGCGGAAGCCAAGCAAGCGATTTCGACTTTGCCTGCTCAATTTCAGCAGTTAAGACCATTTGTTAAAAGCATTGACGCCATTAAAAACTCAGCTTACCCAACGCTTAACAAATTAAACTAACACATCAAATAAGGGAGCGAATGGCTCCCTTATTTATTTGTTCAAATCCTACTCGAACAAAATTCCTCACACTAAAATTACTGTACGTCACACTTCAAAGGTTTATCATAATAAATAGTATCTTTTGTAGGTCACGGAAAGATTGATTCATGATTAAAAATATTCTTCTACTATGCGGCGGCGGCTCTTCTGAGCACGAGATTTCATTATTGTCTGCAAACTTTGTCGAACAACAATTAAATCTTATTGAAGACGTTCACGTTACACGCGTAGAAATAAAAAACGAAGGTTGGATGACCAACCAAGGTGAGTTGGTTTACTTGGATCTCAATACCAAGCAGTTGTGCTCAAGTGAATCTAATCAAACCATCGATTTCATTGTGCCTTGTATACATGGTTTTCCAGGCGAGACAGGCGACATTCAATCTCTGTTTGAAATCGCAGGTATTCCTTATCTTGGCTGCGGGCCAGAAGCGAGTAGCAATAGTTTCAATAAAATCACATCTAAGCTTTGGTACGACGCTATCGGTATTCCCAATACGCCATACTTATTCTTAACGCGCAACGATGAAGAAGCTCATACTCAAGCTCATAAAGCGTTTGAAAAATGGGGAAAAGTCTTTGTCAAAGCCGCTCGTCAAGGGTCATCTGTTGGATGTTACAGCATCACAGAAAAAGATAAACTTTCCAATGCAGTAAATGATGCGTTTGGGTTTTCTGACCAAGTGTTGGTTGAAAAATCAGTAAAACCACGAGAGCTTGAAGTTGCTGCATATGAGATGAATGGCCAGCTGCACATAACGAAGCCAGGCGAGGTTATTGCACCTGACGGTGCTTTTTACTCGTACGATGAAAAGTACAGCAGTTCAAGTCACTCGCTCACCGAAGTTGAAGCGAAGAATCTAACCCAAGCGCAATTAGATGCAATTCAGCACGCATCTGAGAGGGTATTTAAGCAAATGAATCTTCGCCATTTGTCTCGTATCGACTTTTTCTTAACGGAAGATGATGAGATTTACTTAAACGAAGTAAACACATTCCCAGGTATGACTCCGATCTCGATGTTCCCTAAAATGCTTCAAAATAACGGGCACAAATTCCATGAGTTCTTGGAAGATTGTATAAACAGTGCCAAGTGATTAACGTTATCGAGGCGCGTTTTATGATAGAAATTGTTTTCTAGAGCAAGGTTTATTCAAGCCGTATTTGAATATTGCTCAGTAGCAATTATGATTATATCAACGCATTAAACAGATGACTCAGTGGTATGGCGATTTCAAACTATAGAGGTTTTAACCTGCAGTCAGGCGGACCAGATGGCAGTATTTGGAAGGTTAAAATCAAGAACCACGTCTTACAAGGCAGTTTGACGGCGGTAAAGAAAAGCATTGATTGGTGGTGCGATACCGCATCAATTATTGATCCCAAAGAGTTTGCTGCGCTTGGACAAAGAGCGCAGCAAGTTGGTGGTGCAAAATCAGAAGTCTTTAACGGTTATACGATTCAAAATGATACAGGTCAGTCCAACTCTTGGTACTGTATGTTTAATGGTAAACTGATTAAGGGTAGTAAAACTGCTATTCAACGTCATATCGAAGCTTATTTAGTTGCAAAGCAAAAAGCGATGCAAGCTCAACAACAAAAGAAACAATAGAATGACTCTGGTATATTCAACAGAAACCGGTCGAATTAAGCCGGAAGAAGAAAAAACATCTCGCCCCAAAGGCGACGGTATTGTACGAATTCAGCGCCAAACGAAAGGACGTAAAGGTAAAGGTGTATGCATCGTGACAGGTTTAGACTTGGATGATGCACCTTTAAAATTATTAGCTGCAGAACTCAAAAAAGTCTGCGGCTGTGGTGGCTCGGTAAAAGATGGCAATATCGAAATTCAAGGTGATGCTAGAGACAAGATCAAAGCGCATCTTGAAAAGAAAGGCATGACAGTCAAATTAGCCGGTGGCTAATTTACATTCAGGGAAACTCAGAATGGCGTCTAAAAATAGACGCCATTTTTTATTTTAGTAAGTAATACGCTAATTGAAGAACAAGCAATCGCAGATTGATAGATCGATATTAGCTATTTTATGGTAAATAGCCATTATGTTTAATACTCACATTAAAGGCTTTAAATTTCAAATTCACAGGGGAATAGGAGCGCTCATTGGTAGCATTTGGTGTACGAGCACTCTCAATTTAACATAATATACATAATGCGCACTTAGCTATAGCTACTTTAAGGTCGCCAAGCCACAACGCAAACATGCCACAAACCATTGAAATACTTGATAATCCTAGCCCGTTAAACTTTTTTGCAATGTTTTCCCACATTCCTTTTATGTGTGGATTTTCGTTGCGATCAGCGTGACATCCCAACAAAGCTATCTCTGGGTCAATTCCTGAATTCTCCGCTAGAAAAACTGCTTCTGAATCAGATATATAGCGTCTTCCTTTTCTCATTTCGCTGATTCTGGACGCGTTTACATTCAAATCGTGTGCGATTTGCTTGTCTTGTACGTAGTTTTTCGCCTTTTTGTAGGCATCTAACAGCTCACTTTGATACATGGGACTACCTCCGTTTTCTTGATTTTAGCTTAGTAGTTACGGAAATTCGCATCTAGCAATTACGAAAATCCGTAATTACACTTACGACAAATCGTAATTAAGACCGCCTTAGCTCTGGGCGTTTGCCCTTGACGCTTACGTCTTGGCTCTGGCGGTCGCTCTCAACTAGTCAAGGTGGTTGTTATGAAAGTTCATCAAGCGAAAATTAATCCTGAGTATCTAAATGCCATTATCGATGGCAAGAAAACATTCGAAATTCGCAAGAATGACCGTGATTACCGTGTTGGTGATTGGGTTCGCCTTTCTGATGGTGCTCGCTTCGTCGTTGTCTGTATCACTTACCTAACTGATTTTGAGCAAAAAGAAGGCTATGTGGTTTTCTCTTTTGATTGGATTCAGGGCGGTCAAGAACAGTCTGTCGAGGCTTAATTATGGATTCCATTTATTTCGATGATGAACCCCAAATCGGAATCAACGTGTATTTTCCTTGGGGTCACCATTTCTTTAAAAACCAAGCTGAATTCAACCAGTTTTTACACATCCACTACGGTAACGATGCTTATCAACTGGTTGAAATTACAGACGAAAATTACAACGAATTGCTATTAAAGGGGTCTTTCATGCAATTTAAAGATGAAACACGCCCAGTCAAAATTGACCACTTGGCTTTTACGTTTAACTACGGTGATTTGCGCCATCTTGATAAGTCAAATGACCAAGATTTCATTAACTTGCAGATGCCTGAGTTTCGTCAACCTACTTCTAGCACTCCAGATGCCATTGAAAGCGCTATGGAGCGTCATAAAGACAAGGTTCGTAAAGTACTCTCGCATCGCTTTGATGAATTCATGTCAAAGATTTTTGGCTTTCGTTTATCGCCTATGCGTGGCCGTGGCTTGCATGGCTATCAAGATTCGATGGTGATTCTTGATAAGACGGGAACCGTTGAATGTGGTTTGGTTGGTATTGGTGGCAACAATGACACGGTATTCGTCCAAATCAACGGTACTGGCTGTACCAAGCTTTTTGATTACACCACGCATAAGAAAATACATTTCTGGTTAGCTACGGTGCTTGGTGTTACTCGCCTCGCCCGTCTTGACTTGGCTGTCGATGATTACACGGGGGTTTTTGACTGTGGCTATGCAGAAATATGTTTTTACAACGGTGCGTTTCGTACGGCTAAGCGTGGTCGTGGTCCCTCAATGGTTCCACATAAGCGCATTACTGAATCTGGTGAGCTAATGGAAGAAGCAACGATAGTAGGTTCACGTTCTTCAACCGTTTATTGGCGCATTTACAACAAGAAGTTGGAGCAAAAAATTACTGACCCTGAGGTCATTTGGTATCGAAATGAAGTTGAACTGAAAAAGTGCGATGTCGATATGCTCGCCTCTCCTGCTTCGGCTTTTGCTGGTCTCTGTGATTTTGCCGCCAGTATTGAACCGTCTGAACCCGTCAAGTTTTCCAAGAACAAAAAGGCTCAAGGTTTGGAGTTTTTCTCTCGTATCGCTTGGGCTCGTCGCCAGTGCGGTAAAGCGTTATCTGAGGTCATTGCGATGACTGAGGGTGACTTAGGGGAAGCGTTTGGAATGCTTATTCCCGAAAAATACAGACGAACAAATTTTAACGAGCTAGGCGTACCGGACGCTTACGCTTATCTCAAATCCTTAACTTTGGAGAGTCAAGGCTATGCCAACAATTACAGCAGTAGTTATTAAGAAGTTCCCGAAATCGGGTATGGAGTTCGCGGAGCTTTCAGTTCTTCGTGCGGTTGAAGAAGTTGATGTTGAGAAGTTTCAACAGCGTGGTATCGGTTTAAACACTGATATTCCTTTTAACAAACAACCAATTCGCATCAATCTGGACTATGCAAACCAGTTAATCAACACCAAAGCTTTTGTTCCTAATCGCGAATACGAACTTCGCTTTGATGTGAATATTGATGACCCTCTTGATATTCAAGTTAAGGAGCTCATTCCGCTTGACGATGACATTAAAAAACACTTTCAAGCGAGCCTTAAATAATTATGACTCTCTCAGTCTGTGCGGAAATCCTCACTGATGGAACGATTAAAGCTTTCCCCTACGAGCCGTTAGCCAATTGCACGTTCGTAGTGGTGAGCAATGACGACTATCAGTTGATGGCGACTCGCGCAAACTTGGAGTTTGATATTGATGCAGCATTTTACGCTGAGATAACAGGTTATTTGCTGCTCTCTTTTGTGTCCGGTCACGTGCTCGGACGAATCGTTAAAGGGCTTGGTAAAGCCTAATCCTGTAAAACCTTTTGGAGATATTCCTATGAAAAAACTATCTGTTCTTTTGGCTACTGCGGTAGCGTCTGGCTCTACTTTCGCTGCTGACCACTCTGCGGCTATTGGTACAGCTGTTACTGAGGGTCAAGCAAACTACACGCTAGTTGTGGTTGGTCTGATTGGTCTAGCGGCTATCGGTTTTGGTCTTCGTATGATGATTGGCGCGATGCGTTCGTAATCACTATGCAAGAGACGTTAACCGCCATACTCACCCTACTTTTCGCTCTCTCGATGTTCGGTGGATTCGTTGGGGGTTTTAAGTCTGGTATTAACGCCTCCTAGTGGGGCGTTATTTTTTTATAAGGAATACAAATGAGTATTAAACAAAGCATTGCGTCACTGGTTATTTTGCTGAGTGTTTCGTTTAGTGCTAGTGCTTCCGGTGGTTTCATAAAACTTTATCGTAATAGTGGCAATCACCATCTTGTTAATGGTTGTCTTGGTGTTTCTGTTGGTGACACTATGAAAATCGGCACTTCTGGTAAATTGAATAAGCGTTACTCAAACGGTGTTTGTCAAACTTGGAGCGTTAACGCCTCTAGGGTTTCGGTTGATTGGGAGAGAGATGGCGGTGGGTCTTATACCGGTACTATTGAGGGGTCTTCTGCTGCTTCTTGTCCATCGGGTCAAGAGGTAAACCCTGACACTGGCAAGTGTGAGGAGCCGCCTCCTCCGCCTTTCTGTAGTCGTCCCGATACAATTCAGCAAATGAGTAACTACTCTCAATCATGTTCGGCAAAAGGACCTGGTTATCAAGCCAATATCATCTGTCGGGATGAGGATGAGTATCTTGATATGAGTTGCCCTCCTCCTCCTGATGAGTGTACTCCGGATTCGGGTAATTGGCCTGCATGTAAGGAAGACGAAAGCAAATGTGATGAAAATGACCCTGATTGGGATCCAGAATACGGAATGTGTTGTCGTCCAGAAAATAACTGGTGTGATGTTCCTGCTCCTGAGTCATGTGTTATTGGTGGTCCAAACTGGCCTGCTTGTGCTGACGATATTGATGTTGACCCTCCAACGGGTGGCGATTTAGGCGACCCTGATAAACCATCTGCCGGTGGCGGTGGTGGCTCTACTGACCCTGATAAACCTGAACCGGATGTTGATAATACTAGTGACACTCTAGCGGCTATTAAGGCGATGAATGAGGATGTTAACTCTCAGCTAACTGGTATCAATAACGACATGAACAAAAATCAAGCTGAAACAAAATCCGTTCTGGATGCTCTCAAGGCTTCAGTTGATTTGAATACCGATACCGTTGTCGATAATGCAAACCATGTGGCTAATGCAATTAATGGTCAGTCCGATATGTTGTCTGATATTGGCAATAACACAAACCGCTTATTAACTTCTGCAAATAACCTTTTAAACAATGGCTTTGGTCAGCTATCTAATGAGCTTGGCGACTTGGAATCAACTAACCAAAAGGGCTTTGGTGATGTGGTCGATGCTATTGAGGGGTTAGGTAAGCCTATGGTTGATGGTGGCGGTGGTGGTGCCGTTGTTCCCCTTTATTCGGCTACCCAATTACACAACTTAAACGCTGAAATTACTGTCCTTAAAAATGAGTATAAGGATTTATTAAATCAGTACCGCGCTTACTTCAATTTTACATCTGATGTTAACGGCGGTGATTACAACGCTCATAACATCGAGCTTACGGTTCGCGGCAATGTAGTCCGTCAACAGAATGCAGTTATGGCAGCGTTACAGGATAACGCCGGAATCATCGGGGCGGTGGTTTTGTTTGTATTTGGCCTGCTAGGGATAAGAGCAATCGGAGGGGCTTTCTAATGTATGAGTTTTTTCAGTACATCACCAACATGGGTGAGACCATTCTTAACTATTTCAGTAATGCAGGTAGCTATTTTGATGCGGCTTTTGTGTGGCTCCAAGCATGGTGGATAAAAATGAAATTCATGGTGATGATTGAGTTTTTGCGTATCTCTTATTTGGTGGCGACAACATTATTAGATGAGATTGGTTTTAGCTCCCTATTCTCTGATTTGTTTAACTTGCTCCCCTCTGAACTTCGTTATTGGGGGATATTATTTAAAGTGCCTGATGGGATGGCTATTTATGCGAATTGCGCCACTACTGCACTTGTAATGAGAATGTCGAGGTAACAACAATGGCAATTAGTATTAGAACAGGTGGCAATGGCTCTTATAAATCCGCTTACACGGCATGGTTTGTTATTCTCCCTGCACTCAAGGCTGGTCGTGTGGTTGTGACCAACTTTGAGGGTATGCAGCCCTTAGAAGAAATTGAAAAGCGCTTGAATATTAAATTCCCTTCATCTGCTAAGTTGATTCGTATTTTCTCGCGTTCTGAAATTGGTATTGAACTCTGGCAGCATTTCTTCTGTTGGTGCCCTCTTAACGCGCTCATTGTCATCGATGAGTGTCAGGATATCTTTTCTAAAAACATCGGCTTTGATGGTCGAAAAATTAAATATCGCCCTTTAGAGGAATTCCTCCCAAACCTACCTAAAGGCTATAAGGAGTTTTTCGATTCTCGCCACGTTCCTGTCGATTTGAGTACGTTGCAATCGTGCGAGATAGACGACTTAGGCGTGGCTGAATACGACGAAAATGGTCGCATAATCTACCCGTTAACTTATAACGAGGGCTTTATGCGTCATCGAAAATACAACTGGGATATTGAGTTGCTCTCTCCTGATTGGCAGCAGATAGATAGCTCAATCAAGGCGTGTGCTGAGCAAGCTTTCTTTCACAAAAATAGGGATGGTTTTTTCTTTGCTAAGCGCAAACCGTGGATATACAAACATCCTACCAATGTGACTAAGCCAGTCATTCCTCAAAAGAAAGACGCAAACCTATTCCCTCAAAAAATCCCCTTGGAAGCGCACCTACTTTATAAGTCTACGGGTACGGGTGCGGCTACTAAATCAGGCGGCTTGAATACGCTGTTTCGCTCTCCGAAATTCTTTCTAGCCTTGTTCTTAATGATTGCTTGTCCGGTGTATTTTATTTATGGCGCTATGGATTTACTTACTGAAGATGAAAGTCAGGTTTCAACAGATGAACTTGAGACGAAAACTAACAGCCAAAATTTGGAATCTGTTCCGGCTGGACGGGCTTCGACGTCTACTAAAGGGGATTCTGTTTTACCTAGCGGTGGGGTTGCTAATTCGAGTGGTCAGCAAGGCGGCTCTCCTTTTGTTCCTGTAACGGATGTTCTCTATTTTGAGGGGCTTCAATCTGCCTATCTGTCTGGTTTCCATAAGAAGACGATCATTAAACAGAAAAACGGAATCAACCTGAGAACGGCTAACTTTGATGTTGTGATTAACGCCTATACCGACGACGGTCTTTATTCAATCAATAAACGTTATCTCGATGCTGTGGATGTCCAATTTGAGCTATTGGACGAATGCTTAATGGTCCTCAAGCAAGGTGAGCTTAAAAGCCTGATAACGTGCGAGCCATCCACTAATGACCGTGGTGGTCGTGATGTAGATTCCATTCAGACGGATGTCGCCAGTATTGGCTCTCTACGAGGTCAAGCGATGAGTGAAAACTCTTTTTTGATGTGAGGTTTTGATGTGGTTTGTTGATACTGTGCGTGAAATTTATGTTTTGGTTTTATCTTGCTGTGGTGTGATTATGTTTGCGCTTTTATTTGGTGGTTCTAATGAATGATGAATATGTAACGGTAAATGATTTTGTCGCTGCTCTTGAGCTTATGAATGATGTCTATCTTTTTGATATGTTGCTGGGTGGATTGATTGGTGGCGTTATGGGAAGTTTTTTTACCATTCTATTACTTTCGAGTTGGCCCCGCAGGGATAAGGAGTTGCGGAGCGACGACGGGGCACCAAGCCGCCCACTTAACTCAAGATAGCCTCCCCACTTAATCGGCGCGGTTAGCAACCCAAACTCACTTGGGTTCTGCCGCCCTCCTTTCCTGCTAGACCATTCAAAACGCCCAGGGCACTCCCAAGTGTCGGCTCTATCTCACCTCTCCCATAGTTCTCTAAATCAATCGAGTGTCGAGATTGATTTTCCTATTTGGCGGTTGCCCGACAATAAGTGACGACGACGAAGACTGAGGAGGAGGAGCGCAGCGGAGGGCAAACCCCCGTTCTGTATCACGGGGGTAAATTCCCCCATAACTTAAGGCTTTGCACTGACATAGACTATCTGCAAGCGTAGCGCGCCAGTGTTTGAGCGTTAGCGAGTAATGGTGTATAAACCCTAAGTTAATATGACTTGAGGTGCTTAATGACAGCATTTGGTATTGTTGCGATTCTACTCAGTGTGTTAGGAGTAATAACTCCTGTTATGGGCTTTTTGCTATCTGCCTTGTCTGGCTTTTTGGCAATATTGGTTTCTAAGAGGTTGGATCCTTTGGCCAATGCTGCATTGGTCATTAATTGGCTTAACTTAACTATTTTGTCTCCATTGACGGTTAGCGCGATGTTTAACCCGATGTTTGGGACTGATTGGTCAAATATAATTGTTTACACTATCTGTGTATTGATTCAATTAACTGGGCTTGTACTTTGGCGCATTAACTATCGAAAATATTCGTTGTTAAAAACAAAATAAGGGGCTGAAAGCCCCTAAACTATTATTGTGTTTTCCGAATCCTATTTAGTGCTCGAACATACTTCATTATCTTTGTGGTTATCATCATGTCCGGCTCTGCTCCTATCTCTAGGAGCGCTATTCCGGTTAAAATTTCCTGTGGGCTTACGAGCTGCCCCGTCGGTAGTTCTAGCGCGTTCTTGTGCATTTTGAAATTTTCCCAAGCTTCTGAGGTGGCTAGTTCCCTCCCTTGGTCATTCTCATCAGCCGTTTGCATTCGGGTGGTATGGGTTTTCCTGAATCCCATAACTTGACCACCCTCACACTTTTAAAACATAGTTTTGCTGCTTCTTCTACACTTAATCCACACTCAAATTCACGAAAAACGTAATTCTTGCTCATTTTTCGAAAGTTCGTCATATATACCCTGATAATCAAAAGGGTGTATATGTAATTGATATGAAACATTATTCAACATAACGTCGCATAATACGCACTTTAGACTTAGAAGATTAGCATTGGCGATGATAGCTTAGTTACACCGTATTTGGCTTTTGCGGCCTTGCAGGCTTCATCAGCTGCCTTGTATGGGCCGTGAACTTTTATTTCACCACAGCGACCACTTGATAAGAACCAGTCATCAACTTTAAAACCGTGTAGCTGATTAAGTTCCTGCACTGTATCTTGGGTTACGTTCGACACTATACGCGTTTGTTCTGCATCTTGCTCATTCAAGTAACCGAACAACTGTATTGGATATTCGATTATTTCTCTCCAACTTTCTGAGTTAACAAGATCTTTGGCTGGCGTTCTTGAAGTTCTGATACTAACTCTGCTGGGCATGAGCTAGTGTTTAAGTTATATCAGATAAGCAACCTAACGATTGCTTAAAGCCTTTGTCTTCAAATCTCATTATATCCTTTCGATAACTTATGTTTTAAGTTATCGAAAGGACGAGAAAATTCAATGTTCTCACTTATGGCCACATATTGTTCATCCCAAAAGTGTAAGTATTACATTAGCTTTATAGGAACAAGGCATCCATTAGATGTAAACTCTCTACTTTTCAATCTATACCTAGATCTTTCTTCATATGTTCACTCAACTCGCTAGTGGTTCTTACATTAATTTTATGTTTGCAATGATGGATTCTCAACTCTTCACCAAATAATTTCACTACTGATTTTGTATACAAAGCACTAATATTATTTATTAATCTATACAATGTACCTTTCTGATAAACAGATCTTTTCGAATTTTGTATTGCAGTCTTCATATTTAAATATTCTCACATTTTTAACTTTATAATTTAAAGAATTATTTTCAAGTTCGATCTTTATTATTACTTTTGTCGATATTGAATGAGTCATTATCATTGATGCACAATCGACAATTAAATTACCTGAATCCAACTTAGTAATTTCACGAGAGATAACTTTTATTTTTAATTTTTCCTTTTCATTATTTAAGTCGATTGAGTTAATTTCTTCAGGATATTTATTTAACTTAATATCCAATATAGTTTTATTAAGATAGTAGTCTGCCATTATTTCATGACGGCTTTTAAATATCATTGTTCCCCTCCGTTGATGCAAGTTATACTTTCCCTCCCGTTAAAAGACAACGTGACTCAGAGTTGCAAAAAGGTAACAATCATGGAATTGATGAACAATGAGCTGGTCTGCTATGCAGCCATTTGTAAACACCTCTCTCTTACAGAGGCATCAAAAGAACTTGGAAAGTCGAAAGCTCAAGTCAGCAGGCAGTTAGCGGCATTAGAAAAACAACTTGGTGTAACACTCGTCCACAGGACAACAAGAAAACTCGTTTTAACTGATCATGGTGAAAGCATTAGAGAGCTTGCCATCAAAACGTTAGAGAGCTTGCAGGAGTTAAATTACAGAGCTAGCTCGTTGAGTGAATGCATTAATGGAAAGTTTAAAATTACAATGCCCAACTCTATAGCCTCTTCTATTTTTGGCTCTGTTCTTAAAGGCTTACAAGAGCGATATCCAGCAGTTAACTTTGAAATATCATCAAGTAACGATGTTGAGAATTTATTAGAAAGCAGTGTAGATTTAGCGATTAGGCTTAATAACATTATTGATGACACTCTGATTGCACATAAAATCGGTGATTATAACGATGTTTTAATATCTACAGTTAACAATGCCAATAATAACACGCTATTAATCTACAAGAATCACTCGAATAAGGAATCGATTAAAAAGCAGTACACTGACGTTATCGAAGTTGATAACACCTCTATTTTAATAAACTTTGTCTCTGAGGGGGTTGGGGTTGGCGTCATTCCAAATTACCTTGTAAAAGGTAACCATATAGACAACAATATCCAAATTTCACAACATTTTGATATAGAACGCTCCATGTATATCGCCTACCCTTATCAAAACCCTTTACCAAGAAAGCTAGCTGAAATATCTACTTTTATTAGGTCTGAGTTATCAAAAATATTGAAAAATGAATCACTTTAGGATGGCTTTTCAGGTTTATAATTCTCCTTTGATAACTCATGAGGTCTAGCGAGAAGCTTTGTAACGTATTGTTTCAAAGAGCCTCGTTAGGCATTTATGAAAATCCCCATCTTTATGCTTGTTATCACAACATGAGATGCTATACCGTTTCATTATCAAGGCATTGCGTGGAATAAATCACGTGGGTTAAACGATAGATTGACTTACATTAAAAATTTAATCGAAAGCAGCTTTATATTAAATTGATTTCATACCGTTCTGCGTGTATCTTCTACCTATATCCCCACAATAACCAAGGAGAATGCCATGGATAAGCTACTCGCGTCTGCACTAGAAATTAAGCAGCGGACTATGGTGACTGGCTTTTTTGCTAGAAATGGATTCAAAATCGCTATGACCGATTTTGATGATGTCACTTTTGAGCGAGAAGGTGTGCAAGTTAACGTTCATTTTGATTTGCAGTCAAACGCAGAGTCTGCATCTATTTTATCCCAAGAGGCTTCTGCCATTCCTGGTTAATTATTTTGTCGTCAATCATACGTAAAGCCGAACACAAACGTTCGGCTTTTTAATATACGAAAAACGGGATTACAGAAGATGTGGCACAAACCTGCGTTACTGTCACTCATCCAAGTAAACAATCAATAAATCCGCTTCAACCTCATTCGCTACCTTTGGTACCGATGAAAAGAAACGGCTCAATAAATTATGATGATGACCGCAGACTACTAGATCTATTCCCTCTTTTTTTACGATTCCCGACAATTTGATATGCAGGTCGCCGATAACTGCCATCGTCTCGTGTACTGGATATAGGCATTTATCAGCGAGTTCTTGTAGCTCCTTTTGCAACTTTTGTTCTTCTTTCGGCTCCATGATCACACGATCAACATCCACATAAACGAATGAAAGTTTGGCGTTCGAGTTCTTTGCTTGAGTTATTGCTTTTTCGATAACGACTTGGCTAGATTGAGATAAATCAACAGCGACTAAAACGTGCTTGTAACTCATTCTTTCTCTCCTAGTTAGTTTTCATGTGCTTATAGTAAGTCTAGTTCACTAAGAGCGAATGCAATGCCTAAACTCATATTTCATGAAAATATGGGAGTTTGATATAAGAATGTGGAAACAGCCGAGCGATCAGCTATCTAATAGCCATTGAAGGCTCGTGAAGTCAACTAGTGACTTAGGAACCAGTTATTGATAATAACTATGTAACTAACGCAAACAAACCCACGTTACGCCGTCACTACGCTTCTAAACCCTGTCAATTTCTATTGCAGCTTGTTTTATATTCCTAATTACAACGTCGCCTAGTTTAGTAAAACCACTTGGCAATAAGTAATTTTTTCGTGTAATCCATCGATCAAGATTAAGAGTTATTTCATAGACAACACTGAATTAAAGACAAGATTTAGAGTTAAAACAGAGTCCAACACTCCTATGTTCAACCTAAAACCGACATACGTCTGCGAGCACTTACTGTCTATATAACGTCAACTATATAACTATATTCAGATTTTATTTTTCTGTTACAACGTGTCTTTTTTATCTTTACAGCATAATCCTCTACTTGAAAACATACCCAATCACCATCTTGTAATTTAATTACACAAAAAGATGTTCGAAACATAACCGCAAGACAAAAAACCAACACAAGTTACTGAATTTATTAATTTTAATTTAAAAAATAGCATTTAACCCCATATTCGTTCAAGCCAGAACGCATTAAAGTTAACTTAAACAAGTAAAATTTTACCAGGTGCTTAGTACAGAATAGAGGAAGTTGAATAAATTGAAAGGTATAGAAATAACGTTACGACGTAACTACGTTAAGGTGTGAAAATATTTGAGGATAATATGAGACCAAAAAAACAGGGCCAAAGCCCTGATATGAATTAATTAGTTTTGTTGCTGTTGTTTTTCTGCGTACTCAGATCGAATTTGTTCGGCAACAATTTTGATGGCTTCTGCTGTACTTGTGCCCTTCGCCATCAATTCTTGAATTTTCTCTACAGCTTGTTGTTGCTCTTGGTGAGATAGAGGGGGTAAATCGTCAAACATAAAAAAGCTCCTCATTTTGAGGAGCAGACTATAACGATTCAATTAATAGGTCGCAAGGAAATTAATGGATGCCCCCATTGCGTTCTCGTTCGTGTACTGAGCAGCAATATCTAATTCGATCAACTTAAGTGGAGACAGTCCAATACCTGCAGTAATGGTACCTTCGTCGCTACTTCGAGCTAAGTTTTTCATATAACCCGCTCGCAATGCCAGTTGACGCAAGATATCAAATTCAATACCAGCTCGAATCATTTGTGTATTATCATCGAAGGATGAAAAACGTTTTTCTTCATTAAGATCGTAGTCGACACTCATAGTAAAGTAATCGGCAACAACCCCTGCCCCGACCGTATATACGGGACGCATGCTGTACTCGTATGATTTTATCGTATCACTGCCATACATGAACGATTTTGTTTTAACGTCTCTTCCGATCAAGTTTTTTGCTGAAATACCGAGACGATATGGGCCAAAGAACCAAAGCGCGCCCGCATCCAAGTTAAACATCGTTTCCGCTGTCTCATGTTCACGTAAGTCTTTGGTATCGAAATTCTGAAAACTCGTGGCGTAAGAGTACGTATAAATACGCTGAAGTTTAGGCGTAACACCAAATGAAAGGTGTTGATTCATAAAGTTGGTGTATTTAGCAAGTGATACACCTGCTTCAGCAACACCAATAGAAACACCTTGTACGTAGCTATCGTCTAACGGATTAGTACCTGACGTATCTACTTTTGGTTGCACGAATGATTCAGTGTATAACTTACCGTATGCAGTTGCAGATAAAAATTTATTAGGAATACCTATAGCGACAACGCCACCAAGATCAAAGTCAGTTTTTTTCCATCTATGGCATTCATCGATTTTTTGATTTCATCGACATCGGTCAATTTGCTGATGCGTTCGATTTCATCGACAAGATCATATTGATCATCGTAATTACCACCAAAACTTGGCACGATCATTCCTGCGTCGTCGTTTCGGCGATAAATTGCAGTAAGTGCGGGGTTGAAAAAAGGAGCAGTCAGATAAGTTGCTGATACCGTACCAACGCCACCCATCGCATCGCTACGAGCTTCTATCGCATAAGTGGCAGCCGAAGCAACGTTTGCGAAAAGTGTGGTGGCAACAGAGGTGGCTAGAATTTTATATTTGGTTTTCATACTACACTTGTGATTTTGGTTCTTCCTGAACCTTTATCGGCACAAATGGTATTTCTTTAACTATTCTTCTTGGGAAAGATCATAGGTTCGGCTAATAGTTTGAGCTTGCTCAACAATTATATCGCCCTGCCAACGACGACTGTTGATACTCACTGCTAGCACGTATCTATCATTTGGGACGCCTGCAAGCTCTAGTGAATTGGGATAGTTAGACTCGTAAGTCTTTTTCCACATTTGCTCGTATTGACCATCAATGTAGTCATATAAACCAACTTCAAGTTGCGGTAATGGACAATGGGGATTACGAAGTGCGCTCTTTTCTACTTTCCAATTCTCTTTAGATGTCCAACGAACATATTGCGAAGAATTGGAATCTCCTAATATTACCCAAGTTCGATACTCTTGTTTATCTTTAGAAACAATAGTTAAGTGATACAAGCCTGCTTCAAGCTTACCCGTGAGGTTATAGCGTTTCGAATAACTACGCTCATTGGCTAATTCCGTACCGCTCGGCTGTGCTTCATAACTGAATGAACTGTCTGCGGATATAGAATCATCCACCCATCGATTAAATGAAATATTTTCGATGTCAGTTGTAGCTCTTAGCTTGATCACTAACCTAAATGTATCTCGCCCAGGGCTTTGGATGGTCTGACGAATAACGTTCACGCCACTTATCCATTCAGGCAGCGTTACACCAGTGAGAGACTTGCCACAGTTTTTAGATAGAGACTGACCAAGAAGGTCATTGAGATGAGGAGTCAAATCTTTACTTGGTTCCGTTTGCCACAGTTCAACAAGAGAGTTGAACATACCGGCAAGATCATCTTCAAGTAAGTGTTGATGTGCCTGCGTTAAAGGCGTGTTGGTTTGAAACCAGTCCATTGCATGGACTGGTTTCACTAACGCTAATGAGAGAACTACGGGGAGTAGTGTTTTCATTATGACTTATGCTTTCATCTTGTAGCCAACACCGCGAAGTGTTTCAATTTCCAGTCCTGGCAGTTTTTGACGAAGCTGCAATACGTGCGTATCCACAGTACGTGTCGTTGGGAAGTGATTGTAACCCCAAACGTGGTCAAGTAGCTCATCACGAGTAAACACGCGACCTAAGTTCGACGCTAAAAATAGCAGTAGATCAAACTCTGTACGAGTTAACGTAATTAGCTCATCTTTATAGGTAACTTCACGAGTTGAACGATCAATTTCTAAGTCTTTTGTGATCACTTTATCAGCGCTGCTTTGCTCTGCTGAATCCGGTGCTCGTAGCTGTGCACGGATTCTCGCAAAGAGTTCCGCTTCAGCAAAAGGCTTCGTTAAGTAGTCGTTCGCGCCGGAATCAAGGCCTGCAACTTTATCTTTTACGGTAACAAGTGCCGTTAGCAAGATAACTGGTACGTCTTTAATCTGTTTCCATTCTGGGAGACATTGTACAGAGTCACCATCTGGGAGTTGGCGATCGAGAATAACCAAGTCAGCTTTTTTCCATTGTGGTTCTACGTCTGCAATACGTTCCACATGTAAACACTCATATCCTGCTTGTTCCAGGCTTACTAACAGGCCATCAGCCAAGTTTTTATCGTCCTCAACGAGAAGCAGTGTCTGTTTCACAAGGTATCTCCAATATAAAGGTTGTAGGTGGTCCCATCAGGGACATTTTTCCGCCCATGCGGCCTACCATAGATTCAACGATTGTTAACCCAAGTCCTAACCCGCTCTTACTGACGAACGGTTTCTTCAAATTTGCCCAATCTTTAGCCGTTAGGCCACCAGCATCTCGGACTTGGAATACTATTTTTTCTTCACTAGTTGAAACATCCAATTCAACTGGTGCAATACCGTACTTAAGCGCATTACGAAGCAAGTTATCGATACAAGTTCCTAACCAGTACACATTAACTTTAGCAGCCACATCTTCATTGATGTTGAAAAGCACGGCACTATCAAATTCTTCTTCGATCTTAAATTCTAACCAGTCTGCGACAGACGGAACCCAATCTGTTGCAAGCATTTGGTTATCAGATTGCAAATAATCTTTACTCGCTTCTGCCAATTGACGCAAACGACGTGTATCTTCACACAATCTGCGAAACTCGTCATACACGCTTTCAGGTAGATGCTCGAACTCTCGGCGAAAGCCCTCAACCGTCAGTGATAGAGATGCAATCGGTGTTCTGAGCTCATGCGTTAAAATTTGCAACACAAGCATTCTACTACGGAGCTCTTCTCGCTTACTATTCCAGCGGTATACAGCCCAACCAATCACTAGAAGAATATTTGCGATCACCAGTATGATCATACTGATCCGCAAAACTTGTGAGTGATCTTCTACATCCCAACAAATATTGCCTCGTTTAACAAAGCAACTTTTGCTTTGAGACGCTAGAGCGTACGACAGACCCGCATTAGCGACGTTTTCTTCCCAGATATCTTTCTCGAAAACAAAGTAACGGTCACCACGTCGTAACCAAAGTTCGTTACCTTCGATAAACATGCTCGCGCCTGCAATCAAAGCATTAATGGCGTCGTCGTCCATGTTTTTCAAGCTTTCTAACAACTCATCCCCTTCCTCATTGTCACGCTCTTTAATATGCATGTATTGAGCAAGCTTTGGTTTGAGTTCTGGATACTTATCCACATAGCGTGCAGCATAAGTCCCACCACCTGGGTGAATGAGGCCACTACGCGAGAACCAACGTGGTGTCAGTTGCGTCCCTTTACAGATAGCTCTTGTAAATACTAACGGCTCAGTAATTAAAGGACTTAGTGGCAATTTACCACGACAAGTATTCGCTAAGCTGTAAAGCTGTTGTATATCTTTTAACGGATAGTCAGACGTTTGCGGCAGAAGCGAATCTGGCGCAAGTAACTTGGTAGGATAATTTGATTGCAGAATACGAATATCATACGATTTAAGAGCTACTTCATAATTAAATAGCTCTGTAAACGTATCTATTCTTTCTGGTAGTGAATCGGAAAATGCAGGTGCCGAAAAAAGCGGCAATACAGTTGCAAAACCGAGCAAAAACTTTTTAATCAAACTGTTACCGTCACTTGTTACATTAGCCAAAACTATACATCAATCTACAAGCAATTGACATCTGCTAACAGAAGGATTTGCATTACTATAACATTGAAACGGAACAAAAAAGGGCCAGCGATTGCTGACCCTGTATAGTTTTAAATCAAGAATGGTTAGAGTGCTTTAAAAATAGACTCAACACTTTCCTTCGCATCACCAAATAGCATTGATGTATTTTCTTTGAAGAACAGTGGGTTCTGTACACCTGCGTAACCAGTATTCATTGAACGCTTGAATACCACTACATTTTTCGCGTTCCAAACCTCCAGTACAGGCATACCAGCAATCGGGCTGTTCGGATCTTCAAGAGCTGCTGGGTTTACCGTATCGTTAGCGCCGATAACCAGTACGGTATCGGTTTCAGCGAAGTCATCATTGATTTCATCCATTTCAAGAACGATATCATACGGTACTTTCGCTTCAGCAAGTAACACGTTCATATGTCCCGGAAGACGACCTGCTACTGGGTGAATACCAAAGCGAACCTCAATACCTTTTGAACGAAGTACGTCAGTAATTTCATGCACTGGATACTGCGCTTGCGCTACAGCCATACCATATCCTGGAGTGATGATTACTGATTTTGAGTTCTTCAGCATTTCAGCGACTTCTTCTGCCGTTGTTTCGCGGTGTTCGCCCTGCTCTTCGTCACCTGAAATTACAATCTCTTGACCAAAGCCACCAGCAATAACACTGATAAACGAACGGTTCATGGCTTTACACATGATGTAAGAAAGAATCGCACCTGAAGAACCAACCAACGCACCTGTTACGATTAATAGATCATTTGCGAGCATGAAACCTGCTGCTGCTGCTGCCCAACCTGAATATGAGTTCAGCATTGAAACGACAACTGGCATATCAGCACCACCAATTGAAGCAACTAAGTGGTAACCGAACGCGAACGCAATCAGTGTCATCACAATCAGAGCGAACATGCTGCCATCAGCTTTTACGAAGTAGATCATAAGAAGCGTAGAAATCACAACCGCTGCAAGGTTCATTTTATGCTTGTGAGGAAGGTTAAGCGGCGAAGAAGAAATCACACCACGTAACTTACCAAATGCAACAATTGAACCCGTGAAGGTTACGGCACCAATGAAGACACCCAAGAATACTTCTACAAGGTGGATAACATGTTCAGCATGAGTTGCTGCTTCTGGCGCATCAAGGTAACTGTTGTAGCCAACTAAAACCGCAGCTAAACCTACAAAGCTGTGCAGTATCGCAACCAGTTCTGGCATTTCGGTCATTTCTACTTTCTTCGCATAGAAAATACCGATCGCCCCACCTATCGCCATCGCAATAATGATCCACCCAAAGCCTTGAGCATCAGGGCTGAAGATCGTCGCGATCAGCGCGATCGTCATACCTGCGATACCATAGTAGTTACCATTACGAGCGGACTCTTGCTTTGAAAGCCCCGCCAAACTCATGATGAAAAATAATGCAGCAACAATGTAAGCTGCTTGTACTAATCCTGCAGACATTGTAACTCCTATTTATCTTTGCGGAACATTTCAAGCATGCGCTTGGTGACGGTGAAACCACCGAAGATATTGATGCTGGCGATCAATACAGCAATAAAGGATAGGAATGAAACGACCCCATTACCTTGCCCAATTTGCAGTAATGCACCAACCACAATAATGCCGGAGATAGCATTCGTTACCGACATAAGCGGAGTATGAAGTGCATGGGTAACATTCCAAACCACGTAGTAGCCGACAACACAAGCTAAAACAAATACAGTAAAGTGAGAAAGGAACGCTGCCGGCGCAACCGATGCAATCCAAGCAAAAGCACCTACTGCCGCGGCTACACCAATAATTTTCTTCGTTGGAGAGGTAGGTTCTTCTACTTTAGGCTCTGGTTTCGCAGGTTGCTCTTGTTTCACTTGCGGCTGCGCTGAAACCTGGATTGGTGGCGCAGGCCATGTAATTTCACCTTCTTTAACCACGGTGACACCACGGATAACAACATCTTCGAAATCAATATTGATGTTACCGTCTTTTTCTTTACACAGCAGTTTTAGAAGGTTAACAAGGTTTGTCGCGTAAAGTTGAGAAGATTGCGTTGGCAAACGGCCGACCATGTCAGTGTAACCAACAATTTTTACGCCATTATCTGTCATGATAACTTGGTCTTTCACTGTGTATTCACAGTTACCGCCATTAGCAGCTGCCAAGTCAACAATAACACTGCCCGCTTTCATACTGTCGACCATTTCCTTGGTGATCAGCTTCGGAGCAGGTTTGCCAGGGATTAGTGCCGTTGTAATGATGATATCAACATCTTTAGCTTGCTCTGCGTATAACTCTGCCGCTTTTTTGTTGAAGTCATCGGACATTTCTTTTGCGTAGCCGTCACCAGAACCAGAGTCTTCTTGGAAATCCACGGTCAGGAACTCTGCTCCCATGGACTCAACTTGTTCTTTTACTTCTGGGCGAACGTCAAATGCACGAACAATAGCCCCTAGGCTACCCGCAGCACCGATTGCAGCCAAACCAGCCACACCCGCACCAGCGACCAATACTTTCGCTGGTGGTACTTTACCGGCAGCCGTGATTTGACCTGTAAAGAAACGACCAAACTCATGAGCTGCTTCAACAACCGCACGATACCCAGCGATGTTAGCCATCGAAGAGAGCGCGTCTAAAGCTTGTGCACGAGAGATACGAGGAACAGAATCCATGGCAAGAACGTTAATGTTCTTACTTGAAAGTTGTTCCATCAACTCTGCGTTTTGAGCAGGCCAAATAAAGCTAACAAGTGTTGCACCATCTTGTAGTAGTGCGATTTCGTCAATGCCTTGTTCTTCATCTACGATTGGCGCATTAACTTTTAGAATAAGACCAGATGCCCAAACTTCTTCACTAGAAACGATTTTCGCACCAGCAGCTTCATAAGCAGCATCATCGAAACTCGCAAGCACCCCCGCTTGGGATTCAATCGCGATATCAAATCCCAACTTTATTAACTGCTCAACCGACTTCGGCGATGCAGCTACTCGCGATTCACCCGCAAGTATCTCTTTAGGTACACCGATTTGCAAAACGCATACTCCTTGTATACATATCAATAAATTAGTCCCAAAACAGAGCGTCGCTCTACTCTAACTCTTTTTTATTTCTATCTGTTTACCACGCAAGACAATTGCAAACGAAAGATGGTGTTTGGGGCCACCCATTTGCACAATAACACCTTGACTAACAGCCCTGTTATTATTCTGTTTGTATCGAACGCGTCTCATTACTTCAAGTGTTTTGTAATTTAAATACTAAATTTCATTACATATAACGCTAAGTAATGAATGATTGTCGCTCTGAGCACGAAAAATAACAACGCCATGCCTTACTAGACTGAGGTCTAACCAGATCATAATTAAATGCTGACTTAACAAACATTTAAGCTCTAAAAAGAAAGAGCCATCAGCATATACACTAATGGCTCTTTTTAAGATGATTGGAATCAAGTTGCGGTGAATTGTTAGTCGAAGATTTTATCGCCCATTTGATCGATAAACATTTGAGATTTCTTCAACATAAGTTCATTGGCATCTTGTTCCGAGCCGAGCAAATCTGAACGAATAAATCGATGCGTTTTTACTTCATCGTCGTATTGCTTTTC
Organism: Vibrio sp. M60_M70; assembly: GCF_037162085.1. Classification (NCBI taxonomy): domain Bacteria; kingdom Pseudomonadati; phylum Pseudomonadota; class Gammaproteobacteria; order Vibrionales; family Vibrionaceae; genus Vibrio; species Vibrio sp. M60_M70. The sequence continues at coordinate 1,199,876 of NZ_JARLUL010000002.1, forward strand.
TATTCGACCAGCAATGCGGTATTGCCCACCCTCTGAAAGGCTCTCTTGGTAAATAAGGAAACCTTTGTACTTAACTGGTTCCACAGTTTTTACTTCAGCAGTCTTTTCACTACCACCAAACAAACGCGAAAAAAATCCCACGGTTCCTCCTTGGGTAAGCTCATCGATAGATTAAGCTTGTATCACTTAATATTGACATTGAGGATTGGTTTTTCATACCAGTCCAATTCTTTGTCTTCATCATAACTGGTATGGGTAAAAATTACAGGTACATCATGATCTCGGTTTTTACGCCGGTCTTCTTTCACCATTTCTGCCGCGTTTTTCACCGCGATATCTGCACTTTGCTTAAATTGGGTGAGCTTTTGTTCCGGAAGCGAAGATAAAAAATCAATATCATGACGAATATAGACAGGTTTGAGCTGAATAAGTGCAAGGCACGCAATATCTGCGAGCTGCTCGTTGTTATACTGCTCTACAAACTGAGGCAAACTGAGCACTTGTCCAACAAGTGTTTCCATGTAGTTATGCACATCTGAACTTATCTGCATTGGCAAATCTCCCTTGTTCTATGAAAACAAGTATAGCAACGACTTGTTTATAACAACTTATTGATTGCTCTTAATTTAATCAATCTCTCTCTTTTTGTCGTAATGTCTCCCAAAATACTTGGGAAAATGAGCAAATAGACGTATTCTTGCTAGTTCTCGAAGCATGAAAATCGATAGCAGATTAATATCTATATTGATGAAACGCTTAACCTAACCAATTATATAATCAACTATTTTCAGGCAATTTGTAATAGATGTCCTCATCATCAATGACTTCATCAGGCTTTCGATTCCTTTTCCCATTTATGTTGCTGGGATTAGTGAGTTCGAGCATGAACAACATCATTCAGATGACTCAGTCAAACTGGGGTATTGCCGCAAATTTGCCGTACATACTGTTAGGCTGTGCACTGCTCCTTTGCTATTCATTTAAGCAAGGTCGGGAGTCAATGGTGTGCTTAGCGATGTTACTGGCCTATTTCGTGATACAGCACAGGCTACAAGTCCCACTTCAAAGTGGTACAGCCTTACTTGAGTTGACCATTTTAGCCACGCTACTTCCTGTTTCTTTTCTTGCGGTATTTTTGTTTAGTAAAGACGGTTTCGACTCAAGAGCCATGTTTACTTACCTCTTGATGTTAACGATGTTCGTTCTTTGGTCTTACCTTACGTTAGCGTATTACGTTGAAGGTGGGTTTGAACAATGGACAAGCGGCATTTTATTTATCGTACCTACGGTTTCTAAACTGCCTTTTATTCTAGTTTTATATTGTGTGGGTATTGTCTGCTTCCTCGGAATTCTTGTTTTAAAGAAGAATGAAATCATCCATGCTATGACCTACTCTGCAATGGTGCTGGCGTCCGCGACGTTCATTTTCTTTGATGTGCAATACATATCTAGCACCATGTTTACCCTAACGGGATTGCTTATCATTATTTATGCTGCCTCTGCCAGCCATCAATTGGCTTTCACAGATAGCTTAACGCGGATCCCGAGTAGGCGCGCACTCGACCTTGACTTAAAACACATGGGCAAAAAGTTCACGATCGCAATGCTTGATGTTGACCACTTTAAAAAGTTTAACGATACCTACGGTCACGATACGGGTGATGACGTATTAAAAATGGTCGCTTCGCGTCTAACTAAAACTCCCGGTGGCGCAAAAGTATATCGATTTGGCGGAGAAGAATTTACCATCGTCTTTAAAGGCAAGTACGCAGATGAGTGTAAAGAGTTTTTAGAAGAAGCACGTAAATCCATTGCAGAGTATGAGATGATTTTACGTGATGAAGAATCCCGCCCAGATAACCATAAACAAGGTCAAAAAAAGCGTGGTAACGACAGTTCGAGGAGAAAGTCAGTCTTTGTCACCGCAAGTTTCGGAGCGGCCGACAGCAAAAACGGGCAAGCACCTCAGGACGTGATTAAGTTAGCGGACGAAGCGCTTTACAAAGCGAAAAAAGCTGGACGCAATTGCGTGAGGCTTCATTAATACCCCTGAGCGAAAGTTAGCTGACTAATCTTGATTAAAGAACAAGACTAAGCTTCCTCCTTTTAACGCACTGCCATAATTGATCGTTAATCCGATCCCGATATTATCTATCCAATCGGAGTCAAATGGTGGTGTCATTAACCATCCAACACTGGCTTCGTAGTAGTGTACAGTATTCATGGGTTTTCTTGTATCACCACCAATATCAACTCGATTGAAGCTCGAATACACTGACTGCACAGTATCTCCGATGTGGGTAAAATCATAAAACACCTTTATTCCATTGACCCAATACCAGCCTTCCGGATTGCCAATATCACCATTATTTGCTTTACCCCAGCCAGTGCCATAAAAATAGTGAGGAGCCGACCAGAGGTACCATTTCCCCCACGATTCATGCTCTAGGTATTTGAGCTTTGTGTTGACTTCTCCAACAACGGCCCAAGCACTGGTGTTTAGGTATACACCTTCTAGAAATGGTTTTAGGTCATTCAGTGCATTACTACGATAACTATAATCGTTTTGATAGTACATTAAGTGTGAGCCAATTGCGCCACTAAGCGTTAGCTTATCAGTGAGGTGTTTTTCTCCAGCAAACTCAATATATCCGCCCATGACTAACTCTTTACTTTTATCTGGAATCTGTCCTTTTTGGTCTACATACACATCTTGCTCTGTACTTAAGGCATAAACTCGGCCATTTAATAGGTAGTGAGTTTGTATTCCCTCTTGTTCAAACAAATCAAAACTAAATGGTAGCGTTGATACAGCGATCTTCTTTCTGAGATCAACCGAATCTTGAGTACCAATGTCTTCGTTATCTATGTTGAAGTATTCGTTCGGATCGAAATCATGAAATCCTACCGTAAAGACATCGCTATCTGACAGAACGATCCCAATAGCAAAGTTCCTTTCATACTCTTTTTGTATCTGATCTTGAATCGAATTAGCCTTAGAACATAATGAAAAAAGTGACAGTGTAGCTAAGGCATAACTATTGATAACAGATTGTTTCAACTTGCATTTACCACCGTATGTGTATTTCTTCCTAAAGACTTTGAGGTATACAGCGCTCTATCCACCGTCGCATACAAATCAGACTGCTGCTCTTTTCCCGTTGGTTGAAAAACAAAAACACCCTGTGACACTGTCACCCTATTGGACACGCTAGAATACTCATGTGGGTAATCCAGAAAATACATGGCCTCTTGTATACGTTCTGCTTCTCTCTCTGCAGTTTGGGCGTCTGTGCAACCCAGTAACACCACAAACTCTTCTCCGCCATAACGCCCTACGTATTCGCCAGAGCGACAAAATGTTGCTTTAAGTTGGTTCGCAATGGCTTGCAAGCAACGATCTCCTTCTATATGACCATAATTATCATTAAACGGTTTGAAAAAATCGACGTCCAATAAAATCAAAGCCATTGGCATGTTGTGACGGCCATGCCATGCAACCATCGATTCTAACTTATGATCGATATAACGACGGTTATAGAGTTTGGTTAAGCCATCTTCATTCGCTTGCTGGGTCAAAAGTTGATTCACTTTCTCCAATTGAGATGTCGCTTGTTTAAGCTCTCGTCTCATATGGGCAATACGCTGCATTGCGATAAGCTTAGAGTTCAGTACGAGTTTATCTACGGGTTTAATTAAATAATCATCACCGCCAGCCTCTATGGCCTTTGCAATCATTTCTGGTTCTTCGTGACTGCTCAGGAAAATTATTGGGATCCAGTCGGGAAAGGTTTCTCTGATATGAAGAGAGACTTCAAAACCGTTCATATCTGGCATCGATATATCGAGTAATACCAGTTCAGGATCAAAACTCTCGTAGGTGTTTAGTGCTTCTAGCCCACTACCCACCGCTTTTACAATATGTCCAAGTTGCTTAAGACGAATAGCCAACTGCATCCTATCTAGCTGAACATCGTCAACCAGGAGGATTCGCATTGATGTCCCTGTCGGTTGCATAACGCGTTCCATTTCTTATTTTGTCTTTATTAAACATATACCATACTCAAAGAGTTGTTGCATTCGACTCATAATTAAGTGCTATATTTTTGTTTAAATATCACGGAATCAATTGTCTATAACGATTACACTGAAAATTGCCCTACCAAAACATGACCAACGAACGTTAGTTCAACAAACTCACGTGTTCTGGTCATCTTGCGGACACATGGGTATAGCTATTTGATGCATTTGGTATTAATATTCCCGCCTTTTTGTAATGAGAGACACACCATGTCAGAAGCAACTAACAGCGAAAGCAAAAAAATCGATCTAGCAACCATTTCTCCTGAACTACGTAAAGTTATTGAGTTTGACGAAGTTCCAGAGCAAATGTTCGAAATGGTTACCTCTATCCATGAAGTGTCTGAAGAAGCAGTGCGTGAGTCTTGGGACGAAATGCCTGCAAGTGCTCAGAACATTCTAGATAACTTCGAGCAATTTCATGCTCTAGTTTCTGTTGGCCAAGCATTTGCTGGTATCAACGTGATGGAAGAATTCCCTACTCTTAATCTGCCAGAAAACATGACAGATGAAGATAAAGAAGAATACCGCGCTCAATTACTTGATAATGTGCTTCACAACTGCGTGAAAGACATGGTTAAGCAACTTAAAAAAGCACGTCGCGACCCACTTCTTAAACGCGAATTCAAAGAAGTGTTCGCAAAATAACGTTTTTCCGACAAAATAAAGGCCGCGTTTGCGGCCTTTTTTGATCATTAAGCGTGCGTAGCTTTAAACGATTAATGCGGCGCTAATGCCACGTCTTTTTGCGTGACACTGACACCTTTAATTTGTGCGAATACACTATCACCTGCCTTTAAGTCGAGATCATCAAGCGCCCAAGGTGTTATCGTAGCCCACAAATAACATCCCTCATCTAGCTTTAGCGATACATTAATACTCTGTTTATCATCAGCCGCGTTAAACACCTCGATTGAATCGACCGTCGCAGGCAGGATATTTCGAATAGAAGTCGCCTTAGGTTGCTCTAGCGTAATAGAAACGTCGTTGGCACGCACTTGTAAGCGAATTGGCGCCTCTGGCTCACCATCAATCTTTTGCACCCATAGTGATGCATTAGGTGCAAGGCTGACACAAGTCAGCGCATAACGCTCATGATGTTCAGCAATTCGGCCTTCAAATAAGCTGCTTTGATCCGAGAAAGACTGCCATGGACGCATCGCATGAGAAGCCCACACGTCTTCAAGCTTACCTGAACTCGTAATTTTACCTTGGTCAATAATTGCAAGGTGCTGAGCAAGCCTTAAAATTTCTTGGAGACTGTGTGTGACATAGATAATAGGGATATTTACCTTCTCCGATAATTCCTCCAGAAATGGCATCACCTCACGTTTTCTCGGCATATCAAGCGACGCAAGTGGTTCATCCATCAAAAGCAAGTTGGGTTTTGATAGTAATGCTCGTGCAATCGCAACACGTTGCTTTTCACCACCAGACAGTGAGATCGGGAAGCGCTTTAGTAACGGTTTGATAGACAAGAGTTCGGTGACTGCATCAAAGTACTCGTCATCTTTTTCTTTAACGCCATACAACAAATTGCCTTGAACCGAATAGTGAGGAAATAAACGTGAATCCTGAAACACGTAACCAATACCGCGCTTGTGTGTTGGTAAGTTGATCCCCTTTTCACTATCAAACAAAACGTTATCACCAATCGCAACATGTCCCTGTTTTGGTGCAACTAATCCGCTGATAATATTAATTAACGTGGTTTTTCCCGCACCAGATCGCCCAAACAAAGCGCTAATTCCGTTACAAGGTAACTCAAGTTTGATATCGAAATCAGTATCACCAAGCATTTGTTTAAATTGAACTTTAATCGTCATTACTTTGCACCCAACCGACTTGCCGCTTTGCGATTTAGCCATTCAGAGATCATTAATGTAGACAAAGCTAGCGCGATAGAAATGATACATAGGCGAGCCGCCTGCATTTCCGCGCCTGGCGTTTCAATAAAGTTGTACATTGCCAGTGGAATCGTTTGGGTTTCTCCCGGAATGTTAGAGACGAAACTGATCGTCGCCCCGAATTCACCAAGACTACGAGCAAAGGACAGCATCGTCCCAGTAATAATTCCGGGAATGGTCAGTGGTAACGTAATGGTGAGAAAAACTTTTAAAGGAGAAGCGCCTAACGTTGACGCGGCATGTTCCAGTTTTGGGTCGACGTTCTCTAAACTTAACCGCACAGACCGAACCATCAAAGGCAAGGCCACTACAATACAAGCGACTACTGCTCCTTTCCAATTAAAGCTAAAGACTAGCCCTACATGTTCATAGAGCCACTTTCCAAGAAACCCTTGCCGCCCAAGAGAAATCAACAACAAATAGCCGATAACCACTGGCGGCAATACCAGTGGTAAATGAATTAAGCTATCGAGGATCGATTTACCGAAGAACGTTTTTCGAGAAAGTAGCCAAGCAAGAAAAACGCCGAGAGGAATGAGCCAAAGTACTGCGTACGCGCCCACTTTGAGGCTTAACATTAAGGCTTGGTATTCCAGTTCTGTCACGCTTCGTTCCTATAATTGAAAGCCGGTTTATTGCTGAAAGCCATATTGAGCAAAAACGCGTGCGGCTTCGTCCGATTTTAGGTACTGGAAGAACTGCTCCGACTCAGTAGAATAATTCACAATTGCAGCCGGGTAAACAATAGCCGCATGCGTATCACTCGCAAATTCGCCGACAATTTTGACTTTATCAGTTAACTGAGCATCGGTCTTATAAACCACACCTAAAGGCGCTTCTCCACGTTCAACCAACGCCAAAGCTAAGCGCACATTCTTTGCTGGTGCGATTTGAGTTTGAATCTCTTTCCATACACCCAGTGTAGTCAGTGATTCTTTCGCGTACATACCAGCAGGCACTGACGTCGGATTGCCTAACGCAAGGCGATTTCCATACAATGCCTTCTCCCATGCTGTTGCATCAGAGAAGTTAAATGAGGTTAATTCTGAAGACTGAGGAGCAATCAACACTAAGCTATTGCGCACCAAGCTTGTGACATTGTCACGAGAAATAACGTCTTTATCGACCAAATAATCCATCCATTTAGTATTCGCAGAAATGAACATATCCGCTGGTGCGCCGTTGATAATTTGTCGAGCGATAGAAGAAGAACCACCATAAACGGGAGTGATAGAAACGTCATACTTTTCTTCAAAGTTTTGTGCGATTTCGTCGATCGCATTCGTCATCGAAGACGCCGCATACACTTTGAGGTTCGTAGCTGCGTTAGCTGCGTTAGCTGCGTTAGCTGCGTTAGCTGCGTTAGCTGCGTTAGCTGCGTTAGCTGCGTTAGCTGCGTTAGCTGCGTTAGCTGCGTTAGCTGCGTTAGCTGCGTTAGCTGCGTTAGCTGCGTTAGCTGAAAATGAAATGCTTAATATTGCCGCGAGGCAAGCATGCGTTTTCCATGCTTTCATAGAGAAACTCCAATACAAGGCAAGCGAAAGAACTGGTTATTTGGGTAGAAAGTTCAATCAGTTAATGTGCTATTTAAACAAAAAATCAAGGTTCATATGTTGTTCTATCGCATCTGCAATACGATTAATTCCTTGCTCCTTTAACTCTTCAAAGTCTTGTTGTTTGATTTGAGTGCCGTTTACCCATTCTGACACCAGGCTTAAGACATCTGCCTCATCAAAGAACCCGTGAAGGTAGGTTCCCATGATTTGGCCACACTTGCTGATAGCCCCCTCAGCTTCACCGGAACTCAATGTAAGAGGTTGAACGCCCTGCACTTCACTTTGTCCTACGTGGATTTCATAACCCTTTACATTGGCTGTTTTGCCATTAAGAGAAAGCTGTGCTTGCGTATTTGTAAGCTGTTTGCTGTTAGTTAGCGTCGTGGTGATGTCTAGTAAGCCAAGCCCTTCGCTTTGACCCGGCTGGCCTTCGACGCCATTTGGGTCATCAATCAAGTTTCCAAGCATCTGGTAGCCACCGCAGATACCAATCACTTTTCCACCAAGACGAATATGACGTAAGATATCTTTATCCCACCCTTGGCTTCTTAGATACTCTAAGTCGTCTCTAACTGATTTGGTCCCAGGCAAAATAACAAGGTCGGCTTTATCTATTTTCTCGCCTTTGCCTACATAACGTAGATTGATGTCGGGATTCAATCGCAACACATCAAAATCAGTATGATTACTAATCCGGGTTAAAACAGGCACAACGACATTCAGTTTTACCTCAGAGTGCAACTCTTGCTGCGCGGTGATCGCGTCTTCTGCTTCTAAATTCAAACCATGAAGAAAAGGAAGCACGCCGAGTACAGGTTTGCCTGTTTTTTCTTCTAGCCAGTCGAGGCCCGATTGCAATAAACGAATATCACCTCGAAAACGGTTGATAACAAATCCTTTTACTCGCGCTTGTTCAGATTCAGAAAGTAACGCGAGTGTTCCGTACAAATGCGCAAATACACCACCACGATCAATATCAGCAACAATGATCACCGGAACATCAGCGGCCTCCGCAAAACCCATGTTCGCGATATCGCCTTCACGTAAATTGATTTCAGCAGGACTCCCTGCACCCTCGATCATGATCGAATCAAATTCTTGAGTCAGACGAGAGAAGGAATCTAACACCGTATCCATCGCAACTTTCTTGTAATCATGAAAGCCAGCCGCATCCATATTGGAAAGCGCCTTGCCCTGCAAAATGATCTGAGCACCTGTATCACTGTTAGGTTTAATCAAAACCGGGTTCATATGTACGGTTGGCTCAATATTACACGCCTGTGCCTGAACTGCCTGAGCTCGACCTATTTCCCCGCTATCTCTGGTTACTGCACTATTTAGTGCCATGTTTTGTGGCTTAAATGGGGCAACGTTTATCCCTCTTCTCGCTAATACACGGCATAAACCTGCCACAAGGACACTTTTTCCGGCATCCGAAGTGGTGCCTTGAACCATTAAAGATGGGATCGCTGATTTCATGAACATTTGTAAGGAATAGAGGAAGATGAACAATCATAACGTCATCGTCCCCACTTACTCAAGCAAATGAATAGAATATGAATGTTGAAATCATCATTGGTTCAAACAAGCTCTGTTTTAATGAACCCATCAAAACAAACCGATGAGGATGTAACATGAAAAAGAATACAATTATCGCAACAATCGCCGCCTTAGTTATTGCTCCTTCTATCGCATTCGCGAAAGATCACGCTAAAAACCAATCAAACTTGCAGTTTAATGGTCCTGTCACTGTGGAAAAATTGGACGCCTTGCTAAACGACTCCAATATGTTTACTGAAAAAGATGTAGTCGTTGAAGGTAACTTATTACGTCAAGTTCGCGCGGATAAGTTTGTCTTTAGCGACGGTTCCGGTGAAGTGATGGTGGAATTCGATGACGATATTCAGCTAAACACTCCGATTGATCACACGACTAAAGTCCGTCTGTTTGGTGAATTTGAAGGCAGAAATAAGCCAGAAATTGAAGTCGAGCAACTGGTGATCATGTAAAACAACCCCGATTGCTTTGGATATCAGCATGATGTGGTGAGCACTACAGCTAAATGGTGACGGCAAGCACTTAAAATGATAGCTTTATCAATCTTGGTCTGCTTTTTGCAGACCATTTTTTTGTTCATTTTAATCATCTTGCCCGGAGACACCATGCTAGGTAAAGCTCTAAAGGTTGCAGCCTTTGGTTTGTGCGCTGTTTTGCCACTTTCCGCACATGCAAATAATTTCAACTACAACACGATGGAATTTCGCATGGGCACTAGCCCTGGTACATTTGGTGGCGAGTTCAATACCTACTTTACAGAAAACACCCACTTCATTGCTCGCGCAGACAGTGAGTTTAGCGGAGACTGGGATATTGCTGGTGGTATTGGCTTTAACGGCCCAGCAGGCCAATTTGCAGATATTTATGGCCAAATGTTGGTACACAACATTAAAGAAAACGGCAGTGATAAAGTGGGTGACGAGTGGCGCACTGAGGTGAATATTGGTACTCGTATTTGGTTCATGCAAAATGTTGAGCTACATGCCCGTATCGGTCAAATAATGGATAACGACGATTCCAATACCGTTTATAATTTTGGCGCACGATTCCACTCTACTCAGCAACTATCACTTGGCGCGGATTTCAAAAATAATGGTGTCTATGGCCAACAAATAGTGATGTCTGCTCGTTTTGCATTTTAATTAAGTAACTAAGCAACTGCATTAACAAGTGTGTGATTCAATAAAAATGGCCTCCGGTTTCGGAGGCCATTTTGTTAAGTACCGATTGTTAGCAGGAACTAGTAACAAGGCATTAATTTTTGCCGGATTTTTTAGGTTTATCTTGGACATACTTTTTCGATACATCCACAACGGCGATATCTCTAAAAAAGCTTCGACCAAGTAAAATTGGAAACTTCATATGCCCACGCTCAGCTAACGTAAACTCTGTCTTTTCTTTGTGGTCACCGACGGTAATATACGCTTTTACTACCGCTCGTTTATCCACCTCTTCTGACGATGACTGCTTGATTTTAGCCCAGCGCTCTACAGGTACTTTAAACTCTTTAGTTTCTTTATCGCCCAAGTCGATCTTAAACTGAACCCAATCTTTACCATCACGCTCAAACGGAACAATGTCTGTCGCGCTAATTGATGATGTTGTCGCCCCTGTATCAACCCTAGCTTTGAAGGTTTGATCAATTTCAGGAACGTAAACCCACTCTTCAGAACCAAGAATCAACATGCCGTCTGGTGTCTTTGTCACTTTGGCTGGTTTTGTCGGTTTTGGCTCGGGCTTTTTCTCAGGTTTTACTTCAGGCTTAGGCTCAACCTCAGGCGTTGGATCAACCTCTGGTTTCACTTCTGGCTCTACTTTGACAGGTTCTTCGACCTTCGGCGACTCAGGCTCAACAGGTTCCTGCGTCGTTTGAGTTGACGTACAAGCAATTAAACTGCCGCTCATCATAAGCGGCAGAATCAGTTTCCAGTTTTTCATCCACACTCCAATTAAGCTTGAGATACTTTCTTAATTGCGTCCGCTACGTATGGAATATGAGTTTCGGTAAGTCCAGCGATGTTAATTCGACCATCGCCAACACCATAAATGCCATAATCTTCACGCAGTTGCGCCATTTGGTTTTCACTAAAGCCTAGCACAGTAAACATGCCTTTGTGACCCTCAATGAAGTCAAATTGATCGGTATTATGGTTGTTTCTCAATTCGTTACACAAACTTTGACGAAGACTAACCAAACGATGTTGCATTTCACTCAACTCTTGCTTCCAAACGGAAGTCAGGTTGTCATCTTGAAGAATCGTCTTAACCAAAGCCGCTCCATGATCGGGTGGCATCGTGTAAGTAGAACGCGCTAACGTAAGTAACTTGCCTTTTGCGTTGGCCACGTCTTGCATGTTCTTACCAACGACAATCGCCGCACCTGTGCGCTCGCGATATAGGCCAAAGTTCTTCGAACATGATGTAGTAATTAACATCTCTTCAACGTTATCTGCCATGAAGCGAAGCCCTTTTGCGTCTTCCTCTAGGCCATCACCAAAGCCTTGGTAGGCAATATCAACAAATGGTGTGAAACCGTTCTTCTGTGACAATTCCGTAATGGCTTGCCAAGCAGAAAAATCGATATCTGCGCCTGTTGGGTTGTGACAACAACCATGCAGCAATACAACATCAGAAGGCCCTGCTTTCGCAAGATCATCCATCATTTTTGCTGTGTCTACTTGTTTCGTTTCTGGAGAAAAGTAATGGTAGAACTTAACTTTAAGACCTGCCGCTTCCATCACTGGTTTATGGTTTACGTAGCTAGGGTTTGAAATCCAAACCGTCGTATCTGGCTGTGCGACCTTCATCAGGTCACCTAACATACGCAGCGCACCACTTGCACCTGGTGTTTGAATGGCAGCAACACGATCCATTGCTGACGTTCCCGTCAGTAACAAATCGATCATGCTTTTATTAAATTCTTCGCAACCCGCAAGACCAACGTAAGATTTGGTTTTTTGAGTTTCAACAACGACATCCTGCGCCATTTGAATGGCTTTCATGATCGGCGTTTCGCCTGCGCTGTTCTTATAGACGCCAATGCCAAGGTCAACCTTGTTTGGACGGTCATCGTTACGGTATGCAACGGATAGAGATAAAATAGGATCTAATACGGGAGTTGGGAGATTAGAAAACATGAAAGTCATAACCCTTTGAAATTCAAGTACCGAACCTCACGTTAACACCATCGCAAAAAATGGCGAAATGATTTTTCACTTATTTCATCAATTAGAGAACAAAATTCTGGGTTACGATAAGTTTTGTGCGCTCTATCGGTTATAAAAAGAACGATTCACTCCTCATTATACCAATCCACTCTTCCGTTTTTCCTAAATTCTCTTGGCGTCATGCTCGACCACGCTTTAAAACGTGTACTAAAGTTGGCACTAGTTGGATATCCGACTATCTCTCCAATATGTTGAATCGGCCATTCTGTTGAACGAAGTAACCTAGCAGCGTATTCCATGCGCATACGTGTTAAATGTGCCATCGGGCTTCGACCAAACTGCTTTTGAGTCAGACGGTGCAAATGTGGCTCCGAACATGGATATAAAGCTGCCACTTGCTCGACACTCCAATCCTTATGCAGCTGACGCTGGACAAGATCGAATACGCGCCGAAGCCTCAATTGGCTACGTGATATCGACTCTGAGGGCGGCATGTTTAACATCAGCTCTAACTGAGCCACGCTATGTGCACCTACCGCACCACCATAATCAATAGGAAGATTAATACTGCGTAACAACGTTTGGATACACGCATACATCACCTCAGGTGCAGATGTGAGCTGGTAACTAATATTACTCTCTATCATTGGCCATACTCTATCAGGAGCAAGAAAAAGCCATGCGATCTGCCAGACTTCCTCTTCCATACCAAAACCGTTTTCAACACCTGCAGGCACCGTGATCAACGAGCCAGGCTCCAAATCATATCGACACGCCCCACTTTCTAACAAACCTTTACCGCGCACGGTGTAAAGCAGCATGTGTTTTTTTGGTTTTTACGATAAACAGAGAAGAAGTCACGACAGGTTGCAATTCCGCACTGCACAATGCCTCTCTCCTCCAATGCCAGTACTCGACTGTGATCAATAAACTCTTGATAGGTTTTTTCTGAAATCGCGTAGCGTTCTTGTTTATCTTCCATGATTTATTGGCTCACATATACACTAGTGGAGAGTTTTACAAAGGTTTTGGATGCCTTTGAAAAATACACCGCCAAATCATAGGGATGAACTACTCGCATTAATCTTTAAGGAGAAATGCGATGCTCTTAACACGCGAATACATCGATAAAGCATTTTGGCAAAAGCTGATTGCGATTGGCCTTCCTGTTTCACTTCAATCCATGCTTTTTGCGTTACTCGGCGTCGTGGATATTTTCATGGTGAGCCAACTCGGAGAATCCGCCACTGCAGCCGTTGGAGTCGGAAATCGCATCTTTTTCTTTAACCTTGCAGTCATTTTCGGTCTTTGCGGTGCAGTAACGGTGTTGGCTTCTCAATATTACGGTTCAGGGAATATGGCAGGAATCCGTAGAACATTGGCGCAATCTTGGTTTATTTCCATTTTAGTGACGCTGCCGTTTATTGTTCTTTATGCGATTTTTGATAAAGAGATCGTCTCTTTCATGTCAGACGATCCTGAATACGTCACTTATGCACGTGATTATCTTGTGGTTACGGGCTTTAGTCTTATTGCAACGGCGATAGTGGTACCGATTGAAGCGGTATTGCGCTCCGTAGGCCAAACCAAACTGGCAACCAACGTTAGTATCTCCGCGATTGTCGTGAATGTCGTGCTTAATTATGTTTTGATTTTCGGTTTATTCGGCTTCCCTCAATGGGGCGTATTTGGAGCAGCCGTAGGCAGCTTTGTTTCTCGATTTTTCCAAACGGCAGTGTTGATTTACTTTTTCTGTAAACGCTATGCGTACCTGATTCCGACCAAATTCGATTGGGCGCAAGGCCGTTTAAAGCAGTATCGTCAAAAATACTTTAAGGTTTCTCTACCCATGTTGGTCCACGATGCGCTCTGGACTGGTGGGCTGATCGTTTACAGCATCATCTATGGTCAATTGGGTGTTTCAGAACTTGCGATCATCTCATTCTTATCCCCGATTGAAGGCGTACTGATTTCAACCTTTATGGGATTTGCGGTCGCTGCATCCGTTCTTCTTGGGAATGATATTGGCGCAAAACATTATGATCGGGTCGAAAAAACGGCGTGGTGGTATGTGTTAACCAGCGCAATCTTAGCCACCTTATTGTTTTTCCTAGTGTGGTTGAGCTCGCCTCTGATTCATCATCTATTGGTACTGAGCCCATTAACCGATGCAGAAATGGCACTTAACGTATGCTTAGTCATGGCGCTGGGTATGATTTTGAGAGTGTTTAACATGGTAGGGATTGGCGGCGTACTAAAGAGTGGCGCAGATATTCGCTACAGCATTTTTATTGATACGTTCGGTCAGTGGGCTATTGGTATTCCCCTTACCTATTACACTGGTATGGTACTCGGGTTGCCTTTGCATTTTGTCTTGATGTCTCTGCTAGCTGAAGAATTTGTGAAAGGCGTACTGACGACTTATCGTATCCAATCTAAACGTTGGATAAATAATATGGTCGAGGATGACCAAACGGTGACAGCGTAACTGGAAATACACTAACGAACTCACACAAAAAAAGGGCTCACACGTTATGCACGTGTGAGCCCTTTTTATGTTTGGAGAATGCTTGATTAAATATCCGTAAAGCGATGAATGATTTGGTTTGAACTGCCACGCCATTCAAGATTGAGGTCTTTCTTGTCTTGTTCAAACTTACCATCAATCAAAACGTCGATGTATTGCACTACTTCTCTTTGTGCGTCATCCAGTTCAGCCAGCGTGTAGCCTGTCCAAACCCAGATATCTTTACCGGGACACTCTTCTCTCACCCTTTTCACGATCTTTAAAATATGAGGCACATTAGCAGGATGAAGCGGATCTCCGCCCGACAACGACAAACCGCGACGTTTTATGCGCGTGTCATTCAAGTCATTGATGATTTTGTCTTCCGCTTCTTGCGTGAACAACACACCCGAATCCAAGCGTTGCGTCGACTGGTTATAACAGCCACGACACTGATGTACACAGCCCGACACAAACAATGTGCAGCGCGTACCCGGTCCGTTAACAACGTCAATTGGATAATATTGGTGGTAGTTCATAATGCGTCTCTTTGTTATCGCGAAAAAGAAAATCAACCTAAAGCAGGTTGATTTTCAAAGTGTTGAATCGAGTGGTAATTAACCTTATAGGTGTTTCACTCGACGTTTAACTTCTTCTTGTTTGCCGAAGTTAAACGGACGTGCATCTGGGCTGCCCAAGTAGCCACATACGCGACGTGTCACCGATACTTTGGTTGAATCGTGGTTGCCACAACTTGGGCAAGTAAAGCCTTTGCTTGTACATTCAAACTCGCCGGTGTAACCACATTCGTAACACTCATCAATCGGAGTGTTGGTTCCGTAGTAAGGAACGCGGGTGTAACTGTAGTCCCACACGTTTTCTAGCGCTTCTACGTTACGTTGCATGTTCGGGAACTCACCGTAACAGATGAAGCCACCGCTTGAGATTTCTGGGTAAGGCATCTCGAAGTCGATCTTGTCGTAAGGGTTAACCTTCTTCTCAACATCCAAGTGGAAGCTGTTGGTGTAGTAACCTTTGTCTGTTACACCTTCAATCAAACCAAACTCTTTGGTGTCGATGCGGCAGAAACGACTACATAGGTTTTCACTTGGTGTTGCGTACAAGCTAAAGCCATAGCCAGTTTCGTCAGCCCATTGATTCACCGCATCTTTTAGATGTTTGATGATCGCGACCGCTTTTTCACGCAATACGGCATCATCGTAAACGTGCGCTTCAGTACCAAACAACGCGTTGATAGTTTCATGCACGCCAATGTAGCCTAGAGAAATTGACGCACGGCCGTTTTTGAAGATTTCTGCAATCGAATCGTCTGCTTTCAAGCGCACACCACATGCACCTTCCATATATAGAATTGGTGCAACGCGCGCTTTTACGTTCTCTAGACGAGAAATACGTGTTTCTAGTGCTTTACGAGCAAGACGTAGACGATCATCAAGCAGTTCATAGAACTTCGCTTCGCTGCCTTTTGCACGAAGCGCGATACGTGGCAAGTTCAAGCTAACTACACCAAGGTTGTTACGACCTTCATGGATAAGTTCGCCATCCTCTTCGTAGGTGCCTAGGAAGCTACGACAACCCATCGGTGTTTTGAATGACCCCGTGACTTCCACGACTTTGTCGTAGTTAAGAATGTCTGGGTACATACGTTTTGAAGCACACTCAAGTGCAAGCTTCTTAATGTCGTAGTTTGGATCTTCTGATTTGTGGTTTAAGCCATCTTTGATGCCGAATACAAGTTTAGGGAATACCGCTGTTTTACGGTTCTTACCTAGACCTGCAATACGGTTTTTCAAAATCGATTGCTGAATAAGACGAGACGCCCAGCTTGTACCAAGACCAAAACCAAACGTTACGAATGGCGTTTGCCCATTCGCCGTGTGCAATGTGTTTACTTCGTATTCAAGAGATTGGAATGCGTCGTAACACTCTTTCTCTGTGCGCGCTTTAGCAAACTCTTCTGGCTCAGCAATGTTCCACTCTTTCGCGATTTCTAAATGCTTTTCATAGCTCGTGATGACGTAAGGTTCTAAAACTTCGTCAATACGGTTGATGGTTGTACCGCCATAAATATGGCTAGCCACTTGAGCAATAATTTGCGCCGTTACGGCAGTCGCAGTTGAAATCGATTTAGGCGTATCGATTTCTGCATTACCCATTTTGAAGCCGTGCGTTAGCATGCCTTTCAAATCGATAAGCATACAGTTAAACATCGGAAAGAATGGGGCGTAATCCAGATCGTGGTAGTGAATGTCACCCACTTCGTGTGCTTGAACCACATCACGAGGCAGGATGTGCGTTTTCGCGTAGTGCTTCGCCACGATACCAGCCAACAAGTCACGCTGAGTTGGGATAACTTTGCCGTCTTTGTTCGCGTTTTCGTTTATCAAATCAAGGTTACTTTCTTCAATCAACCCCTCGATTTCACGAGTTAATGCACTTTGCTTTTCACGCGCGATGTCGCGGTCATGGCGGTATTCAATGTAAGAACGTGCTAGGGCTTTGTAAGGACCTTGCATGAGTTCATTCTCGACTAGGTCTTGAATCTCATGGATGTGAACTTCATCGTGATCTTTTAGCTGTAACTCGACAGCAAGAGCGACATTAAGAGCATAAATGGCGACATCTTTATCTTTGTTTTCCGCTGCCGCTTCAACTGCTGCTTGGATACGATCCCTGTTGAACGGAGCTCTTGAGCCGTCACGCTTGATTACGATTGGTTTCACTTTCTTCTCCTTACCCCAGCATACTCACAGAGTTATCCACAAACACACTATATGGGGTTATTTTTTATTCTGCTAACACAATATATTGTGGCGTATTTAACGAAAAGCACCACTTGAAAACATTGATTTTGATCAATAAAGATCGGCTAGCGGACAAGAACAAATCGATCTTATTGGTACTGATCTCAGTTGCGAAGAAAACCATGAAAATTGCAAAATTGGTACGAAATCTACTTGCTTTTTTTAGAGCGCTTATAGGATAAAGGTTGGAAAGGAATACGCTAAAATCCAGGAGTGAAACAAGCCAATATGCGATCACTATTTGTTACTGCCTTATTAATTTTTAGTTCAACGTCACTTGCTCAAAACTCCATCAACTTAACCAGTTGGAATATAGAATGGCTGTCTATAGATGGAGGTAAGGTTTCGAGAACCAGTGACGATTTCGTCAAACTCAACCAATATGTGGATAAAACTCAAGCCGACATCATCGCCTTTCAGGAGGTCGACTCCAAAGCCGCGGTTCAAAAAGCCGTAGGCGATGGCTACGCGATTTATCTCTCTGATCGAGCTCAATCAAACAATAAGCACCTTCAGTTTTCTGATACCAATCAGTACACTGGTTTTGCTGTGCGTAAAGACATTGAAGTGTCTGACCCAGCAGACTTCTCAATCACGCGTGGTAATAGCAAGTTGCGCTTTGCCAGCTACATCGTCGTTAACCCAAACCAAAAGGACGAGCTTCACCTGCTCTCTGTGCATCTAAAAGCAGGATGCAGCGGAGCGTATAAAAACAGTCGTGATTGCCAGACACTGAGTCAACAAGGAGAAGCACTTGCGAAATGGATGAGCGAAAGAAAAAAGAAAAAAGAGCAGTACGCTGTAATGGGCGATTTCAATCACAACTTGTCGTATCAACGTGATTGGTTGTGGGCGATCATGACGCTCGGTAACGATGCACAATTGGTAACGCGAGATACCCAAGCCGATTGCAAGGTTCGCTCAAATAAGAACCCAAGCAAAACACACCAATTCCGCTCTTTGATTGATCACATTATTGTGAGCCCGCAAATAAAAGCGAAAAACGCGCATCAAACGCTGTTCAGCTCACAAGATGTTTTGGATTACAAACTGAGTGACCATTGCCCTGTAAACGCAACGGTAACGCTTAACTAAACGAACAAAATAGCCCAGCATGTTGCTGGGCTATTTTATGTTGTTTGCTAGATAGACGTTTAACTAGTTAACAAGAGAAACCGTTCTATCAAAGCGCTCTTGGATTCAGCAGCACTACGTCACCTTGCTTCAACCCCGTTCGCACTCTCCCCAACTCTCCAAGCTGAATAAGCCGAGTTTCTACCTCACCGCTGTCTTGCACCACTTTTACGTAGTCCAATTGGCCAACTTGGTAAACCGCCTCTTTTGGCACGCGAAGTACAACATCGTCGGTCAAGGTCAACGCGACTTTGGCGTATGTACCTGGATAGATAGCCGTTGGCGGCTCAAATTGAAGCTTTACGGTATAACTGCGCGAGTTGGCATCTGCCGACGGCGTCACTTCTTTTACAGCCGCTTGCGCGTTGAGGTTGTAAGACGGAAAAACAACGTCCACTTCTTTATCATAAGTCACATAAGGCATGACAGACTCAGCAAAGTTCACCTCTATCTCCAACGAGTTTGGATTGTACATTGATAAAAGCAAAGCCCCCGGTGTCGCGGTATCACCCTTGTTGATGGGCTTTTGCGTGATCAAGCCATCAAACGGTGCAGTAATGATGCTGTAGCCAAAGGTCGTTTCCGCCTCGGAGACCACCGCTTGCGCTTTATTGAAGTTGGCTTGTGCGGTTTGCAAGGCACTTTCCGCTTGGTCAAATTGCGATTGAGGGATCAGTTTTTTGTTTAAAAGCGCTCTGACACGAGAAAACTCCTTTCTCGCCGCATTGAGCTGCGCTTGTGCAGAGGATAAAGCCAGCTCACTTTGACGAACTCGCGCGTCGAGATCATCGCTTTCTAGCCGCGCCAACACGTCTCCTTGCCTCACTCTATCGCCAACCTTCACCAATACCTCCATCACCGATGCCGTTAACCGTGCCGCGATATCGGCGTGCTGCTCTGCAACGACGACGCCCGGAAACTCTCGAACAACCGGTTCGCTGGTTAACATCAGTTGATGTGTCTCTGCGTTATTTACATCAATCTGGTTGGTTTTCGCGTCATGTTCTGTCGGCAACTTTTCTGTAAAAAATCCAGCCATATAGAGAAAAAGAAGCGCGAGTATGGCAAACAGAATCACGCCTAACCATTTGGTATCTAATTTCATTGCTCTTCCTCCATCTGAGGTAATCCATGTCCTTTGGTGTTTTGGTATGCAAGGTTGTAAACCACCGGAACCACAAGCAGCGTAAAGATGGTCGAGGCGGTAATTCCGAATATGATTGCCCAAGCCAAACCGTTAAAAATTGGGTCTAACGTAATCACGACATTACCCAGTAACGTTGTACCCGCAGTCAGCAATATTGGCCGCATACGAACAACACCAGATTCAATCAACGCATCATGTAAGCTACGACCTTCAGCCAACGATTGCTGAACAAATTCAATCAAAACGAGCGAGTTACGCACCACAATCCCTGCTAGCGCAATCATGCCGATCATCGCGGTCGCCGTGAACAGAGCTGGGTTGGGGTAATTACCGATGTCACTGCTTAACACATTCAAAATCCAGAACCCCGGCATAATCCCAATCACGGTCAGAGGTATCGCCAGCATGATGATGCCCGATACCGCAGGTAAACCAGTTTGAATCAACATAACCACAAATACGCCAAGCAGCGCAGCGCCATAAGCAATGCCTAAATCGCGGAATACGTCCACTGTGATTTTCCATTCCCCCTCACCACTCCAAACCACTTCGATGTTGTCTGGCACGCTCCAAGTGACACCAGCGCCATTGCTCAAGTACGTGCGATCTTGCCAGTGACGATGCACATCTTCTGCGTGAGTTGTATCTTGGTCAGCCATCACATCGGCAATCACTTCACCCGGAACACGCCCAACTACCTCGGCGTAGACATACACAACGGGCTTGAGGTTTTTATGGAAAATCGGTTTGTCCGCTGCACGTTTCACAAAATGACCGACTTCAGACAACTGCACGATAGGCTGAGGAGCATCCACAACCGCCCCATTGGATTCTACTTTTGCAATGCCCGGACGGCCTCGCACATAAAGCTGCTCTAGTTGATTCAGGTTATCTCTGTCTTCGCGTCGGAGCTGCACTTCGATAGGTAGTGGGTCCACTTCTCTTGGATCGGCGATATAACCGAGCACTTTGGCGTTCGCGGCGGTAATAAGCGTGTTATTGATATCAGCAACAGAAACACCAGACAGCGCCGCTTTTTCTTGATCAACGATGAACTGCCACGTTTCTAAATCACCTTGGATGCTGGTATCCACCTCAGAAACCAACTGTTCTTTGCGAAGCCTATCCGCGACTTTCTCTGCTTGGATCATCAGATCTTCATAAGATGTCGCTTCATCACCGTAAACTTCTGCCGTAATGGTGGCGATAACAGGCGGGCCTGGCGGCACTTCGACTAGCTGCACGTCAGCGTCAAAATTATCTGCAATCTGCTCTAAATCCGCCCTGAGTCGTGTCACCAGTTCGTGTGATTGCATTGCGCGGCGATTCTTCTCTGCAAGAACGACTCGAAGCTCGCCTTGGTATGGTTCGCTACGCATAAAGTAGTGGCGCACCATGCCGTTGAAATCCATTGGGGAAGCGGTGCCTGCAAAGCCCGACACACTTGTCACTTCCGGCACCGTCATTAAATAGTCCGTAAAGCTCGACAGCGCGTTGGAGGTATCCACAAAGCTTGAAGACTCTGGCATGTTTAATACCAATTGGAACTCATTTTTATTGTCATAAGGAAGCAACTTGAGTGGAACTAAGCGAAGTGCTGGCAACAATGCTGCCAAGACGAACAACAAGGCAACCAAACCAAGGAAAAGCCACGCTTTCTTACGACTTTCAAGTAGCGGAATCAACACACCACGATACAAACGATACATCGGCGAAGATTGGATGTCATAGTGGCCGTTTTCCTCAGCACCTTTGAGTAGCTTCTTGGCAAGCCAAGGCGTGATTATAAACGCGACAACGGTACTAAAGATAACGCTGATCGGAACGTTGAACGCCAGTGGCGCCATGTAAGGCCCCATCATCCCAGTGATAAAAAACATCGGCGTAAACACGATAACAATCGCGACCGTCGACATTAACAAGGCGCTACGAATTTCTGCCATGGCGAGAACAATCGCGTTGGTTCGTGTTAGATTTTTGCGTTTGAGGTAGCGTTCAATATTGTCGATGCTGGCGATCGGATCGTCCACGATCAAACCTAGCGCCAAAATCAACGCAAAGAGTGTGACTCGGTTGATGGAATAGCCAAATGCCAAGTCCATCCCGAGCGCGGCACCATAGCTAATCGGAATCGCGATACCAACCACCAATGCGCTTCGCCAGTTCAAGAACAAACCGACAAACACCACGACCGTTAGAATAGAGATGCCAAGGCTTGATACCAAGTTGTTTACTTTCGCATTCGCCGTTTCGCCATAGTCACGAATGACTGCAACTTGAACTTGTGGAGGAAACTGCTCGGATTGAAGCTCCGCCAGTTTATCCCGAACAGACTGAGCGACGTTAACCGCGTTCGAGCCTTTTTGTTTAGCGACAGAAATGAACACCGCTGGGTATGCTTCATCGTAGTTTTTATCGCGATACCAAGTATCGGATGTTGCCTCACCTTCACCGTCGTAAATACGCGCGACATCTTTCAAATAAACGGGTTTGCCATTGAGCACCGCGATAACAAGATCGCCAACCTCTTCGGCGTTAGTCAGAAACCGTCCCGATTCCAATGTGTAATTTTGCCCGTTTACGCGAACGTTCGTGCCTTGGGTTTTGCTATTACTGAGCTGAATGGCCTGTTCGAGGTCATCGATGGTTACTTTGAAGTTTGCCATCGCAACGGAATCAAGCTCTATCTGGATTTTTCTCGGCTCACCGCCAATCACTTCCACCTTGTTGGTGGCATCCAATGATTTAATACCTAACGTGGCTTGGTCTGCAATACGTCTCAGCTGATGGCGATCGAGAATGTCTGGATCGGTGGAATAAATTGCGGCAACAACAATGGGTACATCATCGATTTCAACAGGCTTTACAAGCCAGTTAGAGACAGAAGGAGGAACTTTATCTTGGTTGGAATAGAGTTTGTTGTAAAGCTTAACCAGAGCATCTTCGCGGTTTTCGCCGACATAGAAACGAACGATGACTTGCGCAGCACCTTCCATTGACGAAGAATAAACGTATTCCACACCGTCAATTTGGCTAACAAGCTTTTCTAATGGTTCAGTGATTTGATTTTCGACTTGAGAAGCGCTGAGTCCGGGAGCCGAAACCAATACATCCGCCATCGGCACAACGATTTGCGGGTCTTCCTCTTTCGGGGTCAACCACAAAGCCGCGGCACCGACCATAAGCGCGAGTAAAATCATGATCGGAGGGAAAAAGCTGTTCATCACGGACTGAACAAAACTTCGCTTTAGTTTGTCGGGCATCCTTTCCCCTCCATATCAGATTGATTGTTTACGTTGCCTAATGCCAGACTCGCAACCGCAGGGCCAGGGCAAATACCTGCCAAACCCCAACCTAAACCAAAGATGGCCGCACCAGATAACAAACGTCCGTCGATGTTCTTATTGGTTGGTGTGCAAAACGCTTCACCGCTAACTGATTGTTTTCTCGGCTTGATGATTAAAAAATAGCTTGGCATGAATACCGCGAGTGCGCCGCCCATCACAAAAGCCAAACTTGGATCCCAACTGCCAGAAATATCTAAAAATCCAATGACTTTAGCTGGGTCGATCATACCAGACACCGCCATGCCCATACCGAATAACACACCGCTCAAAAGAGCAGAAAAACGAAAAATAGTCTTGTTCATGGAATCTCTCTTAAACTAGGTGAAGTCGAACGAATACCGTTAGGCCAGCGACAGCCATAAATACACAGGTCGCCACAATAGAGCGCTTAGACAAACGGCCCATGCCACAAATGCCGTGCCCACTAGTACATCCGTTACCCAGTCTGGTTCCGATTCCTACCAATAAACCAGCGGCAATCACCATCCCTAAAGAAAGGTTCGCGGTACTAGGAACCGCAACGCCCAACATCAGAACGCTAATCAAGCCACCAGCTATCATTCCAACCGCAAAAAGCAATCGCCACGAATAATCGCCTTTTTTCGGTGACATAATGCCATTCATAATTCCACTGATTCCGGCAATTTTCCCGTTAACCAACAACAATATAGTGGCGGAGATCCCTAACAAAAGGCCACCAAACAACGACTCCCATGGAATAACGTTTAACATTATTTACCTCTAAAATCTTAGCTACGAATTAGTTACAGAAAACGCTATGAAGCGCCTTGATTAATGACTCAACTCTCGGTTCTGACAACGAATAAAACACTTGCTGTGATGCCTTACGAGCCTTGATCAATTTGTGTTTGCGAAGCACCGTCAAGTGCTGTGAAAAGGCGGATTGGCTAAGGAACGAGTTCTTTTGTAGCTCCCCAACACCAACCTCACCTTGGGTCAGTTGGCACAACACCATTAGCCTTTCCGGATGTGCCATTACTTTTAGGAGATCAGCAGCTTCATTGGCATTGCCTTTCATTGCTGCTACATCCATATCTGTATAGCTCATGACTCACCTCTATATTAAAAACTAAATTAGATATTACTAAAGCAACATATTTAGTCAACACTAAATTAGCAATGATGAATTTAGATAAATTAACATTAGACATTTCTAATTTAGATAATTATAGTGATGAATATCAAAGGATGGCGTTCTCAGTTTGAGAGTACGAAGGAGAAGAGTTATGACGTTAGAAAATGCAGTACGAATTTTTGCAGGCACGATGGTATTGATCTCGGTCATACTAACCGTGTTCGTTCACAGTAACTTCATTTGGTTCACCGTGTTTATCGGCGTTAATCTTATTCAAAGTGCTTACACGGGAATCTGCCCTGCTGCTTATTTTTTAAAGAAATTTGGTTTTAGATAATCTAGAGCGTAGTGACCTTTCACACTGGCTATTCGTGAAAGGTCAGTTCGCCCTA
Source organism: Vibrio sp. M60_M70 (assembly GCF_037162085.1). NCBI lineage: Bacteria > Pseudomonadati > Pseudomonadota > Gammaproteobacteria > Vibrionales > Vibrionaceae > Vibrio > Vibrio sp. M60_M70. The sequence goes on from NZ_JARLUL010000002.1 coordinate 1,224,590, forward strand.
AAACTTGGAGTTAAAAATGACTAAGATCTTAATCGTCGGTGGTGTTGCAGGTGGTGCATCTGCGGCGGCGCGTGCTCGTCGTCTAAGCGAAGATGCCGAAATCATCATGTTTGAACGTGGCCCGTTCGTTTCATTTGCCAACTGTGGCTTGCCTTATCACATCGGCGGCGATATCCAAGAACGCAGTAAGTTACTACTACAAACGCCAGAAAGCTTTTTAGCACGCTTTAACGTTGATGTTCGCGTGATGAATGAAGTGGTTTCTATTAACCGACAGGACAAGACCGTTACGATCAAAAACCTGTTGGATGAGTCTGAATACTTAGAATCATACGACTTCCTACTGCTTAGCCCAGGTGCCGGCCCTATTGCTCCGCCAATCCCAGGTCTCGATAACCCGCTCACCCACTCGCTACGTAACATTCCAGATATGGATCGCATCATCGAAACGATCCAAATGAACAAGCCAGAGCATGCGACGGTTGTTGGCGGCGGTTTCATCGGTTTAGAAATGATGGAAGCCTTCCACCAACTTGGCATTAAAACCTCTCTGATCGAAATGGCAGACCAAGTCATGACGCCAGTAGACCGTGAAATGGCAGGCTTTGCTCATGAAGAAATTCGTGACAAAGGTATCGACCTAAAACTTGGCGTCGCGCTTGAATCTGTGAAATTCGTACCTAACGAGCACGTTGCAAGTTTCGACTCTGGTGAGAGTGAGAAACACCAACACCTAGAAGGTGAATTGGAGTTAACACTGAACAACGGTGAAAAACTCACTACCGATATTCTGATCATGGCAATCGGTGTACGTCCTGAGACAAAACTGGCGCAAGAAGCCGGCCTTCAAATTGGCGCGCTAGGCGGTATTTACACGAACGAATACATGCAAACCAGCGACCCATCTATCTACGCTGTCGGCGACGCGATAGAAGAGAAAGACTTCGTGACAGGCGAGCAAACTCTAGTGCCACTTGCAGGCCCGGCAAACCGTCAAGGTCGTATGGCAGCAGACAATATGCTTGGCCGAAAAGAAACCTACCAAGGCACACAAGGGACAGCGATTTGTAAGATCTTTGACCTTGCAGTGGCTTCTACCGGTAAAAACGAGAAACAATTGAAACGCGCTGGCGTTGAATACGAAAAAGTGTACGTGCATACCGCAAGCCACGCGAGCTACTACCCTGGTGCAGAAGTGGTGTCGTTCAAAATGTTGTTCGATCCAAAATCAGGCAAGATTTTAGGTGCTCAAGCAGTTGGTAAAGACGGTATCGACAAACGTATTGACGTTATGGCTGTTGCACAACGTGCTGGCATGACGGTTGAACAACTACAGCATCTTGAACTGACTTACGCGCCACCTTACGGCAGTGCAAAAGATGTGATCAACCAAGCGGCGTTTGTGGCAAATAACATCATCAAAGGTGACGCAGCGGCGATTCATTACGATGAAATCGACAACCTGACTGAAGATCAAATTCTCCTCGACGTCCGTAACCCGGGTGAATTGGAGTCTGTTGGTTATCTTGAAGGGGCAATCAACATTCCGGTTGATCAGCTACGCCATCGTATGGGTGAACTACCAAAAGATAAAGAGATTGTAATTTACTGTCAGGTCGGCTTGCGTGGTAACGTGGCATACCGTCAACTGGTCAACAATGGTTACAAAGCCCGCAACTTGATTGGTGGATACAGAACACTCAAATTCTCGCGCTTATAACGGGATAATAAAAACAGAGAAAACAGAGGGATTGGTTTTCTCTTTTGTTTATTTACATGGACTCAAATCTAACTCATTAACCTTCTATCGCCAAACGGACTGCTGCTTGAGCATGGATAGAAGTGGTATCAAGTAGCGTAACATCAGTGTGACTTTGGTTTACAAGTAAGGCAATTTCAGTGCACCCGAGAATCACAGCTTCAGCTCCCCGCTCTTTTAGTTTTTCAATGATTTGCAGGTATATCGTTCTCGATTCCTCTTTGATTTCACCTTGGCATAACTCTTTATAAATAATGTTATGCACTATAGAGCGATCATCTTGAGCAGGAGTTATGACATCCAGCCCATAGAGGTCGGAAAGCCGTCCTTTGTAAAAGTCTTGCTCCATTGTGAATTGAGTACCAAGGAGTCCGACCTTTTGAACCCCTTTCTCACGAAGTAACTCAGCAGTCGCGTCTGCGATATGTAGTATGGGATATTAATGCTGGCTTCAATTTGAGGACCAACTTTGTGCATTGTGTTCGTACAAATAAGAATAAAATCAGCGCCCCCTTTTTCTATTGAAGATGCAGCATCAGATAGAATACTTGCCGTTTCTTCCCATTTACCTTGGTGTTGAAGTTTCTCTATCTCTGAAAAATTCACGCTATACATACAAATTTTTGCGGAATTTAGGCCGCCTAACGCCTCTTTGACTCCTTCGTTGATCAATTTGTAATAACTAAGCGTCGACTCCCAACTCATGCCGCCTAGAAGACCGATAGTTTTCATATAACTCTCCAATCGTTATACACCACCATGGCAGGGGTGTTAAATCAACTACGTGAATAGACAGCCTTCTAGCTTTGTCACTAGTGAAAACTGGGTAAACCTGTAATCAGAAAAAACGAGAACCAAAAAGGACGACTACGCAATTCTCATATCTCCTCGCAACATTGTTACCGCACTTCCAGAAAGCTTAACGCATTCCGGATTCAATAATTCTGTATAAACAACTCCACTTCTCTTGGATGCTTGAAAGCCTTTTAATTGCGCTTTACCGAGCTCTTTAGCCCAGTAAACACATAAAGCGCAATGAGCAGAACCTGTCACTGGATCCTCATCAACACCCACCCAAGGGGCAAAGTAACGAGAGACAAAATCAGCGTCAGTGCTTGATTGAGCAGTGATAACAACTCCACGACCTTTTTGTTTAAGTAACGCACTAAAATCAGGTTCGAGTTGCTCTATCAAAGACTCATCATTGATGACGATCAACTGCTTATTATCAAACTGACCATAAGCGTTTACATCAGCCACATCGAGCCCTAAGCCGTAAAGCAAGTCTGTGTTAATACTTGCTCGCATATCTAAAATAGGAGCAGGAAACACCAAATGAATGTCGTCATGATCAAGTTGTGCAGTTAAAACGCCGGATAGCGTGCCAAACTCAATGGTATCACCAGTACTATATAACCCTTGCTCTCTCAGCACGTGCGCCGTGGCCAATGTGCCATGTCCACACAAAGCGACTTCCGTCCTCGGTGTAAACCAACGAAGTTGCATTGTGTTTAATGACAGAAACGCGGTTTCAGATAGTGACATCTCTGCCGCTATGGCCAACATCATTTCCTCATCAAGGCTTGATTCTGTGATACACACACCTGCAGGATTGCCTTTGAACACATCTGATGTAAACGAGTCGACCTGAAAAATTTTAACTTCCACAAAATATCCTTAAGTTCTATCAACCACTGTAGAACCATTAGCAGCACTTAGTGCATTTGTACCACGTAATGTATTGCACCAGTTATTTGAGCAGTAAGCCTTTCTTAACTAAGAAGAAACCACTTTTTCTCCTGATGGGATTTATTGGTATTTTGCCGAAGTAATGAACTCACCGAATGTTTCACACCAAACAACAACAGTATTGTATTCAGAAATGGAAATCCCTTGAGGAACCTCAACAACGAAGTTATTGAATGTTTTGACATCACCAACCAAGCTCATCTCAGATTTAAGGTCATTAAACGCTTGTTCAGTCTCGACAAATTTAGGAGATAAATAGAGTTTATAGTCAGGCCCGGGAGCGAGTTTTCCTACCAGCGTAATAGCTTGGGAACTCAAATGAATTTCACCTTCTCCCCAATGAAAAGCGTCGCTATCTTTGAGGTCCCTCGTGACAACTGCACTGTATTCTGCACCTTGCATGCGCTCAGAAACTTGCTCATCGGTCGGCGCAGACGGTGCAATAAGAATCGGTAAAGTATAGATACCTATCGCAATACCAATCGCAACAGCCACTAAGTGGCTTAACGTTAATTTAATTATACTTTTCAAGGTCATCTATCTTCTTGTTAGTTTCATCAGCTTAGATTTAGGCTCAAATACAGACATCCGTCAGGTTATACGTCTAATAGCCTAATTTCATTAATATTATACACAAGCTGGACCAATGCGCCTTAATTGCTGCCTTTTAGAGTGCTATCCAATAACCCCGTTATTAACGAAAATAACTATTTAAATTCAGCCCCCTAAGCGCCTTCGACGAAATGATCTAAAGGCAAAGTGAGCAATTAAAAACGGCTGATAATTGATATCAGCCGTTTGCTTATCTGGAATGTCGTTGTGCTGGTTTGGGAACTATTCTGCTTCCACCAAAGCGATCTTATCGGATGTCGATTTTTCCAATTTGATCGCAATAAACTTAGAGGTTGGCGTAAACGTTCTATCCCCATAACTATCTAAAGGAACCAATGGGTTCGTTTCTGGATAGTAAGCCGCCGCCTGACCTGCTGGTACGTCATAGGCAACAAGCGTAAATCCGCTCACACGCCGCTCAACGCCATCTTCCCACAATGACACCATGTCTACTTTATCGCCCGGTTCAAATCCGAGTTTACGAATATCCGCGTCATTGATGAACAGCACTTCGCGCATGCCAAATACTCCACGATAACGGTCATTCAAGCCGTAAAGTGTCGTATTGTATTGGTCGTGTGAGCGCATGGTTTGCAAAATCAAATCTGGCTTTTGGCCTTTTTCGAGTATCGCTTCGCTGATCAACTGCTTCGGCAACTCGCTAGAGCTGAACTGTGCTTTGCCGCTTGGTGTATTCCATCGACGCTCGGCTGCTGGGTTTACCAAGTGGAATCCACCCGGGTGTTTAAGCTTATGGTTAAAGTCGGTAAAGCCCGGAATGGTATCGGCAATCAAATCGCGAATACGGTCGTAATCTTCAATTGCCCACAGCCAATCAATTGGTTTTGCCCCAAGTGTAGCATTGGCAATACCGGCAATAATCGCTGGTTCTGAACGCAAATGCTCCGAACGCGGTTTTAGCTGACCAAATGAGATATGCACCATGCTGAAAGTATCTTCAACCGTCACGCCTTGTGGGCCAGTCGCTTGCTGATCAATCTCGGTACGGCCTAAACACGGAAGAATAAGCGCATCTTTACCTGTGACAAGGTGAGAACGATTTAACTTCGTCGAAATGTGTACGGTTAAATTACAGTTTCGCATCGCGTTGTGCGTACGTTCTGTGTCTGGCGTTGCTTGTGCAAAGTTACCGCCCAAACCGATAAATACTTTCGCTTGCCCTTCTTCCATCGCTTTAATGGCTTGCACAGTGTTGTGGCCTTCACCACGCGGGACGGCAAAGTTAAATCGACTTTCAATGCGATCCAACAACAGATCTGAAGGTTTTTCATCAATGCCCATCGTACGGTCGCCCTGAACGTTACTGTGACCACGCACTGGTGAAAGACCCGCGCCCGGCTTACCAACGTTACCTCGTAACATTTGCACGTTTGCGACTTCTTTAATGGTTGGCACAGAGTGACGATGCTGAGTCAACCCCATTGCCCAACACATGATCACACGTTCTGCACGTCGATACATGCTCGCCACCATCTCGATTTCACTTAAATCAAGACCCGATTGTTCCGCGATGTGTTCCCAAGAGGTTGCGTCCACTTCAGCCAAATACTCATCAATACCTATCGTGTGTTGCTTGATGAATTCACGGTCAAATACCGCTTTGCCACCGTTTTGCAATGCCTCGCGTTCCCATTGCAGCAAGAACTTCGCGATGCCACGAAACACTGCCATGTCTCCACCTAAAGCAGGACGCAGGTACGCCGTGTTTGTAGGCTCTGAGCCATTACTCAACATCTCAATCGGCATTTGTGGGTTTTGGAAACGCTCTAATCCGCGCTCTTTCAGCGGGTTTAGACAGATAACCTGTGCTCCACGTTTTACCGCTTCGCGCAAAGGTTCAAGCATTCGTGGGTGGTTCGTGCCCGGGTTTTGACCAATCACGAAAATCGCATCGGCTTCTTCAAAATCATCAAAGATCACTGTGCCTTTACCAACACCAATGGTGTCTTTCATCCCTATTGCACTGGCTTCGTGACACATGTTGGAACAATCTGGGAAGTTGTTGGTACCGAATGCGCGCACAAATAGCTGATACAAAAACGCCGCTTCGTTGCTTGCACGACCAGAGGTATAAAACTCCGCTTGGTGTGGTGAATCCAATTGATTGAGATGTTTCGCGACAAGAGCAAAAGCCTCATCCCAAGAGACAGGTACATAGTGGTCGGACTCGGCATCGTATCGCATTGGGTGCGTGATACGGCCTTGGTATTCCAACCAGTAATCGGTTTGCGTTGAGAGAGATGAAACGCTGTGATTGGCAAAAAACTCAGGATCAACCAGACGATTGGTCGCCTCCCAGTTTACCGCTTTCGCGCCATTCTCACAGAAATTGACTTTACCACTATCTGGCGACTCACCCCATGCGCATCCCGGGCAGTCGAAACCGCCATTTTGGTTGGTTTTGAGCATAGTGCGAATGTTCTTCACTGCATTTTCACTGCCCCACCAACTTCTGGTTACGGCTTTCAATGCCCCCCAACCACCAGCTGGACCTTTGTATGCTTTTATTTGTTCTTTTTGGCTCACGACTTTACTCCTCGCAGATATACCAGCAAGCAGGGTGCCCGTGAAAACAAGCGCGTTATTTATTGAGATAATGCGGAAGTATTGAAGGGCTTAGTTTCTAATCCATGTATTTTTTAATCCAAATAAGTAACCACTCAACATGCTCTCGCTTGTCCGAGCGTTTACTTATCTAGATTCTTGATATCGGATACCCGCCTACTGTTTCTAAGACTGTTAGATTCAATTTGCATTGTTGCGCCTTGATCTAAATCAAAGATTAAGTCGTTATTCAATATGCGTCCAATTGATAATCCTGACCGAGTGATAAACAAAATCTATGAAGAATTTTTCCACTGACGCTCATCACATTTTTAATCAATACAGTTTATGAGGTTAATCGTTTTCCTATTCGATTCCACCTAGTTCGCTTAACGAACTCAATAAAATCGGCATTCTTGATAATAGATAGTATCTATCACACTATAGATACTTTAAATTTGACCCTAATTAATATCAGGAATAGCCTTGATTCAGATCAATTTTGAGTGTGGTTTTATTCTTGACTTGGTTTTGGTTTTCCATTTCCCAGTTAAAACGCTCCAGCGCTTAAAAAGTACGGTAGTGCTGTGCCCTTTTTTAGGGAGTTCCCCCGTACATGTGACTCACAACGCAAGGTGAACAATCCATTATGGATATCAAACAACTGAAATATCTCATCGCACTTGAACAGACCAAACACTTTGGTCAAGCCGCCGCATTGTGCCACATTACGCAGCCTACCTTATCCATGAGAATCCGAAGCTTAGAGGAAGAACTCGACCTCGAATTAATCCAGAGAAGTCAACGATTTGAAGGATTTACTGAAGCCGGAGAACGCATTTTAGCTTGGGCAAAAACCGTCTTAGCCGCTCATGATGGATTGCAAGCCGAAGCCGCCAACTGCCGTGGTCAGTTGGTCGGTTCACTTCGGCTTGGAATGGTGCCACTCGCCAGCCAAAACCCGATGCAATTGCTCAAACCATTAGCTCAACAGTTCCCTGAGTTACGCTTTCAAATACTCTCCATGACGACCGAACAGATCATAGACCAACTCAATCGCAATCAGCTTGATTTGGGCATGTGTTATGTCGATCAAGTCAACACCGCTTACTTCGATGTTATCGAGCTAGATTCGACCAAACTTGGCGTTTTATTCGATGAGCGTCATTTTGACTTTGCCGAATCTGAAGTGTTGTGGGAGTCACTCAATAACATTCCTCTAGGGCTGCTTTCGAAAGGCATGCACTATCGCCACTCGATTGATCTTAGCTTTGTGAGTAAAGGGCTAGTTCCGCAAACCGTCATTGAAAGTAACTCCACCTTTCACTTGATCCAAGCAGTAACCAGTGGCCTTTGTTGCGCCATTATGCCGCTGAATTGTGGATTAGAAGAGCTGAACGATACGCTTCGCATTATTCCTATCGAAGAAGCCGCCGTTCACGCCCCGCTAGGTTTGTTAAAGCGAAAACAAGAACCCTTCTCCGCGCTAACCGATCAGTGTTTCGCAGAAGCAAAAAGCATATTCAATCGATAACAACAATCCACACGTCAACTTTTGGCATACATAACGGCTTATTAGGTGATTTCATGAGATGTACTACTCAATCTTATTTTGAACTGTCCGATTTCAATCAAGCACCACCTCAACCAAGTGCGTTCAATTACCGAGAATTGATTGATGGCCGCCCAGTGCAACAAATGTCGCTGGCGAGTGAATCCGCCTTAGCTATCAGCTACAACGGCATTAGCCAAGCGGTCATGATGGTGACGCCAGGCCATCTGGAAGACTTCGTGAAAGGGTTTAGCTTAAGCACAGGCATCGTCCACGACTTCAAAGAGATCAAAGACATTGAAATTGGTGGCGATCACGAATCTCACTATGCGGAAGTGGAAATCAGCAACCGCGCTTTCTGGGCGTTAAAAACACAACGCCGGAATCTTGCTGGCACAACCGGATGCGGCATTTGTGGCGTCGAGGCTCTTGAACAAGCTTTGCCTGATTTGGTGCCGCTAACACCGTCTCTTCCTCCGCGCTCCGATGTATTCGAAGGGCTGCGAGACAAAGTCGCACAGCATCAAGAAGCCGCACGTGAATCTGGCGCGTTACACGCCGCTTTATTTGCAGATTTACAAGGCAACATCAAGTTGTGCCGAGAGGACATCGGCCGTCACAACGCGCTAGATAAGTTGATTGGCGCATTGGCCAACAATCACATCGAACCTCAAAGTGGCTTCGCAATCATGACAAGCCGTTGCAGCTTAGAGTTGATCCACAAAGCCGTTCGCGCGCGCATCCCCACACTGGTTTGCTTATCTGCACCTACAGCGTTAACCGTCGAATGGGCAAGAAGAAACCATTTGAACCTAATTCACTTGCCAAAACACGGCTCGCCGCGTCTATACAGCCCTGCGCCTTAACACGTCGACCTAGCCGAATTCCTAATATTTCTAACGGAGACCTCTGGGTCTCTTTTGTTTGCTTCTCACTCCCAATTGATACTTAGCGACAAGACACTATTCTCTCCAACCAAACGTGCTCACCCCTTGTCACCACTAAGCTTACGCATATTAATCCGTTTGCATTTGAACGCTTTCCAATCGATAAAAACTCAGTCAAAAACCCATATATTAGTAAGGGTTTTGTGTGACTCTTTTCACGCTTTTCCGCCTTCTTAGGCATTTCTAGGAATTTTTCCTAGCCGATCTAGGCAACCATCTCATGTGCCTCACAAAACCACTCTCTAGAATTCCGCTCAGTCAAAGGTAACAAGAGCGCATAACGGTCTCCGTTGTGTTTCTAAAACAATTACAAGAGAGTTCATCATGTTAAAATTCCTCGAACAGGTGCGGAAGCCGACCCTCGATCTTCCTGTCGAAGTTAGAAGAAAGATGTGGTTTAAACCGTTCATCCAATCTTACTTGGTCGTATTCATCGGCTACCTAACCATGTACTTGATTCGTAAGAACTTCAATGTCGCGCAAAACGACATGATCTCAACTTACGGTTTGAGCATGACAGACCTAGGTCTTATTGGCCTTGGCTTCTCCATCACATACGGCATCGGTAAAACCGTTGTGTCTTACTACGCTGACGGTAAGAACACCAAGCAATTCCTCCCTTTTATGCTGATCCTTTCTGGTCTTGCAATGCTTGGTTTCAGCTTCAGCATGGGCGGCGGTAGTGCAAGCCTGTTCTTGATGGTGGCTTTCTACGCTCTGAGTGGTTTCTTCCAAAGTACTGGTGGCCCTTCTAGTTACTCAACCATTACAAAATGGACACCTCGTAACAAACGCGGCTCTTACCTAGGCTTGTGGAACATGTCACACAACGTTGGTGGTGCTGGCGCAGCGGGTGTTGCTCTTTTCGGTGCTAACTACCTATTCGACGGCCACGTAATCGGCATGTTCGTGTTTCCTTCTATCATCGCGATCATCGTTGGCTTTATCGGTATGCGCTTTGGTAGCGACTCTCCAGAAGCTTATGGTCTAGGTAAAGTAGAAGAACTTTTCGATGAAGCAGTGAGTGAAGAAGACACCGCCGCAGAAGAAAACCAGATGACCAAAAAAGAAATCTTTGTTGAATACGTTCTTAAAAACAAAGTTATCTGGCTACTTTGCTTTGCCAACATCTTCCTTTACATCGTTCGTATCGGTATCGACCAATGGTCAACGGTATACGCGTACCAAGAGCTTGGTCTGTCAAAAGAAACGGCAATCTCTGGCTTTACTCTGTTCGAAGTCGGTGCACTTGTGGGTACGTTGATGTGGGGTTACCTGTCTGACCTAGCAAACGGTCGCCGCGCATTGGTTGCTTGTGTGTCTCTTGGTTTGATCATCGTATCGCTTGAGTTCTACCAGCACGCCACTAGCGAGTTCATGTACTTGGCCTCTCTATTTGTATTGGGCTTCTTGGTGTTTGGTCCGCAACTTCTTATCGGTGTTGCCGCGGTTGGTTTTGTCCCTAAAAAAGCAATCAGTGTGGCTGACGGCGTAAAAGGTACTTTCGCTTACCTAATCGGCGATAGCTTTGCAAAACTAGGCTTGGGTATGATTGCAGACGGTACACCTATCTTCGGCTTAACAGGTTGGAAAGGTACCTTCGCAGCCCTAGATACCTCCGCCATGATTTGTATTGTTTTGCTTGCTTTCGTCGCTATCGCGGAAGAGAAGAAGATTCGACACGCGAAGAAGCTTCAACTTGCACAAGACCAAGCCTAACTTCTCTGCGCGCTTTACTTCGGTAAAGCGCGCAAGATCATTAAAAAGCATGGTTCAATTCAGTATCATTAAAGATTTTTCTATTGGCTCCTGTTGGAGCTTGTTGTTGTTAGTCGTCTGCTCTATTTGGTTGTAATAATGATTCATGTTGCTCTAGTTGATGATCACGTCATCGTGCGTTCGGGTTTCGCACAATTATTAAATTTAGAAAGTGATATTACCGTTGTTGGTGAGTTCGGCTCTGTCGCAGAAGCACGCACAGGCTTGCCTGCGGTACACCCACACGTCGTCATCCTAGATATTTCCATGCCAGATGAAAGCGGCTTAAACTTTCTTAGCGAAATACCAACTGGCATTGCCTGCGTGATGCTTAGCGTGCATGACTCCCCTGCGATGGTGGAAAAATCACTAAAGCTAGGTGCAAAAGGCTATCTTAGTAAACGCTGTAGCCCAGACGAACTTATTCAAGCCGTGAGAACCAGTGCTTCTGGTGGCTGTTACCTCACATCAGATATTGCACTTAAACTTGCAACGCCTAGCGACAACACCACCTCTCTATGCCAACTGACAAAACGTGAAAACGAGGTATGTCAGCTACTTGCGACCGGGTTGGATGTAAAGTCTGTCGCGGCAGAGCTTGGCTTGAGCCACAAGACTGTGCATGTTCATCGTGCGAATGCCATCGACAAACTCGGCGTGAAAAACAACGTTGAGCTCGCCAAACTATTTTCTCAAGAGTCCTTTTAATGCGAGCTTATGCTGTTACCACCATTTGCGGACTTTTTGTTATGGCTTGCGCCTGGTTCTGCTTATGGGTGATTGCCTATTACTTTGTCAATGATCCCGAGCTGGCGATCTTATTGTTTCCTTTCGCTTTACGATTAGGTGTCGCCCTGCACACTCGCACCGCTTATTGGCCGACGATTTACCTTTCGGAGTGGGGGCTTTCCATCGCACTTGCGATGTTACTGGGTCAACCACAGTGGCTTACCGTGCTGATTGCGAGCATTGCCAGTATCCCGGTCACTCTGATTGCGAAAAAATACTACTACGGAGACCAAAACCGCCATTTAGCCGTGATGAGCGTTGTCATTATCATTAGCGCGTTTATTAATGTGATGGCCGTTGGTTTTCACGTTCCTTCGGTTTACATGGTGTGGCTGGCTAGCATTTCTGGAGGCTTGCTCGTGGTGCCTATGTGCTACTTGTTATGGAGTTATTTGTTCCAAAGTCGTTGGTCTCCGCTTAGCTCTCTCCTACTTAGTAATGCCGTTGTATTTCAGGTGCGTCATATCGTGCTTTATGCGCTGCTTTTGATCGGCAGTATTTTGGTGCAAACCAGTTTGCCTGAAGAGCTAAAACGATTTGCGCCATTTTGTATGGCGATTCCAATCATCGTGCTTGCTCTGCGTTACGGCTGGCAAGGTGCCCTACTCGCCACCATGCTCAACAGCATTGCGCTGATTGCGGCTCGTAGCGGCGTATCGAATCTAGAAATCACCGATTTGTTATTATCTCTCTCGGCGCAAACCATCACCGGCATTATGCTCGGCTTAGGGGTTCAGAAACAAAAAGACCTCAATCACAAACTGCGCGGCGAACTTGCACGCAATCAGAATTTGTCTCGCCAGCTTATCAAAGCGGAAGAATCCGTAAGACGCGATATTGCGCGCGAGCTACATGACGAAATCGGCCAGAACATCACGGCGATCCGCACGCAAGCCAACATCATTAAGCGGGTAAATAACGCAGAAACACGCGTGGGTTGCGCCGACATGATCGAAGGGCTTTCCCTCAACGTGTACGACACCACTAAGCGACTATTAAGCAAGCTAAGACCAAAAATGCTGGATGATTTGGACTTAAAAGAATCCGTCGAGCAACTGACGCGAGAGATGGAATTCGCCAATCACGGAACAACTGTTCAACTGAACTGGCAAGGCGATTACACCAGCCTGAGTGACACACTCAAAGTCACCCTATTCCGTTTATGCCAAGAGTCATTAAATAACGCAGCCAAGTACGCAGAAGCGCAGTTGATCAATATTGAACTGACAATTGGAGAAGCTGCGGTGTCACTGATGATTCACGATGATGGTGTCGGCTTCAAAGTTCAGGACAGCATGAAAGGCATGGGCGTTCGCGGCATGCAAGAGCGTGTGCACGCGTTAGGTGGGAAAATGGTTATCTACTCCACCAGCGATCAAGTGATCGGCACACAAATCAGCATTACTTTACCTAAGGTGTAACTCAAGATGTTTGGATTTTTACGTTCACCTAAATTTACTCAACCGAGTCTGAGCAACGAGCAAATCGACCAGCGTTACCGCCATTGGCGTTTGCACATTATGTTGGGGATGTACATCGGCTACGCAGGTTTCTACTTTACCCGTAAGACCTTTAACTACGCCGCACCAGCGATGATTACCGATCTTGGCTTAGATAAAGGCGATTTGGGTCTTATCGGTACGCTTTTCTACATCACCTACGGCTGCTCGAAGTTTATTTCTGGCACGATTTCGGATCGCTCTAACCCTCGTTATTTCATGGGGCTAGGCTTGATTGCGACAGGTCTGGTCAACATCGCGTTCGGCTTTTCTAGCTCACTCGCGGCTTTCATTACTTTGTGGATCTTAAACGCGTGGTTCCAAGGCTGGGGCTGGCCTTCATGCTCCAAGCTGTTAACCACTTGGTATTCACGCTCCGAGCGTGGCTTCTTATGGGCGATTTGGAACACCGCACACAACGTTGGTGGCGCGCTGATCCCTATTTTGGTGGGCTATTTAACGTTGCACTACAGCTGGCGTGAAGGCTTTATTCTACCCGGCATCATCGGGGTATTACTCGGTCTATTCGTTTGTTGGCGATTGCGCGACAAACCAACAACAATGGGTTTACCAAGTGTCGGCCAATGGCGCAACGACGCGCTAGAACTTGCGCAAGAAAATTACGGACGTGGCCTCACCTACCGCGAAATTCTGAAATCGTACGTATTTAACAACAAATACATCTGGCTGCTCGCGTTCAGTTATGTGTTGGTTTATATCGTCCGAACCGCAATCAATGACTGGGGAAACCTGTACTTAACCGAGCAGCATCACTATAGCCTGATTAACGCCAATGCTGCCCTTTCTATGTTTGAAATCGGCGGTTTTGTTGGTTCATTGGTTGCGGGTTGGGGCTCAGACAAACTCTTTGGTGGTAACCGTGGGCCAATGAACTTGCTGTTCGCGATTGGGATTTTCTTATCTGTCTCTGCGCTTTGGCTTATGCCCCTGACCAACTTTGCATTCCAAGCGGCGGGATTGTTCTCCATCGGCTTCTTTGTCTTTGGACCACAAATGCTGATCGGTATGGCGGCGGCGGAGTGCTCTCACAAAGATTCTGCCGGCGCGGCAACAGGATTCGTAGGCTTGTTCGCCTACATGGGCGCAGCATTGTCTGGCTATCCACTGGCGTTAATTCTTGAAGAATATCATTGGACGGGTTTCTTCATCACCATTTCAGTTTGTGCAGCCGTCATTGGCCTTTTATTGCTGCCATTTTTGCAAGCGCAACCATCACGAAAACCACTCGAACCAAAACCTCGGTTGTAAATCGACTTATCGCCCTTCGGGCAAATTGGCGAGTGACCTAACCGCGCTCGCCCTCCTTATTTAACGTATCTCTGCTCAATTTTTCTTCCGATTCAGTTCGGAGGGTTAACTATGGGAAAAATTCATGAATTTGAACACTATTTCATCGCATAGCTTCTTTCAAATGAACAACAAAATCCAAAACTACGCTTGGGGAAGCACCTCGTCTATTCACGATTTGTTTGGCTTTTCTAACGAAACAAATGAACCTCAAGCAGAAGTATGGATGGGTACTCACCCAAACGGCTGCTCTGAAGTTCAGGTTGAGCAAAACACGCTACCTTTGTCTGAACTGATCAAACAAAACCAACCCGCTTACTTATCAGCAGAAACCGCAACGAAATTTGGCGACCTGCCCTTTCTGTTTAAGATCTTAGCGGCCGAACACGCGCTGTCGATTCAAGTTCACCCAAACAAACAAGATGCCGAAGTAGGTTTCGAAAAAGAGCAAAGTGCTGGCATCCCACTAAACGCGAGCCATCGTAACTACAAAGATCCAAACCACAAACCTGAGTTGGTGTACGCGCTGACAAGTTACCAAGCCATGAACGGTTTTCGCTCGTATGCCGAGATTATTGAGGCATTTAGCCTTTGCGATATCGATGAGCTACGCGCACCGCTAGATGCATTCAAACGCGAAATCAACTCACAAGGTTTACGCGATTTCTTTGTGCACATTCTGACCATGGAAGGAGAAACAAAAGAGCGAGCACTGAAGCAGCTTCTTGCCCACGCTTCACGCCAATCGGAACAAGGCACTGACAGCGATGTTTTCCAGCTCATCTTGGATCTATCCACTCAATACCCCGGCGATGTCGGCTTGTTTGCTCCATTACTGTTGAATGTCATCACGCTGCAACCTGGCGAAGCGATGTTCCTGAGCGCAAGAACGCCACACGCTTACATTAAAGGAACGGGATTAGAGATCATGGCGAACTCAGATAACGTTTTGCGTGCAGGACTCACGCCGAAACATATGGATGTTGAAGAACTGGTTAAATGCACAGACTTTGTGCCTAAGCCGTTTAACAGCCTTGTTCTTGAACCCAATGCAAATGGTTGCCAAAGCCTTTACCCCGTTCCAGTGGCAGACTTTAGTTTCAGCATTATTAACCAACCGAACAATGAAGTGGTTGAGGCAAACAGCGCAGAGATTTTGATGGCGATTGATGCCGACCTGGCACTCATCAGTGATAACGGTGAGACGTTAACCGCAGCGAAAGGACAATCGGTATTTGTTCCTGCTTACGTTGGCCATTACCGTATTCAAAGTGCGGGACGTGTGGCTCGCGCCTTTAACTAACTTCTGAATAACGGATTCAAGCTAGCGTCTGACCCAAGGGACTGGGTTAGACAATTTATTCCTCTCATAGATTGAACCATTCCGCTTTTAAGGCACTCATGCTTACACCTTGTCGAATCCAAACACCTACAGGCCAGTTTCTCTAAGAGCCATAACCTCCCGGATCTGCCATTTACTGCAACATTCATTGTCAAAACCCATTTATTTCCGGTAAATTCGCCGCTCCAATATCAAATCACTTGGATAATAAAGGCGCTTGCACAGTGGTATTTGTTGCAAAACGTATAATCAACGTTGTAATCAAAGCCTCAATCACTACAATCTCTGGTTCGATTTTTCAGTTAACGTTTGTATGCCGAAGTTAAACCAAGATAACCCTGTTCAAAGCTCCGCCCTTTCCGATATCGAAACCAGCAGTAAGATTCAATCGGCATTAGAACCGAAGTTTCACAAGCCAGAGAAACGTCTCTGCTTAAGCCCTGGCCTATCGGATAAGCATTTGGCGCGCCGTTGGCAAGTATTGGAACAAGTGACCAATAAAGATCATCTTCTTGATCCTTTCACACAGTCACATTGCGACGCTTACTCCAACAACATCGAGCACTTCATTGGTACTGTCAATGTGCCGGTCGGCATCGCAGGTCCTTTACGCGTCAACGGTTTGTATGCGAACGACGACTTTTTGGTTCCGCTCGCAACGACAGAAGCCGCGTTAGTCGCTTCCTACAACCGTGGCGCAAATCTTATTACCGCCGCTGGTGGCGCGAGCGCATTGTTGCTGAGTGAAGGGGTGAGCCGAACGCCAGTGTTCGCCTTTAATAATCTTGCCGACGCTGGCCAGTTCGTCAGTTGGGTTGTGACCCAGTTTGACGCATTTCGTCAAATAGCGGAATCCACCACCTCACATGGCAAACTCAAAGACATCAATGTAAACATCGAAGGAAACCACGTTTATTTGGTCTTTGAATACGTGACAGGTGACGCTTCCGGACAAAACATGGTGACCATCGCAACAAACGAAGTGTTCCATCATATTTTGGCGACCAGCCCAATCAAACCAACTCAAGCATTCTTGGATGGCAACTTATCAGGCGACAAAAAACCAAACGCGCACACACTGCGCTCGGTACGCGGTAAGAAAGTATCCGCCGAAGTGACCATTCCTGCTGAGTTGGTGGAAAAATATCTGCATACCACACCAGAGTCTATGGTTCAATTTGGCAAAATGACCACAGTGGGCGGTTTACTCAGCGGGACAATTGGTGTCAACGCGCATTACGCAAACGCCCTTGCCGCGCTTTACATTGCTTGTGGTCAAGATGCCGCTTGCGTTGCAGAGTCTGCCATTGGCATCACTCGTATGGATGTGGACGCTCAAGGCAACTTGTACGCGTGCGTGACCTTGCCAAACATCATGGTTGGCACGGTTGGTGGGGGCACTGGCCTTCCAACGCAAAAGGCATGTTTGGATATTTTGGGTTTGCACGGCAACGGCAATGCGAAAGCCTTAGCCGAAGTCGCGGCCGCGCTTTGTCTGGCTGGCGAACTCTCGATTGTGGGCGCATTTTGTGCCGATCACTTCTCCCGGGCTCACCATAAACTTGCTAGAAAATAATCCTTTTACTTTGTACAAGAGAACACCCATGCGGTTTTCTCTTGTGCCAATAAAACAACTTTATTTATTAGCTCACAAATTAGTTTAAGTTATATTGCAGACTTAATAATTGCATCACTCTCACGTTGACCGCATTATTGCAGTATCACCACACATTCCTCGCTATATCACTGTTTGACCCTATTCTCACTCGATATTAAATATCAGTACGTTACCTAAATAAGTATCAAAAACATCTAGCACTAAAGTACCAAATTCATAGATTGAGTTTTTTGTTAGTCACTTATAGAGACTATACTCGTTCCTGCAGCTGCTTGATTTTTCTAAATTTATTATTTAGCTCAAATGAGCTTAATCACTCCCGTTAAATGGATTTAAGTCGTTCCCTCGGGTAAGCGAGTTAACTATGAGACGTCAGAAACAAAATGAAATCTCTTGTTGGGTACTAGGGTTGATTATCTTATTACTAAGTTACGTCCCTTCAGTACCAGCAGAAATGGAACTAACGCCCTCCGATCAAACCGTTGCGCGTTTCCTCTATCAGAGCACTTTTGGGCCAACATCAACATTAATTGATGAGGTAGAAGAAGTCGGCATGGAAAGTTGGATATCTCAACAAATCCACCTTCCTGCCACCTATCATCAACCGCTCTATCGGACACCTTTTTCCAAAGGCGCACAATCCAATCGAGAAAACGCTTGGTATCAAATTGTTATTACTGCTGATGATCAACTCAGACAACGCATGGCGTATGCATTAAGCCAGATCTTAGTGGTCTCTCGCTATGGCGGTGTTCTTTCCAGTAAGCCCACTGGTCTAGTCGACTACTATGATGTATTGATTGCTAACGCTTTTGGCAACTACCGAGATTTATTATATGACGTTTCCATTCATCCTGTTATGGGCAGCTATTTGTCCATGCTCGGTAGCGCAAAAGAGAACAACACGACGGGTGCATTACCTGATGAGAACTTCGCTCGAGAGTTGATGCAGTTGTTCACCCTAGGCTTGTATGAACTGAATATCGATGGCAGTAAAAAGCTTGATCGTAAAACGGGTAAGCCTATCCCCACATATACCCAAACGGATATTCAAGAGCTCGCTCGAGCATTAACTGGGTGGAAAAATGCCGATTTAGCGTTTGTCGAACCGATGCGAGTCATCAGCCACCGACACGATGGTGGCGAGAAACGATTGCTTGGTAACACAATTCCTGCTGGTTTAACTGCGCAAGAAGAGCTTTCAAAAGTGATCGATATTTTGATGTCTCATCCAAACATGGCGCCGTTTGTTTCTAAGCTACTTATCCAACGTTTTGTAACTTCGAATCCAAGTCCGGAGTACATCGCACGTGTTGCTTCGGTATTCAATAACAATGGCAAAGGAGAAAAAGGAGATTTAAACGCGGTCATTCATGCCATCTTGCTCGATTCTGAGGCTCTAGGCATGACAGATACCCCGCCAATAAAAGTGAAAGAGCCAATACTGGTCCTAACTAATTTTCATCGAGCAGCGGGTTTTACAATCAAATCTACACGTTACGAAGACGCTACTACGATGATGAATATCGCCAATCAAGGACCTCTTCGTTCTCCTTCCGTATTTAATTTTTACTCTCCTGAGTACCAACCATCTAACGAGTTTACGGAGTCTGGTATTAGCTCTCCTGAGTATGAGCTACTGAACTGGTCCGTTTATACCGATTTGGTCAACTATATGTTGACCAGCACTCGCAGAGGCGGCGGTGATTCCTACACTCTCGATCTCGGCGAGTTTTATCTTCTTTTGGATGATCACGATGCCTTAGTCGAGCTGGTTAACGCACGCTTCTTTGCTGGAACGGCCTCGGCGGAATTAAAAAACTCATGCTCACCGTGTTAGATGAATATCGTGAGGACTATGTGCCAACAACAAAGCTCGCCTTGGTGATTTTTACCGCCATTTCCGGCGATGAATTCTATATTCAGGATTAGGAGTGGATTATGGATATTTCACGACGACATTTTATAAAAAGCACTGCATCGATGGGCGCTTTAGCTTCGCTTGGTCTACCGGGTTATTCTCTCGCGGCGCCATCTAATGACTTTCGAGCATTAATATGTGTCTATTTAGCAGGTGGAAACGATGCGTTCAACACGGTACTGCCGTTGTCTGACGCGCACTATAACCAATATGCCAAAGTCAGAGGGGCTCTTTCTGTCGCCAAAGACGACATACTCCCTATCAATTTGCGTACCGCCGATAGCTCGGATAATCTGGTAGAACTTGGCTTACACCCCAAACTAAAGGCGCTGTCTTCAATTTTCGAACAAGGCGATGCCAATATCGTGCTCAATAGCGGTATTCTCAACCATCCCGTTACAAAACAAGCGATTGAGCTAGGTGAAGCGTCACTTCCCGAGCAACTATTTTCCCACAATTCACAAACTGACGCTTGGTTACTTGGTGGTATGCAAGAATCTAGCAACTTGGGTTGGGCAGGAAGAATGTTGGACGTATTAACTTCTGAATCAGAAATAACCCCACTATACAGTGTGCACGGGAACTCGCTTTGGTTACGCGCGATGGAACACCGCCAAACCGTGCTGAAAAAAGACCGTGCGGTTCAGCTTACCGCGATTGATAACCCACTATACAAGGGGATCTATGATCAACTGCTTTCTCATCAAACAGAGAATCCGTTTAGTGGTCACTTTAATTTGATGGTTGATGAATCGATGATGATGAGCCGCATGCTAAGCGAGCAACTCAATCATATTGATGACGAGCCGCTGTTCACCTCATCAACACTCGGCAAGCAGATGCAAACCGTCTACAAATTGATCGCAAGCCAAGATGTGTTAAAGCAACAACGACAAGTCTTCTTCGTTAAACACTCTGGCTACGACCTACACGATTCTCAATTAGTTCGACACCCCGTACTACTCGAAGATCTAGCAACTAACCTCTTAGCAATGTATCGTGCGATTGAACGGTTGGGGCTAAACAAGCAAGTCACCTCTTTTACAATGTCTGACTTTGGTCGACGGATGACAAGCAACGGTAACGGCACCGATCACGGTTGGGGTGGTCATCAACTATTGATTGGAGGCGCAGTGAATGGTCAGCGACCTATCGGTACATGGCCTGAACTAGTATTGGGCGGAAACGATGACTATTCTCAAGGTCGACTTATCCCCAAAATTGCAGCCGATCAAGTGGGATCAACCCTCGCGCAATGGATGGGCGTGAGTGACAACGCGGCACTGGAATACGTGTTCCCGAATATCCGCAATTTTGCTAGCTCAAACCTTGGCTTTATGGCTTAAGCTGCTTTAATGAGCTCTTAATTAACGTGTCATGAAAAAGGGAGCATTTACGCTCCCTTCTCAATATCATTCCCGCTGAGTGTCCGTTACGCTTCGTCGCGACGGCGCTCGTTACACAGCTTAATGGCACGCTCAAGTAATTCTAGCGCGGATTGCTCACATTCAGGCAGAGCCGCATCACTTTCACCAATTGGCGTTACGCGGTCACCCCATTTCAATACTGCCGCCCCCATGTCAAACCTGCACCAAATGCAGCAAGAAGCATGTTATCACCCGGGTTAACTCGGCCTTGCTCTACCGCTTCACATAATGCAATTGGCACCGTCGCTGCAGAAGTATTACCGTAGTTTTGGATGTTCACAAACGCTTTGTCGTGTGGGATCCCAGATAGGTCACATAGGGTTTGAATAATACGAATATTCGCTTGATGAGGAATAACAACGTCGATTTGGTCGGTAGTTAACTGTGATGCTTTAAGCACGGTTTTCGCAGCTAGCCCCATGCCTTTTACCGCACGTTTGAAAATTTCTTGTCCTACGAAGTTGAAATCCCAGTAACCGTTGTCTTCCGCAAAACGGTCCATACAAGTACCAAACTTTGGTACGGAAAGAATATCGCGACCTTTAGCGTCACAACCAATTTGAGATTGCAGTAGACCCGTTTCTTTTTCTGTTCTTGATAACACAACGGCGCCCGCGCCATCACCAAATAGAACAGCGGTATCTCGCATGGCCCAATCGATGTAGAAAGACAATCTTTCCGCGCCAATAATGATCGCGTTGCGATAGTTACCTGATTGAATCAAACGTGTGCCCGTTTCAAGGCCGTAGACAAATCCCGTACATGCGGCATTTAAATCAAAGGCCGCCGCAGAACGAATGCCCAAGTTCTGCTGTATTTTAGATGCGATGTTTGGAATAAGTGAATCCGGAGAACAAGTCGCCACAATGATTAAATCAACGTCGCTTGCGTCAACGCCCGCGCGCGCCAATGCGTGTTTGGCAGCAACGGTTGCCATGTCTGAAGTATTTACATGGCTAATACGGCGGTTTTCGATACCGGTACGGGTACGAATCCACTCATCTGAAGTATCAAGGAAAGTGCTAAGATCATCGTTAGAGAGCACGGCAGGAGGAACACATTTCCCCCAACCTGTAATTTCAGCGTAGTAATTTGTCATCGCAGACCTATTTATTGTTGTATTTTAATAAAATTTCTTAGAACCTTAGGCTCAAATACAAACCTGCTCTGCGTTATTTCGGCAGGTTAAAAAATAAGTATACAAATAATGAGGCTGACTGGTAAGTCATGTTTTCATCAATACGTAATAAAGGAAGAAGTCATGTCATCGTTTAAAACTCGCTGCCCTTCATGCGGCGGTCTGAATCGTGTCCCCAATGAGCGTGTTGCAGAGTCTGCAACTTGCGGTAAATGTAAAAGTGCACTTTTTGATGGCGCGCCTGTCGAAGGAACGCAAGATAACTTTTCTGCTCTATTACAAAGTGATACGCCTGTTGTCGTCGACTTTTGGGCCCCTTGGTGTAATCCGTGCGTCGGTTTTGCCCCTGTTTTCTCGGATGTCGCTCATGAACAAGCAGGAACGGCTCGTTTTGTAAAGATTGATACAGAAGCACAACAAGCGCTCGCTGCACAATTTGGCATTCGAAGCATTCCTACCATCATGGTTTTCAAGAACGGTCAACGTGTTGATATGATCAATGGTGCGCTACCTAAAAGTCAGTTTGATCAATGGTTAAATCAAGCACTTAATAAGTAATTCTCCACGCCAACCTCACTGGTAGGTTGGCGTTTTTATGCAACTTATCGACCTATCTATTTAACAAATATTATTTGTCGAAACGACTTAAATTTATCATTTTACTTGCCTAACTATTAGCCTCATATTCGCGCCGAATAACCCTTAGATTTCATTTAACTTATAGGCGCAAAACAGTGGAAAACACAGTCGTTCCTGCAGCATCACCACGAGTTACAGTTCCAGTCGTCGCACTGTCTCTTTATGCGGTGGCTTCGGGCTATTTAATGAGCTTGATCCCTCTCATGCTCGGTGAATACAACATCTCAGCAGATTATGCGAGTTGGTTGGCGAGTGTTTTTTATGGCGGCTTATTGGTCGGCGCGATGTTTATTGAGCGTGTCGTGCGTCAAGTGGGTCACCGTAAAGCGTTTATTGGCTGCTTAGCGGCATTCTCGCTAACGATTGTCACGCTACCCGTTTTTGCGAATGGGTTAGTGTGGCTTGCAGCTCGTTTTATCGCAGGTATTGCCGTTGCGGGCGTTTTTGTCATTGTTGAATCTTGGCTAATGTCTGGCGACGAAGCATCACGTGCAAAACGTTTGAGCTTGTACATGCTATCGCTTTATGGCGGTTCAGCATTAGGCCAGTTTGGTATTGGTGTACTTGGCGTCAGCGGCGGTGTTCCGTTCATTGCAATCACAACGTTGATCCTAATGGCGATGTTGGTGCTAATGTTTATTGAGTGTGAACAACCAAACAGCCATGAATCAACCGCTTTGTCATTTAAGCAAATCGCTAAGCTAAACCATGCTGCAATTATTGGTTGTGTTGTATCAGGTTTGACCTTAGGCGCGATATACGGATTAATGCCTGTTGAGCTCACTAACCGTAAAATCAACCATCAAGACATTGGTACATTGATGGCACTAGTGATCCTAGGTGGCATGTTGGTTCAACCAATGGTGACCACATTGAACAAATACATGAGCCGCACAGTGCTAATGGCGTTCTTTTGTATTTTGGGTATTTTTTCGATCGGTTTGACCTTTATTTCATCGTCAGCCGTGGTATTAGCTGCTGCATTATTCTTTTTAGGTGCAGCTACTTTTGCCTTGTACCCAATTGCGATCAACTTAGGTTGCGAAGGACTTGATGAGCGCTTTATTGTCTCTGCCACACAAGTCATGCTGTTCAGCTACAGCATTGGCTCTGTTGCTGGCCCGGTTGTGGCTGATAAATTTATGGGCCAAGAACATGGCTTACTAGGCTACTTGTTTGCCGCTTTGGTTGCGACTGGCGTATACATGCTACTTGCAGCGAGCAAAACTAAGCAGCGTATGGCCGCTGGCCTCTAACCACGCAACTTCTACTCAACGAAAACGAGGGCATGTCGCCCTCGTTTTTTATTCTTCGCTTTTTTGTTTAGATAAACGTTTGTGACGGTTTGACGCGTTCGCTGCAGGTTTTTCCGGTACCGCGCGCTTTTCATGAAGTAAATGACGAACCGCCAAGATGGGATGTTTCAGTAGCATTCTGGGGCCAGAGTAACGCATGACCAAACGCATTTGCTCTTTCGGGTCCGGTTTATAACAGTGAATCGGACACTTGTTACACGTAGGTTTATTCTCTCCGTAAGGACAACGGTCAAGACGAACTTCTGCGTATTCAAGCAGCTCACGACATTCTGAGCACAAGTCACTTTTTGTTCCATGGTGATCGTGACAGTAAACCTCTACCATGGCTTTTACCGTCTTAAATTCAGTGGCGAGCTTGCCAAGTAAAATATCGCTCATGAGCTTCCAAAAATCACAACGTCATTGTGTAAAGTTCTAACGTTCGACCATTATCGTATTGCTGCTCAACTCGTTCAAACTCAAAGCCCAGTTTTTTGAGCAAACTTATACTACGAATATTGTCATTGTTGGTGATGGCAGCCAACTTATCGAGTTTCATTCCCTCTCGAGCATATTCCAGCACCGCGGTTGCCGACTCGACTCCGTAGCCGCAACCATAAGCAGAAGGTAAAAAACCATACCCGAGATCGTAGTGTTGCAATGTGTCACGCTTAACTAGCCCACAAATACCGATCGGCTGTCCATCGTCCTTTTTCTCTACTACGAGTAAACTCACGCCTTTAACTTTTTGCATGCGTAGCATGTTTTCTTTTATATAACGCGCCGCTTCATATTCAGTACGAATTTGTTTATCTCCGACAAAACGATAAAAGTCTGGGTGGTTATAAAGTTCTAATATGAATGGTGCATCATCTACACTAACAAGACGTAATATCAAACGTTCAGTGATCAGTGTTTTCATTTGGACTCCATTAAAACGCGAGAGATGATTGGACATAGAAACGTACTTGAATCTTGCGACCGACGTAAGGGCTTATTTAGTTGTAACTTGATAAAAAAATAACTATCCTGCCCCGCTAAATTAAAGGACCACCACCATGAACCGCAAGAAGAAAATCAATCAGATCTTAAAAGCGAAGCAGAAGAAGCACAACGCTAAGCTACATAAGAGCAATAAGCCGCGTTATATCTCCAAAGCTGAACGTGCAAAAATGGAAGCTGAAGAGCAAAACCAAGCCTCGGAAAGCACGGAAAATGTTGTAGACACAGTGCCGACAGATCAAGCCTAAAAGAAAAGCCGCTTTATGCGGCTTTTTTGTTTATTGTACGGAGAGAATTGACTTTAATATTCAACACTGTAGTTCAGTGTGAATGTGCGACCTCTTCCTTTGTAGTCGTAAGCTGCTGCATCGTAGTGTGCCGCATAAAGAATCTGCGCACGTTGACCCCAAGCGGTTGTGTAGTCTTCGTCAAATAGATTTTGAATACCAAAGCCTAACTGCCCAACAGGTAGTGTTACATTACCCAGAAGATCAAACGTGGTGTAGCCCTCCAACTTATTGTTGGCGTCATCTTCGTAATCAAACATCGTCTGACTTTGTAGACGAATCGAGTACGAATCTTGGTAGTATGCAGCCCATGCATTAGCCTTAGACGTACTGGCTTTACCTGCGCTCAAATCTTCCCATTTACCATCGGTTTTCAGCTCAGAAACTACGTAGTGTCCTGATGCCCCTAACAGGATATCGCGGGTCACCCAGTAATTGATGTTTGCTTCTGCACCGTAAACACGCTGCTCGTCGTCAACATTCGTAATCAACAACGTTTTTCTATCATACTTGATGGAGTTGTCTGAAAGCGAGTAATAGCCTGCCGCCTGAAGCGCAAGAGAGTTGGTATCAAGACGGTAACCGATCTCATAGCTGTCCGTTTTAATACCTGACATTTTTGAGTCAGACACATTAATGCTGTTGTTCAACGCATAATGACCGTTTGCATCCACAGCATCATAGCTGCCTTGACCATAGTACTTCGCAGGGTCAGCAAGTTCGAAACCTTGGGAGAAGTTTGCCCAAAGTTGAGATTCATCATTAATCTGATAAATGGTGCCCAAATTAAACAGACTTACAGAGTAGTCGGTGCTGCCACCTGGTACCGCATCCGCTGATACGCCATTACCCGAGGCAATCTTCTTTTGTACGCTATAGGCAACAAAGTCATCAATCTTGTTGTCCATGTATTGATAGCGGTAGCCTGCTTGAACGGACCAATCTTGATTAATTTGATAGTCACCTTGAACAAACATTGCGTAAGACGTTACATCTACACCTGGGTAACGACCAACTTCGGCGTACGTTTTATTAATCAAGTTTCCAGAGTTGTTTGCAATGCTTGGATCGAACAGAGCTTGATTGCTCTCAAAACGGTCTAAATACGCATCAACACCATAAACAAGGTTGAATGATTCCCAGTTTTTTGCCAGTGCCAAACGTCCAGCAAAAACCTCTGTCTTTTGCTGAGAAGCACCTTGATAATAAGGAGTAAATGTTTGGTCTTCACTTCGGTAAGATAACTCGCCAATCAGTTGATGACCGAATACGCTGTCGTGAGCGTAGTTCGCGCTTAAGAGAACTCGCTCTGTACCGTGTTCACGATCGGAATCGAATCCCTCTCGTACATCAACAAATTTATTGTTAACAATGTACAAGCCGTATGGCGAATCTTGCTGGCTGTCATAGTATTGTGCGAGAAGCTTTAACTTGCTGGCTTCGGAGATTTGAATCTCTGTCGATCCCATCACATCAAGCGTCGAGTTGTATTGCAGAGAACCTTGGGAAATATCTGGGGTGACAATGTCGCCATTTGCGTCAAATGCACCTTGTGTCTCGGTGTACACAACCGAACCCCTAGCGGCAATTCGATCGTTACCACCGGAAATAGACTGGGCTAATTTGTAATCAAAATCGTCGCTGCTGTTAAAACCTGTAGAGCCACTGACATACGATTCAAATGACAAGTCATCAGAGTAAGCTTTCTTGGTGATAATGTTGATAACACCACCTGTAGCGCCAGCACCATAAATGGAGGTTGCACCAGATAGTACTTCAATTCGCTCGATGTTGAATGGGTCAATCGCATCAAGCTGACGACTAATTGGGCGAGAAGACTGCAGTGAGACACCATCAATCATCACCAACATCGCTCTGCCACGCAGGTTCTGGCCGTAGTTAGTTCGACCACCCGTACCAACGTCTAGCGAAGGAATGGTCGCAGAAAGAATGTCACCAAGTGTCTTGCCCGCGCGATATTGTTGGGCAATTTCCTCTTGCCCTACAAACCAAACCGTTCCTGGAATATCAGAGATCGATTTCGGCATCACACTGCCCACGACCACCATTTGTTCATCACTTGGTGTTGATGTTTGTTGAAGTTCTTCCGCAGCTATTGAGCTAACTGCGTATCCACTGCTCATCGCAAGTACGATGAGATTAAGAGAAAACGTCCTTTTTATCATTGTATTTATCTTTTTGTTGTCAACAAGAGCATGCAATGATACTTATTCTCACTCTCAAATCGAGCACTGTTACATAAGTTAACCAAATGTTAATTAGGATTATGCCTTGCTCATAAGCTGTCGATTTTTTTCTAAACGAGGACAATCTTCACAAAGCTTTCTGCCTTCACACTTATAGACCAAACAACAGCTTTTTCTGACCAATTTGAGCGGCTGATCCAGTGATGTCTCATAAAGTGAATGACTATTGTTGGCATCTAAACCCAATGCCTGTAACCACAAGATGGCATGCTCACGCAATGTCGTGTTGGTCATTTGCGGAAAACGCTGTTGAAGACGAATCAAACAAGCCATGATCCCATCCGACATCAATTGATGAGTGAAGCCTGGGCGAATGCGCGTCCATTGACTCATTTCTTGTTGGTAGAAATCGAACAACTCTCGAATTTGACGTCCGGCCTCTTTTATTAATTCTTCTGGCTTACCATGTATATGTGTTTCGTCAGCGAATCGATATCCAGATACAAAACAAGGCTTGAGTTGCTGCGCCATCTCACGAATGTTTGGCAACGTGTGGAAACCGTAAATAGAAATGAACGCAACATAAACAGGCTGCCAACACAACAAATCCCACGTTCTCGTCAACCAATACGCTTTTCCCGCTTCCGGATGAGCCTCAGACAACTGTTGGTAAAGGCCTTGAATGATCGGATTGATATCATTTTCGATATGAATAACTTCTTGCCCTATTTCGCCAATATCACCGTGCAGGTAAGGCGTAATCTCACTCGAAGTTTGAAATAGTTGCGGGAAAAATTGCTCAGACATGATGGTTTATTGTTGGTGTAGTCATTCTGACACCTTTATACCCAAGCACTAATCGCAATGCAAACTATTATCTTTTGTGTTCACATAACAAGAGCCTATTCTCATCTGTGGTCTCTGTCTCTATTTTCAAGCTCTTTGCGCCCGTAAGGTCTGGTTACGTATGTGATGAATAGCAACAAACTCTTAAACCTCTTCGCATTTAGCGCTGACATGATCGCAAAAATACACAGCATAAAAACACCCTGATAAAACTGTGTTAACAGTTTCCCTGTGTAGCGTGAGTTATTGCCAATAATTGAATATTGCTGTTTCTTATCCAAAGGAGTGTGAACAACATGAAGTATTTTCTTTCTGAATATCGGGACAATGTAATTAAGTAATTTGGCTATATAGCCCCCTGTTTTGAATAAGGAAATCCACATGTTGTATCTTGAGTTTCTATTTTTGCTCGTGATGCTGTATATCGGCTCACGTTATGGTGGTATAGGCCTTGGGGTCGTATCTGGTATTGGTTTGGTGATTGAAGTCTTCATCTTTAAGATGCCGCCAACCTCCCCTCCTGTCACCGTTATGTTGATAATCTTGGCAGTGGTAACATGTGCATCCATTCTTGAAGCGGCTGGTGGTTTGAAATACATGCTGCAAGTTGCCGAACGTGTGCTTCGTAAGAACCCAAAACGCGTCACCCTGATCGCTCCTTTTGTTACTTACTTTATGACCTTCTTGCTCGGCACAGGTCACGCGGTTTACTCCATCATGCCAATCATTGGCGACGTTGCACTGAAAAACGGCATTCGCCCGGAACGTCCAATGGCAGCCGCTTCCGTCGCTTCGCAAATCGCGATTACGGCCTCTCCAATTTCAGCGGCAGTCGTTTACTACTTGGCACAACTCTCTGATATTCAGCACGAGATCACTCTGCTTTCTATTTTGCTCGTTACTGTTCCAGCGACGCTATTCGGTACGTTGCTGATGTCACTTTACAGCCTAAAACGCGGTAAAGAACTGGAAGACGATGAAGAATACCAAGAGCGTTTAAAAGATCCGGTGTGGCGTGAAAAGATCCTCAACACCACTGCAACGTCTCTTGATGAAGTGCTACCAACAAGTGCTCGTAACTCTGTGTTGCTGTTCATCGCGTCTATCTTGGTTATCGTCGTTATCGCGATGTGGCCGGACATTCGTACCATCGTGGATGGCGCGAAACCAATCAGCATGGCCGTTGTGATTCAAATGATGATGCTCTGCTTCGGCGGTATCATTTTACTTGCAACCAAAACTGACCCACGTGACGTACCAAACGGCGTAGTATTCAAATCAGGTATGGTGGCTGCCATTGCGATCTTCGGTATCGCCTGGATGTCAGATACTTACTTCCAATACGCAATGCCTCAGTTCAAATCTGGCATCGTTGAGATGGTAACCAGCTACCCTTGGACGTTCGCGCTTGCGTTGTTCATTGTGTCGGTTGTGGTGAACTCTCAAGCAGCAACGGCTCGTATGATGCTACCTGTTGGTCTTGGCTTGGGTCTGGATCCGGCACTGCTTATCGGCCTAATGCCTGCGGTATACGGTTACTTCTTTATTCCGAACTACCCTTCAGATATCGCGACAGTGAACTTCGATACGTCAGGTACCACTAAGATTGGTAAGTGGTACTTCAACCACTCATTTATGTCGGTAGGTTTGATTGGTGTGATTGGAGCTTGCTGTCTGGGCTACTTGTTAGGACAAATGATCATTCCTTCATAATTAGCCAAATCAACAATAAATTAGAGGCGAGTCATTGTACGTTAGCGTACAGCCTGAATGACTCGCCTTTTCTTTATCACGTTAGTGATTACAGTAAGAAGTCATCATCAATCGCGACAAAGTTATCGGCACAATCAATCAGAGTTTGGGATGTTAGCTTAGGCACACCATAAACAGTCACCGTTTTATTGAAGCGCTGCTGAATTCGTTCCACCAGCAGACTAAAATCCCCATCTCCAGAAACGAGAATCACTTCCTCAACTTCGGGAGCAATTTCAATCGCATCAAGAGTAATACCGACATCCCAGTCGCCTTTCGAGCTGCCGTCACGACGCTGAATATAGGGTTTAAGCATTACCTCAAACCCAACACCGCGTAAAATGTGATGAAACTGGCGCTGTTTTGGATCGTTACTCGCGATGGCATAAGCACGAGCACTCACCACCTCTTTCCCTTGCGTCGCAACATACCAAAACTGGTTGTAATCAAAATTACTGCGATACGCTTCGCGACAGGTGTAATACACATTCTGTACATCAACCAAAATGGCGATCTTTTGTTTTCTTTCTGAATTCATCTTTTCTACGCTTGATTTATTTGCTGCCTACCCTAAGTCAGTTTTGGTAAAAGCACAATGAGCCAATTCCACTAAACTTAACGTATAAACGGTATTTGGGTTTCTAGGGGAACTGTCATGGGCGGAAAGTTACTAGTGATACTACTTTCTTGTATCTTGTCATCGACAGCATTCGGTTATCCAGCACATTCAAAGTACTGGCCGCATCGGAGTGTGCTTTACTTCGCTCCAGAAAACGATGAATACGTTAAACAATTCTTACTAGAAACACTCATGAATGAGTGCGAGTTGGAAGACAGAGATGTGGTCACATTAGTCATTACAGAACAAGGTTACACGTCTCCAGCTTGGCTCAAAGAAGAGTTTGATTTGAAAATGCTTGCCAAGCTGTATGAAATTGAAAAAGGCTCACATACCGCAATTTTACTGGGTAAAGATGGCCAAGAGAAATACCGATGGGGCGCAGAAACGGATTGGCCATTTATCAACAACTTGATTGATCAAATGCCAATGCGTAAGCAAGAAATGCAGAGACGTCACAGCCCCTGCAAAATCTAACCATTAGACGAACTTATTTTCTAAACCAGTCTAGTTTGTTGTGCAACTGAGTCACGCTGCCAACGACGATCAATGCTGGACTGATCGCTTTCTCAGCCATTTCAGAAAGTTCGTTCAGTTTTCCTTGGAACACGCGCTGCTCTGGACGCGTACCATTTTCAATAATGGCGCATGACATCTCTGGATCTAATCCGTGAGTGATCAGGTTATCCATGATGTGACCGCTTTGCTTCAAACCCATGTAGAACACAAGTGTGTTGTTAGATTGCGCTAACGAATGCCACTCAATTTCGCGACCGTCTTTTTGCACGTGACCCGTAATAAATTGAACACTTTGCGCATGATCACGGTGCGTTAATGGAATACCAGCATAAGCTGTTGCACCCGCCGCCGCGGTGATCCCTGGCACCACTTCGTATTTGATGCCATATTCTGCAAGCTCTTCTAACTCTTCACCGCCGCGTCCAAAGATGAAAGAATCACCACCTTTTAGGCGCACAACGCGTTTACCTTCTTGTGCTTTTTGTACCAAGATTTGGTTTATTTGATCTTGAGGTACACAGTGAAAGTCCAGTTTCTTGCCTACATAGATCATCTCAGCAGATGCGTGAGCCAGTTCAAGAATGTCTTTCGACACCAATCGGTCATACACCACAACTTCAGCCGCTTGAATCGCTTTCAAACCTTTGACTGTCAGCAATTCTGGATCGCCCGGCCCCGCACCTACTAGAGAAACAAAGCCGCTGTTTAAAGATGAGTTCGCAGTAGTCATATCAACGCCTATCGGAAATTTGGATATAAAGAGTAACACTCACGTTATTAACTTAAGGTTCAAACTACTCCAAGGAGTTATTACTTTTTATAGCCAAATCAATACAATATCTATTGAAAGTTAAATGAGTTGAGTAGCCCTACCTACCATAGGTAGGGCCAGATAAAAGCAGTTTATTTTGCGATTGCAGGTTCTGCTTTTACTTCTTCTTCAACTACGTTGATAGAAGGCGCTGTTTTCGCATGAGTTAGATACAGTGGCAGACAAGTCATTACGAGACCACCAACGATGTTACCTAAGATGGTTGGGATAAGATTGAAGTTCAACCAAGTCGCGATACCAAAATCCGCACCTAAGATCATACCCAGTGGGAATAGGAACATGTTTACTACTGTGTGCTCGAATACTAGCGCGAAGAAGATGAAGATTGGGAACCACATCATCGCTACACGACCAGATACTGAACGTGCCGTCATGTTGCCGATCACGCCTAGGCACACCATTAGGTTACAGAAGATAGCGCGAACAAAACACGTGATCCATCCGTCCATGCCCATGTTTTCGAAACCAAGGCTACGGGCAGTCGATACAGCGACAAACTTCTTCGCTACCGCATTCAATTCTAGAGAGAAGTTACCGGTTAGAGAGATTGCCACTAGGTAAGCCACAATTAGAGAACCAATCAGGTTACCCAAACCTACCAATCCCCAGCAACGGAAAATACGACCCCAAGTGATACCCGGACGGTTAGCAAACTTAGCCAAAGGAGCAAGACCAAAAACACCTGTGACAAGGTCGTAACCCATCACACTGAGAATCACAAAGCCCACAGGGAAAACAAGCGCCCCCACAAGGCCAATGCCCGTTTGTACAATCGCGGTAATAGCAACCACCACTGCAAGAGACAGAATAACGCCTGCCATCGTGCCGCGAAGCAGAAGATCTCGTGTGCTGGTATTAATTTTCGCTTCACCCACGTTGATCATGGTTTGCACGAATTCAGCAGGTTTAAAGTCTGTAGACATGAATGTGTCCTTATTCAAAATTGAAAGTTAAAAAGTTAAAGATTGAATAGAGAAAGGCTTCCCGTTGACACCCACTGCTGTCGACATCATCTCGCTTCCCTGTTCCCCCAAGATGACGCTTGGAAAGCCTTTGTCTATTGAATCTAAGTACTCAGTGCATTCCCTCCCCTTAAGGAGGAGGGAATGCGAACCAAGCTTATGCAGAAATTTCTACTTCACCGTTGGTTACGCGCGTTTTGTACGCTTTCACGTTAAAACGCTCGTCTTCCATGCACGCACCTGTTGTCAGGTTAAAGCGTTGCTTCTTAAGCGGGCTTGCTACCCAAAGTTCGCCTTGGTGCTCACAAATCAAACCGCGAGAAAGCACGTTTGATTGGAAGAATGGGTCTTTGTTGCTGATGGCAAACACTTCTTCCGCTTGTGTTGGGCGGAATACCGCAACTTGCTGACCATCAACCAGTGCACAAACGCCAGTGCCCGGTACGATGTCGTTGATTTGGCAAATCTTTTCAAATGACATGTTCAACCTTCCCTTATGCTTCAGTGATCGCTACGTGTAGGATGTCGCCTTTCGCTTCAGGATATTTCTCCGTGAAGGTCGCTGGACGGTGCTGTTCGCGCTCTTGAACAAACACAACATTGTCATCGCGCTTGTCAGAGTTGATGAAGTGTGCGAAACGAGTCAGTTGTGATTCGTCATTGATGGTTGCAGTCCACTCACATTCGTACTCGTCTACAAGCTTCGCTACGTCTGCTTCTAGTTGAGCGTTAATGCCAAGTTTGTCTTCAACAATCACTTCGCGTAGGTAGTCAACGCCACCTTCCATGTTTTCCATCCAAACCGATGTACGTTGTAGTGGCGCAGCAGTACGGATGTAGAACATCATGAAGCGGTCGATATACTTGATTAGCGTTTCTTTATCTAGGTCACTTGCAAGTA
Source organism: Vibrio sp. M60_M70 (assembly GCF_037162085.1). NCBI lineage: Bacteria > Pseudomonadati > Pseudomonadota > Gammaproteobacteria > Vibrionales > Vibrionaceae > Vibrio > Vibrio sp. M60_M70. The sequence continues at coordinate 1,258,435 of NZ_JARLUL010000002.1, forward strand.
GGTCTGCGTGACGAGGCTTCATACCACCGTTACCACATACGTACATGTTCCAACCTGCGTCAGTCGCGATGATGCCAAGGTCTTTACCTTGTGCTTCCGCACACTCACGAGTACAGCCAGAAACACCGAACTTCATCTTATGAGGTGTACGAATGCCTTTGTAGCGGTTCTCGATGTAAGAGCCTAAACCAACAGAATCTTGAACGCCGTAACGACACCACGTTGAGCCAACACAGGTCTTCGCCATACGAAGTGCTTTTGCGTATGCTTGACCTGTTTCGAAACCAGCGTCGATAAGCTTGCGCCAGATCTCTGGAAGATCGTCTTTTTGAGCACCAAACAGACCAATACGCTGAGCGCCAGTGACTTTGGTGTATAGGTTGTATTCTGCAGCAACGTTCGCTAGCGCACCCAGTGCTTGAGGTGTTACTTCACCACCCGCCATACGTGGGATCACAGAGTAAGTACCGTCTTTTTGGATGTTACCTAGGAAGTTGTCGTTCGTGTCGTGCAGCTTAACCAGTTGTGGCTTAAGGATGTGCTCACCCCAGCAAGACGCCAAAATAGAGCCCACAAGTGGTTTACATACTTCACAGCCGTAACCTTTACCGTATTTCTCCAGAAGCTCATCAAACGTTTTGATCTCTTCAATACGGATTAAGTGGAACAGCTCTTGGCGCGAGTAAGCAAAGTGCTCACACACGTCGTTCTTCACTTCGATACCAGATTTAGCAAGCTCTGCATTTAGAACAGACGTCACTAGAGGAATACAACCACCACAGCCTGTACCTGCGCCAGTCACTGCTTTGATGTCGCCCAATGTGTGGTGACCATCAGCAACCGCTTGTGCGATCTTGCCTTTGGTTACGTCGAAACATGAACAGATCACTGCGCTTTCTGGTAGTGCATCCGCACCTAGTGCTGGTTTCTCAGCGCCTGCGTGTGCAGGAAGGATTAACGCATCTGGGTGATCTGGCAGGTCGATTTCGTTCAACATTAGTTGAAGCAGATCGCCGTAATCAGACGTGTCACCTACTAGTACTGCACCTAGCAGCTTCTTGTTGTCTTCAGAAACGATAAGACGTTTGTAAACTTCTTGCTCTTCGTTTTGGTAAACGTAACTCTTACAGCCTTCAGTACGACCGTTCGCATCACCGATTGAACCTACTTTTACACCAAGAAGTTTCAGCTTCGCAGACATGTCAGCGCCTTCGAATTTGCTTTCTGTGTTACCTAGTAGGTGATCAACGGCAACCGTCGCCATCTTGTAGCCAGGAGCAACAAGGCCGTAGAACATGTCGTTCCAAGACGCACACTCACCAATCGCGTAGATGTTCTCATCAGAAGTCTGGCAGTGGTCGTTGATGGCAACACCGCCACGAGGGCCAAGTTCTAGCTCCATTTGGCGTGCTAGTTTGTCTTGTGGACGAATACCCGCTGAAAATACAATGAAGTCTGTTTCTAACTCAGTGCCGTCAGCAAAACGCATAACGTTGCGTGCGTTTGTGCCTTCTGCCGCAATCTCAAGCGTGTTTTTGCTGGTGTGAACGTTCACGCCCATACGCTCGATCTTTTGACGAAGTTGATTACCACCAGCAAGGTCAAGTTGCTCAGCCATCAGCTTTGGTGCGAACTCAACAACGTGTGTTTCTACACCCAATGCTTTTAGTGCGCCTGCCGCTTCAAGACCTAGAAGACCACCACCGATAACCACGCCTGATTTACTGTTCTTCGCACACGCTTCGATCGCTTTAAGATCTTCGATAGTACGGTAAACAAAACAGTCTTTGCTTTCATGACCTTTGATAGGCGGGACAAATGGGAATGAGCCTGTAGCAAGAATCAGCTTGTCGTATTGAACTTCACGGCCAGTGCTTGAGTAAACAATGCGGTTTTCACGGTTGATGTTAATCGCACGTTCACCGATCAGCATGTTAATACCGTGTTTCTCGTAGAAGCCTTCTTTCACTAAAGAAAGTTCATCTGCAGTATGGTGAGAAAAGTAAGAGGAAAGGTGCACACGGTCGTATGCGACACGAGGTTCTTCACAGAAAACGGTAATCTCCATATTAGAGATATCAGCTTTCTCGACTAAGTCTTCAATATAACGGTGCCCTACCATACCGTTACCGATGACTACTAGCTTCAACTTGCTCATTATAATTCCTAAGGGTTAGGTTCTTATCACTGAGCTCATTGTTAATTGTGAAAGAAAATTAATACATGATGTAAATCAATTACAATTTCAAACTACCCTAAAGGGGTAGATGAACGTTTTTATCTTGATATTGAAGAATAAAAGGTAATTTATTAACGGATGTTGGTATTTTTTACAAAATGAGATAACCGCAGTCATGCTCACAAAGGGCTATACAGTTTTGGCTTTTACAGAATGGCAATGATTGTCGAGTTAAACCACGCTAACGATAAACCCTACTTTGTTTAAAAACAAAGCATTCGTTTTAACCTAGCCGTTTCAAGGCTATTAAAGGTGAACAACTGAAGTGACTGAAAGTTTTAGAAAAATCAAGTCTCACAACAAAAATCTTTTACTAGCTAAGTCGCACTATAAAGACTAGAATCTGATTTAGTTCATATGGAATAAAATCCATATGATTGATACCGTAATTGACATATAGAGTGCCGTCCCATGTTTGTGAGGCGGCCTTTTATTTGGGAGTCATAAAATGTCAGAAAACAATTCTATCTACATTTCAAGCTTAGATATGAACCGAATCACGGCTTTGTTGGATAAAATGCCAAACATCGCGGCGGAGCTTGTTGAGCTAGAAGCAGAGCTAGACCGTGCGACGGTTCTTGAGCCAGAACAAATGCCAGATAATGTGGTCACGATGAACTCAACTGTAGAGTTTAAATTTGCAGGTGAAGATAGAACCATGACAAAGACACTGGTTTACCCATCTGAGCTGAAAAGCAGTGATGATATTTCCATTTTTGCGCCCGTAGGCAGCGCACTGATCGGTTTGTCTGTTGGTCAAAAACTTGAATGGCCAATGCCAAATAATCAAGTGAAGACAATTGAAATTGTCGATATCACCTACCAGCCTGAGCGTTGTGGTGCACTAAACCGCTAACCCTCAGTAGTCCCGGTGCAAAGGCCTCATTTATGACTTTGCACCAGGAGAGCCCCTCGCTTATCCCCTATTTCCCTCTTTGTTTTTCCAAGCATTTACTTTGCTGCTCTTAAGTAACATCACCGATTCTTTATTATTTACCGCATATTCAATACTTATATCTCCAAGCTCAATCATAGAAATTGCAAAGTATTTTTCGTATATTGTCGCTCCGAAAACGACGTAAATTATGCGCAAAATGGAAGAATATCTAACTCGAATTGCCTGCTTAGAAAAAGAAAATGAAGAGCTGAAGCGGAAGAATACGCGACTACAAGAAAAGTTGAATGCTGCACTCGACAGTAATGGACTGTGTTTGTGGGAGCAGCATATTCCTTCAGGTACTTTGACGATATTCAATATGCAGTGGGGCAAAATGCTAGGTTATCAGCCCCATGAATTAACCGCGACGGTTGAAACGTGGAAAAACAATCTCCACCCTGAAGATTATGATCTTGCGGTGGGTGCATTTGAAGATCACCTAGCTGGCAAAACCGACCTTTATGAGGTAGTTCATCGCATGATTCATAAAGACGGCAGTGATAGTTGGGTCTACGATCGAGGGCGCATCGTCGAGTATGGTTCTGATGGCGAACCACTACGCATGATGGGCACTCATATCGATATTACAAAAGAAAAGCGATATGAGCAGCAACTGGCTAAGTTAGCTTCGAGTGATCCATTGACCGGACTGTTAAATAGAAAAGCAATTGAGGAAAACTTTAATCATCAACCTCAAACCAAGCCGTCTCAGCAGTCTGCCTTAGTGTTTGTTGATATAGATAATTTTAAAGCAGTTAACGACCAGCTAGGCCATCATACTGGTGATACTCTCCTCATCAATATCGCCAATAGCTTAACAGAGCTTGCGCCAAGCAAGTCTCAAGTCGGACGCATAGGAGGAGATGAGTTTGTCGTTTTAAGCTCTTATTCAAATCAAGAAGAAATATCTCAACTTTGTGATCGACTCTTAAGTTCCATCATTCCTGCGATAAATCAGGACTTAAATAAAGTAACGATTGGAATGAGCATCGGTGTTTGTCTATTTGATAAAGGAAAACAACAGTTTAATGAAGTTTATCAAAAAGCCGATCATGCAATGTATGAGATAAAGAAAAATGGCAAAAATGGCGTTGCCTATATCCAGATATAATAATTCTCTTGTTTTTTGAAATTAATATTTCTTTAATTTGACAATTTTCTCTACGGAATTGATAGCGTCTTATTTTTAATAAGTCATTTATATAGGAAACAAAAGAAATAACAAACAATTAAGAGTGTTGCATACTACACGGTGTAATATTATTACTGTTTTTGTGACTGCTTTTGTTGCATACAATATTATTTCTTATTATTTTTATAAAAACCACCAATAAAAAGTAGTTAAACATTATAATTCATAAACTTATAAAAACCGAAATGCATGGTTGAATTTTAACCACCCCTTCTGCTAATATCTCGCCTCGTGTTTAAAAGTAATAAACACACACAAATATAAAACAAACTTTATAAAACATAATGCACACTTGATAATTACTGGTTCTATTTGGGTAGAGCTCGGTATTTATTTTATTTAAAACATTATGAATTTGTAATTTCATTTAATATCAAAATATTAAGTAGGTATATAAATTGAAGAAGGTCATCCTCCCTCAATTGGGCTTTGTTGCGTCAAATTTACGCTTGCTAGCTCTTGGCTTTGTAACCCTCGTGTCAGCATATTCTTTTTCATCAGAGGCTTATGCTGAGCAAGTGGCTAGTGGTGAACAAAAAACATTAGTTGTACTCGTCAATTTCCAAGAAAACCCTCAAGAGATCCCGATCTCTAAAGAAGACGCCCATCATGTTGTTTTTAATACCGTTAGCGACTTCTATTCGCAAATGTCCCAGGGACAACTTTGGCTATCTGGTGATGTTGCTGGAACATTCACCTTACCGATATCAAACCAAATTTGCGATGATGATGCTGTAGCAGCGGAAGCCAACAAAATGGCTGAAACTGCGGGATATCAACTATCAAACTATGACCGTTTTATCTACTTAACAACCAAAACTGGATGTGCATCAGAAGGCTCTGGTAGCCAAGGAGTAACTCCCTCTAGAGCGTCAATAAATGCGGTTTTCGAGCCTCGAGTTATCGCCCATGAATTAGGACATAATTTTGGATTGCATCACGCTTCCGCACTCGACTGTAAAGACGGTACGTTAGCTGGTGATTGCCGTGTCATAGAGTACGGTGATAGCTACGATACAATGGGTAACTACGATATGGGTTACTTTAGCGCCTTCCAATTGGAAAACTTAGGGTGGCTGACCTCCCCTGCTCAAATCATTTCTAGTGATGGTGTTTACTCTATTGATGCCTATGAAGACTTTGAAAGTACTTCATCAAAAGTTTTAAAAATCCCAAGAGGTACCGATCCAATTACAGGTCAGCGCCAATGGTTTTACGTTGAATATCGACAAGCTCTTGGCTACGACAGCTTTTTACGTGACCGTTCGTACATCGTATACCGCCAAGATGTGACAGAAGGTGTGGTTGTGCGCCTAGCGACAGACGGTGATCTTAAAAGTAGCCGCTTGCTACACATGAAGCCTGACTCCACTTTCAAACAATTATTTGGGAGTAATGACTGGGAAGACCCTGCTCTTCCAATTGGTGGAACGTTCACCGATCCAAAAACAGGCGTGTCGATAACTTTGGAAAGTGCTAATGGTCAAAACGCACAGGTCAGTGTCATATTTGGTGGTGAATCCGGGCAATGCGTTGCGACATCGCCTCTACTCTCTCTAACCCCACTATCAGGTTCTGATGCAAATGCTGGAGAAACGTTAGCGTATAATCTTAAAGTGACGAACCAGAACAATACAGAATGTGCAGACGCGACTTATACAACGGCTTTAAGCGTTCCTGACGGATGGAATTATGACGCAAGCGCCTTGACGGTTCCTTCCGGCATGAGTGCAGAAACGACGGTCATGGTTACGTCAAACAGCGATGCTCAGCCGAACTCTTACAGCATAACCGTTGACGTTATAGATGCTGAAAATGAACAATCAGCCAAAACCGAGCTATCTTACACAGTGTTGTCTGAGTCGACGTCACCACTTGAGGCGGTGAATGATAGCGTAACGATCAGTGATAAATCCGTCGTTCGCATCGAGCAGTTAAATAATGACTCGTTTGAACAATCGACCTCTCTTGCAATTACGGTCGCTAAGCCAAACAAAGGCAGCGCCCGTGTACTGAGCGATGGCTCCATTGAATACACACCTTCGAAGAAGTTTAAGAATAATGATTCATTTACTTATACGATCAGTGACGGTCAATCTTCTTCAACCGCGACGATTAGCATCACCTTACAATCGACTTCTGGTGGGAATGGTGGTGGAAACGGTAAAGGGAAACCGAACTAAATCACGCAATTCAATATGAAAAAGCCTGGAGAATACTCCAGGCTTTTTATTCACAAGACGTCAATTAGTTGCTTGGTGCAGGACAAATATCACAGTCTGCAGAAGCTGTATTCGTCGCTTGAGTATTATCGATTTTCAAGAAACCAACCGCTGTCACAGTATCACGGAAAGATTGTGTTTCTGCATTGCTAAATGCCGTTGGGATATAACTACCAGTATAAGACTGACATTGATCCGAAGCGAGTTCGATATTATCCACTACTGTCACGTCATCAGAAGCATCCTCAGGCGTACCTGAGTCATCCACCACAGAAACATTCACTAAAGTAAGTCCAGGCGTTGTGTTACATACCATTCCCGAGAAGCTCACTTCTGCAATGATACCGTTTTCAGTAAGTTTGAAGCCGCTTTCACATGATTTCGTTACACTAATCATTGGAGACAAGCTCAATGACTCACATGGATCACTTGCGGTATCACTAATGGTCGCTTGGCCACCCGGAGTCGCAGCTGCTGTGACTTTCACCGTATTAGTTAGACCATTGCTTGTACTTTCAAAACTGCCGCTGTATGAAGCACTGTCACCTGAAGCAATGGCACCTAAGCTATGTGTAGTACCTGCTTCTAAATCCTCTACAACAACATCGTAGAGCGTACCGACACCATCATTAATCACGTCGCCGCTGTATGAGTAAACGTAACCATCTTCTGTTTCATTCACGACCGCTTGATTACATGTTTTAGTGATATCAACACTACACAACTCAAAGTCACCAACCACAAAGTCTTTCAACTGAGCGGTAATACTGCTTGATGCTCTTGTTTCGGCTGCAAATGAGCTAAAACAGGTGTCTGTTTGTAGAAGTTCAGTAAGGTTTACACCACCTTCAAAGAAGGTTTCTGGAGGGAAGACATTTTCGACACCACTTTTTGGCGTATACGCCCATGGTGCAGGTGAGTCAGTTGTATTGGTTGAAGCACACACATCTTGCGCGCCTGGTGAACACAGTGCATTTGTCTTAACTTTCAAACGTAAGTTTGTCGCAGCACACTGACCATCTTGTGGATCATTGTTAGCAGCTTTAGCACAAGTTATGTCCCATTCAAGAACCAAAATTTCAGGGCCATCGTTTGCCCCTTGCAAATAATTCACCTGAATCAAAAGGTCTCCAGCAATATGTTGACCCGTGAATGTACCGTCAGGGTTCAGACCCACTGAGTCTTGATAAAACCAAAAACCTAAGAAGGCATCACCGCTGTTACCGAAACGGTCTGCACCAAAGGTGAGTACTAGATCATTGTCGATAATATATGCTGCCGCATACGCATGAAGAATGTCCCCTTTATCAAGTACCGTACCAGTCTTCCAACCAAGTTCCGGTATGTCTTTGATGTCTTTATTACCACCAGTAAAGATTGTATCCGGTGTTGCCGTGTCATTCTCAAAGCTAAATACTTGTGCTCCGCCGATGTTTGGCGGCGTTGACCAGTCATCTGGAGCACCTACTCCAGAGTCATCTATCGCATTAGCATTTGCTTCTAACTCAAACACGCCATCTGTTGGTGTTGCAAATGCAGAGCTACCTATTAGCAAGCTTGTAAATATTGCATAAAGAAAGCTCTTCATCGTATGCCAGATACCTGACTTACAAGAATTCATAACCTACTCCTTAGAACGCTTCTAAAGCTAGACGAAGGTCCCTATGTCATTAATTGCCTTTTAAGAAAAAGTGAAAGCGAGATACAACTTTCGTTTCGAGCTCGTATAACGCATAGAGCATGCCACCACTTAAGGTTATGATTTTATTAAACTAAATATTTTCAACAGCGAAGAGAATGAACAGAGTGTTCAATTTTAAAGAAAGAGAAAGAAAACAAAAGAGACAAAAAACCTACGATAACAAAGATATATACGTGTTCTAGGATAATGTTACAGACTGACACTTTATTGTTTACACCTGTGACAGATGCACAAAAGCGACGGTATTGAAACTGTCCACTATGAATATGAAATAGACGCTTACTCACCTGCCCCAACTAATGTGAAGGTGATGTGTAACACCTGTTTGCATAGTGTTACACCCTTTACACATCTAATTGAATACTCATTTAACTAAAACATATTCAGTCGTTTAGCGAATAAGTTTTAGCTCAACCATTTATGAAAATATAAACAAACTGTTCACCCCTCTGTACAAAAATAAAAAATAATCAACAAATACAAAAGGTTAAACATGGAACACTCTATGCTAGTCAACTGGCGCAGTTTAACTCTGTGAGAAAACTATCACGTATGTGGGCTCAAGGACGTAGCGAGCCCACTTACACAAGGAGGTTTTATGAAAACCATATTTAACTCTTGGTGGGGCAGTAAGAGTTACCGTTGTTCCACTTTATGTAGCCAGAATATACTTACAGCGATCAATATCAGCAGCATGTTTAAGCTGTTTACTTGGGTCATAGCGGTTAGCTTAGTGCTGAGCTCTCAAATTGTTTACGCATCCGCTGGCGACCCTTCAAGCCGAGGCGTGCAACCAATATTTGTTGAAGGGAATAACACCTGTCAACAATTACTTCCAGGGATCGATGGTTTGATAGAATACAAGCTTGAGCCAGTTACAGACGGCACTTTCGGTGATGGCATGCTTGAAGTGGTTATTGATCAACAACCTGGGGCAAAAACCTTCAGTTGGGATCAAGGTGATAGCCCTGTGATTATGCAAGCTATCTTCGTTAAAGGTGGTCCTGACGGAAACCTATATAACTACTTCACAGATGGATTATTGTATCAAGATGATGCCTTACTACATGCACCTGTGGGTAAAAACGGTAGATACTATGGCTTAAGTCATATTTCATTCTGTTACACACCAGGCGTACCAGACATTAAAATCACTAAAACTTGTACATTTGGTGATGTTGTAAATGGTAACACTTTGAAATACAACTATAAACTCACTGTAGAAAACACCGGTGACTTTGCATTGTATGATGTTGTGGCAACAGACACTACAGCCGTTGACAACGATATGGCTGCTGGTGACCATGTGTTCAATTTAGCGATGCTCGCCGTTGGACAAACGCAAGAGTTTAATGGTTCGTTTATTATTGACCAAAACGGTATCACTAACTATGCAGAAGTAAGCGCAGCACTTGAAACTGGTGGTGGTGTTGCGGTTTCTGACAACGCAGATTGGGAATGCCCAAGCCAAAACATCCCTGGTTCATTGTCTCTAGAGAAAGACTGTAGTGTCGTCGTCGTGAATCGATTTGAAGATACTGGTATTAATGAATACGGTCTTCAAGTCAATTACAGTGGTAGTGTATGTAATACCTCCAATGTCACCATTGACGGCATTGTCGTAATCGACAACAAAGACTCGAATCCAATCCAGGTTGGTATGCTTGCGCCTGCTGAGTGTTACGACTTTACTGGTAACTACGAGCCAATCCCAGGAGATGGTGAAGGCCTTCCATTACCGGGTGAAGAAGTCAGAGCGTTTACAGATACTGTGGATGCGAGTGGTGAAACTATCTTCGGTAATGTTGTCGTAGAAGCGATAACAGCGTCTGCACAATGTACGCTATGTCCAACTTGTCCAGAGCCTGTTAACTGCCCTGAATAAGGTCTACTTACAACTTAATAAAACAACGCCTGACGTTAACTCGTCAGGCGTTTTCTTTCGAACTATATCGTTCTATTTATTCTTACCTTTCCCATTGTTACCAGAGTTGCCAGAATCGCCACCAGATGAGGACTCTAACTTCACTGAGACCTGAGCGGTCGAGCTGCTTTGACCATCACCTATGGTATAGGTAAAGCTGTCGTTATTTTTGAATTTCTTCTCAGGTGTGTAACGCAGGGTGCCATCTGATAACAGCTCTAGTCGCCCCTTACTTGGTCTAGTAAAAGAAACCACGCTTGCAGAGTTTTGCTCTCCAACAACATCGTTTGCCATCACATCGATAATCACCGACTGTTTCGAAGACATAGTCACCTGATCATCAACAGCAACGAGCTCTGGTGATGGCGAGATTTCAGTAGTTACAGAGTAATTCACGGAAGCTGCGGTTTGCAGACTTGAGTCCTCCCCGTGCGTCACGATCATATTCAAAGCATAGTCTTTATCACTAGCGTCCACCGAAGATACGACTGATATCATTACTTGTCCGGTTTCACCTGCTGCTAGCGTGATTGCATTGCTGCTTGCTTTCCAACCAGTTGGCACTGACGCGTTTACAGAAAAACTGCTCGCTGAACAATCTGCACTATCTTTGTTGGTAATAGTGGCCTGATATTGAACCTCACCGCCGGCTGCAACCGAGTTGTTTGTTGCAGCTTTCGCAGTCACTGATGGAGCATTTACAGTACAAGTCCCGATATTACCGTTGTCAGAGCCGTCAAAGACAACGCTTACTTCGGCGATGCCGTTCGCTGCACTCACCAAACTCAATGTTACACCTGAGTCTGGGTCAGTATAGCTACCACCGACCGGCATAGATGGGTCAAACCAGTCATTTCGGCCAAAAACCGCACGATATTCAGAATCAGTTTTAAAGTGAAGCAGATTACTGCTGCGCCCATCGCCTTCTACAGCGCTTCGAATGATGATGCCATCCGTAACGTCCCCACGATAGAAAGAGTAAGAACGAGCATCTAAAAAGTCGTCAAACCCAATAGACTGGCGGTATTCAATGTAAAACCATTTTTTTGCACCTGTAGAGGGATCAGTACCACGAGGTACTTTTATCGTAACTGGCTGATCACTAGTCGTCTCGTAATTCGCGATGGAGTAAGTACCATTTTGAGTAACTTCCAGTGTCTTTGAAGCGTGCTCTCCCTCTAGCCATCCTAGTCGCTCGCGCTGGAAAGTATTCAAATAGCCGATGTCTGGACCACCCATTACATCATAGGTATCACCGTATTCACGCAACGTACAGTTGTCTGAAAGCGTATGCTCGCCACAATCAAGAGCACGAGAGTGATGCAAACCAAAGTTATGTCCAAGCTCATGAGCGATATTCATCGGAGAAAAATCACCATTGATGTGCGCGCGTGAAGGCATGCCATCAATAGTTGCCGATCCAGCGACACCACATGCCGTTTTTGTCATCAAGTAAACAATACGATCGTACTCTTCAAGCTTCACTCCCGCAGCGATGGCTTCTTGATCCGCTGCATCTTGAACAGCGGTAAAATCACAAACCTGATTAGACAACGGTAGATTAAACCAACCCACGACTTTCCCAGACAGCCACATTTGATCAAAAGAGCTTTCACGGTAGAAGTCATTCACTGTGCCAAAGATTAGATTATTTGCCTCTGATAAAGTTAATGGCTGCTCATTTGGGTTTTCTTTGAAGTTCAACAGGATAACCAATGTACTTTGCTGTCCCGTCGTACTTCCTGCTGCACTGGCGTAATGGATGCTCTGTAAACAAGCGAATATTACTAATAAAAATGACAACCCTTTATTTAGGGTTGTTCTATTTATTTTAATATTTTTTATCACTGCTTCACCTAATTTTAAATTAATAACTAGTTCACCTTCCCGCCAATATAAGCAGAAATGGTAGGGTAAAATAATATAAATTTTAGGCAATAAAATGCCCTAGCCTATAAAGCCAAATATGTTCCTATATACATCAACATGGTTATAAAAGGATAACCACCAAAAATATAAGAGCCGGAATCATAGCAAAGCAACCGGTCAAAATTCAACCAGAGCGATAAGTAATTTAGGTTAAGTTTGTGTAATAATAAATTTGTCCATTTTTGTCAGTTACTTAAAATAACCTTATGATTGTTTTATATGAACAACCTTTGTATTCAACAATGACTTTAATAAATCACTTGCACTACAGCTAATTTAAATCATTAAAAATCAAACAAGTAGAAATTGAACTAAAACAACCTCAATTTCATCGCATGAAATTATAACCTTTAAATTCATTAACTTAATAACGAGTCATTCGAATAATATACCTCAACAACTCTTGAGTAATATTATCCATCTTTAATTGTTAAATTTACGTTAAATTAAAGTGGTGAAAAGTTTTTGCTCACCTAGTTTTATACTCGATTAAAAGACAGACTGAGCGATACAGTGCAATATCAACTAGAGACATATAGAGAAACAAGCAGGATATATGTGCAACTTTATTTTCAATATTGAACTAAAATCACATTGATAATATAACGCTATAGATAGCAATTCAGGAAAACCAGTTAAAGGGTGATTAACTGATAATTGAGGTTGGTATTTGTACAAAAATTAATTATTCAATAATAAATGTGTATTAGAATAGTTTGACAATACCAGATAGTAAAAAACCGGCACAAGGCCGGTTTTTAGAAATAGTGGAGGCGCCTCCCGGAGTCGAACCGAGGTCCACGGATTTGCAATCCGCTGCATAGCCACTCTGCCAAGGCGCCTTTCTGATTTTGTATCTCTGATACCAAAGATTTTGATGGTGCCCCGGGCCGGACTTGAACCGGCACAGCGCGAACGCCGAGGGATTTTAAATCCCTTGTGTCTACCAATTCCACCACCAGGGCAACGCAATCATGCGATGGGTTAGACACCATCTGTCTCAGCGGCCTTTGCCGTGAGAACGAGGCGTACTTTAACGGATTAATTTATCTGGTCAACAAAAAATTAGTCTTTTTTATTCAAATGGTTAAAAAGCCAACTCAAACGAACAAAGGGCGATCATTTTGCTCACAAGAACATCAGCGTGTTTTACTCTCGTTTACTTTGCTTCATCACTTCATGTCAACGAGGAATCGACAAGTCGCACAAATTGGCAGTATGGGTATAAACTTAACTCGTACTGCAGGGGACAAATAAGCGCTCATCATGTTTCGAAAGTCATCATTTCAATTACCGCTACATACTGATTCCGAACTCGACTTCGTAGTGCCCCACTTCTTACTTACTGAATTTGATTATGCACGCTCTCTGGAACAGAGGATCGTCCAAGACTTGGATCCTGAATATACACACCAATATCGCGTCACACTGAGGCGCATACGCTCACTATGCTTGCTACTTCACGAACTGCTCCCTCCTTTTGAACTGCGTATTTTGAAACCTCATTTAAAAATAATGATGAAGAAAACAAATAAGCTGCGTGATTTGGACGTATTTATCTTGGACAAAAGCCAATACATTGAAATGCTCCCAAACCACAAATCCTCTCTTGAGCCGCTTTTTGGCTTTATAGAATCCGAACGTACTTACGAACAGGCAAAAGTTGCGCGTTGGCTAGCGACAAAAGAATACACAACGCATTGCACTTTGGTCAGGAATAGTCTGCTGCGAAGTACACAACACGAACGAGCGGATAACAACGTACCTGCGTTACTCTTCGCAAGCCAAAAAGTCTCCGAACAATTTAAAAAGGTCGACAAAGCACGGCGCAAGATCTCGGGCAAAAGTTGTGACAACGTGATTCACTCGATGAGGATAAAGTGCAAAGCGCTGCGTTATTTGTTAGAAGGGTTTTCCGCACTCTACCCTTCCCCACAGCACAAAAACAACGTGAAACAATTAAAACTATTGCAAGACAAGCTCGGTGACTTTAACGACACTTCAAGTCAAATTGAATTTTTCGCACAGCTCAAAGAGGCAGTAAACCTCAATAAACAAGATCGTAAGACCCTGAAAAAGCTGCTTAACGTGCTTAGTGAACATCACGATACTTCGCGCCAGACCATCTTAACGCACTTAGACCAATTTGAGGCTTTCATCCACGATACCAACACACAATGCCTCTACCAGCACTAACCTAGGTTCACGTATTTTTAATATTCATTAATTACAGTCAGTCGTTAGGCTCCATAAAGAAAGATAACGTGAAACCATTAAAACGATACCAATATGAGCGCTATGCCGTACTCTGTAATCTCGCCTATCCTCGCGTCTTCAGACAAACTCAATACGGATTCGATCCTAATGGGCAACGAGTCATTAGAAATGAACACGGTAAGATTATGATTCGTGTGCTCTGGAGTAAAAAACAGAGTGAAGTGGTCGTAGTGATTAAAGGCTCACACAGTATCAGTGATTGGTTGTTAAACTTCGCGATGTGGACGAGAAGCTGTCGAAGGTTGGGACTGAATTACCGCATTCACGCGGGTTTCTATCATCTTCTGTTTCAAGAAAGTTTACCGAGCCGAAATGAAGATCGGTTGGGGTTGACCGTGCTCGAGCGCCTCGAAGGTATCGTTGTACCGCTCATTCTTAGAGGAAAAAGAATCACCATTACTGGTCACTCTTCAGGTGGCGCGATTGGCAGTGTTTTTGCCGACTATATTGAGAAAAAATACCCAAAGAGCATTAAACGCGTCGTGACTTTCGGTCAGCCCGCGGTTGGAGATTGGACCTTCAAAAAACGCTACCGTTTGGGGCACAAAACTTACCGGATTTGTTGCGACATCGACATCGTGACATTCATGCCGCCAGTGCCTTTTCTCTATTGGCATGTAGGCAAAATGTTATGGTTGTATAACGGGAGAATATACGAGAATACGCCAACGTTCATTCGACTTGGACGTTCTCTATTTAGTTGGTTGATGCGACCATTCTCTTATCACTTTATGAGTAAATACATCCGCGATAAAGACTTCTTTGACGAACGCTGAGCTAAGTACCCTAAAACTATGATGTACAGGCACTAAAAAGCCGGACTCAGCCGGCTTTACGTTTTTGTGGTGAATTACAGAGAGGCAATTTCTTTTTCAAGTTGATATTTGCTATCTGTGACTATGCGCTCTAACACTTCAACGCGTCGCTTCAAGTCACCAATTTGCTTGTTAAGGTTATCTTGTTCTTCTTGGCTCATTGTATTACGTTCAGATATCTCCAAGGCTCTTACTTCTTTACGATGATTCAAGATTAACTTAATTATCCCGCCCCCAAATATGGCACCGAACACAATAGCCACAACCAATACATCAGCAATAGATTCCATTCTTCATCTTCCTCTAGATAATGCTCAAATATAAGTTACTCATTTGTTATATGAATATCAAATAACGTATTGATTCGCTGCAAAGTTTCATCAGAATTTGCCTGTTCTGTATCAAAATCACAAGAATGGATTACTCAACGCTAACCCAAACCGAGACAGATCCACCATTTACAGGGAACTCAGCCCACCCGTTCGCATCTGTCCAAACGTCCTCAGTTCGGATGCCCAACTTGTCGACATAGCGTGTACTTGGCTTGCCCGTATACATCCACTTCGAGCCACCTGGTCCATCGCTCATGATCACTGCCATTGAATGTGGATGTTCTGCATCGCCCTCGCGAGTCCAGCCAATTACATCCCAATGGTCAAGATAAGAATGTTGTTTGCCATACGCATAGTCTTTACGCAGTGTTACGAGCTCTTCGATGTAAGGCACTTTGACCATATTGATGTCATGCCCTTTATCACTGTACTGCGCGCCGTAGTAATCTGCATAAAACACAGATGGATAACCTTCTTCACGCAATAAGATAAACGCGTAAGCGAGCGGCTTAAACCACCAATCGACCGTCGACTCCAACGCCTGCAAAGGTTGAGTATCATGGTTTTCTACTAAGGTTACCGCTTTGACTGGATTGTCCTTCATCAGCGTACCATCCATGATTTGACGCATATCGTAGCTACCACCCGATTTAGACGCATTGTAGAAGTTCATATGTAACGGTGCGTCGAATAGAGACATGCTGCCAGAAGTTTTGGTGATAAAGTTATGCAGCTGATTCACATCGTAGTTCCAGTACTCTCCGACCGTGAATAGTTCTTTCCCTGTTTTCCAACGTAGGTGATCAATCCATTCTTGAAGATATTGATATTTGATGTGCTTCACCGCATCCATTCTAAAGCCATCAACACCAGTCATGTTGATGTACCACTCACCCCAATCTTTCAGTTCTTGTTTAACTTCAGGATGATCCATGTCCAAGTCAGCATACATAAGGTAGTCGTAATTCCCCTTTTCAGAACTGACTTCCCAATCCCATGCCTTACCTTCACCTTTGAATTTAAAAATGGCTTTTTCTTTACCTGCATCGTCCCAGTCCACGCCATCAAAATGGTACCAAGTCCAATGGAAGTTAGAGTACTTGTCGTTGCGTCCAGGGAAATCAAACTCCACCCACGCTTCAATCCATTTATCACCAAGTTCAATGTTGCGGTTGTTCCAATCTACCCGCTTAGTATCAACCCAAGATTTCCCATCCGCACCACCACGGTGGTTAAACACCACGTCACCATAAACCTGGATATTGTTATTGTGAGCGGCATTGATAGCACTAAGGTACTGATCTTTTGTGCCATATTTGGTGCGCACTGATCCTTTTTGATCAAACTCCCCCAAATCGTACATGTCATAAACGCCGTAGCCGACATCATTACTGCCACCCGCTCCTTTGTATGCAGGTGGTAGCCAGAGCGCTGTGAATCCGTTTTCTGCTAGCGTTGGAGCGTTATTTTCCACTTGAGTCCACAGTGTGCCATCGTTAGGCACATACCAATGGAAATACTGCATCATTGTGCCATTCTCAGCAGCCAATGCAGATGAACTTAGCAGCAAGGTTAAAGGTAAAATAGTGCGTTTTAATTTAAATGTTTTCATTATTTTTCTCTCACGTTAAGGACTAAAATCCTCCTTTCTGCTCATACACACCAAGCATTGCCAACGGTCACGCTAGTCAAGTTGCTGCCTGTGATACAAAAAGTTCGGATTACAATCGAAGAGAAATTAGCACCAATCACCCTATACAATTATTGAGTTATTTAACATTTATAAAATCAATGACTAGTGCATTGAAAATATTGAATGGTGATCAAAACATGGGAGGAATTTAGAGAAGCGTGAACAGTATAGAATGATGGATTTAAAACGAAGAAAGCCAGTCATTTAAGACTGGCTTTCGAAATAGTGGAGGCGCCTCCCGGAGTCGAACCGAGGTCCACGGATTTGCAATCCGCTGCATAGCCACTCTGCCAAGGCGCCTTTCTGATTTTTATATCTCTGTTACCAAAGATGTTGATGGTGCCCCGGGCCGGACTTGAACCGGCACAGCGCGAACGCCGAGGGATTTTAAATCCCTTGTGTCTACCAATTCCACCACCAGGGCAACGCAATCATGCGATGGGTTAGACACCATCTGTCTCAGCGACCTTTGCCGTGAGAACGAGGCGTACTTTAACGGATTAATTTATCTGGTCAACAATAAATTTTATCTTTTTGATTTAAGTGCTTAAAAAGCGATCCAGACGGTACAATTGGCATTCAATTAGGCCAAGAAACACTCGTTAGCTTTCATCAACTTTAAATCACACACATGTTGATGCCCGTAACTGCTTAGCTTGTAAACGCCTGACTAACGCGGATCGTAGTCACCACTCTCTTCAGCTCGGTAACATCTGTAACAATTGGAGTCCCTACTCTTGGCACTATTTCACACGAAATATCATATTTTGTTACCGATAACTTTGCATCGAATGTGGTCGTACCTTTATAAAATCATTGACATTTTTTATTTTCAAAAAAAGCTCAATTCATTATCGAAAATATCAATAAATAATGATAGCTTACACTCGTTGCAGTAATTTAATGGACATATATCACATATAAGGACGTGGTTTACTTTGGCGACACACCATAAGAAAAACAAGGTATATCACTAATGTCTATCAAGAATCTTTCTATAGCGAAAAAGATATCGCTATCGTTTTTACTCATTGCCATCGTCAACATTGCGTTTGGCGTATTTTTATCTACAGAGCTCAAAAGCATTAAATCTGAGCTTTTAAACTATACCGATGATACGCTTCCTGCTATGGAAAGAGTAGATTCGATCCGAGATCACTTGTCTCGCTGGCGCCGTGCTCAGTTTGCGACATACACTTATGAAGACGCAGACCAAATCAGAAACAAAATTGCCAGCAACATTCGCGAACGTGAAAAGATCAGCAAAGAGCTCGATTCTTACGGTGAAACGATTTGGCCTGGTGAAGAGCAACAAACTTACCAGCGCCTTATGCGTCAGTGGAAAAAGTACTTGGTCACTATGGATCAGTACAACGAAGCGATGCTAGCCAACGACAAAAGCAAGGCCCACCCTATTTTGGCGAACTCTTTACCTGCTTTCGAAGCGGTTGACTCTGAGCTCGGTGAACTGATCCGTCTACTTAAAAATGCTATGGACAGTAACAAAACTCATATTCTTTCTTCTGTAAATGGATTGAGTAACTCGTCAATTGCAAGCAACGTGATTATTCTGCTTATCATGGTAGGCATGACGTACGTGCTGACACGCCTTATTTGTGGCCCACTAAAACTTGTTGTCGAGCAAGCAAATGCCATCGCAACAGGTGACCTATCAAACGACATCGATCGTAAAGCCATCGGCAATGACGAGCTAGGTGAGCTGGCAGATGCGACCACTAAGATGCAAGATGACTTACGCCAAGTTATCGATAACGTGATTGCTGCAGTTACTCAGTTAAGCAGCGCTGTCGAAGAGATGAATCAAATCTCCGATATTTCTGCGTCTGGTATGAAAGATCAACAGCTGCAAATTACGCACATCGCAACAGCAATGACAGAAATGAAAGCGGCCGTAGCCGATGTTGCTCGTAACACTGAAGACTCAGCGAACCAAGCTAACGAAGCAAACCGTCGTACACAACATGGTGTTCGTGAAACGCAAGGCATGGTTGACGCGATTCATGAAGTTTCAAACGTAATTGGTGCTGCGGGCGATACTGTGGCAGAGCTTGAACAGCAATCGAATAAAATTAACGTGATCGTGGATGTTATCCGCGACATCGCCGATCAAACCAACCTACTTGCGCTTAATGCAGCCATTGAAGCTGCGCGTGCTGGTGAGTCTGGTCGCGGTTTTGCCGTGGTTGCGGACGAGGTTCGAACGCTTGCAGGCCGTACGCAAGATTCAACCAGCGAAATTACGTCGATCATTGAACAGCTACAATCGCTTGCAAAAGACGCGAAATCTGCGACAGAACTTTCTAGAACCAGTATCTCAGAGTGTGCAGAGCAAGGCATTCAATCAAAACAGCTGATGAGCGACATTGAACACTCGATTTCTGATATCTCAGACATGGGCACCCAAATCGCCACGGCTTGTAACCAGCAAGACTCTGTTGCAGAAGAGCTTAACCGCAGCATTGAAAACATACACTTGGCATCTCAAGAAGTATCACAGGGCTCAGAGCAAACCGCACAGGCTTGTCGTGAGCTAAGCCAGCTGTCAATTTCTCTTAAAGATGTAATGAGCCGCTTTAAACTGAGTTAAACTCAGTGGATACCTTAGTTGATATTGAATCAACCTCGATTTGCGCAAATTGAGTGCAATCACTGAGATATATTTAGGTATATTGAATCATGATCTTCAAAAACGCTCCAAAGCACTACTTGGAGCGTTTTACTTCGTCAGGTACTTTCCCCAAGTACTCAATAACATAACCAATACAAAAAACGCGTACGGAGACTTTATGCGCTTAAATAAAACCTTACTATCACTGACTATCGCTGCTGCAACCGTTGCTCCTGCGATGCAAGCTACTGCTGCCCCTCTTCAAATTAGCAACACTGTAGTAAAAGCAGAGCAAGTTCAAGGCGCTAACGCTTGGCTGGAAATAAACTTAGGTCAATTCCGCGATAATATTGAGCAGTTCAAGTCGCACATGGATGGCAAAACGAAAATCTGCGCCGTGATGAAAGCCGACGCATACGGTAATGGCATCGCGGGCCTGATGCCGACTATTATCGAACAACAAATCCCTTGCGTTGCCGTTGCAAGTAACGCCGAAGCACAGACCGTTCGCGACAGTGGCTTTAAAGGTCAACTTATGCGTGTACGCTCGGCGGATATTGGCGAGATCGAAGCTGCAATCGACTTAAATATTGAAGAGCTGATTGGTACTGCAGAGCAAGCCAAAGCACTGTCTAAGCTAGCAGAGAAAGCGGATAAAGAAATCAAAGTTCACCTTGCTCTTAACGACGGTGGTATGGGACGAAATGGCGTTGATATGACAACAAAAGCGGGCAAGCAAGAAGCGCTAGAAATCGCTCAACAAGCTGGCGTTAATATTGTTGGCATCATGACTCATTTCCCTAACTACAATGCAGACGAAGTTCGTCAAAAGTTATCTTCGTTCAAAGACAGCTCTGCATGGCTGATTAAAGAAGCGGGCCTAAAACGCGAAGATATTTTGCTGCACGTGGCCAACTCTTACACTGCACTTAATGTTCCTGAAGCACAGCTTGATATGGTTCGTCCTGGTGGCGTTTTATACGGTGATCTGCCAACCAACCCTGAGTACCCTTCTATCGTGTCTTTCAAAACACGCGTGGCATCCGTTCACCACCTGCCAAAAAATAGCACTGTCGGTTACGACAGCAGCTACAAAACGAGCAAAGAAAGCCTAATGGCGAACATTCCTGTTGGTTACTCTGATGGCTACCCACGAAAAATGGGCAATACGGCAGAAGTACTGATCAATGGCCAACGAGCAAAAGTGGCAGGTGTGGCTTCAATGAACACCACCATGGTTGATATTACAGGTATCAAAGATGTTGAGCCTGGTTCTGAAGTTGTACTGTTTGGCTCTCAGCAAGGCAAAACGATTTCGGCAGCAGAAATGGAAAAACATGCAGAGGTCATCTTCCCAGAACTATACACGGTTTGGGGTACTGCGAACCCTCGTGTCTACGTAAAATAAACCCTTTCAGTTATTCGTAACAGAACGAAAAAGCGAGCCTCGTGCTCGCTTTCCTACTCATATACTTATAATCTTGTAGCAATCCGTGCTCTTCTCAATTGAACAGAGCTTGCTATTTGCGTTGCGTTACTTTCCTTGAGCCCTAGCAAGTGACAAACCCTCTAAACCCTTCACCTTAAAATCGTTCAGGTATACTTGTTTTTTATATAGCACTTAGTGTTTGAAAGCCCTTTCAATTGATGTTAAACATGAAGTTTACAAAAGAATAACAAACGCATTCATATGGCACTGCCCTTTTTGCCTGCTGGCTAGGTATCTCTATGACAGAAAATACTCAACATCTTCAGCGTTCCTCATCAGAGTTGCACGAATTTACTCGGGTCGACGTGTGGAACGGTTTCACCCAACTTTTACCTCTGTCCATGTTTGTGGTCATATTTGGCCTCGCATTCGGTGTTGCCGCCGTACAAACTGGACTAGATGTATTTCCCACTATGTTGATGAGCACACTGGTCTTCGCCGGTGCTTCACAATTTGCCACGCTAGAAATGTGGGGAGCAGAAGTACCTCTGATTCCAGTGCTTATTACTGTATTTGCTATTAATGCTCGTCACCTCTTGATGGGCGCTACGCTTTATCCATGGTTACGACAACTCCCACCGACAAAACGTTACGGTGTAATGCTAGTAGCATCAGACGCGAACTGGGCAATGGCACTCAATGCATTTGGTAGAAAAGAACCAGGTTTTGGCTTGCTTGTTGGTGGCGGCTTAGCGATGTGGTCGTTTTGGATTGTTGGCACCTGGATCGGCATTTATTTTGGTAACGCAATCAAAGACCCGGTGGGCCTCGGGCTCGATATGGTTATGGGATGCTTCCTGCTGTCTATGGTGGTGGCAGGGCCGAAAGACTTGAGAATCTTTGCGATTTGGGCCACAGCAGCAGCCTCTTCTATGTTGGCGTACTGGTATTTACCAGAGAATAGCCACGTAGTAGTTGGCACCATTACTGGCGGAGTCTTGGGTGCTTGTTGGAAGGAGAAAAAAGCATGAACATCGAAACGAGCGTAGGTGGCACACTGCTTGTCATCATCGCTATGGCGTTAGTCACGCTCATAACCCGCTGGGGCGGAGTGTATGTTATGTCATTTATTCCAATTAGCGAGCGGGTTCAACGTTTCATCACTGCGATGTCAGGTTCCGTATTGGTTGCCCTTTTAGCCCCACTAGCGGTTGAGGGTGATTACGGTGCTAGAGCAGCACTTTTTTCTACTGCTGTCGTCATGTTCATCGTGAA
Source organism: Vibrio sp. M60_M70 (assembly GCF_037162085.1). Classification (NCBI taxonomy): domain Bacteria; kingdom Pseudomonadati; phylum Pseudomonadota; class Gammaproteobacteria; order Vibrionales; family Vibrionaceae; genus Vibrio; species Vibrio sp. M60_M70. The sequence goes on from NZ_JARLUL010000002.1 coordinate 1,281,030, forward strand.
AAAGCCTCTGCCCGCAATTGCAGCTGGCATCATCGCAGCCGCCGCGGTACGCGCTATTTAACCGTTGTTTCGACGCCAATACCAGTCATCAATAAAAAGCCCCAAAACACGAAGCCCTGATGTCACGAGTGCCATCAGGGCTTATCTTATGCTCATTATTTTAACGATGATCAACGATATTAATCACGGTGAGATAGCAAATTACGCACAGCAGTTACAATTGCGCTTATATTTGTCCATTTTGCCAATACCAGGGTTAAAGGTGTTGGTTGGATCTAGCTCGTGGTAAAACTTCTGCAGCGAATTTTCAGCTTCGTACAAGTGACCCACATTATGTTCTGCTGGGTATTTAGCACCACGGCTATTGAGGTGTTCTAACATCAGCTTTTTCATCAACTTCGTGTCGGTCCCTTTTTTGAAAATGTAATCTTGATGGAATACATAGCACATAAAGTGACCATAATAGAGCGCTTGAACAAGGTTCTTACTCACCGCTTCCGGTAAAGTTTCTAGCCACTCTTCATCATTACGTCGCAAAGCGATATCAAGTGCAACGATGTCTTCTACGTCTTTTCGGTGAATCGTCTCGTAACGAATTGCTGCACCTGCTGCTGCAAAGCGATGTAAATAAGCTTTTTTACCCTCTTCCGGCGTACACTCGAAGAAATCACAGTCGTCTTCAACAGCCCAAACTTCTTTGAGGTATTTTTGCGCTTCAGCAATACCACCATCACTCATTTTCAATACCAGGTGATGCTCATACTTGTCACGGAAATCCAGCATTCGTTCTGGTAAATGTTGTGGGAACAACTTACTCGCGTAGTACAAAATGGTATCCGGCAGGTATTTACTAACAAACGGGACGCGCTCTAAGAAATTTTCTACTTTAGCTTTAAGTGCAAACATTTTTGGCAGCTTATCTGTGCCTAATAAGTTGATGGATAAGAAGACATCTTTGCCGTACTTCTCTGCCATGTTGAAGATATCTCGATGCAAGTATTCTCCCATCTCAGGCAAGTTCTCAAACGTAGATAAGAAATCTTTTCGCAGCTTCGTCAGTTTCGCAGGATCATTGGTGCCAAGGTAAAAAACCTGCTCTTTTTCGGGTACTGGGTAGCTATCAACTCGAACGGCGAAAACACCCAATTTGCCAGCGCAGCCACTGGCTTCAAATAATCGACGTTCATCGGCATTAAAGCGAGAAGGAATGTCAGAAGTCACGTCTCGAACACGTTCATCGTATTCTTTGTCTGATGCCATTCGCTCGTCATGAATGATCTTCGCTGGGTCAAAGTTTCCTTCTTGCAGGTTTGTCAGAATTTCTTCTGGCGTTTCACCTAACCCTTCAATACCAAGGTGGTTAACCAGGTGTAATTGGCCTTGCTTATCGACCTGCGCATAGATCGCCAGTTCGGTGTAAGCAGGACCACGCTTGACTAACGCACCGCCTGAGTTATTGGCGATACCACCAACCACAGTGGCACCTAATGATGAAGAACCGATGATAGAGTGCGGCGCTCGGTTCACCGCCTTCAATTCTTTTTCCAATGAGTGCAAACTTGCACCAGGCAAGCATACCGCCTGCTTACCGCCATCTAATAAGTGAATCTTCTTGATTTTGGTAATATTGATCACAACCACATCACGGTCATAATCATTACCACTTGGAGCTGAGCCTTCTGTTAAACCTGTTTTGGCAGCCTGCATAATAATAATGCAGTTTGCTTCAACGCACTGTTTAATGATCTTCCATTGTTCTACAAGAGTATTAGGAAACACGATAGCAAGCGCAGTGCCACTACCTGAGCGAAAACCCGAGCGGTAGTATTTTGTTTTAACCTCGTCGGTTAGGACATTTTCTTCCCCAACGATAGTTTTAAATTCGTCAATCAGCTGCTTTTGTTTCATATCCGTATCTCTAGTTATTGTACTTCGCTCACATCACCGTTTAGTGACGGTAATGGGCGTTTGAGCCACTATAAGCAGTCCATTTCTCGGCGTCTATGTCAGGCAGGCGAGCAACACTTAACCAATAGACAACAAACAAAATAATTCTTTTATTTTTCTGTCACTTATCTTTCACATTCGGAAAATTTAACGCAAGAAACAGACCGTTTCTTAAAAGAAACAATAGCAAAACCATTTGTTAACAGTTGTGCGCAGCATCTTGTTATCAATATTAGTGATAAAACAAGGAGAAAGCTTAAGCTTCTAAATTTATAAGAATTATTAGAAATGAAGATGGAAACAATAACTCAACACCAACATAACGATTGGTGTTGAGTTATTGTCTTAAAATCGATGATTTTGACTTTGAAAGCTGGTGTATAGATGATCAATGAAGATCTTAATTTTTTCTGGTTGTTGACGAGTGTAAGGATACACTGCATAAATACCCAAACATTTGGCGGTTTCGTCTTTGAACAATTGAATCAGGCGGCCTTGCTTTAAGTCTTCATAAACCAAGACACGCGGCACATAGATGATTCCCTGCCCTAACAGCGCCACATTTCTCAATACAGAAGAATTGTTGGTACAGAGGTTACCGTCGACGGTGATTTGATATACCTCGTCTCCCTCTTTAAACGCCCACTCATGCGCTCCGGTTTCTTGGTAGGAATAGACTAAACAATTGTGTTTATCCAAGGCTTGAGGTTGTTTAGGTATGCCATGTTTAGCCAGGTATTGGGGTGACGCGCAAATAATCCAATTCGCATCCACCAGCTTTCTTGCGATCAGGCTAGAATCTGGCAACACTCCCGTTCGAATGGCCAAATCAAAGCGTTCATTCACAATATCGACAAAACGATTATCAAGATCCATGTCGATATTGATGTCAGGGTATTTCTGATTAAACTCATTGATCACTTGAGGAAGAATTAACTCACCAGAGATAGTGGGTACAGAAACTTTAATGTTTCCAGATAAATTCTTACCCAACCCCACAATGGATTCTTCTGCCGTTGCCACCGCTTGATAAACGGCTTTTGCATGAGTAAAGAACGCTCGCCCTGCCTCCGTCAACGTTAACGTTCGCGTTGTTCGATATAGAAGCTGTACACCAAGCTCTTGCTCAAGCTTCGCGATGCGTTTACTGACAACCGATTTGGTCAATGACATGTGTCTTGCTGCAGCGCTAAATGAGCCTTGCTCGATCAGGTGATAGAAAATGATGTAATCGTCGGTATTTCTCATGCGTCTTCGTCAAATCCTTTGGAGACCGACATTGTAAACGGATATTGGTCAATCTGCGAAATATCGGGTCACACTTAACAGCATAACTCGCGAAAGAAACAAGGGTTATACCCACAGTTCAAGAAATTGAGATGGCGTAAATTTATCAATATTCAGATACAAAAAAACCAGCTTTCGCTGGTTTTAAGTTGATGCACTTGGCATCGAGATACCGCAATTGCCATATCTGAATAGCTTGGAGCGACACACGAGGTTCGAACTCGTGACCTCAACCTTGGCAAGGTTGCGCTCTACCAACTGAGCTAGTGTCGCATTGATTCTCGAAAGCCATTCGCTCTCAAAGAATAATGGAGGCGCCTCCCGGAGTCGAACCGAGGTCCACGGATTTGCAATCCGCTGCATAGCCACTCTGCCAAGGCGCCTTTTTTACTTCGCTTCAGGGCTCTTCCCCGTTGCGTTGGTGGCTACTTTACGGATTGAGAGAAGATAGTCAAACAAAAATCTTTCATTTTCTGTTTGTTTGATTTCTTTTAAGCCAATTAGACCAAAGTTCGATCTTATCGGCTTAAAACGAAGCAATATAAATCTAGCTTTCTGTACGTTTTACTCAATAGAATTTCAATTCACTTAATAATTACCGACCCGTTTAAGCAACCTGCCCACAACATTAGGATGATAAGACCACGTGTGATCAAACATCGACATCAATGCTGGGTTTCCGTATTTAGATAGGCTGATCGCGTGAAAACGGTTTTTCTTCGCTTTAAGCGCATCCACTTTGGCAAGCAACTCGTCTTGTTGTTTTGGCGCGATAAAGTCGGAAATGACCACCATATCGGCATTTTTGTACTTATCACCGCTCATCAAGTCGATAGATTTGATCAAAGTTGGCTCTAAGTCTGTACCACCATGGAAGCTATAAGTTAAAAAGTCCGCCGCCTCGCGCAGACCATCTTGTTTGGTTAGCTCGTACGTAATGTGTTCCGTCGAAAAAATAATGACATAGCAGTCACGTTGCTCCCCTAATGCGATTTGCATCAGAGCATAAGCCATGGCTTTGGCGCATTGCTCAGGAAACCCGCTCATGGAGCCGGACGCGTCCACACACACAATAAACGGTCCTTTTTCGATATCTACCGCTTTGTTGTCAGGTCGGTGAGCTTTAACTTTACGTAACGTGCGCGATTTGCCTTGTGTACGGTAGTTCATAAGTCGTTTATCGACTAAGTGTTTATAGAACACGACCTCTAGTTCAGGATACGCCAAAAACATCGTTTCGTTGGGAAGTAGCTTATTTAAATCATCGCTTTCGTGAATGCCGACAATATCATCTGTCGCTTCATCACTCTTCTCTTCGATCATTTGTAGCTCTTCAGTAGGCGCGCGGTTAAGTTCGGGATCATTCACTTGCTCCGCCATACGGCCAAGTTGCTCGGCTATTTCTTGCAAGCCTTGGTGCTTCTTCAGAAACTCCGCATGGCGTTTCATCACTGTTAAGTCAGTTTTGCTCAACTTGGCAGATGCCATATCCCATAAGCGCCCTACACTTTCAGCATCACCCGACTCCGTGACCTTATCCATATTACGCATGGTCTCCATACGCTGATACAGGTCATTCAGCACTTTCTCTTTATTGGCCTCAAGCTCGCTTACTTGCGCTTGCTTAATCGCATCGGCTAGGCTTTGGTACCATTGATCACAGAAGTAATGTGGGAACATGGGATTATTCATCCCCTTGTTCTTCTCCATCATTCGGCGAGCCTGCATATAAAAAGCGGAGTGCCACTCAAGCTTTTTAATCACATCTTCGATGTTTTCGAAAAACGCCTCTTCATCCCAGTGAATGACCTCTTGATATAAAGACAGCTCTTGTTGGAAACGCTCTGTCTCACATACCTTGGTAATCCGTTTTTTAACACTGCCCCTCCACTTTAATAAGTGGCCTTTGACTGAAGATTTAACGCCTCGGTTTTCTGCCATCATCATGACTTGTGAACGAGCCATTAAATCATTAACTGCACTATCGATGATGCCAGAGTCGGCTACCATCAGCGCGAGGTTAAGTCCGTCTGCACCTAGCATGTCGTCTCCTTATGAGAAAAACTGATGTAAGTTTTTAAAGCGTTGGATAACTTTTTCGCTTTCAGCTTGGATAGACTCAAGTCTCTGACTGACCTGCTGCAGACTCGACTCCATTAGGCGTGGTAATTCAGGATCAACAAAGCTATGCGGAAGCGCATCATGGAAATTCGCTTTTACCTTGCGCATATGGTGCTCTGCTTCACTGAGTTGATTTACGGCTTTTTCACTCTGCGTTAACCACTTTTGGTAAAGCTCTACATCCAAGCCCTCTTGAGTCACTAAGCTCACCAGAATGCCTCGGTTTGCGATATCACGGATAACTAGGTTATTTGCGGCATCAACATCAAATCGTAAACGACACATGTTGGTGTTTTGATTGACGTAGCCATACACATCACCGTGTCCCTCTTTGATGACTCGGTCTAGTTCATCTTTTGGCACGTAAACCCAGCGGCTATCGCCTTTCTCTGACTCTGAAACCGACATGTTGCTTTGCAAAATAACCAGTTTAACTAAGTTAACGGCTGCGCCAACTTTGTAGGTCTTAGCTTTAGAGGTATCAAAACGCATGGTTTCTTTGCGCAGAATACCCGTTGCCGCTTCAGACGTTAACGTCATGCGGTAGGCATCTTCAAGCTCATGCTGAACATCGACCAAAGACTCGCGACAGTATTCAATTTCCTGTTCGGCGTCTTGTTGGTCAAATGCATGTTTTAGGGCGAACTCTTGGACCACTTCGCGTACCACGTCTCGCGATTCAGGGCTGTTCCATAAACAATCTTGCAGCAACAGTAGATCAAGTGGGTTGATTTCATCGCGTCCATTAAAAAACGCGCTCGCTTTTAGCAATTTCACGGCTTTCTTCCAGCGGCGGTCAGACACATACATGTCGGTATTAGCGACATCGCCAAACTGAGCTTCGACTTTGCTTTCTAACATCGTTTTAAGCTGGAAAAGCTTCTCGAATGCATTATCGGTTAACGTCAGCTTGTCGAGCTGCTGTTGCCATTGATGATATTCTTCATCTGTTATTGCTAGCCCTTCTGGCACTTGTGCCTCTTGTGACGTGCCTACCGTCAACATCGACTTAAAGTTTTGTTTATTCTGAATTCGATTCACAAACACGCGCACCAACATGCGGTCATAGAGTGCATCCAAACCGCTGTCTTCATCTGGCAGTTCATTGGACGCCGATACCAACAAACGCATTGGCACACGCTCAATATCGCTGCCATTTTTGAACGTTTTCTCATTGACCACTGTCAGCAATGTATTCAGAATGGCGGGGCCCGCCTTCCAGATTTCATCTAAAAATACGACTTGTGCGGTTGGCAAATACCCTTTAGTTAAGCGAACATAACGACCGTTATCTTTGAGTTCTTGAATACTCAGTGGCCCAAAAACTTCTTCAGGTGTTGAGAATCGAGTCATCAGGTATTCAAAGTAACTGCTATTATCGAACGCTTGGATAAGTCGCTTGGCAATTAAGCTTTTTGCAATGCCAGGTGGGCCTAAAAGAAAAACACTTTCACCAGCAAGTGCCGCAAGGAGGCAGAGCTTGATGGTATGTTCGCGTTCATAAACGCCATCCGTTAACGCTTTAGCCAACTTGTTGATGCGTTCTGAGAGAAGCGCTTTTTCGGCATTTGAGGCAAATAAGGTTTGTGTCATACGTTCTCCGGCTGCTGAACTGGTATTGCGTTAACATTTTTATACACTTGTTATAACTTTGTTACAAATGTATTTTGTTGAATTCCCCTTATAGCAGATGCTTACACCCTTCTTTAGCAAGCAATCAAAGTTTCCATTTATGAGATACAGATCACTGAAAGTGCAAACGCTTTCGTAGTGTTGCAATATTTTTTGCTTTTGTTTCCCACCATTTGTGGTTAATGTCGAAAAACGTCAAAATGCGGTAACAGCTAGGGTTAATAACTGCATGAGCAAAATAATTCATAAATGGAAGCAAATTTCTCTGATTGAAGAAGAGGTTATGCTTCCTACAGGACAGGCAATTACGCACACCACAATCCATCACCCGGGCGCTGCGGTGATTCTCCCGATTACAACGGAAGGAGAGATAGTCCTTGTCCATCAATTTCGCCCTTCACTTAATAAATGGCTTTTGGAGCTTCCTGCTGGTACAAGAGAAGGCAATGAAGACCCTCTCTGCTGCGCGAAAAGAGAGCTAGAAGAAGAAACGGGCTATAGTGCAGAAAAATTCACCTCTCTCGGCCAAGTCACTCCCCTTGCCGGATTTTGTGATGAGATACAGTACCTATTTGTTGCTGAGAAGCTCAGCCAAACCAACCGTTACGAATGTGATGAAGATGAAGTGATTGAGGTTGTTACCTTGTCACTCCAACAACTCGAAGACAAGATTATTGATGGCACAATTACCGATGCCAAAACGATAGCTTGTTTAAGCAAAGCGCGCCTTTGCGGATATATTTAGGACTTTGACCAAGGAGACATTCATGGATTTTCGATCAGATACCGTTACACAGCCTACCCAAGCCATGCGAGAGGCCATGTTTAAGGCCCCCGTTGGGGATGATGTTTATGGTGATGACCCTACGGTCAATGAGCTTGAGGAGTTTGCCGCAGAGCTTGCAGGATTCGAAGCGGCTTTGTTTACCACTTCAGGCACGCAAGCCAATCTGCTCGGCCTAATGGCGCATTGTGAACGCGGAGATGAATATCTGTGTGGGCAGCAAGCACATAACTACAAGTACGAAGCTGGCGGCGCAGCAGTACTTGGGTCAATTCAACCTCAACCAGTCGAAAATAACCCAGATGGCACACTCCCATTTGATAAACTGGCAGCGGCGATTAAGCCAGATGATTGTCACTTTGCTCGTACCAAGCTGCTCAGCTTAGAAAACACGATTAATGGCAAAGTGCTGCCTCTGTCTTACTTAGCAGAAGCTCGTGACTTCGTGAATAAACATAACTTGCAGATGCATCTCGACGGCGCAAGAGTATTCAATGCAGCGGTTGCTTTAGATGTTCCGGTAAAAGAAATCGGTCAGTATTTTGATTCAATGACGATTTGTCTGTCGAAAGGTTTGGCTGCCCCTGTTGGTTCGTTACTGCTTGGTAGCAAAGAGTACATCGCAAAAGCACGTCGCTTAAGAAAGATGGTCGGCGGTGGTATGCGTCAAGCGGGTATTCTTGCCGCAGCAGGCAAACTCGCCCTTACCGAACAAGTGGAACAGCTAAAACAAGATCATATCAACGCAAAAAATTTAGCAGAAGGTTTAGCAGAACTGCCTGGTTTTTCAGTCAACCCTGAATTTGTTCAAACGAATATCGTATTCGCGAAGCTTGATCCTCAAGTGGACATAGTAAATATCGCTGCGAAACTAAAGGAACAAAATATCACGATAACACCTGGAAACCCCATTCGTTTCGTGACTCATAAAGACATTTCAGCGCAAGATATCGACAATTTCTTATCAAGCATTAAATCTCTGCTTTAGTTTGATTTTGATCATTGAGCTTCCCCTAAGGGGAAGCTTTATTGTATCGATATGACTTTTTAGCGAATAGACAATCTTCATGTTCAGATTTGTACTTCTAACCTCTCTTATTTTCTCTTCCGCTAGCCATGCCGCGCCTTTTGGTGATGCTGATAAAGGTAAAATCAAATCCCCTAGCTGCGTCTATTGTCATGGTGCCACAGGCGTCGCAGGTAATGATGCCTACCCAAATCTTGCAGGTCAAAATGCTCAGTATCTATACGATGCGATGAAGTCTTACCAAGCAGGCGAACGTAAAGGGCCGCTTGCCGAAATGATGGGCGCACAGTTAAGAATGTTAAATGATGAGGATCTTCGTGATGTCGCTGCATTTTATGCAGAACAGACGCAAGACAAATGATTTGTTTATCTCGGCTCACAACAAGAGCTTGTGAGCCCCCGAACCGAGAAAAAATATTTAACCAAACTCTGCTTGTAAAATAATCACAATGACTTCACTTCAAATATTTGATGAATTTATAGTTCAATATTTCCATTAATATTGACTTTTTATTCTGGTTTATTGATATTTCATGCTTCATTGAATTTAACGTGAAGTAAGTTATGTCTCACACACATGCGCAACCAGCAGACTCGGTTGCTACACCCAAATCATGGCAGATGCCAGATACCCTCATTTTGATCTTCATTGTTGGTATTCTCGCTGCGATTCTTACCTACTTAATTCCTGCTGGCCATTTTGACAGTCAGCAAGTGACTTATATGGTCGATGGTGCAGAAAAAACTCGCACGGTTATCGATCCATCTTCATTCTCTTATGCAACCGACGAAAACGGTGAATTGGTTTACAACAAGGTTGGCCTGTTTGCTTCTGGTGGTGGCATTGGCCTGATGAACTTCCCTTTCGAAGGGCTAGTTTCTGGCTCTAAATGGGGCAGCGCGATCGGCGTGATTATGTTCATGTTGGTTATCGGCGGTGCTTTCGGCGTTGTAATGCGCACAGGCACAATCGACAACGGTATCCTGCGCCTTATCGATAAGACCAAAGGTAACGAAGCGCTATTCATTCCAGTGCTATTTTTGCTGTTCTCGCTAGGCGGTGCGGTATTTGGTATGGGTGAAGAAGCCGTAGCATTTGCGATTATTATCGCGCCGCTTATGGTTCGCCTTGGTTATGATGGTATCACTACGGTAATGGTGACCTATGTTGCGACTCAAATTGGCTTTGCTACTTCTTGGATGAACCCTTTCTCCGTCGCTATTGCGCAAGGCATTGCGGGTGTACCTGTTTTATCCGGCATGACAGTGCGCATGGGGTTATGGGCTGGCTTTACGTTAATCGGTATCGCTTTCACAATGATCTACGCCGCTCGTGTGAAGTCAAACCCAGAACTTTCTTACAGTCACCGCACAGACAAATACTTCCGTCAGCAAGAGCTTGGCAATCAAGATTCTCGTTGGAACCTAGGTGACACACTCGTTATCCTTACGGTTATTGCAACCACAGTATGGGTTGTTTGGGGCGTGGTCGCTAACGCATGGTACATCCCAGAAATCGCTTCTCAATTCTTCACTATGGGCTTTGTTGTCGCGATCATCGGTACGATTTTTCGCTTAAACGGTATGACGCTCAACTGCGCTGCCGATGCGTTTAAAGAGGGGGCTGCTATTATGCTTGCACCTGCCCTATTAGTGGGTTGTGCAAAAGGTGTATTGCTTATCCTTGGTGGTGGTACAACTGATGAAGCGAGTGTACTGAATTCAATTCTAAACAGCGCTGGCGGCGTGATTAGCGGGCTTCCTGACGTGGCTGCGGCGTGGTTAATGTATGTATTCCAATCTATCTTCAACTTCTTCGTCACTTCGGGCTCTGGACAAGCGGCACTAACGATGCCTCTACTGGCCCCTCTGGCAGACATTGCAGGAGTTACGCGCCAAGTTGCCGTTTTGTCATTCCAACTTGGCGATGGCTTTACTAACGTTATCGTCCCTACTTCGGCATCTCTCATGGCAACGCTTGGTGTCTGCCGTATCGACTGGGGTGACTGGGCAAAATTCTGCTGGCGATTTATTCTATTACTCTTTACCCTATCAAGTATCGTCGTTATCGCAGCTCATATGATGGGTTTTGCGTAAAACGAAACCAATTGGTAATTAAGGCGAGACATGTTCTCGCCTTATTAATATTCATCGTATGACGACGCTAAGGTTTTAGATTAGCTTATGGTTTTGGAGTGGTAACTTTAATGGCAACACAATTTCTCGATGACGTGATTCAAGGTCATCAAGTGATTCAATCTCTCAATGTAGCAGACCTAAATTCGGGCGAGCATAAGTTCTGGTTTCGCATCGCAACGAATGCTCTCTCTCAGTGGCAACACCTACCTGTACTAGTGTTCAAAGGTGAAAAACCTGGCAAGAAAATCATGATTACCGCAGGGGTTCATGGTGATGAGTACAATGGTGTGTTAGCAGCGCAGAAAACTGCTCGAGAGCTCATCGGCACTGAAGTCGCTGGTACTGTCACTATTGTTCCAACCGTTAACATGCCAGGTATGCTAAACCACAGCCGCGATTTCTATTCCGCAGACCCGGATGCGTCTCCTGCAAACTTAAACCGTTTTTTCCCTGGTGACCAAAACGGCAATGAGGCACAACGCTACTTATATGCATTGTGGAATGATCTGCTCAAGCCAAATGCTGATTTAGCCATTGACCTTCACACTCAAACCAGTGGTGCGGCCTATCCACTATACGTGTTTGCAGACTTCCGAATTGAGCAATCATTAGAAATGGCTCGTCTCATTAATCCTGATGCAATTTTAAATGATCCTGGAGATGCTGGCGTCCTTGAAACAGTTTGGAATAACCATGGTGTCCCAAGCATTACGGTTGAAGTGGGTATGGGGCGCTACACAGAGCAAGAACTCATTAGTCGAACCGTATCAGGCATTTTTAATGTGTTGAAGCAGCATAACGTCGTAGAAGGTAAGATAGAGCCTATCACTTCATGCTTGGAAGGAAACGAGATCGTCAGTGTGAAAGCGACACATGGCGGCTTTGTACTACCTCATGTTGGTTTGATGGATTTTGTCGAGCAAGGCCAACTGGTTGCGATTCAATACGACAGCTTTGGCACTGAAGTTGAGCGCTACACCGCCCCGACAAGTGGTACAGTGCTCAGCCACAATGTGGAATCTATTCGGGCGCCTGGCTCTCTGATCGTTCGTTTGATTAAGTAAACCATAACCGTTTGTCGATAGATCTACCTTTCAACGCTCACTCAAATTTATATAAGCCCCATCACGATTAATCACAAATGATGGGGCTATATTTTTGACTACATGAGGTTACAAGGTAACAAAAATATTCCAAGCAAAACTCAAAACCGCGAGACAGAAACTTCGCTTCTGTCGATTTTAGAAGTCGCATTGATGAACTTAAAACTGTCGTCCACTCTCTTGATCAACGAGAATTAGATCATCTAACGCGAAACCTTTCTCTTTAGCAACCTGCTTAAAACGCTCCAGGATTTTCTCATCAACGTTGGGTGTTCTAGACAATAGCCACAAGTAATCGTGGTTGTAACCAGAGACAAACGCATAGTCATAGTTTTCACCTAGCTCAAACACAATGTAAGAAGAATAGATTGGCCCAAAAAAGGAGACTTTTAAGTGCGCAACCGTTTCGTCTTCAACAAAATAAGCTTTACCTTCAGCTTCGGACCACTGTTGATCTTCTTCTGAATATCCGCGGTTTGTCACCTTAACCCCACCATCCTCGCGAAGCCGATAATCGGCCGTAACGTTGGATAGACCACGCTCAAACGAATGATCGAGCCGTGCGATTTCATACCACTTGCCTAGATAAGGCTCTAAATCAAAATTGTTAACTGGCTCCACTCCATCAGGTTTAGAGGTACAGCCAAATAAAGTAACAAGTGATAAAAGTAATAATGTTTTTAGCGATTTCATACAACACCTAAATTTGATTTAGTGATTGATTTTACTGTAGAAGGTAGCAAATCGATCACTAAGTCGCACCACTGTCCCAAAGGTACGTAGCTAGACATCACAGTTCTTCATTGTCAATAGTATGCTGAACACCAAAACCTCGTTATGTCAGCAATTCCCTAACAATATTGTTCTATGTTTTACTTACAAGTTGGGCATACTTGTATATTTTGTCAGCATTTAACCGTATGCATATAGAAACTTTGCACAATATAGACATACGCTGTCATATCCCCCTCCTATAATACGTCGCGATATAGACAGAGGTTATTGTTATGAAATTAAAAACAGTGTCAGTTTGTGCACTTTTGGTATTGCTTGCAGGTTGCCAGCAGGAAAACCCAAGCCAAGCGACACAATTAACAACCTCGGCAGATGTATGTAATACACAAGGAAACATGCCAGGTGGGTGGAATGAGTTTAATGCTACCCCTGATGCACAAAAGGCAATGGCTTTTGTTTTGAAAAGAATGGACACAATAGCGTCGTTCAAACAAATACTGAACGTTCACGCGCAAATCGTTAGCGGCGTCAACTATGCCATTGAGTTTGAATTGGATGATGGCTCTATTTGGAATACAGTTGTTTATCGCAACCTAGATGGTGAGTATGCGATTACCCAATCGCCAAAAGAAGGCCACTTTTGCGAACAGTAGCGATTAAGTAAGAAAGCCCCTAGATAGGGGCTTTTTGAGTATATCTGTTACTTTCTGAGAGCTGCTGTAACAATCAGCTCCACTTTTAATTCTGGACTGGCCAACTTAGCTTCCCCGCATGCACGCGCAGGTGCGTAACCCTCTTCAAACCACGTATCCCAAACGCTATTCATTTCATCAAAGTCTTTCATGTCTGCTAGCCAAACAATCGTCTGCAAAACGTGTTTGCGGTCACTCCCCGCTTCAATCAATAAATCTTCGACACGTTTCAAAGCCTCTTCCGTTTGCTCCGCAACACTCGTGCCTTTTACACCAACTTGCCCACATAGATACACGGTATCGTTATGAATCACGACCTTACTCATTCGTTTATTGCTGTACTGTTTTTGCACGTTGTTCATGACTTGCTCCTTCACTTTTGTATTTTTCCATAAATGATTTATTGACTGGCGTTAAACTGGCTAACTCTCCCAGCTTCAGCGGTTTGATTGGGTTACGCAGGCGGTAATAACCAACTTGCTCCATCGATAGTCCTATTTTATCGCTGATAATATGTGCGACTGTCGAACCGCAGTAACGCCCTTGGCATGGCCCCATACCGCAACGGGTATAGGTTTTTATTTGATTAATTCCATTCGCCCCATTGGCTGCATGTTGTCTAATTTGACCGGCCGTCACCTCTTCACAACGGCAGACGATAGTCTTATCTGATGGGGATAACGCTTGTTTGGGCGGCGCGTACAAGGTGTCTAAGAATGGACGGACTGCCAACTCGTGCTCTATAGATTCTTTGAGCTCCAGAGATTCATTAATCAGCTCCCGGCTCAGCTCGTTTTGTAGCGATTGCAATACCTGGCAAGCGACCAATTCACCTTGTAGCTCGGCCACCAGTGCACCGCCAATACCACCGCTATCTCCGGCAATGAAAACGCCCTGTCGAGAACTCATATTGTTTTCATCAAGCGTTGGTTTCCAACACACTTGTAAGGCATCCCACTGATGGTCTAATCCCATTGCTCTAGTCAGTTGCACGTTTGGAATTACGCCGATATGGGCCAATACCGTCCCCGCCTCTAACGACACTTTGTTTCCGCCACACTTAAACACCAGCCCTTGCACAGAATCTGTACCTTCGGCCTCGATATTAGTCGCCCTTGTATAGCGTTTTATTCCGGCCTTTCGTAACTTCGCTAGTAAACCTAACCCTTTAACCAAATACTTACGCCCTGTCCACGCGTTTGACGCAAATCGGAGTGATTTTAAATATCCATCTGATTGTTGAGTATCGACGATCGCTTTAGGAGGCGATCCGGCGTCAATCATTTGCGCGGCCAATAGGTAAAGTAGTGGCCCCGTTCCAACCATAACCGCTTGTTTTGGCACTAAACCCGATGTTTTCATCATGATCTGACACGCCCCTGCGGTCATTACACCGGGTAATGTCCAACCAACAAACGGAAACGGACGTTCTGTCGCGCCAGTAGCGATAATGATATTTTTCGCGATGGTCTTATGCGCTTTGCCTTGCTGACTCCAATAAACCGTATTGTCTTCATCAATTCGCCACAATGTGGCTTGCGATACGTGATTTACTTCCGCTTGATTAAAGGCTTTTACTAACTCTGCGCCGCGCAAGTAATCCGGGCCAAAAATATGCCCATTCGGGTGGCCGTTCTCTTGCACTGCGCGGTAAATTTGCCCGCCGGGACGTGCTTGTTCATCGATAACAGTGACGCTAGCACCCGCGGCCGAGCAGCGCACAGCCGCTTTCATCCCTGCGGGCCCCGCTCCGATCACACATACATCCACTACATTGGTTACTTCGTCTTGCATGATGTCTCCTGTTAGGTGGTTTGGCGGCGAATCTGCATGCCGTCTTCGATTAAATTCATGCAGGCTTGAACATTCTGTTCACCATTCACTTCAACGCGACACTCAAAGCAACTTCCCATCATGCAGAACGGTGCTCGCGGGGAACCCGATTGCGGCGTTTCACGTGTATGGTTTACTTGCGCAGAAAAAAGTGCCACGGCAATGGTGTCCCCTTTACACGCGGTATACGGTTTGCCTTCCCAGTAAAACTGAACCGACTTAGGCTGAGAGCCAGCCTGTTCAAGTCGTTGAAACTTAGAATCGTTCTTCACTGAACACCTCCAAATTTGGTGCATCGGCAGAATCTTCCAGCCAATGTGGAAGTAAGTAGGAGTGCGCCGCTGCAAGGGTAATTCCGCTGTGGCAGCTAATCAGGTAAGCGCCAGAATGCGTTGTTGATTGCTGGTAGATCGGCAGGCCATCAGGAGAGACAATTCGAATCGCGCCCCAACTGCGGACCAATCTTGTTTGTGCCAAAAACGGATACACGGCGATGGCTCGTTCCGCAATAGCGGCTGTCATTTCAAGCGTGTCACTATCATCAAACCCAGCGTTCTCTTTCGAGTCACCAATCTGGATGCCGCCTTCGTCAACCTGTCGAATAATGCCAGAAGGACGCTTGATGATTTTCGGCAATTTTTCCGTGATCAGCACTTGCCCCTTTTGAGGCGAAATTGGGGCAACAAAGCCCAACTTAGGTCCGAGTTTGGCCGCACCTAAACCCGCAGACAGGATCACTTTATCACTTTGGTACTGCGTACCGTCCTCAAGTATTACTTGAAAGCGCCCTGTGTCATCCTTTTCAATATCCGAGACATGGACACCCGTAATAAGGTTCGCGCCAAGATTACGAATGGCTTTGGTATACGCTTTAAGTAGTTGCAGCGGATTCACATGACCATCTTCCGGGCCATAAATCGCCCCTACCACATCTGGGCCGATATCGGGTTCTTCTTTGAGCAAACGGGCTCTGTCCCAGACTTCATAGGGATGATCGGTACCCAGGGCTTCGCGCAACTGCTCGTATTGCTGCGCCTTGGCCATGAGTTCTTTTTCACAGAAGTGGAAATCGTATCCACCTTCCTGAACCAGGTTTAACTTTTCACCCGTTGCGCTTTCCAGCTCCTGCGCTAATCCTTGCCACAAATTCACTGAACGACGAGTCCACGCTGCGTAATGTGGCGCGTCTAACCCTTTGCTTGATAACCACACTAAGCCAAAGTTTCCGCGTGATGCCCGATGCGCACTGTCTCCACCGTCTAATACGGTGACTTGATGGCCGGCTTTCAGCAGCCCGTAGGCCAAAGCGCACCCCACGACACCGCCACCGACAACTATGTATTCCGGTTTCATAACATTCTCTTCAGACTAAATTTGGGGGCAGGACTGCCCCCGTTTGTATGTGCTTTGCTTAATTCAGCGCTTTATCTATGATTGGCTGGCTCCAGTCTGAGCCGATATCTTCGATGATCTGTGGCCATACTGTTGCGCGAACTTTATCCGCTGTTTTTCGCAGTTGCGCTGGTGTCATTTCTACAATGGTGGCACCTGCTTCAACGAGTCTTTGTTCGTTTTCTTTTTGGTCGACTTGAGCCGCCTGCCAGCGACGAGACTCAAACTGTTGCGCTGCGGCCTTTAGAGCTTGTTGCTCATTTTCGTCTAAGTCATCCAAACGCTCTGAGTTGATCATCAAGTACCAGATTTCGAAGTGCGTGTTCAAAGGAATATATGTCTTTGTCACGTCACGGAATGATGCATAGTAACCTTCAGCGCCAGAACCAATCACACCATCAACTACGCCAGTTTGAACCGCGGTGAAGGCTTCAGAGAACGGCAGTGGGGAACCGATGTAACCGACATTATCAGCCAAAAGCTGGAAGCTCTTGATCGGCGGAACACGCAGTTTAATGCCTTTAGCTGAATCTGGGTTGCCTGCATCCACAGCTTCACGATTTAACGAGATACCACCGAAGTAGACTGGATACGCGGCAAGCAGAGTAATATCTTGTTTTTCAAACAACTCTTCCATAGCTTCACGTACTGGTTCGCCGCTACCATAAACGTTTTGCGCCTCTTCCCAATCATTGGCTAAGAAAGGCAACAAACCAATCTGCATGCGTCTATCCGTCGACGTAGACGCGGGTTGCAACGCCATATCGATAGCACCGACAGAAATGCGTTCCTGAACTAAAGTGTAGTCACCCAAGGCATTGGCGGCATAAACGCGCAACTTAAGATCACCGTCTGTTGAGGTTTTAAGCGCCTCGCTAAGTTGTTTAATATCGTTATCAACCACTGTCCCTTGTGGACGAACATGACTGATTTTTAATGTCGTTGCTTGCGCAGAGATCGCTGTCACTGCGGCTGCAATGAGCGAAGCAAGAACGCTGTATTTTTTCAGTGTTTTTGATGGTGCAAACTTACTTGTTTTAAACATGGTAATTTCCTTTTAATAACCAAACACAGTAGGGAGGAACAGAGACAAATCTGCCCAGAACGAAGTTAGGATTACGACTGGCAGGTAGCCAAACACAATCAGTAGCATTGCAGGGCCAACAACTTCCGAGAACTTAACGTTTCCGATGCGAGCACCTAGGTAAAGAATCGACGCATATGGAGGGGTTACACCACCCATTGCCGTGTTTACGCCCATAATGGCGGCAAACTGAATTGGGCTGATACCAATTGCTGTCATCAGTGGTAAAAGCAGCGGCGCGATAAGGATAATAGCAGTAAGGTCATTCACAACCATGCCCACTAAAAACAACAACACGTTAATGAAAATAAGCAGCAACGCTTTGTTATCGGTGATACCAAAGATGGCTTCTACAAGCTGCTGAGGAATGTCTTCAACAACGAACATCTGGCTCAGGATGAGACTAAACAGAATCATAAACATGATAGAGCCAACCGCGGTTGCCGATTCTTTCCCGGATTCCAGCAGAGTTTTCCAGCTCAGACCTTTGTAGATCATGAACCCAACTGGCACAGCGTAAATCACTGCGACGGCTGCGGCTTCTGTTGGCGTCATAATGCCGCCATAAATGCCACCCAAAATGATCACAGGCATCAATAAAGCAGGGATCGCGTTAAAGGTTTTGCTTGATGTCTGCTTAATCAATTCGGACATCGTTGGTTTGTCATCCAACACCAGTGGAAACTTACGCGCCATGAACATGTTGATTCCGGCAAAGTTGAAAGTGACCAACAAACCCGGACCTAAAGTCGCAAGGAAACAGGCCAGAATAGAAGTATCTGTGACCCAACCATAGACAATCATGGTGACACTTGGCGGAATCAACAGACCTAGAATTGATGAGTTTGCAATCAAAGCTGTTGCGTACGCTCGTGGGTAACCGCGCTTTTCCATTTCAGGGATAAGCAAAGGCCCAATGGCAGCCACACCGGTCAAACCACTACCTGAAATTGCACCAATAATTGCACAGCTAACTGAGGCAACAATGCCCAATCCGCCGCGGATATGGCCGACAAAAACGTTCACAAAGCCTAATAAACTGGCGGCGATACCACTTCGACTCATGATGGTGCCAGCCAAGACAAACAGCGGTATCGCAAGCAGAACCGGGTTCATTAATTGGCCTGCGCCCCACATCATATTGCCTTTCATCGACATATCGCCGACAAAACTCATCACCATTAACGCACCACCGAAACAGAACGGTAAAGGCACACCGAACGTCAGCAGTATGACCAAAACTGCCACTGCTAACAGAGCTACTTCAACCATAATTTAAACCTTACTTACTGAATAGGATGGAGATCTAAGCTGGCGCACCAACTTGACGATATGAACAGCGATGAAAAGAGTGATCAGAAGTAATCCGAGAAATACGGAGCACTCATGATAAAACGTAGGTATATAAAGCGTTGGACTCTCTTTCCAAACTCGCCATGCGTACTTGGCATAATCCCATGCCCAGTAAGTCAGCCAGGCCGAAATAACAAAGCTGATCACTTCACCAACCAGAGCGAGGATCTGGTGTCCGCGTTCTGTCTTAATGAAAATTTCCAGCACATTTGCACGGATTTGCGTGTCTTCCCTTGAAGCATTCACCGCGCCAAGCATGTAGAGCCAAACAGTGGGGATCACCATCGACTCTTCCAGTCCCATAATTGGGACCTCAAAGATATATCGCGTCACGACTTGGATGAACTGCATCAGCGCTACAGATGCAATCAAGCAAGTCAGCAGATATCTGAACTTTTGCTCCACAGTACATTTCCTTATTGTTGTATTTGTAAATACATCGTTAATTTAATGGTGACAGTTAATAAAAACAAATTTAAAATTTCTCTAAAGTCATAATTTTTTCTTATAGGAAGATATGAGCAATATATCAATAAAACAACTTGAAACCTTCCGCACCGTGATGCGTTCTGGCTCGGTTACTGTCGCAGCGAAAACTTTGTGCCGGACTCAGCCTGCGATAAGCGCGATGCTGGTTAGCTTGGAGAAAGAGCTTGGCTTCGCATTGTTTGAGCGGCATAAAGGCCGGCTAATCCCAAACCCTGAAGCGTACTTTTTACTTGAAGAGACAGACGCCATTCTGGAGCGGTTATCGCGCTCAACACAGCTTATGGCAGAGGTCAAAAACTTAACTCGTGGGAAACTTCGCATTGCGTGCATGCCTGCAGCAGCGCTGTTCTTTATGCCACATGTAATTGCAGAATTTGTGAAGGATAGACCAGAGGTCGAAGTATCGATGATGATGCGCAGTTCGACCATGGTTCAGGACTGGGTCGCCTCCCAGCAGTATGATATTGGGTACTCGGAACTACCGAAAGACAGGGATTCTTTCCATGTCGAACCCATTCACCTTGAGGGGGTTTGTGCGTTGCATAAAGACCACCCACTGGCGCTTAAAGAAGTGATTGCTCCGAAAGATTTGGATAACGAACCGCTGGCTGCGCTGTATACGCGTCACTCTGCAAGTGAGCATGTACGCATGTTATTTGAGGAATGTGGAGCTACTTATCGACCAAGATTCGAGTTGCAAAATTACATTTCAGGCTTCGAATTTGTGGAGCAGAAGCTGTGTGCTTGTATCTGTGACCCAATCAGTGCGGCTAGTTACAAATTGTATAAATCCGGTCAAGGAAATGTGGTGTTTCGCCCATTTACGCCAGCCGTAATGTTTGATCACGCCATTCTAACCCCTGCGCATAAACCTATGTCTCAGCTTGCCAAAGTGTTTGCAGAGAGCATACGAGGAGGAGTCAAACAATTCGTTTCCATGTAGATGGTTGTTCCGAGCATCAACTAAGTATACTTTGCTGCAAATCGTAGGATACGACACAGCAAAGTATACATCTTTTCAATCGAGTATTAGTTATACTGTCCTAGTTAGTTGAGATTTGACCGATACTGTCGAACCGACTCTTGATGGTTCAACATCAATCCTCTGCGCCATTTGCTCTTTTAACTCAGAAACGTGAGAAATAACACCGATCATGCGTCCAGTCTGTTGCAAATCCACTAGCGTTTGAATGGCGAGATCCAAAGATTCTGGGTCTAAACTACCGAACCCCTCATCAATGAATAAAGTGTCTAAACGGATACCACCACTATATGATTGCACAACATCCGACAAGCCAAGCGCCAAAGCAAGCGCTGCCATAAACGATTCACCGCCGGAAAGTGTCGCAACATCACGTGTTTTTCCTGTGTAGCCATCTTCAACCATTAAATCTAAGCCGCGACCCGCAGCGCCTTTGAAGCCCTCTGTTTTTCGAGCAAGAATATAGCGCCCTTTACTCATGAGGCTTAAACGTTGAGAGGCCTGAATTAAAACATCATCCAACAGTACACCAAGAACAAAGCGATGCAGGCTAACCCTGCTGCCTGTTTTACCGCTGGCAACGTCGTATAACGTACCAAACACTTTGTACTCTTCTTCTAACTTGCTATTTTTCTCATGCAGCGTAGCAATATCTTTACGAACTTTTTCAATTCGCTCAAAGGTTGAGCGCGTGGTATCGAGCTGATTCCTTACTTCAATATACTGCGCCTGCAGAGTGGTTAAGCTGTCGTTAAGCGAATCCAAGTCCGGTCTTTCAAGCGCTTTCAATGCATGGTTTAAATCATGTAGTGTTTGTTCAAGCTTGGTTTGTGTCTGTTTGAAGTTGTCTATTTCTTTCTGCCACGCTTGAAGCTCATCATCTGTCACTCTGCTATTTAGATAACTGCTTTCATCCTCAAATTTACTCGCCTGTAATGCCTCATTCCACGCTAATTCTGCTTGGCTAAGCTTTTGTTCTGACTCAGATAGCCACTGCTTGTTCGTCACTAACTGACTTTCAGCATTCGATTGCGCTAATACCGCTTGCTGCAAAGCGTTTTGCGCCTTTTCTAAACCTGTATTCAAGGTCAGAATTTGCTCTTTTGTCAGCGTAATTTCGAGCTCAAGCGCGCCAACGGAACTGTATTTCGGATCGATAGAAGCTTGTAACTGAGTCAATTGTTCTTGGTTTGCTTGAACGGTTGACTCATTTGCCGCCATTTGATTCTGCAGCTCATGAATTTTATTTTCACCCACTAAGCAGCGTTGATTAAGCTGCTCAACGTTCTTTTCTAGCTTTTCAATATCAATAGATTGTAGACGTAGAAGTTGATCATTAAGCGCCTGTAACTCAGTTTGAACCGTCGAGATCTCAGATGCTGCATGCTCACCAAGCTCTTCTTTCAACTGGTTACATTGATTCTGATACTGACTAATGACAACGTTATGTTGCTCTAGCTGATTACTTAGCTGGTTCAACGATGCTTGAGCTTCTCTTTCTTTCACTCTGGCAGCCTGAACTTGCTCTTTTGTAACGACTTCTTCAACAAACGTTGCAGGGTTAGGATGCGCTTGGCTGCCACATACCGGACATGCTTCACCTGCCTTTAGTCGCTGCGCTAATACTGCCGCTTGAGCATTATGCCACTTAAGCTCTATCGTATCAGCGGCGTGTTGATACTGCATATAGCGCTGACTGGCTTCCTGTAATGACCGCTGCTTGCTTACGGTTAACGCCGTGAGTTTAGAGAGCTCCAAAGTAAGACCATGCAGCTTTTGTAGATCCTGTAGTAGTCGTTGTTTTTGTTTTATTTCCGCATCGATGCTTCCAACAAGCGCAACATCTACTCGGGCTTGCTCTAGATCTTTCTGGCCCTGTTGCGCCTGAAACGCTAACTTGTCTTTCAGCTCTATGTACTGTTTTAACGTTGCTTCAAATTGTTGTTTTTGTTGATGACCTGCCGTTATTTTTCTTTCCAAGTTGGCTTTTTCAACCAACTTGTCTTTCATGCTTTCAAGTTGATACTGCAGTTGCGTTAACTGTGGGACTTTTGCCGCGGCTTCTTTTGCACTTTGCTGCAAGTTTTCTTTTTCTTTCGTAACAGCATTGGCTTTATCAAGACTCTCTTTCAAGGCAACTATTTTTTGTCTGAGCTCTTGAGTTTGAGTTTTTGCATTTTGTAATGAGACGTAGGATAATTCTATCTTATTGGCATTTTTAGCATTTTCTAATTGCTGTTGACGAACTTTTATCGAGTCTGAGTGTTCTAGATGCAGCTTGAGTGCGTTTTCTGCTTGCTCTCGTTTCGAAAACTCTCCATTAATAGTTTCCGCTTTTTGTAATTCAGATTTAGCAACATTTAGCTTATCTAACGAAGCTTGTTCATTCTTTCTATCGACCTCTAGCTGCTCAGCTGCTTGTTCAAGCTGGTGTAATAATTCCTGCTCTGAACTCACTCCTGCAACTTGTAAAGCGCCTCGAATTTGATTATCAAATTCATCTTTCGCTTTACTGATTGCGCTCGCTTTATCCTTGAGCGCGTACTCAATTTTTTTATATATGTCCGTTTGAAAGAGCTGACCAAAAATTTCTTCGCGCTCTTTAGAACTAGCAAGCAACAGCTCCCGGAATTTTCCTTGAGGCAATACCATTACTTGGCGAAATTGCGTTTCATTCAAACCAATAATATGGCTCACTTCAGTTTTAACCTGAGTCGTCTTACTAGTGATGAGCTTTTCGGTCTCGCCGAGTTCATAAAGAGCCGCAGTGTGCTTTTTTACCGTCATCCCTTCACCACGCGCTTTGGGCGCTTCCTGTTCTGGAGATCGCACAACTCGGTATTGTTTGCCATGTAACGAAAATTCTAGAGCGACTTCGGTTGGTAAGTCTTGCGCCGATAAGTCACATCGCATCTGGATGCCTTGCCGCTCATTACCGGTAGTTTCACCGTAAAGGGCAAAGCAAATGGCATCTAAGATCGACGTTTTACCTGAGCCTGTAGGACCATTAATCAAAAACAGAGGGTTACGGCCAAGCTTTTCAAAGTCAATGACTTCGGTTTTTGCAAACGGACCAAAGGCTTGCATGGTAAGTTTGATCGGTTTCATCTTTGGTCCCTATTGCTGTGATAATTGCTTAATAATGTCAGTAACGGCTTGTTCTTGCTCTTGGGATAATTGACTATCTTGCGCCTCAATAAAAAAGTCTCGGAACATATCAATTTCGCTTCGGGCCAACTTTGCTTGCGCCATTTCCTGCTCTACCCCAATTAACATACCCGGTTTCTCAAGATGTAAAACGTTTGGATACACCGAACGAAGCTTTTCCATTGGATTTAAAATCGCATGTTTATCCATCAAACGAACTAACAAATAATCTTCATTTTTAGGGTCAGTCTTGCCCTGCTCTATGACTTTATCTAGCTCTCCCTCAACAATGCGCATTTCATGAGGGGCAATTAGCTCAATATGTTTAGCAGAGACAAATCCTTTCTTGTCTAGTTCGACTAACGTGAAGCCTTTCTTCTGGTTCTGTTCACCAAAACTATACTTCATAAGTGAACCAGAATAACGGATATGCTCTGCGCCTTTCTTCTGAGGCTGATGTAAATGACCAAGTGCGACGTAGTCGAAATCTAAGAAATGCTCATGACTTACGCGATCAGAGCCACCAATAGATAGTGGTCGTTCAGAGTCAGACTCAATAGCACCATCAACAAAACAGTGGCTAACGAGAACACGCCTTTGCTCTGAAATGAAATGCTCTCTTATTTGCTCTACAAGCAGTTGATGTGCCTCATCATGAGTTGATACCGAGGTTTTGTAGGCAAATCTGACCTGTTCAGGGTCGTTATAAGGCATGCCATAAAACGCTACCTCACCCGCAGAGTCCGTTTTTATGATGATGGGAGTTAGCATATCTTCAAAGTTACTAACAATATGAAGGCCTGCATTTTTCATTTGCTCTGAGCCAAAACCTAATCGTTCTGCACCATCATGGTTGCCAGATATCAATATCATCGGTGTTTTCAGTTCAGTACAAATACGCTTCACGACTCGATTTAGCAGTTCTATTGCAACCGTTGGTGGCACCGAACGGTCATAAATATCTCCCGCCACTACAACGGCATCGACGGGGTTGTGTTCAATATAGTTAATCAGTTGTTCGAGTACTGCTTGTTGATCTTCGAGTAGTGATACATTGTGGAATTGTCGACCAAGATGCCAATCTGAGGTGTGGATAAACTTCATTCGAATTCACTTTCCGCCAAATCTTTAAGCAAGGTTTGCTCCTGCAAGAATCCGAATTTCAGCCGTGTAAACATCAGAGTATTACGTGACTGGCTGAATCTGGCACAAACCAAAGCTCAATTTATTTAATTTGGGTTAGGATATCTTGAGTCGAACAGCTTTTCATGTAGTTTATGTTCTATGGTTCACTATTTCACCGGAAAGCGAGAAGAACGTTGTATAAACACCTTTTAAACAACATTAAGTGATGGTCTCGAGTAAACAAAACCGTCACTTTTAAACCATTAAAAGCCAACGTTTAGAAGGGACAAACTAGCTCAAGAACTACTCGTTATGCCAATTATATAGAACTCCCACCGTATAACCATCTGGCTCGATATCAGCTTGCAAAACGTGGAAGTCTGAGTTGAGGCTACTTCTTTGATGCTCCTCAATCATTAACACTTTTAAAACACCTCCGCATGCGCCCAGCCCTCCTAGTTTAACATCAATAAATTGATACTGAGTTTGATCGGTCACCCAGGGAGACAAGAGTTGCATAGCATTTAACCATCGAGGCTCATCTCCATCAACGGATAAATGCAACTCACTAAGTGAGTGATCACACCCTACTCCAAGTTGTTTAAACACTTTATCGACAGCAATGCTTTGTTGTTTGGTATCTAAATCAATTCTAACATCATCAGTAACAAGGCCGGACTGTTGAAAAAGCACTTCGTCAAAATGATCGAGTTTTGAGATTTGGCATGCTCTTCTGCATCGCGAGCAATTTCTATAGCCAGTATCCAAGTTGCTTGTGTTTCGTTAACTTCACGGTTTATCCGATTTAGCGCCATCAAGAACGCCGCTTGACCATAAGGATAAAAATAAATTTCTCTATTGGCAGAGTTATCAAGGATAAGAGAAAACTCGTTTATCAATGCCTTAAGCAAGCTTTTATCTACCGAAGACGGTAAAAGAACGCAGATATTCCCTTTGATATCACTTTGCTCCAGTATCTCGCGCTTAGAGCGCACAAGATTTAATATCTGCTCATACAGTGATTGATCAGGATAGGATCTTGGTGTTTCTGCGGGCAATCTAAAACATTCGTTAGCTATCTCACGAACAGTGTATGGCCTGCCATTAATAGCAAGAAGATGAGTTTGAAATGCGAGTGGCATCTAGCCTCCGATTAAAACCGTAGGCATGCCAGACAGAATTTTACCACCATGAGACGTTGAATCCCCGACCCTTGCCGCTGGCTTACCGTTGATTGTAACGCTAGAAGAGCCTGCTGAGATGCTATCCGGAGGACCTATACATATAAGCTTATCTCCCTGCCTAGCCGCTGGAATGCCGCCAATTGTCACGTTTGGCGAGCCAACTACGACGGGGCCACCTACATGAGGAATTTTTCCTGTTTTTTTAGGACAAAGATGAAAGCTGCCCAATATCGCGGCTGGTTTACCCACTTTAAATCACCTTAGTTCAATGAAATTTGCCCAGCTTTAAGAGCGATAGCAGAGCCGTTAATAGATATTTTATTGCCTTTGATGTTGATTTCTCCGGAACTAGACATCTGAATCGAAGCGCCACCGACTTTGATCTCGATACTCTTTCCTGCATTAAAAGACAACACTTCACCCGTTTCATTAGAAAAGTTTTTACCTACTTTCAAGGTCGCATTCTTGCCAATCTCTTGATTGACATCATTCGTCACTTTTTCGGTTTTACTGTTTTCAACGGCAATATCAACACAGTCTTCAACTAGCATTTGGAAAAGTTTTTCGGCATGAAGATAGATGTGTTCTTCACCGGGTTTGTCATCAAAGCGCAACTCATTAAAATTAGATGTGCCTTTTTGTACAGAACGCGATTTATAACCACTTTGAGAGCTTTGCTCTGGTAACGTGTAGGGAGGGAGTTGACTACCATTGTACAGTGACCCCGTAACAATTGGCTGGTCAGGATCGCCATTGACAAACTCGACGATGACCTCTTGTCCTACTCTAGGATGAAACACCGAGCCCCATCCGTTACCCGCGATATTTTGCGCAACACGAATCCAACATGAGCTGTTTACATCGTATTTACCAACACGATCCCAGTGAAACTGAACTTTAATACGACCGTGTTTGTCTATGTAAATTTCGCCATCTTTGTTTCCCGTTACCACTGCGGTTTGCAAACCTTTCATCTGAGGTTTCGGATAGTTCACTGAAGGGCGAAGGATTGTTTTTGAGTCAACACAACTAAATGATACTTTAACACCTTGCGCAGCAGTGCCACCTTGACCAGTCTGATTATAAACAGCCGCAGATAAAAAAACGGAGGACAGTACGTATTCTTTGCCGACTCGAGACTTATCTTCATGCTTTTTAAACTTAAAGCACTTTCCCACACGGAACGTTCGACACGTTGCCTCGCCACGGCACAGATATGCGTTTTGCTGTAGTGCTTCTATAGCGTGCGTGTTTCTAAGTGCGTATTGGTCATCACTTTCCGTTTCACCCATGTATTCAAAATACTCGCTTTCAGGCACGGTAAAAAAATCACTTTCACCCTTGGCAGTATTTTTAGGATTAGACGAAGGCTTAAGCATGTTATAGCCAGACTTTTGGCTTGCTTTAGTCGTCAAAACTTGGGTTTCATGCCAAGAAGAAATATGGCTAGACTTAGCCGTACCTGTATCAAAATCGACTAAAAACTCTGTACCCGGCTTATAGAAACTGATGTCGTCAAAAATCTTAAGCGTGTGGACAGACTTAGTGTGTGTGAAACAGAACGATAGCCCTTCTTCTGACAATAAGCGTCGGACAAATTCAAGGTCTGACTCTTCATATTGCACTTTGTATGTGTATTTAGGGTACGACTTAGTTAACTCAAAACTAAAGGCGACACTATGCTCCGAGAGTACTTCGGAGATAATTTCTTTTATATCTTTATGCTGAAATATTCTGCAATTTTTTCTGTAATCGGCGAAACGTAATTTAGGCTCTATTAATAACTCTATATTTTTATAATTCTCACCATTATGAGTATTAGAAACTCGTTGCCCTTCTAATCTTGCAGCAGAGACATAACCATGTATATAACGAGGTTTTGAAGAAACATCCTCACTATTTTCAAGGGTAATTGTTACTTCTTTACCAATTATTTCGTTTAACTCACTTCGTTGATCATTAAAGTAAGCTTTAGCACGCAATGAAAAAAGTTCTGAGATCTCTTCTCTATACTCAAATGAGTTTAGTATGATGGCATCTTTTCCGAATGGAGAGGAAATTCGGATGAAATTGTTATCTTGAGTTGCTCTTTTCATTAAATACTTCTTTCAAAAAATGCGGGGGAATATTCCCCCGCATAAAAATTACATTTGTTGACCTTTAACACCGCTGTAGCCGTATACCAATGGCGCAGAAGTGTTGTTTTTATCGTCAGTAGGAGTCACTGTCATCATCATTTCAGTGTAAGAAATAGTGATGGTTTCAACTGGACGATCATCCTGGATAGAAACTGAGTAGTTAGAAATCATCGCATCAGTCAGTTCGATCTTCATGATTTCTTCAACTTTCTCACCCTGCTTAGTAATATGGAAAACCGCAGGTTTACCTTTACCAATTGTCGCTTCTTTAAATAAGTCAGGAGAAGAACGGTCTTGAAGTTTAGTGATAGTCAAATCATATAGACGAGTAGCACTCGCTTCACGGTCCATCGCTGTACCAGTGTATGATGAGATCTCACGACCTACACTCCAATCTACAGATAGTAGTGTAATCAAATCTTTATATTGCTCGGCAGTTGCCTCACCCTTAATATCTGCGTATTTAAGATACGTATTAGACTGCATGCTAAGCTCCTATAGCATTATTAATTGACATATATCGTAGTAATTTAATTATCTGACGTTTGATGATAATTAGTGATTAATGTATCAAAAACTTCATTTTAAATACGCCCTGTTATATCTTTAAATAAGACTTAATTTAAGCGTTTTTTATAAAAAATAATAGTTAATATGAACCAACTCCCAATTATTATTGAGAGTGTAAAGGATGTTAAACTATTGAGACATCAAGTCCACTAGTTGTACCTTTAACAATAATTTCATCAAACGTCTTATCATTAAGAATTGCATGCAATATTTCATGAGAAATCTTAGGAAGTAATGTGTTTTCTATGGTTGTCTGTACCACACGTGCACCGCTCCCCGACTCATTACTATTGTCTACAATATCATTAATTAGTTCTTCATCAAAAAATAGGTCAGCGCCGTAATTTTTACGAATGCGATTCGTAACTTTGGCTAATTTTAATTTTGTTATTTCTATCAATACTTCTCTTGATAGAGGCAAATAAGGTAATACATTAACACGTCCTAAAAATGCAGGTTTAAAGTCAACCAACAAATCGTCACGCAAAGCATCTTTTAGTGCTGAAGGTTCTGGAGATAAATCAGGATCAGAATACAACGACATCGTCGTTTCGGTCCCTGTATTCGCGGTCATAATAATAATAGTGTTTTTAAAATCTATATCGCGACCTTCACCATCTTTAATTGAGCCTTTATCGAATACCTGATAAAAAATATCTTGAACTCCAGGGTGTGCTTTTTCCATTTCATCCAAGAGAATCACACTATAAGGTTTGCGTCTGACGGCTTCAGTAAGTACA
This sequence comes from Vibrio sp. M60_M70, assembly GCF_037162085.1. Lineage (NCBI taxonomy): Bacteria > Pseudomonadati > Pseudomonadota > Gammaproteobacteria > Vibrionales > Vibrionaceae > Vibrio > Vibrio sp. M60_M70. The sequence continues at coordinate 1,310,534 of NZ_JARLUL010000002.1, forward strand.
CCACCTTCGCCATACCCAACATAACCTGGAGGCGAGCCTAATAATAAGGAAACTTTGTGCTCTTCTTTAAACTCGGACATATTGATAGTTGTGACATTCTCTTCACTGCCGTACACTTTCTCTGCAATAGCTAAAGCAGACTCAGTTTTACCCACTCCACTTGGTCCCGTGAGAAGAAATACACCATTTGGTCGTGTCTCATCCGTGAGCTGTGCACTGGCAGTTTTTATCACTTCAGACATGACTTCCAAAGCGTGATCCTGTCCGACAACTCGTTTACACAAACTCTCTTTCAAACTCAGTACAGCTTGGATTTCATCATCCTGAAGTTTGCCCAGTGGTATCCCGGTCCAATCTGAAATTACTTCTGCAATAAGCGCTTCATTGACATGCGAAAATACTAATGGCTGCGAGTTAGCGGAGAGGCTACTTTCGAGCTCCTGTAACTTGTCCTTAGCAGTCTCAGAACCCTCCTTGATTATTTGAGCTCTAAGTGACTTAGCTTCACTTACCCACTCTTTTTCTTTCTCCCACAGCATCTCTAGTTCAACTATTTCACTAGATAGAACATCAATCTCTTTTCTGACATCTTGCAACTGCATATCAAGAGATGCACCTAGCTGACTTTCTTGGCTTAGGTGCTCATACTCAGCTTGCTTAGCTTTTAGTTTATTCCTTTTCGCATCTAGACCTCCCGGTGTAGACGATTGACTTAACGCGACTCGCGAGCAGGCTGTGTCTAAAACAGACACAGCCTTATCTGGCAGTTGTCGGCCATTAATGTATCGAGCTGAGAGTTGAACGGCAGCATTGAGGGCCTGGCTAGTGATGTGGACGTCATGGTGTTGTGCCATTACGTCAAGTAAACCACGTAACATCTCGATCGCTAGCTCCGGCGCTGGCTCGTCGACCTTCACTACTTGAAAGCGTCTGGTAAGAGCCGCGTCTTTTTCAAAATACTTTTTATATTCTGCCCAAGTTGTTGCTGCGATCGTTCTGAGTTCACCTCTCGCTAACGCTGGCTTTAGAATATTCGCTGCATCACCTTGTCCTGCTTGTCCCCCACCACCAATCAGACAATGTGCTTCATCGATAAACAAAATAATGGGTTGTGGTGCGTCGTTAACTTCTTTCACAAGGTTTTTAAGTCTGTTTTCAAACTCACCTTTCATGCCAGCACCAGCTTGCAATAACGCCAGATCCAAAGACTTAATCGCTACATTTTGTAGAGCAGGAGGTACATCGCCATCAATAATCTTTTGCGCCAAGCCTTCAACAACGGCTGTTTTTCCAACGCCAGCTTCACCAGTTAGAATCGGGTTGTTTTGTCGACGTCTTAATAAGATGTCGATCATTAAGCGGATTTCATTGTCTCTACCAATAACCGGATCTATCTTACCTTCCCTAGCCTGCTCAGTAAGATCTGTTGTAAATTGATTCAGCGCAGAATTCGCGTTTGATTTCCCTAGGTCATTCGATCCTGATTGACGCGTATTACTTTCTTTAAAGTTCAATAACCGCGATGGTTCTATCTTGTTTAGCTCAGGGCTAATCGAACCAGCCATGTTGACTAACGTATCATCGGACAAGTAGGCAAATAAAAGATGAATGCAATCCAACTGCTCCTGATTGAACTCAATCGTTGCCGATAGCAAAGCATTTTGCATCACAGTCACTGTGTGAGCTGAAAGACCTGGGACCGATTGACATCCCGTTTTGTATTTTTCAAGTGTCTTTTGAAGATCAGTTTCAACCTTGATTTTATCGACATCAAATTCGTCGAAAACTTCCGAGTAAATATCGGCAGGATGTTGAATAATCGTCATTAACCAGTGAGACATTTCAATACTGTGATGGGTTCGAGAGCTTGCCATCGCAGCTGCTTGTTCAAGTGTTTCCTTAGCCTGAGGAGACAATCTTTCGACCAACGCTGAAAGTGAGAGTGAAGCCATTATGTTTCCTTTAAATAGTAATTGTTATGGTTCGATCTTTTGTGCGTTTATGTTTTTTAAGTACAGAACCAACACCTAACTGACCATGTTTTTTTGATAAACAAACTTGAGGTAATAAACTATGTTTGGTGGTGAGCTGCCATTTCACTTGCTTATGCTTACCAATAAATTCATAAGCCGCACGTTTAATAATTTCTACATTTGGATGGTTAGGCAGTAATTTACTAACCAGATCTTTGTGCTTTGGCAGAAACTCGATCGTTGTTCCTGCGTTTATATTCCAAGCTTTCGAGCCTAAGGATGCTCCGGAACCAAGTTGAGCAAACTGCCCTTCTGGCATAGTTCGAGATGAAAGACGTGTTTGCTCTTCTTTTGCAAGATGTAGCCACTGCCCTTGAAACTCATGAATCTTTACTTGGCATCCAGATAAACATTCAAGAACACTTTTTAATCCAGCTTTGCTTCTCGTCGGTGAAGCAAAAACACCACCATAGTGCAGAGACAAAGAACTACCCTGCCCAGTTAATGCCGATTTACAATCTTCTAAAGGTGAACGTAATCCCAGTGCATGAGCACGAGACTGAACGGTCAATTGACTTAGTTGCCAGCATCGATAGTAAAGAGACAGTAAACGGTGGTTAAAAATATCGTAGAAGTCCACCATTGCTGTATCGCCTTCTTTTTGACGATGCAAAGCTAACTCGCTGTAGTGCTGAGGAAGCACCCCCTGCTCACCCGTTAGGCCTATTAAATTGGTTTCAAGTGCTAGCTTGTGGCTATCAATATGTTTTAGATCGCAAAGCTGCGCATTTTCAAAACCTAACGATGGATTGACCTTTAAGTTTAGTTTTTCATGCTTCGGTAGAGCATCTGTCCCTATTTGTGCCTCGGCTTGCAAGATCTCGTGTTCGATAAGGTGAATTGCTTCAAACAACGGATGTTGCTTTAGATCTCGATAAAATTGCTCCGCGATCATAGCAACACCTTATCGCCAGTTAATGCAGGCCATAAGTGGAAGGGCTTTCCCGTTGACTTAAGTCTTATTTCTAGCTGCGTAAAAATGTTAATTTCAGCATATTGTGCAAAGTAAACGGATAGCACACTACCTAGGAGGAAGATTTGCTCTTTAGGTAAAATTTGATCAGAAACCGTCAAAATGATTTTTATACCGTGCGCAAAACCAACTTTACCTTTCTGACTGACTCTGCCGGTAGTCGGCTCGAACTCTAACTTCGCTAAAGCATCAATTACCGCTTTCGTTTCTGCGGTCCCAGAAAATGCATAGAGATTCAGAGTTTGCTTCAAAGTTGTTAATCCATCTTCTTCGGTAAAGTGGTTTAAAGTTAGAAGCTTAGTTAACTGCCATCGTGTACTTTCATCCATTTCTGGCCGGAGGGTTTCTGATATAGAAACTAAACAACGAACTGACTCGAAGTTGTCATTTACTTCCGGCAAAGAGACTTTTGGAAGACCACCTCCAAATGGAAGCTTCTGCGCTAAATTACGATTGCAGCACTCAGCTTCAACGTACATTAACCAATTTTCTCGGCTCTCCGGACTGAACAATTGATGCCTTTTATCAACAAAAGAAATGTAAGTTTCCCTACCCGGCTCATCGTATCCACCAGCCCAGTTTTTATCCTCACGTCTCATCAACCAATAAATTTCACTGGCGTTCATATAATGCGTGTGCTCACCAGCGTGATAACATGGCAGGTTGTGATACGTTTTGTTCCAGTTTCTCAATGTTACGTCAGAAATAGAGACAACCTCGTTACTCTCGGCTTCCTGGTATTGCGGTGATAAGTGGTAATCGTACTCGGTTGGTAGAATACGCTTGGGCTCCATAACACTTTTAAATAAGTTGACGACTGGCACACAACCAACCATCAAGCTCTCTTCATCCACTTGCTTAGGAAGCCAATCATCATTGGTATCAAAGTAAAAATACAGTTCAGCTTGCTCTCCAAGAGCTAGCTCTGATAATCCAAGTTCAGTGATATCAAAGAACATGAACTTCTCAGGAAAGTGCAGATACTCAACAAGTAATCTTGCTCCCGAAAAGCTTCTCTTACTGTATGGAACAACCTTCTCATCTTCTGAAAATCCCACTTCAATAAGATGCCTTTTCGTTAAAGAACGAACTTCTGTGCCACCCGCAACGACAGATAAACCAATTAGATTTTGAAATAGCATTTGGTAAAGTTTAAACGTCAACTGAGATTGCCCGTTTAAATAAAAGCGCAACCGTTCTAATCCCATGTCACTCAGAGATGTCTCTTCATCTTGGGCGGTGAGCTGGATTTTCAAAACTGAATGAGCATGGCTTTCCCATTGGGAGCCCACCGATTTAAGCGGTGCGTTTTTGAAAGCGCCAGAGGTCACATCAACAGGGTACATTCTGACCGGATAACAGGTTCTAAACTCGCATTCGTGGTATCCAGGAGCACCGATAACGACTCGCTCACCTTCTTCTACGTCAAAAAAGAGGAAGTGGAGCTAGAGCAGTTCATCTTAATGACGGACATTGATGGAATTGGTGCGTGAAAATCCGGATATAACTGCCCCATCAAAGATTCAGTGAACTGAGGATAACTATTGTCTAAACTTTGTCTAATCCTTGCCGTTAGAAATGCACAGCCTTCTAGCAATCTTTCTACATGTGGATCGTCAACCTGCTCCTCACTGATACGGAGTCTCGCAGCGATCTTAGGATACTGCTCCCCAAACTCTTGTCCTTTGTGACGTAAATAAGCTAACTCGCGATTATAGTATTTGAGAAACTCTTCACTCATTTCGCTCTACTCAGTTTCATACCTAAATTTACCGGCTCTACTTCAGAATTGAATCGCACTTCATGAATGCTGTTATCGATTAAGCAAGTGGCGCTAATTTGTAACCTCAACACCCTATCAATAGCGTTTTTCTCGTCCGAAATCTGGACATAAGGATTCCTTAACCTAGGCTCGAACTCTTTAATTGCATCATGAACAATGTCACAAAGCTGATTCTGCCCCTCTTGGCTGCTATAAGGCATCGAGGAAAAATCTGGCAGACCATAATTCAATATTGAATAGCGAACCTCTAAAAGGTCATCAGGAATGTTTTTCCATCCGATACGACTATTTAACATAGACTCCAAATCTCTAAGCAAGCTGTTCAACATCTGTTGTTGGCTCGTAGGGAAGTCTTTTTCATCTCTAGTTGAAGGATCACTATCCATCAATTTGTCGAGCAGAGAAACGGTTAAAGACATGTTATTGTTACGCTATTTGTTTCGACTCTAACAATGTAATCAAGTCACAGATTGGGAGGGCTGAATCACCAACTAGCCAACATTTTTGGCCTAAACCCACGAAGGACTCTTGCTCACCAAGCTGTTTCCAATCTGTTTCTCGACCTAGCTTTTGTGCGTCAGTTTCTGAGTCAACATAGGTCAATGGCATATGGCCTTCTCCTTCGCCAAGTCCGTCAATATCAAACTCTACAGGTCGCCAAATACTTTCTAATAAAGAGGTAGGTGCTTTTATTTCTAGCGCTTGAATGCTAGAAATTGGAACAAGAAAATAGTTACCCGCGGTGGAAAACAGTTCAATGTAACCACCTAAACGATCATCAATATCCCTAGCATCTTCATAGTTTGTACCGTTTATGTTAAAGCCTTTAATAGTACGATGCTCTTCAATGCTATGCGCTAGGTGTGACGCTTCTGCATAGTCTTGATTTTTGAGAGCGAGGTTAAAGCGAACAAGCTCTTTAGTGAATTCCTCGTCACCTAATACCTTGGCACTAGCCGCACCGTCGATAAAATCTTTTCTAGCCTGGGCCGCTTTCACTAAATGTCGCAACTGACTTGCACCAGGTAGATACTCAGGAAACAATTTGATCGATTGCATAAGTTGCTCATCCGCACGCTCGAAGTCTCCATCAATGCAAAGCAGCTCAATGAACGAGCTTCTCAAGCTTGCATCTTTAGGCGCCGCTTTAATTTCATCAATTAATAGCTCTAGAGCTTGTTGCAATTGGCCTTGGGACAAAGCATTTTTCCATTGGGTCATTGTTATTTCCTTACACCAAGTGCTCTGGTGATAATTCAGTAATTAATTTAATGCTAGATACCATTTGATCGAGCTGGAAGTGCGGTCGCAAATGGATAACAGAGTAATAGTGTCCTGGAGTTTCTCTTTTCTCTCGAACCGTAATTTTCGCTTCATTTAAGGGGTACTTCGCCCTAAGTTCATCAGATGCTTCATCCGACGCGGTAGTGTACTGATGCAACCATCGTTGAAAGTCTCGCTCAAGGCTTTCTGCATCTTGATATCCACCAATCTTGTCACGCCCCATAACCTTGAGATAATGTGCGACTCGCGACACACACAACGTGTATTGCAACATCGACGTGAGCTTTGCATTCGTTGAAATGTGTTTTTCTGCATATTGCTTAGGCTTGTAGAGAGATACATTCGAGGTCATCCCTACCATATCGGTTTCAGGTACAGGAGAAATAGAAATGAAACCGCATTCAGACAACTCTTGTTCTTTTCTCTCAGAGATCTTTAAGTTTAAAGGACATCTTTCACGGTCATTCTTGCCATTAACACGCATTTTGTTCCTAGTAGGAGCAACGATAATACCCTGACTATAATCCCCTTGCTTAATGCCTCGCATGTGCGTAAACCACCCATGCTCCTGAAACGCTCTAATTGATACGGCCGCAAAACAATACGCGCTACTCCCCCATAGCAAATCGCGATTAGAGTCGTAGACATGCTCTTGAAAGTCGAACTGATCGTTGCGTGAACCATCACTTTTATATGGCTGACGGAATAAAACATTCGGCGCAGTCAGGCCAATAAATTTGGTATCATCGTTGTCTCTCAAACTGCGCCATTTTGCGTAATCTGCCTGTTCAAATTGGGCCGCAATATCTCTTATCGCAGAAAGCTGTGAAAAACTGTCAACACCAAACATCTCCGGCGATGCTGACATAATGAACGGGCTGAATGCTGCCGCTGCAGACTGAGAGATCTTGCTGAGCACAGACAGATCTCTATCAAAATAATTTTTACTCGCATCACAACGAAGTTGATAATCGCCAACTACCACGCCAAAGGGTTCTCCCCCGGCCATGCCATATTCATTTTGATAGAGCAGCTTAAATAGTGCTGATTGGTCAAACTCGATGGCTTTTAGTGCATCTTTACTGACTTCATTCCATGTTGCCGCCAACACCTTGACTTTGACGGAGTCTGATGAGCGAGTGTCGACCTGTTCGCATAAATACCTCACGCCGATCCAACCTCTTTCGAGTTGTTGAAACTCAGGATGATGTATTATTTCGTTTAATTGAGATTCTAATAGCTCATCAATTCGGTTTATCGTGTTCATCACACTATGACGAAAACTGTCCAAATCTCTTGAACGCGTACCTTCTAGCCAAATTCGAGCTGACTCTAAAAGATCAGAAGATTCATTGAATCGAGTCAACCACGGGCTATCAAGCTCAGCATAGCCTCCTGTGCTGAATTCATGCTTTAGCTTACTGGGATCGCGAAAGTTAAGTGACACTGCTATTTCCATCTAGAACATAACGATTTGGTATGGCTGGCCCTACGACCAGCCAATTCATTTCTTATCCACCCGACTGAGGGATCTTTGCAACAAGTCGCAAAGATGTCGTCAATTCTTCCATTTGCAGCCAAGGCTTAAGCCATGCTACAGCATTGTAAGAACCTGGTGCGCCAGGGATTTCCTTAACCTGGACACGAGCATCTGCTAGAGGGTATTTCGCTCGGATCTCTTGGCCACCACCCTCTGAAGCATTTACATAGCCTAGAATCCAGCGGTTCAACCAAGACTCAACGTCTTCTGCTTCCATAAAGCTACCGATTTTATCTCGAGCCATTACCTTCAAATAATGCGCAAAACGAGATGTCGCCATCATGTAAGGTAGACGTGCTGAAATCGCCGCATTAGCCGTTGCTTCTGGAGATTCGTGGTTCGCCGGTTTTTGACAGGTTTGCGCACCAAAGAACACCGCATAGTTGGTGTTTTTGTAGTGACAAAGCGGTAAGAAACCAAGTTTACCCAGCTCTGCCTCACGTCGGTCGGTAATACCAATCTCTGTTGGACACTTCATATCAGGATCGCCATCATCACTCATGAAGAAATGTGTTGGCAAATTATCCACTCGACCACCACCTTCTGCACCACGGATAGCTGTACAGAATCCATATTTTGAGAAGGCGTCTGTTAACTTAACACCAAGAACATACGAAGAGTTCATCCAACAGTAGTCATTATGCTCAGCATTGACAGCAATACCTGACACTGGATCTACTTCGAACTCTTCAAATCCAAATTCCTCAACTGGAGCAGTGGCTTGTCCGTATGGCAAACGAGCCAGAACTTTCGGCATAGTCAGGCTAACAAAACGTGAATCAGCACTCTCACGGAACGAACGCCATTGAGCGTATTCTAGCGACTCAAAGACCTTGTCTAGATCGCGTGGTTTTGACAGTTCAGTCCACTCATCAAAACCAAATAGTGCTGGTGAGGCCGCGGACAAGAATGGGGAGAAGCCTGAAGCGGCTACATTTGACATTAGGCGCAGCGACTCAATATCCTCTGGGTGGTTGGTAAACTCATAGTCACCAATTAATGCACCATAAGGTTCACCACCTGCACTGCCAAACTCAGACTCGTAAACTTTCTTAAAGATCTGGCTTTGGTCAAATTCAACCGCTTTACTCAAGTCTTTATGTAACTCTTTCTTGGTCATACTCATCATGCGAATTTTCAGAGTAGAGCTCGTCTCTGAGTTCATCACTAGATAATTTAAACCACGCCAAGAACCTTCAAGTTTCTGTAATTCAGGATGATGCATTACTTCAGACAACTGATCAGAAATCTGTTTATCAAGTAAATTAATCGCTTCACGAAAAGTTACCGTTAGGTTTTTGTTCCAAGTAACCGTCCCTTTCATCGCTTCTTCAGTGAGCGTTTTAATTAGCTCTTCAGCACGAGAGGCTTCTGTCTGCTTAGTTGCACCAATAGCTTGATCTAAAAATGAAGTTGTTTGTTCATTAACAGTTGGATCTAACTGCTTTTCAGCTTCAGTCGTCATTATTCCGCTCCTTCAGTACTGTCTGACTTCGCTTTCTTGCCAAGATCTAACTCGCCCGCAAGTTTTGCCAGATTGTCTGTGTTGTTCAAAACATCCTCTAAGATGTTTTCAAGCTCTTCAGAACGGTCAACTTTTGTCATCAAATCACGCAGTTTATTACGCGTTTCCATCAGTTGGCGCAGTGGATCAACTTGATTTACGATCGCAGCGGGCTCAAAGTCTTGCATTGATTTAAAGTTCAAATCCACCTCAAACTGTGAATCGTCGTTCGCAAGCTTATTCGCAACTTTGAACTTAACCGATGGGTTCATCTTTTTGAGCACATCATCGAAGTTGTCTCGATCGATCTGAATAAAACGGCGGTCTTTCAAAGGCTTCAACGCTTCAGTGTTTTGACCAGCGAAGTCACCCATTACACCTACAACAAAAGGTAGCTCTTTCTTAAGAGTTGTACCTTCAGTTTCAACATCATAGGTAATGTGGACACGAGGCTTCCGTACTCGTGACAGTTTCGAGTGGATACTCGTCATACCATTCTCCCTTTATTAATTTTCATTTTGTTCTGCTATGCCAACCAAACGGAAGTAGCTTTTCTTTGCATCTCCGTCGGAGATAAGTTCCGCCAGTAACTCCGGCAGAGGCATTCCACACCAACGAATGATCTGTTCGATGGAGTAAGAAACTGGTGAGTGAGGCTCACTCTCTCTGAAGAAATCAGCCACTTGCTGCAATTGTCTAATCGCCTGCTCTCGTGATTTCATGTTTGTCGCTAATAGTGCATCAGAACTTTGTGAACTCACTTGTTGTTCCGAAGAAGAAGATTCATCCACCTCCTCCAGTTCTTCAAACACAGCTTGTGGTTGATTAAAACGCTCTCCAAGGAGATGCTTTAATGCCGAGTGTATTGATTCAAGCCTTTTTGATATATAAGAGCTAGGAGTGACATCACCTACCGCTTCATCTAATCGCTGACTGAATTCATTAAATGACTCTGTGGCGAACTCCAGATCAGCGATTAGCTCACGATAAAAGGCATCAGAGGTAGATTTAACTGTAGTTGTAATATCAGATAGCTCTGTAGCGCCAAGATCGACTCGATTTCGGCGCTTATCTTCATCTAAACGATCCAACTCAATAGCTTGCTGATATTCCCAGTAGGCATACGCTTGCTCAACGCCTACGTCAGTAAGCGGGATACAAGCAATAGGGAAAATAAGTGTTCCTTCGCTATCGATACCATTGAGGCCAGTAATCGCCGATATTCTTGTTTCAATACCATCCTCATCAGGCATTGGATAGAGATCATCCCAAAACTTCTCGATGAACTCGGTTGCGAGTTTGTACCCAACGCCCATACCACGAAAACCATGCAATCGAGTTAGAGCCTCTATAAGCCAAGCCACAAACTCTAAATCTTTAGATTGATTCGTAAGTATCTCTGGTACTTCTTCAATAAATACCCGCCATAAGTTACTATGGGTATAAATACTTTCTTCTTCTATAAGCGCATTACGCTCTGCATTTCGCGCAGCCATACGCTGATCTTTTAATCGGTAATAAGCGGACTGTGGCGATACATCTTCTCTAGGATCAACACCTGTGGGATTCTCTTGAGATATAGGAGCCAACGCTTGTTCATACCAATCGAACATCTCACTATTCATAAGACCTCCCTCTAAGAAAAACGGGGATCGTCGCGTCTTCTCTCGTTACTGCTTCAAATTCTGTCTGCGCTTGGCGAACTTTGACTAACGCACAAGTAACGTTATCACTTGCACCTCTCACTAACGCCGAATGCATGAGCGCTAATCCTGCTTGATTTACTGAGTCCGCATACAATGTCCGGTGAATTTCATCACTCGTTAATTCTTTAGAAAGCCCATCACTACACAGAAGAAATTGATCTCCGTCAGCCAACTGCCCCGAAACTTGATCAATAGTGATACTCTCATCTACCCCAACAGCTCTGGTAATAACATTTGCGAGAGGATGTGACTCAGCATCTTCAAATGCCAATAACCCTTGATCGACTAAATCCATAACTTGACTATGATCGCGTGTTTTTTGAGAAAAATGACCATTTCTAAGCTGGTAAATTCGGCTATCACCGACCCAAAGACAGTGGTAATACCTGTCCTGGATAAACAACAAAACGAGAGTTGTTCCCATCGTTTTACCGTCTAAGTGATTTTGTGCGTATTGATAAATTTCTAAATTCGCGGCTTGAACCACACTCCGGATATCATCGATATTGGTATTTGGGACATCCTGCATATGGCGCGCGATTCTATCCACTAGCATCTGGCTTGCTATGTCGCCAGCACTATGCCCACCCATTCCATCGGCTACAACCCAAATATGCTGCTCTGTCATATCTAAAAGAGCATCCTCGTTATAAGGGCGTACTTTTCCTGCGTGCGATTTAGCAAAGGTAAAATAGTTCCAATTCATTCTTCTATCCTACCAATTCCACTTTTTCCAACCGCCATCAAGCATGGCAGAAAATTGACCAATAGAAGGGAACCCGCTGGTCATAAACATACATGGTTCAACTAGAGTCGAGCCTTCAGTCCACCAAAAGCATGGCTTACTCAATTTTTCTTTAATGAGGTAATTCAAAAGTGCGCTTTGATCTGCTCCACCTTGATCATGAAAAATCGTAGATATTTGGCTTTGATAAAGAAACTTAAGAGGCCGCACTTCACTTTTTACATTCGCCACTAAATCGTTTTTTTCTTGCATGCTCTTATGCCAAACATCAAATACAAAGTCGTCCTCAAGTACTGCTAGGGCAAGAGATGCACTGTCCTCGGTCCAAGCTTTGTTCCCCCAATATTGCGCAGCTTCACCTTTTACAGCACGAGCTATAGTAAAGAAAAAGTATCTACCGCATGCATCTACACTAGGAATCATGCTACCAATGTATGTTGAGTCTTCTAAGTAACTAACATCCAGAGCAAAATGCCACACAGGCGCGGTTAAAAAGTGCTCATTCCAACTTTCACCCAATTGTTCTCTGCTGACTGCAATAACAGCCTGCAGCCAGTCATGCCAGCGCTCTGAAAAGTCTTGTGATAAGCCATCCTTCACAAAGTCGCCTTTTGCAGGCATTTTACCGATATAACCCCAGGCTGATGTTACAAGGTTCGTGGACATCTGAACCTCTCCATTTCATTTGACCAAAACGGATTAATGGCACTAGACGGAATAAGCTCTAGTTGCACCTTATTTCCCTTTAAATCAATCATAACTATGTTGTCTTTACGCGATTCTGGTCTTGCTTTAAGTGATTGATCTAGCAGTTTGAATATGCCCCACTCACCTTCATAAGTATGGGCAATCTCACGTTTAGATTCTGGTGGTGTGAACACTATTCGAGTCTGGTCTTGACCCGCAGGCCAGCTCAAGGATTTAGCTCGTGCTGGTCCATGCTTATAAACCAAATCTTGCTTACCTAACTCTAGAACAAACCGAGTAATGTGCTGATCCAGATACACTGGTTTCATACCGAACTCTACGCGCAAAGAATTATCAGATTCAAAGAAAGACTGCCTGATACGCTTCGCTCTTTGAAAGACCATCAGCGTTTCTGGACGAACTCCAATTTCCTTTTCTAATCGCCAACGACTTTTCGACGTATCGACAAACGGTTCAAGATACTCTTGGAAGAATGAGTCAAGCGTACCTCCATAACCAAAGAAACGTTTGAAGTCCTTCAGCCTTACTTCTCTGCTCGCATTTGGCTCGAATGGGTATCTACCCGCAATCGTCCGCTGATAAGGGCGCACCACTTGCGTAACCCAAAGCTGATTTAGATGATCTTTCGACCCGCTCTCCGCAAACTTAACTGACTCTTGAGAAAGTTCACCTAGCCATTGATTAAATGGCCTAGGCAAAAGTTCTTTAGCGCGAGCAAAGGAAGCAGCCACATCTTGTGTAACGGTCCCATCTAAAATACTTTTGTAAGCAATTTTCTGATTATTACCTGAGCTTGATAAATCGCTTAAGTACGAGCGCAAGTTAACCATAGCTTGTTGAATATCATCAAAGTCTTGTTCGCCGAGACGTAAGATCTCCGAAAAGTGAGATTCGACTTCTTTACCTGGCAGTGCAACATTGAAACCATTTTCTTCAGGCAAGTACATGTCTAGTCTATCTGCCGTATTCGAAAATTTAACTTTGGCAACCTTACCAGCAACTTCAGAAGCGGCCTTCTGATTTTCTGACAATGATACTTTCGACAAACCTACTTCTTTTTGGATTGCCCTCAACAACGATTCGATTGGTCTTTCAACTCCAGATAGAACTCTAGCTTGTTCTGTTGCAAGCTCTAGGCTCGGAGCCTGCTTAAGTTGAATATCTTCGATCAGAGTTTTCCATTCATTCACATAATCTTGATAGTATCGAGATTGGACTCCTTGAATAGCGCTATCTTGATCAATTTCATGAGCCTTAAGATCATCACCATAAACCCAGTTCTCTTCCATTAGGCTTTTTACTGTACGGTTGATCTGAATCTGAAAAATGCTATGAAAGCCATTGTACGTATAAAAGCCCGAAATGCCCTGTGATAACGGCTTTCCACTCGCTCGTTCAAACTGCTCAAGCCCTTTAGGCCCCAAGACATCAGTCAAACGAAATGAAGGAACATGACTCTTCGAAAATTGTATCTTCATTCGCTGATAAGCACGTTCTGGTAGAGACATTTGTGTCAAAACCTCGCGGGCATTAGTCACGGCAGCAGTATTATAAGAAAAGCCTTGTCCATTATTCTCTAATAAATTTTGAGTGTGCTGTAACAGACCTTTTCTTAAGTCTATATTTAGTTCACCCGGATATTGACGTTCAAAATAGAAGTTAAACCAAGCCAACACTTCATCTTGTTGGTATTTGTCTGGATTAAATAACATCAAATAAGTTTTCAACGTTTCATACAAATACTCTCGATGCTGTTGATTACTTTCCATTTCCGTCACCAAGCTATCAAGAAGCAAGGGAGCGTAATATTGGGTCAACGCATCAGAATATGCATTGTTCGCCGCCTGTGAGACTTTATCTCCTTGATAGAGACCAAACCTTTTTACGGAATCAGCATCGCCGTAGTTGCTTTGCTTTCCTAGAGGAAGCGTCATCAATCGGTCTAATGTCTCTACGGCTGAGATAATATCCGCCTCAAAATCTAGGCTCTCAGCACCAATCATTGCTTCAATATGGCCGGCTTGCTCATTGGTATCGACAATCAGCTGAGAATTCCACTTGTAGCTCATAAGCCAAAGTGAAGACGCACCTAGCAGTAGAGAAGCACAGCCAATGTAAACACCTCGGCGCATCCACCCTGACTGCTTTTGATAGTGACGATTAACCGTTCCTAACAGTTGTTCCTTGAAAATAACCTTATCAAACAAGTTCTTCACGAAATAACTATGAGACCCTGTTGGGCTCTTTGCTAGAGCGAGGCGATTTAGTCCAAGTCCATTGGTCGATTCATTCATTAACTTATCGACTGGTAAGCCTTCTTGGACCGAGCTCAACATAAACACACCACGAATCAAGGCTGGCTCTTCAAAACTATTTTGTGCAAATATTTCCGCTAAAAATTCATCAAGATTAGCTTGCAATACCCTTAGCTGTTTAGGAAATTCAAAAATAAGTGCTCGCTTCTCTAAATCATCTTCAGTTTCAAGGATTCTCAGCATTCGCGCATCAAGGCGCTCCAACATGCCATGAAATTCTTTATTGAATAAAGAAATAACCCCTCTTTCATCAGCCACTTCACGCGGAAACATGAAACCGAACAATTCCTCACGCTCTTCCTTACTTAGATCAGAGAAGAACTCATTGAAACCCGCAACTAAATCCATTTTGGTCAGTAGTACGTAAATAGGAAATTGCATCCCTAACTGATTCTTCAGTTCTTGAAGGCGCGACTTGATAGCTCGGGCATGAAGGCTTCGCTCGGTTCTTGTCTGCGACATCACACTGGCTAAACTGATCGTGACAATTGCACCATTAATTGGCCTTTGCGTTCTATATTTTTTCAACAACCCTAAGAAGCCGTG
Source organism: Vibrio sp. M60_M70 (assembly GCF_037162085.1). Lineage (NCBI taxonomy): Bacteria > Pseudomonadati > Pseudomonadota > Gammaproteobacteria > Vibrionales > Vibrionaceae > Vibrio > Vibrio sp. M60_M70. Next base: position 1,325,671 of record NZ_JARLUL010000002.1, read on the forward strand.
CCATGCTTTAGAGTCGACCTTTTCTTGACTGTCTTGTGTCGTGTATCGACCGGCCGTATCAATCAGAACTGCTTTATTTGCAAACCACCAATCACAATGACGAGTTCCACCGACACCAGCAATAGAGTCAGAACCAAGGCTATCCGCTAACGGAAACTCCAGCCCTGACTGCTTTAACACTGTTGTTTTTCCTGTCCCTGGAGGGCCGATCAACACATACCAAGGCAAGTCATATAAGCTTCGCTTTCCTTTATGTGTTTTCGTTACTACTTTGACAGCTTGCTCAATACGCTCGCGCATTAAGTCAATTTCACTCGCCGCTTCTTTATCTGACTGACTATCAACCTCAAGTAACGTTTGAATACTTTCGTCTTCTTTAACTTTTTGCTTGTGCTGCTTAGTCACGTTGAATAAAGCCCACACAAACACCAGCACCAAAATCGTGACGAGTCGTTGGAAGTCGCTCTTTAGCGGCTCATATCCCGCTATCGTGATAAGTGGACCAACAACCCAAATAAAAATTGAACAAGCAGCGACACCGATAAGACCGAGAAACCACCTTTGAGTAAATATTCTGCCAATTTCTTTAATACGCATCTCTATCTACCTGTTATTAATTCGCGACAAGGAGGTCGATTTCAATTCGACGGTTAATAGCTCGGTTTTCGTCACTATTGTTTTCAACCAATGGTCTTGCATCACCCAGCCCTTCTGGTATGACTCGACCTTCTAGTGCGCTATTCGAGATAAGTTGTTCAGACATAGCAGTAGCTCGAGCTAATGATAGATGCCAGTTCGAAGGATATTTACTCGTGAAAATTGGCCTATCATCGGTATGACCTGTCACAATGATCTTGCCTTGGGTCGACTCCAACGTTCTAGCGAGTTTAGAAATTACGGGTTGGATATACGCAACAACATCAGCACTACCTGATTCAAATAGATCTTGCGACTTTAACGAAATTCTTACCCTGTCTTGCAACGGCTCGACGTTAATTAGCCCCTTCCCGATCTCAGTTGCCAGATACATAGAGATCCTTTCTGCAATTGGCGCTGATTTTGATTCTGACGTTGTATCTTGGTTAAGCTGTTGCGGTTGAACCAAATTGACTAATTGAGAAAAGGTGCGGTTGGAAGCCTTGTTTAGCTCATAGCTAAAATACATAAATATACAAACCAATAATGCAGCCGTTACGGAGCACACAACCCAGAGAGGAGCTCTGTCGGAAGCCTTAGAGCCATTCAAAATGTGTTGTTCGATACTATTGCTTAGCTCTTGAGGTATCCCTCTTCCGTAAGACTTAAGAATAGCGATAATCTGCCTTCTCAGTTTTCGGTGAGACTCCAGTCCGTTTTTTTCCAAACGATATTGGCCGAGAAACCCAAGCGATAGGCACACGTACATCAATTCAAGCAAATCTAAATTTGTATCTGGTTGCGCCATGCATTTATCAAGGTACTTAAAGAACGCTTCCCCACCCTGGCTGCTGGCATAGAAAGAACTAAGCAATGAGTCATGGCTCCAAAATGAATGCCCCCCCAATTAGTATTGAGCACCGCTTCATCTAACGAGCAACACAAACAGTAACGAGCCGTATCAATAGTGTCCAAATCAACGTCGTGGTGGCGTAGTCGGTTCTCATAATCTCTAAGTTTTTGTGCCAACGTCTCTTTTAGAAACAACGGATCAGAATGAGTCGCTGTCGCTCGAATTTGACCAATAATGGATAAAAGACCATTCGCTTCTGCCAATAAAGGGTTGTTCCCATAAGCAACCACTGAATCGTTATTCACCAATTCAGGACTTTTTGAGATAACTACCGTATTATCTGCTGACTTTTCTGATTGTGGTTTCGGTGCGGGCGCTCTTCCACCCGGTGTTGGTTTTACGATCGTTTGTTCCATACTGAGCACACCTATTGACTAATACTCCACAGCTCAAGGTCAGCATTCGGAAAATGCCCCGATAAATGCAGCGCAATACCACCACTGTCTTTCAGCCTCATCCAAAACGGGCCTTTCTTGACTACTTCGAAGTAGACATAACCCGTTTGGTAAGGGATCTGCCTCGGTACTACACTCAATGGCGCTACGTTTATGCCATTAATCTGATTGTTGATCAGATCACGAATCTGCTCCGCTGGTCCAAACTTGAGCTGCGCCGGGACTAAACGTCTGATTTCATCTGTTGTCGTATCAGCTTTGACCGCAAGCACAAACTGGCATGATTCAAGTAAACGCTTATCTGGAAGTGGCGTCACTTGAATTCCATATTGTCGTGGCTCCAAAGGAAGTTTGCTTGCAGTTTGATCAAGGACAACGCTCAGATATTGACTCAGAACTTGATTCAATTCGCTATAAACACTTGATACATCTAAGTGATCGTATGCAAGTAAGCTTGGCATCCTCTTGGTTTTGTCAGAAAACGTAGCTAATTCACCAATATAACCTTTCAGGGTCGTCGCTAATTCCAATGGATGTAGCCTGTCTAGGTCACTAAAGTGCTTTAACATCGCCTCATACCTGTTCAACATTTGTAGCATGATGAAATCAACAGCAGATGCAGATGCGGCTTTGCCCTTAATCAATCGCTGCGCAATAACGTCGGCACGCATCTTTGTCATCGCAATAACGTTACGCAAGTAAGCCGACATAACTTTGTCGCTAAGTAAATTGATAAGCGGTGGAACATACGAATCGTCTAGTATTACTTCGCCTTCTGCCGTTACCTCTTTTATTTTCAATATCGGTAACTCAACATAACCCGCTAATTTGTCATTGCTGGCTTTCAGTTCCAGGTTTAGGGCTGCGACTTGAATCGTTTCTTCATCCTGTCCAGTGAGATTATCTATAACGTCAACGTCTTTAAGTACATAACGAGAAACAATCGCCTCACTTACATCAGAAACATTTTTACCTTTGACATTTGAAAGGGGAAGAGTGATTTTTACTAACGTATTTTCTACGTCTTTATCAATAAATAAAGGCACAACCGAATCGCTGGCTGTTAAGGTATTAACCAGAGTCATATCTGGCAAAACTGCCTCAAAGTGATCTAATTCAATCAGACCATCTTTTAATGCATGTTCTTTTACTCGACATTTCCAAACCCCCCAATTATAAGCCCCACCAAACTGATGTAAGCCTTTGAATTCTTGAGAGGTTGCGCGTTCATGTTGTTGAAAGTGCTGGGGACGTAAAAACATCCCTTCGCACCAAGCCGTCTTGGAGTATTGCGTCATTTATAATTAGCCAACTAAACGTTATTTTACGACCAAAGACAGATCTTCTAACAGAATTTGATAGGTGTTGTAAGCGGTCTTATCCACTTCAATGACTTGTCGCCAATTTGAATTTTCAATATCTCGAAACGCTGCGACAATGCCTAAGTATTCAGTCTTTGGAGACATACTTGCCTGATATGTTTCTTTCTGACCTGGAGTTAATGATATTTCATATTTATTCACTAAATCAGGGCCTAAGACTTTTTGCGTATTTCGGAGCATTCCGAACAGCCATTTCGGTATGACCCGAACACCTATTTCGGTTTAATCCGAACGTACATTCCGCGATTATCCGAACACTTTTAAGCGAACTCCGAAATCAGCGTTCGGAATAGCGAAAACCGCGTTCGGAATGCCCGAAATCCTTCCTTTTTCTCTTTTAAATCAATAGCTCGCTATTCTTTACTTCTTAAACAAGAACGTAAGGAAGCGACAATGGCTAAAAAGAGAACTCCAATGAACAAAATCAAAGAGATATTACGCCTTAAGTACGAGTGTGGGTTGTCCTACCGTAGTATTGCTAGTTGTCTCAATGTCAGCCTTGCAACAGTCTCAGAGCTTGTCGCTCGCTTTAAGCAAAGTCAGATAGGCTGGCCTCTCCCAGAAGGTTGCAGTGATACGGACCTTACCAAAGCCCTATATCATTCGAAGCAAGCCAGTCGAGACAAGGTTATGCCAGACTTCGCTCAGTACGCTGTCGAACTCAAACGTAAAGGCATGACAAAGATGTTATTGTGGCAGGAGTACCATGAGCAATATCAAGAGCAAGCTTACGCTTACACTCAGTTCTGCGAGCACTTCACTCGTTGGTTCAAAACCCAAAAGCGCAGTATGCGTCAGCTCCATGTTGCAGGTGATAAGCTGTTTATCGATTACTGTGGGCCTCGGCTTCAAGTGGTCAACCCTGATACAGGTGAAGTGCGCGAAGCAGAAGTGTTCGTAGCAAGCTTAGGCGCGTCCAACTACACCTATGTGGAAGCCTTCCCCAGCCAAGGGAAGTCTTACTGGTTAGAGGCGCATGCCAATGCCTTCGAGCACTTCGGTGGCGTCCCCCATCTCTTGGTTCCCGATAATCTACGCAGCGCGGTCAGCAAACCTAACCGTTATGAACCGAGGCTTAATGAAAGCTATCAAAAACTGGCAAATCATTATCAAACTGCCGTGATGCCAGCTCGCCCCTACAAACCGAAAGACAAAGCCAAAGCAGAAAATGCCGTCCTCCTAGTGGAACGTTGGATCATGATGCGACTTCGCCATCAAACCTTCCATACCTTTAAAGAGCTGAACCTCGCCATCCGTGAGCTTATGAATGACTTAAACGAACGTGAGATGAAGCAGTATGGTGCGAGCCGCAAAGCACTGTTCGACAAACTCGATAAACCCGCGTTAAAGCCCCTTCCTAAACAGCGATATCTCTATACCGAAACCAAGCGAGCCAAAGTTGGGCCTGATTATCACATCGAATATCGCCGTCACTACTACTCGGTTCCCCATCAACTGGTTGGCCACCATGTCGAGCTGGAAGCCTCCAACCGTCTGGTGCAGATCTACCACCAAGGTAACTTGATCGCTCAACATCCACGCAGCCAAAGGGAACGTGGAAACAGCACTCAACCAGAGCACATGCCGAGTAACCATCAACATCAAAAGTGGTCGCCTGGACGCTTGCTCAACTGGGGAGCCAATATCGGCCCAGCCACCCGAGAAGTCGTCAATAAGATGCTGAACGCCAAACCTCATCCAGAGCAGGCCTATCGTTCCTGTCTTGGGCTGCTCAATCTGAGTAAAACCTATGGCGAGTCGCGCCTAGAACAAGCCTGTAAAGATGCATTGATGCTGACAAAACCCAATTACACCTTCGTCAACAATCTACTCAAGAACAATCGTGAGGGGCACCTGAGTAAAGATAAAGCGAATACGCCGAACCTTGTTCACAGCAATGTTCGTGGCCCGAACTGTTATCACTAGGAGAAAGGATATGAACGCACTGAATGACCAACTCAAAACCCTGCGCTTAAGTCATGCGGCGAAAGCGTTAGAGCAGCAACAAGAGCAACTGACCACCTACGCAGAGCTGGACTTCGAGGAGAGGTTAAGCCTACTTCTGGAAAGTGAAATCTTGAATCGCAATCAAACCAAAATCCAACGCCTGAAACGACAAGCCAAGCTGAGAGTGGATGCTCAGCCGAGCCAACTTATTTACAAGGAGGGACGAAACCTCAACCGCAAGCAGATGAGCGAACTGCTAACGGGTGGCTATCTGCACAAGCACCAGAACATCTTGATCACAGGCCCAACAGGCGCAGGTAAAACGTATCTTGGTTGCGCACTGGCAACCAGCGCCTGCGACCAACAGCAAACGGTCAGATACTACCGATTAACTCGCTTGCTCGATGACCTGACCGCAGGTCGTCTGGATGGTAGTTATCAAAAACAACTTCAGTCGCTGGCTAAGAAAGGCTTACTACTCCTCGACGACTGGGGGATGGAAAAACTGACTCAAGAGCATGCTGGTCACTTGTTAGAAGTACTTGAAGATCGTTACCAAAACAGCAGCACAATCGTCATCAGCCAGTTACCAGTAAAAGAATGGTACAACATGATCGGCAACGCCACTGTCGCTGACGCTCTAATGGATCGTCTAGTTCACAATAGTCATCGAATAGAACTGGGAGGAGAATCAATGAGAAAACTGGCGCAATCCGAACACTTAGAGTAAAAATAGGGAAAGAGAAAAAGTGCTGGTTAAGGTGTTCGGAATAAACCGAAACAAGCGTTCGCAATCACCGAAATACGCATTTTTCACTTTCTTCATAAATTGAAAAAAAATCCTGACTTTCAAAAAGGGTATTTGATGTTAATTCAAAAACATACACGACTACAGGGGATGGCCTACCATTGGAGTCAGGGTTAATATTGTGATTTGCTGTTATTTCTAAATCTGAATATGGGTCAACAACTAAATTGGCTGCTGAGCATCCAAATAAAACCATTGAAATTAATAACAAAATGTACTGATAAACTCTTTTCATCACCCTATTTCCTAGCTTTTATTTTTTAATGCTAACTCATAGTGTTTAGCGAAATCTTCTAAATAAAATGGAGATTCTTTATTGATAATGTCATCGGATAGCTTTTCATGAATATCCTCAAACCGCTTCCAACTTTGAGCATATTTTCTTGCTGGAATAACCTTATTAATAACCGTGTCTTTAGCTAAAGCTTCTGAGTATATCGACGTAGGCTCAACAAGCGACATAACACTTGAAACCGTACCCTCAACACCTTTCATTAACGCTTGTTCATGATTTTCTATATCACTAAACGCTTCTTTAATGGCTGCACTTGGTTTTAGGAAACTTGCAGTTTGACGGTTATATAAGTTATGAATTGCATCTTCTAAATTCGCAGAGAACTTCAGAGGATTATTTTCTGACTTTCGAAACGCAGTATGACTAAGTCGATTTGTTTGTTTAAATACCGCTCGATTGTGCAGCGTTTCCATTAAACCAACTAACATCAAAGAAAATGATTCCCCCAGTTGTTCAAACCATTGCTCTCTGTTATCGCTGGGAATCATCGTTGAGTCAATACCCGCTCCTTTAATGAACGCCGCAAGCTCGCTCCCTTTACTATCAAATTTGGGAGTTGATTGACGTTCTAGCTGTCGTGGGGTTTCCGGTACAGGTGTAGGATCTACACTCTGTTTTTCTGGTTTGGGGATATCAATAAAATCATCGACTAAGCCAATATCTAGTTGAAAGTCCGAAGGAACACTCTCATTCAAAAGCTCACTGGCACTAAGGCCGAGGTCTACAAACTCTGCTTCAGATGAACTCGAGAATGCTTCAGGTTCTGAACTGGAACGAAAGTTACTTTCCTGATTATTGAATGCCTCAGTGCTAGTTTGAATACTTACTGAAATTTGGTAATCCCCTAAACTAACCGTATCGTCATCACTTAGTGCAATCTCATTTCCTTGGCCCACAGGTGTCACAGCGTTATTAACAAACGTGCCATTAGTTGATAAGTCTTTTATCAAGTATTTATCACCAAACTTGATGAGCTCTCCGTGAGTTCCGGATACTACTCTTTCAGGGTCTGGCAGTGTCCAATCACATTGCTCAGACCGACCAAACGTAACTTTGGCATGCTCATCACTTGATTCAAACACAAACTCACTCTCAATCTCTGGAGTAAATTTGTGAAAACTTGTTATGGTTAAAACCAACTTCATGTAAACCTCGCCAAAGACCTGCTAAATATTATTTTTAATTTTATTATTAGTCACTTTCTTATTAACAGTAAGATTAATAAAAACCTTAAACCTGCCATTGAAAGTCATGCACGGATAATGAATCATTTTTTTATCAAAGCAATCACGTATTGTTCAACAATTTTAATTATCCAACCAAGTTCAAATTTTTGACACTTAGACTTTCATCAATAAAAAAACGAATGTTAGTTTGGCCGCGAAATTCTAACATAATGACTTTTCATTGAGCAGAAAGGTATATATTCCCCCATCATTTATACGGAGTTCTTGTGATGGAAGACAGCAATAAAAACAATTCTATAAATAATAAAGATAGCGGAGACAAAACTAAAATTGTAAAGACTCAAAAACGAGACAATGCAATTCAATCAAATAAAGTTGCTAGCAATGAAGGCTCCGTTCAAAATAAAAATGAAACAAATACAAAACTGTCTCAAAAAGAAAACACTCCGTTAGTTAATAGGAAAATAAACAATAAAAATAACACATCAAATAATGACAAAGATGTTATTAATGAGAATTTAATAGGCACAACTGTCAAAAATCGATATGAAATCGAGTCGGTTCTTGGCCATGGCGGACTTTGTGATGTTTATTTGGCAAAAGATAAGATATTAGAATCTTCAGGTTCAGAAACCCCTTACGTAGCATTAAAGATTTTACAAAAAGAGTTTGCATCTCAACCAGAGACTGCACGCATGTTGATACGTGAAGCTCAGCAAACACAAAGATTAAGTCACCCTAATATTATTAGGGTTTTTGATTTTGGTGTCGATGGCGAAATATATTTCTTAGTGATGGAATATATTAATGGGGAAACATTAGAGAATTTAATACAACGATCTAGGCCGCATGGGCTGAAGTTTAATGCAACTTTATCGATTCTAAATCAGGTACTTGACGCCCTGTCTTACGCCCATTCACTTGGTGTCGTGCATGCCGATTTAAAGCCCGCTAACGTCATTTTAACGTCTGAAGGTAATGTTAAATTACTCGACTTTGGTGTATCTAAAACTCATCAATTAAAGCAAGATCAATACGCAGCTAAACGTAAAGCCGAAAATGTGGAGACTCTTGGTTATACTCCAAACTACGCATCGCTCAACTTGTTGTCGGGTAAAGAGCCAAACTTAAGCGACGATATGTTTGCGCTATTTTGTATTGCTTACGAGTTATTGAGTTGCAAGCATCCTTATTCAAGAACTCCTGTTAATGAAGCTCTCAAAAAGAAAATGAAGGTCTCGAAACCTGCTAATATGCCAGCATCTAAGTGGCCTATCTTTGCACGCGTGTTTTCAACTGGCATCATCCCCAAAGACCTTACCCCAGAGCAGTTAAAACAAAAGTTGAACATGCGATATTGGCCTATCGTTAGCGGTGTAGCTGCAAGCGTACTATTGGTTACCGGAATCGTATTTGGCTATCAACAACAACAAGAAACCATCTCTGATTTAGAAATAGCGATTAACAAGCAAAATGATCAGATTAATGGGCAGGAATGGTTGCTTGATACACCGCCAGAAAAAAGCTTGTCACTGATTAATAGTGAGAAAAACTTACACCCGGTGATTAAAGCTGGCTTACTACGACAGCACAAGAGCTACCTTCTAAGTGAGTTTGAATCTGAGATTGATCAGGTTCTGAATTCTGATGCTAACAACTATCCAAATTATGATGAAATCGAGTCTGTACTAAACAAAGCAAAAGCCTACTACCCTGACTCACATAAAATTGAAGTTCTGGCGTTAGATATTCAATCAAGCAAGCACTCAACATTGCTTTCGATAGCCAGACAAATCAATAGCCAACTGGAAAAGTCTCGATACAGTAAAGAAGAAGACAGTAAGTCCATCTATGAACTGAAAGATGAGTTAAATCAAATTCATCAGGATTACCCATTTACACCAAGCTCATTATCTAGCGATGTTTTTGGTAAACACCTAACTGAAGCACTCAAAAATAAAGATGCTGCAGCACTTGTTGCGCTAATTAAGGTTGGGAATACTTTCTTCTCAAACGTTGAAGAGCATCAAAACAACTTAAAAATAAGCAACGCGATGAAAGATGCAGTCCTCGAGATGAAACTGTATGAGACCGCGCTAGACTCTAACGATCCTCTACCATTTCCGGACGAGGCTGCTCGAATTTTGTTCCAAGAGGAATTTGAAAACTTCTATTACCGCCTAGAAAAGGCAAGAACAACAACTCACCTCGATAACTTAGTGAAAGATGTTGATCAGTTTTCGAAGAACTTTCCTATCGGTTTTCAAGATATTAACGATTTGAGATTCAAAACTGCAGATAAATACCTGCGCTTCTCCGACATACTGCTCAATAAGAGAAGGACCACAAGCGCAAGGCGCGCAATGAAGAAAGCGAACGAGTTAATGAGGCAGGTAGAACAGGACTCCAAGCAAAGTTAATTGTACAAAAGGGGCTCAAGGCCCCTTTTTTGCGTCAAGCTACTTGCTATTATGCAACTAGGTTGCTAGCTTGTATTTGTACTCGATTAGGAGAGTTAACCTTGACTGAAGGAATAGTCAAAGTTGGCGAGCGCTTGGCTTACTTATTTGATGATTGCTTTAAACTAGGTAGACAAGATTGTTCCCAACCCAGCATTTTGTTTGGTACCCACTATCACGTAACTTGTGTTGCCACGACACGAGTGCAAAATGCTTTGCACAAAAGATTAGATCATAGACACTTGTATATAAGTCAAAGTGTACCGAACAATAACTTTGTTTTTATGAGTCTAGCTCAAGTGATAAGCACACTGTTCAGCGCTCAACTCCCCCACTTCAACGTTCCTATCCGATACATTTTTCTACCTCGCGGTTAGTCAGAGGTAAACATGATTAATTTTGATGTTCTCAATAAATACATGGAGAACGACGTAGATCTTATCGTCACCGTTTTTTCCACATACTTAGAAGACCACGCCAATGACATACAGCGTATCAATGAGTTGTACGCAAACAAATGTTGGCCGGAACTCTACTTATTAGCTCACAGTCTAAAGGGCATTCTAGAGAGCTTTGGTGAAGAAACCGCTGTCATTGTTTTCACAAAAATAGAAGCAGAAACAAGAAACGATAACGAGCCAGATAGCTCAGATATAGCTATAGTTACTAAAGAGCTAGCTGCCATTAATCAACAAATCTTTGCTTACTTGAAGAATATGCAATAAAACAAATTAAGGCTTAACTGGGGAAATATGGCAATGAACAATAGCAATTTCAAGGAGCTGATTGAGTCTCTCAAAGACTTAACGCCAACTCAAAAGAGGTACTTGCTTAGTCGTACAAAGATGGCGTTAGATGATGAGAGCAATATGCTAAACATCAGTGATATACTGACACCAGAAGAGTTGGAAGCATTATTGTCGCCTGCACCAACCACAAATACAAAATAACAATAATATACAACGTAACCGTCAGATTAACGCTAGGGACCAGGTGGGGTGAATAGATCTTGCTTGGTTGTTAGTTTTTCTCCGTTCTTCTTCACTAAAACAAACGTGTTTTTTCCAATCTCTTTTTCTAACTTGAACTGGTCAGATAATTGAGCGACTAACATCAGTCCACGACCTGAAGCAGACCAACTATCATCATCCATTAAGTTAGGAGCCTCAATCTGTTTATTTTTATGTTGGTTGAATGTCATTTCATTGATTGACGCTCCGTAGTCAGAAACCCTAAGTTCAATGAAATCTGACATTTGGTCGCATCTAATCCTACATTCCACGTCTATCGGCTTGCCTTCAATTTCGCTGTAAGAATGGATGTAAGCATTGTTCATAAGCTCAACAACACAAAGCTCCAATGACTGAGCCGTACTTAACGATACTTGATTATCCATTAAAAACTTAGCAACCTCTTTGCTCGCACTTCGAGAGCGAGTAAGGGATCCACCGTAAGTTCGTTTAAACTCGCTCTGGAACATTCTTTTCCTTTATCCCTAGGCTATCAGCCACGCCACCTTACTTGTAAAAGACTCGCATCATCATCAAACTCATCTTTGTTCTGCCAAGATTGTACTTGTTCAAAGACACATCTAGCCTGCACTTCTACTTCTAATTGCGAAGTACAAACAGCTTTTATACTTGATGCCAACCTTTGTACTGAAAACATCGCATCGCCTCGCCTTGCTTCTATCAAACCATCCGAATAAAGCCATACTACATCCCCCTCACTCAGAATAATTTGATTACCAACGTACTCCATCGGCTGCAAAGCGCCAATCATAAAGTTGTCTTCACCCGCCAGCTCTGTAGTTTCGGTGCTCGCTCGCCAAATAAGGAATTTAGGATGACCAGCAGTACAATAGCGAAGTTGTCCTGATTCTGTATTAAGAATGGCATAAACCATAGTGAAATAAAGCTGACTGTTTCTAGTTTGCTGATACCGTCGGTTTAGCCGATCAATAACGGCTGCTGGTTCACTGATACAGTAGTCGCCATCTCTTAGCTCCATGGTTATCGAATCAGGTCCCAGATTTTGAGATAACGTCTGTTGGATAGAAAAAGCCATCAAAGCAGACGAAACACCATGACCTGAAACATCGAAAACATAAAATGCAACATGTTGTTCATCAAGCTCAAAATACCCCAACATGTCACCACCAATCTGGGAGCACGGTTTGTAGGCGTAACTAAATTGCATGTTCTGGATAGACGACTCCGCTGGGAGTAGTTGCTCCATCAGGTGACTAGCATACTGTAAATCTTGATGGATCATTCGATAGGCTGCATCTAACTCTTTATTTCTATCAACGAGTTTGTTGTGCAGCTGCAGAGTTCGGAAACCCGCTCGAATTCTCGCTTGAAGTTCTTCGACAGACGTTTTCTTATCCACAAAGTCATCTGCGCCAGCATCGATGCCTTTCACGATCGAGCTTTGGTCATTTCTAGAGGACAATAAAACAAAGAAAATGTAACGTTCGCTAACTTGTGATTTTAATTGCCGACACAGCTCAATACCATTAATGCCAGGCATCATTAAGTCACTAAGTACAAACTGAATATCTTTGCGATAAGTCAGCACTTCAAGTGCGGATTGTCCGTCTTCAACAGCAATAACTTCATATCCCTGCTTTTCTAATGCACTGCTGATATAAAGTAGTACTGTTTTACTGTCATCGACCAAAAGAATGGATTTCATTCGCCTCCTTAAGACGGTAGTCGGGCACGCTAACGTAGAACACTAGTCACTGATTGCTCATTTCTAAAACGACTATAATCTTCAGCTAATAACTGGTGTTGATATCGAGTGTAAGACAGCGCCTCATTGGAGATTAATATCTGATGCTCTTTCTCTATTAACTGACTTTGCAGTTTTTCAATCTGTTCATTCTGCTGTGTGTTATTGAGGTACAGCGCGACGAGACCAAAGACCGAAACCATTAAAAGAGCAATAAGAACATTATTGATAGTTTTAACTTGAATACGCATGACCTCTCCTTGTCTATTAATAGACTTCCCACTATGAAAAGAACGTCTACAGACTAAGAGCGCTAGGCTCTAAAACGCATTGAAGCCCATTGAGGTTGTTTTTCCAATTATAGGCGATAGGAGACAAAATAAGAAAAAAGCTGAAGAATTTGAATATCCTTGTGAATTCGAAAGGCAATAGCAGCGAGCAATGATCTACTCGCTGCTGGTACATCAACTTAGAAATGCAGGCCGAGCTGAAACTTGCTCATACCAACGCGCAATGTTTGGTGCAGTAGTAAACACATCGATTTCTAGGCCTTTAATTGCAAAACCAATCAAAATAAAGCCTGTAATATCGACGATAGTAAAATGGTCAGCGGCAATGAACTCGCTTTCACCAAGTCGCTTATCTAACAACGGTAAAAACTCTTGCACGCGTTGCTTGGACTCTTCGCCCCACTCTTTAACACAACGCTCTCTATCTTCATAGATAGCTGTGATGTTTCTAAATGCTTGAAAAGCAGCATACAGACCTTGAAACTCCACCACGCGATGCCACATTTCCACTTGCGCGCGCTCAAGTTGGTTTGCCCCAAACAGAGCTAAATTATTTTCAAACGCTTCATCCAGATAACGACAAATTGCGACGCTCTCACAAATCGTCGTACCATCTTCAAGCTCAAGCAATGGCACTTTTCCATTGACGCTTTTTTGCTTGAAATCTTCCGCTAGATTTTCGCCGTCACGCACATTTAAAGCGATGCGTTCAACATCGCCACCAATTTCCTTTAAAAAATGCTAACTCGCTTACAACTTGGAGTTATCGCAGTTTCGTAGAGCTTCATTTTATATCCTTTTTTCTTTTTCTAACCGATTGGTTAGGATATACTGTAGCCAGTTTATAAACGATCAGTCAAGAACTTCATTTCCCAAAAGTTGTTCAATAAGTTTAGGAGTGGTTTGAGAAAAACCGCTCAGGTAGGTACGCATATGGCAAGAAAAGCCAACTTCGATCGAGAAGAAAAACTATTAGTCGCTATGGACGTTTTTTGGCGTAAAGGTTTCGCTAATACATCCATTTCTGATCTCACCGACGAGTTGAACATCAACCGCTTCAGTCTTTACAACACCTATGGTGACAAGCAACAGCTCTACTACGAAGCGCTCGATACCTACTTAAAAAAGGTCTCGCTACCGTCACTGAATGATTTGGAACAAGACGACGCGTCTTTACCTGAATTGGAATCGTTCCTTAAATCTTTTGCTGAGCTGCAACGCAAACGCAACTGTGGGTGTTTTATTCAAAATGCGTTGATTGAGCACGCTGGTGAAGACGATGACGTACTGCGCAAAGGGCATTTTTTGTTTGACCATCTTATCGACATCATTGCAGATGCGTTGACCAATGCGCAAAAAGAAACCTTAGTGCCGAAAACGCTGAAACCAGAAGAGCTCGCTCGTTTCGTTCTCAACAACATGCAAGGTATGCGCGTACTTGGCAAAGCCAAACGTTATGCAGACTTGGATACGGCGCTTTCCTGCTTGCTGGTTTTAATTAGGAAGTAATATGTCGATTGAAGTGATAGCAGTTCGTCTTACCAAAGGCATGGACTTAAAGCTGAGCCTAGCGAAATTGGTCGAGCAGCATTGTATCAAAGCAGGCTCGATTGCCTCATGCGTTGGCTGTGTCTCTGACCTCAATCTTCGTTTGGCAGGTGCAGAGTGTACGTTAACCAAACAAGAGCCATTTGAAATCGTCTCTGTGATGGGAACACTGACGCCTGAACATCAGCACGTTCATATCTCGGTGTCTGATCGTGATGGACGAGTCTGGGGCGGGCATTTAATGGAAGGCACGGTTATAGACACCACCGCAGAATTGATCATCCATTCTTATCCAGAACTTGAGTTTACCAGAGCGATGGACGACTCGACTGGCTATACCGAGCTACAAGTGAATTCTTGCAAATAGTCAAAAGCTCCAGAGCCACACTGTGCTGTCTCTGGAGCCTTATTCGCTTGTCTCTTACGCCAATAATTTATTCATATCGAGCAAGCTAATTTCGAGGATCATTCTTCGACTAAGTAACAAACCTGATTATCGTCGACCGTTACTTGCCACGTTTTTAGACAGTGCGCTTCGTCTTCCAAACACTGCCCGCTCTTTAGGCTGAAATGCTGTTTGTACAGTGGTGACGCAACACACATCTCACCATCAATATCGCCGACAATCCCTCGACTCATCACGTAAGCCTTGCCTATTGGGTCCCAATCTTGAACGGCGTAAACACCGCTATCAGGAATGTAGAATAACGCGACATGCTCGCCTTCAATCAACACAGTGGCACCGATGAACGGCATTAGGTCATCAAACTGACACAATTTCACTTTGGTTAAAGCTGCCATTTACACCTCCTGTTTCACCGGAATACGCTGACCGCGCACACGTTGGTACGGCAAGACTTTGCTGCCCGACGTGCTGTTCAAGAAAGGACGGAAGCGCTGCAGTTTTTGAGGATTATCCAACGTACTCTTCCACTCACACTGATAGGTATCTACGACTCGTGCCATTTGCTCATCCAATGAATCACATAGATTCAGAGAGTCATCCAAAATCACTTGTTTAAGGTAGTCTAAGCCCCCTTCCATGTTCTCCATCCACACTGACGTACGCTGCAAGCGATCTGCGGTGCTGACGTAGAACATCAATACTCGGTCAATCATGGTGATCAACTCTGATTTGGATAAGTCGGATGCAAACAAATCAGCGTGTCTTGGTCTCATGCCGCCATTACCACAAACGTATAGATTCCAGCCGTTTTCGGTGGCGATCACCCCAATGTCTTTACTTTGCGCTTCTGCACACTCGCGAGTACAGCCCGATACGGCAAACTTAAGCTTATGGGGCGCTCGCAATCCTTTGTAGCGGTTCTCTAACTCAATGGCTAATCCAACTGAATCATCAACACCATAACGACACCACGTAGAACCGACGCACGATTTCACGGTGCGCACCGATTTACCGTAGGCGTGCCCTGTTTCAAAACCAGCATCAATTAAGGTTTGCCAGATTTCAGGAAGCTGTTCTAACTGCGCGCCAAATAAATCCACGCGCTGACCGCCAGTGATCTTGGTGTACAGATCGTATTGCTGAGCGACTTCACCAAGTACGATGAGTTTGTCTGGTGTAATTTCGCCCCCGGAAAAACGAGGTACAATCGAGTAAGAGCCGTCTTTTTGCAGGTTTGCCATAAAAGCATCGTTAGAATCTTGTAGAGATTGATGCTGTGGCTCCATGATGTGTTCATTCCACAAAGAAGCAAACACTGATGCTGCTGTCGGCTTACAGATATCACACCCATGCCCTTTGCCATGCAGTGCGATTAAGGTGTCGAAGTCTTTGATCTGTTCCACTTGGCAAATATGGAACATCTCTTGCCGACTCAGCTCAAAGTGCTCACAAAGGTGGTTGTTAACCTCTACCCCCATGGCTGCCAATTGAGTATCCAATACCGATTTGACCATATTGCTACAGCCACCACAGCCAGTACCTGCTTTGGTGTTGGCTTTAAGGTCCGTCAGGTTGGTGGTGCCAGCTTGTATCTCGGCAACTAAGTCGCCTTTTGTGACGTTGTGACAAGAACAGATGATGGCGCTGTCTGGCATCTCTCCGTCCAGCATTCCGGTATCAAACAGCAGGTTCGCGGCGTGGTCTGGCAGAACCGTTTTGTTCAAATAACACTGTAAGAGCGCATCGTAATCGCTGTTGTCACCGACGAGAATCGCACCAAGCAATTGGGTGCCGCTCGCATCAACTACCAGCTTTTTGTAGATGCCTGCAACCGCATCTTGCAAGACCATTTCTTGTGCGCCTTCGGTCTGCATTTGTGCATCGCCAATAGACGCCACATCCACCCCAAGCAGCTTAAGTTTGGTGCTCATGTCTGCACCTTTAAAACCTTCGCTTGACATACCAGTCAAGACATCGGCAGTAGTTCTCGCCATGGTGTAACCGGGTGCGACCAAACCAAAGATCTTCTGCTCCCAAAGAGCACATTCGCCAATCGCATAAATATTCTCATCGCTGGTTTGGCATTGGTTGTTAATCACAATGCCGCCTCGCTCGCCGACTTCTAGCTCAGCCATTCTTGCCAACTCATCTTGAGGGCGAATGCCTGCGGAAAAGACAATCACATCTACTTCGAGAGGATCTTTGTCTTTAAAAACCATACGATGTTTAGCCGTTTCACCATCGCAGATTCGCTCCGTACCCGTCGAGGTATGTACGGTTAACCCTAGCGCTTCAATCTTCTCTTTTAGCACTAAGCCGGCACCATCATCTAACTGCACGGGCATCAGACGTGGCGCAAATTCAATAACGTGAGTTTCTAACCCCAATAGTTTGAGTGCGTTTGCCGCTTCTAAACCCAACAAGCCACCGCCAATCACTGCGCCCGTTCTTGCGCCTTCACATGCCTTTTTGATTTGTGAAAGATCATCAAGCGTGCGGTAGACAAACACGTTATCGCGGTCTTTACCTTCAATTGGAGGCACAAATGGGTACGAACCGGTCGCGAGCACGAGTTGGTCGTAACCCAGCACATCTTCACCATCAAGCAGAATGCGCTTTTGCTCTCTGTCGATGCCTGTTACTTGGCTGCCAAGTACGAGTTGGATGCCGTGCATGTCGTACCATTCTTGGTTACTCAGCATCAAATCATCATGAGACTTCCCCGCAAACAAAGAGGACAACTGTACACGGTCATACGCGATAAAACGCTCTGCACCAATCACGGTAATTCGGTGCTCCAAATGTGCATTTTTCTGCATCAATTGCTCGACGAGGTGTTGCCCGACCATACCGTTACCTACCACAACAATGTGGCTTAATGCGTTCTTTACTGGAATCGTTAAAGGACTATTCATCACTGCCTCCTTATGCCGTTTGCGCTGCGGTTTTGGGCTTGTCTTCTTTCGAAGCAGGAATCTCGACTTTGGATTGCTTCTCGTAAAGGAACTTCAGCACCGCTTGTCGACACTTCTGATACTGCGCATCATCTGCCAGTGCGACACGCTCACGAGGGCGAGGTAGATTCACTTCTAACACTTCACCAATGGTTGCTGCCGGTCCGTTAGTCATCATCACGATTTTGTCGGATAGCAGCACCGCTTCATCCACGTCATGGGTAATCATGATGACGGTGTTGTTTAGCTCGGCTTGAATCTTCATTAGTGCATCCTGTAAGTGCGCACGTGTTAACGCATCCAACGCGCCAAATGGTTCATCCATCAATAAAACCTTTGGCTGAAGTGCCAGTGCTCTGGCGATGCCGACTCGCTGCTTCATACCACCAGAGATTTCATCCGGCTTTTTGTGCGCGGCATGCTGCATTTGAATCAACTCCAAATAGTGATTCACTTGTTCCTGAATCCACGCTTTGCCCTTTTTGCCGGCAATTTGCTTTACTGCGAGCTCAACGTTTTGATATACGGTGAGCCAAGGCAATAATGAATGGTTTTGGAACACCACTGCGCGGTCTAGTCCCGGTCCAGCTACTTCTCGTCCATCGACGATCACGCCACCGTCTGTTGGCATGTGTAGCCCTGCGACTAAGTTCAATACCGTTGATTTACCGCAACCAGAGTGACCAATCAGCGATACAAACTCGCCTTTATTGATTTGCAAATCGACGTTCTTAAGCGCGATGAACTCACCATCTGGCGTTGGGAATCGCATCCCTAATCGCGTTAGATCTAATAATGCTTTTTCCATGATCTTTTCCCTTATCTCAACGTTTGTTGTTTATTCCAAGAAAGCCACTTTTGAAGTTGCAGCATGCCTCTATCGAGCATCAGACCAATAAAACCAATGGTGATGACTGCCACCATGATGCGACCCAATGATGCTGAACTGCCGTTTTGAAACTCATCCCAAACGAACTTGCCTAACCCAGGGTTCTGCGCGAGCATTTCTGCCGCAATCAACACCATCCAAGCGATACCCAAAGAGAGACGTAAGCCGGTGAAAATCATTGGAATGGCAGAAGGTAAAACGATGGTGCGTATGTGCTGCCACCACGAAAGTTGAAGCACTTTACTCACGTTGATTAAGTCTTTATCAGCGCTCGTTACACCCACAGCGGTATTAATCAGCGTCGGCCATAAGCTACACAGCGCTACGGTGATCAGAGAGTTAATGAACGACTTCGCAAACATCGGGTCATCACTCACATAAGTGGCACTTACCACCATGGTAACGATGGGTAGCCAAGCTAAAGGTGATACGGGCTTGAGCAATTGAATGATTGGGTTGAACGCTTGATACAGCCCTTGATTAAGACCAAGCACGATGCCAAGCGGAATCGCGATGACTGTCGCCAGCAAAAAGCCCGCAGTCACAGTCACTAAGCTTGTTATGATTTGGTCGAAGAACGTCGGTTTACCTGTGTATGGACGAATCTTCACTTCCGCGTCTGGATTCTTCGCTAACTTCGCAGCATTGCGCTTTTCCTGACGCTCGATAAACGCTTGTTCCTTTTCTCGCTCTTGCCAATGGTCATCGACAAGGTTGCTGAACTGCTGAAAAGTTTGCACAGGTCCCGGTAGCGTACCTAATGAGGTTTGCACTTCTCTCGCTGCTAAGTGCCACATTGCCAAAAAGATCAGCAAGCCAATGACGGGCAAAAGCACCAACCGACTTCGGTTCACTACCTGCTTAGCAGGAAATAGGGAAATGACATTACTAGACATACTCACTCCTAAGAAATTTACATCCTTGTTGCCACAAGCGAATCTCCTCGCCTGTGGCGTTTATCGTTATGGTTAAACCTTGTCTTTTCCTTTAAGCCCGATAGAGAACTTCTCTAGATATTTATTTGGCTCGCGACCGTCATAAACGATGTTGTCGATAAAGTGTGTTTGTGGCGCACGGAAACCATCTTCAGCACTGAAATCTGGGAAGTCTTTTTTGCTCAACACACCATCTTCAATTAGCGCTTGAGCCGCTTGTTGGTAGATATCTGGACGGTAAACCTCTTTTGCCACATCCATGTACCAATCATCGGATTTCTCGCTTGAGATCTGTCCCCAGCGACGCATTTGGGTCAGGTACCAAATCGCATCGCTGTAATACGGATAAGTGGCGTTATGACGGAAGAACACGTTGAAGTCTGGCACGTCGCGTTTATCACCTTTCTCGTATTCAAATGTGCCGGTCATTGAGTTAGCGATAACTTCGGCATCGGCTCCCACATACTCGCTTTTTGATAGCATCTTCACTGCTTCTTGGCGGTTGGCATTGTCGTTTTCATCCAACCAATGTG
This sequence comes from Vibrio sp. M60_M70, assembly GCF_037162085.1. NCBI lineage: Bacteria > Pseudomonadati > Pseudomonadota > Gammaproteobacteria > Vibrionales > Vibrionaceae > Vibrio > Vibrio sp. M60_M70. Next base: position 1,345,984 of record NZ_JARLUL010000002.1, read on the forward strand.
CAGCTCGAATCAAGGCTTTCACTACGCGAATGTGCGTGTTTGGATACTTCTCAGCCCAAGCTTTGGAAACACCAAATACTTTCTCTGGGTTGTTCTTCCAGATTTCGTAGTCGGTCACTACGGGCGTACCAATGCCTTTGAATACGGCTTGTTGGTTCCATGGTTCGCCTACGCAGTACCCTTTGATCGTGCCCGCTTCCATTGTCGCTGGCATTTGTGGTGGCGGTGTAACACTCAAAAGAACGTCAGCATCCAACTGGCCACTGTTGTCACCGGATTCTGGAGCATAAAAGCCTGGATGAATCCCACCTGCCGCTAACCAGTATCGCAACTCATAGTTGTGCGTCGATACAGGGAACACCATACCCATGTTGAACGGTTTACCTTTATCCAGATAGCTGTCCACAACTGGTTTTAAGGCATCCGCTTTGATTGGGTGAACAGGTTTGCCATCTGGTTGTTTTGGAATGTATTGCTTCATCTGCTCCCAAGTATCCTTGGAAACCGTGATTGCGTTGCCGTTCAAATCCATACTGAACGCGGTAATCACTTCCGCTTTTGTGCCGACACCAATCGTTGCGCCCAATGGCTGACCAGCAAGCATGTGTGCGCCAGCAAGCTCACCATCGATGACTCGGTCTAATAGCACCTTCCAGTTTGCTTGCGCTTCTAAAGTGACGTACAAGCCTTCGTCTTCAAAAAAACCTTTCTCATAAGCAACTGCCAGTGGTGCCATATCGGTTAACTTAATAAAACCAAACTTCAGGTCTTCAATCTCTGGCTCCCCCAACTCTGCATTTACGCTGGTCGTGGTGAATACCGATAACGAAATTGCTGACACTTTCAGCATCGAACTCCATTTCATTGGTTTGCTCCCATAAAAAAAGCGCCACTACTCCGAAGAGCAGTAGCGCCGTTGCTAAGTCTACAATTACCGCCGTTGATAATTGAGATAAGCGATTCAACAATAAACCCGTTTTAACTAATCCAAGTACTGTGCCAACTTATTTTCTACTTTAAATACAGCACATTAGAGTCTACCCTCGTAACCAAACAACTGTTTTTGCTTGCTGTTAGTGCAACACGCACCACGGTAGAATTTCTGCCATAACTCCAAAGTAGTAGAGAAGTTAATCCATTAACTGCAATGCCGTAATCAGATTCTTCGCCACTTGTGAGAGCGTTTGACTCGATTGCATGGCGGAGTTTCTTAACGCTTTATAAGCCTGCTCTTCATCAACGCTGTGCATCTTCATCAGCAGACCTTTGGCTTTTTCCACCAGCTTGCGCTCTTCGATCTTATGGGTCAGCAACTCAATTTCCGATTGCATACTTTCGAATTTCGCTCTCACTAATGTCGCATGTTCAATCCAAGGTTGAAGTGCAAACTCACTATCATGTGGCATGAGAACATAGTCCATTTTTTCTGATAACCGATTGATGTCATTCGATGATAACTGCTTTAAGACGATAAGAAGTGGTGCCGATTTTCTGCGGCAGAAATCCACAATTAAACGCAGTTCCGCCGTCGGCTGCTGCCATCCAACAACAACGCGTGCCGATGGTTCTCGCTGCATCAAAGTTTCCAGTTGTGCCAATTGGCAGCCAACGATGTTGTCGTAATCTTTGCTCAACAAGCCGGACAGTCGAGCCTGCTCTTGAAGGCTATCACAGCACACTATGATGGGTGTTTTTGACGTTGATCGAGTCATGCACATTCCTTGTTTATATCTCACTCACTAAGAGAGACATAACAAGGACTGTGCCAATTAAAGTTGAAGCATTTTAACTAGAGGTAAGATGTTCTTTGAAGAAGCCTAGTGTGCGTTCCCACGCGAGCGCCGCTTCTTCTGGTGCGTAGCGTGCCGTTGAGTCGTTATGGAAGCCATGGTTGACGTTTTCATACATTAACGCCTGATATTGCGCATCGTTCGCGATCAATTGCTGCTCATAGGCAGGCCATGTGTCGTTGACGCGCTTATCGAGCCCTGCGAAGTGAATCATCAACGGCCCTTTGACCTGCTTTTGAATCTCTTGCGCCGCCGGTGTTCCGTAGAAAGGCACACCTGCATCGAGCTCATCGGGCATCACTGCTGCAAGCATATTGACAATATAACCACCGAAGCAGAACCCTACCGCCCCCAACCTACCGTTCCCACCCTCGTGCTGTTTGATGAAATTAGCCGCCGCAATAAAGTCTTGCTCAATCTTGGCTCTGTCCATCTCTTTCTGCATGGCGCGACCCTCATCATCATTCCCCGGATAACCACCAAGTGGGTATAGGGCATCTGGGGCAAAAGCAATAAAGCCGTCTTTCGCGAGTCGCCTAGCCACGTCTTTGATATAAGGGTTCAACCCACGATTTTCGTGAACCACTAACACCGTCGGTGATTTTAAGGTCTTCTTCTGTGGCATCACCAAATAGCCGCGCCCTTCTCCATGCCCGTTTGGGGATGGGAAGGTTTCGTAGGTTGCTTTGATGTCAGGATCGTTAAATGAAACTTGTTCTGCCAGTGCGTAATTCGGAGTTAACGCATCGACCAGTACTGTCATGCTAAAGCCAAGCACAGCAAGGCCACCCAGCCTATTTAGAAACTCACGGCGCGAGATTTTTCCGTGGGCGTATTCGTCGTACCAATCGAAGGCTTCTTGCGGGATAGGATGAGAAGCCTTTTGTTTGGGAGGGGTATGCTTTAGAACCATTATCCATGTCCTCTACGTCTTACCATATGTTTATTTCAAACTCTCAGCGGCGAAACGAAGTTGAACGCGACTGATTCTTGAACGGTGGTTTCACCCCTGATAAGGAACGCAGCGGTGAAACACACATTGGCGAGCTAGGATCTTTTACCTTCTTCAAACAATAGATAATGAATTCAGATTCAACAACTTTGCGTCGTTGGTTTTACATTCATTGACAATAGTACGTTATTGCAGGCCGCAATAGGCTTGCCAGTAAGAGAAGGCGCGTTCGAATGCTTTTTCTCTGTCGTGTATTTGTGCAAATAAAACCACTGTCATCGTCGCTAAAACCGTATTCGCCATTTGGTTCATGTCATCTTCTGACGTACCAAACGGGCAATTTACTGGCATTGGCACCTCAGACAGCATTTGCTCCGTCCAGTAGTGCGATGTCACGCCGCTTGTTTGGCTTAACCATACCGTTTGGCTTACTTTCGGGTTGTACTCTGACTCACCCGATTGCCCTTTAAATGACACAACGGCGTGAGCGGTTTGACCAATCTCATATTCGACTTCAGCATGAAGTTGTTGGAATCCAGGATGGAAGCTACCACGAATACCGACGGTCGCCTGCCCCGGGTTCAGTGCTCGAACCACGGTATTAATCGGCGTTCTAAGCCCATAACGATTCTTCCAACCAATCATGGTTTCTGCTTGAGGTGCAAACGAACTCAGCGGCAGATACACAATGTTTTGTGTTTCCAACACACGCTTCGCGTCTTCTGCTGATTCCGCTTTGTTGATATCAAACTTGTCGAGGTAATCTTCTGCGTGTAAACGACCAGATTGACGATCGTGATAGCCGTGCATCAGCACTTTATGACCATTATCGGCGAGAATCTTCGCTGCCAACAGGTGCCAAGGCTGACCTGCCGCTTCACGTTTGCCTGCATAACATGGCCAGTCAATGTCTGCACCAATAGCAGGCATGCGGGATTGTAATGCTTTCACAAAGCCTGCGATTTCTTGTTGAGTCTCGTTCTGTACGCGGATCAGCATCAATAACATCGCCATCTGATCGTCGTCGCACTCTCCGTTTAGGTATTCATCCATAACTCGAAACGCTTGGTCAAAGTTCAGTGGTTTTCGTCCACGTTCACCACGACCGACTGTTCTGATACACTCCAAAATGCTGCTCATATTCCCTCGTATTCCGTCACTGACTGTACGGTTTCTATTAGTTGTTCGCGCAGTTTGACAACTTCTCCCATCACAATCAATGCTGGGCTCACGCCCTTAAGTGTAATCGATAAATCATTGAGCTGATTGAGCTGTGTAACGTGCACTTGTTGTTGAGGGCTACAACCATGAGTGATGATCGCGACAGGGAAATCTGCTCTCAAACCAGAGTTGATTAAACCCGTTTGTATTTGCGATGACTTTTCTAAACCCATATAGAAGACTAACGTTTGTCCGCTTTGCATCAATTGGCTCCACGCTTCAAATGCGCCTGTTACCACTTGCCCTGTAACAAAGGTAACGCTACGAGCAACGCCACGATGAGTCAGCGGAATCAAGCTGTTTGCTGAACATCCAATCGCAGCAGTAATACCGGGGATGACTTCGTAAGCGATTGAGTGTTTGACGAGTGCTAACGCCTCTTCGCCTCCACGGCCAAATACGAAAGGATCTCCCCCTTTTAAGCGTACAACTCGCTTTCCTTGCTGAGCGAGCGATACCATCAAGTCACAAATTTCTTCCTGACCAACACTAGGTTGTCCGCATCGTTTGCCCACGTAAATCCAATCGGCTTGTGGCGAAGCCAACTCCAAAATATCTTTGTTAACCAAACGGTCGTACAGCAGAACCTCTGCCGACATAATCGCTTTCACTGCCTTCACGGTTAACAAGTCTGGATCGTGCGGTCCTGCTCCGACAATAGAGACAAAACCTTTGTGGTTCGCATCTAGATCTTCGGAGTGATTTTCTAAAAGTTGGTTCAGTTTGCTTGCTTGGTCATGCTTAGAAAAGCGAGACGAGCGTTCTTGACTCTGGTCCGCTTGTCCTTTCTTAAACCAAGACTTTTGATAAGGCGCTTCCATGTGCTTATCCTCTTTATGACTTACTTTATTTGAATCGCCAGACTTTGCTGGTTCGCTTGCAGTTTGCCCTTTTGATGCAGATGGCTGTCGAGCATTTGTTTGATTTGAGAAACGCACGAACCACAGTTGGTACCGCATTTGAGTTTGTTTTGAAGTTGGGTCAGTGAAGTGCAGTCTTGTTTCTCCATCGCGTCATGTATCTGTTTATCAGTAACACGGAAACAACTACAGACCAGTTTGGCACTGCTTTGCGATTGAGTGATGGTAAGCAGTTGCGATAGCTCCATCGGCTTACCAATCAAGCCGGTAAAGTTGGTGTAGTCGGTTTGAATCGGTTCACTAGACACCACCAAAACAGAACGAATGATACGAACGTCTCCAACAAGGTCGTAATCCACCGCTAGCCAACCTAGGGCAATATCTATCGTAATCCTGCGACTCTTTTCCGTTCGACAAAAACTCTGCTTTTTTGGTCGTTTATCGTGTGCAAAGCGCCAGATGCCCAAATTACTTTCTGCTTGAAATGCGCTGTAGAGAAACTTGCCAGAATCAAACTGTGTACCGATAAACATACCGTAGGTTTTTACCGCCGCGTCTTGCACTTCAACATAAGACGACTTAAACGCAGGCTGCCCAGAAATAGGGTCTTTTACGCTGTTTACTATCGCGTTAACACTGCTTTCACCTCCATATCGACCAGCCCAGTGCATTGACATAAACAGCTCCTGAAACCCCAAACCTTCATCAATGGCAACTTTGGCATAAATACCAGTGTTTGAAGTAGGCTGGAACAGCTTGATGAGCTGTCCGGCTTTTAAGCGATTTTGAGTGGCGGAGAGTGTGTTCATGTACACGGTTGGCTCTAACTCAGAGGCGGCAAGGTGTGCGATATGCCCTGTACGCGTCATGGTATGCCATTGGTCGCGTTGTCTACCCGTATTGAGCCACCAGCCTTTTGCTCTCTCTAAGCGTTGAGGCAATTCACTGGTCACGACAAAACGCGCTTTACCATCTGGGTGCGAATAGATTCCATCAGCAAAAGGGCGCTCTCCTCCCCATTGTGTCGGCACCCACTCTTCGTATTCTTGCTCAGTTAAGTTCGCGTATTCAGATAGGTTGAGCTTCAATGGCGAATCAGCATTCATGCCTGTCATCGCCGCATATTCCCTGAATACCGCCCGCTCAGAAGTAAACGCAAAGCCATTTTGTGTCTTTTCCAATGCACACAGAGCTTGTCCGACTTGGCTTATCGCCCACCAATCCGATTTTGCTTCTCCCGGAGGTGTTTGAAACTGCCGTTGACGAGACATTCTACGTTCAGAGTTAGTCACCATCCCTTGCTTTTCACCCCAACCAGCCGCTGGCAGTAGAACATCTGCATATTTAGCAACGTCCGACTCTGCGGTAATATCAGACACAATCACAAAAGGACAAGCCTCTAACGCGCGCTTAACCATCTGATTATCAGGCAAAGAAACCACGGGATTGGTTGCCATGATCCACAGAACTTTAATCTCACCACGTTCTACCGCCTCAAACAGTTCAACGGCTTTTAAACCGGGCTGAGTAGCAATTTCTGGTGAATCCCAAAACGTCTGCACTTGCTTGATAGACTCAGCGTCAAAAGCACGATGAACCGCTAACTGATTGGCCAATCCACCGACTTCTCGCCCACCCATTGCATTCGGTTGACCTGTAATAGAAAACGGCCCGCAACCTGACTTGGCAATTTTACCTGATGCCAAATGTGCATTAATAATGGTATTGCCTTTATCGACACCATTTTCGGCTTGGTTAACCCCTTGGCAAAACAGCGTGATTGCGGTTGGGCTTTGCGCAAACCATTGGAAGAATGTCGTGAGTTTTTCTTCTGAAATACCAATGGAAGACGTTAAGTTAGTGACATCGTAACGCAAATCAGAAACTTCTTCTGCAAGCGCATCAAACCCGTCGGTATGGGAATTTATGTATTCAGAATCAATACATTGCTGCTCGATAAGAAACTTGAGCAGCCCATTAAAAAGTGACACATCCCCATCGTTTTTAATCGGTAGATGCAAATCCGCTTGCTGCGCGGTGACCGTTTCACGCGGGTCAATAACCACTAATTTAAGGTTTGGATTATTCTCTCGCGCTTGCTGAACACGACGGAATAACACGGGATGCGTCCAAGCGGTATTCGCACCGCAGATGATCAACAGCTCGCTATTATCAATATCGTCGTAATTGACAGGAACCACATCTTCGCCAAATGCGCGTACGTGAGCAGCAACCGCCGAAGACATGCATAAACGGGAATTGGTATCGATGTTCGCGCTACCCACGTAACCTTTCATGAGTTTGTTCGCGACGTAGTAATCTTCCGTCAGCAACTGCCCTGAAACATACATCGCGACAGAATCTGGTCCAAACTCCGCTTTCGCTTGATGGATCTCTTGTGCAATTAAGTCTGTGACCGACTGCCATGACACTTCTTTTTCCCTTAGCTTGGGGTAGAGTAACCTTGAAGGCATTTTTAAGCTTTCTGCTAATGCGACACCCTTTACACACAGTGAACCGGAATTGGCCGGATGAAGCGCATCTCCAATAATCTTGTTATTGCTGATTTCAATTCCGCAGCCTACTCCGCAATACGGACAAGTTGTCTTTCTACACCCTTGTGACATAACGCCTCCTGCGCGACTAATCCTAAATTACAGGCAAAAAAAAGCCTCTCCCGAATCGAGAGAGGCAGCAATGCCTTTAACGCTGTTAGTACATTTTCAAAAGTAATACCCTATCCCGCTCTCGCCTGCTATAGAGAGCGGCGCATCGAGTTAACGATGAACATTTATCTCAAAGCAAACGAGGTGCCAAGATTGAAAATCTTTAATTTACAAAACGTTAGAATGTAAACAACTATTGCAAAGTAATACCGCGCACTGATTGAGTGCAAGTTTCGTTCATTATCGTGCAGGGTTACTTTACTAATTCCATGACCAATCTAGACTCTTCGTCACCGAAATAATGCGCTTCTTCTTTTAAGACTTTGAAGCCAAGGGACAGGTACAAAGACAATGCAGGCTGATTATTCGGATCGACCGTCAACTTCACACTTGAGCCCAACTTCAACGGCGCGATGGCACTTTCAATCAGAGAACGCGCAATACCCTTACCACGATGTTGAGTATCGACAGCCAGTGACATGATCCAATATTGCTGTGCATTTGTGCTTGTCGTCAGCAAAATATACCCTGCGACTTGCTCCCCCTCTTTCGCCACTAGTAAGCTTTCCCCCCAACAATCAAAAGCTTGCCGAAAGAAAAATTGAGGATAGGCATGTTCTCCAAATAAAGTATTTTCAAGCGTATACACAGCCAATAAGTCGTCTTTATGTGCAGACAGAATGTCCATTCAATGATTCCTCCTTTAACATTTGTGGCGGCAGTATATACCTAAAACTCATCTAAATGCAGGACTCATAGACCTGCCACTTGCTAGCCCTCCAATATGCACCATGGCTCATTAAGTAAGAGCAAGCTTCTTTAGCATATACATCCATGATTAAGTTTTAACCACAAAATCAAAAACCACCCATTAGTAAAAATTTGAAATATAACACCAATTTATTGCTTAAGTTTTAGATTAAAATTCTAGTTTTTAAAAAAATTCATAGTTTGATAAGTTACAACCACCCCTTATCTTCAGCATGATTCACCACACTTCCGATGTGATAACAAACACCAAAACCTATACCATTCTCCGCATTATTATTTTTATAAAAGCGAGTTTTAAGTGAAAGAATCTCGAAATGCGTTAAATTCCAGTGAATTAAACACAACAACATCTTGGTCAAAACACGATACACATTGGGTCCTTAGTCTGTTTGGAACAGCCGTTGGTGCAGGCATTCTATTTCTGCCGATCAACCTTGGTATTGGCGGGTTTTGGCCGTTAGTCGCAATGGCTGTGCTTGCTTTCCCAATGACTTATCTTGCCCACCGTGGTTTAGCTCGCTTTGTACTGTCCTCCAAGATCAAAAATGCAGACTTTACTGATGTAGTAGAAGAGCACTTTGGCGCAAAAGCGGGTCGCTCTATTTCACTGCTGTATTTTCTTTCGATCTTCCCGATCCTGTTAATTTACGGTGTCGGTATTACCAATACCGTAGACAGTTTTATGGTTAACCAAGCTGATATGGCTTCTTTGCCTCGCCCTCTGCTTTCAGGTGCACTAGTGTTTGCATTAATTGCCATTATGATGGCGGGCGAAAAAGTCATGCTACGGGCTTTTGCCATTATGGTTTACCCATTAGTGGCTATTCTTGCCTTTCTTTCATTTTACTTGATACCAAACTGGACCATGCCAATCATGGACGCCCCTGAAGCGTCTGCTTTTGCTAGCACTATGTGGTTAGCGGTTCCTGTGGTTATTTTCTCGTTTAGTCACGCAGCTGCGATTTCAAGCTTTGCAAATGTGCAACGTCGCCATTATGGCGATCAAGCGGATGCGAAATCCGAAGTAATTCTTCGACGCACTAGCATCATGTTAATTGCGTTTGTGCTTATTTTTGTCTTTTCGTGTGTATTAGCGCTGTCACCAGAGCAATTGGCTCAAGCTAAAGAACAAAACGTGTCGGTGCTGTCTTATTTAGCCAATGCAACAGACAACCCATTTATCGCAACGCTTGGTCCTTTGGTGGCTTTTGTTGCTATCACTTCCTCTTTTCTTGGGCACTTTTTAGGTGCACGCGAAAGCTTAAATGGTTTAATTGCTAAACACTCTAAACTGTCTGAAAAGCGAGTTGATCGTATCAGCGTTGCAGTACTTTTCTTTTCAATCTGGGCAGCAGCGATCATGAACCCAAGCATTCTTGGTATGATGGAAGCGTTGTCAGGGCCTGTTATCGCGATGATCTTATTTATTATGCCAATGTTAGCGGTATACAAAATCGATGCATTGAAACAATATCGTGGGAATAGCTCAACTTACTTTGTTTTAACTGCGGGCATTGTAGCGGTAAGTGCATTGGTTTTTAGCTTCTTCAGCTAAAAAGTAGTTATTAGGTTGGATTTTCAGGGGAATACCTTATACGAGATTAAGGTGATTCCCTGAATTTTCTTACTTTTAAGCGGGTAACCATCGTTACCATTGACTCTTAGATAAGAGCAAAAACGCCCGCAATCATAAGTACTGAAGCGATACAAGTGCGGCCAATAATACCGAAGTGTGAAGGTTGAATCATTTCATTATGCATAGTTAATCTCCTGTTTATTATAAAAGCCATTTTTTATTGGCTTAATAACACTATGTCTAATATCGAGTTTTTTAACAACCCATACAAACATTAAATATTTATGACAGAAAGATAATTTTTTAGCGAACCAGCCATCTTTCGAGATGCGAATCGCACCGACTAAATGATGAAACTTACACCACTAACAATGTTCGACACACTAGATTCGTCGCACTGTTTATCTTGTCGTTAAATCAATCTTTCCACTTTTGAACAGATTTATCATTATAAATCATAATATTAGCCTCACCTTTCGCGAAACTTTCTTCACAAGCCGTTTGTAACTCGGAATCCATCCGCACTTAGCCAATAAGAAGTGATAGACTTACCTAGTATTAGGGTTAAACGAGATTACATTTTATTAATAAGCTCATGCACTTTCCGATTAAAACGCTAACTTGCGCGCTGTTCTCAGTACTTGGATTCTTCTTCCATCCAACCCATGTACTTGCCAACACAGAAAAACAGAGCTATCTGGAAGAACACATTTCTCCTCAAAGCAGCTCCATGCTCAATCTCTATTTTCGTTCAATGGGTAAGCCGCGCTCAATTGAAGAAGATGAATTAGTTGCGCCACAGAATGCGTCAGCGGAATCTCTTGCGCTTTATTACTTTGCGCGCCTATACCTAAAGCGCTACGAAGGCGTTCCGCTGCCCAAAGATATGCCTGATTTAATTGAGTTTGGGACAGAGCATAATTTACCGTGGGTAGTCGCTGAAGCACAGCTTAATAAAGCGGTAACCATGATTGAACTAGACGACAATTGGAATGCAGAACTTATACTCCATGACATCATCGCTGAAGCCCGCGATCTCGGCTATTTAGCGCTAGAAGGAAGAGCATATCGCTGGCTAGGGAACTTAGAGGTTTCACGGAATCAACTACGTAGCGGACTCAAGTATTACCGAACCGCCTATGAGTTGTTGGAGAGAACCGTGTTTGAAATGCAAGTTGCCATGACGCTGAATAACATCGGTACCGTCTATATCGATGCATCCGATTGGGCTCGCGCCAGTAGCTACCTTACGCAAGCACTCGATACCTATTTAAACAGCGAATATCAATATGACAACAGCCTTTTCATTGGGGTTATCTACGCAAACTTAAGTATTGTTCACTTAAGCAGTGGAGATAGCGAAAAGGCAGAATACTATTTTAATGAAGCAATCCGACTCTCAATGCAAACGGGGTCAGACGTCATCAAACACTATTCATTATCCAGCTTCTCACAAATGTTAAGTTCGATAGGGAAAATTGATGAAGCGTTGATGGTTGCACAGCGTTGCGTAGCTCTCCCTATCACGGGAAACTTAGAGGCGAAGAAAATGCCTTGTTATGAAGCATATGCAGAAGCATACCTCGCAGATGAACAATACGATAAAGCTATTTCGACAGCTATCAACGTACTTGAGCAAACTAAATCAACCGATGAGCTAGAAATACGACAGCGCATTGATATGCTGTCGGTCCTAGTAAACGCGAATCAAACCCTTAATAATTTTGAAGCGGCTTTTCGTTACTTAACTCAATTAAGAGAGCTAGAAGCTGAATTTTCTCATCATATTCACGGCGAAGAGATGATTAACATTAAGTTTGACCTCGAAGCTAAGTTAGCTCAGAAAGAACTCAAGCTACTAGAAACGACAAATGCGTTGCAAGCCTCAGAGCTGCGCTCACAACGCTATAGAGAAATGTTCTACTTTATCGCTATCGCAGCGATTGGTGTCGTTGGCTTTCGTTACGTACTGCGCGTTAGGCGTATTAATAAGGCACTCACTCAAGAAAATACTACCGATCCATTAACTCAATTGCACAACCGTCGCTACCTTCCCATTTGGCTGGATAAAATGGCTCGTAGAAGCCCAGATAGAACGTTTGCCTTAGCCGTATTAGATATCGATCATTTTAAAACGTTTAACGATGAATATGGGCATGATATTGGCGACAAGATGTTAATTCATATTGCCAGGTTATTTAATGAATCGACTCGCTCTGGGGACCTACTCATCCGTTGGGGTGGAGAGGAGTTTGTCTTATTATTTGAAGTAAACAGAACTGAAGATTGCGCTAAATTCTTGGATCGATTGAGATATATCGTGGAAAACACGCCACTAGTGGTTGACTCTAAGTCATTAAACGCGACAATTTCTCTCGGGGCTGTCGACAGACTGTCCGTAAAAACTATTCAACAAGAATGGGATCAATGGTTTTTCTTCGCAGATCAAGCTTTGTATGACGCAAAGCAAGCAGGAAGAAATCGCTTCGTTATTCACCCGACGTCATAAGAGCAAAATGAAAAAAATCCTAACCATCGCTATTTTTGCGCCTGCACTTCTCACTGCGTGTAGTAACCATCAAGCCTCTCAACTGGGAATGCGCAGCAGCAGTGTTAACGTATATGCCCAACAAATGAGTAACACTCAGTTGTGCGAGACCCTCTACTACAACCGTGCAACCAACCAAACCAAAGTTGCGATTGGCGCTGAGTTTAACCGACGTGGTTTAAACAAGAAGTGGTGTGATAGTGAGTTCAATAAGCTATACATCAAAAAGTGGATTGATAACGTGTTACCCAAAGAAAAGGCCAAACCGAAGAAACCAATGGCGACAATTCAACCAGCTTCAACTAAATAATCCTTCCTCTCAAAGCAGACAGTACGACCGTATTTTCTGCTTTTTACTTTTCATACGTGCGCTATTCGACATTAAAAAACCCTATAGTTTCAGTGAATTAACACTGACTCATGTTGTTCGTCGAACTTTTTATGTAAACAAGTTGTAAATGGTTTTCGTCCTTATTCTTTGTCGTTAGGTTTGTTTATTCCTGTTAGAGGAATATGAAACAGAAGCTAAAAAATTCCAAACAAAGACATGAGGTCAAAAATGGAAATACGCATTAACCGCCTATTTGCTGCTATGTTGGCAGTAGGCATTGCACCTGCCGTCTCGGCGTTTGATCCACTCTATTCTGAACAATGGCACTTAGACAACACAGGGCAAACTGCTTTTGCTGCTAACCCAGCTGTTGCTGGGAACGACCTAAACACCAAGCTCACTCAAGCAATGGGTATTGCGGGTATTGGTGTAAAAGTCGCGGTCATTGATTCTGGAGTGCAGATCGATCACCCAGATCTTGCAGGTAATATAGTTACAGGTAGCAGAAACTTCGTCGAAGACTCTTCTTTCCCATTAAGTTATCCGGTTGACACCAATGGTCACGGCACTGCTGTCGCCGGTTTGATCAGCGCAGTCGGCAACAATGGTGAAGGTGGACGCGGTGTTGCTTCTCACTCTTCTCTTATTGGTTTTAACTGGTTAGCCAACCAGACATTAGAAGGCTGGCTAATCTCTCACGGCATGGACCCAGCCACACGCGATGTTCGTGTATTTAACCAAAGCTATGGTTTCAGCCCGATCAACCCAATAACTTTTGATGAAAGCGATCCTCAACTTAAACTTGAAATGGACGTGATAAAAAATGTCAGCGAAAGTAACTCATGGGGACGCGGTGCTGTATTTGTTAAGTCAGCCGGCAATGGTTATCGCTATTTCAATGCGGGAAGATTCTTCGTATTACCAAGTAACTTCTTTGCTGGTGGAGACAACCAAGGCTTGCCGATGCACAACTCCGCTCAGTCTTATGACAACGCCAACTATTTTAATTTAATCACCAGTGCACTACGTGCGGATGGCACGCGAGCGAGTTACTCATCGGTGGGATCTAACGTATGGGTTGCCGCACCAGCAGGTGAATATGGGCAAGACTTCCCTGCCATGGTCACCACCGATTTGATGGGTTGTGAAGAAGGGCAAAATACCAGCGACGGACTTGGTATCAATGGCTTACACGGCGGTACGGAGCTAGACCCGAACTGTAACTATACCAGTACAATGAACGGAACCTCATCGGCTGCGCCAAATACGTCCGGTGCCATCGCGGCAATCATGTCCACGAATCATGCACTTTCTGCTCGTGATGTACGTGCTTTGCTAGCAGAGACAGCAAAAGTAACGGATAAAACGCATCCAGGCGTACAACTTGAATTTACTAACCACAAAGGTGAACAGGTTAGCTACGAGGCCATTTCTCCTTGGCAGAAAAACGCCGCAGGCGTAGATTTCCATACTTTTTATGGCTTCGGCGCTGTCGATTTGGATGAAGCAATGCAACGTGCTCGCATGACGAATCGTGTTTTACCGCCTCAAGTTATTACGCCTTGGGTTAATAATGCTAAAGAAGTCAGTGTACCCGATGCGAGTCTGGCTGGCGGTTCATCAAGTATCGCTATTGCCGATGATCTGAAGGTAGAATCCGTTCAAGTGAAATTGACATTAGACCACTCTCGCCTGCCCGACTTAGCTATCGAGCTCGTTTCGCCATCAGGGACTCGTTCCGTTTTGCAAACACCACGTAATGGTCTTGTTGGTCAATCTCTTGACCCAACGATTACTGGCTACAAAGACCAACTAATGTTGTCTAACCAGTTCTATGGCGAAGATGCAAAAGGCGAATGGACATTACGAGCAATCGATACGAATGGCGACGAAGTCTTTTCTTACATTGCATATTTTAACTCTTCAACCATCTATGATGTTCCGATGGCAAACAACACTCAGCCAGGTGTTATTAAGAACTGGTCGATGCGCATCTTTGGACACTAAGGAGTCAATTACATGAAATACATATCATTTTCTATGCTGGCTCTTTCTATGATGACGGCTAGCGCATACGCTGAGCAACAACTCTCTCAACAACCCGCACCTGAACTGTTCGTGCCTTCAGAAGCGGTTGAGATTAATGGCCAAGATTATCGCAAGGTGCAAACGGGTACAGCTAGGATCCTATCCGAAGAAGTAAAACTTCAAGCCGGTGATGAAGTGTTTAAGAATGCATTTAGCAATGTATCCAAGGCCACTGGACTGGTTTACATCACGGTAAACAACCCTAACGAAGCGAAAGCGGTCGCCAAAGAGCTAAAGCTGGAAGTTGTCTTCGCAGAGGGAGAGTCTGCGGTGTTAAAAGCATCTCAAGATCAAGACCTACTGAGCATTAGCGACTATCTAAACGCAGACAGCCGGGTAAAAGCGTCTAAAATTGAACTAAACAGCGGTAAGTACCGTGCACAATAATTCTCTAGCAAGAGAAGTTGGCTGATAAAACCATGCCTCGGCAATTGCTGAGGCATTTTTATAGGTGGGTATAGAAACCCTCTTTTTCTTTTGTAGATTACTACGGAACTAGCATGATATTTAGGTGAGCGTGTCCGGCAACGCCTGTCATTTCTTAAATAAAATAACTTCGGTTCTTAGTTTATCCTGCGTGGTTTCTTGCGGATTATCTAAGTAGCGCTCAATCCCTAATGGACTGGTTTTGGCTTTCATACCACTCTGGCGAACCAAGTTCATCGCTAAAGCCCATGCATTTCCTAAAAACTGATATTCCCCGCGGTGCTCGACGACAAATGTTTCACTCTCAGGTATGGTACCGGAAACCGCTCCCTCTGGCGCAGTTACCGCGTTATCAAGTGGTAAGCAAGTGATAAACTCAAACGTGCATTTCTGCATATCCATCGACTCATAATAACAAAATAACTCGCCGTTCACAGATAAGCCCTTGTCATCAACTATCTGCTTTAACTTGTGAACTTGTTCTTCTATTACCGGACCTAATTCTGGAATGCTGGCCTCGCCTTTTATTCCGATGTAATGAACCTGAGGCTGGGTTCGATTACCAATTTCAACCAAGTCTGAGAGCACTTGTCCGGTTTCAAGTTTGCTTTTGAGCATGCGTAGCCCACGTTGATAATCCATCTCTATCATCGACTTAAACATACTTTTCAAAAAGAACAGATACCAAGGAACACGTGATTGCATTTGCCATTCGACTAAACAACCATCTTGTGACGGCGTCACTATTAAAGTCACCTTTCCGTGACTCTTGATTGGGCGAAAGAAATGAAGCTCCATATCTAACCGATGTTCTTGAGTGCTTTCCAATACAATGGCACCAGTCCCAATACGCTGACCATTCCATTGGTAACCGGCTCCAACGTGACCTTGATTATCGCTGAATGTCAGCTCGCAGCTCGGTTCAAGAATGATCCAAGGTGACCAATCAGGCCAGTTATTAAAATCCTTGAGATAGCCAATAATCTCGCTTTGATTCTTATTAATTTCAATACTTCTGCTGACCTGATAAGAAAGCATAACGGTTCCTCAAGTTTCCGCGTCACTAACTTCAGTCTAATTCAAATTCCAGTTTTTTCTTGTTTGACTGTGGGTTAGACGCACAAAGCTAGGAACAGAATTCCACTTTCGCACTAAAGCGAACACCATCATCGTCCAGTATTAACGCCCATCCCATTCGTTCACATATGCGTTGTACGATAACAAGACCACAACCGTAGCCGGCGTTGTACGTCTCGTTACCATCGTGACGATTCAGGATCTTAAGAGCATGACCTTTCAACTCAATTTCAATATCCCCTACACTATAGCTAAAGGCGTTTTTAATCAGATTGTTGATAACAATGGTCACAAAACTCTCTGGAGCCGTCACTACACCACTATGTTGTTCGTGCAAAGCGTAATTCGAATCTTGCTTGGCAAATAAAGGAGCCAGCTCTTCCAGTTGTTTTTGTAAACAAGTAAGAAGCTGATGCTCTCCGTAATGCTGAGGCTCTATTTTCTCTTTACCGAGCAAGAGAAACGCTTCTGTCAGTACGCGCATGTCTTCACAAGCTGACTGCATTCTCGCGATGGCTTTTTGCGCGACTCGAGGTTGTTCTGGAATACGCGTTAGAATGTCTGTTGAGCCTTTGATCACCATGATTGGCGTTCTCAACTCATGCGATGCAAAACGACTAAATTCTTGTTCTCGTTTGAAATAGCCCGCGATATCGTTTTTATTATCCAGCAAAGTTTGCTCTATTTGGCGTGTCTCACTGAACTTGGTTTCAACTTGGAAAGCGGGTTGATCCGGTGACATTTGGCTGATTTTGTCTTCGATTTGCGCTAGTGGTCGAGACAATATTCGCACCATATAAATGCCATACCCGACCATAACAAATGAAAATAAGCCACCGAGCAGTAGTGTAAACTGATGCAGCGAGCTTTCGTATTCGTCGAGGTAATCATCGGAGTCATCTTGAAACACAATGTACATAAGCCCCTTCCCTGAGGGGTGTTTCAATACGACAAAGTGTTTGTCTTCTTCACCAAGCAGATATTCGTAAAAACCGGGCGAAGTAAAAGATAGCAACCAATCCGGTGTCGGTGCTTCACTCCAATATGAGTTGAACTCCAATACGTTTGGCAATGGCGCATCCCAGCCCTGTTTCTCGAAATTCTCACTATAAAGCGCAGCTTCAGTATCAAGCCAGTGATGTAAACTCAGCACTTCAAGTTTGTTTTCTGCCACATAAATCAGCGACCAAAAAAGAGTAAACATCACAAGCGTCATCACCCCAAAACCCCAACGGATCTTGCGATAAATACTTGGATATTCGTTATGCTTTAAGTCGGTAACCTTGTCCATGAATAGTCTCTAATCGTGATTCTTCAAAACCTTTGTCTAACGCGGTTCTTAAACCATAAATATGGCTACGAAGTGCATCACTTCCGGGTGGTTCGTCTCCCCACACACTATCGATCACTTCTGTGCGCGAAACCGATGCTGGAGCACGTTGGAGAAGTAACTTTAAAATCTTGGTTTGAATTCGGCTCAGCTTAATTTCTTTGTCTTTTCTCGTCACTTTGCCTGTGCGCGCATCTAAACAAATGTCCGCAAACTTGAGCGTGCCAATATCTTGCCTTGGACCGCGATTAGCCAAAGCATGAACACGCAAACTAAGCTCTTCCATCGCAAATGGCTTCATTAAATAGTCATCGCCTCCCGCTTTAAATGCCGCGATTTTGTCATCTAACGTATCTTTTGCGGTTAGGAAGAGGATTGGCGTTCCACAGAGCTGATCTTGTCGAAGTTTCTGTACCGTACTAATGCCATCGAGCTTAGGCATCATGATATCCATGATGATTACATCGTAATGATTATCCTCGATTAACTTCAGTGCGGCCTCACCATGATACGCACAATCGATAATCATGCCTTCAAGCTCAAGATAGTCCGCAATCGTCTCCGAGACATTGTGGTTGTCATCTACAATTAAAATTTTCATAAAAATCACATTTCTTCACGATCTCTTCACGATATGCCCAATAAGATACAGGCAATTTCCTAAACTAGCTCGTAAATTGAGGTTAATACAATGAAAAAACTCGCTCTTATTTCTGTAGTAGGTTTGGCATTGTCTGGTTGTGGTGGTTCAGGTGGTGGCAGCAATAGCGATAGCACACCAACTCAACCAGTAGTGAAACCAAGTGTAGCGATTGGCTCTGTTGAAGCGGTCAACGCTGAAGAAAACACGTTAACCGTCAATGGATATACATACCATGTGTCTGGGGTGGTTTATGGCGATACATCAATGCAATTGGCCGATGTAGAACCCAAAATGATGGTTCAAGTAGGAACAGATGTTCGTAAAGCGTCTGACGATGGCTTCTTAGTAACACTTGAGCCAACCATTACCGGACGTGTTACAGCAATTGATTATGTGAAGAAAACATTTACGGTAAACGGCGTAGATCTGCAGTTTGACGGTTTAAGTGATGATATAGAGATCAACGACTGGGTGATGGTGTCATCCTTGCCGACTGCGGATGCGGGTTATCGAGTGTTGTCTGTGGTCGAAATCGACGTAGATAACGATTACCCAACTCTTGGAAGCTACTACGAACTGGAAGGTCGCATTACTAGTATCGATGAAAATGCTGGCACGTTTAAGCTTGGTACAAATATAACCGTATCTTACGACAACATTAGCCAACTTAGCACCGGCCAATGGGTGGAAGTAGAAGGTGAAATGCAAAACGGCGTCTTCATGGCAAATGAGGTAGAAGTTGAAGGCTACGACGTCATAAGCAATGACAGCGATGTGGAAGGCATCGTGACTTGGGTTGCAAATGATTACAGTGAGTTTTCATTAAACTACCGAGGTGCATTCTTCATCGATAACGCAACACGATTTGAAGATGGCAGCAAAGCGAACCTAAAACAAGGTCAAGAAGTGGAAGTAACGTCTGTCATGAAAAATGGCAAACGCATCGCTACCGTTATTGAGTTTGAGCAACCAGACTTTGACGATAACAACCAATGGCACGGTAAAGAATTTGAATGTGAAGGATACGTATCAAACTACGATGCTGAAGCAAGAACATTTAACATCGAGCGTTGCGAAAACGACGCAGATCAATTGCTAAACAACACTACCGTTGTGATTGATGTACAAACACGCTTCCAAGGCATCGAAGAACTTAACCTAAATGGTGCTCGTGTCGAAGTCGATGGTGTAATCATCAACGACCAAAATATTGCCCGTGAAGTGGAGTTAGACGTTTACGACAACTGATCCCTTCTACGCTAAAGAAAAAGTGTCACTTCGGTGGCACTTTTTTGTTTTTCTATTTTTAAATCCTCTCTCTTCTTTTGGCTCACTTTAGTAGCGAAACCTTACAGTAAAAAAAGAGCGCCGATTGACGCTCTTTCCGATCTCTAATTGATAACCAATTATGCGGCCTCTGTCTGACCTATCCAATGATAATGGTGGTTGGCTTTTTTACCCACTAAACCG
This sequence comes from Vibrio sp. M60_M70, assembly GCF_037162085.1. NCBI lineage: Bacteria > Pseudomonadati > Pseudomonadota > Gammaproteobacteria > Vibrionales > Vibrionaceae > Vibrio > Vibrio sp. M60_M70. The sequence goes on from NZ_JARLUL010000002.1 coordinate 1,365,733, forward strand.
AGCTCTGCCAATTCCTCAAACACCTTGTCTACCTCTTCCGCAGATAACCTAAATTGTTTGGCAACGGCTTTTTTTGTGCACGTAATTTGATGCGTTTTAAGTGCATCGCTCACTTGCTCTAACAAAGTTTTCGGTTCCTTTGGTTCTTCTGGCTCCGGCGTTACTGGTATTTCTTGCTCTTCTTCCTCTTTAATATGAGGAAGATACCCCGCTGGCTCTGGATCGATATCGCGAACCGTTTTCAGTATCATGCCCTCATTTCGGCGATAGAAATGTCTGAACCGTTGCTCTTCACCAATCAGGCCGACAAAAAATGCAGCAAAGAAATCCAACAGAATCGAAAGAAATACAACCAAGCCAAGCTGAGCTTGCTGAGAGGTGGTACCAAATGCGTTGGCCAGGCTATCAATCAAACCAATCACTGAGCCTTGCGTGACCGGTGGTAAGCTATCACGTTCCATAGCCAAGCGTTGCTGCTCTTCGCGTAAGGTTTTGTTTTGCTCCTGAATGCGAGTTACACCGGTCGCGATACGCTCCATCTCGATGTATTTCTGCGCCGCCATATTGTTGAGCTCAATCTGTTTATCGATTGCCGCAATCTGGCGATTAAACGCTTCCACTTTCGCCTGCTCTACCGAAATATGACTTTGTGCGCTGTTTGTTGCACTGTTAATGCCACCAATACTACCGCCAATGGAGATCGCAGCTAAGACTAAATAAAACACGAGAGCGGTTGCCGCCCCTGTGTAGTTGCGATGGGCTCGGCGCTCACCGTATTCATACCAAGCGTAGAACTTACCCGCTTCAAAAATAATCGCTAAACCACCAAATAAGGTTTGCATCATCGGGTTTTCGTCGATCGACAAAAACAGCAATAGAGAAAAAATAGTCGATGCTAAAATCGCAGCACCAGTGAATGCGTATACACTCACCATGGCAAATCGACCTTTAGGGTATCGATATCCAATCTGTTGTTCGTATTTCATTTGAGAAATTTCTTAAGATTAATCGCCCCTCCGACTAAGTAGGACGGACGTTCTGGCATGTACAAAGGAGCGCAGAATACCGTATCCTTTATTAAATTACTGTCATAATTCCGTTAATGGAAAACAAGTGAAGATTCGGTGTGCATTTTGAATCGATATCAGCCAAATCTAGCACGTAAAAACACCACCACGACACCCACTAACCGGAGCTTCAGTGACATATAAGAGAGATTAATTCAGTATCTTCAAAAGCGACTAGGCAAGACAGACAAGCTGAATTGGAGGTTATGAATGCAAGCCGAATCAAGACATGCCATCTGCCGTAACACGTTGCTTTAAATCGTAAAGAGCCAAGCTATTAAAGCGTTAAAAATAGGCAATAAAACAAATAATGCACACTTGCATCACCTTTTAGTAAACTGATAATTACATTGTTTGGTTAATTTGTTAGTATCCCGCGCCGAAGAAGATAAGCACTCAATTGTATGGAAAACACTCTAATACAGCATAAACACCATCGCTTGCACGCTATTGCGGTTATTATCGCGGTGTTGTTTCAGTTGTATTTAGCGTCCACAGCGACTCTTAACCCAACACAAGTTCACAGCACAACTTGGCTTAACAAAGTTCAAAGTGAAAAGGTCTTACTGTGTACCGCAGATGGTTTCAAATGGGTGGATATCAATACGCTGATTGAAGCTAACGCTCAACCTTCTTCTACGCTCATTCAAGATCTTAATTTACATGAAGGCTTTCAGTTTGAGTGTCCGCTTCTTCAAGCGGTTCAATTCTTTCTTTTGGTTGCGATTGGGCTATACCTGACTACCATCCATTGGCAGCGCCGAGTCAAGAAAGCTCTGACGCCTTACCGATTTTCAAAATGCGATAAGCTCGTTTACAAACACATCGCGCCTAAGCACTCTCCGCCGAGTGTTTTTCCTGCCTAACAGGCATCTAATCATTAACAACTTTATTCAAGAATAACGATGACTCTGTTTGTTGTCCATTCAGAGAAGCTATTCATTCAAAAGGAAAAACACATGCTTAAATCATTTAAAACCGCCGCTATCGCGCTTATTGCTGTCATCGCTAGCCCACTGAGTTTAGCGCACGATTATGAAGCAGGAAAAATTCATATCGACCATCCATGGAGCCGCGAAGCGCCACCAAACGCACCTGTTATCGGTGGTTTTTTTCAATTAACCAACCACGGTGACAGTGAAGATGCATTGATCGCAGCAGAAAGCCCAATCGCAGGACATGTCGAAATTCACACGCACAAGAAAGAAGATGGTGTGATGAAAATGATTAAGATTGACGAAGTGCGCGTTCCCGCCAATGACTCAGTGTTGTTTAAGCCAGGCAGCTTCCATTTAATGATTTTCAATCCAACACAAGCGCTCAAAGAAGGTGACCGCTTCCCTATGACGTTAACATTCAAAAACGCGGGTAAAGTGGAAGTAGAAATGGCGGTTGAAAAACAAGGTCACATGGAAAAACACATGCACCATTAATGACGTAAACAAAAATGCCCGCTGATTTAGCGGGCATTTTTATTTCAGCTTAATAGAAATCATTATTCCGATAGATCATAACCCGATTCTTCAGAATAATGGCAGCGAGTAGCGCTTAGCGAGACGAAGTCATAAATTTGGTAACAATGCCCATAGCGCAATTAGTTTTCTTTCTACTTGAAACAGACCTCAGCCCAACGAGCTAGGCCAGCAGTTACCGAGCCAAAATAATTTCCACTGACAACCGGAATATTTGGCAGTACAGTTTGCACCGCATCGCGCAAAATTGGCGAGCGTGCCGAACCACCAGTCATAAAGATAGCATCGGGTTTCACCCCAGCTTGCTCTACCGCTTCTGTCACCAACGCCGTCATTTTATTCTTCGGCGACTGAATCGCTTCGATCATTTCGTCTCGTTGCACATCGACTTCAATCAGTTCTGACAGTAAGTTGATGCCAGTTCGGTAAGAAGCTTGTTCTGAAAGCGCCACTTTCGCTTCTTCGGCACGGCGAACAATGTTGTAGCCTAAAGACTCATGATACACCTCTAGCAAACGAGCAAGCTTTTCTGGCTCTTGAGCCTGCTTTTGAAGCAACTTCAACGCGGATAGGTTCTCTCGCGAATAGAAATCACTCTGCGCTTCTACATTGTTGATTGCTATCGGGTTCCAGAATTGGGTGGTCGGCATCACAATACCTGACTCCATTTTGCTTTCCATGCCAAACGGGAACATGAGCTGCTTAAATGCTAACGCGATATCAAGATCATTCCCGCCGACGCGCTGGCCACTATGAGCTAACAAGCTTGCGGTCCTATCCGCTTTGCCACGCCAAGACGGCCCCATTTGAATCAACGAGCAGTCCGTTGTACCACCGCCAATATCGACCACTAGAATGGTTTTGTCTTCGCTGAGTGTCGCTTCATACTCTAGGCCCGCCGCGACAGGCTCAAACTGAAACTCCACATTTTGGAAGCCCGCACGTTTCGCTGCCCGCAACAAAATACGTTCAGCCTGAATGTTAGCCGTTTCACCGCCACGCCCATGGAAGTTAATTGGCCGGCCGATAACAGCATCGGTAATACTTTGCTGCGCATCGTTTTCGGCTTGCGACTTAATATTGTCCATCATCGCGCAGACAAGATCTTCGAAGAAAGCCAATTGCACGTCACGCAAGCCAGAAGCGCCAAGAAAAGACTTCGGCGACTTTACGTAATAGATATCACGAGGGTCTTCCAAATAGAGATTAAGCGCCGCCAGACCAAATGCAATGTCGTCAGATACGAGATCAATACTTTCTTCTCTGTTTAAATTGATTGCCCGGCGTAAAACCTGCTCACCAACTTGATCTAATGGTTTAATATCTCGATGGCGAAATAAGTGCTCGGATACCGATTCACGAGTCGGTGCAGCAAGGGTGGAAGGAATAAATGGACTGTTCCCTTCTAGGTTAAGCATTACTGGCTCACCCGATTCCATTTTTGCCACTGAACAGTTTGCAGTGCCATAGTCAAAGCCGATAAACATAGTTCCTCCCACTAATAAGGGCCTGTAGACCGTTAAAAAGCCGGCAATGCTAACTTAATGGCATAGGAATTACTATCCTAAAATCGTGTGTAATTTAACGTGGCAAGTCTATCTAAGGTTTATTGCTCTCTTTTTTCATAGATGGCAAAACAACCGCAACCAATAACGCTAATAATAAGAATACAGGAGTAAGCGTTAACCCGTGCCAGATCGAATAACCGTCATGGAACAACCAGAAAATACCAACAGTCAAGAGATACGCAAAGTAACTGCAAAACACTAAGCTAATCGCAACAAAGCGAGTTCGATTGATAATAAGAATCCGCACTAGATACTGACTAAGAATACCAGAACAGTGCATGGCAAGCTGCCAATTGATGATAAAGAAAGCAAGCGCAATAAACCCTGCAACCACTAGTGAATCGTGAGTATTTAAAATAAAGTAGCTACCAAATCGGCTTATGATGATCGGGTAATCCCCTTCATATACTGTTGACCAAGATATCGCATTTGCTGCTGCAATATAATTCGCAAAATAAGCGATGGCGTAAAAAGTCGTTTGAGAGCTGAACGGCTGAAATACATCCGTACAATATCCTCGCCATTCTTCTTTGTTGGCGGTAGGTCCAACCCAGTTACGTTTTTGATGAGCGACACGCTCGGCGAATGCAGGTCCGTTGCGAAACAACAACCAAAATATATACAGTAAAAGTATGACCAAGAGTATCGAAAACATACCCTTCCCCCTCAGAAATTATCGGCTCCACTGCCAATGGCGTTGGGGTCGTAAACTCCACTTCCCTGCTATACCTATTTCATTTATCTGAACTTATTATTTTATTGCTGCCAAAACTTATTTAACGACATGCTAAACAGAAACATGGTCTCACTTGATGTTTAAGCTCAAAAACCTACTTGTAGGTTTAGCACACAAAAACAGGGCCTGCAGAATGGAGAAAAGGAAATCGCGACTTATTAACGAACATGAAAACGCTAACTTGCTACGGTGACCGCGATGAGGGGAGAAGCATTCAAAGCGGTCATACATGCGGGAGGAACAGCTATTTCTCTAGCTTCTCTTCAAATACACCAATCTCTCTACCCAGCCAAATCGCGCGTTCCGTATGATCGAGCAACTCTTCTTCACTCACAGGATGGATAAGCACAGAAAAATCACCTCGAATTGTATCGAGCCAAGCCAAAAACTCTTCACTCAATGACTCTAGATGAATTTCAAACATCGGCATTTTATGTGGGCCAACCAATCTTCCAACCAAAGGAAACACACGCAGCACATCTTGACGCTCTTGACGGATGATCTCGTTCAAGGCTTGCGCTTTATCTTGTTCTCTTAAAGGAAAATAAACATGAGCGTGATACATAATTTCTCCATAATCACTTCGACTTGAGCACCATCTACTGTTGATAAGCTCAAGGACCGCCGAGGGTATACATTTGTAATGTCGTCACCCTACCCTGATTCCACTCTGTTGGGAAGAAGTTATGTATTCTCATAAGGCCGGAGTTTCGGGCACAACAAAAAATCTCAATACAACACATAACAACTACTTGAGTTGATTCATTAATAATGACTCACTTTGTCAAATTTTACAGCCAAATTTTGTTGCAAATATGTTTCATTCAATAGCAATTAAATTCGAGTTTAAAAATGCCAACAATTAAAAATTAGCATATTACTCTACAAAATCAGGGTGTAAGCAAAACTTTACTACTGATCAAAAGTCAAAATGAAGCACAATTTAACAATTTGTTTACACTTATTGTATCTGGCTATACCACGATTTAGTTAGAGGTTAGATGCAGAAAAAATGTTTCTCTGTGTCTTGCGATGAAATAGCCGCAGCGGTGTTATCGAAAAATAGTTTAAAGGACGTACAGATGCCTACAGCTATAGAAAACACAAGCAACCTTAGGTATGGCCTTTGCGCTGATATCAGAGTTTGAGTACCCATACAAACTCTGGTTTGATATGAACAGCTGCAGTCCAAAAGACACGCAGCGTCAAAAGGAGCTTGAGATGAACGTTCAGGCATTACCCATGCATCGGTTTATCGACCATCATGGGGACCTAGTCGGCCAACTACCCAGCTGGGCTGACACTGAAACTTTGGTCGGGTTTTACCGAGACATGGTATTAACTCGCACTTACGACAACAAAGCCGTTGCGTTGCAACGCACCGGCAAGTTAGGGACCTACCCTTCGCACCTAGGTGCTGAAGCCATCGGCATTGCGGTCGGCAGAGCGCTGAAAGCCGATGATGTATTTGTCCCTTATTATCGCGATATGCCTGCAATGTGGTGTCGTGGTATTGGCATGGAGAAGAATCTTCAATACTGGGGCGGTGATGAGCGCGGTAGTGATTTTGCTCCTGAGGGCAGCCCAATTCCTAGCCGAGATCTTCCATTCTGTGTTCCCATTGCGACGCAATGTACACACGCTGTCGGGGTGGCTTCCGCATTGAAAATTCAAGGTAACCATGAAGCTGCGCTAGTCATGTGCGGCGATGGCGGTACATCCAAAGGGGATTTTCTAGAGTCAATAAACTGTGCGGGTGCTTGGAATATTCCACTTGTTTTCGTTGTGAATAACAACCAGTGGGCAATTTCAGTGCCGCGTAGCCTTCAATGTGCTGCCGATTTCTTATCAGAAAAAGCGCAAGGCGCTGGTATACCGGGCATTACAGTAGATGGTAACGATGTCGTCGCGGTTTATGATGCAACCAAGACCGCACTTGAGAGAGTGAGAAAAGGGAAAGGCGCAACACTCATCGAAGCGGTGAGTTACCGACTGAGTGACCACACTACGGCCGATGATGCGACTCGTTATCGTAAAGAGGACGACGTTCAAACCGCATGGCAATACGAACCTATAGCACGTCTTAAAACGTATCTCCTTAATCAAGGTGCTTGGAGCGATGAACAAGAGCAACAATGGCTAGAATACTGCAAGGAACAAGTGGAACTGGCAGTTGAACGCTACCTCAGCTTACCGTCACAAGCACCTGAAACTGGGTTCGATTATTTGTATGAATCGCTTCCCCAAGAGCTTCACGCTCAAAGAGATGAACTCATCAACAAAGCAATGCGAATGCAGGGAGGCAAACATGGCTGAGCTAACGTTAGTTGAAGCAGTAAATCTCGCTCTGCACCACGAAATGCAACAAGACCAAAATGTTGTCGTGTTAGGTGAGGACGTAGGTGATAATGGTGGCGTATTCCGTGCCACCGTAGGGCTCAAACAAGAGTTTGGTCTCAAACGAGTGATCGATACGCCCCTCGCTGAAGCGTTAATCGGCGGTGTTGCGGTCGGTATGGCAACGCAAGGATTACGACCTGTCGCCGAATTTCAATTTCAAGGTTTTGTTTTTCCGGCAATGGAGCACTTAATGTGCCACGCGGCACGCATGCGTAACCGAACTCGCGGTCGCCTCACTTGCCCTGCGGTTTTTCGTGCGCCATTTGGTGGCGGTATTCACGCTCCAGAGCACCACTCAGAAAGTGTAGAGGCGCTATTTGCGCACACTGCTGGCTTTAAAGTAGTGATTCCTTCTTCACCTCAACGCGCATACGGCCTGCTTCTCGCCGCGATTCGAAGTAATGATCCTGTCATGTTCTTCGAACCGAAACGCATTTATCGAACCGTAAAATCTGAAGTCGTTGATAATGGCGAAGCACTTCCACTCGACACCTGCTTCACCTTACGTAAGGGGCGAGATATCACGCTTGTTACTTGGGGCGCATGCGTCGTAGAGTCACTTCAAGCCGCACAGACCTTATCTAGTCAAGGAATTGAAGTCGAGGTGATTGATTTGGCGAGCATTAAGCCAATTGATACCGCAACGATTTTCAGCTCACTAGAAAAAACCGGACGTTTACTCGTTGTTCATGAAGCGAGTAAAACTTGTGGTGTGGGCTCTGAGCTTTTAGCTCGAACAGCCGAACACGCCATGTGCTTACTAAAAGCCCCACCTAAACGAGTAACTGGAATGGATACCATTATGCCTTATTACCGTAACGAAGATTATTTCATGGTTCAGGAAGAAGACATTGTGACCGCAGCGCGCGAACTCGTGGAGGATTGGAAATGAAGACGTTTAACTTACCCGATCTCGGCGAAGGCCTCGCTGAATCAGAAATTGTAAAATGGCACGTTAATGTCGGTGACATGGTTAAGTTGGATCAAGTGATCTTAACTGTCGAGACAGCAAAAGCGACGGTCGACGTTCCCGCCCCCTACTCGGGCCGTGTAGTCAGCCGCCATGGGGAAGAAGGTGATATCGTCAATATTGGCGCATTGCTACTCGAAATTGACGAAACTGGCGCAGAGCGCGGGGCTACGGTAGAGAAAAAAGAGACTGCTGACGCCGCGACCGTTGTCGGCAATGTTTCTCATCAAGCACATCACGTTAACGTCGATGACTTCTGGATTGGAGGCAATCACAACACGACTGAGAGTAATCTAGTTACTGCTCTACCCTCGGCTCGTCTATTGGCACAAAAACTTGGGGTAGATCTTAATCTCGTGTCAGGCAGTGGTCCAAACGGTCTTATCGTTGATGCCGATATTTACGACGAAGCCGGAAAACAGCGTCCGGGCACCGAAGTATTGAAAGGCGCTCGACGCACCATGGTGTCGTCGATGACTGAGTCACACGAGCACGTTGCTGCCGTGACCATTACAGAAGAAGCGTTGCTGGAAGACTGGCTGCCGAACGAAGACATCAGTATCCGCCTGGTTCAAGCGATTGTTCATGCGTGTCAGGAAGAGCCCGCTTTAAATGCTTGGTTTGATGCAGAAACCATGACGCGTTGCGTGCACAATACGGTTAATCTTGGTATTGCTGTAGATAGCCGTCATGGCTTGTACGTACCCGTATTGCGCCACGCAGATGAATACGAGCCACAAGATGTTCGTCGTTGGCTCGATCAAACCGTTGAAGGGATCAGAGAGAGAAAAATCGGTCGAGAGCAATTACAGCACGCGACGATTACGCTTTCCAACTTTGGAGCGATTGCCGGCATTTACGCGACACCTGTCGTCACACCTCCGCAAGTCGCTATTGTTGGTGCTGGTCGAATACTCGACCGAGTGGTGATAAGAAATGGTCAAGCAATTTCGGTGAAAGCAATGCCGCTATCAGTAACGTTTGATCATCGCGCTTGTACTGGTGGTGAAGCTGCAAGGTTTACGAAAGTACTTGCAGAGCACCTGCAACGCCCGAGCGAAAAGTAACTGGTAAAAACCAAATGATAAAGGCTTCCAGTTCGGAAGCCTTTTGTTTGAGGAAGCTGATTATATCTACAGCTTCTCTAGCAACTCCGGCATCACCTCAAATAAATCGCCGACCAACCCATAGTCAGCGATGTCAAAAATAGGCGCATCGGGATCGCTGTTAATTGCGACAATCACCTTTGAGTCTTTCATTCCCGCTAAATGTTGAATAGCACCAGAAATTCCGACGGCAATGTATAATTCAGGTGCAACAATTTTACCAGTTTGCCCGACTTGATGGTCATTAGACACATACCCCGCATCAACCGCCGCTCGGGACGCTCCTACCGCTCCACCTAGCTTGTCAGCCAATTGTTCGACTAAAGCAAACTTCTCTTTACTCCCGAATGCACGACCACCCGATACCACCACTCTAGCCGCTGGCAATTCTGGTCGCTCACTTTCTGGCGTTTGCTGCGAAATAAACTCACTAAGTTTGTTGATAATCACCGTATCGACTTGAGTAACCTTAGGGACAACTGGCGTGTCTGACAGCTCTACGGCATCAAAAGCCGTACTTCGTATGGTCATCACTTTAAAGGGGTCGTTCGACGTGACTCTCGCCAATGCATTCCCGGCATAAATGGGACGAATCACCGTATCGATAGACTCGATTGTCATCACGTCCGAAAGTTGCCCTACATCGAGTAACGCCGCCACGCGAGGCATCACATTCTTACCAAATGTACTGGCAGGAGAAAGAATGTGTGAGTAATTTTTGGCTACTTGTGAGATCAAAGACGCGATATTTTCCGCTAACCCATGCTCGTATTCCTTCGCGTCAACCCAGATAATTTCTGCAACGCCCTTAACGCACTTCAACTCATCCAAAACCGATTGGCACTGATAACCAATAAGCAATACAGAAATAGGAAGCGATTTAGCATCATCCTTGATATCAAATGCCGCTTTAATTGCACACAGCGTCCCTACAGCCAACGACTGGTTGTCATGTTCCGCAATGACAAGTGTTGCAAATGGTCGGTCGTCCATGGTCATGCCTCGTATAACACGTCAGATCCATTACTTGAGCTTAGTTCACTTCACGTTAACGTCAACTGAGCTATAGTTTTCTGTATAGAAACCAAAAACCTGTCACGCAGATGACGATAATAGAAAGGAAGCAGATAGATGGAACGAGAATGCATGGAGTTTGATGTCGTGATCGTGGGAGCCGGACCTGCGGGCTTAAGTGCCGCTTGTCGCCTAGCTCAACTCAACCAAGATAGTGAAGGTGACGCACTTTCAATTTGCGTTGTAGAAAAAGGCTCAGAAGTGGGCGCACATATTTTATCTGGCGCTGTTTTTGAAACCAATGCCTTGGATGAACTTTTCCCCGATTGGAAAGAAATGGATGCCCCGCTATCAGCCTCAGTTCAGCAAGACCATTTCCTTTATCTTACTACTGAGCAAAACCATATTCGCGTCCCTCATTTCCTTACGCCACGTCCAATGATAAATGGCGAAAATAATTATGTAATTAGCCTTGCCAACCTTTGCCGTTGGCTCGCTAACCAAGCAGAAAGTCTTGGGGTGGAAGTTTTTCCTGGCTTTGCCGCTGCAAACATCAATTATGATCAGAGTGGCGCCGTGACAGGCATTAATACGAGCGATATGGGACTAGATAAGAACGGCCAAGCCAAACCTAACTTTGAGCCAGGTATCGAGCTAAAGGCAAAATACACCCTTTTTGCTGAAGGTTGTCGCGGACATCTGGGTAAAGAACTTATTCAAAGGTTCGACCTAGACGCAGGCAAGCAACCTCAGCACTACGCGCTTGGCTTAAAAGAGATATGGGAATTACCCTCTGACAGCAAGGATGTATCTGGCAGTGTTATCCACTCCGCTGGCTGGCCTTTGAGCGAGACAAATACCACTGGCGGCGGTTTTCTCTATCACATGGAGAACAACCAAATCGCGGTCGGTTTGATCGTAGATTTAAACTACAGCAACCCTTACTTAAGCCCGTTTGACGAGTTTCAACGCTTTAAGCATCATCCAGCTATCAAGCAACACCTAAAAGGTGCCCAACGTATCGCATATGGTGCAAGAGCCATTGCAAAAGGTGGACTTTCTTCTCTGCCGAAACAGCAATTCCCCGGCGGTTTATTGATTGGTTGTGATGCGGGGACTTTGAACGTCGCTAAGATCAAAGGCAGCCATACTGCGATGAAATCCGGAATCATTGCAGCAGAAGCGGTACATACGGCCCGACAAACTAGAGCTTCTGAGCCAGACTACCAGTCGTTGTTTGAATCATCATGGTTGTATGACGAACTCGCCGAAACGCGTAACTTTGGCGCGAACATCCACAAGTTTGGCAGCATACTGGGCGGTGCACTTTCGACCTTTGAGCATAACCTATGGCAACCACTGGTTAAGAAGCCGTTACCTTGGTCTATCAAGGACTATTCGTACGATCATGAGCAGTTAAAACCTAAACAAGAGTGCCACCCAATTGCATACCCAAAACCAGATGGTGAAATCAGTTTTGATAAGCCTTCGTCGGTATTTTTATCGGGAACACAGCACGAAGAGGACCAACCTTGCCACCTTGTTCTGACTTATCCTCACATTCCAATTGATGTGAATTTGGGTATGTATGACGAGCCGAGTCAACGCTACTGCCCCGCAGGGGTTTACGAAGTGGTGGAAGTTGAGAGTAAGTTGAAGTTTCAGATAAATGCCGCCAACTGCGTGCATTGCAAAACCTGTGATATCAAAGATCCTTCACAAAACATCACATGGAAAGCGCCAGAAGGTGGCGGCGGACCAAGCTATCAAAACATGTAACCAAAGAACCACTTAAAGTGCGAAGCAGTGCATTTACTACTGCTAATTTTTAAAATGGTTAAGCAAAAAGTCGGTAGCTAACAACAGAAAAGAAAAACAGCACCTGATGATTCAATCAGGTGCTGTTTACTAAAATAACTTTATCTTCAGGTAATATTAATCCACGCTAAAAACTTGGTGATGGAACAGCTGATCAACGATTTCATGAGATGTCGCTGACGACCCTAGCTCCAACCCTGATAAATCAAAGTTCTCTAATGCCACGGACATTGTGTTGCTGTCTTCTCCAGTAATCGTCAAGTTCAGAGTATCTTGGGCACTATCGTAGTCTGCGCTTACGTGTTCCAACAAGTTATCCATATCCGTTGTGTCGTCACCGACAAACTCAAGAATGTCACTCAAATCCAACTTGTCTTCATCCAGCCTAAAGTCTTTAATCACATCTCTTGATGACGTCATGTCCAGTGATTCTTGAGTAAAGGTGAAGGTGTCAATACCCTCTCCACCTGTCAAGATGTCACTGCCTAGGCCTCCCATCAGGATATCGTTTCCAAGCCCACCAACCAGAATGTCATCGCCTGCGCCACCATTCAACGTATCTTCACCTGCTTGACCTAGCAAAATATCAATGCTTTCGCCACCAGTGATGCTATTCGCAAACTCATCTCCCACCGACGCATGGCGCTCAGTTTGCACAATATCGGTGCCAGAATCGTTCAATGTAAGTGTAAAGACGTTTTCACTTATGCCACCTTTACCATCAGACACTTTAAACAAGAAATGCAAATCCGCCTGCTGGTCTCCCTGTAGAGTAAGCTCATCGCTTTGAGTAAAGCTATAACTGCCATTGGATGACACTTCCAAAGTGCCGAACGCTGTCTGGATATGAAGCTGACCATCTACGTCACTGGTTGAAGAAACTAACGGCTGATTTACGGTTACACCGTGCAGATCTGCGCCCAACAGAGTGAAATCGCCTTCTGCCAAAGAAACGGTCATGCTATCACCATTAGCGTCCTGGCTTCCCGCCAGTAACTCTCCGGCAATTGGATCGGGAGAGAACTGGTTTAGGTACTGCCCCAAGTCTTCACCTGAGTCGATAAACACCACTTTGTCGCTAAGCTCATCTAGAGCCTCTGCGGCTTTGACATTATCAGAGAGAGCAATACCAATCCCATATACCTTGGCGTCATGAGTCTGTTTGTAATCCTCCCAGCGCTCGTCTAGATCAGGAGAAGTAACAGCGCCCTCGCTAGGGTTGGGTTCGCCATCTGAGATAAAGAATATGGTGTCCTTACTCTCTGACGGTTTTTCTGGACCGAAATAGTCCCAACCATCCTGCCAAGGGTAAACGGCATTACTTGCCTCACCAGGCTCCATTACAGCCTCTAAAGCTTTATCGTAATCCGTATTGGTACCGTATTCTACGTCACACCAGTTGCGCACATATTCTGACACTTCATTTTGGAAACTTAAATCGTTTGGATCACGGCCATTCATCTCTGGTGGGCGTGTCATCAACTCAACTTCACTCAAGGTCAGCCAGCTATGTGTGGATGTATCTCCGTCGAAACGTACCAGGCGGATATAGGTATTTGATTCTCCTCCATCGGCAATCATGTTTTCAACCATGGAATGTAACGCTGCTGCTGCTTTGTAAGCTCTCGATTCAGTTTTCGGTGCGGTTGCCTCACGACCCACGGTATTTTCACCGTCAAAGGTGCGGGTCATGCTGTTCGAGTGGTCGAACACTACCGTCACTTTATTGATCGGTAGGTCTTCCATCTGAGCATAGCCCTGAACTGGAGATGAGGTTGGGGCATGGTTCTCAGTGACATTCAGGATAACCTGAGTTGTATCTGTATCCACACCATCGCTTGCAGACACTTCCAACTGATACGTTTGCTGAGTCGAGTGATCCAGTTTTACACCATCTTTCAGCCAAATCTCACCACTATTAGAGTCAACACGGAATAGATCAGCATCACCACCACTCAATTCATACTTTATGGTGTCACTGCCATCCGGATCAAACGCTTCCACCTGGCCGACTAATACCCCAACTTCTTGCTCAGCGACGTCAAAGCTTGCTGTATCTTCTGTTGGCATACCGTTGGCATCCGTGCCGTGGGTTTGATCTGCATCACCGGCACTGATGAATTCTGGTGCGCGATCTCGGATATCAATGGTAACTTCACTATTTGTAGTATCACCGTCAGCATCGATAACCGTAACGTCAAGCTTCTCTTGTTGATGACCTACAACATTGCTCGCTTGATAGTCGTAGTGGCCATTTTCAAAGTTAATGGTCAGCTTGCCGTGGTTGGTATCAATCTGCGCCAGAGAATGATCCGATATTTTCGTGCCATCGCTGTTAGTGACATCACCGTTTACTTTGTTGTAGTAATATATCTCGCCATCGATAGTGATGTGATCTACCCACTGAGCATCACCGCCATTGTCATCCAGAAGGTTGCCTTGCAACTGGCCTGAGACCGTTTTACTAAGCAAATCCCCAATCTGAGAATCATCTACAACGACAATAGCACTGCCTTTATCTGTCGCGATCGACTCCAGATGTTCCAGAGACGCTCCATTACCAATACCAACAGACCAGATATTTTCAACATCCTGACCGCTAATGCTGATGCTATTTTCCATCGCATTTTGCAGAATGATGCCCTCTTCTTCAGAAGTAGGCTGAACCCGACCATTCACTATGTCCTGATAACGCTGTTCACTTTCAAAATCATCTGATGTTGACCACTTAATCAAGTTTTCACGGGTTTGAATTTCTCCCACGTTCGTTTGATTTGTCCAATAGGTAAAATCGGAAGGTCGACCATCTGAGATAAAGTAAAGCTGGGTATCGGTATTACTAAGCAATGCGTCATCTTCTGGATCACTAAGTATTTCATTTATTTGGTCAACGGCCTGGTTATATGGCGTCGATGCATATGGATGTATACCAGAGATAAAGGCATCAATGGCCTCGGCAGAATCTAGCCACTCAGAAATCTGGCCAGATGGTTGTCCGCTGTAAGTTGCAATTCTAAAACTTACTGGACCCAAATCTTGGTATTGCTCAAACATTGACTTAATAGAGTCTTGAGCAAGTTGCCAGCGAGTAACATATTGTCCGTCTGCATCTGTTACCCAGTCGAGCATTGATTCTGACGCATCAAGTGCAATCACAACACTATTACTTTGTGAATCAACATCATTTATTTCGTAGTGAGCTGAAGACGATGACGGTAATGAGTCCGTTACATTCAGATGCAAGGTGGCACTCTCAGACTGACCTCCGGCATCCACCTCTACGCTAGCGCGGATATCCAGCATGTCCGCCCCCTGCTCAGCATGATCAAGAGGCATATGTTGATCAACTGTGAAATGACCCGTTTTGCTATCTATGTTGGCTTGAACCACTTTGATGCGATCGGCACCTGTTCCAGTATAACCAGTTAGAGTGCTCTGATCTGCACTCACATCAAACACAACCTCTTTACCATCGCTGGTGAAACCACCTAGGTTTTGATCGGCGTTGAAGTGATATTCAGCCTCCGTTGCAGAACCGAGGTTTGCGATAAAGTTGCCTTCAGCATGTACGCCAGTATCCGTGCCAACTTGAGATTCATCCAATGCTGCGTGCGTATCATTAAGCGACATAGGCTCGCCCATCACACTAACGGTAACTTCTGCTTTATCAGTCAGACCGTCGTCATCACGGATGGTATATTCGAAGGTATAATCTTTCACTTCACCCGTTTTCAGGGTTTGTTGATCAGCTGGCAGTGACTCTAGATACTTGGCCGCATCAAAGACCAATTTACCATCTTGCAGACTGAGGAAACTTTCTGATGGATAGTCGATAATAGTCAGAGCGTCACCATCCGGGTCGCTGTCATTCGCTAGAACATCCAGCTCTAACGTGCCTGAGCCGTTGGTCTGGTAAGCTTCATCAAAGGTCGTCAGGTCCGCTGATACCTGAGTAATAAAGTACTCTGAACCTTTAGGATCAATGATATCGTCTTTATAGCTGGTAGTAGACATTTCAATACTATCGAAGAAACGCCCATCTGCATTGATGTTGACTACTTGATTACCACCACGGGTACCTTCAAACACACCTGTCGCAACCAAGTCACCTTTGTAGTAAGCCTTCCAAACACCGCGCTCAATACCAGGCTCCCAGCTACCGTTCGAAGTGTCTGTCCATAGGTTTTTCACTTCAACTTCAGCATGATCGGCAACCTGACCATTAGCGAAGGAGAAGCGCATTGCTTCACTTTGTCCAGTTGCATCATCATATCGAATCTGACCATCTTGAACCCGGTCTGAGCCACTGTCTAGCGCAGAACTAACGCCATATTTGTGGTCTCCGTCACCAACATAATCAGCTTTCGATGCATCAGAAACCTTGTTTCCAGATCGAGTATCAATCACATAGTAATCGACTGTGATATCAGTGCTATCATCCCAGTTGCTCTGGTCAATTGTCTTGGTTGTTTTTTCAATGCCCTTATCATCTTCAGCAATAGGGGCTTCATTAATATCGCGAACCAACACTTCGACCTGAGCGGTGTCTTTACCGCCAAACTGGTCACGAGCTTCCACTTCTAGCTGGTAGTTATCGATAGATTCATGGTCCAGATTTGCACTATTTTTGACACTGATCTCACCAGTAAGACTGTTGATTTCAAACAGTTCGTTATGACCGTTTAAGTGATACGTAATCTGACTGTCCTGATCGACATCGAATGCATTTACTTTTCCAATTACACCCGATTGACTGTTTTCATCAACGCTAAACTGGTAACTATCGATGTCGGTTTTACCTTGGGCATCCAGACCAAAGTTGTCATTACTCCCACTAACAAATTCAGGAACATCATTAGTGCCCGTAATATCAATCACGATGTTTTGTTGGGTGCCATCGGTCGTCGTAAGAGTGATGGTGTCTTGCACCTGGTCACCCTCGTCCAGCTGTTGCACCTGGCTTTGGTCCAGCGTATACGTCCATTGCCCATCCACCAATACCAGCTCACCATAGGTGCCCGTAACGGCAGTGTTGCTGAACACTGGCTCATCGCCATTATCAACATCAGAAATAGTAATGGTACCTGTTGCGGTCGCGACATCACCGAGATTTCCTTCAGTCACCTTACCGGTGAACGTGCCTGTCACGACTGGCGCGTCTTCGGTGCCCGTAATATCAATCACGATGTTTTGTTGGGTGCCATCGGTTGCCGTCAGGGTGACGGTGTCTTGCACCTGGTCACCCTCGTCCAGCTGTTGAACCTGGCTTTGGTCCAGCGTATACGTCCACTTCCCATCCACCAATACCAGCTCACCATAGGTGCCCGTGACGGTGGTGTTTGCAAAAATCGGATCGTCGCCATTATCAACATCAGTAATAACAATGGAGCCTGTTGCGGTCGCGACATCACCGAGGTTGCCTTCGGTCACCGATCCCGTGAACGTGCCCGTCACGACGGGCGCGTCTTCGGTGCCCGTAATATCAATCACGATGCTTTGTTGGGTGCCATCGGTCGCCGTGAGAGTGGTGGTGTCTTGTACCTGATCACCCTCGTCCAGCTGTTGAACCTGGCTTTGGTCCAGCGTATACGTCCACTTTCCATCCACCAATACCAGCTCACCATAGGTGCCCGTAACGGCAGTGTTGCTGAACACTGGCTCATCGCCATTATCAACATCAGAAATAGTAATGGTACCTGTTGCGGTCGCGACATCACCGAGATTTCCTTCAGTCACCTTACCGGTGAACGTGCCTGTCACGACTGGCGCGTCTTCGGTGCCCGTAATATCAATCACGATGTTTTGTTGGGTGCCATCGGTTGCCGTGAGAGTGATGGTGTCTTGTACTTTTTCACCCTCGTCCAACTGCTGAACCTGGCTTTGATACAGCGTATACGTCCACTTTCCATCCACCAATACCAGCTCACCGTAGGTGCCCGTAACGGTAGTGTTGCTGAACACTGGCTCATCGCCATTATCAACATCAGAGATAGTAATAGTACCTGTTGCGGTCGCGACATCACCGAGGTTGCCTTCGCTCACCTTGCTGGTAAACGTACCGTCAACAATAGGCGTGTCTTCGGTGCCCGTAATATCAATCACGATGTTTTGTTGGGTGCCATCGGTTGCCGTCAGGGTGATGGTGTCTTGCACCTGCTCACCCTCGTCCAGCTGTTGAACCTGGCTTTGGTCCAGCGTATACGTCCACTTCCCATCCACCAATACCAGCTCACCATAGGTGCCCGTGACGGTGGTGTTTGCAAAAATCGGATCGTCGCCATTATCAACATCAGTAATAGCAATGGAGCCTGTTGCGGTCGCGACATCACCGAGGTTGCCTTCGCTCACCTTGCTGGTAAACGTACCGTCAACAATAGGCGTGTCTTCGGTGCCCGTAATATCAATCACGATCTTTTGTTGGGTGCCATCGGTTGCCGTCAGGGTGACGGTGTCTTGCACCTGGTCACCCTCGTCCAGCTGTTGAACCTGGCTTTGGTCCAGCGTATACGTCCACTTCCCATCCACCAATACCAGCTCACCATAGGTGCCCGTGACGGTGGTGTTTGCAAAAATCGGATCGTCGCCATTATCAACATCAGTAATAGCAATGGAGCCTGTTGCGGTCGCGACATCACCGAGGTTGCCTTCGGTCACCGATCCCGTGAACGTGCCCGTCACGACTGGCGCGTCTTCGGTGCCCGTAATATCAATCACGATGTTTTGTTGGGTGCCATCGGTCGCCGTGAGAGTGATGGTGTCTTGTACTTTTTCACCCTCGTCCAACTGCTGAACCTGGCTTTGATACAGCGTATACGTCCACTTTCCATCCACCAATACCAGCTCACCGTAGGTGCCCGTAACGGTAGTGTTGCTGAACACTGGCTCATCGCCATTATCAACATCAGAGATAGTAATAGTACCTGTTGCGGTCGCGACATCACCGAGGTTGCCTTCGCTCACCTTGCTGGTAAACGTACCGTCAACAATAGGCGTGTCTTCGGTGCCCGTAATATCAATCACGATGTTTTGTTGGGTGCCATCGGTCGCCGTCAGGGTGATGGTATCTTGCACCTGCTCACCCTCGTCCAACTGCTGAACCTGGCTTTGGTCTAGCGTATACGTCCACTTTCCATCCACCAATACCAACTCACCATAGGTGCCCGTAACGGTGGTGTTTGTAAAAATCGGATCGTCGCCGTTATCAACATCAGAGATGGTGATGGTGCCTGTTGCGGTCGCGACATCACCGAGATTACCTTCGGTCACCGCCCCCGTGAACGTGCCCGTCACGACTGGCGCGTCTTCGGTGCCCGTAATATCAATCACGATGTTTTGTTGAGTGCCATCGGTCGCCGTGAGAGTGATGGTGTCTTGTACTTTTTCACCCTCGTCCAACTGCTGAACCTGGCTTTGATACAGCGTATACGTCCACTTCCCATCCACCAATACTAGCTCACCGTAGGTGCCCGTAACGGCAGTGTTGCTAAACACTGGCTCATCGCCATTATCAACATCAGAAATAGTAATGGTACCTGTTGCGGTCGCGACATCACCGAGGTTGCCTTCGGTCACCGACCCCGTGAACGTACCGTCAACAATAGGCGTGTCTTCGGTGCCCGTAATATCAATCACGATCTTTTGTTGGGTGCCATCGGTCGCCGTCAGGGTGATGGTGTCTTGCACCTGCTCACCCTCGTCCAGCTGTTGAACCAGACTTTGGTCCAGCGTATACGTCCACTTTCCATCCACCAATACCAGCTCACCATAGGTGCCCGTAACGGCAGTGTTGCTGAACACTGGCTCATCGCCATTATCAACATCAGAAATAGTAATGGTACCTGTTGCGGTCGCGACATCACCGAGATTTCCTTCAGTCACCTTACCGGTGAACGTGCCTGTCACGACTGGCATGTCTTCGGTGCCCGTAATATCAATCACGATCTTTTGTTGGGTGCCATCGGTTGCCGTCAGGGTGATGGTGTCTTGTACCTGCTCACCCTCGTCCAACTGCTGAACCTGGCTTTGATCCAGCGTATACGTCCACTTTCCATCCACCAACACCAACTCACCATAGGTGCCCGTAACGGTAGTGTTGCTGAACACTGGCTCATCGCCATTATCAACATCAGAGATAGTAATGGTACCTGCTGCGGTCGCGACATCACCGAGGTTGCCTTCGGTCACCGACCCCGTGAACGTACCGTCAACAATAGGCGTGTCTTCGGTGCCCGTAATATCAATCACGATCTTTTGTTGGGTGCCATCGGTCGCCGTGAGAGTGATGGTGTCTTGCACCTGCTCACCCTCGTCCAACTGCTGAACCTGGCTTTGATCCAGCGTATACGTCCACTGCCCGTCCACCAATACTAGCTCGCCGTACATACCCGTAACGGTAGTGTTGCTGAACACTGGCTCGTCGCCATTATCAACATCAGAGATGGTAATGGTGCCTGTTGCGGTCGCGACATCACCGAGATTGCCTTCAGTCACCGCCCCCGTAAACGTGCCCGTCACGACTGGCGCGTCTTCGGTGCCCGTAATAGAGATCACAACTTCATGCTCAGTGCCATCTACAGATAAAACGGTAATACTTCTGATGATTGGGTCACTGTCATGATCCAAAGCCTGCACTTCTTCGTGCTCATTATTCAGCTGATAATTCCAGTTACCGAAAGCATCAATTGAGAAGACGCCCCAATAACTATCTTGAACCTCACTCTGTGATTGGAATAACGCTTCACCTGTATTTGGATCAGTAACACTGAGGTTGCCAGAAGTTCCAAGCGTCACGTCTTCTTGAACGGCACCTCTATCTTCACCATCAATCAACGCTTCAGTTTCACCAAGCTCTGAGGTTGTGAATCGAGAAATATTAAATAGCGTTGTACTTTGCTCTGTCGTCACGCCGGCGGTTTCAAAAAAAGTACTTGCTAGTACTTCTGCCCCCGTTCGTTCAACAGTGCCAGAGGCCGTCAAACTTGAACCCGTAACTTCACCAGCTTCAGTAGCATATTCATCACCTAGTTCGCTCGGGTCTTGTCCTTTTTCGATGGCCTCTAATATTTTCGCAAGCTTGTCGGTAGAATCAGTTTGAGCTTCACCTTCTGTGTCAGCAATATATACATGCTGAGGTTGGATCTTCCCCTCTACTAATTCAACGACCACTTCTCCCGGTAACAAGTTTTCTTTAGACGCAAAAGCTTTAATTTGACCATCTAGGCCGATTACAACATAGGTTTGTGCGGTTAATTTTGATGGTCCAACCAAGAGCTTATACCTCATTTAGTAAATACAAAAATCTCAAAGTCCATAAAACTAAGAAAGTAATAAGACTTATTTTCAAGAAGCGATATACACAATTGGGCGTAAGCTAGCATCAATTAACCCACCTAAAACACGCAATTATCCTATCAATAATTTTCATGTTTTAAATTTGTTTTATTTTGCACCGTAAAAACATATGTTATGCGACCTATTTTTAATATTCTTTAAACTTGTCATTAAATTTTCATTGAAATAGCAGCTTACATTCCAAAAAAGCAAGCAAAGGGAAACGTTTGCCTTGGGTAATATTAGTAATCTTTAATATTTATTTTTGAAAAATAACTGGCGTTAAATTATTTGGGGAGATTTTAGTGAAGCTAAGTAATATTAGTATCGCGTGTTTTGGTTTGCTAATACCACTGGTTTCTAGCGCACAAACTTTAGAACAAGCAATAGCGACAACATTTGCAACGAACCCTGATATCAAAAGTGCGTTTAACGAGTATATGAGTAGTCGTTATATTATCGATAAATCACGTGGAGCATATAAACCTAGTCTCGATATTGACGCGGGTATCGGTTACGAGAGCATTCACCCTTCCGACTCTACTGGTAAGAGTGATACCGAGATGACCCGTAAAGATATGGCAATTACTCTTACCCAGTTGATCTGGGATGGTTCAAAAACCCTATATGACATTGATCGTACCTCTGCAGATGCAGAGTCTGTGCGTTATCAGTTGCTTGCAGATGCCCAAAATGTTGCGTTAGAAGTCATCAAAGCTTATTTGGATGTAGTAAAAACACAAAAGCTGACTGCGCTTTCCACTAGCAACCTAAACACACATAAGCGAATTTATACTGATATTAAAAAGCGTACAGAGTCAGGAATTGGCTCAGTTGCCGACCTTAACCAGGTTAAAGCTCGTTTAGCAAAAGCTCAGAGTAATGTTTTAGCTGCACAAAATAACCATAAAGACGCTCAAACAGCATTCTTTCGCTTAGTTGGTGAAGCACCAACTAACCTTATTTTTCCGCACGCAGACCAAAACTTTATCCCCAATTCTCTAGACGAGGCCCACTCGCAGGCTTTTGACAATCATCCTGTCATAAAAATAGCACTCGCAGATGTCGATTCTGCCAGGTTCCAATATAAACAAGCGGATGCAAACTATTTCCCAGTCATCTCATTTGAAGCGAAACAAAGCTGGAACGATGATGTAGGAGGAGTAAATGGTCTCAACTCTGAAACACAAGCAATGCTTCGTGTCCGATACAACCTTTACAACGGTGGCCGAGACTCTGCGAACAGTGACAGTATGGCCTATCAACTCAATAAAGCGAAAGACCTCAGAGAGCGAGCATACCGAAGTGTGGAGCAAGAGCTCCGCCTTTCGTGGAGCGCTCTTGAACTGACTAAACAACAAAAGTCTTTTTTAATACAACACGTTGATTCCATGTCAAACACCGTTATTGCATACCAAAAACAATATCGTATTGGAAAGCGCACCCTACTTGATCTGCTGAACACTGAAAACGAGTTGTTTGAATCACGCAAAAACTACTTAGAAACACAATTTGCACAGCAATACGCACAATATCGGACCCTGACTTCAACCGGGCAGCTTTTAGACGCATTGCGCGTCGACATACCGGAAGCGTGGACTCAATCGGTGGAGTACTAAATACAATGAAAAAGAACCTTCTAATCACTCTGGCTTTAATCATAATTAGTCATCATAGTGCGTACGCACAAGATGAGCTGACGTACATTCCTATACCAAAGGCGAATCAGATTGCTGACCTAAACGACTTGGACAAAGATGGTGTGATAAACGCTCGTGATCTTTGCGCAGGCACTCCAATAGGGGCAGAAGTGGACAATGATGGTTGTGAAACCTATTTGCATAAAGAAGAGCAATACCAACTTAAGATTTTGTTTGATAATGACTCTGCTCTTATTAACCAAATTTTTAAAAACAAGATAGATGAGTTGGCTGCATTTCTTAAAAAGTATCCAACCACTTCTATAGAGATACAAGGATACGCAAGTAAGGTAGGACGCGCAGAATACAATTTAAACCTATCTCGCCATCGTGCAGAGAATGTACGCAATCTATTGATAAAAAAAGGAATCCCGGGTGACCGCCTCGCAATTATTGCTTTTGGCGACACACAGTTAGCAGAGCCGGGTATGGATCGTGTCAGCCACGCATTAAACCGCCGCGTTACTGCCACTGTTGTCGGCCAGCAAGGGATGGTTAAAGATGAGTGGACGATATTCACTACCTTCCCAGAAGTAAAATAAACTTATACCCCTGCTTATTTGCATAGATGAGTGGGGGTATTTTTATGCCATTACGCCCAACTAATTAGACACAACTAATAAAACAAACACTAACATTAATCATAACTCACTAATATTATAGTAAAAATTAAAAGTGAGCCTTTGCTCTATATTAGTAGTAATATATTAGAGTCAAAATGAGAACCACCAATACTTTTAAATGGGAAGAAGATAAGCCAATCAATAACACTGAGGGGTTTAAGCAATCACCTTTCTTCACCACAATATGAAATCAATTTATTATATAGCTTTAATAAATCAATCATCTATTGAGGAAACATAATAAAACATGACAGAAACATGTCTTCGTAGATTGAGCCAGTTATTAAAACATTACAAACACTCTCAAACGTATCAGGTAAACCTCGACGATTTAGAACTGGTTTTTTCAACTTCTAGACGCAACATATCTAATATACTGAGAATACTTGACAGCTACAATTGGATCCATTGGGAGCCAGGTCGTGGCCGTGGGAAAGCCAGCACACTAAAAGTGACGGTAACAATACATCAAGCCCTCTACTTTACGATTCGTAATGAAATCAACAATGGTAGCTTTGACGTCATCTCGAGGTTACTTGAGCATTACCGTAGCACTGCTGTAAGCGCACTTAGCCAAGCACTCGCAGAAGTTTCAGAAGAAAACAAAGATTCAAATACACTCATCGTCAGCCAGTATCCTTGGGTAGATGAGCTAACCCCTTCACTGACTTATCGCTTTTCAGAACTGCAGGTAATACGCAGCTTGTATGACACCCTATTTACCGTTGATCACTACGGTCAATTAAAAAATCACCTCGCTTGTGAGTACAAAAATGAAGGCAGTTGTATATATATTTGGCTCCGCCCTGATATCTACTGTCACGATGGGCTAACATTACAAGCAGAAGATGTCGTACACTCTTTAAATAAGCTCGTTACAACAGATGGCCCCGTCCAAAAATTACTTCAGCAAGTCACTCGTATCAGCTTCGATAATGCCAAACAAGCTATACGTATTGACTTAAAGCAGCCTAATAACTTATTCATTTACTGCTTAGCAACCGCAAATGCGTCTATCACTACTCGACGTCAGAAGAGCTTTAAAGGTCGCAGTATCACAATAGGTACTGGCCCATTTGTACTTAGGCATTGGGATACCGACAAAATAGTACTGAAGAAACATCATAACTATTTCGCAAAAAAGGCATTATTGGAGCAAATCACGCTCTCTCATCAAGGGACTGAGCTGGATCAATACATCAGTTATAATCAGGAAACTGACGATACCGAATGTTATATGATTCAGGCATTTTCTTTTCTAGCACGTAATCGTCGCGCCGAGTGCTCACTAAGCGAGCAAACTTGGCAGCGCCTATTTTCTTTTATCGAGAGTCGTAGATTTGAATTTGCCAAAGCGAATGGCTTGGAAACGATGCACATTCTCGATGATAGCTCTCACAACGAGGATGTTCCTCAGCTTGAGGGAACGTTGGTCATAACCCATCCAAAGTGGACGATTGATTATTTAAGTAAAGCGAACCAATGGATCGTAGATTTAATCCGTCAAACTGGGTTGCATGTAGAATTTGTGGAGCTAACTGACGCTAGTAATCCTCAACTTGTAAAAGAACAAGCCGACTTGCTCTTTGTCGAAGATGTCGTTGAGCCACCTTTAACCTATGGAATTTATGAGTGGCTATTAACAGGTACAGGTATTCGATTTGCTCTTCACTCTGATGAATTTGAACAGCATGTTAATCACGTACACGATGCAGTCTCAGATCCCACGCCTGAAAAACGTTTGGAGGGAATACTCTCAGAGCTCAGAGATGATACAACAATCTTACCATTGTTCTGGGGGCAAGAAAAAATCACCAGAGCGAAAGGTGTAAGCGGTGTTCAACTCCGTAAATCTGGGTACAGTGATTTCTACAAACTAAGAGTCAGGGCCGGACAAGACTAATCTGTTAGAAGCTTCTGTTTACTAATTACTTTTGTAATCTACGATGTGAGTTTTCAAAATAATGCTTAATCACACTAAGCGAGCACAAAATTGAACTCACCGACGACTCGACCATCAATGTTGACAGGCTCAAACTGCAAATAATCACGGGCTTTTCCGCCCCACCACTCGTTACCAGTTCGCCCTTTCAAATAAAGCTGAGTCGTTAACAGCTCTTTCTCTCCACGCCACAATTTTACGTGGATGTGGGAGGTCGAGAGCTATATGGAACCGGAAATAACGTTTGAAAAAGGTAATTCCCATCTTCGCCAGTTAAAACTGCACCAAAGCCTGCAAAGTGAGGATCAAACTTATTATTGTTAGGTTGATTCGGGTGATCATAGATGCCTTGTCCATCACATTGCCATATTTCTATTTTCATTTCAGACAATGGGTTTCCTGCTGTATCCATTACCTTACCCTGAAGAAAAATGGGCTCACCAATAAGACCTTTCGACTGCAAAATCAAATTTTGACGAAGTGGCACTGGAACCACGGGATAAAATGGCCCTTCCGTTTGAGGCGGTGTCGGCTTCATTGGGCTAGCGGATTTTAGCGAAGGCGCAAATATTAGCGACCATAAAGCTAAAAAGTGTCTACGTTCCATATCATCACCAGTGATTGTTTACCTTACTTAAGTTTGGTGATTCTTGATGATTTTTCCAGCGTAGCAGTACACTAAAACAAACATGCCTCTGTTCAGGGCAACGCTGAACAGAGGCATTTACAAATTAGCTACTAATAATTAAACGGCTTCAAAGGCTAGTGCTTTCTTCTCTACCTGACGGAAGATAAGAGTGAGCAAACCATTTACGGTTAAATAAAATGCGCCTGCAATACCAAATACCGTCAACGTATCGTAAGTTTGTGCGTTAATGCGCTGCGCGTAACCCATCAGATCCATGATCGTGATCGTGCTCGCTAATGACGTGCCTTTGAAGACCAAAATCACTTCGTTCGAATAAGCCGGAACGGCACGACGAATAGCGTATGGCAGCAGCACTTTCAGTGTTGCGGTTTTGTTCATACCTAATGCACGACACGCTTGCCATTGACCGGAAGGAATCGCGTTAAACGCACCTTTAAACAGCTGAGTACTGTACGCCGCGGTATTCAACGCTAACGCCAACATCGCACAGAACCAAGGTTGGCTTAACCATGTCCAGAATACGCTTTCTCTTACAACATCAAACTGACCCGGACCGTAGTACACCAAGAAGATCTGTACCAACAAAGGCGTACCAGTAAACAAGGTGATGATGCCACGGCTTACCCAATGCAAACCCGGAGTACGTAGGATCAGAGTCAGCGTCATCATCAAAGCTAAGAGGCAGCCGACAACCAAGGAAGCGGCGGTTAATTGAAGGCTAGTACCTAAGCCATCCACCATTTGCCAAACGTGTTGTTCGTTCATGCGGTTGCCTCCTGTCCCATGCTCATACCTTGAATTGAGAATTTCTTATCAATCAGTTTTACGGCACGTTGCGTAATCAAAGTAATGCCTAAGTAAATCGCCGCAGCGGTTGCGTACCATGTAAACGCTTCATGCGTCGCTGCAGATGTTAGCTGCGCTTGTTTCAACAAATCCGTTACGCCAATCAGTGATACAAGCGCGGTGTCTTTCAGCAGAACCAACCATTGGTTAGTTAAACCTGGTAGTGCGTGTCTTACTGCTTGTGGTAAAACAATGCGAACGAAAGCGTGTGCTTGACTGATGCCGAGTGCACTTGCTGCTTCTCTCTGCCCTCTTCCAACGGCTTTTAATGCGCCACGTAGAGTTTGAGAAGCGTAGGAAGCGAAGATCAATGACAACGCCACCACGCCAGACAAGAACGGGCTAACTTCAATAAAGTCGCCGGTGATTAAAAACAGAACCTGCGTCGAACCAAAATAGATGAACAACACGACAAGGATTTCTGGCAAGCCACGTACAATCGTCACAAACGCCGTCATTGGCCATTTAACGAAAACGCGGCGAGACATTTCACCACTGGCGAATACCACTGCCAGAATCAAACCGACTAAAAGGCTTGTGAAGGCCAGCTGGACAGTCATCCAACTAGCTTGAACAAGCGATAAAGAGTAACCCGTTAGTGCCATATTACTTACCGAAGTACTTGTTGTAGATTACGTCGTATTCGCCGTTTGCTTTCACTGTTTTCAGTGCTGTGTTCAGCTTGTTCACTAGCTCGTCGTTACCTTTATTTACTGCGATACCGAAACCGTTACCGAAGTATTTAGGGTTAGTGACGTGCTCACCCACGTAAGCTAGGTTGTCTTCTTTCTTGAACCATTCTGCTACGACTGCTGTGTCACCGAATACAGAATCAATACGGCCATTTTTCATATCGATGAACGCGTCTTGGTAGCTTGAGTAAGGAACCGCGGTTACGCCCGGCATTTGCTCAATCAGGTAGCTTTGGTGTGTTGAACCGTTTTGAACACCAACACGCTTACCTTCTAGTGCTTTTTGATCAGCCACTTTTTCTTTGATAGAAACAAACGCTGCTGAGTTGTCATAGTATGCATTCGTGAAATTCACTTGCTCCAAACGCGCCTCAGTAATGTCCATTGCAGAGATTGCCGCATCGTAGCGCTTGAATTTTAATGCTGGGATCAGGCTGTCAAAAGATTGGTTGTGGAAGGTGCATTTTGCTTCGATTTCTTTACATAGTGCGTTCGCCAGATCCACATCAAAACCTTGGATTTGGTTGTTTTCATCCATGTATTCGAACGGTGCGTACGTCGCTTCCATCGCGAATTTGATCTCTTCTTGTGCTACTGCGTTTGCTGCCATAGTTGCAGAAGAAAGGCCGATTAGTGAAGCTAGTAGAATCTTTTTCATTGCAATACTCCGTGTGTACTTAGTGGGCTGA
Source organism: Vibrio sp. M60_M70 (assembly GCF_037162085.1). Classification (NCBI taxonomy): domain Bacteria; kingdom Pseudomonadati; phylum Pseudomonadota; class Gammaproteobacteria; order Vibrionales; family Vibrionaceae; genus Vibrio; species Vibrio sp. M60_M70. The sequence continues at coordinate 1,394,355 of NZ_JARLUL010000002.1, forward strand.
CACTCGCAATGACAGCCGAGCTTATCTGTTAAATAGACTGAACTTTAAAAACGTAATTTAGTGATTTAAGTAGTCAGCAAACTGGGCGGTTTGCGGGTTAGAAAACGAATCATTTGTGCCGTGCTCGACGATGTGCCCTTTTTCTAAATACAGTACGTGGCTAGCGATTTTCTTGGCGAAATCCACTTCGTGCGTCACAACTACTTGTGTAATTCCGGTTTCGCTTAAATCTTTAATAATCTTAACGACTTGGTTAGTAATTTCCGGATCAAGCGCAGCGGTCGGTTCATCAAAAAGCAAGACTTCCGGTTTCATCATCAATGCACGAGCAATCGCTACACGTTGTTGCTGACCACCAGAAAGTTGCATCGGCCATGCATCCGCTTTGTCTGCCAAATGCAGCGTTGCGAGAATTTGCATTGCCTGCTTCTTCGCTTCTTCTTTATCCATGCCAGCGACTTTTACCGGAGCCTCAATCAGGTTCTCCATCACTGTCATATGCGGCCATAGGTTGTACTGCTGGAACACCATGCCCACTTTACGACGAAGCGCTAAACCTTGCTTCTCTTTGATTTCAGTTGAAAAGTCGAATGCGTCATTAGCGATGTTTAACTGGCCGTTATCCGCTCCTTCAAGAAGGTTAAGAACACGTAGTAGAGAGCTCTTCCCTGCACCACTCGGACCGAGTAACACCAGTGTTTCGCCGCTTTCACACTTAAAGCTGACATCGTGAAGCACTTGTGTCTCACCGTAGGATTTATTGATTCCGCTTACCTGAATAGTCATGCTGACATACCGCATTAATTGTCACTTGGTATTTATATTACTCAATTGGACTTTTTATGCAATAAAAATGTATAAAAATTTAATTTGTTAATTTTTTGTATGATCAGAAACCACCAAGACAGAGTATCTGACTGGTTTGAAGAGTGAGTTTTAACTGAATTTGTTGAAGAAAATCCAACGACATGGTGACGACCGAAACAAGGTTAAAATGGTGGTTACTTTTGTGCTGACGTGTAGAGGAAGTTTTGAGTCGATGAGGATACTCTATTCCAAGCACACCCGCTCATTTTTGCACAGCATCCCCTGTTAGTTTTCCTGTAAAGTCCTCTATGGTAGGGGCCAGATTACGACTTCGCGAATGGACTATAATTTCTTTTTGTATCTGACTCTTAATTTGAGTCATCTAAGTATTAATGGGATAACTCCATGTTGAAGTTGCATTGTTTTTCTCTCGTTACACTCATTTCTTTGAGCTTGCTTTCTGTACCCAACGTTTGGAGTAAAACAGCAATCGTGTTACCTGGGTTGCATGAACAGGGTATTGATCTTCAAGATAAGCCTATCTCTGCTGCCGCTGCACTTGAATGGGAGTTGGATAATGCCGATATCGTGTTTGGAGCTTACGAAAATAAGAGTGATAACGAGCGTGTAAAAGCGCTTGGTTACATGTACAACCAAAAGCTGGAACTTAACTCAGGTTGGCTGGAAAACGATATACGTAACCAAGCAGAACTGAATGGAGTTGACTACGAAGATTTCTTTCTCCACTTTTCTGAAGACACTATCATCGCAGAGGTTGACTCAAGCCATGGCGAGAATACTCTACTCAATCGAAAACCGATGATCTTTGTCTATACGGCTAGCGCTGACCACGCCGGTTTTTGGCTATATCAACCACCGCCATGGGATGCTGATGTATTTGGCCAGGCGAATAATGGTGGAGCCCTCTATGTCTATCACTCAGAGAAGTTCGACCGCTTAGCCTTTACGTTCTCTCAGCTTGCTCAAGGTGGCAGCTTTACGATTGAATACCCTTCTGCTATCGACTCGTTTGGTCAGGTATCGGAGTGGAAGCCCTTTGATATTAAGAAGGATAGAACACAGGGCATGACCAAAGACCAAACAGTAAACTGGTCTGTTCCTTCGGATTGGGTTCGCGCTACAACGCATGATGGTAGCGGAAAAACTTATGGTGGCGGTCAGTACTTTGGCTCCACCTTTTTACGCGACGGCGGCCGCCTTTACTTTGCGAAAATTACTTGGCATGACGACAACATAGAAAACCGCCCACGTCTCGAAAACATTCAACTCAAAGATAGCTTCCCTGTCGTCAATGTCTCAGGAGCACCAACGGAGACACCTGAAGGTCAAACCATTCAACGCTGGCGACAAATTCGTGGCTTCGACAAATCTGCAGATCGAAACCAAGACAATTATCTTTCTTGGCATGAATACAAAAACCGTTCGAATAAGAATGCAACGGCACGATTTCGTTGGGAGTCACGGGTTATTCCATTTGGTCGTATGTGGAATCAAACCTCTTCTTGGGCATTGACCAATCTCGGCAATCCCGTTTTTACCAATACAATGCGCCACTATTACCAAGCTGAATGGGCGAAACAAGGTTTAAATGGTGCGTACAACGACGACACGAATAAGTTACTCGGAGAAAATCAGTTCTACGTTTATTCCGGTGGTACGGTGGATGAGCTTGGTTTGGTGGCGGGTAGCCAAGCTGCTGACGATGCGTACCAAGCGCAATTCTCGGCGTTCTTAAACAAATTGGCGACGCTGGATGCGGATGCGTTAATTGGCCTCAACATAGGCGCGGCCAACTTATTCGGTCGTAACGGCCAAAACCACTTGGTTGGTGCTGGCTCCTTGTACTTGCGCGAGCATTACCTTTTCCCTTCTACCGGCTTTAGTGGCTATGCTGGCTTGGCTAAGTTTTGGGACAACTCTTCTCTCGCCAAAGTTGGCCAGAAAGTGATTTATCAAGCAACAACGCGTTATGGTCGCGTTCAATACTTTGGTAACACACAAAACAATTGGAAGCAGGACCAATATTCTGCACTAGCGGTGTTCTACTTAAACTATCACCCTGAGCACAGTTACTTTAGTCAGTGGAATAATGGTTACGTATATGGAAGCAATAACACCACCGGTAACAACTTCTGGAAGGCAGGCGTACCAAAGAATATTGCTTATCAACCTAGCACCTTGCTTGCCATCGATTTAGGTACGCCAGCCAATCAAATCCCAGATGGGTATCAGGCGACTCCGCTAATGATCTCCACCAGCACGCCCTATTCCGCCGATTACACGGTGATTGGAGATGCTTCTATGAGCAAAGTGGCTCATCCTGACTTGCCTAATGGCGCTATCGAATTGTTACCAACCCATACGTACTTTGCGTATCGCTCAGACGATACGGTAGTGATGCATGGCCCTACGGAGATGGTGTTAGCCCGAGAGTTCACCAAAGGCCGAGTGCTGTATCGGACTGATTTCTTTGGCAAGAATATCGATTACTTCTCCTCACCGAAGATAACTATCGCACTTCCAGAGCCTATGCGACCTGTAGATCAAGACGGTAACATCGGCGACTATGTTTCTCACATTGAGATCGGCGGCTACGAAGGGGGGTTCTTGCTGTATTAACTCCCTTTCAACCACTCTCACTAAACGCTTCATAAATCGCCGTTTTTATGCTTAACGTCACTGAAAAAACCTTGTTCACTGAATCTTTATAAACCGATGTATATACTGAAGTAAATGACAACGACAAGGAAATTCAGTCACATGAAGACGACACCTTCAATGCTCTCTGTTCTGCTGCTATCAGCATTATCAACTCACGCAAATGCGGATGAATGTGGAAAAATAACCATCGCGGATATGAATTGGAATTCGGCCAGCTTAATGGCGCACATCGACCAATTTGTCTTAAATGAAGGCTACCAGTGCGATGCGGAATTGATCCCTGGTGATAGCGTTCCTACAGGCACCTCTATGATTGAAAAGGGGCAGCCTGACGTTGCGCCAGAGTTATGGACAAACGGTATTAAAGAAGCACTTGATAAAGGGATTGCGGATAAACGCTTGCGTATCGCTGGTGAATCGCTTGTCAATGGCGGTGAAGAAGGGTTTTGGGTTCCCGCCTATCTGGTAAAACAATATCCAGAGCTCGCGACGATAGAAGGCGTCATCAAGCACGCCAAACTATTTGAACACCCAGAGGATGATGACAAGTTCGCCTTTTATAGCTGCCCTGCTGGTTGGACATGCCAAATCACCTCCGGTCACTTGTTTAATGCATTAGGGTTAAGTGAGCACGGCTTTGAGATGGTTGACCCAGGCTCTGGCGCAGCATTAGCTGGCACCATCGCCAAAGCCTATGATCGCAAAATGCCTTGGTTTGGTTACTACTGGTCACCAACACCCGTATTGGGCAAGTATGATATGGTCAAAGTGGATTTTGGTAGCGGAACGGATCTGGAAGAGTATCGCAACTGTACCACCCAGCCTGATTGCGCTTCACCAAAAGTAACAATGTACCCACCTTCTCCAGTTCGCACAGTAACAACTGAGGCGTTTGCGAGCAAAGAACCCCAAGCATTCGCGTACTTGCAGAAACGCGGATTTACCAACGAGCAAATGAGTGAAATGCTGGCCTGGATGGAAGATAACTACGCAGATGGTGAAGAAGCGATGTTTTACTTCTTTAATACCTACCCTGACTTATGGAAAGGTTGGGTATCTGAAGACGTAGCGGTGAAAATAGAAAAAGCGCTTTGATGATTGATACTTAGAGTGCCACAAATCATTTAACCTCCCATACCGTTTGAATAAACGGCATGGGAGACTAATCAACGATTCGTTAATACATGGTGTGGCCATTCAATGTTTCTTTAGGAATCTCTTGCAGAGCGTCCCAATGTTCGACGATTTTCCCATTATGATCAAAACGAAAGAAATCCATCGTCACGTATTCAATATCATTAGGCCATGTTTGGTGAGTGTGTAGTGCCACCAAATTCCCCTCAGCAATGGCTCGCACAAACGTAATGTCTTTATTGGGATACTCGTTTTGCATCCGCTCAAAATACTCGATAAAAGCCTCAGGGCCATTTCCAACTAATGGATTGTGCTGAATGTACTCATCGCCAACGTAGTCTTCAACTGCCTTTTTTGGATTACCTCGATAGGCGGTTTCGTAAAACGCAATGGCATTTCTTTTGTTCTCTTGCAGGTCCATTTTTCTTCCCTATGTCGCTCTACTTGGTATTTAACGATAATCATAGCCTTAGAACCTAAGAAGTGACCGAACATCGCGCACAAAAAAGGCCGCTAAACCGCAGCCTTCTCACTTGAAACTTGGAATCACCGTCCCTTCAGAGCTTAAACCACACCACCAGCGCCCTGCATGGAACGCTCACTATTCTCCACTAGCAATGCAGTTGCGGTTTGTTTCAATGTTTCCCACTCTTGGTCTTCGACAAAAATACCATTTTGCCAAGAGGCTTGTTGCGTGTTGCTTAACTCATCGCCTTCAATGTGAATGGTGTATCCCTGTGCGCTTTTCTCGATATCGAAATCGTTCACAGAGAGTTCGATAACCATACTATGCAAATTCGTATCATGCCCATCAAACTGATCCGAGAAAAAGACTTCTGGCGCGATTCGTCCACGGTTTAACACATAAAGCGTTCGTTTTGGACTAGAGCCATTGACCCATTGTGCACGGCACGCGATGCCTTTTGCAGAGAGCTTCAACAACTCACTAAAACCTAGCCAACGGTTATGGCACTGTTTCAATGTGATATTAATCGACTTGCTGTTGATCATTTTCTCAAGTGCGAAATCCAACACGGCGGGTAAGTGGCACGCCACACTGCCATTGTGCAAATCCATCTCGATACTCGATGGCGTGCTGTTGGTCACCGATACGGCGCAGTCCGAATCTAACCCAAGAAACAGGCTGGCGTTATTAAAGTGACGCACCCCGTGCAAGCCAACCATTTGCAAGTCCGCCACCATGTTCGCAATGACATCCGCCTCACCACAGTGACGGCGCATGCCAAGAAATGCCTTATTAACCGCGGCCACCAATTCGTTGTGAGAGACGATCATAATGCAAATCCTCCGTTGATTTTTTGATTGTCACTTTGCGCAATTTCTTCTCGTTCCGGCATGCTCGGGAAAATCCATGTGTCCGCCAGTTTAGGATCGTGAATTTCATCTAACAGCGGCGCACCTTGGAAGAAAGTAACTCGAACCCAACGATCCGAGCGCGGATCAAACTTAGTCGCACCAAAGATCGCCAACTTACAACGCAATAAGTGCATTGGCAGTGCATCTTGGCGTAGCACGTTCATTTGAATATCACCCATTGCTCGATTGCCTAACGTCCATACGCGACGTGTGATCGAACGGTAAGTCGGTTTTTGCAATAGAAACTCTGCTACGGACATTTCTTCATCACAACCAAGCAAGGCGTGGTACAAGCGATTCACTTGTCTGCCGATATCAAGCGGCAGCTCTTTTTCTTCTCCTGCCTCTTCCCCACGAACACCAAGCCTTGGTTCTTCTTTGTCTTGTGAACGATACCAGAACCAGTAGTTGTTCTCGGCTAGTGAGTAATCCGCATCAATCGCCCAGCGGTATTTGCTTTGCAACACCTCAAGTAAATCTTGGATCTTTTTCCCGCCCGGAATAGATAACGTTTCATCCGTATTCATTTGGCTGGCAAATTCGTCCACTAAAGATGGGTAGAGCTCGATCAAGCAAGAGGTGAGGATTTCTTGGGCTTCCACACTCATTGTTTTCTTTTGCTCGACCAAACTCGCCCAGTTCGGATGTGATGCCATTAACGTTGTTAGCTCCGATAGCAGTTGTTTGATGTCTGCTGTCGCTTGATGATTGAGCCTGTCTTGATGTTCATTGATGGTGATGACTTGCTCTAAATGACGCTGCGCTTTTTGTAGTAATCCTTGCAAAGGAGCATGGAATGAAGCTTCACACGGCATCGCAAAGACTCGCGCTACCGCACGTTCGCGAGAGGTCATCCATTGGTCAACGATGCACGGGTGATTAATCAAGTATGGAGCCATGCCCAAGCCAGTAGCATTGCCGACACCAAGGTAGCGCTGCAAGCCACGATGCAAAGCCACCGCGTTGTCGCCTCCTTGCTGAAGTGCTAGGTAGTGCACCCAATCCAGGCTGAATTCACGCAACATATATACGGCACACATTTGCGCACTAAAAGACTGGCTGAAATCTGGGTTATTCTCTAACAGTTTGAAATCGGCGATACCAAACTTTCCGTTACCATAAACAGCTGTGGTGCGCAGGATATAACCCACTTCCGCCAGCTCTTTTGGCTCGGGCTGCTTGCCTTGAGAAAGCGCGCTAACAATGTGCTCAAACACGCGCACGCTTTTGTTTGCGCGAGCCAGAACAAGTACGTTGTTTGGATTGCGTCCCGCTTCTTGCAGCGGTACATTTGCTCGCAATCTTTCCAACAAAGTAACATCAACATCGCCTTGAACCAGTGCGAATGTGACGTCCCACTTTTCAGCAATGACGCGGTCATTACGCTCGTCATCAGCAATTTCATCACAGAAAACCACCAAATGATAAACGTGCTCTGGCGTGGTCAACTTGTAAATAACGTGACCATAACCACGTGGACAAAGTTGCCACTCATGCTTGGTTACTTGCCAGTTTTGGCTTGCCATATTACGAATCAGACTACGAACAAAGCTGATTCGGTTTTGGTGCATTGCGCCAAGCCTTTCGGCTGCCATGACAATCGCTGCATCGCGCATAGTTGCTTCCGTATAAGTAGAACGATGTGCATCCATTTTGCTCACCACCTATTTGTTATTGTAAGAATACTAGGGTTTGTGCGGATGCAGGAGGAAAACACCCGCACAAGCTCCACGTTGTTTGAATTAGATAATTGTTATAGTCCTTGCTCTTTCGCCATTTTGATTGCGATTTGCGGTGCATTCCAAAGTGACGGCAACAGAATCAGCGAAACCGGAACCGCGGTAATTACAATGAAAGATTGCAGTGCAGAGATGCCGCCAGAGCCAAGCGAAATCAGGATCAGAGCTGTCACACCCATCATTACGCCCCAGAAGGTACGGATGATCGCATTCGGCTCCGTTTCACCACTGATCACGACACTGATTGTGTAGGTCATTGAGTCGCCCGTCGTGACGATGAAGATCGTGGTTAAAACCAGAAATAGAATTGAAGTCAGCATTGGCATTGGTAGTTGCTGAGTCACCGCAAGCAAAGCACCTGGCAAGTTAAAGCCTTCAAACGCCGCACTCACACTACCCGGCTCAGCAATTTCAAACGCAAGGCCAGATCCGCCTACAATCGTGAACCAAAAACAGGTGGTGAGCGGAGCCACAATACTGATGGTTGAAATAACTTGGCGAATAGTGCGACCACGGGAAATACGCGCAATAAAGATTGCCATCATCGGACCATAACCAAGGAACCAGCCCCAGAAAAATACTGTCCACCAGCTTAGCCAACCTTCATCACCGCGGTAGGTCGCCATTGGGATAAAGTTATCCAGCATGCTTCCGACACCTTGAATGTATCCGTTAAAGATAAAATTCGTAGGGCCAAAAAACAGGATGTAAACCATCAATGCCATTGCCAGAATCACGTTGTAACGACTAAGCAGTTGCATGCCTCGGCTTAATCCACTGAGTGCAGACAAGGTGTAAAGCGCAATCGCAAACAAAATGATAATAAGCTGAGTGGTAAAGCCATCAGGAATATCAAACAGCGCATTTAACGCGTAGCTAACCTGCAAGCCTAGAAACCCAATTGGCCCGATGGTGCCCGCGGCTACCGCGATAATGCAGCATGCGTCAATCAATGCACCGAGTTGGCCTTTAAGTGCTCGTTCGCCCAACACTGGATAAAGTAAAATACGGGGTTTTAGCGGTAAGCCTTTGTCGTAATGCAGGTGCATCACCACGATGGAAGTTAAGCTACCGACAATCGCCCAAGCCAGAAAGCCCCAGTGCATAAAGGATTGCGACAACGCATTCACCGCACCTTGCTGCGGGTTATCTTGCGCGCCGTATAAAGGGGGTGGGCTAACATAGTGTGCTATAGGCTCAGCCGCGGCCCAGAAAACACCACCACCAGCCAATAAGGTACAGAAAATAATCGCCATCCAGCGGAAAGAATCCATTTCTGGTTTAGCAATCCCGCCCAACATCACCTTGCCTGTTCGCCCTGCAGCCAAGCCAAGACCAATAAGAAAAGTGAGAAGCAGCAGTAACTGCCAGTAAGGACCAAACACCTGCACAGCCCAGCCAAAGCCGGCGTTAACGATCGTAGATAATAGCTCGCCGTCATAAAGTGCAATAGCAACGAACAACGCGATAAAACCACCGCTATACCAAAAGGCCGGGTTATTCAGTCCTAATTTGTCCGTCGTGTTTTCTGTTGTTGATGTGTTGTGTGTTGCTTTTGACTTGTCCGATGACACGCTCATCGTGGAAGCTTTCATGCTATTGGTTAAATCAGACATACTCTGGCTCCAGAGGTTCTTTGCAGCTGCCAAAGACTGGCTACAAATGTGAGTTTTACGCCTGCCGTATTGTTGTTATGTAGGCAGGCGGTTCCTAATTTTGGGTGTACTATGAAATAGGCTCTAATCCTTCTTTGAGGAAGTTAAACCAGTTTTCACCCAATATTTTTCCTGCCTCAGATTCACTGAATCCGTGACGCATTAATCCGTTGTAGATGTTCTCCATCCCTGCACTGCCGCAGAACCATGGCAGCGCATCTGGCCATCCCGAGTTACTTGCCGAACCTTCGCCGTAATCCATCGCTTTTGACCAACGACCGTTGCGCATCCACTCCAACACTTGTTGCGGCTGGTTTAAGCACAAATCGCTACCGATACCTAAATGGTCAACGCCAAACATGTCTGCGGTTTTCGCAACCATCTGGCAGAAATCATCCAGCGTGCACTGGCTGCCATTTGGCAAATGGAACGGATATAAACTGAATCCAATCAAACCGCCGCGCTCCGTCAGTGCTTTGATCACGGTGTTGGACTTGTTACGCAGTGCGTCATGCGCAAATGTCGGGTTAGCATGGCTGATACAAATTGGACGCGAAGAGAGCTCGATAGCTTCCAACGTTGAACGCTCCGCGCTGTGGGACATATCAATGATCATCCCGACTCGGTTCATCTCTTCAATCGCTTGCTTACCAAAGCGAGTTACGCCGGAATCGTTTTGTTCGTAACAACCTGTCGCCAGTAAGCTTTGGTTGTTGTAGGTCAGTTGCATGATCAGCAGACCTTGGCGGCGCATCACTTCAATCAGGCCAATTTCATCATCGATAGGTGAGCAATTTTGCGCGCCGAAGAAGATGCCGACTTTGCCTTCTGCTTTGGCTTTTTCTACATCTGCCATTGAATAAATAGGCATGATGAGGTCCGCATTTTGCTCGAAGCGCAAGTTCCACTCAGCAAAACGCGTTAAGGTTTCGCGCGCAGTTTCGTGGTAGACGATAGTGGCATGAACGGCGGTAATGCCACTCGCCTTGAGTGTTTGGAAGTACTCTCGATCCCAATTGCAGTACTGCAATCCGTCAATCACAATCCGTTGTTGGTACATAACCACTCCTTAAACAATTTCTTAGCCTTTCAGTGCGGGTAGCTGACACCATCAGCTACCCTGCTGTTCTTAGTAAGGGCGCTGATAAGCGGTTTTCACCACGGTGTAGAACTCTTTGGCGTACTGACCTTGCTCACGAGGACCAAAGCTAGATTCTTTACGGCCACCAAATGGGACGTGATAATCTGTACCCGCAGTTGGCAAGTTCACCATGACGCAGCCCGTTTGGACTTGCTGTTTGAAGATCGCGCTATTGCGCAGGCTTTGCGTAATAATGCCGCCTGTCAGGCCAAAGCGCGTATCGTTCGCGACTGCAATTGCCTCATCCAGATCAGAAACGCGAATCACGCTTGCCATTGGTGCAAAGACTTCTTCTTGGTTCACTTCCCAGCTGTTTTGTGTGTTCAAGAACAGGGTTGGTGACATGTAGTACCCGTCATGCTCTAGGCTCAGACGCTCGCCACCAAAAGCCAGCTCTGCGCCCGCTTGGCGAGCGTTTTCGATCCACTCAAAGTTCGCATTCAGCTGGTTACCATCAACAACAGGGCCCATGAATACGCCCTCTTCCAGTGCGTGACCCACTTTTAATTCGCTCATGCGTTGGATTAGCGCTTCAACATACGCGTCGTGAATTCCGTCCATAACCACAAGACGAGAAGACGCGGTACACTTTTGACCCGCACCCGAGAATGAGCCTGCGATTGTGGCTTCAACGGCAATTTGAATGTCTGCATCATCTGCCACTACGAGCGCGTTTTTGCTGCCCATCTCTAGCTGACAACGCACAAAGTTTGGTGCCGTTGCCGCCGCTACTTTACGGCCTGTGTCCACAGAGCCAGTGAAGCTCACGCCGTTCACATCTTTCGAATTGATAAGGGTATTACCAACTTGCGAACCGCTACCCAAAACGAGGTTAAACGTGCCAGCAGGTAAACCTTGGCGATGGATAATCTCAGTCAGTGCAACGGCACTTGCTGGAGTTAGGTTGGCAGGCTTCCAGACGACACTGTTGCCAAACGCAAGTGCTGGCGCGATTTTCCAAGCCGCTGTTGCTGTTGGGAAGTTCCAAGGAGAGATAATGGCGATAACGCCGACGGCTTCGCGAGTAACTTCAACGGAGACACCTGGACGGACGGAAGCAGCGTTATCGCCAATTTGACGCAGTACCTCAGCAGCAAAATATTGGAAGAATTGGCCAGCACGGTAAATCTCACCTCGACCTTCAGCAAATGGCTTACCTTCTTCACGCGACAGCAAAGTGCCCAATTCGTCACATCGTGTAATGAGCTCATCACCAATCGCTTGCAGCACTGCTTGTTTGCGCTCGATTGGTGTTTTTTCCCACTCTGGCTGCGCTGATTTAGCCGCTTGAATCGCTTGCTCTACTTGAGACACACTCGCTTGTGCGAAATCGCCAATGTTTTCGCTGATATCAGAAGGGTTAATATTGGCGATGGTGTCCATGCCCGATTGCCATTCACCTGCTATATAGAGGGATTTTTCTGCTTGAACATTGTTAATAAAAGTCATGGTTCTTTCCTTGTTCTTCCGATTTGTGATGGCAAGCCACCCACTCACTGATCTCAATTATTCTTGTTGGATTTATTCTGGTTGGCTTGCCGACGCGTAGACGACAAACTCCACCAACATTTCTTCTCGTGCTAACCCTGCAACCACCATGGCGGCGCGATTTGGGTACGGCGCTTCAAAATATTCCGCGTACACTTGGTTAACGGTTTTTAAGTATTCTCTGTCGGTCACGTAAATCAGGACCTGCAATACAGAGTCCAAAGACTCCCCTGCACACTCCAGGGTGTGAATGAGATTGTTAAAGGTTTGACGTGTTTGTGCTTCGATGCCACCTTCAACAACCGCGCCTGTATCATCAATAGGAATTTGTGCTGTATACAGAGTTCCATTGTTAACAATCGCCCATTCAAGCGGCGCTTTAGAAGCAAATAGACTGGTTTTTACTGGATGTTTTTTAGTAGAAGTATTCACGTGCCTTTCAACCTTTGTAACAACTTTGTTTCAATACAGTTAAATGATGCACATTGACAGGCGATAAATCTAACGGTAAATTTTTTACATTTGATAAATAAAACTTATCACCTCATTGAGAATAACGTAAATAAAGGGATTAAGAGGCATTAGGGATGAGTATTAAGCTTCAACAATTAATGCATTTTGTGATGGTAGTCGAGGAAGGGGCTTTCGAGCCGCTTCACATCGTGCAAATCGATCTCAGGCTGCGCTCTCCACGTCGATAAAAGAGCTAGAGAAAATGCTAGGACAAACGCTGTTTGAGCCCGGCAACAAAACCAAATTAACGCCTTTTGGTGAGATTTGTTTGCCCAAGGTGGTTCAGTTTCTCAATATCTACAGTGCGCTGGACAACGATCTCAAAGCTGCCGCGGCCGGACAGCAAGGGAGAGTGCGAATTGCGAGCGTTCCTTCTGTTGCAGCGAAACTCATCCCGAGCGTGTTGGGTGCCTTTTGCGAGCAGTATCCAAATGTAGAAGTAAGCTTAATCGATGATAACGCGGCGGGCGTCGAGGCTCGCTTACTCTCCGGTGAAGTCGACTTGGCGCTCGGTAACCCCTCTCACCTTGATGAGGGCGGCATTGACTTTACACCGCTGTTGTCCGACCCCATTGGCGTGGTGTGTTTAAAAGATAACCCTATTGCCGATCAAACAGAGGGAATCGAGTGGCAAACTTTGCTCGAACAGCCTTTTATTCGTAACGGCACCTGTACGCTTCTCGATCCAACCCCAGCCAGAGCGCTGAGTGAGCAAGCGCTCTATTCGGTCGAGAATATCACTTCGCTGTTTTCTGTCTTAGAACTTGGGATTGGTGTCACGACCCTACCGAAGCTTGCTTTCCCAACCAATGAAACACGCTTGGTTTGGATCCCGCTTATCGATCCACCGCTTGAAAGGCAAATTGGTATCTTTACGTTGACTGACCGCACGATCTCGCCTCAAGCTAAAGCGTTTCATGATTTGTGTGTACGTTATCTAAACTATCAAGATGAAGATACGTAGTTCGAAGGTTTTAGCTAACAGTGGCTCCATTAGATTTTAGAGCCACTGTTATTTGATATTAAGTGACAGATCCGGTCATATGAAATGACGACGCTCTTATTCCACTTATTCTGGCTTGATATTCTGATTCATTCTGAACAAATTATTTGGATCAAACTTCTTCTTCACTTCTTGTAAGCGCGCAAAGGTTGGACCGTAGGCAGACTCTGTACGTTCAGCTTCGTCTTGTGTAAGGAAATTGATATACGCTCCGCCACTTGCATAGGGCTTAGTCTTGGCAAAAAATTCCCTTGCCCAGCTGATGCAAGCTTCATCATCTTCTGCTAAATCCCATCTTCCATGTACATTTAATACATAGTTTGCATCACGGCTAGAATAAGCCATAGACTCGGGCTCAGGTCTAGAGGCAGCGCAGCCAAGAGAGGCGATAAAAATCTCACACTGAGGCGATGGTAACTTACCTGCGTATTCTATCGCTGCATCAATCACACCTTCGCTTAGCGAGTTAAAATTGCGCGATTTCCAATAGTTACGTGCGCCCGGAGTAAGCAATGGATCAAACGCTTGCTGCCACGCCGCAAATGGCTGTACACCAACGTGCTCACCATGTGCATCACCAAACTCTCTCAACGGTGCAATTAACTTCTCACCTTCAGCCGGGTCACCCGCATAACATATCGCGAGTACAACCACTTCTTTTCCGTGAACGCTTTCAGGTAAGAATGGGAGTGGCGGCGCTTTCCGACTCACCATCCAGACACTTAGATCATCAGGGGCCGACTCAGTGAATTTCGCAAACTGGGTGATAATGGATTTCGCTTGCTCAAATGGAAAGACAATGAGACCACTTAACACCTCTGGACCGACAGGATGTAGCTGGAATTCAAAACGCGTAACGATACCAAAGTTACCGCCGCCCCCACGTAACGCCCAGAACAAATCGGCATTTTCTGTCTCATTCGCGAGCAGTTGACGACCATCTGCAGTTACGACATTTGCAGAGACCAAGTTGTCTATCGTCATACCATATTTTCGGCTCAACCAACCAAAACCACCACCAAGCGTTAACCCCGCAATTCCCGTGGTTGAATTAATGCCGACAGGCGTTGCTAATCCATATTTTTGTGTGGCCTCATCGACATCAGCCAACGTACAGCCAGGTTCAACGAAAGCCCTTCTTTCGCTTTCATCCACTTGAACATGATTCAAAAGCGACAAGTCGATCATCACACCATGATCGCAAACCGCATTGCCCGCAATATTATGCCCACCACCTCGGACCGAAAGTAGCTGATTGTTATCCCGAGCAAAGTTAACCGCCATCACGACATCATCGGCAGACTTGCAGCGAGCGATAACACCGGGACTGCGATCTATCATGCCATTCCAGATTTGACGAACTTCGTCGTACGTAGGATCTCCGGGCAAAACAACATCACCCTGAAATTGATTTTTGAAGTGTTCAATGGTTGCATTTTCTAGACTATTCATATTAATTGCCTCTCACGTTTTACATGAGGCTTGCAAAGCACAATGCAACGACAAGCTAATACAAGTCCCTCACAATTAAACGTGACGTTTGAGTAGCTATTTTCAGCAAATAAACAAGGCCCCACAGTAACGATACCGCAGGGTCACAAATTCCCTTACTCTCTTGGGTTCGATAAAGCTGAAACACAGTTATAAAAATCAGATAGTTATCGCAATGATACCGCACCTCAAAGCACCTTCTGTATTCTTTACCCTGCGTGACACTCGCACCTAATTATTAATAAGTTCATTGTAAGTTTAGAATGCAATTTAGTTTCAGATATGAAACTTTGTCTTATAATTAATATTTTTAATAATTAATTATATTACCTTTATTTATCAATTAAATAGGATTATAAAAATATTTCGGACTGCGAATAGTGAATAGCCGTTAGAGGCAGTGATATTGAATTAAATAGAATAGCCTTCTTAGTATTTTAGAAGACTATTGCATTATTAATCAGTGACATACCGTCACTTAAGGTGGGTTATTTACGACGATTTCGATTCTTATACACTACGCAAAAGTTACCACGTTTGGTACGGCACTTTGAGCAACGTTCGCAATCCACTGGCGCTCGATTACCCTCTTTCCAGCGCTTTATTAACTGAGGCTCAGCCAATAAAGGACGTGACACAGCGAAAAATTGGATATCTGTGTTTTCTGCAATTTTCTCAATCGCATCAATGTCACTCAATCCGCCGACAGTAATCACCGGTATGTTAACGTCCTGACTGATCACGTGCCCATATTCGTGAAAGTAACCTTCTTCTTGTAGTGTATAACCATCGAACGTTTCACCAACAAGTTCGTTTGCTTTGCCGTGAACATTGCCAGATACGATGATCGCATCAACGCCTACTTCTTCAAGTTTCTTACAGACGACGCGAGTTTCATCGAACGTTAAACCGCCGTCAAAGAACTCTGTTGCCGTCAGTTTAACGAGGATGGGAAATTCGCTCCCAACCAGCTTTCTGGTTTCAGAAAAAATTTCTAAAAGGACACGCATGCGATTTTCTAAGCCACCACCGTATTCGTCTTCGCGACGATTATAGTACGGGCTTAAAAACTGGTTAATTAAATAAGTGTGCGCCGCATGAATCTCTACGCCGTCAAAACCAGCGTCTTGAGCACGTTTACTCGCCAATGCGAATGCCTTTACGATGTAGTCGATTTCGTCCTTAGTCATCACTTTGCCTTGCGTATTCGTGCCACGCTCAGGCACGTCACTCGGAGCGAAGATGACACGCTCACCGACGTTGTAGGTGGTTTTGGTTCCACCGTAAGCAATTTGCATTACGATTTTAGAATCGTGTTGATGTACTAGCTCTGTTAGCTTTTTGTATTCTTCAATAAAAGAGTCGTTGTAGATCCCCATCATCCCAGCGTTGGGTTTCTCTTCTTCCACGATATTGGCATAACCAGTAACAATTAAACCCACTTCACCTTTCGCCAACTCTTCGTAAATATCGTAAAGCTTATCCGTCATGTGGCCATCTTCGGTCGCCATGTTCTCCCACGTTGCGCTGCGCACAAAACGGTTCTTTAGGGTCATGTTGCCAATGCGGGCTTCGGAAAACAAAATGCTCAAAACCAGTCCTCTTAATGTTGTCTTTATGGTTCTATCTTTTCCCAAGTAACCAAGAACAAAAAAGGAACAGCGATACCCAACGTATGGCTGTTCCTTCTCTGAATCCGTGAGACCTGCAAACTACAGGCGCACCTTAATGCCTCGTGGGTGGCAAAACTTTAATCTGGATTAAGGTTTAGTGAGATAAGCTTGTAAGAAAAGCAACTCGGCCGATTTCTCAGTTTACCTTCACTCTACATTCTGGGGGTAAGATCTTCTCTTTTTCGAATGAGACTTCACAATCCACAAGAACGCTTCCTCCCTCATGTAGATAAAAGTAATCAAGCACGAAAAATACTTTATTATCACGCACTCCATACTCTTCTACAAACACGCCAGCACTCTGGTTGAAATCCAGTTTTTCATTATCTAGAGAAATGGAGGCAACTCGAAATACATCATTTATTTCATAATCTGAACGATTAATTGTATCGACTTCAATCACTGGATTAATCTCCATGTTGTGGATAATAAGCCTGACAAGAATATCTCCAATACGATAAGTTTCCACGGAGCTAACCGAGGACGGAACTTGGGCTAATACGCATGAAGAAATTGCAACAATTGAAAGAAGAGTAAAACGACGAAACATGAACCAAGACCATAGTAAAAAGGGATAATCATATTATCTCTTTTAGGCATGAATTCGAGTCTAGCAAAGCATGTAGCTCTCAGAATGGGAGCTACATAGAAGTGATATAAAGAATTTCAAACTCAATAAATAAACGGCAACGGAATAAGCTCTAATCCTAGTACACCACTGATCCCCATCACCACTAGCAGTGAGACTTTAAACACCGACTTTGACCAAGCGATGTAGTTGCTGTCATCAATGCTGCGAAAGGTCACTTTCGTCCACATAAAGCAAACAACCGCTGCAACCGCTAAGTATTCATACCCGGCTTCACCAAGTAAAAATAACCCCAACGATACTGCTCCAAACGCCACGACATACGCTTTCATGTGTCGATGCGCTTTATGAATGCCTTCTTTAACTGGCAATACGGGAATCCCGGCTTCTCGGTAGTCTTGCATGCGGAACATGGCAATGGCATACGAGTGCGGCATTTGCCAGAGACAGAACATGGTAAAGAGTAAAATCGCTTCCAAGCTAATGAAGTTTGTTACCGCCAGGTAACCCACCAATGGCGGGACTGCGCCTGAAATACTTCCCACTAAGGTTCCATACACCGAGTTACGTTTGTACCACATCGTGTAAAAGAACACGTAATACACGTAGCCAAGCAAAACGACGACAGCGGATAGTGGGTTCACTCGGATAAATAACAGTGCGGTTCCTACCAGCAATAAAGCAAGTGCATAAACAAACGCAATATCGATATTGATGTTGCCTTTCACTGTTTCACGATTTTGTGTACGTGCCATCTTTTGGTCGATATCACGATCAAAAATATTATTCACCACACAACCTGAAGCGATGACTAACCCCACACCAACTAACGTTGTAACGAACAACATTAGACTGGCTGGTTCTGTTTTTGCGGCGAGGAAGAACCCCGCCGCAACAGAAATCAGGTTGCCGAAAATAATGCCCGGTTTGGTGATAGACAAATAACTTTTCAGCATACCTTGGCCTACAACTTCATGTTGACGTTCATGTTGTAGATGATCCATACCGAGCCAGCGATAAGGATAAGTACAACAATGGCGGTAAACATCAGTGATACAAGGTTCCAACGTCCGTCGGATGTTTTTGTTTCCATGTGCAAGAAGTATTTGAAGTGAACAAATATCTGCACTAATGCACATCCAAATAGAATCGCATAGGTTGTTGTATCTGGTAATGATTTCGTCCAAACAAAGTAGAACGGAATTACCGTCAGAATCAGTGAGGCAATGAAGCCTTTCACGTAATCTGACGCACTGGTTTCTACATGTTGATCCATTACATTACCCCCAGTAAGTAAACGATGGTAAAGACACAAATCCAGACGATATCTAGAAAGTGCCAGAATAGGCTTAAGCAGTTAAAGCGCATTGCCATATTGTCGTTCAGACCTTTCGTCGACAGTTGATGGTACGCTACCGCTAACCAAATCAGACCAAAGGTTACGTGCAGGCCGTGCGTACCAACCAACGTAAAGAATGCCGATAGGAATGCACTTGTTTGTGGACCATAGCCTTCTTCAATCAGGTGATGGAACTCATAGACCTCCATACAGATAAAGCCAAGACCAAGCGCGAACGTTACTAACATCCAACGTTTGAGACCAGCAACGTTGTTGCGCTTCATCGCGATAATGCCAAAACCAAATGTGATACTGCTAAACAGCAGCAGCATGGTTTCGACAAACACGAATGGGAGTTCGAAAATGTCTTTACCTGTTGGGCCCGCAATTGAATTGCTCGACAGCACAGCGTATGTCGCGAACAAGGTCGCAAACAGTACGCAGTCACTCATCAGGTAAACCCAAAAGCCAAATAGCTTGTTGCCATTCGTGTCATGGTGGTGATCATGGTCGTGATGTGCTGCGATATTAGTTTGCATACGTCACCTCCAGATCATCTTTACTTTCGCTGTCTTTCACTGAGTTTTTCTTCGCTTCTTCAAGCTGAGCTCGACGCTCGGCCTCAATTGCTTTGATCTCTTCAACTTCCACGTAGTAATCCACGTCATCGTTGTAGCTGTGCTGAATACACGTCACGATAATACCGACCAAACTTGCCGCCGCTAGCCACCAGATGTACCAAATCATGCCGAAGCCAAATAGGAGCGACCAAGCCGACACGTAGATGCCTGTTGCCGTGTTTTTTGGCATATGAATACGTTCGTATTCCACTTCTTTAGTTGGATCGAACTCGCCACTTTGTTTCTGGTACCAGAAGGCATCCAGCACATCACCTTTTGGCAGGTGTGCAAAGTTGTAGAACGGCGGTGGAGACGATGTTGCCCACTCAAGAGTACGACCACCCCACGGATCACCAGTTAGGTCACGGTTTTGCTCGCGGTCACGGATACTCACGTAAATTTGGATGAACTGAGACAATACGCCCAGCGCAATCACAACCGTACCTGCTGCGGCAATCGATAACAGTGGGAAGTATTCAGGGTTGATGTCTTGGCTTAAACGACGAGTCATACCCATAAAGCCCAGCGCGTAAAGCGGTAGGAACGCCATTAAGAAACCAATAATCCAAAGATAGAACGCACGTTTGCCCCAAGTTTCATTCATGGTGAAACCTGTCGCTTTCGGGAACCAGTAAGTGATCGCAGCGAAACATCCAAACACCACACCACCGATGATAACGTTGTGGAAGTGAGCAATCAGGAATACTGAGTTATGCAGAACGAAATCTGCGCCCGGAACAGCCATTAGTACGCCTGTCATACCACCAACAGTAAAGGTGATCAGGAAGCCCACCGTCCACATCATTGGCGTCGTAAAGCGGATGCGGCCTTTGTACATGGTGAATAGCCAGTTGAAGATCTTCACCCCTGTTGGGATAGAAATAATCATCGTGGCAATACCGAAGAAGGCATTTACGTTCGCGCCAGATCCCATCGTAAAGAAGTGGTGTAGCCAAACGACAAACGCAAGAATCGTGATAACTACGGTAGCCCAAACTAGCGATGTGTAACCGAACAACTTTTTACGTGAGAAGGTTGCGGTGACCTCTGAGAACACACCAAAAATTGGCAAGATCAAAATGTACACTTCTGGGTGGCCCCAAGCCCAAATCAGGTTGACGTACATCATTACATTGCCGCCAAGATCATTGGTAAAGAAATGCATACCTAGGTATCTATCCAGCGTTAGCAGAGCGATGGTGACGGTCAGGATTGGGAATGAAATGATGATCAAAATGTTTGCACACAGAGACGCCCAAGTGAAAACTGGCATCTTCATCATTGGCATAGACGGTGTACGCATACGCAAAATGGTCGCGAAGAAGTTCACGCCTGTTAACGTCGTACCGACACCTGATATCTGCAGCGCCCAAATCCAATAGTCGACCCCGACTCCTGGGCTAGCCTCAATACCTGAAAGCGGCGGATACGCCAACCAACCGGTGCGACCAAATTCACCTAAGCCGAGAGACATGTTTGTTAGGATGACACCAACAACAAACAGCCAGAAGCTCAAGTTATTCAGATACGGGAAAGCTACGTCACGCGCACCAATCTGTAATGGCACGATGATGTTCATCAGACCAATAACCAATGGCATCGCTACGAAGAAGATCATGATCACGCCATGGGCAGTAAAAATTTGATCGTAGTGATGCGGTGGTAAGTAACCTGCTTCACCCGCAGAAGAAAGGAGTTGCTGACTACGCATCATGACTGCGTCAGCAAAACCACGAACAAGCATCACCATCGCTACTGCGATGTACATGAAGCCAAGTTTTTTATGGTCTACTGAAGTAAACCATTCATTCCACAAATATTGCCACTTTCCGGCTTTAGTTACCGCGTAAACTACGGCTAAACCAACCAGCGCCACAACCGCTAAGGTGATGACGATAATAGGTTCGTGGAATGGAACTGAATCAAGAGTTAATCTTCCAAACATTACGATTATCCTTGGTTTTCAGGCAAACAGTTCATTGAACCAGGATGCTGAGTCACAACGTCGGTGAACAAGAACGGAGGAACGCTAGAGAACAAAGTGACTGGCTCTGCGATACTTGGCGCTGCCAGTGAGCTGTATTGCTCCCAATCTTCAATACGTTCAGGGCTCGCCTTCACTTTCTGCACCCAATTTAGGAACGCAGCACGATCAGACATTGCTGAAGCTGTGAACTTCATTTGCGAAAAGCCTTCGCCGCTGTAGTTCGATGCAAAACCCTTGTAGTCACCTTCGTGGTTCGCTATCAGGTTGAGCTTGGTAACCATTCCTGGCATCGCGTAGATCTGTGTACCTAAGCGAGGGATGAAAAACGCGTTCATGATGTTGTCCGAAGTCAGTTTGAACTGCACTGGCACATCTTTCGGGAACGCCACATAGTTCACCGTCGCAATGTTTTCTTCTGGATAAATGAACAACCATTTCCAATCGAGTGACACCACTTCGATGGTCATTGGTTTAACATCACTTTCCAAAGGTTTGGAGGGCTCTAGTTCATGAGTCGAACGCCATGTGATCGTCGCAAGAATCGCAATGATGATGATTGGAATTGTCCATACCACCACTTCGATTTTGGTCGAGTGTGACCACTCGGGTGCGTACTCTTCTTCAGTGTTAGAGGCGCGGTATCGGTAAGCGAAGTAAATCGTCATTAAAATCACAGGGATTACAACGATCAACATCAGCAAAAGAGCAGTAATAATTAGCTCTTTTTCCTGCACACCAATGGCACCTTTGGGGTCAAGTAAAGCTGAATTACATCCTGAGAGCATAAGTATGACGGACGCCAAACTTCCCTCGACAAGATGCGTTTATATCTTGAGGCTTCCATTAACTTTCTCGATGGTTGTCTGGTTTCAAAACAAATGCCAATCACAGTAAATAAGAGCTCAAAAACAGCGCAGGGGAATGTTTGATAAAAAGGCAAAAATTTTGATAAGTAGTTATTCTACTTACAAATTTTTCAGCGCCGTTATCAAGCATCTTAACCAGCTAGAATGAGCAATTACTTGCTACGATTGGTATCAAGCTAAGAACCAGTTGTTATAGTCATTAGAATGTTTATGTGTTGAGCATGAGTAACGTCGGGATCAGAGCGAAACAAAACGGAATTGAGTGGAGATCAAAACCACACTATTAGTGTGAGTTTATTGTTACACTTTGAAACACAATGTTACATTTGGCGCATTATGAGGAGTAAAAAGTTAAAGCTCATTAGCCACAACTGGAAACTAACCTTCCATTAATGAAATCCACACACTTTAAATAGGAGATTAACCTCAACACGAACTTCACGTGCTTCAAAGTTAATGTCTTTTGAAACAGACAGTTGCAAATTCATTTTGATGAGACTGACTATCAACTGCATTTACATAGATAGCTTGAGTACGAAGGGGAAATTAAAAGTAGAAAATTGTGATCAATATCAAATTAATGATTTCACTTAGTATTTGAGTGGTATTTACTTCTCATTATTTACTTTTGGCAAACCATTCGCAGGGCGAATCCAAATATGAGTAATAAACACTTACGTTACTCAGAACTGGCTCTCGGAAAAATAGGAAATGCTGAAAGGGAAAGAAGCTTGTCATTCCGGTCTGTGGGACCTAACCCTAGAGCTTTTACATACGAATGCCTCCATCCACTTCTAAAACTCTGCCAGTAAAGTAATCACTCTCAAGAATGTATTTTACTGCATGCGCGATTTCACTTGTTTCACCCATCCTTCCAATTGGGATCATCTTTTCTAGCCGTTCTATGGCTTCTGGTTTCATTTGCTCTGCCATCGCGGTATGTACCACACCTGGTGCAATCGCCGCCGCGCGGATACCGTATCTTGCTAACTCACGGGCCCACGTTGTCGCCATGGTTGCGACCGCCGCTTTAGACGCAGAATAATTGGTTTGACCGATATTCCCTGCTCTCGCGACACTAGAAATATTGATGATAACGCCTTGTGAGCCGCTCTCAATCATCTTGACGGCAGCTTCACGCCCACACAAAAATGTCCCCGTAACGTTGACGTTCATGACCAAATTGAATTGATCCAAAGACATCTTACTGATCACGCCGTCTTTTGATTTTACAAGTAACCCATCTCTTAGCACGCCAGCGTTATTGACTAGCCCATTGAGTTGGCCAAAATCTTGGATAACCGCGTCAAACGTGTTTTCAACGTCGATTTCGCTCGTTACATCCACTTGATAAGTCAACGCTTTCGCACTCAGCATCCGGCACTGCTCTTGTGTTTCCATTAAACCGCTAGCGTTTACATCTAATAACGCTAAATCTGCACCGGCTTGAGCAAGCGTAATTGCCATCATTTGCCCAAGTCCTTGCCCTGCACCTGTAATGGCAATGACACTATTTTTAATATCCATAGTTACTGCACTCCATCGCTAATAATGTTCCCTATTTCAAACCTGTTTAGGTGGTCCGAAATGATGAGTTTTACTTCACCATTTCAGACGGCTTTGTAGCAAAACTCAGTCTAGCCTTTCTTACTCTTGTAAAACTCAAACAAGCTTGAGAAGTCGAGCTCGCCGTGGCCGCTCGCGTTGTGGAAAGAATATAGATTACGCGCCAGTGAGCCCATCGGAACCGAAGAGTGTGTTTGTAACGCCGCATCTAACCCCAAACCGAGATCTTTCAACATGAGTTTGCTCATAAAGCCCGGTTGGTAATCGTTGCTGGCTGGTGCACTGTCCATCACGCCTGGGCAAGGGTTGTAAAGCTCCAATGCCCAATTTCGGCCAGAGCTTTGCAGCATGATGTTTGATAACACTTTGGGATCGAGCCCATGATCGATACCTAGATTTAGCGCCTCGCACGTACCAGACATTAAAATGCCGAGCATAAGGTTGTTACAGATTTTCGCCATTTGACCATCGCCCGCTTTACCGGCATGGAAAACATTTTTTCCCATGTACTGCAAAATGGCATTGGCTTTAGAAAATGCCTCATCCGAGCCACCAACAATAAAGGTTAATGTCGCCGCTTTAGCGCCGGCAACACCACCCGAAACGGGCGCGTCGACAAACAGCACGCGTTTATTTGCCGCTTCATTGGCGACTAATCGCGCAGAGTCCGGATCAATGGTTGAACAATCAATCATCAAGGTACTTGGCGAGACAAGATTGAGGACACCTACGCCGCCGTGTAAGTCACCAAGATACACGGAACGAACGTGAGAACCTGCTGGTAGCATCGTGATGACTGTGCTTGCACCATCCACGACTTCCTCAATAGAGCTCGCCACCACCGCACCAAAAGGTGCAAGTTGCTTTGCCGCTTCGCTATCGACATCGAATACTTGCACGTTAAATCCAGACGCTAATAGGTTTTGCGCCATCGGATGCCCCATTCTTCCTAAACCGATAAATGCGATGGTACTCATGATCATTCTCCTTATTGACCTAGTGTTTGTTCACCCAAATCAGCAAGCGGATGTTCGTCATCCGGCCAAAGTGAGGTAAACAAGGTATCGATGACATCTTCATCGACTTCACTGACACTGTTAAACATCCAGTTAGGTTCGCCATCCCGGTCAATAAGCCGAGAACGGACGCCCTCTTTAAACTCACCTAATAAGGCGCTGCGAACCGATAAACTCAGCTCCAAGCGGAAGCAATCTGCAAGTGGTAAGCTGTGGTATTCTTTCACTTGTCTGAAGCAAATATGTGCGGTGATCGGACTGCCCGCGGCGAACGTTTGTTTCGCGTTTTCTATCCACTGACTGTTCCCTTCGATAGCCATGATTCGCTGTGCTATTGCATTAAGATCAAAGCCTTTGCACGCTTCCTCTATCTGATCTAAGTATGGACAAATTTGCGTGGTTGGTTTGCTATCAATAACCTGTTCTTCCATTAATTGTAGTAGCGCAGTTACCAACTCTTTCGCATCTTCTTTGCCCCACTGGAGCCGCTTTAGCTCATCCAGTAAGGTGGGATACTGCTCTTCCAACAGTAACCAATCGGCCAAACCAATAGTGACAGCGTCACTTGAATTCACCATTGAACCTGTCAATCCGAGGAATAAACCCACTTGCGGATCTATCTGGCTTAAAAACCACGTACCTCCCACATCAGGATACAGTCCGATATTGATTTCTGGCATAGCAAGGCGTGATGTTGTTGTCACAACTTTATGGCTGGTTCCCATAAAAAGTCCCATTCCACCGCCCATGACAATACCTTCTCCCCAACCGATAATAGGCTTGTTGTAAGTGTGAATGAGATAGTCACACTCATACTCCAACGAGAAATAGTCCGTACAGAACTCTACGATTTTTTCTTTACTCTCGTTATGCATGACGTGATACATAGCTCGAACATCGCCACCAGCACAGAATGCTTTTTCTCCAGCGCCAGTGAGTACCACACAAGTCACATGCGGATCGTCTTGCCACTTGATAAGCTGATCGTTAAGTTGAACTAACATGTCATACGTCAATGCATTCAATGAAGCGGTGTTGTCTAACGTTGCGATACCAATGCGGTGCACGCCATCTAAGCACTCTATTTCACTAATGGTTACCATCCCTGCCATGTGGCCTCCTATCGGTTTTTCCATTGCGGTGGGCGTTTTTCTAAAAAGGCGCGAACACCCTCAACTTGATCTTCCGTATCAAAAAGATTCAGAAACAACTCTCGCTCTTTCATTAAGCCGTGCTTAAGTGGCGCAGAGCGCATATTTTGAATGAGCGCCTTACATGCAGCGACAGAAGATGGCGACTGGTTCGCAACAGATTCAGCAAGCTCCAACGCTTTACTTAAAGCTTCGCCTTTGGGAACTAACTCCTCAGCCAAGCCTAGTTCTTTTGCTTTGTCAGCGCTGACTTGCTCTCCACATAAAATGATACGCTTTGCCCAGCCTTCCCCTACTAACGCTGTGAGGTTTTGGGTACCGCCAGCGCAGGGCAAAAGTCCGACTTTGGTTTCAGGTAAAGCAAGTACCGCTTGCTCTTCAACTACTCGAATATCACAAGCTAATGCCACTTCTAAACCTCCGCCCATGGCGTAACCATTAATCGCGGCAATGGAAACACCACGGAATTCCGAGAGCGTTTCAAAAGCTTCACCAAAGCATCGCGCCATGTCTAACGCAACCGCTTTGTCACCATCAGAAAATAGCTTGAGATCAGCACCAGCAGAGAAAAACTTGTCTCCACTGCCGGTTAAAACCAGTGCGTAGACCTGCTTATCATTGTTAAGTGTGAGTATCAGCGACTTCAGTACCTTGAGGCTCTCTGCTGTCCATGTATTGGCTGGCGGGTTGTTCATTGTCACCACCGCAACGTGATTAGTGATCGTATGTTGAATGGCTTCTTGGGTTAATGGCATATCTGAATCCTTTCTCAATGAGCAAATCCAATACTTCGCTACAGCAAGGCCGATTCCTCAGAGAGCAAACGGCGCGCGATGATCAAGCGCATAATTTCGTTCGTTCCCTCCAGAATTTGATGCACACGCACATCTCTGAAATGACGCTCCATTGGATACTCTTTGATGTAACCATAGCCGCCATAAAGCTGCAGCGCTTGGTCGCAAACCTGAAAGCCTACATCGGTTGCGAACCGTTTTGCCATCGCGCAATAAGCCGTGGCATCCGGGTCATTTCGGTCGAGCTTACTGGCGGCATAGCGCACCAACTGCCGCGCAGCCACTAGCTCTGTCGCCATGTCTGCCAATTTGAATTGTAAGGCTTGAAACTGCGCAAGCGGCTTGCCGAACTGCTTACGTTCTTGAATATACCGTGCCGCCTGATTAAGGGCCTGTTGCGCCGTACCGACGGAGCAGGTCGCAATATTTATACGCCCTCCATCAAGCCCTTTCATCGCAAAGACAAAACCTTGCCCTTCTTCGCCCAGTAAATGGCTAGCTGGAATAACGACATTTTCAAAAGTAACCGCTCGTGTTGGTTGGCTGTTCCAACCCATTTTGGGTTCTTTGCGCCCATAGCTGATACCATCTGTTTGAGCAGGAACAACAAATGCAGACACGCCTTTGGCACCCGCTTCTCTGGTTCTCGCCATCACGACCAAAACATCTGTCTCTCCTGCGCCAGATATAAAGGTTTTGCCACCGTTGAGCACATACTTATCTCCCTTTTTTGTAGCGGAAGTGGTCAGTGCAGCGGCGTCTGATCCTGCGTTGGGCTCGGTTAAGCAATAGGAGCCTAACCATTCCCCCGTAACTAACTTCGGACAGAACTGCGTTTTGGCTCCATCGGTAGCAAAACTGGCTATCATCCAACTGACCATGTTGTGAATCGTCATAAACGCCGTAGTGGACGTACATCCCATGGCCAGTTGTTCAAAGATAATTGAAGCATCTAAGCGACTCAGCCCTAGGCCACCTTGCGCTTCTGGAGTGTAGAGACTCAGGAAGCCTAACTCTCCCGACTCTCTCAATACGTCTTTGGGGAAGATCTGTTTTTCATCCCACTCCGCCGCCATCGGTGCTAAACGCTCATCGGCAAATTGCTGAGCGGTATCGGCAAATGCACGTTGATCTTCATTAAGTTCAAAGTCCATAAAAGCTCCTTCTATTCACTCAGCGCAGTTGGATGGTCAAATTAGGCCCCGTTGGAATATCGTCATCAAACCAACGTGCCGTCACCGTTTTAGTCTCGGTATAAAAACGTACCGCTTGTTTACCATACGCATGCAAATCGCCATAGAAACTGCCTCTCCAGCCAGTAAAGGAGAAAAATGGTAAAGGGACTGGAATTGGCACATTGATCCCCACTTGACCGACTTGAATGTCATGCTGATATTTTCTTGCAGCAGCGCCATTAGCCGTAAAAATGGAAGTGCCGTTCCCGTATGGGTTACGATTCACTAACTCAATGGCCTCTTGCAACGTTTCGACTTCCATACAAACTAAGACAGGGCCAAATATCTCTTGCGTGTAAATCGACATATTCGCTGTTACACCGCTAAACAAGGTTGGGCCAATCCAGTTTCCATCAGGAAAGCCTTCCACTTCACACTGACTGCCATCCAGTTCACACACTGCGCCTTGTTGTTTGCCATCTTCAATTAGGTCCAATACGCGTTGTTTAGCTTGCTCACTGATGAGTGGGCCATAAGCAGCTTGCTCATCGTCCCAAGGCCCTGGGTGTACTTTCGCCATTGCCTGTTTGAGGTCTGTAATCCATTGTTTTGAATCGCCGACAAATACCGCAACAGAAATTGCCATACAACGCTGCCCCGCCGCCCCAACGGAGGCCCCCACTAGGTTATTCACCACTTGTTCCTTGTTCGCATCAGGCATGATCACCATGTGATTTTTAGCACCAGCAAAAGCTTGAACGCGTTTAAAGTGTTTCGTACCCGTGGTGTAGATATAACGGGCAACAGGAACCGAGCCAACAAATGACACCGCTCGAATGTCAGGATGAGCCAGCAGAAAGTCGACTTGGTCTTTGCGACCATGAACGATTTGCAACACTCCTTTCGGCGCGCCAGCTTGCTCAAATAGTTCGGCTAAACGAATAGAGGTCAACGGCACTTGTTCGGAGGGTTTGAGCACAAACGTATTACCCGCAGCGATAGCGATTGGGAACATCCACAACGGAATCATGGCAGGAAAGTTAAACGGCGTAATGCCGCAACACACACCCAGGGGCTGAATCATTGAGTAACTATCAATGTCCGTGGCAACGTTTTCGACGGTTTCGCCCATCATATTGCTGGCAATGTTTGCAGCCTGCTCAACAACCTCTATGCCTCGCCACACATCGCCTTTAGCATCCACTAAAATCTTACCCGTTTCATGAGAAAGCAGTGTGGCAAGCTCATCATGATGTTCTTTGAGAAGGTGCTGATAACGAAGCATGACTCTGGCACGCTCGGATACTGCCACTTCCTTCCAGGATTGGAATGTCTCTTTCGCATTATCAATGGCGGCTTCCATCTCGTGATCCGTTGAGCAGGGAACGTACGCAATGACATCATTAGTGGCAGGATTGGTCACCTCAACCCAATCCGAAGTTTGAGATTCACGAAACTCTCCACCAATAAACAAGGGAACTAAACGAGTCATCATTTACTCCTTTCTGATTTCAATTAAAGCGGTATTTCAATGCCTATCGCCGTTGCCTCTCCACCACCGATACAAAGTGACGCAACGCCTCGCATCACTTTTTTGGCGTCTAGATCACCGTCGGTACCTAAAGCTTGTAGCTGACGCAAACTATGAATCAATGTCACCAGAATTCGAGCGCCACTTGCGCCTATCGGATGCCCGAGTGCACACGCTCCGCCTTTAATATTGACTTTGCTTATATCAAGCCCAAGTTCTGCTACCGCGATTTGTGTCACGACAGCAAAGGCTTCATTTATCTCCCACAGATCCACTTCGTCAATTGACCAATCCAACTGGGACAACAACTGTTCAATCGCATAAACGGGAGCCAAAGTATATTCAGCAGGTTTTCTGGCGTGTGTAGCGTGAGACTTGATAACGGCGAGTGGCTCAAGACCTTGGTGGTTCGCAGTCTCTTCATCCATTAGAACAAGCGCTGCAGCGCCATCGGAAATCGCACTCGAATTAGCCGCGGTCACCGTGCCTTTTTTATCGAATGCAGGTTTGAGTTGAGGGATTTTATCCAGAACAATCGAGCGCGGGTGCTCATCGTAATCCAGCGTTCCTTGTTCAGACTTGGTGTTGAATTCAATCGGTGAGAGCTCGTCTGCAAATAAGCCCCGATCTTGAGCTTCCAACGCACGTTTTGCCGACATCACTGCCCATTCGTCCATTTGCTCTCTGGTAAACTTAAGCCTGTCTGCGACGTGCTGAGCATAAACACCCATTAAGTGCCCTTCGTACGCATCTTGCAATCCATCGAGAAACATGTGGTCATAAGTCGACTGGTGGCCCATGCGCATTCCCTTTCTCGCCTCTTTCAATAAATACGGCGCATTGGTCATACTCTCCATACCACCAGCAATGGCCGTTCGAATCGTTCCAGCTTTGATAAGATCGTGCGCCAACATGACGCTCTTCATACCGGAACCACACACTTTATTGATAGTCGTGCACCCTACACTCATGGGTAAATCCGCACCAATTGCCGCTTGTCTCGCCGGGGCTTGCCCACAACCCGCAGGGAGCACACATCCCATGAAGACTTCATCTACAGATGTCACATTCACTTCGTGCATTGCCGCCTTGATCGCCAGTGCGCCTAATTGGGGAGCGGAGTAAGTTTGCAACTTTCCTTGAAAGCGCCCGATCGGCGTTCTCTTCGCGCTGACAATCCAGATGTCTTTTTCCATGATTCGCATTCCCTTGAGGTATATGTGAACACTAGACTGACTGATGACGCCCTTGCATGACATTGCTTACCAAGTGCTACGCCAGTCTTTGTCGCCCTTTCTCACTGACAAACTTTCATACTGCGATTTCTTGACGTTTACGTAAGCATAGCACTAGCCTTTACAATGAGATGAAAAAACACACCAAGTAGGCGTTTATCTTTCAAAATTTGCGTTCGGCCTTTCCGTTGAAGGTTCGATTTCCAGAAACTGGATTTTTATTCGAGGTAAGTATGTTATGGAAAAATACAAGATCAGTGACCTCGCCAAGGAGTTTGATATTACCACTCGCAGTATCCGGTTTTATGAGGACGTAGGTCTGATTGAACCAGAGCGAAAAGGCAACATGCGCGTTTATCAACGCAGAGATAAAATTCGTCTCAAACTGATTTTAAGAGGGAAACGGCTCGGTTTTTCACTGGCAGAAATTCGTGAACTTTTCGAGCTCTATGACATGCAACAAACCGAAGGACAGTTATTGAAAATGCTCAATATCATTGAAGAGAAACAAGCCGTCCTACAACAGCAACTCAATGACATCAGCGTCGTAATGGCAGAGTTGAATGCCGCTAAAGAACGCTGTATTCAAACACTCAAAAGCAAAGAGACATAACCGCTATACTCAAATAGCGACACTGCAATCGGCTTTTCCACCTTACCTCTGATATCGGGAGACGTTATGAAAAGCACCTACGCCCCACTCAATTTCGGACTTGGTGATACCATCGATATGCTCCGAGACCACGTTAATGCCTTTTCTACGGAACATATTGCTCCCATCGCCGCAGATATAGACCGCGATAACCAGTTTCCAAACCATTTGTGGCCTTTGTTTGGAGATATGGGGTTGCTCGGTGTCACCGTCGATGAAGAACTTGGTGGTGCAGGCATGGGATACCTTGCTCACGTTGTGGCGATGGAAGAGATCAGCCGAGCCTCTGCCTCCGTCGCTTTAAGCTACGGCGCTCATTCTAACCTGTGCGTCAACCAGATCTTTCGCAATGGCACGCCTGCTCAACGCAAGAAATACCTTCCCAAACTCATCGATGGTACGCACGTTGGCGCCCTAGCTATGAGTGAGCCCAATGCCGGTTCAGACGTGATAAGCATGCAACTGAAAGCGGAGAACAAGGGTGACCATTTTGTACTGAATGGCAACAAAATGTGGATCACCAACGGTCCCGACGCTGACATAGTGGTGCTTTACGCTAAAACGGATGTCAATGCAGGTTCACGAGGTATTACCGCATTCATTGTTGAACGCAACGTCGAAGGTTTCAGCCATGCTCAAAAGCTGGACAAACTAGGCATGAGAGGCTCGAACACTTGCGAACTTGTGTTTAACAATTGCGTAGTGCCGAAAGAGAATATTCTTGGCGATCTGAATCAAGGCGTCGAGGTGTTAATGAGTGGGCTGGATTACGAGCGCGTCGTCCTCGCTGCCGGACCACTCAGGATAATGCAAGCTTGCATGGACATTGTGGTCCCGTACGTACATGAACGAGAGCAGTTTGGAAAGTCCATTGGCGAGTTTCAGTTAGTTCAGGGCAAGATCGCCGATATGTACTCTCGAATGAGTGCAGCAAAAGCGTATGTATATACCGTCGCAGCGGCTTGTGATCGAGGTAACGCAACACGCAAAGATGCCGCAGGAGCGATTCTGTACAGTGCAGAACTCGCCACACAAATGGCACTTGATGCAATACAGTTGCTCGGTGGGAATGGCTACATCAATGAATACCCTGCTGGTCGTTTGCTACGTGATGCAAAGCTTTATGAAATCGGCGCGGGTACCTCAGAGATTCGCCGCATGTTAATAGGCCGAGAACTGTTCGAAGAATCTCGCTAAAGGAACATACGACAAGGAAGTCATTATGGCCATTATCAAAAGTAAAACTAAGCCAACTGACGAGTTATTTCTTTCCAATAAAGCTGCGATGGAAACGTTGGTCACTCAACTGAATCAACACATCGAGACCATCAAACAGGGAGGCGGTGAAAAAGCCATTCAGAACCAGAGGCAAAAAGGAAAACTCCCCGCCCGAGAACGCATCGCGCGCTTGCTTGATGACAACACTGACTTTCTTGAAATCAGCCAGTTTGCCGCCTGGCAAGTGTATGACGAATCCATCCCCTGCGCTGGCGTTATCGCCGGCATTGGTTTCATAGCGGGGATTCAATGTATGGTCATCGCCAACGATGCTTCGGTAAAAGGCGGAACCTACTACCCACTCACGGTAAAAAAACACCTTAGAGCGCAAGAGATAGCCCAACGTTGCCAACTCCCCTGCGTATACTTGGTGGACTCCGGTGGTGCAAATCTCCCTCATCAGTCCGACGTCTTCCCCGACAAAGAACACTTTGGTCGCATTTTCTTTAACCAAGCGAGGATGTCAGCAAAAGGCATCCCTCAGGTTGCTGTTGTGATGGGGCTTTGCACTGCTGGGGGCGCATATGTTCCTGCCATGGCGGATGTGTCCATTATGGTCAAAGAGCAAGGCACCATATTTTTGGCGGGACCGCCTCTAGTTAAAGCGGCCACTGGCGAAGTCGTGACGGGTGAAGAGCTCGGCGGTGCAGACGTGCATTGTCGTAAATCTGGTGTTGCTGATTATTACGCTGAAAATGATGAGCATGCCCTAATCCTTGCCCGAGAAGCCATTGCCAATGCCAATAGAGCAAAACCGATTAAGCCGGAAAACACAGTGCTACCTCCCCGCTACGATGCTGAAGAAATCTACGGAATCGTGAATGCCAACTTACGACTATCATTCGACGTTAGAGAAATTATTGCCCGCATCGTCGATAATTCTGATTTTGACGAATTCAAAGCCTTGTACGGCAGAACGTTAGTGTGTGGCTTTGCTCGCGTTCACGGACACTTGATCGGTATTGTGGCAAACAACGGCATCTTGTTTTCTGAATCGGCACAAAAAGGCGCGCACTTTATTGAACTTTGCTCCAAACGGAAAACACCGCTTCTCTTTCTCCAAAACATTACCGGATTTATGGTCGGGAAAAAGGTGGAAGAAGAAGGCATCGCAAAACATGGCGCCAAGCTGGTGATGGCCGTCGCTTGTGCTGACGTACCAAAGTTTACCGTAATCATCGGTGGGTCGTACGGTGCTGGCAATTATGGCATGTGCGGCCGAGCTTATGATCCAACCATGATGTGGATGTGGCCGAACGCTCGTATTTCTGTGATGGGCGGAGAACAAGCGGCAGGCGTCTTAACACAAGTTCGAAAAGACGCGAAGGAACGCCAGGGAGAAGTATGGTCAGAGCAAGAAGA
This sequence comes from Vibrio sp. M60_M70, assembly GCF_037162085.1. Taxonomy (NCBI): domain Bacteria; kingdom Pseudomonadati; phylum Pseudomonadota; class Gammaproteobacteria; order Vibrionales; family Vibrionaceae; genus Vibrio; species Vibrio sp. M60_M70. The sequence continues at coordinate 1,428,219 of NZ_JARLUL010000002.1, forward strand.
ACATATTTTTAGAGAATCAATCATAGACTTGTATGAAACACAAGGACATCCCTATTTTGCGAGCGCTCGGCTATGGGATGACGGAATTATTGACCCCAAACAAACGCGTCAGGTGTTGAGTCAGGCGCTAACGGCAGCATTAAATTCTCCTATTCCTGATAGCGAGTTTGGCGTCTTCAGAATGTAAATATCCAAAGATGAATTAAGGAAGTTAGTATGCAGGAAATGCAACCAAGCATTATTCCCAACGCCCAAAGGCAAGATGATGTTCTTTGGCATGTCGATGACAATGGCGTAGCGACCATCACTCTAAACAGAACAGCCAAGCACAATGCTTTTGACGCTTGTACGATCGACTTGCTGATCCACCGCCTAGATTATCTCGCTTTACGAACGGATGTGCGATGCTTGGTATTAAAAAGTAACGGCAAGCACTTTTCATCCGGGGCCGACCTGAATTGGATGCAGTCGATGGCCGACAGCACGAGGCAAGATAATTTCGTTGATGCCCAAAACTTGGCAAGACTCATGGAAACACTAGATTCGTTCCCTCAACCCACCATCGCGGTTGTACAAGGCTCCGCTTACGGCGGCGCGCTGGGATTGATTTGTTGCAGTGATATCGCCATCGCGAGCCAATGTGCTAACTTTTGCTTAAGTGAAGTTAAGCTTGGTTTAGTTCCGGCAACCATTGCGCCTTACGTCATGCGCGCGATGGGGAATCGACAAGCTAGACGCTATATCTTAAGTGGTGAAGTCATTTCAGCCGAGGATGCCGAACGGTTTGGTATTGTGCATGAAGTGAAAGAAGCCAAACAACTTGAAAGTGCGGTCGATAGCGTGATCAAGACGTTACTACTTAATAGCCCAGATGCGATGCGTAAAGCAAAAACGCTCTGTCACCAATGTCATCAAAACCCCATCGATCAACAACTGATTCACTATACTAGCAAGCTCATTGCGGACATTAGGGTATCGCCACAAGGCCAAGATGGCTTGCAAGCGTTTCTTGAAAAACGAAGCCCAAGTTGGGTAACCAAATCACAGGACAAGTAATGCTGCCTTCCAAAGTAAATATTGTCGAAGTAGGTCCACGAGATGGGTTGCAAAATGAGTCTCCTGTTGCGACCCAGACTAAAATCCGGTTGATCAACTTACTCTCTGATACTGGGCTAACGCATATTGAGGCGGGCTCTTTTGTTTCGCCCAAATGGGTGCCACAAATGGCGGACTCAACAGAGGTCATGAAAGCAATAACAAGGCGAAGTCATGTTACTTATTCTGCCCTGACACCAAACCTAAAAGGCTTCGAACAAGCCTTGGAGGCTGGTGCCAATCAGGTCGCAATTTTCACTTCATCATCAGAAGGATTCTGCCAACACAATATCAATTGCTCGATTGCAGAAAGTTTAACTCGCTTCGAGCCTGTAATGCGATTAGCCACCAAACACGGCATCCCTGTTCGAGGCTATCTATCCTGCGTTGCCGATTGCCCATACGACGGTCCGACAGACCCTAGACAGGTGGCGAGCGTGACCAAATCCCTCATCGATTTAGGGTGCTACGAGGTGTCTCTAGGTGACACCATCGGCACAGGCACGCCAAATCGAATTGCAGCCATGCTGGAGGCCGTCATGTTGGTTACACCTCTCCCCCTGCTTGCTGTCCATTTCCACGATACATGGGGACAAGCGCTCGCCAATATTCATCAAGCATTGAGTATGGGCATCAATACCATCGACAGTAGTGTAGCTGGGCTAGGTGGATGCCCATACGCTCATGGGGCCTCGGGGAATGTCGCGACGGAGGATGTACTGTATTTATGCCAAGGATTAGGGATCGAAACGGGGATCGACTTGGAGCTGTTAGCAAAAGCTGGCTGGATGATCAGCGAAGAGCTTAATCGAGAACCCACGTCAAAAGTATCGCTAGCTTTGCGTAACCGTATGACATCTCTAACTTAAGGCGTTTATTAAACCTCGTAGTTTGCTTTGATACCAATATCAAAATGAAGTGGCATCCGCCACTTTGATATAGACAGGAAGCCCATAATTAAGCCAGACAACCCTGTCGCAATAGTCGCTACCGTCAGTATTTCGAAACAAAACGCAAAGGTTGCGATGGCAAGTAGCACTGGCACCGCTTTCAAGCCTGGAACTTTAAAACAAAAGGATTCTTTCAGCGCCACACCGGAAAAAGTGACAAAGACAAAACCAAGAGAAAGCCACACGCGGGATAAGTCTGGATCGCTCACCATGAAGAGCAGTCCCACCCAAGTTGACCAGCTGATGACAGTACGCACAGTTTTACTGTAGACATGGATATTTGCTGCAGTTAATACGCCTGCAATGGCGATGAGCAGCAACACATTTCGATCATAAAATGCCGAACCTTCAATAAGGTGCAAACCCGATATCGTCATCGCGATAAGTCCAAAGGCAAATACGCTAATTCCTAAACGGTATAAACAGACACTTAAAATATCTAAAAAGTCTAGTGATTCCTGATACTCAGTATTGGCCATGCTTCACTCCTAAATTGTTCCCTACCCAAACCTCTTGAAGCTACCTAGGGATAGACAAACGAAATCGACCGCCAGTACGATAAATAATAAGAGAGAATAAGATAAGCACACAGCCTACTAGCTTATTTGCCGTTAGCACTTCGCCATACCACAGCACGCTTAGAATGACGGTCCAAACTGGCTCTAATATCATGATCAAGGCAGCATTACCTGCCTGAACAAATTTTTGCCCCATGGTTTGCATTACGTAACGCAAGCTCGTCGCTAGCAAAGTGCTCAACGCGAACCACCACCAAATGGAGGAGTCAACCTCTGCCGGAAAAGACTCCATAAAGAAAGAAACCAACAAACCTAAACAACCAGCAGAAAAAAGCTGCACGCAAGTAAGCAGCAACACAGGTAATTTTTGAGAGTATTTACTGTTCACATTAAAATGAAGCGCAAGAACCAGTGCCGCCCCAAGAAACCAAAATTGACTGGCCGATTGCTTCCAACCGCCAACTAAAGAGAGACAGGCGAGACCTAATACCGCGATAGGCAAAGAGAGCCAGAAAATTCGTTGTGGTCGTTGACGAAACATAACCCACGCAACAATAGGCACAAATAGCATGGAGAGACTCATGATAAATGCGCCTTCCCCGAGCGTGTCGCTGATGGAGATGGCGTAAATCCATGTCATAACGGCACTACCTAACAGTAGCCCGACACCACCAGCAGAAAGCACATCTCTCAAATTCGCTTTCAACAAAGGTCGATAGCACAACGGCAGCAGACAGAGCGATGCAATAGTAAATCGCGCCCCGATAAAGCCGAAAGGTGGTAAACCCTGTATTGTTTCCTTAGAAAAGATCCAACCAAGTGCCGCGATCATCGTTGTCGCAACCAGAATAACCGTCGCTTTGCGTTCTGAGTTAAACATAAGTACTCACAAAATATGGAACACAGTATCGCAGCAAGGGAAGTTTGCTGCGCTGTTGTATCAATTTGAAAGGAGTTTCTGTCGAGCGGAAGTGAAAGCCCGATTCTCTCCTGTGTTGTTGTTAAGCAGATTGAAGTTCTGCGGTCGGATACATTAAAGGCAGGTAAAGTCTTAAGGCAAGCGTTTTCGTATACTAAATTGCCTAAGCATCTTATGCACTAAACAAACTGGCTAAAACTTGGACAGGATGTCGAACTACCTCCCCTTCAAAACGCTTAACTTGACTGCGGCAGGAATATCCCGTGGCTAACACACGCTCGGTGGGCAGGTTCTTTATATTCGGTTTCCAACTCAGCTGATAAATAGCTTCAGACGTACTTTTCTTATCCACTTCATGGCCGAATGTCCCTGCCATACCGCAACATCCCGTAGGTATCACATGCAGCTTTAAGCCAAAGTGATTAAAAATAGACTGCCAAGATTTCTCAGTCTGCGGTATTTTGGTCTTTTCTGTGCAATGCGCCATCAAATACCAAGGTTCTTCGTCTGATGCGCGTACTGCTGGCCATTCGTTGAGTGCATCCACCAACCATTCATGAGCCGTATACACTGTAAATTCGCCTCGCTTTTCTTTTAAAACCTGACGGTATTCATCACGATAACAAAGCACTAAGGCTGCATCGATACCGATCATAGGAATTTCAAGCTCAGCAACTTGGTTGAGAAAATCCGATGTGTTTTGTGCATTTCTGGCGAATGCCTTAAGGAAACCTTTTACATGTTGAGCTTTCCCATTGGGTTTGAAAGGCAGAACAACAGGGTGTTTCCCTAACCGCTGCAATAACTGAATAAAGTCCGAAACCAACTCGGCTTCATAAAAGCTGGTAAATGGATCTTGAACAATCAAGACGTAATTTTGCTTCACTTCTGGGGAAAGCGATTCTAGATACGCAAAGTCGAACGGGCTCACTCCAAGCGCCTGACATCGACTTTGCAACGTAGGGATAGATAGCACTGGCGAATCAACAAAACCGATGGATGTCTCTAATACTTGCGTAACAGGCCTACTAGATGCAATTCGATTAACCAGCTTGGGGGCTTTTGCCATAACCGGCAGCAGTTGCTCAATATTCGACACCAGATAGTCGCTCAGAGGTCTGCGATAACGCGAGTGATAAACGTGTAAAAAACGTGCTCTAAAATCAGGCACATCAACTTTAACAGGGCACTGACTCGCACATGCTTTGCACGCTAGACAACCGTTCATCACCTCATAAACTTCATGCGATAAATCATCAGATGCGGGGCGAGATATCAGTTGACTCAGCTTCTGAGCCAAAAGCTTAACCGATAACGTTTGATTGAGAAGCTGTTGTTCGTTAGCGAGCAAATCGAAGCCACTGTCATTAAGGCGACGCAGCCATTCACGCATTATCCCAGCCCTCCCTTTCGGAGAGTGGCGACGATCGGCTGTTACTTTAAATGATGGACACATTGGGCTATCAGCATCGTAATTAAAACACAGCCCATTGCCATTGCAAGACAGCACGGGCTTAAGCGACTCTCGGACTGCTACGGGGATCTGACGATCATAGTAGCCACGCTTGGTCGCTGTGACTTTTACCATTTCAGCGTCGCTATTCAGTGGTGTGCAAATCTTCCCCGGATTCATTTTATTGTCTGGGTCAAACGCCGCTTTAATGCGCCTTAATTCAGTAAAGAGCTCATCACCAAAGAAGGCAGGTCCATATTCTGAGCGATATCCTTTACCGTGCTCTCCCCACATTAAGCCATTGTATTTTGCCACCAGCGCGACCACATCATCGGACAGTTGATGCATCAACGCTTCCTGCTCAGGGTCACACATATCGAGCGCCGGACGCACGTGAAGGACGCCAGCATCCACATGACCAAACATGCCATAATGCAGGTTATTGCTGTCTAGCAACGTACGAAATTCCGCGATAAAGTCCGCTAAATTTTCAGGCGGCACACAGGTATCTTCCGCGAATGCAATCGGCTTTGCCTGACCTTTAGTCGCGCCAAGCAGCCCAACCGCTTTCTTGCGCATTCCATAAATAGCCTGGATGTCTTGGGGGTCGCGACAGACTTGATAACCGATGATACCACTGCGTCGGTGAGCCATTTCTTTATCGAGAATTGAAAGCAAGCGTTCAACTTTATCCTCAATATCATCGTCGTGACTGCCTGCGAACTCGACAAAGTTAAGCCCTTGCATCTCTTTGCCCCGCACATCTGAGATCGCGTGTTTTACCGAGTGCCAGACAATGTCTTCTCTTGCAAGATTAAGCACCTTTGCATCAACCGTCTCTACCGATAGCGCCTCTGCTTCGACCATCAAGGGAGCATTTCGCAATGCAGAATCAAAGCTATCGTATTTAACGTTCACTAACCGTCGCGTAGTAGGTATTCGCGTAAGATTGAGCTTGGCTTCAGTGATAAAAGCTAACGTGCCTTCAGAGCCACATAATATTCTCGTGACGTCAAACTCTTCACTCTTGTCGTTTATGGCATTTTTTAGGTCATAACCAGTAAGAAATCGATTCAGAGGAGGAAACTTATCCAGAATCTGTTGACGCTTGTCTCGACAAACTTCCTCCGTAATTTTTAACGCTCGCGATACTGCATCACTGTTTAACCATTTGTTTTGTTGAATTGCTTCGGTATCGAGCACCGAACCAGCCGCCAATACGGCTTTGAGCGCCAACACATGATCCGAGGTTTTACCATATTGCAAAGAGCCTTGGCCTGATGCATCGGTATTAATCATCCCACCTAATGTTGCGCGGTTGCTGGTCGACAGATCTGGCGAGAAGAAATAACCATAAGGGCGAACGATGTCGTTGAGTTGATCTTTGACTATCCCAGTTTCCACTCTCACCCAACCTTCCTGCTCGTTGATCTCTAACACTCGATTCATATAGCGAGACAGATCAACCACGATCCCCGAGTTCAATGATTGTCCGTTGGTGCCCGTTCCGCCTCCTCTGGGCGAAAAGGTCAGGTGCTTAAATTCATCATGTGCACTGACCTTGCCAAGTATTACCACATCATGATGGTTGGCAGGAAAGACGACCGACAAAGGAAGTTGCTGGTAGACGCTGTTGTCAGTCGCCATACTCAATCTAGTGGTATAGCGGGCATCAGTATCCCCCTTGAAACCAAGTTGTTTAAGGGTGTTAAAGAACTTGATAACCACAGGATCAGAGGAAACCTGTAACGGAAGTGCAGGAAGCATAATTTGAATCAGTGCCTTACGGTTGTCTTTTTAGGTTCGTAATAGAAATGCGGAGTTAAAAGCGGTAGAGGCGCTTGGGGTTATCGACCAGAATCTTGCCAAACAGTGTCGTATCTTGCGTCCAGTGCCACAAGGTATCTAACAACTGGCCATCATTTGGCATCTCAGCAGCAAAACATGGGTGAGGCCAATCCGATCCCCAGACGCATTGCTCTTCATTCGCTTCTAACAAAGCTTGAGCAAACGAAGAAACGTCATCATAAGGCGGTGATTGAAGCGACAAACGATACGGCGCCGACAATTTTGTCCACACTTTCCCTTCGGCCTTAAGCTTCAATAAGGTTTGAAAACCAGGATGAGAAATAAGCTTGTTTGTTGGCATATGTCCAAGATGATCAATCACTACGGGCACGGGTAAAGCCCTTAATCGCTGATATAAGTCATCAAACTGCGAAACATCAATTAAGCATTGAAGGTGCCAGTGTCGCTCTGCAAGGCGAGCCGCTAAACGTTCAACATCACGCCACTCAATACCACCTTTAAACAGTAGATTCATCCGCACCCCACAAAATCCCGCTTCTTGTAGCTCATCCAGCGTTTGCTCGGACACATCCGCATCCACGACCGCGACGCCTTTGTAGTCGTAACCTTGCTGGCGTAAATACCGTAATGTATCAAGATGCAACTGGTTGTCATTGCCATACACACTCGGCTGAACCAGCACGCCATGACGGATGCATAATTGCTGGTGCAAATGCAGGTACGCGCCGACGCTGGCATCAGGTGGTGTGTAGGTTCGCGTTTCACAGTACGGATAACGTGAAGAAAAAACGTGGGCGTGACAATCAACCGCGCCTTCAGGAATCGCGATTGTTGGTTTATTTACAAATGGGTCAGCCGCTTCACAAAATGGAATTATGCTCATCGAAAATCATCCTGTCAGAAAGGTAGAGGTGCCATCAACGAAAGCACCTCTTAAAGACTTAACTGAAGTTCTCACTCAACCAGTTCGCGATCACGCCAGAGAACTGAATAAACTTAGGATCGTCGTCCAACATCCACTCGGTGTGACCACCTTCCGGCAGTAAGAATAGAGATTTCGGCCCAGGGTATTTCGCGTACAGCGACTTTGCTTCGGTCACTGGGTGAAGGTCGTTTTCTGCACCGTGCGCAATCAAGATTGGCGCGTCTGCAAATCGCTCGTCCAGTAGAGCTTCCGGTTTGAAATTGATGAGAGAATCCGCAAAGTCCAGATCAGATGTCACGCCGTAGCCTGGCGCTTTGACCAGTTCAGTGAATACATATTCGCGGCTTACTGGATCAAGCGGGTAGATTTCAAATGGATCAATCCCCTGCTTTTCTCCACCAAGAGCAAGACGTGTACGCTCTTCTAACATAAATTGACGGAACGCTTTCCAGCCGTGCTCGCCACGTTGAGCAACCTGAACACGTACCGCATCATAAAAGCCGTTCATGGAGATAAGGCCATCAATCGCATCTTGGCAAACTCGGTAAGCATCAAGAATTAATCCCCCCGCCATGCCCCAGCCAGCCAGTACGACTTTGCGCCCTTCCTCGTTAGCGCGCTGTTTCACAACCGCAACCGCGTTGGCGATGTCGCGTACTTGTTCATCCAGAATAACTCGCTCACGAATACCCTCAGATTCGCCAAAGCCACGGTAGTCAAATCCGAATACCGTAAAGCCCTTCGCAGTTAAGGCTCTCGCGTAACGCTCTGGGTGAATATTTTTTTGCCCAGTAAAGCCTGAGCAGACAATAACGATCGGTAAGTCTGGGTTGTTAACGTTCTCGTCAGTAAAGAAAGCGCCATCAAGGCGTAGACCATCACTAATTACTGGGGCTTTTTGTTCAATCATAATTATCTCGTCCAAATGAATGTGTATGCTCGACAAAGAACTCCTTGTCTTAAGTCACATCATGTTCGAATTTTGATAGCAATAATTTAACAATTGCGACATTCTTATCCAGAAATACGACATAGATGAACTGCCCACTTGGTGACCACAGAGAATGAAAACGACACACACGTATCGCATTGGTTTTTTCCTTATTCCTGATTTTTCGATGCTCTCTTTTTCGGCGGTTATCGAACCTCTTCGAATGGCCAACCGCCTCGCTGGTTGCGATTTGTATCAGTGGGATATTTATGGATTCGAAGATAAAGAAGTATCGGCCAGTAATGGCGTTTCATTCTCGCCAACACAGTCAGTCAACAACATTGCTCATTTAGACTTGCTGCTGGTTGTAGCAGGTATTGGCGCCCATGTTGCTGCTGCGAGTGGCTCGGTGAACCAGTGGTTAAAGCAAGCGCTTCGTCAAGGCATCGCCGTGGGTTCGACTTCGACAGGCAGCGTGTTGTTAGCAAAAGCTGGCCTGTTAAAAAACAAAACGTGTACCGTGCATTGGGAGTCCGCCAACAGCCTGGCAGAGGAGTTTCCAAACATTAACGTGACCAGTGAGTTGTACGAATTCGACCCACGCACACCAACTTGTTCGGGCGGCTTAGCCGGTTTGGATATGATGCTTCATTTAATTACAAACCAACATGGGAGCGACTTGGCGAATCAAGTGGCTGAGCAATGCATTCACCCTGCGATTCGACCGGCGCATGATAAACAGCGGATGTCGTTAATCCGTAAACACAACATCCGCCACCCGCGCCTGCTCGACGCTGTAGAGATCATGGAAGCCAACATGGAAGAGCCGCTAAAGTGCTATGAAATTGGCGAGCAAGTAGGATTATCGGTCAGGCAGATGGAAAGGTTATTTTTGCAATACTTGCAAGACAAACCAGGTAATTACTACCTTCAATTGCGCTTAGAGCGCGCTCAACATTTGCTGTTGCAAACCATGCTGTCCATTACTCAAATCAGCACCGCTTGTGGGTTCAGTTCTACATCGTATTTTGCGCGCTGCTACAAAAAACGCTATGAAAAAACGCCGCGTGAAGAGCGACGTTTAGCTTAAGATTGAGTAAGAGAAAAGAAGTTCGATCTCATCGTGATGTGTCAGGCGACGTGCCAGGCGGCTTATCGGACAACGTGCCTTGGTAAAGCAGTGATAGCCAAGTAAGTACCTGCTCTTTACTGGCTTTATTAAGTTGCAAACAGCCCTCTTCTATCGCTGACACGCGCGAAGCGGGCAGTTCTTTCTCTGCCAAAGTACGAAACTTACCTCGCATCTCGTCTCGACTGAGCGGATTTTCAGGATTACCTCGCGCAATACAGGGAGGCGAAGTCAGTTTGTCGCCATTTTTCAACGTCACCACGACATGCGCCCAGCGTTCGGCTGGAAACTTATCATTGTAAGCAGGCTCTTCAATTAACTTCATCCGCTCCGTAATTGCCAAGCGAGCAGGATCTTTCAGTCCTTTGGTAACGGCTTCTACCGTGACCGTATTATCCATGACCGCACTCGCGACTGAAAATGGCAAACTGTACTGAGCCTGCTCGGTTGTCTCAGGGCGCTTGGTATGCAGGCACACCGCCTGGTGAAAGCTGTGAACTTCGATAAGTTCAATCTCATCAGGTTTTAGTTTATTTTCTTGTTGCAGTGCTCTCACCGCTTCAACCGCAGGTTGAGCCCAACGACAAACCGGATACGGTTTAAAGTATTGCTCCAGAATATACCAGCGCTGCCCTAAATCTGCCCACAAAGCGTGAGTTTGTTGGTCCAGCAGAGTCACGGCTGGCGCGCCAGTAAATCCTTCTTCTGCCAGCTCTGCACTGGCAAAGCCCACCATTGCTCCCCAGCCAGAGCCGTCTTTGAGCATGGTTGGATGTTCAATACAACGCATCATTTGGCTGCGTGGACCATAAAACTCAGCAATGCCGAGCGCATGCTCTGTTTGTGCCTCCGTTAAGTCTTTTCTTCTTGCAGACACCGCAGCGACGCCCAACGCATTCCAAGCACCAGAAGTATGATAATCACAAGCGGTTTGATGCAGCGCGATTCCGGCGCGAGTTGCTATTTCGTAGCCAATGACGAGGGACGTTAATAACTCTTCTCCCGTAACTGCTGACTCATGCATACTGGCGAGCAGCCCCGGCAAAACAGCGACGCCAACATGGCCTTTCGTCAGGACTTGGCCGTCGTGCGCGTCCATACTGTCAATCAACATGCCGCCATATAGAGTCGCCCCACAACCACTAGCTGTGTGATCAGAAAACAGCATCGGCGTATCACCGGCAAACTGCTTCTGCGCGAGTTTGGCTACCATGTTTTGCAGCTGCGTCGCTTTACCAGCTGCGGCGACACCTAACAAATCCAAGACGCAATATTTCGCTTGTTCAATAACGTCAGCAGGAAGCTGTTCAAAGGTTAATTCGTGAATAAATCGATGAATAGATTGCATCATCTACTGCTCCAGTTTTAGCGTTTTGCCTTCGACAATAGCGTTGTGATCAATGGTGTATTGCTGTCTCGCATGGTAGGCAGCTCGAATCTGGCTTTATCAATATCGTCCAATGACAAGGTCGCAGTTATCAAGGTTTCACCATCTTCTGCCTGCGCCAATAGCTCACCCGTTGCAGACAAAATACAGCTTCCTCCCCAAAACCACGCTTCTCCCTCTGGCCCGTAACGATTAGCCATCAAGACTGGGGTTCCGTAGAGCACCGCATAGAATTTAACGTTAACCAACCAGTTGTCTTCATTGGAAAAGTCTTTACTGACAATCCTGCTGGCCGAGTTGATCGGCGCGAGCAAGATTTCAGGCTTATCGAGTAGCGCGCAATGAACCAAAGGTGGATTCCATAAATCGGCGCAAATTAAAACCGAGCCTCGCCAATTATCATCAAGAGACACGCTGGTGGTTGCGTCTCCCGAATGAAACCACTTGCCCTCTTCAAGCCCACCATAGGTTGGTAAATTGATTTTGCGATGCACAGCAACCACCGTACCACCGAGCAACCAAGCCATCGCGTTGTAGTACTCTCCCGGAGCGGCCTGTTCAACAAAGCCGACAATTACGGACATGTGCGGTGCAAGTTGCGCAAGCTCTTTAAGCCGAGCATCATCACGCTTCATGGCGACTTCACGCACTGAGGATTGGAGCTGGTATCCGGTCAAGGAGAGTTCAGGAAACAGCAATAGCTGCGACCCCAAGGCCGCAGCTTGCTTTATGTAATCCTGATGAGTATTCAGATTGGCATTCACATCGCCTAACTGGGCGTTGATTTGGGCCACACTAACTTGCAGGATAGTCATGGTATTACCCCAAGTTATGCTCAGATAGGAACTGGCTTGCGACTTCTGAGATCGAACGTCGCTCCACATCAACTTGTTGATTCAAAGTCGACATCGTATCGCCATCGATCGCCGCAGAAAGCGCGTTCATTTGCTCGGCAAGCTCTGGGTTCACATCTAGCGTTTCTTGGCGAACCACAGGAGTGATCGCGTAATCAGGGAAGAACTGTTTGTCATCCGTTAAAACGGTAAAACCGAATGCTTTGATACGACCATCTGTTGCAAATACAAGCGCAGCATCGACTTCTTTCCCTTTCAGCGCATCATAAGTTAACCCAGTATCCATGCGTTTCACTTGGTCACGTGAAGCTTTGAATTTGTAGGTTTTCTGTAAAGGTCGGAAGCCATCTTTTCGTGCATAGAATTCCGCATTCAAAGCAATGGTCATTGGCGGGTCTTGGCGCATTTGCTCGGCGAAGTCGGATAAGGTTGAAATGCCACGTTGTTTCGCATCGTCACTGCGCATAGCGAGCGCGTAGGTGTTGTTCGCTTTTGAAGGGTTAAGCCAAACTAGGCCTTTCTTGGCATCCAGTTCCTTAACGCGTTGATACACTTGCTCTGCTGGGAGCTTGTCTTTGACTTTGTTGTAAATGATCAGTGATGTGCCCGTGTATTCCCAATAAAGATCAATCTGGCCGTTTTCTTGCGCTTTACGCAAAACCGCACTGCCCATGCCCGAACGTTTATCAACGTCGTAGCCTTTTTTGGTTAAATATTGAGACGTGATCTCCGTTAAAAGCTGTTGTTCTGTAAAGTTTTTACCACCTACGACGATTTCCGCGGATGCGTGAAAACTTGAAAGCAGTACACCAACGGCCAGCAAGCGGCGAGTAATTTGCTTCAACATGTTTGACTCCTGTCTGTGTTCAATTTTTAGGATTGTTATTGTCTAGCTCTAATAGGGTTACAGCCTTTAGGTACAGTGACATAGGAAACGGCTCCTACCACACTGTCGATAGCGATAGCCAGCATCGCTGTAGGAATAGCGCCTGCCAGCATCATGATGGGTTCATCCAGATCAATACCGGTAAAAATGAGCTCCCCTAACCCACCACCACCAATTAAGAAGGCCAGTGGAACGGTGCCCACGTTGACAGCTAACGCCGTGCGGATACCGGCAAAAATGACGAACAGCGCATTAGGAATTTCAACCTGAAACAACATTTGTAACTCGGTCATACCAATGCCTGACGCCGCTTCTTTTAAATGAGCGGGCACTTCTTTCAGTCCGATATAGGTGTTTCTGACAATCGGTAACAACGAGGCAATCGTCAGCCCAAATACCGCTGGCACGGTGCCAATGCCAAGAAAGCTCATTGCCAGCGCAAGAATGGCTAAAGTAGGAATCGTGGTCCCCACATTCAAAACCTGCATCGCCGATTCTGCGACTTTCTGAAAACGGGGACGGCTGAGCAATACGCCGACGGGAATCGCGATTAGGATCGCCAATCCACCAGACAGCAGCACCAGTTCAATGTGCTGAACCGTCAAATAAACAATGTCTTCTTGGTAGTAGAGGAAATCATCGATCGTACCCGCGCCTTGTAAATAAATACCCAACGCAAAGACACACGCTAATAAAACGAAATAGTAGGTTTGTTTGAGCTGATTGGTCACGATGCCTCCTTAGCCTGATGCAATGGCTGTGGCTCACTAAGAGAGGTATCGCGCTGATAAGTTGCGCCTAGATAATGGGTAATGCCGCGCTGTGTGACTTCGCCCACTAAGCGGCCATTCTCGTCAACACACGGCATCCAAACAATGTCGTGCGTGAACATCTTCGACGCGACTTTACGCAGATCATCCGTGGTTCGGGCGATTGTTTTCAGGCCGACATAATGTTCGCCGCAGTACCCCTTCATATTGATTGCGGTAGCTTTTGGCACATAACCGATAGGTTGGTGTTGGTCATTCACTAATATCACGGCGTCGCGATACCCATACGCGTCAATTTTGGTTAGAGCGTCGGCAAGCGTATCGTTAGGTTTCACGTACGCAAAAGTGGTCTGCATGACGGACTCAGCCGTCACTAAGCGTAGACGTTTAAGTGCGCGATCATCTCCGACAAAGTTTTTCACGAAATCATCTTTCGGGTGTGCGAGCAAATCGTCAGGCGTATCGTACTGAACCAGGTGACCATCACGGAAAATCGCAATTCTATCGGCCATTTTGACCGCTTCATCAATGTCATGACTGACAAACATGATGGTCTTGTTGAGCTCTTGCTGCATTTTAAGGAACTCATCCTGAATTACTTCACGGTTGATCGGGTCAATCGCACCAAAAGGTTCATCCATCAGCATGACGGGAGGATCCGCCGCCAGCGCTCGGGCAACACCAATTCGTTGCTGCTGTCCGCCAGACAACTCATTTGGATAACGATTAATGAAGACACTAGGATCAAGAGCCACCATCTCCAATAGCTCTTTTGCACGCGTCATGTACCTTGCCTTATCCCACCCTAATAACTTGGGAACCACCGCGATGTTTTCGCCGATCGTCATGTTGGGAAATAAGCCAATTTGCTGAATAACATAGCCAATGTTGCGGCGCAGAGTGACCGTATCCATCCCAGAAGTATCTTCACCACCAAGATAGATCTTGCCCGATGCCGCGAGCAGCCTCTCGGAGTGACGGTTCTACGTTGTGAATGGCGGTATAAGTGTTGCGAATAATAGGCAGCTGAGAATAAAGCAGTACGGTAATCACGGCGGGCACGTAGCCAATCCCATGACCAATGGTCGATAAGAGAGGAATCATCAAACCAAACAGTGCGATTGAAGGAATGGTGATAATGATGGATGCTACGTAAAGCACCACTTTCGCAACGCGCTCATTTTGTGTGATAAGAATGCCGATAGGTACGCCAGTTAGGATGGCAAGCCCAACAGCCAGAGCGACCAAAGAGATGTGCTCCATGGTAAGCGTACCTAGCAGCGCTAAGTTATCTATGGTGAAATTTAGTAAGTCCAAGTAGGTCTCCCCCAACTGTGATTCGCAACCAAGTTAACAGGAGATTAAATTACGCTACTTTTTATTAACAGTGTTGTAAAATAGCGACACGTTAAGATAGAAATACGAAATATTAAGGAGGGAAATAATTGGCTTTCTCATCACCAAAAAAAGCGCTTTATTGGCGATGAGCAGCAGTAGTAAACAAGTTGATTATATCGGAACTGAAAAAAGCCATTGATAGCATGAAGAACCAACTACAATGAGCGGTTAAATTGCTCCACAGCCTCTACGACACGGCTAGCGCCATCTTGTATTTCGTTCATCACATTCCCCGCTTTTTCTGAAAGTTCTAGCGTATCTAGTGCTTCTTTTTGACATTTGGCGATCAGTTGGACAGCATTATCGGTTCGCTCTAAGTTTTCAGTTACCATTGAGACAATTTCATCCGTGGTCGCATTGGTTCTTGTGGCAAGCTGTCTCACCTCGTCAGCCACCACTGCAAAGCCTCTACCATGCTCACCCGCGCGAGCTGCTTCTATCGCCGCATTTAACGCTAGTAAGTTAGTTTGGTCAGCAATACCACTGATGCTATTAACCAGTTCACTAATGCGTGATGAGTGCGCTTTGAGCTCGTCAATGGCCGTATTCGCTTGCTGCATTTGGTCAGACAGTGTTTGCACCTTTTCTAGCGTCGAACCTATCACTTGCTGACCTTGCAGTGTTTGTGTTCCGGTCTCTTGAGAAACTTCATTAGCCAATTGCGCAGCCTGAGCCATTTGCTGCTCTTGCATCACCTGCTGGGTGATGTCGGTCGCGAACTTGACGACCTTGTAGAGCTCTCCTCTATCGTTATGGATAGGGTTATAGGAGGCTTCTAACCATACTTCTTCACCGTAACGGTTAACTCGCTTAAATCGGTCTGAAGCAAACTGCCCTTTTGCCAAACGTTGCCAGAACTCGCGATAAGCTTCAGAACCAGCCTCTTCCTGATCGCAGAACATACGATGATGCTTCCCTTTAATTTGATCCAGTGTATAACCCATCGTACTAAGGAAATTATCATTGGCCTTTAATACATTACCATCTAACGTGAACTCAATAACCGCCATAGAACGGCTCAGCGCATTCAGCATGTCCTCTTGCTCACGCGATGCTTTGATCGTTCGCGTAAGCTCAGAAGCAAACACAAAAAAGCTTTCGGCTTCTTGATGTTCGTTTAAAACAGGCTGGATAACCGTTCGTAACCACGCTTCTTCGCCGTTGCCTTTAAGTACTTGCATCGCGCCATTCCAAAAGACTTTTTCCTGAACGGCTCTCTTCATTCGATGAAAGTGATCTGTATTGCGCGAATTTGATGGCACCAACTCGGTAATCGGTTTCGCTAAAACATCTGCATCAGTGAAAAAGAGTTGTTGGTGAAGTTTTGTATTTACAGAGGTAATGCAACCTTTCTTATCCAGCGTTAAGCGAAGCATTTCTTCATCTAAACTGTGTTGGATTTGCTGCAAGCGTTGCAGATCCTGCTTTAATCGTTGGTTTTCTTGCTGAAGCGACTTATTAAAAAACATAACTTTCTCTCATTTGACTAATCTTCGAACTAGTCAACGGTTTATTATTTATATGCCCAATAGCCTGCAAAGATCCGATTTCGTTTGATCGTTCTTCAAACGCAATTCCTGTCTCCGAGCTGAGACACCTACATGGCATAAGGCTATTTTTCTTTGGTATGACTTAAGCGCAGTATACTGAAATTTCTTCACTGCCCAAGTTGTTTATATATTTATCAATATTAAGGCAATTGGCAGCTATTAGAGATCCGTATTAATGCGGCTAGTTGTATGGAGAAAGGATGTATTGGGATCAAAAAAAGCCCTTTCCATAAAGGAAAGGGCTTTGACTTAGTTCCCAAAATTTTTGCCGTTTTACAGCAGTTCCACCGACTGTTGAGCGATTACCCACTCTTCATTGGTAGGAATAACTAGTGCTTTCGCACCGAGCAACTCAGATGTTGCGATAACACCTGCGTTGCCAAATCTTGCATCTTCGTTGCCTTTCTCATCTTCAACAAAACCTAGCAGTTTTAGGTTTTTCAAGATTTCACGACGAATTGGTAGTGAGTTTTCACCAATACCACCAGTGAAGATGATGCCGTCTAATGAATCCAGAGCAGCTAGGTAAGAAGTAATGTATTTCGCAACACGGTAAGTGAAGATTTCAAATGCCAACTTCGCACGTGTGTTACCCGCTTCCATGGCTTCTAGTACACCACGTGCGTCACTTGTTACACCGGATACACCTAAGAAGCCTGACTTCTTGTTCATCATCTCGAAAACTTCGTCTTTTTCCCAACCTTTACGGAAAAGGAACTCGATAACACTTGGGTCGAGGTCACCACAACGAGTGCCCATCATTAGGCCAGCTAGCGGCGTCAAACCCATACTTGTATCAACACATTCGCCATTTTTAACCGCACTCACTGATGCACCATTACCTAAGTGCACGGTGATAAAGCTGCTTTCTTCAACCGGTTTATCTAGCATTTTCGCTGCTTCACGGCTTACGTAGTAGTGGCTTGTGCCGTGAGCACCGTAACGACGCACTTTATGCTCTTCGTAAAGCTCGTAAGGAAGCGCGTACATAAACGCTTTTGCAGGCATTGTTTGGTGGAAAGCAGTATCAAACACAGCGAATTGAGGCAGTGAAGGGAATGCTGCCATTGCTGCTCGCATGCCTTCTGCATTCGCTTTGTTATGAAGTGGCGCTAGCTCAGCAAGACGCTCAACTTCTTGAATAACTTTTTCATCGACTTTTACTGTGCCTTTAAAGGTTTCGCCACCAGCAACAATGCGGTGACCTACTGCTACAAATTTTGAGCTCAAACCCAAAGTCTCGAGTAGTTTTACCACTCGCTCAACAGCGTACTGATGATGGTTACCGCCAGCAGGAATTGCTTCAACGGTTTTTTCTCCCTGATATTTCCAACTGATTTCAGCTTCAGGTAGGCCAAAACACTCACCAATACCTGATACCAAAGCTTCACCGGTTTCAGAATCAATAACAGCAAATTTTAATGAAGAGCTACCAGAGTTGATCACCAGTACAAACGAATTAGACATGAAATAGTTATCCTGTTGTAGAGCAGAGGTTGTAATAGCGCTTGTGCGCTGCGTACTTCTTGTTTGCCCCTCTATTATTCAATAATTTTTTAATCTTTCAACAATCTTTTAGTAAAAGCGATTTGATTGAACAAATTTTGTTGATCTGTAGCAAGTTTTGATTTTATTTGAAGACTAAAAAATATGACTTGTTAAACATAATTTATGAATAGGTCAATTTGTACAAATTCAGAGATATGAGCTACGTTGTTTATTGGGTGAACAAAAATAATAAACCAATCAATAAATCGGGGTAATAATGTGCCCACTATTGCATTTCTATTAGTGATCTTAGGTTTGATTTTGCTCTGCTGGGGATGGCAGATGACAAAAAACATCTGCTCGAGAACTGATGTACCCGGGTGGACTTTCCTATTGTTGTTAATCAGCTGTTTCATTTTTGCGTATGCCGCTTTTTTACACGCTATAATGGAAAAACCTATCGCTTCCCTCTTGGAAACCGGAGTTTCTCTCATTTTATTCGGTGGCAGCATTTTTGTGGTGCTGGTTATCAAATGGAGCAACGACTCCATACTAGAACTTCATACCGTTGCTGAAAAAGAGAAGCGTAATGCCGTTCACGACGCACTTACTGGACTCCCTAACCGTAAATACTGCTTTGAGTTAATCGAAGATAGAATACAGTCTGGAGACCCTTTCTCAGTGATCCTTTTCGATGTCGTTAACTTTAAACAAGTCAACGATGCTATGGGACACTTTTGTGGAGACCAACTACTGATTCAAATTGGGCAACGTCTCCAAGAGAAACTTAAAGGCAGTGACAAAATTTTCCGCGTTGGTGGCGATGAATTTGTCATCCTCACCTCGTCAGCATGCGAGGAAACAGGCAAAAGTCTCATCGAAGAGTTAGATTCGGCACTGTCTAATCGCTTCCATTTAGATGAGTTTCAAGTCTCTTCCCGCGTTGTTTTCGGTGTCAGTACCTACCCTTATGACGCTCTGTCCAATGATCTATTGATAAAGCACGCAGACATTGCCATGTATCACGCCAAACGAAATGGCAATCTCTTTGCATTTTATAATGAGGACATGAACGTCGGGGCCAAGTACCAGCTCGAAATCTCTTCTCGTATTCAATGTGCGCTGGAAAAAGAGGAGTTCCAGCTATACTACCAACCGTTGATTGATGCACATACTAACTTAGCTGTCGGCTTTGAAGCCGTGATCCGTTGGCATGATGAAAATGGTAAAACGATTTCGCCTAACGACTTCATCCCCATCGCGGAGCGAAGTAATCAAGTGCACAACATCACCATGTGGGTCCTCAACCAAGTTGAAAAAGATCTCCAGACCTTTATAGAAAAAGACATCAAGCTTCCTGTCCACGTTAACTTATCTGCAAAAGATCTCTCGTCTAATTTATTGTTCAACCGCTTGGAAACACTGCTCAAAGTAAACCCTCAATTTGCTGACCTTATAAGCTTAGAGATTACTGAAACGATGGCGATTGATAGAGTTGTTGAGCTCAACCCCCTAATTCACCAAATCAAAGGATTGGGTATTAAGATCAGCTTGGACGACTTTGGCACCGGGTATTCATCTCTGTCGCTTTTGAGAGATCTCCCAGTTGATCAAATTAAAATCGACCGATCATTTCTTTGTACCGCAAGCCGGACAGAGGGCACCCGCTCTATCGTTGAGAACACAATAGCGTTAGCGCATGGCCTAGGGTATTCAGTCGTCGCAGAAGGCGTTCAAGACATGGATACACTGCATTTTTTACGCAGTCGTGGCTGCGACATCATTCAGGGCTACTTGTTCTGCCCAGCCCTCCCCTTAAACGAAGTCATTAGCTGGGTAAATGAGCACGACGAAAAGCAAAGCCGTATTCGACGCGCATAAAAAAGCCGAGCATTTCGCTCGGCTTTCAATTCTTGCGGCAATTTAATCAATTGCTCTAATCACTGATTCGTGATTATGCTTCTTGAGTGCGACGACCACGGCCGTGACCACGCTCACCACGGTGGTTACCACGGTGATCACCACCACGGTTACGATCGAAGCGACGTTCGCCACCTTCACGGTTACCATCGCGGTTGCCGTCACGGTTACCACGGAAGCCACCTTCGCGACGACCGCCTTCACGACGATCACCACCACGGTTGCCGCCTTCGCGGTTGCCACGGTAACCGCCGCCATCACGACGACCGCCATCGCGACGACCACCGTCACGGCGACCACCACGAGACTCTCGGAAGTCATCGAAGTCACATACTACAGCACCAACATCTTGTTGACGGATGCGTAGTTTGCTTAGCTTGCCCGCAGCTTCAGAAGTCATTGCTTTTGGTAGCTGAACGAATGTGTGGCCTTGTGCTAGCTTGATCGCACCGATAGAGCCTTTACCCAGGCCTAGTTCGTTCGCTAGAGCACCAACGATGTCTTTAACTTGAACACCTTGCTCGCGACCAACTTGAAGCTGGTAAGTATCCCAATCTTGGTTGTTGAAGTTACGACCGCCGTCACGACCACCTTCACGGCGCTCTTTACGGCGTTGCTTATCACGCTCAATCGCTTCAACCATTGGGTCTTCGCCAATGTAGAATAGAGGACGTTTACCTTGCTGACGCTTAAGAAGCATAGCAGCAAGCGTTGCTGGGTCGATTTCTAGAGAAGTTTGTAGTTTCTCTACTAGCTCAGAAAATTTGTCTAGAGCTTTGTGCTCTTTCTCAGCTTCAAGCTCAGCACCTAGCTTAGCTAGACGAGCTTCAGCAACTTGGTCACGTAGAGGAAGTTGAATCTCTTCCATAGATGACTTAGTTACGCGCTCGATAGTGCGAAGCATACGGATTTGGTTAGTGCGAACAAGAAGGATCGCTTTACCTTTACGTCCAGCACGGCCAGTACGACCGATACGGTGGATGTAAGACTCAACATCGAATGGGATGTCGTAGTTGAATACGTGCGTAATACGTGGGACATCAAGACCACGTGCAACAACGTCAGTTGCAACTAGGATGTCGATAACACCTTGTTTGATGTGATCAACAGTACGCTCACGTAGAGACTGAGGAATGTCACCGTGCAGAGCTGCCGCTTTAAAGCCACGTGCAGATAGCCAATCAGCTAGACGCTCAGTGTCTTGACGAGTACGTACGAAGACGATTGACGCGTCAGTTTCTTCCGTTTCAAGAAGACGAGACATCGCTTCATCTTTCTCTACACCTTTCACTACCCAGAACTGCTGTTGAACTTTGTCTACAGTGTGGTTCTTACCAGCAACGTCAACCATTACAGGCTCACGTAGGAAGCGCTCAACGATTTTCTTAAGCATCGGAGGCATTGTTGCAGAGAATAGAACGCGTTGAGCAGACTCTGGTGCATGTTCCATGATCGCAGTAACGTCATCAACGAAACCCATGTTTAGCATTTCGTCAGCTTCGTCTAGTACAAACGTGTTTACTTCATCTAGGTGTAGACGTTCACGGTTGATAAGGTCTTGTACACGACCTGGAGTACCAACAATAACTTGTGCACCGCTCTTAAGAGCGCGCATCTGATCTACGATAGAAGCACCACCGTAAATCTCTAAAACTTTAAGACCCTTGATGTTCTTACCAAGGTTTTTCATTTCAGCCGCAACCTGAATCGCTAACTCACGCGTTGGCGCAAGAACGATAGCTTGTGGTTTACGTTGGTTGAGATCGATCTTATTTAGAAGAGGCAGAGAGAACGCTGCCGTTTTACCTGTACCTGTTTGAGCTTTACCCAGCGCGTCAGCACCTTCCAACAGGTGTGGGATTGCCGCAGCCTGAATTGGAGTTGGTGACACGAAACCCATTCCGTCTAGAGCAGAAAGGATAGAATCATTCAGAGATAAATCGCTGAATTGAATAACAGAATCTTGCATTGGGATCCTACTTAATTAAACAAAAAAACAGTCCCATATGCTCTTCCAATTCGATACTGATTCATCCAGTTACTGATTCCATTCAGACAGGAACACAGCACAGTACACAACCGCGATAAGCCATTAGGGACGACTAAGGGAGGCGGATTATTCCTTAAAAGCATAAAAAAAGCCAGAAAAAATTGAATTACATCACAATTTATTCTCAATAATGGCATTTTTAGCATATTTTTCCACCAGCCCCACCATTCCCCGTAGATTTGCGCAGCTCGCAGATGAGTTTTTCATCAATATTTAAGCCGATTTCCTGCAATTCGATCAGCAAAATTCACGGCGAAATTGCGCTCCACAGGTAGTAATAATAGCTCGCAATGATTATAGTGTGCCCAACTCCATAGGTAATTTAAGAAAAGATGTTTCAAGATAACCCACTACTCGCTCAGCTTAAGCAGCAAATCCAAGAAAACCTGCCGAAAAAAGAAGGCTCAATAAAAGCCACAGATAAAGGCTTTGGCTTTTTGGAAGTGGACAGCAAGACTAGCTTCTTCATCCCACCTGCGTACATGAAAAAGTGCATGCACGGTGACAAAGTCGTCGCCATTATCCGCACAGAAAATGAACGCGAAGTTGCAGAGCCACAAGAGCTGTTAGAACAAGCCGTGACTCGCTTTATTGGTCGAGTCAAAATGTTCAAAGGCAAGCTAAACGTAGCACCTGATCACCCACAGCTTAAAAAGCTTTCTCTTAAAGCGAAACTAAAGAAAGGTCTAAAACCTGACGAGTTCGCTGAGGGAGATTGGGTTGTCGCACATCTTATTCGCCACCCTCTAAAAGGCGATAACTCTTTCTTCGTGGAAATTTCTGAAAAAATCACAGACGCGAACGACAAAATTGCACCTTGGTGGGTAACGCTTGCTCAAAACGATCTACCAAACTCTGAGCCAGCAGGCATCGAGAACTGGGAACTAAAAGACGACGCCGATCTAGAACGCGTAGACATGACACACGTTCCTTTCGTGACTATCGATGGTGAATCAACCAAAGATATGGACGATGCGCTGTACGCGAAGAAAACCGAATCTGGCGATTTCGAACTGACAATCGCTATCGCAGATCCAACTGCCTACATCACACCAGAAGATGAAATGGATAAAGTAGCACGTGAGCGTGGCTATACTATTTATCTTCCGGGCCGCAATATTCCAATGCTGCCTCGCGATCTAGCAGACAACCTATGCTCTCTGATTGAAGGCGAAATCCGCCCTGCTATTTGCTGTACCGTAACCGTAAATAAAGACGGCGTCATTGGCGACGATATCAAGTTCTTTGCAGCAAACATCAAATCACACGCACGCTTAGCATACGATCACGTGTCTGATTGGCTAGAAAACGGCAGCTCAGAAGCATGGCAACCATCTGAAGAGATCGCGACAATCGTTCGTGACCTTTACGACTTTTCCCTTGCTCGCGCAGAATGGCGTGAGAAAAACGCAGTGGTCTTCCCAGACCGTCCTGACTACCGTTTTGAGCTGAGTGAAGACAACGATGTGGTTGCTATCCATGCAGATATGCGCCGCAGTGCAAATCGCTTGGTTGAAGAGTCAATGATTACCGCAAACATCTGTGCTGGTCGTACACTGCGCGATAAATTTGAAACAGGTGTTTTCAATACTCACGCTGGCATTAAGACTGAGAAGATTGAAGAAGTGGTTCAACTTGTCAATCCAGAAGGTGCACTAGAATTCACAGCGGAGTCAATTACCACTCTAGAAGGCTTTGCTGCATTGCGTCGCTGGTTGGCTGCGCAAGAAACCTCTTACCTTGATAATCGTATTCGTAAGTTCCAAGCCTACAGTGAAGTAGGTAATCAGCCTCTTCCTCATTACGCTATGGGGCTGGATATCTATGCGACTTGGACATCACCAATTCGTAAGTACGGCGATATGATCAACCACCGCATGTTGAAGGCCGTCATCCTAGGCAAAGAGCCAGTGCAAAAACCTGATGATCAAGTCGGTGAAGAACTAGCTCTGCACCGTAAACATCATAAAATTGCTGAGCGAAATGTCTCAGATTGGTTATATGCACGTACGCTTGCTGATGAGCCGAACAAGAAAACTTGTTTCACAGGTGAGATTTTCGATATTAATCGTGCTGGTGCACGTGTCCGACTTCTCGAAAATGGCGCAGCAGCCTTTATTCCTGGTGCACTAATTCTTGATAATAAAGAAAGAATTGAGTGCAATGGCGACAACGGTACCATCTCTATCGATAAAGAGGTCGTATACAAACTTGGTGATACATTGGAAATTGTCCTTGCGGACGTAAACCAAGAGAACCGCAGTTTAGTTGCAAAGCCAACCCAGGTATTTGCTGAACAACCAGCAGCACAAGCAGAACAGACTGTAAGTGAATAATACCGAATGAAGTTAAAAGGCGCTCTATTGAGCGCCTTTTTTATTTGTTATGTAAAAATGATAAGAACGAATATGCCGAACATTGAGATCATTCGCTTTAATCACTTCACTGCGCGCAAAAGTGAGCGTTACACCGCAACACATAATGGCTTATATGTTGTTGAAGAAGGTGCCCTATTAGTTCATCAACCAAATGGTGAACAGTTTGAACTTAAAGCAGGAGATTTTACTCTCTACAACTCTGCTGATTTGAGCAGCGCAGAAGCCATCCCTAGTGAAAATGGCTTTAAAGCACTGGCTCTAGTCTTCAACCCAAATCTATTCTGTGACTTTAAAAAAGCACACCCAATGCTACGCTCCAAGACGGAAGAAAGGCGCTTCTATCCTTTTTCAGCGCAAGCCAGCAGCGAAGTAGCACAACTAAAAGACACATTGGTCAACTTAGCGAGTCGCAATGCTCCAGACTACACACAAGGTCATATCGCAATGGCACTGCTGTCGTTAATGGTGGAGGTAGAGCCAAACATCCTATCAATCATAGATGACGCAAGCAGCCTAAGCGACTCTCAAAAGGCCATCAAGTATATTGAGAACAATATCGAGAAAGATATCACTCTGGAAGGCTTAGCGGCTCATATGAGCATGTCTATCGCGACCTTAAAACGCCGCCTCGCCGCAGAGGATCTTTCATTTTCACAGATATTAAAAGTGAAGCGGATCAACTTCGCCGCAACCCAGCTGCGCATGTCAGAAAAATCTATAACAGAAATAGCGTTTGAATCCGGGTTTAAAAGTGCAGCGCATTTCAGTACCGCATTTAAATCGGTTTACAACATGACACCGAAAGACTTTAGAAACCAAGTCGTTAAATCCAAAGCATAAATTATGGCGACATTGGCAGCTGTTAGAATTGGAGCGTTCCCTATTCCCAAAAACACGCTTGAGGATCGCTTTCCAATTCGGTGAGTAGTTCTTCAAGCGTTTGGCTGTATGGAAGTGGCTTATAAGGTATCCACCTTAATAATTCGTTGCGGTACGTTGGGACGTAGAAATACCAAAGCTGATTGCCCTCATCAAACACGATCTTCGCGACGAGAGAGGTATATTCGCTGTGCTGTGAATCAAGAAGAAAATGCGCTCTATGAAGCTCGACACCATTCTCCACTGGCTCATATAGGCACTTACCCTGCTCGACAGGCAGGTTAGCATTACGCGCAGAGCAGAGCGATTGAACTGATTTGTATAAACGACTTGTCGCCATTTGGGACACTGACATCAACGTTCTCCCGATGGATGATAGTTAGAGCTGTCGATCCTAGTATATAACCTTTACACCACCATCGATGGTGATTATCTGCCTACCTCAAACAAAGGGTGGCTATATTCTCATTTATTCAGATTATCATCTCACTTTGCTTGGAAACGCTACCTACATCACCTCTTGGTTAGAAAGAATTCCCTTGTTTAGACCCGACAATTCACAAAAGTGTAACCTGAACGCAATATCATAAACGCTGCTTTATACCGTATATGGAGTTTAATATGTTACGTTTTACTGTGGCGACGTTATTGGCCATAGCAGTCTCCCTCCCCGCCATTGCAAAAGAAATTAATATCTCTGGGTCAACCTCGGTTGCTCGCGTAATGGATGTACTTGCAGAGGAATACAACAAAACACACCCGGACGATTACATTGCAGTTCAAGGTATTGGTTCTAGTGCGGGTATTACAATGGTTAATAAAGGCGTAGCCGAGATTGGGATGAGCTCTCGCTATCTGACAGAAAGCGAAAAAGGTGAAGATCTCAACGTATATCCTATCGCTTATGATGGCCTAGCTGTTGTTGTAAACCGTACAAACTCTGTAAAAAACCTTTCTCAACAACAACTGTTTGATATCTACAAAGGTAAAATCAAGAATTGGAAAGAGGTTGGTGGTGCAGATCAACCTATCGCTGTTG
The DNA here is from genome assembly GCF_037162085.1 of Vibrio sp. M60_M70. Lineage (NCBI taxonomy): Bacteria > Pseudomonadati > Pseudomonadota > Gammaproteobacteria > Vibrionales > Vibrionaceae > Vibrio > Vibrio sp. M60_M70. The sequence goes on from NZ_JARLUL010000002.1 coordinate 1,454,547, forward strand.
TCACTAGAGAGGCGTCTTCAGGCTCACGCTACAGTTTTGAAAGTCTGCTAGGACTAACCAAAATCGTAAATGATCGCCTCGTCTCAGATATCAGCCCGAACAACTTGGTTGTAAATAGCAACAGCATGGTAAAAACCATCGTGAACCATAATACTCGTGCAATTGGGTTTATTTCTGTGGGATCAGTAGATCGCTCAATAAAAGCGATTCAATTAGATGGTATTGACCCAACTTCGGCAAACATTAGCAATCACAAGTATAAATTGGCGCGGCCATTCCTAGTACTCTACAAAGTCAATAAGATTAGCGAACCAGGTAAAGGGTTCGTCACCTTCCTTCGCTCAGAACAAGGACAAAAAGCGATTGCTGATTACGGTTACACTCCAGTAAAAAGCTTTAATCAATAAAACCAAAAAGAGAGCATATTAATGCTCTCTTTTTATATGTTTTCTATCTGGCTCTGGAATTAGAAATGCAGTTGAATAACAGAAACGACAACAGCACCAGGTCGACGAATACCTTCGATTTCCACTTTAATTTCACGCTCAATCTCCAAACCTTTTTTGATCGGCGTTACTTTTGTTAACTTGCTGACAGCACGAACGTTGTTTCCTGCTTTAACAGGGTAAGGGAAACGAACTTGGTTTAAGCCTAAGTTAACGACCATTTTGGCTGTTGGGAACATTGGCTTATCAGGGTCCACTGAGTCAGTCAATTTAGGCAACAATGCTAATGTTAAAAAGCCATGAGCGATGGTTGTCTTAAATGGAGATTCAACTGACGCACGTTCTGGATCTGTGTGAATCCACTGCATGTCTTCCGTTACCGCACCAAATTGATTGATACGTTCTTGAGATACATGCACCCAGTCACCAGTGTGAATCACTTCACCAATTTTTTCACTTAACTCGTCATACAGCTTTTGAGCCTCAGGTGCCATTACGATTGGTGCAGGTTGAGGCGCAACCTCTTCGTTAACAGCTGGCTGTTGGTGATCACGAACTTTTGAGAAAAGAAAGCTATTCTGAGCTTTTCCCAAAAAGTCACTCCAATAATCGCGTAACGTTGGAGACATCCAATTCATAAACTCGGATTGATGAGCAGAAATCGCATCAACTTTGTCTTTAAATAGATTTGTGACCTTCATAAACACCCTTAAAAAATTTAAGCACAACTGGCTATACCAGTTAATTTTGAATTAGTTCACAAAGTCTTGCAAATACTTTCGGGCGAACACCTGTACCCTAAAAGCAAGTTATTTCTTAAATATCATAAAGATAACAATAAAACACCATTTTATTGACTTGCGCCAAGATAAAGTAAAAACTCTATAAATTGCTACTATTTGTCTCTTTTTTACCCCATTTTCAAACTGTTTAACATCACATCAGCGACTATAAAACGAGCAAACAGTACTTCTATTATAATTCAGCACTTTACAAGTCGGACTATGCTCCCTATTATACGTTCCGCAACGGAGAGATGGCTGAGTGGTTGAAAGCACCGGTCTTGAAAACCGGCATACGTTAATAGCGTATCTAGGGTTCAAATCCCTATCTCTCCGCCACTTATTTAGAAAGCTCGCATTTATTGCGAGCTTTCGTCGTTTTAGTGCTTGTAAAATGACGGAGGTTCGAACCCCTAGTCGTATACGGCCCCAGAACTTCACCACATTCCAATAAAGAGCCCGCTAATTTTTAGCGGGCTCTTTATTTCTATTTTCTAGTGTTTAAGCAAACTTCTTAATCATTTCGGATAGTTCATTGGTACAACTTTGCACTTTAGAGTTCATCTGATTCGTTTCTGTCATCAGATCATACGATTCACTGTACTTTAAGTTAAGCGACTGGATGTTTTCGTTAATCTCATCCGTTACGTAAACCTGTTCTTCTATCGCTACCGCAATTTGTTGATTTCGCTCGACTACATCCTGAACGAGAGATTGCAGCTGTTGGATGCTCTCTAAAGCCGTGCCTAATAATGTTACCGTTCCGGTCGACATTTCATTGCCTTTCTCTAGCGCAGAAACCGCTGATTTACTGCCCTTTTGAATTCCCTCAATGGCCGCTTTAATTTCTGTTGTCGATTCCTGTGTTCTTTTAGCAAGGGTTCTCACTTCATCCGCAACGACTGCAAACCCTCTCCCTTGTTCGCCTGCCCTCGCCGCTTCAATTGCTGCATTCAACGCTAATAAGTTGGTTTGTTCAGCAATATCATTGATCACTTCAACAACAGTTCCTATTTGCTCGGTTTGTTGGTTCAAACGCATGACCACTTTAGAGATTTCGCCGAGCTCATCCACCAGCTCTAGTACCGAGTGGTTAACATTATCGATAACGCTACGGCTATCTGTCATCGTGTTCTGCGCTTCCAGCGTAGCATCGGCCGTCGCTTGAGCATTATTTGATATCTCAGATGATGAGGCTTGCATCTCGTTGACCGCTGTAGCGACCGAGTCGATCTCTACTTTCTGTGCACTCAAGTTTTCCGTCACTTGCTGACTATTAGTCGCAGCACTGTTGGCACTTGCACGCGTTTCTTCGCAAGAGTCTTTTACAGACACCCCGACTCGCCCTAATAGCGCATCTGCAAATTGCTTACGCATCTTCATACCCAGCTCAATTTCAGCCAGATCGTTAATTTTTCCGCAATAAATATACTCCATTAGTGGATTGTTGAAGTCTTGCCTAGCCTGTCTAGCAAGCTTCTCAACTGGCCTGGTTAATACATAAATTGAGAACACGGAAAGTAATGCAGCAATGCCAAAGGCCACCGCTGGTGATTGGTTCATTTGTAGAGTTAGCAAGCCAAGAAGGTTGGAAATGAAAAGAAAGAAGGCTGATCTCATCCACAAACGCGTACGAGGAAGATACATTTGCAATGGTTTACCGTTATTCCGAAGCTTTGAATACGCTTTTTCCGCTCGTTGAACGTGTATACGCTCAGGTTTAAATCGAACCGATTGGTACTCAACAACTTCACCATTGGATTTGATAGGAGAAGCAAACGCATCAACCCAATAATACCCTCCGTTTTTACGTCGGTTTTTCACCATTCCCATCCAGTGCTTTCCAGTTTTCAGGTGAGTCCATAAATCTTTAAAAGCCTGTTTCGGCATGTCGGGGTGGCGTACAACATTGTGAGGCTTACCGATAAGTTCACCATCATCAAACCCCGCGACTTCATTAAAGTTTTCACTGGCATATTTGATATAGCTGGACGTATCGGTGATAGAAACTAGGCTGTAACTCGAAGGGTAATCATATTCCGTTTCACTCATAAACATGTGTCCTTACATTGATTAATTAAATAAACGGCAAGTATGAGTGTAGCAGCATAACATTTATGCGCATAATGATAAGCTCATTGTAAAATTCAATGAAATTACTGATAGGTCAATTTATTACCTGCAAACATAGTGGCGGTTTCACTCTCAAATAGCACTACCCTTGAGTGCTCACAAGATGCTGCATTGATTAAAATTAATACACAAAAGCGCTTCCTTACTGAGTTCGTAAATTGTTATAAATAAACGATTACAACGAAAACAAGGAAGACAAACATATGACTATTCGTTTTAGTCAGCTTGCCGCTCAAGGAAACACGGCTCACCTATTTATTGACGATTGGAAAATAGACACTCAGCACTCTTGGGGAATATTCAGCGCGGATGGGGATATTGGTTCTCTACTTGGAGACCTTATTTGTGGTGAACTTTTACCAATAAGCGGGAAACTTGAGCTTGATGGGCTGTCCGTTGCTCAAGTGTCGTTATCAGAGCAACAGCGATTACTGGAAAGAGAATTAGAAAAGGACGATACAGACTTTCTTGATCGTATCGATCAAGGCAGTACCGTTTACTCACTCATTCAGGAGCGCAGCCAAGACGCTAATTTAATAGATCAACTGATTACCGACCTCGACCTAACTCACCTTAAACACAGTGGCTTTCGTGTTCTCTCTACAGGGGAAACAAGACGAGTGATGCTAGCTCGCGCTTTAGCAACACAGCCTGATTTGTTACTGCTAGATAACCCATTTACTGGTTTAGATATTGCCCATCGAGCAGCTCTCGCTCACTATTTACACTCGCTTTCTCAAACCGTACAGCTACTGGTCACGTTTTCTCGCGAGTCTGATATACCTGAGTGGATTGATCGAGTTGCGCTTTTCAGTGCAGGAAAGCTGGACAGTACGATGGATAAATCCAGTTGGGATAATCATCCAATCATTGAACAAATTAAATCTCAGTCCGAGCAACAGAGTGAAGAAATGATGAACTTGATACGTCAGCATCAGCACTCGACACACTTCGACAACCCAATATTTAAACTAACAAATGGGTCTGTTGAATACACTGATAAGAAGATCTTTACTGACTTAAACTGGCGAATAGACAAAGGTCAGCATTGGCAGGTCAAAGGCCCAAATGGCTGTGGGAAGAGCACCTTGCTTGGGTTAATCTTTGGTGATCATCCTCAGTGCTACAGCAATGACATTGATATCTTTGGTAAAAAGCGAGGGTCTGGCGAGACAATCTGGGAAATTAAGCAGCACATAGGCATGGTATCTTCAGCGTTACACCTTCAATACCGCGTTAACTGCAGTGCGCTAGACGTGATTTTGTCCGGTTTTTACGACTCCATAGGGTTGTATAACCAACCTACTCGTAAAGAAGTGGACATCGCAAACGAATGGCTCGACATCCTACATATGAGCCAATACCGAAAAACCTCATTCAAGCAATTAGAGTACGGTCAGCAGCGCCTGTTGTTGATTGCAAGAGCCATCGTTAAACAACCAACATTACTGATTTTGGACGAGCCATATCAAGGGTTAGATTTTCTTGGTAGGCGTTTAGTTAAGAATACACTTGAGCTCATCGCCCGAGAGAATTTAAGCCAGCTATTGTATGTATCTCATTACCAAGAAGACCGCTTGGATAGCATCAAGAATGAGCTAGAGTTTGTTTTTGAGGACAATGACCAATGTTACCGGGCTAACGTTTACCAATCATAATGACTTCGCTGAGCAAGTTGATCATAAGGTAAAGGCTTGGAGTAAAAATATCCTTGATGATATCGCACTCCCATCTTTTTCAAATGGTCGGCTTGCGCCGTTGTTTCTACACCTTCAGCGATGAGTTGTACTTTCAGCTCTTCCGCAAAGTGAACAATAGCTTTTAAAACAGAAGCACTAAGGCTAGGTATACCAATAGTTTCGACAAAACATTTATCGATTTTTAGGTAATCAATACGCATGTGCTGCAGAAACGCCAGCGAGGTTTGACCGGTACCAAAATCGTCGATCAACACATCAATGCCATGTACTCGCAGCGCTGCGATACACTTTCTGGCTTCAGCATCAATGAGTTGACGTTCTGTTATCTCTATGCCTAATGAGACGTTATTTCGACTTAACTTCCTGTCAATGAGTTGAATCTTTCTAATCGCGTTTGGCCCAACTAAGTAACCGGGCGGCACATTAATACCAAGGTGAACAGACTGATTAAAATCTAATTTACTAAAGTCTTCTGCCGCTTTATCCAGAACGTAATCCGTAAGCAAAAAGACCAATCCACTTTGCTCCGCCGCTGGCACAAACTCATCAGGAGAAATGAACCCTTTATTCTGATGTTCCCATCGCACTAGGGCTTCAAAACCAAATAGTTGACCAGTATCGACGTTAATCTGGGGCTGGTAATACAGAGTCAACTCGCCTTTCTTTATGGCTTTCTTTAAATCCAGGACCAAGCTTCGATGAGGATCGATAAATTTATTTAACGCATATAAGCAAAGATAGATAACAAAAATGATTGGAATTGAATACAAAAAATAGGAAAGTGTTCTTTGTTTGACGAAAAGGTCGCTGGCTTCACTCAAAGCTTCATATTCAAACATTTGCGACGATTTGATGCCAATAGGATTACTTCCCGTTCTCAACGCTTCTTCAGGTGCAACTTGGTCATGAATAAATAAGGCAGAGCGTTTTAAGCGTAAATCGTTATTAAATCCTATCTTCGCATTAAAGTAGTCATGATCAATAATCGTCACCGCTTGATAACCGTGCTCTCCTTCGGTCACGACGAGCAAAAATTGGTCATATACGCTATCCACGTTTCCAAGTGCTAACGCTTGTCCCTCGGGAAATATAATGTGCTCGGCTAACGGCTTAGAAATTACACCCAGTTTAGAAGAACACGTAATGACCCCATTTTTTACAATCAGCATTTCTTCGATATCTCGTTCAAACATCAAGTTTTGCTGAAGCTCTTCACATCGTCTAGGATGCAACAAAGCCGTGCGGTTTTCGGTCTCTATTTGGAATAAAATTTCGTCTGCGATTTGAACGTTTTTTTCTAATAGATGATTGAGGTTGTTTTGCACGCTTTCACGAGCTAAATACAAGACCTCGCCAACAATCAAAGGAATGGGCAACAAAAAAATGATGGCTTTTTTAAAAAGCGCCTTATTCAGCATATAAAAGTAACCTTTTATAAAACCGATTTACTGAGATGGTATCTGGATTCTGATACCCACTAGCAACTCTCGTTTATAATATTATTTATTTAGATTAACTCAGTATGCGAAACACTTAGTAATACCGCAAACTAAACAATGTCTTAATCCCTCTTGTTCCAATTTAGCATCAAACGACTCAAACCTGAGACGTCAATACGACATCATTTTTGAGCCTATCGGTACCGAGGTAAGCCCTCAGTCGTCAAATTCTCACTCTACGAGAATTACCCATTAAAATTATTTTTCTTTTCTCAGTGATTAAGAATTATATTTGTCGTAATTCATATAACACGTTACAACACTCTCATGACGACAAACAAAGCTAATGCGAACCAGGTAAACGAAAAAGCACTGCAGTTGTTAATGCAAGTTGCAGTTAGTCCATTCCCAGTCTCTGCGAAAACGCTAAGCGAGCAATTGAACGTTCCTTTGAGCAGTCTCTACCGACACTTGAAGCTACTCAAAGAGTGGAACTTGATTGAAGAAAGCGTACACGACAAGACATTTGTCGTTGGCCCGGCAGCATTGCTGCTCATGCATAGCTATGAGACCGCACAGCATGGGTTAGATATGGTCGAAACCATACTGGCTCGGTTGGTACAACAAACAGGGGAAATGGCCGCTTATATGGTACCTGCAGGGTATCGCGCGCTTTGTGTCAGACAAAAAGAAAGTATGCAGGCGCTACGTTGCAGCTTCGTCCAGGGTCAAAGTCAACCTCTGCTACGTGGTGCCTCATCTAAAGTGATGCTCGCTTTTATGCCTCAAAGTCGATGCGAGAAAATCTTGAGATACTTTAATCAAGATCACCGACGAGACGAATGGGAACAAGAGCTCACAACCATCCGTAAACACGGATATGCCGTCAGTACTTCTGAAATTGACCCGGGTGTTTCTGGCATCAGTGCGCCAGTGATGAAAGGAAGCAAACTGATCGGCGCGGTCTCGGTGATGGCTCCGGCCCACCGAGTCGAAAAGGATAAGCAGCGCATTATTTTGCATGTGTTGCAAGCGGCAAGGGCACTACCACCAGAAAGGTAATTCATCATGTTAAGCTTTTTCAAACGCTATAAACTCCACCACACCGTGAAACAGCCGCAGCATTACCCTTTTTCTTTTATGACAGTGTGTGAGTATTTGCCTCCCATGTCTAAGGGTGCGTTTGAATTAGCTGATCAAAGTTTAGAAAATGCTAGCGACTGGCTGTACCAACAGCATGATCATGAAACCGCTGAAAACTTTGGTCACTTCAACCACGACAAGCTGGAAAATGGCGAGTTTCAGGAAGCGTTAAGCCTTTCGCTTTCTCGTCATTCTATTCCCGTTTTAGTGACCAACTGTACCGAGGCAATCTTGTCCATGTTACCTGTGGTTGTGTCCTATCGAGACGAAGTGGGTGTGGTAAATATTGGACATGACATGAACTTGAAGCCAACACTTGAACCACGTTTAGGCTCGGCATTCCATTTTGCTCTTTCTCGCTATCAAAACGTGCGATTATTTTTTGCTGGTGTTAGCGAACAAGATACAAAGCAAGAAACGTGGGAATACGCGGAGGATCAAGGTTGTGACTGGGTAACCGATAAAGAGTTTTCTTTTCGTCATCGCAATAATGTAAAGCAGTTGATCGGCAATTACCTCGACCATTGCGACCAAATAATCCTCAGTATCGACCTTGGCTCCCTAAAAACCAAAAACAGCCTTGATGGTACCTCAGAGATTGATATCCAAATGGTTCTACGCACCATTAGGCAATGTCTGGTTGCAGGTAAAGTCAGAGCCATTCAACTCGTAGGCGATCGCGATCGTCTGGTCTATTCGAGACAAACGAAAGCCATACTAGAAGAGTTATATCAAATGGCCCCACTCATTGTTCACGCAGCCTAGGATTAAGTTCGGTTCAGAATCAGGACGCTCAAGCTACTGATTCTGAATCAACATGGTTAATTATTATCTTTTACCAACAAATAGTTACATGAATAAAGTGACTCATGTCACACTCAGCTATTGAACTAATCTCATACTTACGTTCTAATAACGCCACTATGCTTTGGTATGACATACGAAATAAAAATAGCCAAAGTTCAATAAGTAAGCGGATTAAAAACCAAAAACACCGCCGAAATTTCAACTTCTGTGAGCACTTGCTCACGCTCGCTTGATGCCATCTTGTTCCACTTTTTTAGGACATTTGATGATGCGTCTTTGCAGTATTTTCGCTGCGGTTCTTGTTTTACCGCTAGCCTCACACGCCACCACTTATGACGTCAAAGATCTATCTGAGTTAGGTCAACTTTGCTCACACAAGAGTTTTAGTATCGGAAGTGATGGTACGACTTATCACTGTACAGGGAAACTAGTCCTACCCGCAGGTGACAAAATTGTCTCCTCATTACCGGAAAAAGAGATAACGCTAGAAGCAGCTCATGGCATTGTGTTAGAGGGGAACAATACGATTGGTGAACCCAATAAGCGTATCTCTCTCCACGCACTCGCTACCGGATTAACGGTTAACAATGAGAAAGCATCAAGCATTGACGATTACCAAAACAAGCACACGGTTATCTATGGTGATCTTCTATCGGCTTACCCAACAAAGCTGCATAACGTTCTCATAGATGGGGATATAGAGCTAACAGGTGAGGCCCTTCATATTGATGGTGAGTACAACACCATTATTGGTGACATTTTGACTCACAGTACGACCGATATATTCAACGCTAACGTTTGTGGCACCATTGAATCAAAAGGCCATCAATTGCATCTCAAGACAAAGAACCCTTTCCAACGACATTTCGTCGTCGGTGACATTGTGGCGCACAGTTCTCTGCTTATTGATGACATGGAGATCTACGGCACTACTGAGACTAAAGGAGCATCTGCCGCATTGAACGGTTCGTTCTATGGCTCTACTACAGCAATTAAATACTTCCAAACATTGAACTTCAACAACGCTCCAAATCAGCTAAGTCAAGTTTGTGGTGAAATCCAACAAACGCCAGGAAGTGCACAAACGAAAGTACAAGACAACAAATACACGCAATACTGTGGATTGGGCGACACTGATTGTCACTACTCTTCTCAGCTCTGTCCGATCACCCCTCAAGATGTTCCGAATTGCAGCATGCAACCTCCATCGGAGAACGACTTCGACCTAAGCGTCACACCATCGGACGATATGGCACTGATGTGCGGCGACGATCTTCCGCAATTTACAGCAACAACAACCAATAATGGAGAAGTTGTAAGCGCAGAAGTCAGTGCTGTCCTATCACACCCTGACTTGTTCACTTTAGAGGTGGTCAAAGGTCAGCAGATATTAAAAGCAAACCAATTTATGTCTGACGACAATGGTGAGCTCGTTGTTCGAGTGGTCCCGAACGATATTGATGCCATCGCGTTAGATACTAACTACACGCTGACTTTCACTATGGCAGAAGACACCAGCAAGCATCAAACGGTTAGCTTTATGTTTACGCCATTTATGTTTGAGGCCTACTCAAAGACGAAAAGCGCCACTTTAAATGAAATACGCGTTATTGCAGGTAAACCAGAAAACGTGCATACGCGATTGCTTGCTTGTGCTTCCACCGGCGAACCTGTAGTCGCAAGCAACTACAATGGTACTCCTAAGGTTTTTCATCCATTGGTTCAACCATTAGGAGGAAGTGAAGGAAACTTTAGCTATTCAGCGGAATTTAAAGACGGCTTGTCTGAACATGGTCTTATCACGAACGAGTCCGGCATATTTGAAGTGACATTGTCCGATCATTTTGAATGTGAGGGATTTGAAGAGTGCCCTGAAGAAGGCAAAGTGGAAGTGAAAGGAACATTTAATGTGTACTCGCGACCATGGACACTGGCTATCTGTGACAACCAACGTGCTTTGCCTTCTGGCACCTCTGAACAAGGAGATGGGTTTATTGCCGCCGGAGAACTTTTCTCTCTAACAGTGAAGCCGATCATTTGGCAAACTGACGGCTCTGTAAGTGGTTCTGTTGAATCAGCACGTTATTGTGATGCCTCTATCACCCGTAATTTTATGCTTGATGACGCTCCAGCAGCATCCGTTGTCTTGTCGAGTGAGCAACATACGCCATCAGAGACAGCGAACCAAACCTCGAAATTGCTAAAAAGTAGTGACTCACTGGCTCAGGCGCATAATTCAGCCAAGAATGATCAATTCGTCTTTAATGGATTATATTGGGAAGAAGTCGGGAGCTTGAGAGTAAAAACAAACCTAGAAAGTAAATATCTAGGTATGACTGTTAACGAAGGCTATCGTTACATCGGTCGTTTTTACCCAAAATATTTTCAAGTGCAAGACCAAGAATGGCACTACCCACATGGCCAAACTTTTGCTTACATGAATCAACCTTTTGAAAAAGTCACTTACGATGTTGTCGCACTCAATGCGAATAAAGAAAACGTGAAGAACTACGTCCACTTTTCATCTAACCTTCAACAACATTTCGATTTAGGCGAGCTAAGCTCATACTCCGAACGGTTTTTGCCGCCTAAGCCTAAGAAGGTAGACTGGAAACTACTGGGTAGCGCGAGTGTTGGAACGTTTGTTATCGAGAAGCCCTCAACCAACGCGACTTGTAACAATAGCCCATGTTGGAAAAAGAACACAACCGATAAAAAATACCCTGATGGTCCATTTAATAATGGGACTAACAGTGACAGCAGCAAAATAGGTATAGTCACGACTAAAGCCGTTGATGAGGTAAATTTCTTTGATAACAGCGAAGTGCTCACTCAACAACCGGACATTCGATTCGGTCGTTTGAACTTTCAAGATGTAGGTGGCAACCAAGGCATGGTGATCAAAGTGCCACTTGATGTGGAAATTTGGCAAAACGGTCGATTTACGACTAACTTCGATGACAGCTCAACAACGGCGAATGGTGAATATTACTTCAGCACGCCAATTTGGTCGCATGCGCCAACAAACAACGCCCTGCTTTCTGGCGTTGGAACGATGAGTATTGGCAGGATGACCGATATCGTTGCAAGCCAAATTGACTCAGCGCGCGAGCAAATACAATTCCACCTAGATTTAGACAGCTCAGGCAATCGCATCCCTTGGCTGAAATACGACTGGGATAGCTCTACAAGTGAAGAGGAAAACCCACCCGTCATTGTTACGTTTGGTATTCACCGAGGAAACGATCGCATTATTTATCGTGGTGAACCCAATATGCTTGGCCTAAATTAACACGAAACGGCAAACAAAAAGAGCCCCTCAATTGAGGGGCTCTTTTAACACAAACTGTGTAATTTACTTTGCGCCACGACGCGCTTTCAGGCGCTTCACCATAGCAAGACGACGCTCTGCCGACCCTTGGTCTGTTGCCGACTGGTTCGGATTATTACGACGACCTTGACGATTCTTGAATGCTGGTTTTGAGTGCAGCTTTTCAATGTAAGACTCACGCTGCTTTGGTTCATAGCCTGCAAGCTCAATACGGCGAATGCGTTGCTGGATTAGATTTTCAACCTGAACCACCGTGAGCTCTTCATCTCGGTTTACAAATGAAACAGCATGACCTTGTTTACCTGCACGGCCCGTACGACCAATTCGGTGAACGTAATCTTCCGCTAGGAAAGGCATGTCATAGTTCACAACGTGAGGTAAGTCTTCAATATCTAGACCTCGAGCAGCGACATCGGTAGCCACCATGACACGTGCTTTACCAGACTTGAACTCTTCTAGCGCACGACGACGAGCGCTTTGAGCACGGTCACCATGACAAACCACCGCTTTGATACCATCAAGTTTCAGCTCTTTTACCACTTCGTTTGCGGTCTCTTTATAGTTCACAAATACCAACACTTGTTTCCAGTTTTTGCGACCAATTAGCTCTGAAAGCAGTTCCGTTTTTCGCTCTTGATCAACTGGATATAGCACGTGAGCAACTGTTTGTGCCGTAGTATTTGCACGCTCTACTTCGATACGTTTTGGTTTACGCAGAATGTCTTTCGCTAACAGATTTAGCTGGCTTGAAGTCGTTGCCGAAAACATCATGATTTGTGGGTCTGTATCCACATCCAGCATGATCTTACGAACTGCATGAATAAAGCCCATATCCAAGATACGGTCTGCTTCATCAAACACCAAAAACTCTAAGTGTGCCACCGAGACATTACCTTGTTCGATGTGTTCTTCCAATCGACCAGGTGTAGCCACAAGGATATCAACACCATTTTCCAGTGCCGCAACCTGAGAAGACATTTTACGACCACCGAAAATCGCCGCCACCGACAGATTGGTGTACTTCGTGTAAGCTTTGATGTTGTCAGCAATTTGTTCAGCAAGCTCGCGAGTTGGAGCCAAGATAAGTGCACGAGCAGTCTTACGAGAAGCGCTACGGTTACTGTCTAACAACTGCTGAATCATAGGCAGAGAAAACGCAGCCGTTTTACCAGTACCTGTTTGTGCTGTAGCGAAAATATCATGGCCTTTGCGAGCCATTGGAATCGCCTTCTGTTGAATTGGCGTTAACTTTTCATAACCGCATTCTGCCAGTGCTTTAACCACTTCTGGCGCAAAACCTTGAGATGAAAATGACATTGAGCGTATTCCTTAAACAAACCACTAAAAATAGCTTTAAAAATTTAGCCGTGCACTATACCCGAATTTGAGTGATTTATCTCACTTTTCTCATTGAAACACTACAAAAGCAAAAACGGCGAACGCAGACAGATTGCTGGTTCACCGTTTCCGTTTAACATTTGTTCGATTTAACGCTTGATGCCAGACAACTGAAGGAGAATTTGCTCAAGTTCATCCCATGGCAACAGCTGAGAATCTATCACTTCTAATCGTGATTCAAACCCTTCTAAGCTGATTTCATTCACCGACACGACTCGGTTGGCAACATTAAACGCGTAACACCCCTGATCCGTGTTGACCACCGCTTTAACACGTTCCGCCGTTAAGTCCGAAAGCATTGAGAAGAGTTTATCAAAATCAAACGTGTACTCTGCCCCAAACAACCACCCGCAACTAAAATACCCTTGCCCTTTGTTCTCTTTACGCACAAAGGCTTCACCTGGCGGCAACTGGAATTGAGGCTCTTGGTGAGCATGGTCATGATGATGTGACTCGATATGGGAAGAAGCGCTGCCGTAAACCCGTTCGATATCCAAGACTTCTATCGGTAACTCACCATCATGAATAAGCTTACTGAATACTTTTGAGGGAGATTGGTCCGTCACCCAGTCATTAAACACATCAATGTCGTGACTGGTACAAAGGTCAACCTTACTGCCTATAACCACGTCTGCGCTGTCTAACTGGTCCACGAAATTTTGGTTAGAAAGGTACTTTTCATCACTTAAGTTACGCGGATCAACCAGAGCGATCGTCGCTTTTAGATCAACGTAAGGTTCATACTGTTCTGAGGTAAGCGTCGCGATAACCTGTTTTGGATGACCAAGGCCTGTCGGCTCAATCAATAAACGGTCCGGTTTTTGGCGCAGTAACGCGGTAATACCGACCGACATTGGCACGCCCGCCGTGCAACACATACAGCCACCCGGCACTTCTTTAATCAGCGCACCTTGGTCTGTCATCAATGCACCATCGATGCCAATCTCACCAAATTCATTGACCAAAACCGCCCAGTTTTCGTTTTCCGGTTTGTTCTTCAGTAGATTTAAAATCGTGGTCGTTTTACCGACACCCAAAAATCCGGTCAGTATGTTGGTTGGTACTCGATTTGACATGCTTATCTCCGACACGTTAGTGCATTAATGCTCCAGCAAAGTATACGGAGAATGTGACTCGCTTCAACGCTTTTTATCGCGCTCATCAAGCTCATTGCGTGATGCGTGGGTACACATTTTTTGAGAGTGATCAGAGTGACTTATCAACTCTGAACGCTTCATATCAGAAAGATACATACTGGTGTAAATGACGCAGGTAAAAAACGCGATAATAGCGACTACGATGGGAAGAACTCCGAGTGTGTTTTCGAATTTAAGCGCAGCGATAGCCAATGCGAAAACAACGACAGAGATAAGTGCGATAGACTTACTTTTGTTGCTTTTCATGATAACTCGCCTTTCGTAAGGGTAGCCCCTAATACCTCCTGTATTAGGGGAGTGCCAGTTTGAACAACATCCAACCTGACGATTCAATGCTACTCCTTTCGCTACTTGTGAAATTTGACAAAGCTAACATTTATTACAACATCAAACGATGAACTTATTACTAGCTTTCAGACACTTAATGGACTGTAAAGCACTTACTAGCAAATCGACCCGCCGCTGACCAATATGTCGTTTTCATTGGCAATACAAACTTGAGCCACCAGCCTTAGCCCTTCGACTATCATCTCCAGAGACATAGAAGGCTGACTGCCACCTGCTGCTTGTTCTGGCAATAATGGGATATGAACAAACCCATGACGAATTGGTTTGTCTTTTAGATAATGTTGGATGCCATAAAAAAGGTGGTTACATACAAATGTTCCGGCACTGTTGGAAATCTGGCTAGGTATCCCCTGCTTTTGCAGCGTTTGAACAACACGCTTTATCGGCAGCGTCGAGAAGTAAGCATCTGGGCCATCAGCCACTACGGGTTCATCAATCGGTTGATGACCAGCGTTATCTGGAATACGAAAATCATCCACATTAATTGCGACACGCTCTGGGGTGATCGCGCCACGTCCGGCCGCTTGCCCAACGGTAATCACACAATCTGGCTGGTGCGCTTCTATTGCATCAATAACGGTATTCACTGACTCATGCCGAATCACAGGAACTGGGCAAGTAACGATCATGGCATCTTCTATTGCCGCAGCCTCTAATCGCTTGACCGCTTCTAAGGCGGGGTTAATGGCGTCACCACCAAAAGGTTCAAAACCGGTAATCAGGACTTTCTTCATAATAGCCTTTAGGAAAAGAGTTTCACAAATTATTGCACTCCCCTTCACCCCATCCAATAGCAAAAGTATTGTTGACATAAACCAGGCAACATTATGTGACTCATGTCTAACCAGCGAGGGTTTTCACCTTTATTGAATCTAGACAAGTTCCGGACTATCGAGACTAACCATTGATAATTAATGGCAGGACAAGGCTCTCTCATTACATGACTCACGCAGAAACTTGGTTTCCACGCTTAACTTAGGTAGAGTACGCGACCGCAATGCAATTCGAAGAGATTGAATACAATGAATATTGATAACCATGTAATCGAAACGATTGAAGAGTTAGAGGCATTTCTGCATTTAGTAGAAAGCGGCGCTCTGGGTCTTGAAGGTGTCACTGGCGTTGCGCTAGCCACCTCTAATACCGATGGCCGTCCATTTGTTGCCGTATTAGGAGAAAAGCACCAATTGCTCCTTGGCCGCTGGGTTTCGCAGCACGTATATGACAATGGTAAAGACATCGTTCGTAACGGCCCAACCAGAAAACACTAAGCGCTCAGCACCATCTATAACACCATGCCATCTTATACACCAAGCGTATGCTTTGAAAGCAATGCGCTTGGTGTACTAAAAAATAAAAAAAGAAAAGGCTAGCCTTTATTAATTTTGTCGGTATACTGCACATCAGCTCTTACGGAAAGAGCTATTAATGTAATTAAAGATCAAAGTTTCTCTCAGTTCCACATCGAATTCCTCGTTTACGTTCCTGCGACAAAATAGTTATCTCTAAAATCATATAGTAGCACTTGATATTAGCTAAAAATTCAATATTTAAAACAATCAAATATAGAGGTATCTATGTCTAATAAATTAACTGGTTCAGTAAAATGGTTCAACGAAACTAAAGGTTTTGGTTTTATTTCTCAAGACAATGGCGGTGATGACGTATTCGTTCACTTCCGTTCTATTGTTTCTGAAGGCTTCAAAACTCTTACTGAAGGCCAAAAAGTATCGTTCGTTGTTGAACAAGGTAACAAAGGTTTACAAGCTGCTGAAGTAACTGCACTGTAATTCTTTGTGTGGCATCAACGTTGTTGGTGCCACCATCCCCTTCCACTTATTGCCGCCCTTAATATTCTCTATCTAAGTTTATATACCCAAATCACTTACCTCTCCCACTCCGTCATTAATCACTTTCAATAAAGTCACTTTGGTATACATCTTTAGGTAATCACACTACCTACCTTGCAATTCCAGTTTGGAATTAAATTAATCTGATTCATATCTGAATCACTTCGCCTCATGCTTTGCTCATATAAATAAAGTTTATAAAATAAAAGCGATTGGCGAATATAAGAGAAAAAATGAAATTAAATATATCCGCACAATCAATAAATTCTAATAATTACGAGCACATTATCCCTAGCCGAGACGTTATCCTTAGCCTATTCGATAAAGTTAAAAATCACTTAAGTCACGAGCAAATTTCTCGCTCTACTGGCTTAGATGAGAAACCACAAAAAGACGCTTTAAAAAAACGTTTACGCGCTATGGAGCGCGATGGCCAGTTGATTTTCACGCATCGCCGTGGTTATAAGAAAGTCGATCAAACCGCTTTGGTTTCTGGAAAGGTCAGCATTCACGCAGACGGCTTTGGTTTTGTCACTTACGACAGTAATGAAAAAGACCTTTTCTTACCTAAACACCAACTTACTCATGTGTTTGATGGCGATATCGTACTGGTTCTGAAAGGCAATGCTCAGCATCAAGGACGCTCAAATCATCGTTTCATCAAAATAGTGGAACGAAAAACAACCCACATCGTGGGCTTGTTAAAGAGAAAAGGTTCGAACTTCTATCTAGTGCCAGAAAGCACGAAACTGACTCAAACCATTCATGTCACACCAAATGATCTTATCGCCAAAAATGCCGGTAAACTCGTTCATTGTAAAGTCACGGCCTATCCAGATCACAGACAATCAACAACGGTTGAAGTGGCAGAAGTATTAGGGCGTCCGGGAGAAGCAGGGATCGAAGTTAAATTGGCGTTACGTCGACATGGCATCAATGATCATTGGGATGATGAAGTTCTTCACGCCGCCTCCGCATTTGGCAATCACGTAGAAGAAAAAGACAAAACGTCCCGAGTGGATTATCGAGATTTACCGTTCGTCACTATCGATGGGGACGACGCGAAAGACTTTGATGATGCCGTTTACGCATACCAAATGGACAATGGGCATTGGAAGTTATTCGTTGCGATTGCAGACGTATCTCACTACGTTCAGCCAAACGACCATTTAGATCTTGAGGCGCAATCTCGTGCAACGTCCGTTTACTTCCCCGGATACGTTGTACCAATGCTACCAGAAACATTATCTAACGGTTTGTGCTCGCTTAACCCGAATGAAGACCGATTGGTTATGGTATGTGAGATGACCTTTGACGACGAAGGTAACATGCTAGATTCAGAGTTTTCTGAAGGGATCATTCACTCGCATGCTCGTTTAACTTATAACGAAGCTTACCGCATTGTTTCCCAATCAACGGAAGCAAAAAAATACCAAGGTACGAACCCAAAGCAAAACATTAAACAGCATCTGGTGAATCTCCATCGCTTGTATTTGAACCTATCTGGTCAACGTCAAGTCCGTGGTGCCATTAATTTTGACACGCAAGAGCTTTCATTCACGTTAAACAATAAAAAGAAAATCGCGTCCATCGTTCCTGTAGTTCGAAATGATGCCCACCGAATGATCGAAGAATTCATGCTATGTGCCAACGTTGCCACCGCTCAATTTTTGCAGCAACAAAAAATACCGAGCTTATACCGCGTGCACTCTGGTCCTCAGATGAAAAAACTGTCTTCATTAAGAATGATGCTTGCAGACAAAGGGCTAACGCTTGCGGGCGGTGATAAACCAACTTCTCATGACTACAACGCATTACTGGAACAAGTACGAGATTTAGATGAGTGTGATGTGATTCGTACCCTACTGCTACGTTCTCAGAGTCAAGCCGAGTATTCGCCGAAGAATATGGGTCACTTCGGTTTAGCCTATGACGCATACGCACACTTTACTTCGCCAATTCGTCGTTACCCAGACTTACTCGTTCACCGCGCCATTCGCGCTAAACTTCGAGAGCAAAAAACAGGCAAGCTACGCAGTCTGCTCATGAAACTAAAACCTATTCGTCAATTGACAGGTGCTGCGGACAACTACCCTTACGATGCAAAAGTAATCGAGCAACTGAGTGTGCACTGTTCGCATCAATCTCGTCAGGCAGATGAAGTGAGCCGAGAGGTTGAGTCAGCACTGAAATGTCATTACATGAAGCCATTTATTGGGCAACACTTCACGGGGACAGTGTCTGGGGTCACACACTTCGGAGTATTTGTTGAGTTAGAGGAAAACCGAATCGAAGGTCTCATTCCTTTATCAAGTTTCCAAAATGGTGAGTTCGAATTTGATGCAGTCAAACAAAAAATTTCCAGCCAGAGCACCACGTTTACTTTAGGGACTAAAGTGCACGTGTTGGTTAAAGACGTCGATTCGAAACAAAGAAAGATCATGTTCAATTTAAAAGATGCAGAACACACGGTAGGTTAGTCTGTTGTAGTCTATTTTCTAACCCATTGTTCAAAAATAAAAAATAAGCTTTAGATACCACGATTAACTTGTGACATTTCGCTGACATCAGCTCATTCTAAAACCCTAATATCTGGCAAAGGAAACGAATCTAACTTTTGTTTCCAGACACCATCGCAGAGTGTATTTCCAGCACTCTGTTTGCCTCGAGAGGTTCTTATGACAGCCTAGGATCTCTCGGGGCTTTTTTGCGCCTCTTAAACCCCACCTTATGTTGTATCCAACCCGTTAACAACTACACAAACTGTACTTTTTAACTAGTTCACTAGATCGCGAATTCTGATTTAAGCAACTGATCACACAACCTCTTCCAAATTTTGGGTATAAAAGTATCAATACTTTCGTTAACTAGGATGTAAATAATGAAAAACTCGTTTGATCTCACCATGCCCAATGAAGAAGGATACTTTGGTGAATACGGTGGTAGCTTCGTGCCGCCGGAGCTTGAACAAATCATGCGTGACATCAACGCAGCTTATGAGGAATGCAGCAAAGATCCTGAATTTAAAACGGAGCTTGCTCGCCTGTATAAGCACTTTGTTGGACGACCTAGCCCAATCTTCCATGCAGAAAACTTGTCTAAGAAATACGGAGCAGACATCTACCTAAAGCGCGAAGACTTAAACCATACAGGCGCACATAAAATTAACCACTGCTTAGGAGAAGCCATTCTCGCTAAAAAGATGGGTAAGAAGAAACTGATTGCTGAAACTGGCGCAGGGCAACATGGGGTCGCGCTTGCGACAGCCGCCGCACTGGTCGGCTTAAAGTGCGATATTTACATGGGTGAAGTTGATATTGCCAAAGAGCACCCGAATGTCGTCCGTATGAGAATCCTTGGTGCCAATGTCATCCCTGCCACTCACGGGCGTAAGACTCTCAAAGAAGCGGTTGATTCTGCCTTCGAAGCCTACCTAAAAGATCCTGACACACAACTTTATGCGATAGGCTCTGTCGTTGGCCCTCACCCATTCCCTAAAATGGTACGAGATTTCCAATCAATTATCGGTAACGAAGCACGAGTTCAATTCAAAGAAATGACAGGCAAGTTACCCAATAATCTCGTCGCATGCGTTGGAGGTGGTTCTAACGCGATGGGGCTATTTACTGCTTTCTTAGACGATGAACAAGTCGCCATTCACGGCGTCGAGCCAGCGGGCCGCTCTTTGCAAAAGGTTGGCGAGCATGCTGCAACACTCACACTCGGTGAGCCAGGTATTATGCACGGATTTAAGTCTTACATGCTTAAAGATGAGCAAGGCGAACCACAGGAAGTCTATTCTGTAGCAAGTGGCTTAGATTACCCATCGGTTGGGCCTCAGCATAGTTACTTAAAAGACATTGGCCGTGTCAATTACGGCTCAATCACCGATGACGAAGCGATTGATGTATTCTTTGAACTGTCTCGCGAAGAGGGGATTATTCCAGCGATTGAATCCTCACACGCTGTCGCTTACGCGATTAAACTCGCGAAGCAAGGAGAAACTGGCTCAATTCTGATCAACTTATCCGGTCGCGGTGACAAAGACATTGATTTTGTCGTTGAACACTACGGCGAAAAGTATGGCATTGAATCAATTATTTAGTCACGACTTCGTAGGCTAACTGTCTATACAAAAAGCTATCTATTACTAGGTAGCTTTTTGTTTGCGCCTTACTTTCCCTACATGCGCTTTGAAGGCTTAACTACACAGTCCAAACCTTTTACTTTTGAGAAATAGGCATAGCTTGAGAAAACCCTCTTACTTACCACTCCAACTAGTCCTTTAGAACATAATTCGATTAACCGATCAGAGCAGGAATGCCCGGAAGTTGACCAACGACAGCAAGCGAGCCTGCACAGACGATAAATGCAGTACCAGGAATCAGGTATTTATCTTTTCTCGAGAGTTCGTTGGCACGCTCATGGTCGCCGATAAGTCCAAGGTTATCCAGCAGCATAGTGATTGCCCAGCCAAAGACTGGATTAACGAATGCACAGGCAAAAATACAGATACCTGCACTGAGTGAATCTTTATGCTTGTGGATCATCTGCATACCCGCTTCTAAAAGTGGTAAGAATACACCGACAATCAAAGCAACACGCAGAACAGGCTCCCACATCGCTAGATCCATAGGGTAACCAATTACCGCCGCGGCAATACACATGAACCCCGTTAACAGTGCGCCACCTGGAATAGGACGTTTGGCAATTGCGGCTGGAATCATGTACGTTCCCCAAGAAGAAGCTAGGTTTCCGCCACCTAATAGTGAGCCAACTCCCTGACGAACAGACGCTCCGACCATCGTGTCGTCGACATCCATGAGTACGCCTTTTGCTTCTTTTGGGTAGTTAAGTTCTTGAAACACACGATGGCCGAGATAATCAGGGGACCACATAGCGACTGCCAGTAGCGCAAATGGAGTCACGGCAATAAAGTGCTCTAGGGTTGGCCAGCCTAGCTGCCAGCCTGTATCTTCACCCCACCAGTAGAATGGACTGAAATTAGGCAGGCCCGGCTCTGTGGTAAAAGCAAACTCAGCGCCCATCAAATAAGCAACAATCCCCGCGAGTGCAGAACACAGTGGGATTGCCAACCAACGCTTGTTGATCTTAGCTAGGTAGGCATAAACCATAACGGTTAGGCCTATGACCACAAACGAGATGTAACCTTGATCCGTACTAGCAGCCCACGCTTCCGTCTTATTAATCTGTCCGAGCAACCCAACAGCGCCTAGGTAGATCAATAACCCTCCTCGAACCCCAATGCCAGTCAAGGTCATGAGTTTAGAACCGCCTTTAGTCAAAGCGAGAATTAAGCCAAAAGCACATACCATCAAGCCAAGCGCCAGAGGATGCCCTCCTGCGGCAGCAATCATGGGAATCAGCGGTATCATTGGGCCGTGGGTACCGGCTAAGTTTGCATTCGGGTTTAGGATGGCAGAAAACAGAATAACGAACAGAGCACCCGCGATAAGCAATTCGTAACGCACGTTTTCTGCAACGAACTCCGGAGATAAACCGAACTGAGCAGCAAAGGCAGCAACCATAGCGGTGACCATCACCACTTTACCAATGGTTGCGGCTAATGCAGGCACCCAGTCTTCGATTTCAATACTGTAATCACGTGATGGCAAATGAATACCCCAGCGACGAAAGCTCATGATGGTTAAATCATGGTTTAGAAAGTCTTCACGACTTTCAAATTCATGCGGTTTTTTGCGCACATCCCTGTAAAAGGTCTTACTTGAGTCAGACATTGAGCTATCCTTTGTTATATTTCAACGTTGAACTATGCCAACTAGAGTTTCGCTTGGTATACAGACCAATACGAGACAACACCCACATCAAACATCGAGGCCACACCAAGAAAGTGGTATGGCTAATTTTTGATTTGAACCTATTAAGCATGTGTTTCTATCGGTAGGAATATTAGACATTAGTAAAAGAGCAACAAAAATCTCACTTATTACACAAGGATTTAACATCACATTAGAGTACGCGGATCTTTAGTGAGAGTTTTTGAAAAGCAATTCAACAAGATGAACAGCCGCAACTCCACCTGTGCTTTTCAAGGTAGAAAAACATGTCTGAATTCACACAGGTAATTAGTTAATTTTGCTCATGCAAGTACGCACTAACAACATCAAATCGAGTTGCAATCCAAACCATCGCTGCCTAACTATAGATATCTCTGTAATGCATACTTTGCTAAACTCCACCCTTTGATGAGTAAGGCCCCTAAAATGATGACTGACGAAGAAAGAATCGAACTGCAACGGAACAACCCACTGCACGGGTTAAAGCTAGAAACTATGTTGCAAGAGTTGGTGGATTTTTATGGCTGGGACATTCTAGATACAGCAATGCGCTTTAATTGCTTTAACACTAAGCCTTCGATTGCAAGTAGTGTGAAGTATTTAAAGAAGACCGAATGGGCGAGAGAAAAATTAGAAAACTTTTACCTTTATCGCTTTAAGCGCATGCCACGCGCAAGTGAAGAAGAATATGATTTACCACCGAGAGCTCGTACGTTCCCTCATGGTCTTGAACCTAAAGAGCCAATGCCGCTAACCGTTGACTCTATCCTTAAGTCACAAGCTAAAGCTGCATCCGCATTTAAAAAACGTTCACCTCGTGGACGTCCGACGCGTCGATAGCACATTACCTTGAAAAGCAATAGAGCCCTACTGGGTAGCTCCAGCAAGGCTCTATTGTTCTTTAAAGAAATGGCTAGAAGAGAATACTCAAGCTAGTGCGCCCCCTTCTCCAGCGCCTCCCATAAGTAAACTCACATGTAGTTTACGTTTTCTATTGATTACGCTTTTTCTTCTTTTTCCCTGTACCTGCTGGCTTTGCACGCGGCTTCATCGGTAAAAAGTAGGCTTCACTTTGGTCGTCTTCCACTTCAAAGCCCTCTACCTGCTCACGTTCAAGTTGGAACTTATTTTTCTTTTCTATCACTTTGAAATGGTGATAGTCATCGTAATCGATAAGAGATAACCCTAGACCCACTTCACCAGCACGACCACTACGACCGATTCGATGCATATAGTCAGCAGGACTACGTGGAAGATCGAAGTTAATCACCACTGGCAGCTTTTCAATATCAAGGCCACGCGCTGCGATATCGGTAGCAATAAGAACTTGAATCTCGCCAGACTTAAAACCGTCAAGTACACGAGTACGAGCGCCCTGCCCTTTATCACCATGGAAAACTTCAGCAGTAATACCGCGTTTTGACAGCTTTTGAGCTAAATGGTTGCAGGCATTCTTAGCATTCACAAAAATCAAAGTCTGTCGCCACTGATGCTGTTTGATTAAGTGCGCGAGTACCGCCGTTTTCTCACCTTTATTTACACTAAACACGCGTTGCACCAAAGTGCTGGCTTCTGCGCTCTGCAACTGAACTTCAACAGGGTCGCGGAGCAAGTGCTGAGACAGCGTCGTGACTTTATCAGGGAAAGTAGCAGAAAATAGCAGCGTCTGTTTCTTCTCTGGCAGTAACGCAAGAATCTTATTGAGTTCTTCGGTAAATCCGAGGCTCAACATACGGTCAGCTTCATCGAGCACGAGCGTTTTTACTTGGTCCAACTTAATCGCGTTACTGGATACCAGATCAAGTAATCGACCTGGCGTAGCTACGATAATGTCACAGCCACCGCGAAGCGCCAGCATTTGTGGGTTCACCGACACACCACCAAATACGGCAACCGTTTTGATCTTATCTCTAAGATGGTATGAGTAAGATTTGACGTTATATGCCACCTGTGATGCCAGCTCACGAGTTGGAACTAAAATCAGGTGAGAAACGAAGTTACCACGGCGATGATTTGTTTCGTCTTGCTGAACAATTTTTTGCAGAATTGGCAGCGAAAAAGCAGCGGTTTTACCAGAGCCCGTATTGGCACCGCCAACAATGTCTTTCCCTTCAAGGATATAAGGAATGGTATGAGATTGAATGGGCGTCGGTTGGCTGTATTCTAACGCTTCTAGTCGCTCGACTAAGGTTGGAATCAGGCCAAGATCGGCAAATGTCGCTTGCTGTGTTTTATCTGTCATTACGATGAGTGGCTCAGTGCTAGTAAAGGCCGTGTATCTTATGCTATTTCGCGTCTGGATGTTAGCGATAATGGCCCAAACAGAATATTGGTGAGAGAAGCACTGTAGAGAGCAGGAATCTCCTTTCACTAACATGAGTTAATGGTTTCGATAACCAAGGCTCTGCGACTCACGGTGGTAGCGTTCGCGACGAACAAAGGGAAAAAGAGTCAGGCCTTCTGATTCCTGTAAAGCAAAATACATTGTATTTTGGGGAAAGAGATTGCAAAGGCAGGCCACATCCGAATCAAAGGCTTAACCACACTATTTAGCCCTGCGGTGTTGAGAGCTTAATACAGCTTGAGAAAACTCCAGGTCACTAATGTCCATCGTTGTCTATTTAACTAATGTAGTGGACTCGGTTGTATAGATTACTTTCGCACGATACCACGGTTCTTCTTAGGGCAAGTTTAACTGCTATAGCCACAATCGTTGCTGATGTCGTATATGGAAATACCTGTTGTCAGAAAGGTAACGCGCCAAGATGAGTAATGTTGCATATCATCCTCGTAAGCCCAATTCCTTCACGAGGTAGTAATGGAACAAATTAATTTGCCCCGATATCTGATATGTAGCTTCGCCTTTGTGTTGCTTTATCCTACGGCAATAGATCTCTACTTGGTTGCTTTACCACAAATCGCCACTGACCTGTCTGCGAGCGAATCACAGCTTCATATTGCTTTTTCTATTTACCTTGCTGGTCTAGCATCGACGATGGTTTTTGTTGGGCGAGCTGCTGATTGTTTTGGACGCAAACCTGTTGCCATTTGCGGTGCAGTGATTTTTACCCTTGCATCAATGTTCGCGGGCTCTGCTGAGACCAGTAATAGCTTCCTAATAATGCGCTTCTTTCAAGGTGTAGGTGCCGCATGTTGCTATGTAGTGGCCTTCGCCATTTTGCGCGACACTTTAGGTGACCCAAAGCGAGCTAAGGTTCTATCGATGCTCAATGGAATTATCTGTTCTATCCCAGTACTTGCCCCCGTGATCGGCAATCTGATTATGATCAAGTTTCCGTGGCCCGTGTTATTCACTGCCATGGCGATGATGGGTATTGCGATAGGCTTAATTGCTTGCTTTGTCTTAAAAGAAACCTTGCCTAAAACCAAGCGCACACTTTTAGATATGAATGAAGATTCGAACGAATCACTATATAACCGTTTTTTTATATCGCGCGTTATTTATACATCTTTAGGCGTCACAGCGATTCTCTCTTATGTAAATACGTCACCAATGATAATAATGGATTCGATTGGCTTTACTCGAGGCGATTACTCAACCACGATGGCACTACTAGCAATGGTAGGTATGGCAACATCGTTTTCAGTACTATTTGCTTTGTCTTACTTCAAACAAACCACATTGATGTTCGCTGCACAAATGACCAATTTCCTGTCGGCTATCGTTATTCTCGCGGCTCACTTGAATAGCGATAGTCCGACACTTTATATGGTAGGATTCACTCTGCTCAGCATGAGTTTCCCTATGGGGTTTGGTGTGGCGATGAGTCAAGCGTTAAGCCAATTCTCACACAAAGCTGGACTTGCAAGCTCTATGCTTGGCATAGGTCAGGTTTCTTGGTCTGCACTTTACATTTGGTTGATGGCGACGTTAGGTGTGTCGGCTGTGATGATGTTAATGATAGCGTTGGTTGCTAGTAGCGTTATTGGACTCTCCATAATATTATTATTTCCAAATCAGAACGTTAGTGAGCCTCATGAAGAAATCTCTTGCCCGACTTGATCTTAATTTACTGCTCACTCTGCAATTGCTACTGCAAGAGCAGAGTGTTACTAAAACGGCGAAAAAACTTAATGTAACTCCCTCAACCGTGAGTAAGTCTTTAGGCAAATTGCGCGCTTGGTTTGATGACCCACTTTTTGTGAATACGCCGCAAGGCCTAAAACCAACAAATCTCGCGACAAACGTGCAAGTGCTTTTGTCAGACTGGATGCAGATCGGTAACCAGATTGTTTCACACCGAGGTGATGATGCGCCAAGCGGGGTTAAATTTCATCTTGGAGTAGAGTCGCCATTGTCACTCATCATGGCGGATGAACTGACCAAACGAATCCATGATTTTTACCCAGACTCAACGGTAAAGTTCCATAACTGGGATTACGACTCGTTAGACGCCATTACCAGCGGTGAAGTGGATATTGGTTTTACTGGCCGTGAAAGCCATCCTCGCTCCAAAGAGTCGTTAGAACTGCTCCCGTATTTTATTAATTTCGAAGTGCTGTTCTCGGATTTACCTATGGTGTATGTCCGCAAGGATCATCCTGCACTCAAGCAAGAGTGGAATTTAGATACTTTCTTAAGCTATGCCCACATCAATGTAGCATGGGAGAAAAATGACAGTTGGGCATTGGATGAGATCTTGGCTGAGCAGGGACACACTCGAAACGTTAGCCTAACGATGGCGAGTTTCGAACAAGCTTTATTTGTTGCAGAAAAGCCCTATCATCAAATGTTAACCACAGCACCAAAATATTGTCAGCGATACTGCGAACAGCTTCACCCCAACTTAATAGCGTTGCCTATCCCCATTGCGGAAGAGTATCAGCACAAGCTACTGATTCCATTTACTATGATTTGGCACAAACGCAATAACAAGAACCCTAAAATCGTGTGGTTGAGGGAGACGATAAAGAGCCTGTATGGCACAAGTTGAACGGGTAATTTTGAAGTACATTTAAAGCAAAGGAATGAACATTCTCCCCCTTTATGTTGTCAATAACCGTAGGAGTGTGGTCTTGCCTTCCATTAGATTAAATATTTTAAAATCTTGAAATCTATTATCCACTTCGAAATTGATTTCAGCTCATTTGGAGCAGAAAGAAGCTAGAAGCACTTGCTTATGTTGGGTGAGTAAATGTATGCAAAACCTCAGTCCATAAAAACGAACCTAATTTAGGTAAGCTCTTGGCAACTATATGCCACGACTCGAAAAGTAACGCGTGGGTGAATCACCATAGACCCGACGAAACATAGCGATAAAGTTACTGGGCGTCGAATAACCCAAAGCATGTGCAACCGCTCCTACGGATTCTCCGCGAGCCATCATTTCTAACGAATGTATTAGCAGTGCTTGTTGCCGCCATTCACTAAAACTCATGTTTAACTCACTTCGAATCAATCGTCTTAACGTCCGAGATGAGACTGCCCCAATATTGGCCCAATGCTCTACAGAATGCTTGCTGTTTGGGTCTATTAAAATTGCTTGAGTAACTTTTTGCAGTCTCGGATCTCTGGGCAGTGGGATGTGGAGTGACTCATGAGGGCTATTGACGATTTCATCGGCTATTACGGCAAGAATACGTAAAGACTGTATGGATAGCTCGTCTGTTTTGCTCCATATCGATGCCCTAACCGATAGGGCTTTCAAGACATCGCTCATTTGGAGCACACAAGGTCTCATTGGAAACCGCTCACAACTCTCTGGAGTAAACAGTAATGAACGACCTTTCAGAGAACCACAAAAATAAACACTGTGCATCGCACCCGGGGGATCCAACCAGCTCGGTGAGGTGGTAGTATCCACGTTCCTTCATCGGTTTTGACCTGAATTAGCCCTTCATCTATACACAGTAACTGGCCTCGATGATGGCTGTGCCAATTATGTGGCCGTTGATCCAAATGGTTGAAGTCGCTCCTTTCATGCTGCCACTCCTTAGCGATCAGTGCGGCGCCATTTTTCCATTCGCTGTAATCAGAGTTTGTCATTTTATTTACTCAATTCCATTTTGGCCATTATTCATTATTTTCTGTCCTCTTAACGTTACCATAGCAAGTTAGCGTTCGATTAACATTTTAACAACGACCATGTTTATCGAAGGCAGAACCATCATGAACGAACCTATCTTTATTATCTATTACATTACAGCAGGCTTGGGCATTGGCTTTCTCGCTGGACTCGTTGGTGTGGGTGGTGGTGGAATGGCCGTCCCTATTTTTGCGTTTTTGTTTTCACTACAGAGAATAGCTGATACAGAAGTGGTCCATCTTGCGTTAGGGACATCAATGGCTTCGATGATTATTACAACATTGGGCAGCATGCGCGCTCACTACAAAAAAGAGAATGTAGACTCGACAATGGTAGTAAAAATGTTGAGCGGAGTTCTAGTCGGAACATTTTGCGCCACATTCGTAGCATCGTATCTACAAGGAGTCTATCTGGCAGGCTTTTTCAGCGTATTCATGTTGTATGTTGCTTATAAGATGTTTCTCAACACTGAAAATGAGTACAACCCTAACCCACATGGGGCTATCGGTAACATCACTGTAGGCTCGGTGATTGGCTCTGTATCAGCACTTGTCTCAATAAGCGGTGCGGGGTTGATCATCCCCTATCTTGTCCAGCAAAATTTTGAGGTAAAACGAGCTATTGGCACCTCTGCTGCGATAGGTTTCCCTATCGCGCTATCAGGAAGCCTCGGTTACATGTTAAACGGATGGGAAAATACAGATTGGAACAACTTAGTATTAGGATACATATACCTTCCTGCAATGATCAGCTTCTCCATTAGTAGCTACTTAACTACTAGCCTCGGCGTGCGTTGCGCAGAGTATTTCCCAAATAAAGTTCTTAAGAAAATCGTTGGTATTTTGTGTGTTCTTCTAAGTTTTAAAATGCTGGTACAAGTACTTAATTAGGGCAAGTAATACAGTCATCAGTATGTCTTGCAATATGTTGTGGGGACAAGCCTGAAAAACTTACTTCTCGCTTTGCAGGTCCAGGCACACAATGTGTAAGTAAGCTCCGCATTGTTGCTATTCTTATGACTTTGTTAAGCTAGCCAGAATTATATCCAAAATTTGCTGGTGATTGTCCTTTCTGGAAACCTCGTCACGCTCCTGGCAAAGTGCTTCCTCCCATTCTGATGCGAGAATTTTAATGCCACGCTCAGTACATTCTGCGAACGCACTAAACTGACTCGCACTGGGAATCTCTTGAAATGTCACATTGGGAAGAGCAACGAGTGATTCGGCAGGTGTCAGTGCGGGATGTAGCCGTTCAGAAAGCGTCACCACGGTGATGGTATTTTTCATCAAGGCCAGAGCTTCAGGGACAAAAGTTTTCGTTAGCTCAGGGTTGATAACGACGACCGATTTCAGTTTGTTTTCAGACTGAAATCGGGGGAATTTTTGATCCGGGATGTTGGTAATATCAACGTCATTTTCACGTAACCAATGACAGTCTACATTGGTTACGTTGTGACACGATGTTCGATATTTTTCCGGGCTTATTTGCGCTCCGGAGAGCATCAGCATAGATGTCCCGCCCAGAAAAAAGCCGACACCCTGCACTGCATCTGTATCTACGCCTCCGGACAGTATCCCGACCGAACTTAATTCGTTCAGCCCAAGCACCAAATCACTGGTTCTGAATGTGATTTCATCAACAGCCATTTCTGCATTGATTTCGTTTGGTGCAGGAGGCTTTGGTACAACAACGATATAACCTTGTTTCGCTAGGCCCGAAGCTATCCAACCACTGTGGGAAAATGCTGACCGTGTTCCGCCCTGCGACAAAAGCACAACGGGAAATTTTCCACTTGCTAAAGGGGCATCTAACTGCGTTTCGACTGATTTAAAAATGTTACCCCTACCAAACGTGAAGTTGGTTTTTCCGTTCGTTGTGGGATACCAATAATAGACTTCCACAGGCTTGTCTCTGTCTTCACTGAATGCCGTTTTGACTGTTAGCGCAGAATGGTATTTCGGCTCATTCGTACTGGCGCTGACACTGACACACAATGTAGCGAGTAGAAACGACATTATTATTTTGGTTTTCATTTTTCCCTCAGCCGATCAATACATTACTCTGCACGGCATCTAGAAAAATAACGCGCAGGAGATTCTCCATATATTTTGCGAAACATAGCAATAAAGTTACTCGGAGTCGAGTAACCCAAAGCAAGTGTCTGCTTTGAACTACGCCAGCAAGCTTTTGGACATTTATGAGTTATTCATTTTGCTAAATTAGCAATCCATGAATAAACTCAGCTAATGAAAAGTCGTTTAATTAACTGTCTAGTTTCGGTGGTGCAACCCCTTACTATGAAGGACCAAAATCCCAATCATATGGATTTAGAAGTATTGCTTTATCTTCTTCCGTTAAATTATCATAATTTTGCGATACATATCTTATTAAGTAAGGGAAAAAATAGTCCATGATTACTTCTTCACCTAACCCAAGAATTGAACCATTGCCGCTCCACCTTGAATGATTAAAAACCTCCTCGCTATACAGTTCATTTGGAATGGGAAACTTAATCACAAATTTGCCTTTGTTAGGTAGTTCCACCCATGCATCGATTCCTTTCGCATCAGAATTGTAAAAGTTTTCTCCATCTAGCGCCAATTGACAATAACGGGTGAGAACACGATTAAGGTTTTTCAAAACATATGGAAATGAAATGTCTAATAGCTCTATAGTTTGATCAGCAAGAATGAATTTAAGTGCATTTTTTAAGTTACTTTCACGCCGTTTTTTTATAGATAAAGGTATACTTGATTCACAATCCAAATTCTTCATGTTATCTCCTGTATACAAGCGTATTTCTTAATCTTTTCGTGTGCAGTCATTAAATTGAAATCCTAAAGTATCGAAAGTAGAAATGAGCCTACACTAGCGATACTGCCCGCATGAGGCAGCGCACTTAGCAAAGTTTTGACAACTGCTTTACTCGGTTTGTCTGACTGAATCTGTAGTTCAATTGCATCAACAACTTCCAATGCTTCTTTCTTTTCAGCAGTATCTTGAACAAGCCTATCAATTTCGCTTCGAAGGAGCAGTATATGCTCTACGATTTCAGAGTTCTGATTGACGATATTAGTTGAGTTGTCTACCGAGTTATTGTTAACTCGAGCATTGTCACCATGGAAGTTGTAAGTAATATTTTGAACTGCTTCCTTAGCTTCTGGAATACCTAACTTTTTAGCTTTGATTTGATAATGTGCTGGTATTGAATGAAATTTTTCGTGAAAGCCTGGATCTATTACTTTGTAAGTTTCTTCACCGCCGCTAGACATAAACCTCTGTATTAGATCATTTGTTTCAATCAAAACATTTGATTGCATAAGGTAAATACCTTTATCTTGCACACTAGCCTTTAAATCCGAATACTCATCACCATTAGTTTTAATAACTTTGATTCGATCTGTCATCATTCTTTGAAATGCCATACTTTCTCCTAGGAATTAACAGGTTCAAAAACACAATGTTACTTGTAAGTAGGTCTATCATTGTAAAGTATAAAAATTTACTCATAGATTGAATAGCAACCTACTCACTAGACAGATGCAGAACCACATTATTCAATCAGAGCCATATTGAATCATTAGGAGAAATAGGTCAATTAGTAGCAAGAAAAGTGTGTCCCAAATATTAGGCGAACAACTTCGGGGCAGAGTCGTGTTTGCCGAGATTGGCTTCAGAACGTCCTTGGACAACAACACTGGTTAAGCTTTAGGTCACCACTCCATTCAGAATCTTAAAGGCAAAATGAACTTTACCGATTCGCGGTGCTCAAAAGGTGAAAATTTTAACTTTTATATTAATTTTAAGGGATTGAAATGGGCCTGATTCGGATAATTCTAGTAATACCGCTACTTATTGTTGGCGTCGCCAAAGCGTCTTCTACTATCCATAGTATCGAGCGGCAAGATGGCTCATCGTTAATTTATTACCTCACCAAAGCGGCGGAAAATCCGAGTAATACCTTGTTGGTTATCATGCAAGGCTCTGATTGCAATAGCGTCTCCCACAGCACGACGATTAATGACCTATTTTCTCAAACGGCGCCAGAGGCTGATTTACTCACGGTAGAGAAATACGGGCTAAACCAAGCGATCAGGTGGAATCCCGATGGCGATAGCCCTGATTGCCCGACAGCGTACATTCAAAAGGATTCACCGACACAGCGCACGGCAGACTACCGACAAGTGATCGAAAGACTCGAGAGTAATTATGAGCACATTATTGTACTTGGCGGGAGTGAAGGGGCCGTAGTTGCCGCCATGGTCGCGTCACAAGTTCCATCGGTTGATAGCTTAGTGTCTTTGAACGCTGGTGGGCGCTTCTTCGTTGATGATGTTCTCTATAATATGGAGCAAACTATGCCATCGGAAGCCTTGATAGAAGCAAAAAATGGTTTCTTGGGTTTTCAGCAAGCCGTGGTAAGCGCTGAAACAATGGACATCAATATGAGCTCCCATGGTTTTGCTTGGTGGAAAGAGATGCTGACGTTAGACCAAAGGACGATACTTGAACGGGTCAGTGCCGACATTCTCATTTTGCAGTCGGAGCGAGACATTAACGTTTCACCTGATCAGGCGAAACGACAAGCAGAGCAACTGATGCAGTCGCGTTCGAACGTGTCGTTTGTGTTACTCGCTGGTTTGGATCACGCTTTTCAAAACCAGCGAGGAGAAAGTGAGATACCAGCCGTTATCAAACAGATTCGAGCATGGTTAGAACGAACTTAGTTAGCACAGGAAGAAAAAGAAATGGAAAAGAAATGGGGTAAGGTCTTGCGTTTTGCCACACATTACTTTTGCATATCAAAACTAGCTGACTATCGGAAACGTAATCGAAGTGCAACAAGCTTTGGTGCGAGTTGAACTAGCCAGAGGTAGCTAGCTCGAAGCTGGACCTTAATGAGCTACGCTAACCTCCCTAATAATCGGAATTGACATGAGGAAATGTATGGCAAACCTTAGTTGGAACGCTGAATATTTGTCTAAGGCTGTTGGTGGAACGTTTTCCTCCATCGGTTAGGGGTTACCTCATAACGCTCTTTAAATTTATCTCTGAAAATGAGAACTGAGCTAAACCCTGTTTTTGCAACAATCTGTTCAATAGACAAATCTGTAGATTCAAGTAGATCCTGAGCCAAGTTTAGTCGCTCAGCCGTCAGCCATTCTCCAAATGACATACCTGTAGCTCTATTAAATTTTCTCGTAAAAGTTCGGCGGGACATCATCACTGAATCTGCTAGCTCATCCAGTGAATATTTTTGATTGATATCACGCCTGATATTGTCCATTAATGCATTGATACGTGAATCAGATGTCGTCACAGGTATAGGTTGATCGATAAACTGAGCTTGCCCACCATCTCTGTATGGAGGCACAACCATTCTTCTTGCTACTCGGTTCGCAATCGTACTGCTGTAGTATTTTCGGAAAACATACAGACAGCAATCGATACCTGCGGCAGTACCTGCTGAGGTTATCACCCCGCTATCTTCAACATATAAGGCATTCGTATCGAGCGAAACTTCTGGAAAGCGTTGACTAAAATCCTGTTCTAATTCCCAATGTGTCGCAGCTCGTTTCCCCGCTAATAAGCCAGCATAAGCGAGAACATAACCACCAAGACATAAACCGACAACCAATGCGCCTCGGGCATGAGCACGACAGAGAGCATTGAGCAACTTTTCATTAGGGCGCTCGTCAATTGTTCTCCAATAAGGTACAACGATGATGTCGCAATACTCTAGGAAATCAAGCTGCGCCTCGGTATGAATTTCCATACCGATATCAGATAAAATCGGTCCTTCCTCTCCAGCGACAAATTTAAGCTCGAAAAAAGCTTCATTAAGGGTATCTCTTCCAAACACAATGCTAGGGACAGAAATATGAAACGGGCTAAAGCGATTGAAAACAACAACAGCAACGGAAGGGATTTTATGGTTTTCATTGAGATACATAGTTCGTTTCCAAAGTAAAATGCACAGAGCAATGTCAATGAATCACTCTGTGCCGTTATCAACTCTAACTCTGTAGTTGCTTCATAATATCAACCTCATTGAAGTGCGCTCGTTTTTCGATGATTTTGCCGTCTTTAATCTTTAGCTGCATCATCAATGAAAATCGAACCTTCTTCCCTGTTGGCTTCAAATTATGCATAGGTGCCGAATGAACGCCTTCAAATATCATATAACAAGCTACTTTATCATCATGAGCGAAGATGTCATGTATACGGAAAACAAAGCCAGGAAAACCGTCCATATTTCCCTTTTCCTGAGTAAGGAAACCGTTGATATCTAATGGTGTATCTACTTGTGAGTAGAAAGTGAATTGCTCATGGCACATTGAAGCTACTGCATCATAATCATTGCCCTCTATAGCCCTGTAGAAAGACTTCACTAGCTCAATATTTGTCTCAGATGTCATTACCAGCATACTCCTAACATCAAACTAAAGTGTTACTGTTTCACCATCTTCTGGAACAAACACAAAATCGCTAATCATATTTGCAACTGCGTATTCGCGCATTTCTTGAGTCGTTACCAATACATGGTTAACTGCGCCCATATGAGTCGCAACGATTTTTGCTTTAGGAAGTACTTGGTGTGTTTTTAGTACATCTTCTTTACCCATGATAATAGGTCCAAAGCCCAGTACATGCGCCCAGCCAGTATTGAGAATAACGACACCAGGTTGTTCTTTTTTCATGGTTTCTTCTACACTTGGGATCCAAATCGTATCACCAACCACGTACAATTTTTCTTCATCGGCATGAGAGAAGATAACGCCCGTCACTTCACCCAAAATTTCTGCCATTTGTTCATGCTGGAAAGCAGCTTCTGGGCCATGCTGGCAGACTGTACGTGTAAATGAAATACCGTGATATTCAGTCTCTTCAGAGAAAATTTTAACGTTGGTAAAACCTTGTGATAGAAGAATAGCTTCATCACCTTCGTGTTGTACAAAAATCAATTTATCTTTAGGTATCACATTTACTGCTGTTTCATCCCAGTGGTCTGGGTGAGTATGAGTTAGCAAAACTGCGTCCACATTGATGATGCTTTCAATAGGCAAAGGCAATTCAACTGTTGGATTGCGTAAGTGTGAATTTGCTGTTCCTTCAAATCCAGGGTAAGTGCCTTTTGGCGCTAACATTGGGTCAATAAGAAATGTTTTACCTGCATAATCGATGATTTGTGTTGCATTGCGAATTTGTGTGATTTTCATAATTGTGCTCCAGTATTGCTGTGCTTTGCTGTAATGGAGTCATTTTATGCAATAGGATAGACGCTCAAAAGTGGCTTAAAGGACACATAAGGATACTATTGGGACAAAACTTGTCCTTGGTATTGGTTGTTATTAGATAAATTGAGGGAAACTAATAGAAACCGCTTTAATGATCATTAACTGACTTAACACTGTTTGGGGCAAAGGTGTTGCGATTAAAGTAAGCGCAATACTCCAATATTAATGCCCCAGAGTTCAGCTTAGCTATTCAGTTAAGCTAGGCTTTTTACAACAGCTACTGCTGCTAACAGCAAAAAAACTGTACCACAACATTGATTGAAAACTCGCCCATTGGCTAAAAGCACTGTTTTAACCTTATCAGCCAATCTGGCCACGATATACTCTACGGCGAATTCAATACAAAGAAAGCTGAATGTTATCACCAAAAATTGGGGGATGAACGCCTCGTCGGGGTTGATAAACTGAGCTAAAAAAGCAGTGAAAAATAGTAAGACTTTCGGGTTAGACAAAGCAGCGAAATAACCTTGTTTAAATAGCTCTTTCGGCAGAACAGACACTACAGTTGTTGTTTGCTCAATGCTGATTGAAGATGCGAAAAACAATTTGAAACCTAACCATGCAAGATATAAAGCTCCCAGCCATTGAAGACCAATCATCAATTCAGGTTTTGCTTCTAGTAATGTACCTAAACCTAGCATAGCTACCGTAATCAAGATGAGAAAGCCACTCACGCCACCACATATTGTCCAAATTGTCTTCTTATAGCCATATCGTGCACCGTGGCTGAGTGCTAAAAGCGAGTTAGGACCTGGGACACAAGCAAGACCCAGCGCAGACAAAGCAAAGACACACCAAATTTCAAACGTCATAACCAACCAGCAAATTGAGAACTTAAGGGAGATTAGTATCTCTCAGTTCTCAATTTATCTATGGTATATTCTGGACGTAAAACATGAATATTTAGACTTAAGGTTCAATACAAATGAATGAAAATAATGGTGTCCGATTTTTATTGATACCTCTAAATAACTTTAACATGCTTCCGTTTGGTGGCTTCTTAGATAAACTCCGATTCTCCGCAGATGAAGCGGATCACAGTCAACAACGATATTGCTCATGGAAAGTTGTGTCTCACAGCAAAGGGTTAATCATTTCTAGTAGCGGAATCCCTATCAGAGTTGACCTCGATTTTAGTGACGTTAAGCCTGCGAATTTTGACTATGTGGTTTTCTTTGGTAGCCGCACTGCAACTGAATCTCAGCAGCAAGCCGCTTATTATCGCTCTTTTGTTCGAAATATTGTCGCCAATGGAATACCAATTGTCAGCATTGATAACGCTTGCTTTACTCTAGCTGAGTTAGGGCTACTTAACCGTCATCAAATTGTGGTTCATTGGCGGCACCATAGCGAGTTCAAAGCAACCTACCCTAAAGTAATTGTAAGAGATGAGCAGCTTTATCACTTTGATAAGGAGCTAATCAGTTGCACTGGCGGAAGTGCCACTATCGACCTTGCGGTGGCAATTTTGCAAAAGCATGTCGGTCAAACAAAGGCAGAAAAAGGGTTAGCGGATATGCTGGTTGATGAAAATCGTAGCATGCAACACCGTCTAAAGTCGTCAGAGCAAGGAGTACACAGGAATCGTCATATGGATAGAGCGATTTCTTTGATGCAAGAAAACTTGGAACAGACAATGACCGTAGAACAGGTTGCTACGCTCATCGGGATTAGTCGACGACAGTTAGACCGCTTATTTCAGCAAAAGCTCAGCATTTCAGCGAGTCATTATTGGCAAGAATTACGTTTACAACATGTGTACTGGCGATTGAAACATTCTAGTCATGACCTTGCCCAACTTGCAGATGAAGTGGGTGTTCGGGATATCAGCTATCTATGCAAGATTTTCAAGAAAAGATTTGGCTTAACACCAGGTCGATGCAGACGCGACTCGATAGCGTGATGGCTATGTGTGTCTAGCGAGCGACCTTTCAACATTCAATGGTCTTCAATTTCTGGCTCATTATAGAAATTTGGGGTATGCAAAGTTTTCTGAAAGTGTCATGAGCATTAGCTCTAAATGATTTTGGGGCACAGGCTTTTCAGGAGAAAAGCCTGTATCATGTGATCACCAAGCGATTCTGTCGTACCTTAACTACCAACCGATTTTGTCGGTTGATTAATTACCAAGGGAAAATGACGGATCCGTTTCTATACCTAACCCTTTGAATAGGTCAAATCACCATTCAGGGGTTAGTAAGGATGATCATCATGGACTCTCGCTCCCAGCTTACTGTTGATGTGATCGCTAAAGTCACTCAAGGTAAGATCAGCATTAACAGTGCTTCCAAACTCCTCAATAAATCCCGTCGTACCATAGAGCGTTATCTCCACCGCTATCGCCGTGAAGGCATACGCTTTGTTGTCCATGGCAATAAAGGTCGTGAGCCTGTCAATAAAACCCCTGATTCACTAAAAAGACAGGTTCAGCAACTGATCCAAACTAAGTACTTCGATTTCAATTTGCAGCATCTGGCCGAGTTGCTCACGGTCAACGAAGGCTTGACCATCAAGCGGGAAACTTTGCGAAAGTGGGCGCACGCTATCCACCATGTGAAGCGAGCCAAGCGTCGTCGTAGCCGAGTAAGAAAGTACAGGGAACGAATGGAGCAGCCTGGACTGATGCTGCAAATGGACGGCAGTCCGCATCAATGGTTTGGTGAGCATCGCTCATGCTTGATTGCCATCATCGACGATGCGACCAGTGATATCCATGCCGAGTTCTTCCCTTCCGAAACCACGGAAGGCTGTATGAAAGTCATGAAGGCGTATATCGAAAAGCGAGGTCTGTTTAAGACGCTCTACGTCGATAGAGCGGGTATATTCGGTGGTCCAAAACGCAGTAACTTCTCTCAGATGCAACGCGCTTGTGAAGAGCTAGGGATCGAAATCATCTTTGCGAATTCGCCCCAAGGCAAAGGACGTGTCGAACGGGCATTCGATACGTTCCAAGACAGGCTGGTTCCAGAGCTTCGGCTGCATCATATTACCGATATTCAAAGCGCCAACGAGTATCTTCAAAACCAATTCATTCCACTATACTGGCAACAGAAAATCGCGGTGCAGGCGAAGAACCCGAGGTCGGCGTTCAAGGTTGTACCTGAACACATCAACCTTGATACGGTCTGTGTTCACAAGGAATATCGCAAGGTTCGCCGAGATCATACCTTCAGTTATAACAATAAAATGTATCTCATCGACTCGCCCATAAGGCACTCCATCGTCAATCAGAAACTGGAAATACGCTGTCAGTTCGATGGTGCATTCTCAGCCTATTTTGGCCACCGAAAACTGCATATTACCGAGTTAGAAGAGCCACCAAAAGCGAGTGAGTATGGGATGGAAGTCCAGCGCAAGTTGGATGTCATCGAGCTTGCCGACCTCCTGGGTAATGCGACGGAAGCCGCTCGGCTCACTGGTTGCTCGCGCCGAAGTATCTACAACTATCAAAAGGTATTAGCCGAGGAAGGCATCCTTGGCCTTAAGCGCATTAACAAACCGCTGCACCGCAGCAAAAACAGCATACCTGAAGAAACCGAACATAAAATTATCGAGCTGACCTTAAACAATCCGTATCAAACCTCAGTACAGTTGAGAACCATGCTAAAGAAGGAGTACAACATCACCGTCAGCAGTTGCACGATACGAAATATCTGGAAGCGCGAGGCACTGAATACCAGAGCGCTGAGAATACAACGCTCAGCGGCATTAAATAAAGAAGTCTAGCCTGTGGGCTAGACTTAAAGGTGAACGACAAAGTCGCTTGGGATTTATCCCGTCAGGCTCCCTTGGTAATCACAGTTCTTAAATGGGGAAGTGTTTTTCCTCATACTCCTCAACCAATGCAGCTAGCCTTTCAAGTTTACAAATTAGTCTGATATTTGCTCTATCGAAAGGTATTGAGGTTACTTACCTTGGCGAGATTTTTTAAAGTGCTCAATACCGTGTTGTATGCGACATTCAACACTTGTGCTGTTTCCCTAACTCCAGAGCTATTCATTGACATATCGACAATTTTTTCTTTTACATCTGGCTTGCGGGCTTCGTAAACTTAATCGAGTTGAAAGCCCTTTCGACATTCGATACACCTGAAACGAGGAAAGCCAGAATGCCCTTTTCCATGTTCACGGACGGGCTCTGTTTTATTACAGAAACGACATTGAACTTAGATAGTAGCCATGAGTTAAAAAACATCAGAAACCAGGTGGCTATATTAACATCTATCAACCAAATTGAGTCATGACCAATGAAAGGATAGTTAGGTTTTTATTGCGTAAATTATCGGTAAGAATAGTGCATATAACAGGCAATAAGCCAGGTGTGTAGAATTATTCTATTTTAGGGATTTTGCTCTAAATCTAAATGAATCTTTGCATTTCAATTTCAATAAAGCTTAGTTATTGATCATGTTTCTGAGTATGCGAATTATTAT
Organism: Vibrio sp. M60_M70; assembly: GCF_037162085.1. NCBI lineage: Bacteria > Pseudomonadati > Pseudomonadota > Gammaproteobacteria > Vibrionales > Vibrionaceae > Vibrio > Vibrio sp. M60_M70. The sequence goes on from NZ_JARLUL010000002.1 coordinate 1,494,677, forward strand.
CAATTATGCATATGGTTACTCATTGTCTAGTTTGATTTGTGTAACGTCACTGCAGCACGTATTGAGCGTACTACGCTGATTGTCTGTGTTTTCGTGTTGACAGTTTGGTACTAGGTAAAATCAACAAGACTATGATTTCAAGGAACATTTTATGTTAAAGAAACTACTAAGTTGTTGTATCACCTCCGCGCTCTGTTTTCATTCTTCTCTCGCTTTTTCGCAACCCAATGAGATTGCGGACAGTGCAGAGTTACAACAAGCTCCCGACACATTGCCTGCCACTTTGATGCTTGCACCGGACGACATCGCCATTGCAGATCGCTACATAGTGGTATTTCAACAACCGCAAATGATGGCGAGCAACTCAACAGAATTCGAGCAATTCACGCAACAGTCTGTAGACCGCATGTCTGGTTTGTATTCGATACAAGTGGAGTCGGTTTTTGACCACTCGATAAGTGGATTTGTCGCTAACTTGAGTCCTGAGCAACTGAAAGATCTGCGTTCTGATCCTCGTGTGGACTACATTGAGCAAGACAGAATCCTATCGCTTGACCCAATAGTCTCGGCAGACGCAAATCAGACCAATGCCATTTGGGGACTAGACCGAATCGACCAACGTAACTTGCCACTCGATAACAACTACAGTGCCAACTTTGATGGAACTGGTGTAACGGCTTATGTTATCGATACTGGTGTGAACAATGCACACGTTGAGTTTGGTGGGCGCTCGGTTTCTGGGTATGACTTTGTCGATAATGATGCAGATGCAAGTGACTGTAATGGACACGGTACACACGTTGCGGGCACCATTGGCGGCAGCTTGTATGGTGTTGCAAAAAACGTCAACCTTGTCGGTGTGAGAGTATTGAGCTGTAGCGGTTCGGGTTCTACATCTGGTGTTATCGCCGGTGTGGATTGGGTGACTGCGAATGCTTCCGGACCTTCAGTTGCCAATATGAGTTTAGGTGGCGGTCAATCTGTCGCTCTCGATAGCGCGGTGCAAAGTGCGGTTCAGTCAGGTGTCAGCTTTATGCTAGCAGCAGGTAACTCCAATGCCGATGCGTGTAACTACTCTCCAGCGCGCGTTGCTACTGGTGTAACTGTCGGCTCGACCACCAGCACGGATGCACGTTCGAGTTTTTCAAACTGGGGCAGTTGTGTGGATGTGTTTGCGCCAGGATCACAAATCAAATCTGCGTGGTATGACGGTGGTTACAAAACCATTAGTGGCACTTCGATGGCTACGCCGCATGTGGCGGGTGTAGCAGCATTATATCTTCAAGAAAACAGTTCGCTGTCGCCAAGCCAAGTAGAGGCCTTGATCGTGAGCCGCGCAAGTACCGGAAAGGTGACGGACACAAGAGGCAGCGTGAACAAGCTACTTTATAGCTTAACGGATGCTGATTGTGGCCAAGACTGTGGTGGCCCAGATCCAACACCAGACCCAGAGGGCAAGTTAACCTCGGGTGTGCCAGTGAGCGGTTTAAGTGGCTCAAGCGGTCAAGTAGCGTATTACTATGTTGATGTAGAAGCTGGGCAGCGCTTAACCGTACAAATGTATGGTGGCAGCGGTGATGCGGATTTGTATCTCCGTTTTGGTGCAAAACCGACACTGAATGCATGGGACTGCCGACCTTTCAAATACGGTAACAATGAAACATGTACGGTCAGCGCGACACAAAGTGGACGTTATCACGTCATGATTCAAGGTTACTCAAACTATAGCGGTGTCAGCATTCAAGCTAACTACTAGTTGTTATTCTCGTTACTAAAAGAGAACAAAGCCCGCTTTTCGGTGGGCTTTTCTTTCGGGAATACTAAGTTTAATAGGTGGCGTTCGATGCTATTCAAACGCACCGGCCTTTTTCTTCAAGAACTCAACTCGAAGCGGCATCGAAGCTTTCTATTAGTACACCGCATAAGTCGGGTTCTCCAAGTCGTGTACATCAAATAGGATGCGAACTTAATCTCCTCGAGCTAACTCTTTCTCCATCATAAATCTTGGCATGATGGCAAACCCAAGATGATACAAAACAAATTCTTTACTGTGACCGCGGTTCTCACTTGCACTTTTGGGCTGTGAGACAAACGCGTGACCTGACCTTGGCTGTTGGTCATCGTGAACGATATGGTGGCTAATCCGAGAAGATTGTATCCACTCAAAACTCAGACCCTATACTGCACATGTTGATGGGCTGGCAACGGTAACATTGGGTGAAATTGGCCTTGAACCAAGCAAGATCATTATAAATGGGAACTATTAGGCAAAGAGACGATCAAACGAGCTAAATTGGAATGGGGCAAAGACGTTACAAACCATACAGACACGCCTCTGAATATAGATGTTCTAGTCCTTTTCTATTAAATTATTAATAACTAAGTATATTGTAAAGAGAGTTGTGGACAGTTAGCACGAGCAGTAGGCTTGTGCCAGTCAGAGCACCTGACTTTGGGAGCGCACTAAACATGAGCCTTGGATTCTGCTACCGTAAAGCCCATATTTAATTTGAGAGAGATGAATAATGAACGACAGTTGGGCTAACTTCTTTCCGTACTTTGCTGGCGCTTTTAAGCTTATTGTATTAGGTATTGGAGCTTACTTAGCTATTAAATGGCATTTTGATGAAGAGCGAAGAGTAAGGGAGGCCGAAGGCGTGGTATTCGATAAACCAAGCTTCAAAAAAAGTTCGCAATGATGCTAACTTTCCCATTCCTTCTAGGTCTTCTAGTCCTTCTCGTTATTTATGCAACTAACTGGTTTCTCTACTGACGGACTTTATTGATACGATAAATGTTTAAGCTCTCAACGGGTCTGGAGCAAAAAAGAGTCAGCCTAACGGTCTGGCTCTTTTGATGAAAACACATGGTATCGTGGAATAACTAGGGAAGCTGTGGCAGGTTACACTCACTTACTCCTTAGGCAGGTGACCAGTTTCCTTCGCAAGCTTTTGCATCGCCTCGGCAAACGTTGTTGTCCCGCCTTTAGCTTTAACCTGTATTACCTTATATCCCAACTTTTCCAAGGCTTGGCGCTCTGCCAAAACAGCTTTGTCATCTTGCTGGCTACCTTGGGCTGGCTGATGAATGTAACATCCCTCTAATTTACCATCTTCGACTAATTGGTGGTGTTTCAGTGCATCGATATCAAAATTCATAATAAGTCTTTTCATTAAAAGTGGGAGTTTCTGTGGCTAGTTACATACGCTTCAAAGGCTTCACGACACTATCTAAGCCTTCAATTTTGAGCGCTAAACACAGCTTGAGCAAATCCCCTAGCTCGCCACTTGGCCAGCCCTTTTTATCGAACCACAATAGGTATTCTTCAGGTAGGTCGATTAACACTCGCCCTGCATATTTGCCAAATGGCATTTGCACTCTAGCGAGTTTAATGAGGTTTTCTTTTTCTAACATAAGTGACAAAGATTTGAGGTAACTCGTCCAAGAATATCACTGCCGTCCTCTCCTCACCAGCAAATCGCACTCACGTTTATTTTGGCGGCTTTGACTCGCTTTGTGCTAGAGTACGCGGCATAAAAAATGAGAACGAGAAAGCAATGAAGTCACCTTGTCGAGCTGCATGTAAAAATAACGCCGGAATATGCTCTGGTTGTCACCGAACGATGGATGAAATCATCCAATGGAAAGACAAAACCGATCTCCAACGAGATACGATTATCGAACAAATCGCAGGGAAAGATTCAACGCACAATTGTCCTGAGTGCGGGACTCAAGCCCATTGTGATATCGCCGCAGGCAAAGAAACCTGTTGGTGCTTTACTATTGAAACCCGTGATTTACCCAAGCCAAGCGCCAACCAGTTGTGTTTGTGCCGAAAATGTCTAGAAAAAAAGCCAGTCGCATAATACGACTGGCTTACTGTTCTGCGTTTTCTGACTGGTGTTTATTTAGCGGTTAAAGCGGGTGCTTCAAACTTAATACCATCCCACCCTGTTACCATAAAATTACGAATATTCTGGTGATCGCTATTCTCTGGATGCTGCAATACATCTTCACGATAAAAACGGCCAAAGCAGGCTAGCGTCGCTTCTTTGTCTAGGTTATTTAGCAAGCCGAAAGCGAAGATCTTACACGAACCGTTGTTCTCACCCGCGTTGTTTTGCGTCTCACCATTAACAAAAGCGGTTGGCTCAAACGTATAGTTTTCTTCGATCACCGCCATCGTTGCTTCAAATTCGACCTGCTCTGGTGAAGCTGCCAACAAATCTAAAAACGATTTTAATTCCATTATTCCTCTATCCCTACTTCATCATTTTGATGACACATTAGTTTCATAAAAAGCCAATATAAGAGTCATCAATCATACATATATTCAGAGCCTTACCAAATCACACGTCATTCAGCGTTCCATCATTCCAATTGCGGAAATGGACAGAAGCATAAACCCCATGCTGATTGACAACGTATCGGATTGATAAGGAGATATCATGATCACCCCTTTAAAGGCAATCGGTGCACTCGCATTGTCATCACTTGCCATCGCGTGTTCATCACAACCCGAAGATACCGTGGCTTCATTCGCTACACAATGCAAACCTACCACTGCGCCCGTTGCTGGGGAAACTTCAATTCAAGGGTTAACGTTTATCGGGACATCCGTTGCTGATGCCCCATTCGACACATCGGCAGCTGAAATCGTCAGTTATGACGCCTGTACGGATAAGCTCTATGTGATCAATGCTGAAGCAAAACGTGTCGATGTACTTTCTATGGATGACAACGGCGTACCAACGCAAACCGCATTCATTGATCTCAACAGCGCTGGCGAAGCAGCTGGCGTTGAAATTGGCGCTGCAAACAGTGTCGCTGTATTCAATGGTTTGGTCGCGGTTGCGATTGAAAACAGTAATAAACAAGCGAATGGTATTGTTGGTTTGTACCGCTCCGACGATTTGTCATTAGTCACGACGTTCCCAACAGGCGCATTGCCAGACATGGTGGGCTTCTCGAAAGATGGCCGATACATCGCAACCGCTAATGAAGGCGAACCAAACAGCGATTACAGCGTCGATCCTGAAGGTAGCGCCACTTTGATCGATCTGAACCTTGGCGTTACTCAAGCAGAAGTGACACAAATTGGCTTTAATGAGTTTGATGGTTCACGAAAAGCAGAGCTCCCAATGAATGTGCGTATTTCGGGGCCAAACGCCACTATCGCTCAAGATCTAGAGCCTGAATACCTCACTTTTGCAGATAACGGTAAAATCTATGTCGCGCTACAAGAAAATAACGCCATGGCAATCGTCAATCCAGTGAGCAAATCGGTAGAAAAAATTGTTGGCTTAGGTGAGAAGTCTTGGTCGGACGCTAAACTCGATGCATCTAACAAAGACAAAATTATTGGAAACTTGAAAAGCTACCCACAACTGGTTGGCTTATTTATGCCTGACACCATCGACAGCTACTCAGTGAATGGGAGTACTTACATCGTATCCGCAAATGAAGGCGACGGCCGTGAGTACGGATTCAAAACCACTCAAGAACTGTGCGACAAAGCAGGCTTTATGTGGGATGAAGACGATTTCCTTGGAACAGATGAATATACTTCTGAGCAAGGAACCTGTTTAAGTCATGTTGACGAAGTGCGCGGTAAGAAGCTGAAAGTAGCAGCAGAGCACCCACTGGCAGAAGCACTAAAAGACAACAAACAACTCGCGCGTTTAAAAGTGATTAAGCCGGAAAAAACGCTTTCTGCACAAGGTAATGTTCAAGCATTTGGCACGCGTTCATTCTCGATTTGGGATGAAAACGGCAAGTTGGTCTTCGATAGTGGTGACGATTTCGCGACTATCGCGCTGCTGAATGAAGGTAAAAACTTCAACAGTACCAACGATAACAATCACAGTGGCGATGACCGAAGTGATGATAAAGGCATTGAGCCAGAGGCGATTGAAGTAGCACAAATTAACGGTCGCCATTACGTGTTCATCGGCTTAGAGCGCCAAGGCGGTATTATGATTTATGACATTACCAACCCGAAACAAGCGCAGTTCCTACATTACGTAAACCGTCGTGATTACAATCAGCCAGTGTGTACAGAAGTCGAAGATGGTGAATGCGCGAACGGCACATACAATCCAAAAGCAGGCGATTTAGGCCCAGAATCCATCAATTACTTTACCCGTAGTGGTGGTCATTTTATCGCTGTTGGCAATGAGGTATCGGGCACGACATCCGTCTTCCGAATCAATCTATAAAGTAATGTAAAAGTCATTTAGAACCAAAACGCCCGACGTAAGCCGGGCGTTTTTTGTATGAGGTAATGTCCTACTCTGCCGATGCTAGCGCGTCACATTTTGATGCGCAGATAAAATCGTTCTTATGCAGACCTTTGATCGAGTGACTCCACCAAGTTACGGTGACCTTACCCCACTCCAACAAAATAGAAGGATGGTGGAACTCATCTTCTGCCAGTTCCGCGATTTTGTTACTGAAAGCCCATGCTTGTTTGAAGTTCTTAAATTTATACACCTTTTCTAGTTGAGGTATGTCTTCTCTTTCAATGATCTGCCAATCAGACAATTGCAGCAGCAGAGATTGTTGTTCTTCTTTGCTTAGTGCAATGGCATCGATACTACAAGCTTCGCATTTTTGTTCATTCAACATGAGCAGGTTCCTTTGGTTCAAAAAGTGGAGGAAGCAGTCCAGCTTCAATCGCTAGATCGGCTTGTTTCAATAAATTTAACTGACTGATTTTAAAGAGCTGAGAAAAGTCATCAATCACGTAGTACATCGGTTGCATGATGTCGATACGATAAGGCGTTCTCAGCACAGTTTGTAATTCAAATGGGTCGCGAATTGCTACATCACTCTCTAATGCGTAGAGGGTTTCGCCAGGAGATGAGAGAATACCACCACCGTAAATTTTGGTTTTGTCCCCTTCTTTCACCAAGCCAAATTCTACGGTAAACCAGTAGAGACGAGCGAGATACGCTCTTTGTTTTGGTGTAGCGGCTTGCCCTAGTTGACCATAATGTTCGGTAAATGCAGCAAAATCTGGGTTGGTTAACATCGCACAATGACCAAATATTTCATGGAAGAAATCCGGCTCTTGCAAGTAATCGAACTCTTCTCTGGTACGCAAGAATGTGGCGACGGGAAAGCGCTTATTACCGAGCAGATTAAAAAAACGGTCGAAGTCAATAAGCGCAGGAACGGGCTCCACTTGCCAACCTGTTGTCTCCATCAGGACACGATTAATTTCTGGCAATTGAGGAACGCGGTCTTGAGGTAAATCAAGCAGCGTTAAACCGTGTAAATAAGCCTTACAAGCTCTGTTTTGGATCACACCCATTTGTCGTGTTACCAAATCTCGCCAAATGGCGTCTTCTTCACGGCTCCATTCAACCCTGCCTTCCTGGTTTACGGGTTTAGAACGATACTGAGTCATGGTACATCTCCATTAACAAATCCTTTACATTAAGCCTATCTTCAGTCTTAAGAGCTTCCAATCCCTACACGATTTTCTCAGTATCGACTCGATGTAACATATTGTTTACAACGCATCGTAACTGCATGATTTTTATGACACGATATAATATCTAGCTTGTTTGACTTTATCGTGTATTCCTCTCAAACTAAAATCTGTTACCACTTTGTTATAGAGGGACCTATGCGCGAGAGCAGCAAAGTATGGCAACCGAGCGAAAGTCGTATCGAAGAAGCCAACATCACACAGTTTATTGAACACATTAATCGACAAGGAAATACCATTGAAAACTTCGCCGATCTGCATCAATGGTCGCTCGATCATGTGGAAAAATTTTGGCAAGAAGTCTGGTTATTCTGCGACGTCATTGGTACTCAAGGAGAGACCGTAAAGGAGCAAGCAGAAAGTCGCTGGCAGCAACCCGTCGAAAATAGAGACATAAAATGGTTCCCAAACGCACAAATTAACTACGCAGAAAACTTGCTAACCTACGCGTGTCACCAACCCGATGATCTCGCGATTTGGTTTGAAAATGAACGTGAAGAAAAGCAAACCTACACATGGAAACAATTGTGTGAAGAAGTTTCGAGTGTCCAGCAATGGTTGAAAGAATGTGGAATCAAGCAAGGTGATGTCGTCGCTGGCTATTTGCCTCACTTACCTCAAACGGTGATAGCCATGTTAGCAACCACCAGTTTAGGGGCAACCTGGACTTCTACCTCACCTGATTTTGGCGTTGAAAGCGTTTTGGAGCGCTTTGGTCAAGTGAAACCTAAAATCCTGTTTACTTGTGATGGCTATACATTCAATGGCAAAACTTTCGATATGTCTGAGAAAAACCAGCATATTGCGGATCATCTTGATGGTCTTAAACAGGTTTGCCAAATTAGCTACCTGAAACCACACATTTTTGAATGCGACGTCTGCACTCAAGATTGGCAAAACGTCCTGAATCAATACACACCCGAAGCGCTGACTTTTACTCGTGTTAATTTTAACGATCCGCTATTTGTGCTCTATTCTTCAGGCACGACAGGCAAACCGAAATGCATCGTTCATTCCGTCGGTGGAACAGTGCTTAACCATTTAAAAGAGCACCAACTGCATTGCGACATTCAACCTAACGACAGAGTGTTTTATTACACGACCTGCGGTTGGATGATGTGGAACTGGCACGTTTCTTCACTCGCGAGCGGCGCATGTTTAGTAATTTTTGATGGTAGCCCTGTTTATCCCGCTCATAACGTGCTTTGGGACCTCGCTGAACAAGCCGAAGTGACGCTGTTTGGAACTTCGGCGAAATACCTAGAGGCATTGGAAAAAGTTTCTTTTTCTCCGCCGAAAAGTGATGCATTTCCAAGTCTGAAAACCATTTGTTCAACGGGCTCGGTTCTGTATCCAGAACAGTTTGATTATGTCTATCAGCACATTAAAGAAGATGTACACCTCGCCTCTATTTCAGGCGGGACAGACATTTGTGGCTGCTTTGTGTTAGGCAACCCTATTTCTCCCGTTTATCGAGGAGAGTGCCAATCAGCAGGGTTAGGGGTCGATGTCAGAGTCTTTAACCCGCAAGGTAATAGCGTAATCGGAGAGCGCGGTGAGTTGGTTTGTGCCAATTCATTGCCCAACTTTCCTGCTGGCTTTTGGAACGACACCGGGGAAAGATATCATCGTGCTTATTGGGATAAGTTCGACAATATTTGGCACCACGGCGACGATGTTGAACAGACCAGCGTTGGTGGATACGTGTTTTATGGTCGAAGTGATACCACGTTGAATCCCGGTGGCGTAAGAATCGGCACGGCCGAAATCTATCAGCAAGTGAACAGTATAGACGGTATTCTAGATTCCATCGCAGTAGGAAAAGAAGTCGATCGCAACGAACAAATATGGCTGTTTGTCCAATTAATGAAAGGGATAGAGCTCAACGACGAGATGATCGCCTCCATCAAAGCACAGCTAAAGTCTGCATGTTCTCCAAGGCATGTACCTAGTGCGATTTACGCAATAAGCGATATTCCTAAGACCCGTTCGGGAAAACTGGTTGAGTTAGCCGTTAAGCAAGTCGTTAACAACCGGAGCGTAGAAAATTTAGGTGCAATAGCCAATCCTGAAGTGTTGGAGGAGATACGCAGGATAGTCGCCCCAAAATAACTTCAGAACACTTGGTTGTTAGGGGACCACTTTGCTTACACACGCAGCGACAGGTTGAAGAACAAGTGAGATTAACTTGGGTACATACCCTCAACCGATAAGAAAAAAGCGAGCTAGGTAGCTCGCTTTTATCATGTGGTGTTCTTTATTCAGTCTTAACGGCGACCAAGCCCCATTAATACCGACATCGTTTTACCGTCAGATGTAATGTCAAAAACGTGTTGTGATTCCACTTCAGTAAAACCTGCATCTTTCAAAGCACGTTTAGACTTCGCAAGGGTAAAACCGTCTTGTTCAGATTCTGCAATCCAATCAAAATGAACAAAGTAACCGCCGTGGTTAAGTAAAGAATGCGAGATTTTTAATGACGCGTCTAAGTCTTCCACAAACGCTAAAACTGACGATGCAACTACTAGGTCAAACTGTCCACGAAACGCTGGATGCTGAGCGACCAAGCCGCGAGACAATGCATCTACGACAGGTTCTACATTGGCAAGCTCTTTTTTATCGAGTTCTTCAATCATGGCTTCCGATGCGTCTAATGCTACGATGTCTTTAACCATCGGTGACAATCGTTGACTTAACTGCCCTGTTCCGCATCCAAAATCTAGTACTTTAATGCCATCAAGCTGAGTTAGCTGTTGTAACTGCTCAAACACCGACTGCGCAAATTGCTCTGTTGCTGGATTTGATTCCCAGTTTTTTGCTAAGCCGTCCCAATCTTGTGCCATCGTGGCCTCCATGTTCACTTTTTGTAACCCACATAGATTACCGCAAAACCGTTAAAAGACCATAGACTTATCTGGCGGATTCGCGTTTTTTTCGATAATCTTTCACGGCTTTGGGAGCATATCTGCATAATACCCAAATTATTTGAATTCATTTATTGGTTGTGTCAAATCATGAACTTAACTCAAGTAGAAGCCTTCTGCACCATCGCTGAGTGTGGTTCTGTTTCTGAAGCAGCAAGGCAACTCGATTGTAATCGCACCAAACTCAGTATGTCGATTAAGGCTTTGGAGAAAGATCTCAACGTTGAGTTGTTTACCCGAACTGGCAACCAGCTCACCCTCTCTGAAGCTGGGAAAGCCATTTACAAAGATTGCGAACACCTACTTATCATCGCACAGCGGATAAGAAAAACCTGTGCTCAAATCTCTGAAGGTTTTAACGCGGAAGTTTGGGTAGCACGTGACGACTCCTTACCTGATGATCTCTGGCAAGAGCTTTCTCATACATTGAATAACCGCTTCCCTTCCACAACCTTCAACTTAATCCTGGCATCCAGTGGCGACTTGGCCAACTTAGTCAGTACCCACCAAGTGGATTTTGCCTTTGGTGTTGATTATGAGCGCGTCGACGATCCTCGTATCGTGTATAACCCGCTAGGCAAGATACGTATGATGTCAGTATGCAGTGCAGAACATCGCCTAAGTAAGATGCGCCGAGTCTCAGACGAAGATCTACGCAGTCAGATGCAAGCGTTGATGGTGTACCTAAATGAGAAAGACAACCCTGAACTGCAGCCTTTCTCGACTCGATATATTGGCTTTTCAAGTTTTGACTACATGCTTAACACCATCTTAGAAGAAGATGCTTGGGGTGTACTGCCAGAACCATTAATCCGCCATTACCTTCGCCAGCAAAAGCTCGCCGTTATCAAGCATACATACGGATTGACACAAGAAGACTACTGTATGTTTTCACCTAACGGTCAAACTGAGCACCCAGCAATGACATGGTTAGCGGATAAATTGAGCGAGTATTTATTTGACTTCTAAACATTTTATCAGTGAGCGCCAATTTTATTGGCACCAAGATCATACAGCAAGTCATTGTTTTATAAGAGTAAAAACAAAAACGCAACTTTTTAGATTAGAACCTGCTCACTTAGTGGTTGCCTAAATTACCTTATGCGAGAAGAATAGTAAGGTATTAAAATTTAAAGGCATCTTTTATGTGTGACAGGACAAGCAAAAACGAAAACCGTATTCTAACCATTTCAGCCCTTTTAGCATCTGGGTTCGCTGCTGGTGGTATGGTACTTGGCTTGCTTGTAGGATCAATTGTCATCGTTTTTGACGGTGTTTACTCTTTGGTCAGCTTACTGTTAACTTTATTGTCACTGGCCGCTTCCTACTATATTAACAAGCCCTCAAAATCTGTATTCCCATTTGGAAAAGCGGTCTTAGAGCCAATCGTTATTGCGATAAAAGCGGCTGTTATTTTAGTGGTTGTAAGCTTTTCTCTTTACTCTGCAATTTCAGCATTGATGTCCGGAGGCCGTGAGGTCGATGCTTCTATTGCCACTCTATTCGGCATCGTAAACGTCATCGGTTGTGGTTACGCTTGGTGGTTTATGGCTAAACGCAGCCGTCGCTTCTCATCAGGCTTGATTGAAGCAGAGAAAAAACAGTGGCAGATGGATACGCTATTAAGTGTGGCAGTGACGGTAGGATTTGTTGCAGCTTGGGCTGTATCACTAACGCCATTCGCTGAATATGCGGTTTATGCCGATCCTATGATGATGGTGCTAATGGGCTTCTACTTTCTGAAAGTTCCTTTTGATATGTTGGTTGGTGCACTACGTGAGCTACTAATGATGACACCAAGCAAAGAGCTATGTCAGGTCGTTGGCAATGATGTACTAGAGATAGAAAAAACATCTGACCACCAGCTAAAGTTAGCAGGTATCACTAAAGTGGGCCAAGAGCTTCGCATTAACATCGATTTGCACGTCGATGACGACACCATTGCATTGGATAAGTTGGAACAAACTCGCACTCAGTTAACGAAACGTCTGTCGAAGCACAGATTCAAACTGCAACTCCATTTAAACGTCGCAAACTGTTAGAACACGAAAGAAAAAACCCAAAAGCACCTAAATTGAATGTTTAGTCTTTACTAAAATGAAAAAACCGCCAATTACGACGGTTTTTTCATATCTGGATTAAACTATACCTTTGAAGTCTACTCGGCCAATTACGCGATTTACGTATTGGAAAATTTGGATTGGAGCCGAAACTTGTTCTAGGTGGATTGGAATGTTGGCAGCTCGATAACTTACATCATTCTTAAACCCATACTTTTCAACCAACTCGTTATCGATAAGCCGATGAATGAGAGCCGTTGCTGAGTGAGTATTTAACCCTATTTTCTTGGAAATATCATCTGCATTGAGCCCAAAGTGCTTACCCTCGTATATCCGGCCACGAACCAATTCGTGATATAGAGCGATCGTCGCGTTCTTCAAAGTCTTTGTGTCTAATAAGCCAAGCATATATAACCTTATCTAGTATTCGTATTAAGTTAGACCTTTGAAGTCTACTCGGGCAATTGCGCGCTTAACGTATTGGAAAATGCTGTTTGGAGAAGATGTTTCGTCTAAATAAATCGGGACATTAACAGCTCGATAGCAAACCACATCCAAAAAATCGTATTCTTCGACCAATCCGCTTGCGACAAGCCGATGAATGAGGCTGCGCGATGAGAACGTGTTGAGTCCTGTCTTTTCTGATATATCATCTGCGCTGAGTCCGTAATGCGTTCCCTCATGTATGCGTCCACGTACCAATTCTTGATATAGATTCGTCGCTATGTTCTTTAAAGCTTTTCTTTTGAAGAAGCCAAACATATCCACCTCTTGCGTTGTTGCATCAAAACTTTAAGGACTGCGATTGTCCACACAATTGCATATCCAATCCTTGCAGTTCGTCACTATTTGCAATTGGTTGCAATAGAAAATAATGACCTTCGGGAATAGCAATTTTAGTTGCGTTTTAAGGGGAGTAAGTCGGTATTATTTTTTGATAATCGGGATTCAATGAGGTGAAAAAACCTTGAACTGAATCACTGTTTTAAAAGCTGAAATTGTGAAAAATCCCGCTCCGTCAGTTGGCCGTTGTAGGAATGCCACCCGTCCGAAACAACGCTAACAATAATAAAAACTGACTCCCGCTTCTCGTAGGCAATACTGGCTGTATGAAACATTTTCAAAAAGTTTCACGGCATGAGCAAAAAAGATAGCGGGAGTTAGCACTCCACCAGCAAAACCCACTGATTTCATTAAAGTTGTAGAGCTAATCGAAAAGTTAGATCCAATTAAGTATGGGTTTGATAACCGTGGTAATAGTTAGCAATATTAAACCACCAGAGCGGTGGATTTTTTGTGCCTAATTTTTTGCTAACCTAACATCATAAATCAGTTACACCTCAGAACGGCCGGCGCGTTTTCAGTTGCAGATGCGACTGACCCTAAGACACCTATCTCACCTTGGTAACTGATGCTTACTTTAGGAAAATGGCTGGATGCCCGTCCGATAACAACATGAAGGTTCAATCAGTCCAGCCGGGAGGCATCTATCAAAGCCTTCAAGAGCAGTAAGAGCATTAATCACTCAGATAATTTTGGTTTAACCTGCAGCTTCACGCTTCTCCTTGGTGACAACCCAGCAAAGCAAAGAGCCCACCGTAACCATCACAACCCCCTGCCAAAAGCTCGGGCTCAACGTCACACCAAGAATAATGGAAGAAAATAGCGCAGAGAAAATGGGCGTAAAGTAAGAAAGTGTCGCGAGAAAGACCATGTTTCCGCCAACAATCGCGATGTTCCACAAACCATAACCACCAGCCATCAACGCCGCAGAAGCCAAAAGGTAGCCCATTGCTTCCCATGAAAAAGTCATCTCTGGCTCATCAGCAAACGCATATTTCACCCATAACGAAACAGCAGTAGCAATGAAAAACAACGTAATCGCGTTATGTTTGGATTGCTGCCTCTGGGTTAAATTACAATAAAAAGCCCATATAACTGCTCCTGCGAAAGCCATAAAGTAAACCAAAGGGTTACTACTGACATTGGACATAATCTGAGTAACGGATAAGCCATTTTCACCACTCACCGTCCACGCGACTCCGATAAACGCCAGCGCAACCGCTGGATAAAGCAGCCAGTTTGTTTTTTTGTTACTGCCTAAAACCGCAAACAAAACGGTGAGTGCTGGCCAAAGGTAATTGACAATCGACACCTCAATAGCCTGCGCACGCGAGTTGGAATATCCCAGAGATAAAGCGAGAAATATTTCATAACAAACGAACATCGCGCCACCAAGCACGAGATACTTTGGAGAAAAGTACGATAACTTCGGAATGCCAACTACGATAAGAAGGAAAATAGAACTGAGAGAGTACAACATGGCCGCCCCGCCCACGGGACCTAGGCTCTCGGTTACCAACCTGGCAATGCCAAGTAAACAACTCCAAGAGAGGATGGCAATACAACCATAAAGTGTGAAACGAAATTGCACTGATTTCATGTGACCTACCACTCACGAATGCCAAAGGAAACATCAGCTTAACTCAAAAATGATCAGGTTCAACGTACTGTTTTATAAAAATCAGTATAAAAATCACTCCATTACGCAGTTGGAGTCGATATGAAACATTTTCTGCCCTCGAGTGTTATGCTTACACCTTTTGTTGTGCGCTACTATGATGAAGAAGACGACGATAGCGAAATCGCCGAAACTGATTCGAGCACTCAACATCTAAAAGAAACAGAGCAACAAACGGAAACCTCAGACTAAAGGAATTCTCAAATGAAAAAAGTCGCAGTTATCTTCAGTGGTTCAGGTGTTTACGATGGCACAGAACTACATGAAGCCGTATTAGCACTCCATGCCATTGAAAAAGAAGGTGCATCATGGCATTGCTTTGCTCCTAACATCGATCAATTACACGTGATTAATCATCTAACTGGCGAAGAGATGGACGAAACACGAAATGTGTTGGTGGAATCTGCACGCCTTGCACGTGGCAATATTGATGATGTTGCAAGATTGAATCCAGATGAGTTTGATGCCCTACTCTTACCTGGCGGTTTTGGTGCCGCTAAAAATCTCACTGACTTCGCAGTATCAGGGGCTGAGTGCTCGATTAATACACACGTAGCTCAAGCATGTCGCGCATTCGCTCATGCGAAAAAGCCAGCAGGTTATCTGTGTATTTCACCTGTCATTATTCCGATGATTTATGATCAAGGCGTGAAAGGCACCGTAGGCAACGATGAAGCGATCTCGATAGCATTTAATCAAATGGGCGGTGAGCACATCACTTGCTCTGTCGAGGATATCGTTTTTGATGAAACACACCTCGTTCTATCAACCCCAGCTTATATGTTGGCAGAGAATATCTCTCAAGCGGCATCAGGTATCGAAAAGTTAGTATCAAAGCTGATTGATATTGCCTAATTATTGATAGATAACTTATAAACCTACCTCCCATCCCCATTGATAGTTAAGTTATTAATGGGGATTTTTTATACTTTAGTCTAATTTAGAGATATATCCGTATTAGATATCAATTTTCGCCAATCGATTGCGTCACTGGTTTCATATTTGTTCTACTTTATATCTGTGTTGCACCTATACGCTGTGCAACAAGATCACTGTCACAGTTTTTCTCTTTCAAATACCTCTAAATAGGTAAACTTGCTTCAGATCAACTTCAATCTGGAAACGAGTGTGCGACAGTAAATGGCAAATTAAGAAAGATTATTAAAAATAACGACGGAGCTATCCAATATGACAAGTGCATTTTTTATCCCTACGGTAAACCTAATGGGCGCTGGTTGTTTAAAAGACGCAGCAGACAGCATCCAATCTCAAGGCTTTAAAAAAGGTTTGATCGTTACGGATAAGATCCTTAACCAAATCGGTGTAGTCAAACAAGTTCAAGACCTTCTCACTGAACGCGACGTAGCAACCGTTGTGTACGATGGCACTCAACCAAACCCTACTATCACCAACGTTAATGATGGCTTAGCTTTACTAAAAGAAAACGAATGTGACTTCGTTATCTCACTCGGAGGCGGCTCACCGCACGATTGTGCAAAAGGTATCGCTTTAGTGGCGTCAAACGGCGGCAAGATCGGCGATTACGAAGGCGTTGACCAATCCGCAAAACCAATGCTGCCTCTCGTATCAATCAACACAACGGCTGGTACTGCTTCTGAAATGACGCGTTTCTGCATCATCA
Organism: Vibrio sp. M60_M70; assembly: GCF_037162085.1. Taxonomy (NCBI): domain Bacteria; kingdom Pseudomonadati; phylum Pseudomonadota; class Gammaproteobacteria; order Vibrionales; family Vibrionaceae; genus Vibrio; species Vibrio sp. M60_M70. Next base: position 1,511,319 of record NZ_JARLUL010000002.1, read on the forward strand.
CAGATGAAGAGCGCCACATTAAGATGGCGATTGTGGACAAACACACAACACCATTGATGTCAGTGAATGATCCTGAATTGATGCTTGCTAAACCTGCGTCTCTTACTGCCGCAACAGGTATGGATGCGCTAACACACGCGATTGAAGCTTACGTATCTATCGCTGCGACACCAATCACTGACGCGGTAGCAATCAAAGCAATTGAACTGATTCAAGCTCACCTTCGCACAGCAGTGAAAAACGGTGAAAACCTTGAAGCTCGCGAGCAAATGGCATACGCACAGTTCATGGCAGGTATGGCATTCAACAACGCATCTCTTGGTTACGTTCACGCAATGGCGCACCAACTAGGCGGCTTCTACGACCTGCCACACGGTGTATGTAACGCGATTCTTCTACCTCACGTACAACGTTACAATGCGCAAGTATGTCCAGAGCGTTTACGTGACGTTGCTAAAGCAATGGGTGTTGATGTTGAAGGTATGTCAGCAGAGCAAGGTGCTGCGGCGGCCATTGATGCTATCGTTGAGCTTGCTAAAGATGTCGGCATCCCATCAGGCATTAAAGAGCTTGGTGCGAAGCTAGAAGATATCCCAACCTTAGCGGACAACGCGCTAAAAGACGCTTGTGGTTTCACTAACCCGAAACAAGCAACGCACGAAGAGATCTCTAAGATCTTCGAAGAAGCGATGTAGGCTCGCTAAGTAAACAATTCTCTAGTCTTAATTCAATCCCCGATCTCGTATTGGGGATTTTTTATATTCGCATACCCTGCCAAACGTCCTCTTTTAGTGTTAGCTTTTAAGTATCTTGGATTCATATTGGAAGGAACCATGAGAACTATCACTGCGACCCTACTCGCTTGCCTAGCTTTTTCTATCGATGCTGCGGACTATCGTGCCAATGAGGTTGCCAATGGGTTTCAAATCCCATGGGGAATTGAATTTCTCGATAAGCACCAAATGATCGTGAATGAAAAAAACGGCACCGTTTCATTACTTAATATTGCGTCGGGAAAACAGCAAACCCTCTTCAAAGTACCGAATGTGAACACCAGTGGGCAAGCTGGTTTATTAGATGTAGCTCTAGTGCCGAATACCGCTCCACAAAATCCACAACTTTTCTTTACTTACAGCAAACGTACCGATAAAGGAAATACTGTGGCCTTAGCGACCGCACAATTGAAAAACAATCAACTTGTGGATTGGAAAGACGTCTTTGTCGCCGACGCCATCACGGACACCAGTCGTCATTACGGCAGCCGTATTGCGTTTGTCGATGACAAGGTTTACTTCTCAATTGGGGACCGTGGCGCACGTGATAATGGGCAAGACACTCAAACCCATGCAGGCACTATTCTTCGCCTCAACCTTGATGGCTCGGTACCACAAGATAATCCATTCAAGACTTCTGAGGCTCGCCCTGAAATATGGAGTTACGGGCACCGTAACCCACAAGGCATGTTTTACGACGAAGCAACGAAACAGCTGTGGTCGATTGAGCATGGCCCTCGTGGTGGTGATGAAATCAACCTGATTAGGAAAGGTGCAAACTACGGCTGGGCAAAGGTCTCTCAGGGTAAAGAGTATTGGGGACCGTTAGACGTTGGAGAAGCGAAAAGCTTACCGAATATGGAAGACCCAAAGTTGGTTTATATTCCGTCTATCGCGCCAAGCAATATGGTGGTGTATCGTGGTGATAAGTACCCAGAGTTGGATGGAAAAATCCTCGCCGGTGCCTTGAAGCTGGCGCACATCAACGTGGTTTCTATTGAGAATGGCAAGCTCACCGAATCAAAAAGATTGATGGAGAATCTTGGCGAGCGAGTAAGAGATATCACCGTCAGTCCGGATGGCTATGTCTATTTTTCAACAGATACAGGCAAAATTTTCCGTCTTGAAGAGAAGTAATCAAACACCAACATTATTGAGACTATTTAATTTGTGACGTATCAGTGATTTATTTTCGTACAAGGAAAACGTTTGAATCTAAAATTAACAATAACCTTTTGTTTTTAGAAAGATAGCTTGGTTTAAGTCGTACGAGGTCATCATGGTTCCTTTTCCATTAAAACTTGAAAGAGTCAAAGCCGTTATTTTCGACTTAGACAATACACTCGTCAGCTCCGATATGAACTTTAAAGATCTTCGTCAGCAACTAGGCTGTCCACAAAACGAAGATTTATTGGATTTTGTTGATAAGCTTGACCATCCACATCAGAGAGAGCATGCCCATAATGTTATCTTTGATCATGAAATTTCTGATGCTGAGCAATCATCTCCGATGCTGGGTTGCCACGAGCTTTTGGCATACTTACATCAGCATAAAGTTAAAACCGCGATAGTAACGCGCAACTGTTTGATCGGCACGCAGCGTAAGTTGGAACATAACCGAATTGATGTTGAACATGTCCTCACTCGTGAATGCTACCCAGCAAAACCTGATCCTTTATCGCTCCAAGTCCTAGCCAAAGAGTGGCGATTAATGCCAGATGAAGTACTTTATGTGGGCGATTTCCTTTATGACCTACAAGCCGCATACAACGCCCAAATGCCATCCTGTCTTGTTCACCACAATACGACTGCACAATTCCACGACTCCGCCTCTCTTGCTGTAACAGAACTGACCGATTTACTCGAACATTTTCAGTCTTTTAAGCACATTCACGACTAACTAGGCACTTTCATAAACAAAAGGAGCACTCGCGTGCTCCTTTGACTTATTCCCGATTTATTTATGCGCCCCCAAGTGAGTGCTCGGGTGATGCGTCGCTTAGCCTTGTAGGTAAGCGTTAAGCATCCACATTAATTTTTCTTGCTCACGGATGTAGTCACCCATCAATGCCGCGGTACCTTCGTCGCCTGCTTCACCCGCGTTTTGTAGAATCTCACGCTGTTTTAGAAGTAGAACGCTAAAGCCTTGAACCAGACCTTGTACACACTCCTTACCAGAAGTCGCGTTTTGATGTTCTTTAATTTCACTTGCTTCCAAGTAGTGGCTGAATGCGTGCGCTGGTGTATGACCCAAGGTAAGAATACGCTCTGCAAGCTCATCGATTTTGGTTTGTAGATCCGTATAGATCTCTTCAAATTTTACGTGCAGTTCGAAGAATTGCTGACCTTTGATGTTCCAGTGGTAACCGCGTGAGTTCATGTACAACACTTGGTAATGCGCTAGTAGTTGATTTAGCTGTTGAGCTAGTTGTGCTGATTGTTCGCTGTCTAGACCAATTAGGCTTACTTGTTTGTTCATAATCTTACTCCTAGAAGGATGATACCAATCATAGTAACGAACGATTCTCTTACCGGGATTGGTATAAAATTTAAAAATTCTTTTGCAGTATTTGCTGCCGATGGAGTCATATTACGACTCCACCTCGGTGAAGAGAATTTGGTTTTAGCTATGATCTAAATAGCTAAATCCAATGAGCAAGTAGACGAATATCGGCGTATCATCCAACAAAAAGCCCCAACCCTTTTTGTGTAAAAAGGATTGGGGCTTTTTTTACTATTTGGTTAACGTTCAAAAGTCGATGAACAAATGTAAACCTTATCTACGCCGTTTTGAAAGTTGCCATCTGTTGATTCAGCTCGGTAACTTGCTCTTTTACTTGCAATGATGTCTCTGATGCACGTTGGCTGTTATTCGAAACCTCATCCACTGATTGAGTAATATCGGACATTAATCCAGTGATCGAATTGGTCGCATGAGATTGCTGCTCTGCCGCTGCCGCAAGCTCTGCCATTTGTTCATTCAATGAACCAATTTGCTCAGTAGTAACAAGCAAACGAGTTACCGCTTTTTCAATGTGCTCCGCGCCTTGCTCCGCAAGTGATTGGCTGTGTTCAATTTCCTCAACTACCGAATTAGTCGAGCGTTGAATCGCATTGATGATGCCGTTGATTTCTGTCGTCGACTGAGTAGTGCGCGTCGCCAACATACGCACTTCGTCCGCCACAACCGCAAAGCCTCGTCCTTGGTCGCCCGCACGCGCCGCTTCTATCGCGGCATTCAATGCCAGTAAGTTAGTTTGCTCTGCCAAGCCTTCAATCACTTCAGTCACTCGACCAATGGCTTCGCTCTCTTTGCTTAACTGCGTCACTTGCGTACTCGCGGTTTCAATGCTGCCATGTAAGCTTTCCATAGTGACTTTGTTTTGCTCTAGCGCATCGCGACCTTGTTCAATCTCGCCTTTTGAATCAGCAAGCTTCTGCACCGATTGGTTGGCTTGATCTAGGGTGTTACGTGCCGCTAAAGCGATTTCATCCAATTGGCTTCCCATTTCAACAATGCTGGTCTGTTGCTGTTCAACATTCGATGAGGTGACTTGCGCCGATTCCAACAAAGCACCCATGCTGGTATCCACTTGGTGCGCTTTCTCACTTACCCCTGCCACGATGCTCGCTAACGATTGGTTCATGCGGTTAATCGAATCGGTAAGGTCTGCCAATTCATCTTTCCCAACAACGGTGAGCGGAGGCTGAGAAACGTCCCCTGAAGCGATCGTCTTGGCTCGCTCCGATAAGTTTTTCACTCGGCGACCAATGATATTGCCCATGTATTTTGAAATCGCTACCGCGGCAAACAAAACCAACGCTGCCGCAATCAGCATGGTGGTGAGTACGTTTTTGATCGACTGATTAATACCCTGTCCACTTTGATCTGCACGACTTTGTTGAGCCAATACGATCGTTTCTAAGCTTTGGTCTAGGGCATCCGCTGCTGGCAACAGTTCGTTCGCCATCAGCAAGTTTGATTCGTTCCACTCTGGCGACTGACGCAATGCAATTACCTGCTCTGCTAAAGGAAAGTACAGTTGCTGCATTTCTTTAAACAGTGACCACAGTGATTGGTCGTTATCAGTCAGTCTGTCGAGTTTGCTGTCGATTTCCGCCACAGACTGATTGTGGTACTTAATCAAGTCGTGGTATTTGTCCAGATGATCTTGCTGCCCGTACAACAGGAAATCTCGCAGAGCAGACAGAGCATTGGCGAGCGAGGTATAACTGTCGGCGTAGACTTTAAACAGACGTTTTCTGTCTCCACCAAATGGGTTTCCTGACTCTTCATTGATTAAGCTTTGAAGCTGATCAAGTGCCACTTCTGCAATGGGTGCCGCTTCGTTAATAAAGAGGTTGTGCGCGGGTAAGTTCTCATCACTGTGGCTGAGCTCAATCAACTTGTTTAAAGAGACTTTTACCGCGTCCCACTGGCTTTGAATCGCTTGAAAATCCTGTTCAGAGATCAAAGCCTGCAACGTTGGAAGCGACTCGTCTGTAGATGTCATGATATTGCGTACGTCCTCACTCAGACGTGCGCTCGCTTCTTCATCGCCACCTAGCAACATGTAGGCTCGAATAGAAGACAGCGACGCTTGAACGGACTGTTGGATACCGCGACTGGTGTCGACAGTCGGTAAATCGGATTTAAGTAACGAAGAGGCGTATTGCTCTACAGTAGTGACGTTGCGATACGTGAATACCGCTGATGCCATAAAAAGTACGGCTAGCAGCACAAAACTGAGCTGCAACTTCCCTGATATCGTAAGGTTCATCCATAAACTCCTGACAACGATGAGCCTTAAATATAACGATGTTTATAAAAATGTTAAATGCTTGTATCAAAAACAACTTCAGAACAAGGCATTATTTGTGATTGATTGCATTATTTAGGGATAGCAGCTAAATGAAAGGCGTCTCTAGTAACTATACCGGATATTAGCAAACACCAAAGTTGCAGGTGTTTCTCCAAATAAGCTGCCGTCCGTACCGTTAAAATGTTGAACTACAGTTAGCAGTTGCCAATTATCACTGAGTGAATAGCTGCTGGATAATCCAGCAAAGTAAGAGCCATCATCATAGTAACTAGCCGATAAGGTGACGCGGTTGAGCGCCGTTAAGTCGAAGCTAGCATCGGCATAAACAGTATGCTCCGTGAAGCTCAAGGTTTTCGCAGAGAGAGGGAGGTTTAGGTAAGTTAATGCGCTGCTCGCTGGCTTTGGTTCAGAAATAAACAACCAAGCACCTCTCACCATCCAGTTACGCACACCACCAAAACTGTAGTCTGACTCCAAACTAGCGACTGTCGTATCCTCAGTAGGCTGACCTTGATGCTCTGTATCAATAGGATCAAACCAGCTTAACTCGCCTCGAAACCCGGCTTGATAGATATCAGTCGCGAACCCTGCTCCAAGAACATAGTCTTGCCGAGATCGACCCGCAATGATTTGATAGTCCCAACAAGAAACGTTGGAGAAATATCGTAGTGACGTGCTGTTTTCTTTAGACTGCTTTGACGGAGAGAAAACGAGATCTAACCCGTCGGCAAACCCAAGTTTTTTACTCACCATGACAGCGTCGGTGCCCGCCCGCTCTTCGTAATCAAAGTCGTAAATAGAATAGGCGTTGTAGATGTCGTTTGGGTTCCAAATGGTGTTCATTGACCAGTTGACCCGGAACCGCCCTAACCTTGCACCCCAATCTTGGTCACTCCAAGAGACGTAGAGTCGATCCAGTTGGGTATTGAGGATTACATTATCTTCTCGCCAGTTTTTGCTTAGATCAAAATACCCATTATCAAGCGCCACGAGTTCCGCATATTGAGGAATCTCAAGCGCATCGCCCCACAATGCTCTATTCCTGATACCAAGATTTATTCGCCATTCAGGAGAAAAGCGATATTCAACGTTAATCCGGTTATGGAGTAGATGGTCAAGGGTATTACCCTGCTCGTCAGGCATACTATAGGTCGCCATGTATTTCACATAGCCATTGATATCCCATGCTTTTTCAGGCTCCAAACCCGGTATGCTGGCATTAGTTTTAATGCAAATTACCGCAGGACTTAACGCAAAAAAAAGCCGCAATAACTTGGATAGTAAGCTTACGCCTTCTACTCTACCACGCATGGCTCTTCTCTATGGTGTTATCAATGTTGGCAAAATCTCGTGCCAAACGCCCGTCCTCAAATACTATGATTCGATGTGCGCGCTTAATAACTCTAGGATCATGGGTAGAAAAGATAAATGTCGTGCCTTCTTTTTCACTGAGTTGTTCCATGATATCAAGCAGCTCGGCTGTACTTTTTGCATCTAAGTTGGCGGTAGGCTCATCTGCCATTACAAACCTTGGTTTTGGTGCCAACGCTCTTGCAACCGCTACTCTCTGTTGTTGGCCTCCAGACATTTTACTCGGACGTTTATGCATCTGCTGTGATAATCCAACCTGTTGCAGTAGCGCGCTGGCGCGTTCACGACATTCCCTTTCTGTTTTCCCTTGCAATTGCATAACAAACTCGACGTTTTCAAGAGCTGTCAGTACGGGGAGCAGACTATAATCTTGGAAGATAAAGCCAATGTTATCGCGTCGATAAGCGATCAACTCTTTTTCTGACATATCAGAGATTAAGCATCCATCAATTTCCACGCGTCCTGATGTAGGAGAATCGATCCCGCCCAACATGTTTAGTAGGGTCGTTTTCCCTGAACCAGAAGGTCCCATAATCGCGACAAACTCACCTTGCTTGATCTCCAAATCTACGCTCTGAACCGCATGTACCGGGAAGTCACTCTTTGGGTTGTACGTCTTGGATAAGCCTTCCAATTTAATCGTCATTACGTTTTCTCCGCCATGGCATCCGCAGGTCGATGCTTGAGAATTTGCCTTGCTGGATACAAAGCCGCAAATACGCTCGCGACAAAAATAGCCACAATAATCAATTGATATTCATAAAACGACACTCTTGGATAAAGCAAGGTATCGACGCCATAAGCACCTAACCCATCAGCAAGTGCGCCAAGCGATAAGCCAGTAATACTCAGTATTTTCAACATGACTGCGCTTCCTAATAACCCTAGCGCGCAACCACTCAAACCAAGGAATAGCGTTTCCAAAATAATCAGTGTGCGAATTTTATGCTGCTGCATGCCAACCGCCATTAACACCCCAAACTCTCTCGTTCTTTCAAAAACTGACATCAGCATGATGTTGATGATTCCGAGAGTCATGGCAAGTACGAAAACGACCAACATAATTTGGTTAGAGATATCCATTGAGCTCATCATTGTTGCGAGTAAAGGCTGTATTTCTTGCCATTTTCTCACGATCAATTGTTCACGGTTGGCTTGTGGCAATATTGATAACGTAAATGCCTCTGCACTTTCTAGCTGTTCAGTCTCGTTGGAGTTCAACAAAACGCCAATTTCATGCGCACCCGACAAGCCTGCGATTGTTTCGAGATCGACTTTACGGACGTAGACATTACCGTCATCAAACGTGGTGGATGGCGTTTTAAAAATACCTCGAACGCGAAAAGCTGCGCCAGATACATCACCCTTGATGTCAGATAATGTTAAAACCACTTTCGATCCAACACGCAGCTTCAACCGATTTGCGGTTTTTTGCGAAACAAGAATGGGGTTTCTTCCCACTTCGTTTAACCATTCTCCGTCTATCACATGGCTTTTAAGCGGTGTGATACTTTGCTCTTGCTCAATATTGATGCCATTGATCCGAACGCCTCTCGTACTACGCGCAGAAGCAATCATGCCATCAGCAAGAAATCGCGCCGATACCGCTTTAACATCTTGATGTGCAGCCAAAGCGGCCGTTATCGTTTGATAATTCGTTATTGTGTCACTAAGGTCAGGATTATTAAGGTAGGATTTCTGATGCACTTGTAGATGACTGGTTTGCCACGCAATCGCGTTTTTGATCATGCTGTCGACCAAACCGTTCATGAATCCAATCATGGCAACAACGCCCATTAAGCCGAACACCATCGCTCCCAGCATAATGGAAGTTCTGAGCTTGTTCCGCCATAAATTACGCCACGCCAATTTAATCAACATGCGCGCCTCCTTTTAGCCCACTAGCAATGGGCAAGCGAAGAAGTCTAGCCATCGGATACATCAGACATAACGATAAAATAACGAGAACGACAAGAATTTGATCCATTAACAAATAAGGGTCTAGCGAAACAGGTACGATTGGTTCAAAGCCACTCTCCAGCATCACTTGTGCAGCATCGCCAGTAATCTCAATCGGATTGATATAGAAATACGCAAGCACAGGCGCGCTGATCAAGACACCGAGCACAAGACCAATAACGGAGATAAACATCGATTCAATGGCGACGAGCCCCATAAGCTTGCTGCGCAACATACCCGTCGCGAGCATCACCGCAAATTCACGCTGGCGCTCTAACGTCATCATCAAAATCGTGGCAAACAGGCCAAAACCAACAATGCCGTACAAGATATAGATCAAAAAGATCCCACCCGCTTTGTCCAAGGCTATCTGTTGAGAAAGTTCTGGCGACAGCTCCTGCCAGCTTTTTACTGCGACGCCATTCCCGTAGTGGCGCTTTAGTTGTTTAACAATGTCAGGCAACACGCGTAAACTTTGAGTGTTAAGGACCCATGCGGTGACTTGGTTATCAAGCGAATACAACGCTTGTGCGGTATCAAGAGGCATGTAGACCAACTGAGAATCTAACTGCTGCAAAGGAAAGTGCAAAATACCGGACACCTGATACAGTCCAGCCGCCGTTTGACCACGATAACCCGAACCATACAACACCAGTTCATCACCAACGTTCAAATGGAGGTATTTTGCCAAGCCCTCTCCAACAAGCACCGAGTTTTGTCCAGATGCAATAAAGCGCCCTTGTACGATTTTGTCACTAATGCTGGAGTAGCTATCTTCAGCGTCAGGCTCAACGCCGAGCACCATCACGCCTTTGGATCGTTCGTCTTTGGCGGCAAGCGCAAATGACTCAATTCTCGGCAGAACGATGTCGATATCAGGATTATTTTTGGCAGATGCAATGAACGCAGGCGTTTGAGGAAGGACATCATCAATGCTAGAGGAGTCCCCAAAATCGGGATGTTGTAGCTGAATTAATCCCGTATAGAACTTCGCAGCGTTTTTAATATTTGAGGAGTAACTTCCTTCTTGGAACGCTCGAGTCAGTAAGGAGAGAAACAGAACAAGAGCTAACGCAGAAGCGGTTAACAATGTCCGCCGTTTTTGCCGCCATAGATTTCGCCATGCGAGCTTGATGAGCATCCGATTCTCACCTCTTATCTAAACCAAAATCCACCCTAATCTCGCAGAGCCTTCATTTGCTGCTGGGAGAAAAAGTCATCATCGATATCAAAATCAAATTGCGCTTCGTGCGTAATCAAAACCGTTTTATTTCCTGGTTTATCTATCGGCTGCATCTCCATGCGAGTCGCAACGTCTCGCCCACCCAACGTTTTCACATCGTAAGTCGTCAAAACATTTACCAGTTCATCAAATTCATCGTAAAACTCGACTTTGCGCTGTAACAAGCTCGTTTGAGAAATCCACAGTCTGACTTTGCTCCAAACCACTGGGGCGTCAGGCTTGGCAAGTGCATCAACTACCCAAACTTTGTCGCCATCAAAGGTTTCACTTTGAAGCAGTTGATGTTGATAATCGACAACAATAGAAGATTGGTTAATTAAATCATCATTCGTGAAGTCTGATCCCATCCAAGACTGACTGAGCATGGATGGCGCAATTTTAATCACTCGCTCTATACTCGGCACCCAATTCCACATTTCTCTATGACGTTTTAACGAGGCGCTACCTTTATCTTTCGCCGGAGCAGTCACCAAGACCAAAGATAATTCCGTACCTTTCGTCCAACTCTTCATGGTCATTGAACGTGACCAGTCAGGGCGAACAATTTTCATGGTGGCTTCGCTATAACTAGATTTCCCGCGCATCGCTTGATCAGACTTTTGGACTATATCGAAAGCGCTCTCAGCGTAAGAAAAAGAAGAGAGAAGTACACAAGCGAGAACACAAAACGTTTTATACATACCTTCCCTTTGTACCGACACGACCTAGAATTTGAAACGAAACGGGTATAATAATTTTAAATTCAATTGAGTATAGCAAGTGAGGATTTAGAAATAGCGATTGGTGACTCAAAAACGCTAAGGGACTTGACGAAGCTCAGGTTGAACCTGGCTGTCTGTTATGACTTGAAACACAGCGCGATTTTTACCTTCAGACTTACCTTGATACATCAGTTGATCAGCGTCTTGTAAATTCACGATGTGAGTAAATTCAGGGTAGTATGCGCAGCCTAAGCTAATGCTCAAATGAATCGCTTGCCCACCAAGGATAATAGGTTGTTCGTACACGGCTTTGCAGAGCATTTGAGCAAAGTTGCGCGCTTCTCGCTCAGAGAGCGATGCCGTCACGAGTGCGAACTCTTCTCCGCCAATTCTCGCCAATGTCATACGTTCATCAGTCATTGATTTTGCTGTTTCAGCCACGGCCACTATCGCTCTATCTCCGACAAGATGACCGTATTGGTCATTAATTGATTTAAAATCATCAATATCAAATACCATTACCGTCAAGCTTCGCTGCAAGTGATTCAAGAGCGCCAATTGTTCAATCAAGTGTCTACGGTTGTAGAGTTTTGTTAGGGAATCCGTTAACGTCATCTCCAGCAATTTCTGGTTGGCAATCGTCAATTGTCTTGTGCGCAGCGCAACCATGCGTTTGAGTGCGAAGATATGATACAGCGTCGCAACCGCCATAACGAAAATCGCAATAGGTAGGAGATAAAGAGGATAGACCGTTTTCACCACACTCCACCGATTGAGGATCCTTTCTCGATCTGTATCGATAACTTTTTCAAACGCTCGAGAGACATCCAAAATGGAAGCAGAACTATGCAACCCTGCTGCAATCCGAAGGTCTTTACTATATAAATTTATTACAGGAACAAACATGCCTGCTCCCTGCATAGTTGCCATATAAAAGTTAGCAACTTGAAGGTCCGCGACAAAATACAGCACCTTCTTATCGACAGCAGCCTGTATCATCGTGTCGTTATTGATGTATTCCGCGATAGGCGCATTAGGATAATTCGTCTTAATAAACTCAGACTCGTAACTTCCTTTAACGACACCAATTGGCAACGTCATTTCACCAGCTAAAACACTTTTGACATCAATCGAAAGCACGTCTTGATTGACATATAATTTAGTTTGAATGGGCATGATAACTGCGCCAAAATCCAAGTAATCGGCTCTTTCCGATGAGTAAACCAATCCCGCGTGAAAGTCAGCACGCCCCTCTTTTACGGCCTGTAAAGAAGCCTCCCAATCAAGAAGCAGAAACTGAACATCAATTTGGTTGTCCGCCGCATACGCTTTCCAGAAGTCGATCAAAATACCTTTGGGTTCACCGTCTGGGCTAAGGTAAGAGAATGGCTTCCAAGCTTTGGAGTTAGCAACAATTAAAGAATGAGACTCTGACTTGTGCGCATACGTCATCGGGCAAATAGACAGCCATAGTAGTAACAAAGAAGCACACGCTTTTGTACACTTGCAACCATAAGTACCATAACTCGTCGATGACATACCTACTTCTCACCAGTCTTTTTAAACCATAATCTCGGCTGTTTTGTCTGATCTAAAGATATAGCAGAGCGGTGTCGGACAGGAAGCGGCTCCTATTGATATGAATCTAACTTAGTAGGTTTTAGTACTTATTTGGTACTTTTCAGCGTCTAGTTTTAAGAAGAAAGCTAGCCAGTATAAGGTGAGATAAGAGTGATTTAACTAACACTAAACCATTGAATTTGAATAGTTTGATAAAAACCAGCATCAATAAAAAAGCCCTATTCAAAATCCACATCGGGGAGAACTTTGAATAGGGCTCTTTGCCTCTATGCTTCATTTTCCGACTGAAGCTGCCTTTACCTTTTTTCGCTTTTACTACTCGTGTTCTGAACAATTGACTGGTGACAACCGCTTTTAACGCATTGTCCTTGATTTCACCTCTGCCGAAATCGGTCTCGTGTTGTAACTCATTCGGCTGAGGATTGGTTTTAGGTTTTGCCATAAATCCTCCTTAATGGTCGAACCAGATTGGACAATAATTATATAAATAAGTCAAATTTATAGATTTAGTTGAATTTTATGCTGAAAAACTTCACATCACCGTCATTTATTTGAAATTTAATCAAAAACATGCTGGTTAAATAGTGACTAAATACAAATATTTGTCCATAAAGCACTAATATATGTTGACTCTTCGTGGAATTAACCTAGACTCAAACACGGCTAGAAAGAAAGTTCTTTGTTTTCACATTTCGTTGGATTACTTGTAACCCGTCGTCCTGTGGTACGCAATAGCAATTTATTTTTCCACGCTATAAGCGCCGTTGAGGCGAAAGATTACATTATTTAGATATTTAGGAAATAGACATGTCTAACACAGCTACTGGCACAGTTAAGTGGTTCAACGAAACTAAAGGCTTCGGTTTCATTCAACAAGAAAACGGTCCTGACGTATTTGCTCACTTCTCTGCAATCACTGGTGACGGCTTCCGTACTCTAGTTGAAGGCCAGAAAGTAGAATTTGTTATCTCTCAAGGTCAAAAAGGCCCTCAAGCAGAGCAAATCAAAGTACTTTAATTCTTAAAGAATTTGATACGATAGCCAGCTTCTAAAGCTGGCTATTTTTTTGTCTATAACTTATTTTTGCCAACAAAAACGATATAAATCCATGGCTCTTAAACCGACTATTTATAAATTTCGTATCGCCATTTCCGATATGAATAACGACTATTACGATTCTAAAAATCTAACTATCGCCCTTCACCCTTCAGAAAAACCTCAACGAATGCTGGCTCGTGTTTTAGCATACTGCTTAAACGCTCAAAGTAATTTAGAGTTTACGAAAGGGCTTTCTACAATTGAAGAGCCTGATTTATGGCATGTTGGCGATGATCAAAGCATTACTCACTGGATTGAAATTGGCGAACCAGAACCAGAAAGAATCAAGAAAGCCTCTCGCCTAGCAAAGCATGTGAAAGTTTACACTTATAACACTAAAGCGACGGTATGGTGGGATAAAATGTCAGGAAAGTTCTCAATGCTTCCCGTCAATGTAGAAAGCTTTGACTACGACGCTATCGACTTGATTTGTCAGCACCTTGACCGAGGCACTAGCCTTTCTGTTATGATTACCGGCAGCTCTATTTTTGTTGATATCAACGATCAACACGTCGAAGTAACGGTGAAGGAACTAAAAAGCCATGACGTCTCTTAGTGAACTGAGTCAAGAGATGGGATTCAAAGAAATTCCCTTCGTTAAAGAACATAAAGCGGCAAAGCGACGTTGGTTAAAAGAACAGTCACAACTGTTTACAAAAGTTTGTGAGAACAAACCCGCCACGGCGCCTACTCTTCACCTGCTTGGTCTTTTGACTAAGTCGCATATTGAAGCCAGCGCTAACTATGAGCAACATGCGCATTCTGCCCAGCAAATGCAGCAAGTGCTGACTGACTCCTTGGGTGATGAGCACGCGGATAAGTTCACTAACCAGTCCGCAGAAGACCTTATCTTGATAACCCACCTTTGGCTTTATACTCAAGGCTATTTGAATATGGACTTTAGCTTGGCGCACGATCATGCCGAGCAAACTCAGAATACATTGCAACACGAGCTTGTTGTAAAACGCATGGATGTTGATGCATTCAGAACCGAACTGATGCAAAGCTTTTATCTAGGTAGAGAAGCCAGTCCAGCTTCGACTAGCGGTTTTTGGGGCAGGTTAAAACGCTTATTTTCCGCATAAAATACATGGTTTTATCCATTTCAAACAACTGATAGACTTCACGCTCAATGCAACAAGCATCATTATTGCATTTTTAAAGGACAATTACCCAATGAACATCAAGGGATCATTATGAAGTTTATCCGTTGGATTTTAGGCAAGGTTATCTTATTGCTGAACGCCGTGTTCTCACCTCGTGGTATTAAACGCAGTGCAGAAGAACAACAACGTATTGATGAAAAAGCAAAGCAATACGCACTTTACCAATTTGAAGCTTGCCCTTTTTGCGTAAAAGTCCGCCGTGCAATGAAGCGTCAATCAGTGAATATTGAGCTACGTGATGCAAAAAATAACCCGACTCATCGAGCTGAACTAGAGCAAGGTGGTGGACGAATTAAAGTCCCTTGCCTGCGTATCGAAAAAGATGGCGAAACACAGTGGCTATACGAGTCATCTGACATCGTCGCTTACGTTGAAAAAGAATTTGCCTAAGTTCCCCCTATGAACATTGGCGGATGTAAAAGAGGCACCATACAGGTGCCTCTTTTCTATTCAGTCTAGCTGCTCGTTGCTATGCCTAGCCTTTGGGTTCACTCTTCTTGCTCATTCCCAGGCGGAAACGCCAGTAAACACATAAGGGCTTAGTGAAAACAAACGAGGTAGTTTATCGACCAACCATCGCCTTACTCATCAACGATCAGCGTTAGCTCTACGCGTCGATTACAAGCTTTGCCACTGGCTGTCGAATTACTGCACTGCGGCACATACTCGCCAAAACCTCTAGAAAACACGCGTTGACGAGGAATACTCGTCGCCAGCAGTTGCTTTTCCACTTCACGAGCTCGCTTTTCTGACAACGTGTCATTAAAGCTGGCAGCTCCCGTGCTATCGGCATGGCCATCGATCACGACATCCACATCCGTTCTTCCTGCTAGATAGTGACCAATGTTTCGAATCCAGTCTTGAGATTGCGCTGATAACTGAGCAGAGCCAGTTTGAAAGTGCACTTGCTCTTTCAAACGTATCATTAAGTGACCGCCACTGAGTGTCTCATGAGGAATATTGTGCCTGTTCAGAAACATTTCCAGAGAGGTCACATTTTGCGACTTTTTTACTGATGCGCTCTCAGTCTGATACGTGCGAGGTGAAGAAACCACACTTGAGGCGCTCGGATAGCCCCACTCAGGATGTCTCAGCTCGGTGTTTGTTTTAGGAGCTGTATCTAAAATGTTCCCGCCAGGAACCATGTCTTGATCAAGGCTACTGCACCCAGTCAGAATGCCGCAAACAATTAAAAACCACTGCTTCATACCACTACCAACTTAGAAAAACTCTTGTCCATTGTGTCGACAAAACACGCCGAATCTTTAGCGCTTTTATCCACCGATTGGTTTGTATATGCAGCGTTCATGCCACTGGAATCAATATCAAGTATCTCTCAAATAAAAAGCGATGCCAAAATACCTCCCTGCAGCCTGCACATCAGGAAAAGTCTGTTACCAATCGTCTCACTTTATTGTTATTTAATGGTTTTAGTCACTATCGTTAACCGATAAACTAACGCAAATTTCTTACTTAGAGCATTATTATGTTAAAAACCATATCGAAAGGCTTTGCTGTGATTGCCGCCATGATGGCTTTGTCGGCATGCGATAGCGGCAACACTCAGCCTCAGCAAGGCAAACAATACGAAGTTTTGCCTGTATCCCTTGAAGAATATGATTTGGCGCCATTGACAGAAGCTTTTGCCCTAACTTGCGGCCACTGCCGTTCAATGGAAGAGTTTGTCCCTCAAATCGAATCGCTAACTGAGCAAAGCGTTGAAAAAATGCATGTAACTTTCAATGAAAGTGCACAAGTAAGCGCCATCATCTTCTACACTGCAGTCATGCAACTAGAGTCGACACCTGACAAAGCATTTATGGCGGATCTTTTTGCTGCCGTACAAATGGATCCTGATGCGACTGCTGAGGAACGTCAAATCGCCGTAGAGAAAGCCTTTGAGTCTCGCAACCTTATCAGCCCTTACCATTTAGATGAAGCACAGCAAAAAACGCTGTTTGAGTACATCACTAAGGCAGAAGCGGTCACGACTCGCGGCCAAATTAACTCCGTTCCAGCCTTTATCGTTAACGGAAAATACCAAGTCATTACTGGTGGTCATGACAGCGTCGAAGCCATGGCAGAAACCATTAACTATTTGCTAAAACAACCTAAATAGACAAGGAGCTTACGTGTCTAAATTTTTGTTTCCTCTCATTATTTTCATTCTGGCGGGCTTTTTCATTTACCGTACTTGGACAAACCATAAAGTAGCGGATGAAAACTTTGCGAAAGGCCAAGCATTCTTGCTCGAGAATGCGAAGAAAGAAGGCGTCATTACAACAGAAAGTGGTCTTCAATATATTGTTCTTGAAAAAGGCGAAGGTGAGGTTCACCCAACCGCGACAAGTAAAGTCAAAGTGCACTACCACGGCACGTTGATTGATGGCACTGTGTTTGATAGCTCCGTTAATCGCGGTGAGCCAATTTCGTTTGGTCTTAACCAAGTCATTAAAGGCTGGCAAGAAGGCCTGCAATACATGGTCGAAGGTGAAAAAATCCGCCTTTTCGTACCAAGCACGCTCGGTTATGGCAAAAGTGGCTCAGGCCCAATTCCACCAGCAAGTGTTTTGATCTTTGATGTTGAATTGTTAGAGATTCAATAATTCTAGAAACTTTGCATAAAAGCCAAACTATCAAAACCAAAAACGCCGCGAGCCACGCGGCGTTTTCTGTTTAAAGAGAGGCTACAAGCCAATATAGTGATCCGAAAGCAATGCAATGAACAACGCAAAAAGGTGATAGATAGAAAATTTAAACGTCTCCATCGCGGTATTGGGCTCTGGCGCGTATTTTAGCTTCCATGCATGGTACATAAAGCCAGCGTTAAGTAGTAACGAGGCAAAAAGATAAACTACGCCGACCATTCCAACCAACACCGGCAGCACACAAACCAACGTCAACAACACCGTATACAACAGAATAGAAGTTTTGGTGTACTCGATACCATGTGTTACTGGCAACATTGGAATATCCACCTTACGATAGTCCTCTACGCGATGAATTGCGAGTGCCCAAAAGTGTGGTGGCGTCCAGATAAAAATGATCATCACAAGCAGCCAAGCATTCGCATGCAACTGTCCTGTTACGGCAGTCCAACCGAGAAGAGGCGGCATCGCACCCGCAATACCTGCAATTACGATATTTTGCGGAGTAGCGCGTTTGAGGTACATGGTGTACACCATTGCATAGCCGAGTAAACTCATCAAAGTCAGCCATGCCGTCAGTGGGTTGACCAGAGCATATAAAAGAAAAAACCTATGACGCCTAAAGCCGTCGCAAAGGTTATCACCGATAACGGCTTAGCTTCACCCGATGGCAACGGACGTTTGTGTGTGCGAGCCATTCTCGCATCAATGCGGCGGTCAATCAGATGATTAAACGCTGCCGCGGAGCCTGCCATCAAACCAATGCCTGTTAGGCCAACCGCCGCCTGCAACCAAGGAAACTCAGTAACAGGCGCTAAACTCATCCCGACAACGGCCGTCACCAGCATTAATGCGACTACTTTAGGCTTCGTTAACTTCAAATAAACGGAACTTAGTCGCTTTCGCTCATTTAACGACAGTGCGATTTCTTTACTCATAGCGAACTCCTTTCGCGGTGTAACTCCAAGCTTTTTTGCCCTGCCACAAATAAAACTGACTCACACAAACAAGACTCAACATAATGGCGGCACCCAAGTTATGTGCCACGGCGACATAAATAGGAAGTTGGAATACAACGTTGCTCACACCCAACATAATTTGACACGCTAAAGAGAGTAGTAACCATCCTCCAATGCGCTGTGAATGATGGGAATCTTGCCTCATGAGCATAATGCTATAAGCCAATACGACGGTAGCGGTGACAATCGCACCGAGGCGATGCGTAACATGTATGGTCATTCTTGCCGGATACTCCAATACACCAAACTCGTAATTCTCGAATCCGGTTTGCCAGAAAGAAAACGCCTCTTTCCATGAGAGATGACTCATCCAATCTCCCTCACAAATAGGCAGTGAGGTGCACATGAGCGCGGCATAGTTTGACGAAGTCCACCCTCCGAGCAGCACCTGCATAAAAACAATCAGAAAAACCAATAATGAGAAGCCTCGTAGCGAGCTGGAAGATGGAGAAAAATAGAGATTATTTTGCGCTTTTAACTGGCAGTAAAAAATCGCCTGCAGAACCAGTAAAGTAAATCCACCAAGCAGATGAAGCATTACGATGACTGGCATTAATTTGAGCGTCACGGTCCACATCCCCAAAAGTGCTTGCCCGACCACCAGTACACTGAGCAGCATCGGAATAGTAGGATTCACGCGCTCTGACCTCATTGATATCATTGTCATGGCAAAAATGACCAGACCCAGCGTTCCCGCAAAATAGCGATGAATCATTTCAAGCCATGCCTTCTCATGCTCGACAGCCCGTTCAGGGAAATTAAGATTGGCACGTATTACGTCTTCTTCTTGATGAGGCACACCAAGGTGCCCATAGCAGCCGGGCCAATCAGGGCAACCTAACCCTGCATCAGAAAGGCGAGTATACGCGCCTAACATGATCACCACGAAAGTTAGGAGCAAACTGAATTTAACCAACTGAATTAACTTCATATACGCCCCTTTCTAACCAACTCGTGACAATTTTAAGAGCTTGCGTAAATCCGCCAACATACCTTTGTTGAACGAGACTAAATCTTCATTCGGTTTTAGCGAGTAAGACATCACCAATTGCCCCAGAGGATCAACGATTAACATTTGTCCGGGTTTCACTTTGGCGGTAACCGATTGATTCATTTGCATTGTCGTCATCGATATATCTACGGTACCGGACAACTCTGTCTGCCAAAGCACCGGCACCACACGCCCTTGATATTTTCCTAAAGCGACATGGCTTTGCTGAAGCAGGTAAAGCTGCTGCCTGCATTGTTCTGTGCACTCATTAGGTAAAACATAAGCGAGTTGCCACCCGTGCTCCTTGAGTGGTGACTCTTGACCAAGTAGCTCTAACGTGGTGTATGGTTCAACTAACACACCTCTATTGGTCACACCGCTTTGATACCACCCTTGGGTGAGAATGACCTTAGCGATGACGGCAGGAAGCGCAAACGTACACACCAACGCAATCAACATTAGCCGCCCTTTGGTTACTTTAGATGTCATGCTTCACCTCCATGTGACGCAACTTTCTTTGCCAACGAACAAAAACAATTAAGGTCAATAATAAGAAAACGCCCGCCATCGAAAACCACTGAATCGAATAACCGAAATGCTTGGCGCTGTTGAGCGGCAATGGGTTCCAAGGAAAGTCGTAAGGCCAATTTTTTAGATTGTCTGGCTGCAAGACTGCGGGCATAAGTTCAATATTAAGTAGCTGATTCAGATGCACGATATTCAGGTTCTGCACACGAATGGCATCGCCAACTTCTGGCATTAATTCAGAGCTCAACGGGTTAGCAGATTTTCGGTACAGACGTCCCGAGATAAAGGTCGACACTTCGAGTGTTGTGACGGTTGGTAATATTGAACGATCTGCTATTCCCTCCACAAAACCAAGCTCTAATAATGCATAGGTTCCTGATTCATCACTCATAGAGACAATCTGAAATGCTAAATAGCCCACATTGCCCTGATGCGTTTGGTTATCCAGTAAAATCACGGGAAACGCCTGAGGAACAACATTAGCTTCCACTTTCTTCCCGAGAATGCTGCCTTCTCTCCAATCGTTTTCTTCAAGAACTTCGCCTAATGCTTGGTACGCACTATCCGCTCGCGCAAGAATGGCTTGTTCCAAAGCCTGTTTTTCTTGCCCTCTCTCAAGCTGCCAAAAACCCAGTTTGACCAAAAGAGAAAACACAACCACAGTTAAACCAACTGCAACCCAAAACCGTTTCGATAGCCATAATTGTCTCGATGACAACAACGATGAAACCGGAGGTGCTATGTCCACCGTATTTCTATTCAAACTGACGCTTGTCCTTTTGCTGCTTTTCATTATCTTCAACCTCGCAAAAGCGCTTATCGAAATGGTTCGTGAAGACCCAGATAATCCCGAAAAAAGAGACAAACCTATGAGTCATTACTTAGGCCGTCGAGTCATGTTCTCCGCTTTAGTAGTTATCCTTCTACTTATTGCGCTCAGTTCAGGCTGGCTGGCTCCGAATCCCCGTCCTTACTAATCGCCCAATGCACCTACAGCACGTACACAAACACAAATAGACATAACCAAACCACATCCACAAAGTGCCAATACCAACTACCTGCTTGGAAGGCAAAATGGTTATTAGACGAAAAATGATCTTTAGCGATTCGGAGCAATAATACGATTAAGAAAATCGTCCCAAGACAGACGTGCAAACCGTGAAAACCAGTCAGCATAAAGAAGGTGTTTCCGTAGATACCAGATTGCAACGTGAGCCCCATTTCTTGATAAGCATGAGCATACTCGACCGCTTGGTAATATAGGAAAAAGCCCGCAAGCACGATGGTGATTTCCAACCAAACAATCAGTGCCGTTCTTTTGTCTTTTTCAAGGCTTATGTGCGCCATATGTAGCGTAATCGACGACAATAGCAGCAAAATAGTATTAGTAAGGGGAATACCCTGCCACGGCATAGCTTGTGTTGTTTCTCCACCCGGAGTCAGTGTTAGTGGCCACATTGCTTCGAAGGTTGGCCACAAAACCTCGTTGGTCATGAAGTTGTTATCTGCCCCACCTAACCAAGGCACAGAAATCATCCTGGCGTAAAATAACGCACCAAAAAAGGCACCAAAAAACATCACTTCAGAGAAGATGAACCAGCTCATCCCTTGGCGAAAAGAACGAGTAATTTGCGAGCTGTACTTTCCACTCAGAGACTCAGTAATCACATTACTAAACCAGCCCGCCAAC
This sequence comes from Vibrio sp. M60_M70, assembly GCF_037162085.1. Classification (NCBI taxonomy): domain Bacteria; kingdom Pseudomonadati; phylum Pseudomonadota; class Gammaproteobacteria; order Vibrionales; family Vibrionaceae; genus Vibrio; species Vibrio sp. M60_M70. The sequence continues at coordinate 1,532,910 of NZ_JARLUL010000002.1, forward strand.
ATGTAAAGCAAGAACAGAAAACCTACCGCTAGCACAATGCTACCAATGGTTCCCACAGCCCCTTCACTTTGTGTCCCCTGAACGGTCATTCCTGCACCAACGGCAACTAAAAATAGAGCAAACGCACCGATGATCGGCCAGCTACTTTGAGCGGGAACATAATATGTTCCTGGCTTGTTACTCATAATTTCTCTCCTTACTGACCAGCCTTGGTCTGTATCTCTCTCCTTGAGTGGCTAAGAACCTGTAGGAGGGGGAAGTTTATAGAGTGTGTAAGACAGCGTTAACGTGTGTATCGACTCCGGTAAGTCCGGTTCGATATAAAAAATCAACGGCATTTGAGCATGTTGTTTGCCATCCAAAGGCTGTTGGTTAAAACAAAAGCACTCAATCTTATTGAAATAAGCGGCACCATTCCCGGGAGAAACAGAGGGAACGGCTTGCCCTACCAACTTCTGCCCGCTTTCATTAAATGCAAGGTATTCGGTTTGCACGACTTCACCGGGATGAACGTCCATCGAAATCACTTTGGGTTTAAACTCCCAAGGCATATCGGGGCTTACATGCGCCATAAACTCCACGCGAATGGTTCGGCTCATATCTGGCTGCATACCAGTTGGTTGAATGGCGGCCACTTCACTTGTTTTTCCATTGATACCCAGTGCGTCGCACATTACGTCATACAATGGGACAAGTGCGTAGCCAAACCCGAACATCAAAAGGGTCGCTAAAAGCAACTTCACTGTGAGCTTTTTGTTTGATGGATTCGGTTTCATCTCACTCACCCCTTCGTTTTTAATCGACTTTAGGCGGCGTAGTAAACGTATGATGGGGCGCCGGGCTTGGCACCGTCCATTCTAAGCCCTCCGCCCGTTCCCACGGTTTTGCAGCGGCCTTTTCACCGCCACGAATACACTTAATCACCACCCATAAAAAGATCAATTGTGACAACCCAAACGCAAATCCACCAATGGAGACGATTTGATTGACATCAGCAAACTGAATAGCGTAGTCCGGGATACGTCTTGGCATACCCGCTAAACCTAGAAAGTGCATCGGGAAAAACAAAACATTAACTGAAATAATCGAGCACCAGAAATGCCACAAACTCAGCTTGTGGTCGTACATATTGCCTGTCCACTTAGGTAGCCAATAGTACGCAGCCGCCATAATCGAGAATACAGCACCAGATACCAACACATAGTGGAAATGCGCAACCACGAAGTAAGTGTCATGATATTGGAAATCCGCCGGCACAATCGCCAGCATCAACCCTGAGAAACCGCCAATCGTAAAGAGCACAATAAAGGCAATGGCAAACAACATTGGCGTTTCAAATGTCAGAGCCCCACGCCACATGGTGGCGACCCAGTTAAAGACTTTCACCCCGGTTGGTACCGCAATCAGCATGGTGCAATACATAAAGAAAAGCTCAGCAAAAACTGGCATCCCCGTTGTAAACATGTGATGCGCCCACACAAGGAAAGACAACAACGCAATGCTGCACGTCGCGTAAACCATCGAATGATAACCAAACAGCTTCTTGCCACTGAAAGCAGGAAGGATGGCAGAAATGATGCCAAACGACGGTAAAATCATGATGTACACTTCTGGGTGACCAAAGAACCAAAAGATGTGTTGAAACATCACCGGGTCGCCGCCACCAGCTGCATCAAAGAAGCTAGTCCCGAAATATTTGTCAGTAAGAACCATCGTCACCGCACCCGCTAATACCGGCATAACCGCGATCAATAAGAAAGCGGTGATTAACCAAGTCCAAACAAACATTGGTAACTTGAACCAAGTCATTCCCGGAGCTCGCATATTTACTATCGTCACGATAACGTTTATCGCGCCCATGATGGAGCTGATACCCATGATGTGAACAGAGAATACAAACAGCGCGGTGCTATCTGGGCCATAAGTCGTGGACAACGGAGCATAGAACGTCCAGCCAAAATCGGGGCCGCCGCCAGGTAAAAACAACGAGCTCAATAAAATAAGAAATGCAAAAGGTAGAATCCAAAAGCTCAAGTTGTTCATGCGAGGTAGCGCCATATCTGGAGCACCGATCATCATTGGAATCATCCAGTTAGCAAGGCCCGTAAATGCTGGCATCACAGCACCAAACACCATCACCAAACCGTGTACCGTAGTCATTTGATTAAAAAACTGTGGATCAACCAGCTGAAGTCCAGGCTGGAATAGTTCGGCACGAATGACCATTGCCATCGCACCACCAGTCAGAAACATCGCAAAACTAAACCAAAGGTACAGGGTGCCAATATCTTTATGGTTTGTGGAATACAGCCAACGAGCAATACCTTGGGGAGCATGATGATCATGGCCATCATCAATCGCAATGGTACTGTTTGCACTGGCTTCCGCTGGAGCAGACTTCACTGCCTTATCTATTGGCTTACTCATATTTCCTCCTTAGCACTGCCTTGTGCCTTAAAGGCATTCACATCGGATGCTTGCACCCTATCACCAGTGTCGTTGCCCCATGCATTTCGCTGGTATGTGATGACCGCAGCAATTTCTTTGTCACTTAACTGGTTCGAAAAAGACTGCATTGCAGTGCCCGGACGGCCATTCACAATCACATCAATGTGCTCTGAAATTGGGCCTGTTGCGATAGGGCTGCCCTTAATCGCGGGAAATGCCCCCGGAATCCCCTCACCATTAGCCTGATGGCACACAGCACAACGCGCCGTGTATATAGATTCGCCCTGCGACATCAACTCATCCATGGATAAGTCTTGAGAGAGCGCCTCTTGTGCCGCCGTTTTTTGAAGTGCGATTTCTTCCTTCTTACTCGCTAACCATTCATCAAACTTTTCTTCTTCCATCGCATGCACCACCACCGGCATGAACCCGTGTGCACGACCACATAGCTCCGCACATTGACCGCGATATACGCCTGGCTCATCAATTCTTGTCCATGCTTCATTAATAAAACCAGGGATGGTGTCTTTCTTGACAGCAAAATCCGGCACCCACCATGAGTGAATAACATCATCAGAAGTCATCAAAAAACGCACTTTGCGATTCACAGGCAACACCAAAGGGTTGTCTACTTCCAATAGATAATGCGCGCCTTTTGTCTCGATACCATCAATTTGCTTTTGGCTGGTGGCAAGCAAACTGAAGAACTCAACATCTTCACCAAAATAGCTGTAATGCCATTTCCATTGCGAGCCTGTGATCTTGACCGTGATATCTGATTGGCTTGTGTCTTCCATTGCGACTAAAGTTTTCGTTGCGGGAATCGCCATGGCGACAAGAATGATGATAGGTATGACTGTCCAGATAATTTCCACTTTTGTACTTTCGTGGAAATGTGCGGCAACTGCTCCTTTTGACTTGCGATGACGAAAGATGGAATAGAACATGACACCAAATACAATCAAAGCAATTACGCAGCAGATATAGAAAATCAGCATATGTAATTCATACACTTGCCCACTTATCGCTGTGACCCCTTTGGTCATGTTGTAGTCACTTTCCTTTGACCAACTGAAAGAGGAGAATGTGATTAAAATCACATTCAGTGATAAGGCTAGAGTAGTCGTTAATCTTTTCAAAAGATCTCTCCTCTGCTCAGCCGCTACGCTTGCGCGAGCTTCCTTGCGTCCCGATGCAAATATCGAACAACTTTACGAAAAATCACAAAAACTACGATTTCGACACGGTTTGTTATATTTATGTTAAAAGGCTAGTTATAGTTCCAAGGTTCTTCAAGAAATTAAATATGATTAAATTTTGTTCGGATAAAAAAATTAATTCGGTTTATCGATTGCCCTCTTTGAAATGTAATTGAGAACCATTTACATTAATTTAAAAGAAAACATTGAGATACTTACAAAACGAAGTGTCCAAGAAAGTAGGCGCCCCCTACTAAGGAATGATTGATATGACAGCACTAATTACTCAATGGCTAGAACGAGACCCTGATCCTAAGACTCGCGAAGAGCTACAACACCTCGTCGATACAAATAATGAACAAGAGCTTACTGATCGCTTTGGATCGCGCCTTGCCTTTGGTACAGCAGGGTTACGCGGCAAAGTGGGCGCAGGTCCAAACCGAATGAACCGTTTGGTGATCCAAGAGACAGCCACTGGCCTAGGAAACTATTTGCTAGAGCAAGTCAAAGATGCCACAAGTCGTGGTGTCGTTATTGGCTACGACGGTCGTCCTGATTCGAAACAATTCGCGCATGATACCGCTTCCGTACTGACTGCCCTTGGCATCAAGGTGTACTTGACGTACGACGTCGCAGCGACCCCAATTGTTGCATTTGGTGTCCGTACATTGAATGCTGCGGCCGCTGTTGTTGTTACCGCTAGCCACAATCCACCAGAGTACAATGGCTTTAAAGTATATTGGGAGAATGGCGCACAAATCATTCCTCCACACGACTCTGGAATCGCAGCGAAAATTGATGACGCAACAACGAAGCCATTACCTTTAATGTCTCTCGATGATGCAAAACAGCACGGTTTGTTAGTTTGGTTGGAAGACGACTACTACCAAACTTACCGTAAAACGATGAACGAAAACGCGCTGCTTACTCCTGACAACAACACCGATATTTCTATCGCTTACACTGCGATGCATGGCGTTGGGGCGAATATGGCGGAAACGCTCCTCGCAGACGCAGGCTTCCAAAAAGTGGCAAGTGTTAAGGAACAGCGCGAACCTGATGGCAGCTTCCCAACCGTCAACTTCCCAAACCCTGAAGAAGCGGGAGCAATGGATATGGTGATGGCGTTGGGTAAATCTGTAGATGCTGATATCGCTTGTGCCAACGATCCAGATGCCGACCGTTTTGCAGTGGCGGTAAAACGCCCAGATGGCGAATACCAAATGTTAACCGGTGACCAAGTGGGGTCACTGTTTGGCGATTACTTGCTAGAACAGCAACCTAACGCTCTGGTTGGCAACACCATCGTATCATCAAGAATGCTGAGTAGCATTGCCAAAGCGCATGGCGCCCAATACTACCAAACGTTAACAGGCTTCAAATGGCTTACTAACGTTGCCATGGAGCAAGAGACAGAAGCCAATCCATTCTTGTTTGCTTATGAAGAAGCGCTCGGTTATACGGTAGGTAACAAGGTGTGGGATAAAGATGGTTTATCTGCAATCGTCGCATTTGCCCAGCTAACAGGTAAACTTAAAGTTCAAGGCAAAACACTATGGGATAAACTGGAAGAGCTTTACCGCGAGCACGGTTTCTACTTCAACGCGCAACGCAGCATCGCTCTCGACCCGAACTCTCCACCAATCGGCGACAAACTCCGAGCAAATCCACCAACAGAGATTGCTGGTAAAAAAGTTGCAGTAACCGAAGATCTAAAAACATCAGTTCGCATGTTTGATGACGGCTCAGAAGAATCCATTGACTTACCAGCAAGTGACGTATTGATTTATCACCTAGAAGATCAATCTCGCGTGATTGTTCGCCCTTCGGGTACTGAGCCAAAACTAAAATGTTACTACGAAGTCATCAACCTCTTCCCTGCGGATATGAGCTATGCACAAGCACAGCAAGCGGCAGAGGCGAAGATGAACGAACTTATCGACGCGCATCAGACAAGTTTGTAAGTCAAAGAGAAGCAGAGACATCTGATACGATAAGAGGCGCAAATTCGCGCCTCTTTTTTTGATTTTGACTAGAACAAGTCAAGCTAACCAGTGCTTTTCCCTAGCTTACAATTTCCTTTTGTAGAAAGTACTTGTGGATGCCCTCTGCAGGATAGCCTGAGTACTGCCCTACTTTTTCAAAACCCAATTTGAGATAGAATTCGAGAGCTTGGAAGCTGTAGGTATCCAAATAAACATGGGTAACCCCGTGAGGCTTTACTTTTTCTTCTAACATTGACATTAACTGGCTACCGATACCAGATGTCCGACTTTCAGCATCTACCCACAAAAACTCAACAAACACCGTGTTTTTAAACATTTCGCCAGTCAGACCACCCATGGTCTTGCCATTCTCATCTTTAGCAAAACATCCCACAGCATGCACTTCCCCTTCAGGCAAATGCAGTCGGTTATAAGATCGAATACCTTCACGAACAGAATCAAGGTCTGTTTGATCTGGATTTAAACAAAATTCAAGCTTCATACATCCTCTCCTTAGGAAACACCAATATCCTAAAACAAAAAGCCAGCAATTGCTGGCTTTCTGGTGGAATATGATAACTTTACAAGGCGAAACTGCTCAGCATCCACAACGCGAGAATAACGAACACTAAACCCATTAGTTTATGTTGATACGTGCGGAATTTTTCGTTCTCGAGCAGCCCCTTACCCAATGTGCCTGCCAGCCCAACAAGTAATAAATTGAATGACAAGCCAAGGACGTTTAACAATAACCCTAGTGCTAGCATCTGCTCACCAGAAGACGCTGTAATATTGCTTGAGACAAACTGCGGCAAAAACATCACAAAAAATACCAACGCTTTAGGGTTAAGCAAATTACTCATCAAAGCACGTTGATAATAAGTTGACGCCATTTTGTTTTGACCATCAAGCTCTGGAGCCGAAGATGCCTCAGCTCGTAAGCAGTCCCAACCCATTTTTAACAAGTAAGCGCCACCTAAGAGATGAAGGACTTTAAGGGCGATTGGGCTCATTGCAATCAGGGTAGATACTCCCATTGCAGCAAGCAAAGTAAGAATAACACCAGACGTCGCATTGCCTAAGCTAGCAAACAGACCGACCTTCTTACCGTAACTCATACTAGAGCTCGCGATAAGCAACATATCGGGCCCTGGTAACAGCAACAAAGCCACTACTGCGGTGAGATAAACAGGAAGTACAGATAAATCAATCATGATGGAACCGCTTTTTCTACAACAAAGCGGCGAATGTTATACCAACAAAATGACAACAGCCAGCCCAAAATCACCAAGATAATTCAGAAAATAAAAATCATAGTTTGCCAGGACGAAAAATAACAATCAATTCGCCTATTTATAAAAATCGAATAGCAATTTTGTACAAAAATAAGCACGATGGATCCGTTACACTTCTAAGATGATTTTCTTGAGCAGACCGGATAAAGATGAAAGAAAAGAATAAGGAAATCGCTACCTTCAAGATAGCTCAAGAGCTCGGTGGTTTAGAACTGCTCGATGCAAAGTACGAGAAGCAGAATTTCTCACGCCATAGTCACGAGGGTTACACTATTGGCGTCATCGAGAAGGGAGCACAGCAGTTCTTTCGAACAGGCGGAAATCATATCGCGCCACAGGACAGCATCATCCTTGTTAATGCCGATGAAGTACACAACGGGCATTCGGCCTCAGAAGGCGGTTGGGAATACAAAGCAATGTACCCCGTACCACAGCAGTTTCAGACCTTGGGGCAAGAGCTTGGTTCACAAAATGTAGCGCTGCCCTATTTCCCTCAACCTGTGGTTTATGATCCTGAACTAGCAAATCAGTTGCGATTGGTTTTTGAAACGCTAGAAAAATCAGACAACCGACTACTACGAGAAACTTTGATTTACGGCACGTTGATCAAACTAGCCAGCAAACACAGCACCCACCGGGCACCGCTCAAAGAATCAACCAGAGCTCAGCGACAAATACAGTTGGTCAAAGAGTTTTTGGAAGACTTCCCGCAAACGGACGTATCGCTAGAAGAGCTCGCAAAACTGGCTGGGTTAAGCCCTTTTCATTTGCTAAGAGAGTTTCAAAAACAGTTTGGCTTCCCTCCCCATGCTTATCAAATTCAACAACGTTTACGAATGGCGAAGAAGTTGCTCAAACTTGGACAAAAAATTTCAGATGTAGCGCAAGAATGTGGCTTCCATGATCAAAGCCACCTGCATCGACACTTTAAAAAAGCCATGGGCGTCACGCCCGGTCAATACATTCGTCACAGCTAAAGAGCAATATTGTACAAGGCGTTATGCCGCTACCACGTTACCTTGATAGCCTGATTTTGGAACAACTAAGAATAAACTATGGACCACACTTTGCTGCTAAAAGAAGAATCAAAAGCTGCGCTATTTTGGCAAGGCACACTTGCGATGATGCCACTGAGTATCGCGGTGTTACCTTGGGGTTTACTCGCAGGCTCATTCGCGATTGATACTGGGCTTCACCCTTTGGAAGGACAAGCACTATCCGCCATTCTGTTCGCAGGTTCCGCGCAGCTCGTCGCGATGGGGATGATTAAATCGGGAGCAGGTCTAGTGACCATGTTACTGACAACGTTTTTTATCACCTCTCGACACTTCCTCTACAGTGTATCGATGCGCAGTAAAATTGCACCGCTTCCTCTAAAATGGCGATTATCACTCGGCTTCTTACTTACTGACGAGCTGTTTGCAATTGTAGGCCACCATTCCGATAAACAATTTAATCGCTGGTATGCACTTGGGGCTGGTCTGAGTTTTTACCTGTTTTGGAATATCGCGACATTGACGGGCATTATTGCGGGAAGCCTGATCCCTGAACTGAACGAAATGGGATTGGAATTTGCTGTGGCCGCGACTTTTATCGCAATTGTAGTTCCGACTATTAAAAATATGGCGGTGCTCGCGAGTGCTGTCGTGGCATTAGTGAGCTCGGTCGCCCTAACCTATTACCAAGTGGAAGGAAGTTTGATGATTTCGAGCATTTTAGCCATGCTTACAGGCTACTTTGTGGAACAAGTACAGGAGAAACACTAATGATCATGTTGTCTATTTTACTGATGACGGGACTTGTTTTCACCAGCCGCTACTTGTTTTTAGAACCCAAGCTACCACTGCGATTAGGGACACGTACACAAAAAGTGCTCAACTACGCCAGCCCTGCGGTACTCACTGCGATCTGGGCGCCTATCGTTTTTATTCCCGATGGAGCACTCAGCGTGAATGTGCACAACCCATTTTTATTGGCTGCCTTGCTGGCTGCGTTAATCGCGTACTTTACTAAAAATGTTCTTTTAACGACGGTGATCAGCATGGTGGTATTTCTCGTTCTGCGAATTTGGCTTTAATCCGCCACCCACTCAATCTCCAAAAAGGTGACATCACCACACTTTAATCGTCCAAGGAAGATGTCACCTTGATGCACCTCACCAACTCCTTTTGGTGTGCCGGTCATTACCACATCGCCATCTTGAAGTGTTGTGTAACTCGTTAATTCATCCAAAATGGTTAGCGGCGGATAGAGCATCTGGTTAACGTGACCTTTTTGTACACGAACGCAGTTAATCAAGAGCTCTAGGTTAAGATCATTAATATCAATGTTATCCAAAGAGACAAATCGACTAAACACTGCGGAGCCATCAAACGCTTTAGCACGCTCCCAGGGCAACCCTTGTTGTTTAAGTGAAGACTGCAAACCGCGCTTGGTCAGATCCAATCCCAAACCGACCGCTGAATAACGTCCATCTTTGATCAGAAAACAGATTTCAGCCTCGTAATGAAGAGGCTCTTGATGAAATGAACGCAGAGTCGTCGATACGGAAGTCGCGGGTTTATTAAATACCACCATTTGCTCAGGGATCGCATTATCAAGCTCATGAATATGTTCAACGTAATTTCGCCCAACACAAAGCACTTTACCCACTTCTACTTTCTTTTCTTCAACTTGAATAACGCTCATCGCTCTTCCCTGCAAAACAAAAACCTCATCATAATCTAACCTATTGACTTAACGACACTAAATCCCATCCTCTAATGTGAAAAATAAGACATTCACCCCGTTTTGAGTTTTGTATCATCTAATTGAAACATCACGGTATTTACAAAACAAATAGACAAAAAAGCCAGCACGAGGCTGGCTTTAAATCAATAAGGGTGAATGATTGTTCTCGCTAAATCCTATTATAGGTAGTAACGAGCACCTATCGCCCATTTGTCATCAGTTTCACGACCATGGTCATCATTTAGGTCAAACTGGTAACCCGCGTAACCAACAAATTTAGGCGTGAAGTTGTACTCTGCCTGCAGTGCCATTTCCTCACGAGCGGTTTCTGTTTTAGAATTTTTGAACTCTTTACCTTCAACCATCTCGTAGTTAACGCTCAAGTTTAAGCTGTTCGCTAGAGCGTATGCGATGATCGCTTCGTACGCATCACTTTCCGCCAAACGGTCGCCATTTACACTGAAGTTCATATTTTCATTTGAACCATATACCGCGGCAAGGAACAGACCTTGGCCGTAAGCGCCGTAAGATGCAGACACAACATGTGATTCTGCGGTGTGTTTACCTGTGTAAGCAGGGTGTTGGAAGTCACCACCGTTGTATGAGTAGCCAATTTTCGCGCCCATGATTGCGTAAGAAAGCGCAACTTGCATGCGGTCATCGTATTTAAGACCACCAGTGATAGTACCTGCGTCGTTACGCGTGTATTCATCATTTGCGCCTTGCCACCCAAGACCAACGTTAATCGCACCTGCTTCGCCTAAATCAAAGCCATTTCGATAAGACAGCATTTTATCCGCACGACCTGTGCCTAGGTTTCCGTGATCGTCGTAAATGAAGTCATTCGCAAACGCAATTGGCATATCCGCGATGCCTGCTACATCATAGTAAGGTGACCATTGCGTACCACCTACTGCACGACCGTAAACCTCATGTGTTAAACCTAAGTAACCTAGACGAGTTTTAAACGACTCTTCACCGCCATCTAAGTAGTTTAGAGCCCATTCACCACGTGCGTCTGCGGTGAAGCCATTGCCTAAATCTTGTGTCGCAGAGATATTGATACGAGGAGAGTTAGTACCAACATCCGTGTCACCTTGCTCTGAACCATTTAAGTTAACAGAAACGTGGCCGCCCATCGAAAATGTTGTGCCATCGTTATTATAAAGTTCCACTGCCACTGCTTGAGTGCCGAAAGTTGCTGCTGCGATTGCCGCTGCTAATAATTTTTTATTCATTTCTAAATCCATTACTTATTAGTTGGTTAGTCAGTTTTAGACCCAGCTCTGATTCACTTTCGTAAAACGAAATGATGAACACAGAAAGGAATACAAAGGCCCTCTGGGGCATCTTTTCCGCCAGAATGGATTTACCTTTGTGTAACAACTGCCGACACTTTATTTGATTAGTTCCTGATAACCGAGTGAAAAATTCTCAGCAAAAAACTAAAAAGCAAACGTTTACTTATCCGAAAAAAATCCAGGCGTAAAAACCTTACAAAAAGAAATGCTTTAACGAGAGAGAGCTCACAAATACTTGATGAACCCAACTTTTGAAAATAACTTTCCCGTCAAAATGAAATATTTACTTACATTTTGGAACAAAAATAGGTTCAGGAACTTTTTGAAAAAAGCACGGTCTCCAATAGAAGGCAGAAAAACCTCAAAAAAGATAAAACCTTTCTTTTTATAAGAGATATAAGAAGGGGCACTTATTCTCGCCAGCAATAAAAGTGCAACCAAATCATAACTTAACAGAAATCTATCTTTCATTTTCAGCGTTTACCTTAGCGTCATCAACACATCGGGCAAGAAAGCCCATCGATTACAACTAGGGTAATAAGAAAATGAAAAAGGCAGCACTAACTACTGCAATTCTTACAGCATTGGTATCAGCACCATCATTCGCAGCAACAGTATACAAAAACGACGGTACTGAATTAAAAGTTGGCGGCCGCGTTGAGTTCCGTGGTGACTTCATCGGTTCAGGTGGTGCTGAAGTTGAAGGCTCAATGGAAGATAAAAGCCGCGCTCGTCTTAATCTAAAAGGTAAAACGGACATCGGCAATGGCCTTTCTGCATTCGGTGTTTACGAAGCCGAGCAAAAAACGGGCAAGAGTGAATTCAAAAACCGCTACATGTATGCAGGTGTCGACTCTGATATCGGTGCTTTCTCTGTAGGTCGTCAAGACATGGCTGCAGTCATCATCTCTGACATGACGGATATCACTGAGTTCTCTGGTGTTCAGCAAGTTATCGATTCGTCTTCTGATAAGCAAGACAGCGTTTTCGCATACCGTGGTGCGTTTGATGCACTACAACTGCAAGCAACCTACCAAGCAAACTCTAGTGATAACGAAGATAAATACGGCATCTCTGGAATGTACTCACTGCCAATGGGCCTAGACCTCGGTCTTGCATATTCTGGTGGCGACGTAGATAAAGACAACTCTGAAGATCAAATTCTAGGTGGTATCGCCTACTCGATGGATAACCTATACCTAGCAGGTACTTACTCTCAAGGTTCCTTGACTGACGCTGAAGACTTTACGGCTTACGAGTTAGTAGCAAGCTACAAAGTAGCGAGCAAAGTGACACTTGCTGCGCTATACACAGCTCAAGAAAATGATCCAGACAACGGTTCAAAATACGACACCGTTGAAGGTATCGAGCTTGTTGGTTACTACAAACTAAACAGCAACTTCCGTACTTACCTGTCTTACTACATCAACCAACTTGACGAAGCAAAAGATGCAACAACAGGTCTAGTAACAGAAGGCGAAGATACACTGCGCCTAGGCGTACGTTACGATTTCTAATTCACTCTTGTCCTAAGAGCGAGTCCACTTGGCCAGCACCTTTGCTGGCCATTTTTTGTGTAACCCAAGATAACTCAATAAGTTTTCACACTATCCAAGCATCGCTCAGCAATGAAAAAGGAGCGTAGCGACTCATACTTCTGCCCTCTTTTAATGCGATTTGTCACTAAGTTAGTGCATTTCTCCTAATAGCCAACCGAACTAAAACAAAAATCCCATTAAAATCAAATAAATAAAAATTGGCACGCGTTCTGCAATACTAATTATGCAAATGCATGGCAGCGTTTGTGCTTCTCGTTCTTTGTACCTGTTATAACAGGCACGTCCTTTGAATTGGTAATGTCGCCTCCCTCTGGGAGGCATTTTTTTATTGGCGCGAAAAACAATAGGACGTATGATCCCGCCACCTCTATCAAACTGGAATTTTTCAATTGAATCATCATCCTGTTCAAGGTGCGTCCTGGATGCTAACAGCTGGCTTGGCATTCGCCATAGTGAACAGCTTCGCCCAAATTGCTAGCATCAACTTTGGTGTCTCTTCCACCACATTCGCGTTATTCCAATACGCTATTGCCTTATTTGTCATTCTGCCCTATCTGCGTACACTTGGAATTAGACGCTCACTAAGAACCCAACACTTTGGTTGGCATGCCTTCCGTATTTTTCTCTCTGTTATCGGGATTCAGCTTTGGCTTTGGGCACTCGCTTATCCAGTTCCGATTTGGCAAGGCATTGCGCTGCTGATGACCTCTCCATTATTTGCAACGGTTGGATCTGGCTTGTTACTCAAAGAGAAGGTAGGTACTGCACGCTGGTTAGCAACATTAACAGGGTTTGTTGGTGCTATGATCATTCTTGAGCCGTGGGCAGATTCATTTACATGGGCGACCCTGCTTCCTGTTGGCGCCGCATTTTTCTGGGCAGCGTATTCTCTGATGGTAAAGAAAATGTCGGTCAACGATCCGCCCTCAACCATGGTTGTCTATTTATTACTGCTGATAACGCCGTTTAATATCTTATTGGCAATACCGACATTTACGATGCCAAATACCTGGACGATATGGGGCGTACTTTTAGCCGCAGGCGCGCTTACTGCACTCGCTCAATGGGCTATCGTTAAAGCATATGCAGTAGCAGACGCCTCGTTTGTGCAACCATTTGATCACGCAAAACTGCCTTTGAATGTCGTTGCTGGCTGGTTGGTGTTTGGCTGGGTACCACCTGGTCGTTTATGGCTAGGCGCCGCGATTATTATTGCCTCCATTGCGTTTATTACGCACTGGGAAGCGAAAAAGACAAAGCTAGTTGAAAGAAAAGTCTAATTTCAAGGTTCTATATTTTCAGGAAAGGAAATGAGGAACACCATATGAGTCAACCAATCAAAATTACACTGTACCGCTGGGCTGGTAGTTGGGGTCCATTCAAAGTCAATATTCCTTGTGGTGAATGTACGTTAACTAAAGATATTTTGACGGATACTTTTAAAAACGAACTCGCTGATGTCCCCGTTGAACTGGAAGTAAAAGATTGGTTATCACATTGGTGGGAACCATTAAAAGCAGGGGCCTGGCATGCACCGATTCTTCTTGTCGAAGGAAAAGTGGTCAGCCAAGGGGAAGCGCTAAACCGGGGCGTGCTTGTGCAATCAGTTATCGCTGAATGGGTCAAACGCGATGAGCTAAAAGGCAACATTGTTTATGGTAAAGCCACCTGCCCTTACTGTGTCAAAGCGAAACAACTACTTGACGATGCTGGTGTTCAATACGAGTATCATGACGTGGTTAAAGACAGCGCTGCTTTGTATCGCATGATCCCCGAAGTAAAGGCCATCATTGGAGAAAAAACGCCGGTAACAGTGCCGCAGATCTGGTTGGATGGAAAGTATGTTGGAGGCGCTGACGATTTAGAAAAGTGGTTAGCAGCAAAGGGGCTAGATAAAGTGCCTAACAATGTCGTGGAGATACCAAGCCAATCCGCTTAGCGTTTGATTCAAATGCCATCCGTCTTTGAGTAGTGGTTTACCAATGTTGTTCAATATGTAGGCTGCAACTAAAAACAAGACAGATAAAAGCAAAAAGCCCTGATTCTTCAATCAGGGCTTTTTAAATTATTTCGCCAGTTTTTTCATAACACGAGCAAAAACAGAAGCTTTTTTCTTCTTCGCTTTACCGTAAAGCGCTTTGTGCATCGCGTCTTTTGCAATCATCTGGCCAATATAAGCACCACCAAGTTCGTTACCCATGACCTTCTCCTGAATGTATTGACTTAAATATGTTGTAATTTTACACCACAATTAGATAAAAACAAGACTAATGTCACATTTATTTTGTAATTAACTTTCAGGTTGGTTCTGATTACTTTTTCGAAACGGGCGCCTATCGCTTAGGTTGCTGGTATGTTTTACCCGCTGCGACGTACGTATCTTTTTGTTTGATTTCAAAGAATGTTTCAAAGAACCACGCAGCAAATTTGATCAAGTGATCGCCTTCATTCATGACGTGCTCGACGTATTCTTGCTCTTCTCCGGACTCGTCTTCTTGAGTGGTAATATGGTAAATACGTTTCTCGCCATCAACTTCTGCAAGACCAAACTGACCCGTTAGGGATTGTGCCGCTTGTGCAACTTCTTCTTCCTCACACGCCTTCAAGACTTCGAGTGCCTTTGGCATGCTTTCTTGCTGAGTAATTTCTTTTACCAGTGTTTCAAATTCGTTTTGTTGCATTCTTTCACCTAACGATTAGAGATCGGATAGTCATTTGGGCAGAAATGTATCCCCAAGCTTGAGAGGAGCATCAGGTATTGCCCTCTTCCTCTCAAACTGAGTCATTCAATATACACAATGATCCTGACTTAATTTAGCAGCGCATTTTAGAAAGCTGCCTCTTTCGTTGCAAGTATATTCAGGTGGAAGTTTCTGCTTGAATCGTCCCTTTGGGTACTTTACGAAATTGACTCAATGCAAGCACACAGCAAGAAAGTAACGCAATAAACAAATAAAACACCCCAAGCTGGTTTTGATTCGTGACCCAAGAATCTACCAAGTATCCGCCAAACAACCCGGCTAAACACATTTGAATTGATCCAGATAGCGCAGAAACCGCTCCAGCCTGTTGCTTATGTGGCGACAGCAACAAACTAATTGATACCGGAAACGACATGCCTTGGGCAAAACTTAAACACGTAAATGCCACTAGTAATGAAAATACACTGAAGGGTGTAACCAACAACATGAAGCCAGCAATAGCAACAATCGCGAAACTCATCAGCAAGATTTGCTGAGCTTTGTAACGAGCGTTGATCAAATTAATCACCAAGCTACCCGTCAGCAAACCAACTGACGGTATGATCATCAAAGAACCGTAATCCGCCGCCGTTAATCCTAACTCTTGTTGCATTAAAAATGGATACAAGGAGAGCGTAACCAGAGCCGATAAATAACTAAGCCAGTTGTAGCTCGCACTACCAATCACTTGTGTATTCGTTAACAGACGCAAATAGTTCGCGCTTACTTGGCCTACTTTAAATTTTCGCTTCGGGTAAGGCAGCGTTTCTGGCAACACCAATAAACCAAGTGTAAAAATTGCCATTAAGTAAATCAGCACAAACACAAAGACAGCATGCCAGCTCAGGTGAAAAGCAATCCAACCACCAAACAGCGGAGCAATAATTGGCATCACAGAAGCAGTTACTGAAATATAAGATAGCGCTTTGGTTAATTGCATACCGTCATAACTGTCACGCAATACGGAGCGACCAAGCACCGAGGCACTGCCCGCTCCCAAACCTTGAAGTAACCGCCCCGCTTCAAGAGCAATAATGTTGTCCGAAAACGCGATACAAATAACCGTACCAACTAGGTACACACTTTGGCCCAGAATAAATACTGGTCGACGACCAATCGCATCAGACAATGGGCCATAAAAAAGCTGAGAGATACCGAAGCCAACGAGAAATAGTGTGACGAGATTCTGAATCGAATGTTGCGGCAAATTCAAGTCATGACCAATCAATGGCAAAGAAGGAAGATAAATACTAACGCCAACTTGGCCTGTGGCAATGATCATCATCGCTAATAACAATGGTGTTTTACGCAAACGTTCCTCCTACTTTGTGACAGATTGATGGCAAACAGTGTATATTTGATACTCAAAGATGATAATCAGCTAAGTTGGAAAGGAATTAATTCCCAAGGAGACACAATGGACTGGATTCAAAGCGTGAAGAGTTATATTCGTGTGGTCGAAGAAGGTAGCTTTAATGCCGCAGCGCGGAAACTCAATACCACCAGCTCAGCTATCAGTAAACGAGTTCAATGGCTAGAAGATAAAATTGGCGTTCAACTACTTAAACGCACGACCCGCTCTATTAGCCAAACTGAAGCTGGTGCGCTGTTTTATCAACGAGCAAAAAATCAGTTGGATTCATGGCAATCGGTATTAGATGAAACTCGCTCAGTCAATCAATCACCAGCGGGGTTATTGAAAATTGGCGCGACACTGGCGGTTGGTTCTAAGTTTTTGGTGCATTACCTAGATGATTTTCTTGAGAAATATCCAGACATCACGCTTCAATTAACGACAACGCTACCAGGCCAATTGCCAGAGCTAAGCTTAGACCTGTTTATTAGCCGGGAATTAGAGCAACTGAACTCTCTGAGTTTCAAAGCCACTGCGCTTTTCGAACATAAAGCCCAGTTTTACGCTGCGCCTAGTTACCTAAAAAAATACGGCACCCCACAATGCGTTGAGGATCTGACAGAGCATAATGTCCTGATTTGGGGTGAAAAGCCCTCACGAGAAATCAAAACCAATCGAGGTAAACGTATCAGCTTGTCCGGTAACTTTGCCACGACTAACCCAGAAGCGCTGTTTCATGGTGCCAAAAGAGGCATGGGTATTCTGATGACGAATAACGTCATGATCAAAGATGATCTCAAATCCGGCGCGTTAGTCCCTATCCTGCCCGATATCACAGCGGATAAAGCCACTGTATATGCCTACTATCCAAAGCTGGATTATCAGCATACCCGAACTAAGCTGTTCCTCGATTATCTCAAATCGCGATTAGAAGAGGAGAAGCGCGCCTAGCTTAGCGTTTTTATACTTGAACCTTTTAAAGGTTCAAGTATAAAAACATGAAAATAATGATTTGTTCGTTCACAAAATTTGAAAAATTCGCCTTAGTAACCGATAGTTTATTTGATGCATATCAAATAATAATTCTTCGTGTCTCACACGATATGGTAATCACAACGCTAGGTGAAATGCTCAATGGGTCAGGTACAAGTCAGTTTCCACAAAATTGATGAAATATTGAAGCTAAACGGCACGGCTCAGCTAAACCGAGTCACGTTAGATATTCATCAACAATTGCAGAGCCATTGCACTTGCGTTGTAGAAGTTGCGCATCTTCAGCATTCGGCTCATACCATCTCCTTCGCTAGCAATGGAAAAATTACAGACAATCTAAGCTACCATCTTTCAGGCACCCCCTGTGAAAAAGTGGCAAAAGACATTGGCGAACATATTTTCTATCAGGACCAAGTTTACAAACGCTTTCCTGAAGATCAGATGTTTCAAGAGGATGGTATTCAAGCTTACATTGGTCTGCCATTAAAGACACAAAATGGCGAGGTTCTGGGAATTTTATTGTCCACCTTTACCCGAAGCATCCACGCTAAGGAAGCGCAAGATATCCTCGACTTCCACCGCTTTTATGCCAATGTCATTATTCACAGCTTACGTGAAAAGTGGGTCAGTGAACGTTCAGATAAGCTTCTTAATCAGCTTAGCTATGAAGTATCGCATGATAATCTAACTGGACTGCTCAACCGTAGCTGTTTAGCTGATACCTTGGAGACATTGACGCAACAGGCCACTCGTCCATTCAGTTTGGCTTACCTAGACATCGATAACTTTAAATCGATCAATGATATCAACGGAAACTACATCGGCGACCAAATCATTAAGTTTACGGCGAACGCCATTCAACAAAGCTTGTCATCGCCAAACAACGCTTTTCGTGTCGCAGGAGATGAATTCGCCTTCATTACTTACGACGAAGATCCTGTCGCCGTGTGTCAGGAAGTTCTCGACAAAATTGAAAGCGGCTACAGCGACAAATCTAACCGAATTTCTTTCACTGTTAGTATTGGTATCGCGCGCGCACCAGTACATATGTTGAACAGTGATGAGCTAATTTTGAATGCTAGCCTCGCTCTCAAAGACTGTAAAAAACATCGCGATACACGAATTCAGCATTACGACACACATCTTAGTGCCCTTTATCACCGTAGAACTCAGCTTATTGAAGCTATGCGCATTCAACTAAGCGCTGACATACATGATAGCGAAGAGTTGTATGTCGTTGTTCAGCCAATCGTAGATATCACAAGCGATCGCTGGAATTACTTTGAAATCCTAGCCCGCTGGAACAGCAATGTTTACGGAAACATCTCCCCTGCGGAATTCATTGAAGCTGCCGAACAATCAGGCCTGATTATCGAGTTGGGTGAACGTATTATTGAACTCGCATGTATCGCAAAACAAGAGCTAGAAGCTAACTTAGGATACAAAGTCAAACTCTCTATCAATTGCTCTGCGTATGAGCTGGTCGACTCTAACCGCTATATTAACCACCTAACTAACATGGTTGAAAAGTATCAGCATGAAGCAAAAGACTTTGTTATAGAGCTCACCGAGACCGTTTTACTCTCGCAAAGTGGTCGTGAACAGATGGTACTTAACTCATTGCGGTACTTAGGTTTTAAAGTCGCGTTGGATGATTTTGGTACGGGATACTCAAGCTTGAACTATATACACAATTATCCGATTGATAGCATTAAAATCGATGCAACCTTCGTTCAAAACATGCTCTCAAATACAACCTCTGAACAAGTGGTGTTTTTGATAGCGCAACTGGCAGAACTGCTTGATGTGGATTTGATTGCCGAAGGCGTAGAAGACGATAGAGCACTACAAAAGTTAATTGAAATGGGCTGCCACTACATTCAAGGCTATTTCTACTCTCGCCCACACAGTGTTGATGAAATCGTACACCTGATAAATGAACGTGAAGTGCGGAGCGCCTAAGAGCTCTAAACAAGCGACGGTCATGGAATGTAAATCTAGTTAATGCACAAAGTAAAAGAGACCAAGCTAAGCTTAGTCTCTTTTTATTTTTTGAGCAAAGTACTTTGTTACAGCACTGCTTTCTCTTTATCGCGTAATAGCTTATCCATTTCATCTCTGTTCGCGACAAAGGTTGCCATCTCTTTCTTAGGAACAGAGCTCGCCATTGGGATGTTTGCTCGCATGGCGTTAACTGGACGGCCGTATTCAATCAATTCATAGTGAAGGTGTGGCCCTGTCACTCGACCTGTTTTACCTGAAAGACCGATACGCTGGCCTCGAGAAACCTTTTGCCCTTTCTTCACCAGAATCTTACTTAGGTGTAAGTAACGGGTTTTGTATTTGCTGCCATGCTCAACAACCACGTAGTTACCCGCATAAGGGTGTTTACGAGTCATGATCACTGTACCGTCACCAGTAGAAACGACTGGAGTACCGGTTGGTACGGCAAAGTCAGTACCGTTGTGTGGCGCGACACGCCCCGTTACTGGATGTAAGCGATTAGGATTGAAGCCAGAACTGATACGCCAACGGCTACTTACAGGATAACGCTGGAATGCGCGCTGCAAGCTCTCGCCTTTGGCATTGTAGAATTGACCATCGGTATGAAGGTAAGCTGTGATTTCACGTCCGCGATTGTAAATCTTAATCGCCTCAATTTCGTTCTTGCCCGTTGGTATACCATTGATGCTTTGCGAACGACGAACGACTTCAAATCGATCACCTGCACGAAGATCACGCCCAAAGTTGAGCTGCTCTTTGAGTAAGCTCACAACTTGACTCACTTCTGCCGACGTTAGACCTAATCGACTTGCAGAAGAAGAGAAACTGCCTTGAATAACACCAACCAATGGTTCTTGGCGCCACACGCCAGGAATCGAGATATCGGTAAAGTCATAGCTACCATCACTATTTAGTTGGTAGACCACTTTATCTGCAATAGAAAATTGCAGTTCCATTTTCTCTAACTCGCCTGTCGCATCATCACGCCAAAAGCGGAGCGTGTTGCCCGGCTTTAGTGTATCAAGTGCAAGGTAGTTCAAATCCGTTTCCATTACTTTCATTAACGAGCTGTAACCGAAACCGAGCTGGCTAAAAATAGTGCTTAGGTTGTCACCTGCTTGGATTTGATATTCGAAGTTCGGGGGAGTGACAACTTCGGCAGTTGTCGCATCAAGAATTTTTTCAACGACCTGAGATTCAGGCAGGTTCAATGCGATGGTTTTGGTTAAAGATGACTCTTTGAGAGAGTGAGAAACACCAATCGCAACTAAAACTGGCAAGGAGTATAACAGCAGCGCTCTACGACTTGTCAGATTCGGCAACCGTCTTGTAATTTCATTTGTAGACACGGGAATTACTATCTCCTTTCAAACAAGGCTCATAGCTTATGCATTCCCGTATAAGAAATCACTATGAAATTTCGAGATCTAGCGCAGAAAACACTGAATTTTTACAGAACTCAAAAAAATTCATCACTGTTGCATATGTAAGTTATTCCCTACACGCTTTAATGTGGATGAATTTAATTGATTTGGCGTATCTGCCATTGCTTGATCGTCACCATGCGCTAAATATGAAAGCGCGATAATGGCATCACTTTCCCATGTAATTTGGGTAAATTTAACGCGGTCACCGACAAAAATACTGTCTAAAAGGACAACTCGGCTCGGCACGGGGTCAAACTTAAACAAGCCAACATAGTTAAACGAACCGCTACCTTGTGTCGTTACAATCATCGGTGCAGCAATCCATGAAACACTCTCAATCTCACGCTGACTAATAAACGCAGTTGGAACAAGTACCTGACCTTTTGTCGCACCTGCATCATAATCGCCTATCAAATAGCCGTTTTCTTTATCCCACTCATCAAGAAAAGTGACCGCTCCCTGCTCTGGTACTTGAATCGTCCATGGGTTGCGTGAAGTAATTCCCAGCGTCTCTTGCACAATAACATTGGTTTCTGCTTCCGTTTGAGGGAACTTAGCCATGATCTCTTCATCAGACAAACTAAAGCGATAAACACCCGCGATCAAAACCACGACCAATAATACGATCGGAATAAGAAGAATAAGTGGTATCGGCAGGATTCTTTTGTGAGCCATGAAGACTTCCTTGTTTAAAGGTATAAATGAAAAGCGAGTATAGCATTGTATACCCAAATGATTTCATCCCTTCAAGTGTTTCAAAATTAAACTAAACTGACTGTATCCAAATGATTTTCAAGCCCAGAGTTCATAACTGGCCACTGACACTGCTCTCAGTGTTCCAAATTCATTGGTGTATTGGGAAGAATAGGTAATCACGATGACAACAACCATTCATACATGCGAATGCGCCTGCGGTTTAGTTGAGATCCGTTGTAAGGGAGAACCCATCCGTACATCTGTCTGCCATTGTTTTGAATGCCAAAAGCGGACAGGCAGTGTGTTTGGGGTACAGGCTCGCTTTGATAAAGAGCACGTAACCTTAAACGGTGAAGTCACCTGCTATACCCGAATGGGGGATGATGGCAGCGAGGTTCAGTATGAGTTTTGCCCTTCTTGCGGCACGACAATGCGCTTATTGGTCTCTACATTTCCTGAAATCATGATCATTCCCGTCGGTCTTTTTACTGATAAAGAGTTCCACCAACCAACGGTTTCAATCTATGAACAGAGGAAACATGGATGGGTGAGTTTCGAATGTACAATGGAACACATCAGGTAGGGGAAATCCCCCTCTATGTCGTTATCATGGTCAAAGCAAAAGCTCGATAAGTGAGATTTTTTTGAGAATGATCAACCGAGTTTTACTGTAAGGGGTTTCGTAACGCGGTGTGAGCGTTATAATCGGCTCCTAACATTTGGTGGGGTTTTATTGTGATTTCCAGACTTCCTCGTTGGGTGGAATATGGCGCGTTTCTACTTGCCCTTCTCGCGGGCTGCGTCAATGCCGTTGGTCTTCTCGGCTTTCAACATCAAGCGATAACACATCTTTCGGGAACCGTAACTCAGCTAGGGAACAGCTTGCTAACAGGTGTGGATAGCTCCATTCACCTGCTCTTCATCGTATTTAGCTTTTTGATCGGTGCTGCCTTTAGCGGTTTTTTTATTGAGAGCAGTGCGTTAAAACTAGGGCGAAGATATGGTGTTGCACTGTGCATAGAAGGGAGCTTGCTCCTACTCAGTTTGGGCTTTTTGGTGCAAGGGGATTTGTACGGCCAATATCTAGCGTCAGCAGCATGTGGATTACAAAACGCAATGATCACTACATTCAGCGGCGCAGTAGTCAGAACCACACATATGACTGGGATCATCACCGATCTGGGGATTATGATTGGAGAAAGCTTAAGAGGTCGTCAATTTGATCGACGTAAAGCAAAGCTATTCCTATTCATTTTCTTCGGATTCTTGCTTGGCGGTGTCGCAGGAGCCGCACTATTCGTGGTGTACGGATTATATACGCTCGTTTTCCCTGCAATATTGGCTTTCGCTACGGCTCTGATCTACTGGAGTTACCTTTACGTGCTTAGTCGCCAACAAAAAGCATAAAATTTCGAACCGATTGAGGCCGAATGCTTCAATCGGTTGTAGCTCAACTCTCTCACCGCTGCACTTCATAATAAACGTTTTATCGTGTTGTAACGCAGCTAAAAAACCTTATAACAGCTAGGGCTAACAGGGCTTCCGGCAAAAAGTTAGTTAGATCAAAGTCACATTTGTTTACCGTTTTATTATTCCAGTCACAATGCGCCCCATAATTCTCTGCGCTGCCCGCGCTCCGTGCTACAATTTTCTAACACAAGCAACATATTCGTATACACTTATACGTTATTTGACCAATTACCCGACAAATCGGCTGAATAACTAGATGTATTTAATGAATAGTATTGCAATGGATGCAGTTTGCGGGTACCCTCCGCAAAACTGTGATTAAATACGGATGTTTAGTGAATATTTATGTCATGGAAATGGCAAGTATTGACTAGTAGTAACACGAGACAACTATGCATAACACCACTAATGCTACTGAAGCTCCTAAGGGCAACTTTTGGATGTTTTTCATCCCTTCCCTTATCGGTCTTCTACTCTTTATGGCTCCGATCTCATACGATGGCGGCCTAACTATCCCTGTTGCGGTTATGGCAAAAGTCATCCCGGCAGTATTAGGCGATACCTTGATCGCTATCGTCACCAGTATCATCGCTTTCATGGCAGTCGCTTCTGTTCTTTGCAAAATTTTCAAGCCTGCAGCGATTTTACGTAATGGATTTTTAAACGGTCTTTTCAATCCATCGCCACTTTGGCTTGTTGTTCGCTTAATCGGCGGTGCAGCCGTATTAATGACATTCTTCCAAGTGGGTCCAAAAGCGATTTGGGAAGAAAACACAGGTGGCCTTGTTCTTACCGGTCTTCTACCAACTTTGTTTGCGGTGTTCATTTTTGCGGGCCTACTCCTTCCGCTTCTTCTGAACTTTGGTCTTCTTGAGCTGTTTGGCGCATTACTGAGTAAAATAATGCGCCCGGTATTCAACCTGCCTGGACGTAGCGCAATTGACTGTATGGCGTCTTGGTTAGGCGACGGCAGTGTTGGTATCTTGCTAACCAGCAAACAGTACGAAAATAAGTTCTATACTCAGCGTGAAGCCGCTGTTGTCGGGACAACGTTCTCAGCAGTATCGATCACGTTTAGCTTAGTGGTTATCGCTCAGGTACAGTTAGAGCATCTGTTCCTACCTTTCTACGGCGCAATCTGTTTAGCAGGTATTGTCGCTGCGGTTATCATTCCTCGCTTACCGCCGCTAAGCCTGAAGAAAGATCGCTACATTGATGGCAGCAACCCAGATAAAGATGCTGACGCCGTACCAGAAGGCCACACCACATTCTCATGGGGTATGGATCTAGCACTTAAGCGCGCGGGTCAGGTAACATCTGTTCAGTCGGTATTTAAAGAAGGCGTACATAACGCAATCGACATGGTGTTTGGTGTACTGCCTGTGGTTATGGGTCTGGGTACCGTGGCATTAGTGATTGCAGAGTACACTCCTGTATTTGAAATTCTAGGTCAGCCATTCATTCCATACCTAGAGCTACTGCAAATTCCAGAAGCTGTCGCCGCATCACAGACTATTGTTGTTGGCTTTGCGGATATGTTTATCCCGGCAATTTTAGCGGCATCAATTGATAATGAAATGACACGTTTTGTTATTGCAGCAATGTCAGTAACTCAGCTTATCTACATGTCAGAAGTTGGCGCCCTACTACTAGGCAGCAAAATTCCAGTAAACATTGTAGAACTGTTCGTTATTTTCATTCTGCGTACGCTAATCACATTACCTGTGATTGCTGGTGTTGCTCATCTGATTTTCTAAAATCAAAGCATCAATCAACAAAGGCTCCGCATTGTCGGGGCCTTTTTTATGTCTAAAACTCTATCTACAGCTCTATTCAGATCACTTAATTAGCAAACGCTCATAACTTACAACGAACAGCTCCAATCACGCCCCCTTTTACGACAGTTAAGTCGCTCTCATCTCACCAATAACGCCAACCTGAAACACTATGCTTTACGCAATTCTTTTCATTATTACGCTTTCATTAACAGAGCGCACAAATCTGATCAAACTCACGGTTTTTGTCGTAACTTACCGTTTTGTTTAAATTTGGTTAAAAAAGACAACAAATAGACTCATGTTTTTGACAAAGATGTCGATAAAAAAGATAACCAAACACAATAGGTTTCTCTTGATGCCGAATTCGCCCGTTCAAAAAGAGGTGAAAGCATAGTGAAGCCAACCGGGAGAATCAGAGGAAAGCTCATGAAATTTAGACATAAGGTTGTCATAGCCTCGTCATTTTTGCTGCTAATTACCGTGTCACTACTGTCGACGCAACAAGTTATGACGATTCGCTCCCAAACGCAGGAGCACATTGACTCGAGTGTGAACGAGATATTGACCAGTGTTGGCAATACTGTGCAATCAGAAATGAATGCTAAAAAGGATCTCGCTCGTTCTATTACTGAAGTTATCGAACTTAATCCAAGTTCACACAACTACGTTCAGAACATTCTTGAGCGACCAACACCAAAAGCCAGCTTTCTTGCGATTGGCTTTGGTTATGAAAGCAATGGCTTCGTGATTGAAAATGACGACGGCTGGGAAGCAGGACCAGACTACGATCCGCGTCAACGTCCTTGGTTCATCGCAGCTAAAAACAAAGGCGATTTGGTCGTAACAGACCCATACGTCGATGCGTCTTCAAAAAACGTCATCATCTCTGTTGGTACACCAGTAAAAGAAAACGGCCAGTTCTTAGCTGGTATGTTTTATGACCTTGAGCTCACTACCCTTTCTGACCTCGTCAACCAAGTGAATCTGTTTGACGCTGGTTACTTATTTTTGGTCACCGCTGATGGAACTACCATTGCCCACCCTCAAAGTAAGTACAACGGTGAAAAAGTTGGTAGCTACCTACCACAGGTCGATCTTACACAATCAACGCAACACATTGAGATCGATGGCGATCGTTATATGGTTAACTTGACTCACATCCCGGGCGAGAACTGGTACGTGGGTTCAGTTATTGATGAAGCTATCGCCTACTCTGCCGTAGGAGAGCTTCGCAACAGCGCTATTATTTATTCAATCATTGCCGTGATTGCTTCTGTTATTGCACTGACTCTGCTCATTCGCACACTCATGCGTCCGCTAGACACATTAAACAACGCGATTAAAGATGTTGCGTCAGGGAAAGGCGATCTTACACAGCGCCTTGAAACTGATACTGACCAAGAATTCTCAGAGCTTGCTACAAACTTCAATACGTTCATGGAAAACTTGCAACAGCAAATTATTGAGTCGAAGAGTATTTCTGATCAAATTTTGAATGGCACTCAAATCACCGCTGAGGGTGCAAAAGATTCGGCTGGTGCTATTCAAACTCAGCTACAAGAGCTAGAACAATTAGCCACCGCGATGCACGAAATGTCTGTTACCGCGACTGAAGTTGCCAATAATGCGCAAGGCGCAGCGAGTGCAGCCAAAGAAGCTGATCAAGCAACGGTTGAGGGCTCTTCTGTGGTCGGTGAATCGACACAAACGATCAATATGCTTTCCGATAGCATTGACCTTGCAGTCGAAGAAGTGCAAGTGCTTGAATCTGCAACCGCCAACATCGAAACGATTCTAAAAGTCATCAACGATATTGCGGACCAAACGAACTTACTCGCGTTGAATGCCGCAATTGAGGCTGCACGTGCGGGAGAATCTGGCCGAGGCTTCGCCGTCGTTGCTGATGAAGTTCGTACACTGGCGCAACGAACTCAAGAATCAACAACAGAAATTCGTACTATGATTGAGCAGCTGCAATCTGGCGCATCATCTGTGGCAAATGCTATGCATCAAAGCAAGGGTAGCGCTGTAGAAGCCGTAGAAAAAGCAGACTTGGCAAACAACGCGCTACAACGTATTCGTGATGCGATTAAGCGTATTTCTGATATGAACTTACAAATCGCCTCAGCGGCGGAAGAACAAAGCTTAGTTGCGGAAGAGATCAACAACAATACGGTGAATATTAAAGACCTATCGACTCAAGTCGCCGAATCTGCAAATCGAACTAACGATGCTATGCAGGCACAGCAAGAAGATGTACATAAACAAGATCAAATATTAAACCGATTTACAGTCTAGTCTTCACCTAAACAAAAACAGCGAGCCAATGCTCGCTGTTTTTGTTTTTAGACCTCTATCGCAGTGGTATCTAGACTTAGAACGCCTAGTTTTTAGTGTTGTTGCCACTCGGCTCAAAACTGTTATCACGCTTGCTATGCTGCCTTTCCCACTCTAGTTGAATTCAACATGGATATAGCGGTCATTGGAGCGACGATAGAAACGATCATCCACTTTTAAATAGGTGAAATCTCCAATCTTTATGTAGGTACTATTACGAGGAATTCGGTCGTGGTAGTAGTAACTGCGTCTTGGTCGTCGAGACTCCACATAAATAACGTCACGATGTTTATACTTATGTTTATGTTTATGCTTGTGCTTGTGCTTGCGTTTATGATGATGGTGATGCTCATGATGGTGATCATATCGATGACCATGCCTATGTTTCGGGTCAGCCATCACTTCTGTACTGAACACACCTAAAGACAATATAACGCCAACCATGGCAAAAGATAATTGCTTTGACACAACAGAGCCTCTTATTCATATCAACATCGATATAATAGAAGGGTGAATCACTGTACATGTCAGCCTTTCGCTAAGGAGTTTTACTACAAGGTCAAAGCTTATCGTGATTATCAGAGAAACGTCAAACATCACAAATGCTGATGACTTTGAGTGGCCTGGATTCGGCTATGAATACAAAAAAGCCGCCCGTTATACAACGAGCGGCTCAGTTTTTAAATCAGCTAGCGTGATTTTATACTGCTTGGGCAAACAGCAAGAAACAGCCGAACAGGAAGATCATGCTCATTCCCATTACGCCACCACCAGCTTCATAAATATTGTCATCTTCTACTGGCACTCGACGCACTTTCATTGTCATTGATAATGGGACAAAGACCGCGAGAAACACAAGAATAATCCCCGCGTAGCTAAGAATAGCCAAGAAGTGTTCTGGCGCAAATACAGCACCTAGTAGTGGTAGCACAAACGTGGTAACAAAAATCACCGGCTTGCTTGCTTTCAGTAGGTCTGCATTTTGATCGTATAGCGCCATTGCCACACCTAAGAACGATGTTAACAGTGCTAACCCAGTGAACATGGATAGGATAAACTCCAAACCCTCGTATTGCTGACCTAATACCGAGATCAACTCCGTTACGTTGGAGTATTGAACAAGCTCATGAGGTGGTAGGTTACCGACAACTGCTAACAACCATAATAAGTAACAAACAAGCGGAATAGTTGAACCCACGATAATCATATTACGCAGTTGAGTTTTGCTCGCTTCTTTGTTGTAAGTTACAAGCGATGGGATCACGACCATAAAACCGAAACTGGTGAAAAGCACCGAGCTTGTCTTAATTAGCGCCATCTTATCGTCACTCACGACTTCATCAAGTCCCTCAAACGAGACGCTTGGTGCAAGCGCAAAAAGTGTCAGAATCAGCGCCACGATCATGCCTAGGAACAAACCGCGATTAAGCTTATCTACAACCCCTGTGCCTGCCGAAACAATGATACCGACTAAAAGAGTAAAACCGACTTGGCTTGCGATCGTAGATGTTGGCAGCCCAATTGAGGCTGTTACTTTTTGTACGAGATCACCCGCACCAATGATATAAGCCATCAATAGACAAACTAACAGGGCGTAAAGCAAGCTGTTGGTTACCAACTGGCCACCTTTACCTAGCGTTTCGCGAGCAATTGCATTCATGCTCACGCCGCCGCCTACTTTGCAACTGGCCTCAAGAAGGAGCAGCGCAGCGTAAGTCGTCCCAGCCCAGATAAATAACATAAGAAGAGTGCCCCAGAGGAGGCCAAATTGAGCAAGCACCATTGGTATAGCAAGCATACCAGCGCCAAGAGCAGTACCTGCAACGATCAGGGAGCTGCCGACAAGTTTTAGGTTCACGGTTAATACCTCTAAATTCAATCCGTTTATTTCTCGCCAGTTGTGCTACATCCAAAGCACACCCAACAAAACGCTCTACTCAACCAAAATTTGGTTACAAGAACCCTATATGGCTAAGAAAACATGCAGCAAAAGGTGGTTAATTCAATTGCACATGAACACTTGAGAGTCGTTTTGGGCGATGTCATCGTTGATGAAATGCGCACAACTTTGGGTTCGAAGCAAAATTGTTCATCTTAATTCATCAACCCCATTCGTTGTGAATGGATTTGGTTCGAAAAGATTGTAAGGCATAAGCAGGACGATTGAAAAGCAAAAGGTCAATCTTATAGCGATATATTTTAACAACTCTCCTCATTCACCTAAGATGTGTTGTTATTTTCATCACTAATCAGTCTTTTATCGCCTAATGAGAGTAAGAACGTGCTCAACCGCTCAATTTTGGATGGGTGTACAAATTAATTTACAGTTCAAGTAAAGGTGTTAGATTCCAGGGGCGTAGCCTGAGATCGGACAATATCGCTATTATTCGCTGCGTACCGACACTGTTCGGTTCACATACCTCTAAACACTGATTTACGGTTCGAAACTATAGGTAAATGAGTGTCCGAATGCTGGGTGTGGTTCCCAGCATTTGCATCCTTTCTTTTTGGTGTTATCCAAACTGTCTAAATCTAAGCTAGCTTGCCCATTCTATTAATACGCTTTATCTAACGCTCCGATGATATAAGTTAATGCTGAAACGCCCATATCCGCGACCTGCTTCTCAGTCACACTCATATTTTCATACGCAATCTGCAACTCTACCTCACCTATCGATTCTTTATGAAGATAAAGCTCTTTGTAGTTCATCAACCTCTGTTGAGACTGTCGAGTCAGAGCGACAACATTTTCTTTAGTGACACGATACTGCTCATTAAGCTCGCTAAATAATTGATCTAAAATGCGTTGCATTTTGCGAATTGAAGATTTTGTCTCGATTGATTTGTATGATTGATACTTTTCCATTGAGTTTATAACTGACTAAAATATGTACATTTTTATTAGATAGCTATTCTTATACTGATTGCAAAACAGGTAAATATGAGATGGTTAAACTGGTCCACTTCTTGCTTTATTTAGGTCAAAACTGTCCTTTCAGGAGAGCACATGCAGGTCGACCCTATTATTGAAGCACTGATTGCGAGAAGAAAAGCGAGTGGCCTCTCCCGTGAACAAATGGCAAACATCGCAGGGATGAGCGTGAAAACGTATCAACGGATAGAGCGTGGAGAATCCGACCTGAAACTTTCCCAATACCGCTCCATACTGCGCTCTCTGCATTTGACCGATCTCGACATCGCATTGGATATAAGAGACGTTCAACATGTAACAGCGGATGATCTAATGGCCGTTGCACGCTTGCTGTCTCCTGAAGCTCAGTCCCTACTTGTTCGCCTGTTATCGCTCGTTATTGAACAGCAGAACACAAAAAGCGGCTCATAACCTTATGACTGATTAAGAGCAATAAAATTCCCGCTCGGCCTATAATATTCTCGAATTATGGCCTTCGTTCCCTTTTTCATTGATTCCTCTTTTCACGCTTTATATGACAGTCGCGTTGTTTGTTCTACGCCTCCCCAAAACGAATAAAACCCGCAGCTTGGCGGGTTTTAGGGCTGTATAAGAAAATACTTCATTTAATGTGTTTGGGATTTTACTTAGTAAAAATCCTTAAACTCTGAAATCCTCGCCTTACCTCTCAGCAATAAGAAGTTCAAGAATCGGCTCGTCGACGTAGTGAGTATCTTCTCTTCTTCCACACCGTGTTTTTCCAGCAAAGCAATCGCCAAATCTAACTTAGAGATCTCTTCACAGAAGTGCGCATCAGATCCGGTACTGAAGTAAACGCCAATCTCTTTACCCAGTTCCACAATACGATCACAACGGGAATCACTGCCCTTGCGGCTTTTGCCTGTCAAAGATGTATTGTTAACTTCAATTGCAACATTGTGCTCTTTGGCACATCGCAACACTTGCTCCATATCGAATGGGTAATTTGGGTTACCTAAGTGACCAAGAACATCCACTCTACCGCTTTTAATCGCATTGATCAGGGCTGCGGTATGTTCAGCTTCAGTCGCGGGTTTGAATACGGGCTCATGAAAACTAGCAATCACCCAGTCAAGATGTTGGTCAGAGGACGGTGGTAAGTCTATCTCCCCTTTCACATTCAGCGTGTTGGCTTCTACGCCACGGAGAATACCTACATCGTGTAAAAAGCGGGGCAAAATTCTTTGATTATTGAAATACCAGTAGTGAGGGGCTCCTGGCATCTCGGGAGCATGATCGGTGGTACAAAGAAGTTTTAGCCCCTTATTCTTAGCAGACAATGCGTTCTCTAAAATGGTGCTGTAAGCGTGTCCACTGGCAATAGTATGGGTGTGGCTATCAATCACGATATCCATGGTGACCTCCTGAAATTGTGGACGAACTATCGAATTTCGAACGAACCGTTTTGATTGAGGAACAACGATAAGTCAGCAGGAATTGAGTGATTCAACACTTTATCAACGTTGATCGCATCGGAGCGTAAATAGAACTCCAAGGCGGCTTCTGGGTCTGTGCCACCACGGATCTTACGATTGACCAAACGCTCTTGTAGGAACTCCGCTTGGGTATCAATAAACACCGTAAAATCAGCCAAGCGATGCAGTTCTTTCCATACCGGTTCATCTAGCAACAACCAGTTGCCCTCGACGACGACAATGTTGCGGTTAACCTGAATGGCATCATCAACCGGATCATGCATATTACGGTCGTAGTAAGGCCATTTGCTGTCTTTCACTTTAAGCTGTTTCAGCTTGTCGATAAGCTCGGTGAGATTGAACGTCTCGTAAGAGCCTTTAATGCTGCGCAGAGGAACAATTTCACCATTACGCTCAATGGAGTTGCTGTCTAGGATTTCGTTCGGGTAGTGAAAACCATCAAAAGGCAGAACCTGAAGTGGCTCTTGGTTTTCATCTTGTTCAGAGAGGTGTTCCCAGAACGCAGCAAGGGTCGACTTACCACTGCCCGGAGGGGCACACAAGAACACGACAATGCGCTCCTGCTTCTCATGATATAGACGGGTAAACTTTTCGATAAGAGGTTGATGGATTCGCTTTACGTCGGCATCAGGAAAGGTAGCTTCGGTTTCAAAACCACTGACGTTTAAATTCACTTTCATGGTGAACCCTTATTGATTGATCTCCCCTTCGATTCTTTCTATCAACATTTCACATGACAGCTTCAACACTGTTTTGATGAGAGATTCGTATCTCATTTGCGAAAAGGACTCAAACGAAGAGAACTTAAGCTGATTGATCGACTCAAGATAAAAGCTGTCTTGCTGAGAAGAGAGTACCGCTTGGTTTTTGATGAAGTCGTAAATCACGTCATCCGCAAATTCGACTTTCTCCGGTTGGCTAATCGCGTACTCCAAGACCTGATCGTACAATCCGATATCGGCGTAAGTTTCCAAAGAGATTTTGCCCATCGCAAACATCAGCTTCGATACCACATCGGTCGTCACCAACGGACCATCTTCTTTCAATAGAGGATCCACAGCATACTCCTTCACTAGATCGTCTTGGACGAACACGCTCGGAAGTAATGCTTTTAACTTGAGGTTAATTATTTTGTTAGAAACCTGAAGAAACGCAGTGGCATTTTCGCACTCGTCCAGTTTCTCCAGTAATTCATCTTCACGTGACAACGTATTATGACCTCTCCATTATGTGGCAGCGCAAAGGCTACCACACAAATTCGTTGCAACTAAACCGTTAAGCTCACGTCATAAAACTCAAGTAACGCTTTTTCTGCATGCGCGTTCCACACATAGTTGTTCGCGCACAAAATCGCATCGAGTTCCGCAAAGAACGGGTCTTGATCTGCCAGCGATAAAAAGTCATCAATCGCGGTCAATGGCAGGTCAATATGCGGGTAAATCAACTTCTTACCGCCCGGAATATCCAGCTGATTCAAAATCGTATGGGGTGCAGCTTGTAAGCCACCAACATGGGTGATCATGAACGATGGATTGATCTCACCTTGTGAGGAAAGCTCGATAGATTCCACCATGTCACCCTTTGAACCACCGGACGTTCCCACAATGTGCGTTGATTCGTAATGCACGTTGTAGAAGTTAAACGGCACTTTGAAATTCTTATCGGTAGGGCCTGCGAAGAAGTTTAGGCAGCCATCGTTACCCAACAGCTCATCGGCTTGTTCTAGCACTTGAGCAACAGCCGCGTAGACCATTACATCGTCATAACCATTGCCACCGTTGAGTGCTTTGAGATACGCGACCGGATCGTCGATTTGAGCGGTATTCACATAGTGCAGTTCAACGCCCTGCTCTTTGGCTTTTGCAACCGGAATGAGGCTTTCAGCTCGGTCTAAACGCGCAGCATCAATGTCAGTAACCACCACCAGCGTTGGCTTTACAGGGCCGTTAATCGCATAGTCAATTGCACCAATCCCCATTGGGCCAGCACACGCAAGTAGCGCTAATGCTCCGCCCTCTTTGATGCCCATATCGTGCTCGTACACGTATTGCGTGGTGTGGTAGCTCGCATGGTACGCACCGATAATGCAAGACATTGGCTCAGCCAGCGACGCATCAGCAAAGTAATCGCCGTGGTAAGGCAGCACGCAGCCTAGGTCGATAGCGATTTTAGGAATAATGGAATACGTCGCGTTGCCGCCAAATGTCTCATAGCTGTAGCCCGCCGAGTAGCCTGTTGGCAAGCCCATGGCAGGTTGCAGAACAAAGTAATCGCCAGCTTTGAATCGGTCTTTTAGATTCTCACCGACTTCAACAATCACACCTGCGTATTCATGACCTGTCATCACTGGCACTTCGTCAATGTTTTCAGGAACGCGTTTGTGTTTGCTACCTAACAATGCTGCTTTGTAAGTGGATAGACAAATGCTGTTTGAAATGTTTTTAACCAGAAGTTCATCGGCTGAAATGTTTGGTAAATCAAAGGTTCTTAATTGAACGTTTTTCTCACCACAGATAACCGCTGCCGTTGTTTTTACCATGATTTTTCTCCTAATTGGGGCGATACCTGCCGCCCCAAACTGCATTGTTAGGCTGGTTGCTCAGTCGCGACCGTTTGTTGCTTAATCTTATCCATCAGCTCGTCAAGCGCTGGGTCGTTGAGGAAGTTCTTGATCGTTACTACCGGTAAACCTGTCGCGTTGACTGCGCGGCTTTCTAAGCTCTCGTGTGTCACGACGATATCGGCTTCACTCGGGACTTTCTCGATGGCAAAGTTCTTCACTTCAATATCTATCCCAGCTTGTACCAGCTTGCGTTTGAAGGTCGATGCGCCCATTGCACTAGAGCCCATACCCGCATCACATGCGAATGCGACAAATGAAATTGGCTTGCTCGGTTCTTGCGTCGTCGCAGCTGCAACTGGCTTAACTGCGCCTTCCGCTTTCATCTCTTTCATGTCAGAAACTGATTTCTCAAACTCGCTTTCTTTTTCTTCTGATTTGCTCACTTTCAAAATCGCACTTGCTACCAAGAAAGAGACAATCGTTGCACTTGTCACACCTGCGATGGTCGCAATGAAGCTACCTTTCGGAGTAAGAGCAAGGTAAGAGAAGATAGAGCCTGGACTTGGACCCGCGACCAAACCGGCATCAAATAGGTTGAAGGTTGCGATGCCTGTCGCCGCACCAGCAATCATTGCCACAATCATGATTGGTTTCATGAGTACATATGGGAAGTACAGCTCATGAATGCCACCAAAGAAGTGAATGATGATGGCACTTGGCGCAGAGCGTTTAGATAAACCCTGACCAAACTTTGCGTAAGCCAGCAGCATACCAAGACCTGGGCCTGGGTTAGACGCTACCATAAAGAAGATGGACTTGCCCGTTTCTGCGGCCGCTTGCAGGCCTAGTGGGTAATAAATACCTTGGTCAATGGCGTTGTTCAGGAACAACACTTTTGCTGGTTCGTTAATGATCGCTAACAGAGGCAGGAAACCCGTCGCAACCAACGCTTCGATGCCTGATTTCACAAACAAGTTTGCTGCGGTGACTGAAGGGCCAACAATCTCGTAGGCGAACAGACACAGAATCATGCCCACAATACCTAGTGAGAAGTTGTTCACGACCATCTCAAAACCAGAAGGTATGCGGTGTTGAATACGTTTATCCACTTGCACCACAATCCAAGCGCTCAGTGGACCCATGATCATTGCGCCAACAAACATCGGTATATCAGCCCCGACAATCACGCCCATCGTACCGATAGCCCCCGCTACCGCGCCGCGTTTTTCACCAACAATCTGACCACCGGTGTAACCAATCAAAAGTGGCAGCAAGTAAGTGATCATTGGCCCCACGAGTTCGCCAAAGGCTTCGTTTGGCATCCAACCCGTGGGAATAAAGAGTGCAGTAATAAAGCCCCAAGCGATAAAGGCTCCGATATTTGGCAGCACCATGGCGGTCAAATGACCTCCGAAGGCTTGCACATTGGCTCGCATGTTTGCTTTCACGTTATGTTCCTTTTAGTATGCTTTTATTATGTCCAGCACTTGTTCTTTGGAAGAAGCTTGTGCCAGTTTTGCAATGTTCTCTTCATCCACAAACATCTCGCTCAACGCTTGAATCACCTCAATGTGGGTATCAGAGTCTTTCGCAGCTAAGGTAATAAGAATATTGGCCGGACCGAGATCCGATCCAAAATCAACAGGTGATGGGAAAATATGAATGCCTAAGCCTGTTTTTAAAACACCAGTTTCAGGTCGGGCATGAGGCATTGCCAATCCAGGGCATAACACATAGTAAGGACCGTTTTCTTCCGTTGAACGGATGATTGCATCAACATAATGCTGGGAGACGTAACCTTTATTTTCTAGGTATTGAGTGGTCTTTTTAACCGCATCTTGCCATTGGTAAGCGCGATCATTAATTACATCTACTAGTTCGTGGTCGATTAACTCGTACAACATATTTAACCCTATCAACAGTTCGTCATCTGATGGGTTAATTATCAATAACAGAGTCCCAACCGCGCAACCGAGCTACTTTTGCGCTTCGAGTCACACTTTAAAGCCTGTCAATTTGTTTAAATGGACAGAGCTCAAAAATCCCACACGTAAAAAATCTACAAATTTTATTTGAGCAACAAGTCAATAGACGAATTTTGAATACAATCACCTTCTCGAAAATATTCTTAAAGTTACATTATTTAAATCAGATCACATTAGACCTATTGACTCGATATAATTCGTGATTAATTTCAAAGTTCATTTCGGACCGTTTCTTGATCACTCGCGCTCAAACGTAGATAAGCATCACACTTGTTGGCTAGAAAAAATAAAAACGTCACTGGCTTTCACCAAATTGCAGACACAAAAAACCGCCATTCAGGCGGTTTTGATCAGTCCGCAGACCAAACGGATCGTATGTCTGGCCATCCCCAGTTTGTGAGTGCGACATCTTCCAAGACCCCTTGAAAACGTAGCGTCTGAGTATGGTGGAACATCGGTGCAATCCAATACTCGCTAATCAAAGTGGACGCAATCGGCTCTAACGCGCTCAGGTAATCTTCAAGCGGTGAGAATGCACGGACATTCTCCATTTGAGCATCCAACCACGCCGCATTTTGCACCCCCAAGGTGTGGTAAAGCACGGCATTGCTAAAGAAGTTGCTAAACGCAGACGCATGACGGTTATCGTCCAAGTTGATATTGGTGACAACCAGAGTCTCATCTAGCGTGCCGTTTTTGGCTTTCTCGCTCAGTTCACGGTAGGAGTACATAACGATCTCCACTCGGCTGCCCGCACGCTCTAAACGCGAAGAAATCGCTCGTGCGCACCGGCGTAGCGCCGTGTAATTGTACCCTGCGATGGTGATCAGCTTTGGCAACTTGACCGCATCTCCAAAGGGGCGCAACACTGGCTTCCAGTTAGGCAATAAGTTATAAGCAGGTATGCTCCCAAATATAATGTTTTCATTACGCATCACGTCAGCTAGCAGTTCAGGTTGAATCAATTCACTGATGTATCGGCGCTGGGCCTGAGACAAAGCGTGCTTTGCATGATGGTTAAACAGTGCGAACAAACAACCGTCTTCCGTTCGACTGCGTTTACTCGCTGGTGATACTTCACTGTTTGGCGTCGACATATAGTGGCTGCACATGTCATCAGCAGAATCAGGTTCTGGTTGCAATGTGTTTGCGGCAAGCGATGGATTTTCCATCTGTTCATCGTTGACGATCCATATCGTCACAAAATCCGTTAATACTCGACACGCGTAATAGCCATCAAACGCTTGCAGTTTCAAACGGTTTTCACTGTGCTCAACGACGGAAAATGGACCACTCCCCACCACCAACTTGTTGTTAGCAACGTTCACCTGACTCACGGGCTGAATGCCATATTTCACGCCAGAAATAAGTCCAGCAAAACCCAAGTCAGGTCGGTTAAGCTTAAAAACAACCTTCAATGGATTAAGTGCCGTAATGTTGGCAACATGCGCCAGCTCTTTTTCGTAGTATTCCAAAGAGCTTAATTTGGCGAACAAACTCACCACCGTGTCGGCATCGATTGGGTTGCCATTATGAAAAGTCAGACCCGGACGAAGATAAAATGTCCATTCGTACAAGCTGTCATCATAACGCCAATGATGAGCCAGCTCTGGCTGCACCTGCCCGTTGTAATCGCTCGAAACCAAACAACAATAAATTTGGCGAAGCAAAAAACGTTCACTACTTCGCTGCAGTTGATGCGGAACCACACGCTCGAACATGCGTTTGTAGGTCAGCTGAATATTGAGCCGCCCCTCTTTTACCGATGCGCCCGACGTTGTTTTGAGGAGTCGCCCAAATGCAGCTTCATCTTCATCCAGAATCGACAGCGCTTTCTCGTACTTACCAAGCTTGATCCGCTCTAGTGCAAGGCTTTCTTTTAGCGCGCTGAGTTCAACATTTAACAACAATGTTGAACGTTGGTTCCGTCCCGGTTTTGGTCGCCAACTTAACCACGCTATCTCTTGCATCTGCGCCAGCAAACTGCGCGCATGACGAGGCGAAGTAAACAACAAATCGGCGATTTCTTGCAGCGTGGTTTTTGCTTCATTACCAACACCAAAAGAGAGCAAGCGTTGGTAATAACGAAATAAGTTGAGATCAGACACCGCACGCACCTTAACTCTAGGAGGCCATTCAATAGGCGTATTTTACTGAACTTGGCGGCAATAAAATAAGAAAACTTCCAAACACTTTGTTCCCCTTTTACTAACATTTCGTACCTATATTGTAGGAAAACCCCACCAATTCGGTTTTATCAGGAATAAAGCGAAGAAATCTACTCTCTTTTTGCCTCCCCTTTTTTCACCATACTGGTTTGGCGAACAGGAAATATAGAGAATTGCTCATAACCTAACCCACAAGCAGAACTTAGCTCCTGATACCACACCCCAATTCGTCGTATCTTTAAGTTCTGCTTTTTTACTGCCAACAGTTGCGCCTTAGAAAAAGCACACGTACACTTAATCGCAATTCGACGATTAACTATAAAGGTTTGCTCATGAGCAACAAATGCAGCGAAACGTGCCAAATTGCTTTTGAAGCCACGCAAAAACAACTCGATAAAGAGCAAGCACTCGCCGCTCAAGCAAAAGCGCTGTCTCATCCTGCTCGCTTACGCATTCTGCATATTCTTCACACTTTAGACACTATGGGCGGCTGCTTAAATAGCGATTTAGTCTCTGAGTTAGGTTTAGCGCAATCGACCGTATCAGAACACTTACGTATTCTAAAACAGGCAGGGTTTATCAGTGCAGAACCTAACCCGCCAAAGGTTTGTTACCGCATTCAACGTGAAAAACTGAACGCGTTTAACGCTCAATTTTCCGGTTTATTTAGCTAAGACACGTTGCGCGCTTTCCATGCGCGCAAAGATAAACTATAACCTTATATATCGCCTTTCGACGATAAACGAATAGAGACCACTATGACGACTGAAGTTTTAAATAGTGCCAGCGAAAAAATGAGCTTTCTTGACCGCTACTTAACGGTTTGGATCTTTGTCGCAATGGCCATCGGCGTGGGGATAGGCGCAGCCTACCCGCAAGTAGCAGAATGGAACGAAGCAATGTCCGTTGGTAGTACGAACGTACCACTCGCCATTGGTTTGATTTTGATGATGTACCCACCACTCGCCAAGGTGAACTACGGTCTATTAGGAACGGTAACGAGAGATAAAAAAGCCATCACGCTGTCTCTGGTTATGAACTGGATCATCGGCCCAATCCTGATGTTCGTTCTTGCTTTAACCTTTCTTGGTGATCATCCAGGTTACATGGTCGGTATTATTTTGATTGGCCTTGCACGCTGCATCGCTATGGTTTTAGTGTGGAATGATATTGGCGGCGGCAACAAAGAATATGGCGCGGCCTTGGTGGCATTAAATAGCGCATTTCAAATTCTGACTTACAGCGTTATGGCTTGGCTATTCATCACCGTACTTCCACCGTTCTTTGGCTATGAAGGTTTTGTGGTTGATATTTCCATGGGAGACATTGCGGAAAGCGTATTGATTTACTTAGGCATTCCGTTCCTCGCTGGTTTTCTCAGTCGTAAATGGTTAGTCACTGCAAAGGGTGAGAAGTGGTACAACGATGTGTTTATTCCTCGAATTTCACCCATTACTTTGATCGCTTTGCTCGCCACCATCGTGCTTATGTTCAGCCTCAAAGGAGAGATGATTTTACAGCTACCAATGGATGTGTTCCGCGTGGCAGTCCCACTAGCGATCTACTTCGTATTGATGTTTTTTACCAGCTTCTTTATCGGGAAGAGAATGGGCATCCCCTACGATAAAAATGCCTCCATCGCTTTTACGGCGACGGGCAACAACTTCGAGCTGGCGATCGCGGTTTCCATTGCTGTATTTGGCCTGAACTCCGATCAAGCATTCGCTGGCGTGATTGGTCCGCTAATCGAGGTTCCTGTTCTGATTGCTTTGGTTAACGTCGCACTGAGGATGAAAATCAAATACCAGAGCTAAAATTGGAAACATAAAGATCGAGCCAAACAGCAATATTAAGTACTAACTGACGACAGTTTTTATGTACTCACTGGGCGTTAAACCAAACTTCCCTTTAAATCGTTGGCTAAAACGGCCTTCCGATTGATAGCCACACAACTGCGCGAGTAACGCAACGTTGTATGAACCATTTTGCATCAGGTAGAGTGCGTGATTTAAGCGCACTTCTGCCAGCACTTCGCGATACTGAGTGCCCTCTTGCTTGAGTTTGCGTATCAACGTTGCTCGGCTCATAGCAAAGCGCTCAGCAACAAATTCCAAAGGGTGGTCATCGCCCGGAGAGCGTGACAGATAGCGGCTGAGTTTCTGACTGAACGAGGTATTGGAACTCGAGAAAAGCCGATGCAATAGTCCTCGCTCTGCTAACTGCTGATACAACCCCATCATCCAATAACGTTGCGTCGCTTCACTTAAACTTTCCCGTTCAAAAGAAAACAAGGCATTTAATGTCGCTTGCAGTGCTTTGTCTGTCTCCACCGCTGGGACGTAATTTCCCAATGCATTACTCATACTCAGCTCTAACATTTCATCGCTAGGTACGCAGTGAAAACTGAACATTCGTGAAAGAAAACGCCCTTGTTGAGGAAGGTTTTCAAAATTCAGCGAAGCGTTTGCTTCACAAAGCATGATGTTAGGATGAAGAATATCAAACGCTTCGTCTTTCCAAAACAGACGCTTACTCCCTTTAATGATCTGGATAATACTCGGGAGTGAATCCTGACGTTACGCAGCTTTTGCTGCTGCTCCGCACGAAACAGCGTCACTTGATATTGATGCCCCATCTTCTCCCCTTAAGTATTTAATTATCGCGTGTAAGTCGCGGTTAACTTCGCGTTGTCCAATGCGACACTATTCAACGTAAATCCCACAACCGCCGCTGGCGTGTTCTCATCCAAGTTCAACTTATCACTCGGCAGCGCCCAAACGGTAAACTGGTAGCGGTGCATACCATCTTTTTCTGGAGGACATGCGCCGCCAAAACCAGTAGTACCGTAATCGATACGAGACTCCTTACCGCCGAGCTTGCTGATATCAACGCCACGAGGCAGCTCGTTAACTGAGGCTGGAATATCAAACGCTATCCAATGCCAAAAACCACTGCCTGTTGGTGCATCAGGATCGTACGCGGTAATCGCAAAACTTTTTGTACCCTTTGGAACGTCTTTCCACATCAGTTGTGGAGACTGGTTCGCACCATCACATCCCCAACCTGAATATTCAAATGTCTTCGCCATTGGATGACCTTCTTGAATATCTTTGCTCGTTAGTTCAAAAGCATGGGCAGAGCCGATAACCAAAACGCTAAGGGCCAAAACAGACTTGTGAATCGCTTTCATGTGTTTATTCCTTTCAATGAGTTCAATTCAAGTCTATTCATCAACCCAAGCCAAGATACATCAATAAGTATCACAAAATATAAAACCATCGTCTATTTTGATACTTTAAGATTCAAACATAAATTTCTTATTCTCTGAGTTGCATCTGGTTTATGCTAACCAACCGCTCAGAGAACAAGGAAGACAAAATGGAACTGGATATCTACGTCGTTGACGCATTTACAGACACGCAATTTAAAGGCAACTCAGCCGCAGTCGTACCCTTGCAAGAATGGTTAGAACCAGAGCTAATGCAAAACATTGCAGCGGAAAACAACCTCTCTGAAACCGCGTTTGTTAAAGCGATTGGTACGAATCAATATGAAGTACGCTGGTTTT
Source organism: Vibrio sp. M60_M70 (assembly GCF_037162085.1). NCBI lineage: Bacteria > Pseudomonadati > Pseudomonadota > Gammaproteobacteria > Vibrionales > Vibrionaceae > Vibrio > Vibrio sp. M60_M70. The sequence continues at coordinate 1,574,897 of NZ_JARLUL010000002.1, forward strand.
CGCCACTCACAGAAATCGACTTTTGTGGACACGCAACGCTCGCGGCTTCCATGGTGTTGTTCGACCAACTCGGCGTTACAGGAAGTATTGAGTTTCACACATTAAAAGTGGGTACCTTAACCGTAATTAAGAACGCACTTGGCAAGATTGAAATGACATTTCCAACAAGACCGCCACTACCCGTCGACGCCATTCCTATGCAATTAATTAAGGGATTAAACTGCGAGGTCACACACGTACTGCTTAGCCCGCAAGCTTACTTCGTCATCGTGGAAGATGAGCAAACCGTTTTCGATGTTCAATATCGATCCGACCAACTGAAACAACTAGCCCCTTACGATGTCGTCGTCACATCAAAAGGCAGTCAATACGACTTTGTATCTCGCTACTTTTGGCCAGCTAACGGCGGAGATGAAGACCCTGTCACAGGATCAATCCACGCAGGCTTAGCACCATATTGGGCGCAAGAGCTCGGCAAAGCATCTTTAGTGGCGTATCAATCATCAGCACGTGGTGGCATTCTGTACTGCGAAGTCAAGGAGGATTGCGTCAATGTATCTGGTGATGGTGTGTTGTATATGAAAGGCAAAATTTACGTCTAACTGCGCGTTGAGGATTGGCGTTAACTGTTTTTATCCTGAAAGCCTAGCCGCCCGCTAGGCTTTTCTATTTCCTGTTGTTTCAGCGTTAATCGTTACAAAGGTTGTTCGACAATACACACTGGAGAGCCTATCTCACAGTCATAACCCGTTGGGGTAATTTCACCGGTTTGAGGGTTGCGACGAAAGCTCACCACATTGTTGGAATGTTGATTGGCAACCAGCAACCACTTTTGATCATGAGACAACACAAAATCTCGTGGAAAAGCCCCTTCACAGTGAATGGCTGCTCGCCTTTTGGGCGTATCACCAGACACATCAAACACACTGATTTTGTTCTGAGCTCGGCAAGAGACATACAAAAACGTTTCATCTTGCGACAGACGAATCGCCGCCGCCGCTTGCTGATTCTCTTCCCCTTCTAACAATTCTGTTTGATTCGAGATAAGCCATTTATCTTGGTGCTTAACCAGAACAATCAAGGTTTCTGACAGTTCGCAAACCACATACGCTGTCGACTCTTGTTGGTTAAACACCAGATGGCGCGGTCCCGAACCTGCGGGCAAATGAATCACTTGCGACAGTGAAAAATCCGGCGGCTGGGCATCGTAATCATAAATAAGGACGCTATCGCTGCCTAAGTCTACGACAACCAATTGATCACTGTGCTTTAAAAACGTGACTTGATGAGCATGAGGAGAAGTTTGGCGCTCTAAATTCGGCCCGCATCCATCAACGTATAAATCCGCCAATAAACCAAGCGGTTTACCATCGCGATCCAATTGAAATACGCTAACATTTCCAGAACCATAGTTAGCGACCGCCAACAACGGTTTTTTGATATCCAAATGACACGGATAATCGCCGTTAATCGGCAAAGAGACGGATTCACTACCGCGAAAAAACGCGAGCTCAGCACCTTCATTTCTATCCATTTCGCTAAACGTATACAGCCCGTGTTCGGTGGTCGTGAGATAGGACGGATTACGTTGAACTACAATATCGTCAAGCCGAGTCAGTTCACCCGTTTCAGTGTTCAGCGCTACACGCGCGATGCCCGTGCTCGTACTCGGTGGGTTGGTGTAAGTGCCAATATAAAAATGCACGTGACCAGTTGTTGTCATGGATGGCCTTATATGAGTGATTCGTATTATTCAACACCTTGCCTATTGTCATGGTCGACCGCAATCCATTTTACGAATCAACCACTTAAAATGTGAAGTGATTTCTAATTCAGAATCAATTGACAACTTGCAGCCTCAACTAGCCTAGTGTTTACCGCTGGGCATTTAATTTTACTTATCAGGAAAAACCTGACCTCGTTCAAGGTTTTTTCATTCCACCTCGCGACAAGCTTGTTCCAACGCTAAGCCTCTCTATTTAAAAAGAATCGCTTGTAGATAAAATGCTAAGCTCTAACAAGAAATCGTTATGGATGGCGATGAGCGACGGGTTAGCGGACTCAATCAACACGCTCCCGTTCACAAGTTATCTATTCATGCATTATTTCTTCAAAGGAAGCACCGCACTATGAAGCGAATCATTTTTGGCACATTGGTTATTGCCCTTTTAAGCGCCTGTTCAAAAGATAACACGCACCAAGCGCTTGGCACTTTAGAACGTGACCGCGTAACGTTTACTGCCACATCTAATGAGATAATTAGAGCCCTTCCTGTCAAAGAAGGCAGCTTGGTCAGTGAAGGGGAAGTGTTGGTTCAGCTCGATACCAAGAATCAACAAGCCGTTCTTGCACACGCCGTTGCCGAGCAAGCCAAAGCGGGAGCGTATTTGCTTAAATTGACCAATGGTGAACGTCCAGAAGACATTGCTGCCGCATCAGCACGCGTAGCCCGAGCGGAAGCGCAGCTCACCGAAGCGCAGAAAAACTATCAACGCAAAGCAGAACTGGTGCGTAAAAAGCTCATCAGCCAATCCGAAAAAGATTCCGCTCTTGCGGCAAGGGACTCTGCGAGAGCTGAATTAGACTCAGCAAAAGAAGAGTTCAGTAAGCTCACCGCAGGTTCTCGCCTAGAAGACATCGAACAAGCTAAAGCCGCTTTAATGGCGGCAAAAGCCGAAGTGGCGTTGCAAGAGCAAAAACTGGCAGAACTCACCATCACGGCCACGCGTGACGGTACGCTCGATAATTTGCCTTACAACCTTGGCGAACGCGTACCAGTGAACGGTGTGGTTGCCGTGATTCAAGCCAACCGCGTGCCGTATGCGCGAGTGTATGTTCCTGCCGATTATCGAATCGGGTTTATTCCTGGGAAAACCGTGACGGTAAATGTCGATGGCCTGGAGAGTCCATTACAAGGCACCGTTCGTTGGGTGGCTAGTGAGCCGTCATTCACGCCCTACTTCGCACTAACCGAAGAAGAACGTTCACGATTGATGTATCTAGCAGAAGTTGATTTACCTGAGACTGCCAAAACGTTGCCGTCCGGTGTGCCTGCCCAAGTAGATTTGATGGAGTAAGCCAATGACCGAGTATGCAATTCAAGCTCAAAATGTGGTCAAAAAGTTCGGCGACTTTACTGCTATCAATAACATCACACTCAACGTGCCCAAAGGCAGCATTTACGGATTTTTGGGGCAAAATGGTTGTGGTAAGTCGACCACCATTCGTGTGCTCACCGGCCTTCTTAGCCCAAGCGAAGGCAGTGTGAATGTGCTTGGATTAGAAATCCCAAAGCAATCCGAACAACTGCGGCTCAAAATTGGCTACATGACACAAAAGTTCTCGTTGTACGACGACCTATCCGTTCAAGAAAACCTCGAATTTATTGGGCAAATTTTTGGTTTAAGCAGCAAGTCGCTGAAAGAGCGGATCGAAGAGCAGCTCACCACTTACGGGTTGGATCAATTGCGCAAACAGCGCGTAAGCGGCATGAGTGGCGGTCAAAAGCAGCGCCTTTCACTCGCCGCGGCGACCATGCACAAACCCGAACTGCTATTTTTGGATGAGCCGACATCCGCCGTTGATCCCGAAAATCGACGCGATTTTTGGGAGCAGTTGTTCGACTTGTGCGATCAAGGTACGACGATTTTGGTCACCACGCATTACATGGACGAAGCAGAGCGCTGCCACCGTCTGGCGATCATGGAGTCGGGCGAAATTCGTGCCGATGGCGAGCCAGAACAGTTAATGGAACAGATGGGCGTTAATATCATTGAGGTGAAAACCGACAAACTTCGTGAACTCAAAGAAAAGCTGATTCAACGTGACGAAGTTCGCTCTGCGGCGCAGTTGGGGATTCGTTTACGCATCCTTATCCACCAGCATGTCGAGCAGCCGATTGAATGGTTAAAGCAGACGTTTCCCGAACTTCAAAACACTGAAATGAACCACGCTCGCCCAAGCTTAGAAGATGTTTTTGTCAGCGTGACAGGGAAAGGCCGCCAATGATGAAACCTATCGCCCGCATGAAAGCCGTCATGATCAAAGAGATTCGCCAACTTTCCCGTGACCGAATCACATTTGGCATGGTGGTGATGATCCCGCTTATCCAGCTTTTGTTGTTCGGCTTTGCAATCAATACGGACATTCGCAACATTCCGGTAGGTGTTGTCGACCAAAGTGGCAGCACCGCCGGACGGATCATTACCCAGTCCGTCAAAGTCACTCAAGTGGTGGATATCAAAGAAACCTATGCCACCGCGCAAGAGGCTGAACAAGCGATTCAAGATGGTATTGTGCGCGCCGTGCTGATTTTGCCAAGCGATCTCACACAACGCATGATGCAAGGTCGGGAGCTTGGGCAGTGGATTGTGGATGGGTCAGATACCATGATCAGCTCGGCAATATTGTCGTTGCAAACCATGCCATTGACCGATTTTGATTTCGAGATTCGCCCAGCGCCAAGCAAAACATTCGAAGTCGCACTCTACTACAACCCAAGTCGGCGTTCTGCGGTCAACATCGTACCCGGCTTACTCGGTGTGATTCTCACCATGACGATGATTTTGTTCACCAGTGCCGCGATTGTACGAGAACGTGAACGGGGAAATTTGGAGCTATTGATCACCACGCCCATCCACTCGATAGAGCTAATGGTGGCGAAAATCGTGCCGTATATCTTTGTCGGCTTAATTCAGGTTTTCATCATTCTAGGGTTGGGACATTGGATTTTCGGCGTGCCGATTAACGGTGCAATCAGCCAAATTTTGTTTGGAACCTTGTTGTTTATCGCCGCCAGCTTAACTTTAGGATTGGTCATATCCACCATCGCCACAACTCAGCTTCAAGCCATGCAAATGACGGTGTTCATTCTTCTGCCTTCAATTCTGCTGTCTGGATTTATGTTCCCTTACGAGGGCATGCCAGTCGCAGCACAGTGGATTTCAGAAGCCCTGCCCGCCACTCACTTTATGCGCATGATTCGAGGCATAGTGTTGCGAGGAGCGGATCTGATGGACTTATGGCGAGATACCCTTTGGTTGCTCGGGTTTACCGTATTTGGATTGGTCGTTGCGTCACTGAGGTTTAAGAAATCGCTCGATTAAACTTGCCAATTTTTCTCTTTCGCAGAAACAAAAATAGCCTCGACAATGAGGCTATTTTTGTTTGGATATTCAAATTTAGTTTTACCGGACTTAACTAAGCAACTCACCTTAATAATATTCGCCGTACGAGCAGTCTCGTAAGTCTGAAATACTGTAGTTTTTCAAAGAGTTGATTTTAAAGTTAAACACCACCTGTTTACAGACGACACCTTCACGATCGGTATAGGTAATAAAGCCTTCACTGTAAGCACGTTTGCCATCAGAAGACGTAACATCGGCCACGAGTTCTAAATGCCCTTTGTGCGCCTCTACGCGATTCATCATCTCAAACACATCCATCCACTCTTCGCGATTTGCCATTTGTATCAACATGGATTTGGCCTGTGTTTCCAACTGCTGCGGATACACGTAATAACGGTTGTAACCAAAGTATGCGCACATCAGTAATAGAACGAGTGCAAATGAGGTTGTTCTTGTCATGCAAGCTGCCTCTTGTTGTTATAAAAATCCTGCTTCGTTAGTTCAGTATAGGAAGCAAGCAAAGTTTAGGTCATGGAACTTGCTCAAATAACAGAGAACAGTCAGAGACAGTCAATTCTATGAAAAGCTCAGTACCGGTTTTACTTATGAAACATGACAAACTCTAAGGGCTTGAACTATGGGATATGCACACCGATCTGGGTTGTCACCATGCGGTGATCTGAGCCTTGAGGAAAAGCAGAGGATTCACGAGAGCAGATGATTCGCTGTCCTTGCTCAGATTTTAGCCACAAATGATCAATACCTATCATCATCGGCTCTGGCACGTTGATGCCTTTGATGTTAGTTGGCCAGCTCGTCACTGGCGCGGTTTGGAAACTCGGGAACAGCGCAGAAAAACGAGGGCTAACCGAGGAGAGATTGAAATCCCCCACAACCAACACCTCTGGCTCGGGATAAAGCGCGGTCAGCATTTCTATAGTTCGCACCAGCGCATTTCTTTGATGCCAAAGCTCGCTGGTTCTTGGTGACGGTGGATGAGCCGCAAACAAAGTGATCGGTGCTTGACCTTTAGGCAACCAAACCGCTCTGATGACTTCTTGTCCATTTGGCGCACGATAAACCGAAACCTCCGTGATCGGGTGTCGGCTAAGAATCATCAAATTTGATGGGTACCCTACGTCACGTTGGCCACCATAATAATGCGGATAGACATCATCCAACATGTGCAAAAGGCTGCCAACACGCGGCGTCAGCTCTTGCATCACCGCCAAATCAGCAGGATGCCTCAACAGATAGTTGATGAACTGATTGATGTCTGAGTTTTCGTAAAAAAGATTGAATTGAATGACGCTCAACGAGTGCGAGCAAGACGCCACGTGGCTGCGCTGCGACGGAACAAGTAACGAGACAAACAAAATAGCGACAAAGGCAGAAAATGCACTTTGCAACCATCGACGAGTGATGAAAAACGCCGAGGCTAACACAACGTAAGTGAACACAATGAGGGCGGGAATCGAGGTAAGATTCTCCGCCCACCAAATATGTTCAATTTGCCTGACCGCCAGCCAAATAAGAGCGGGTAGAAGCAATATGATCCACTTAAAAACGCTCGGCACACGCACTGCTCGTTTCGCTATTACATATCATAAGCTTAAATGCAATTTCTCAACTCGCCAGTGCGTGAAGCGTTGATGTTAGACGTGGTGTACCGCTTCCTCGACAGGCTCTGGTTGAGCAGCCGTTTCACTGATTTCAATCTTCACCGCTGCGACTTTGAATTCAGGAATTTTCGCATGCGGGTCCGTTGCCGTAGTCGTCAAGCGGTTGACCGGCGATTCAACGAAATGAAACGGGATAAACACGACGCCTTTTTGCATTCGCTTGGTCACAAACGCATCAATTTCGATGCTGCCACGACGAGTCGACACTTTTAGGCGCTGACCATTATGGATACCAATTGCTTCGGCATCTTCAACACTGATCATCGCTCTTGGCCCAGCAAGGTTATCCAACCCTTTCGTTTTGCGTGTCATCGTACCGGTGTGGAACTGTTCTAGCACACGCCCTGTTGTAAGCACCAAAGGATACTCTTCATCAGGCAACTCAGCTGCATAGCGGAACGGCACGCCCACCATTTGCCCTTTCCCTCGGGTAAATTGGGTTTGGTGCATAATACGAGTACCGTTTGGATTGTTCTTGTTACTTGGCCATTGAACACCGTTCGGCGTGATCGCGTCCCAGCGCAACCCTGCATATTGCGGCGTTACACGCGCGATCTCGCTAGTGATTTCAGAAACGCACTGGTAATGCCAATCGCTACCCATCGCGTTTGCGATCGCTTGAATGATCCACCAATCTTCTTTCGCCTCACCCGGCGCTTTCACTGCCGCATTAACGCGCTGCACGCGGCGCTCAGTATTGGTGAAGTGACCGGATTTCTCCGCAAATGAACAAGAAGGCAATACCACATCGGCGTACTGCGCCGTCTCGGTGAGGAAGATGTCTTGCACGACCAAGAAGTCGAGTGCTTCCAACCCTTCAATCACGTGTGCTTGGTTTGGATCACTCAGTACTGGGTTTTCGCCCATGATGTACATCCCGCGAACTTCTCGTTTGCACGCCGCATCGATGATTTCCGTTAGGGTAAGCCCTTGCTCAGAAGGTAAGTTCGGCGCATCCCACTCAATCGCGAATTTCTGACGAACAATCGGGTTATACACTTTTTGGTATCCCGGATAACAGTTCGGCAATGCGCCCATATCACACGCACCTTGTACGTTTGATTGACCGCGCAGTGGGTTAATACCACCACCCTCAATACCGATGTTGCCACACAACAATTGCAGGTTTGCAATCGAACGAACGTTGTCGTGCCCTGTAGTATGCTGGGTAATACCCATTGAGTAATACACCGCCGTGCGTTTTGCCGTACCGATCATTCGCGCCATCGCGAAAATATCGTCCGCTTTTACGCCCGTTACTAACTCAACTTTATCGAGGTTGTACGCTGGCGACATCACCTCTTGAAGCAAGGTATCAAAGCCGTCGACGCGCTCTTCGATGTATTCTTGATCGTACCAACCATTTTTGATGATTTGCTGCATCACGCCGTTGAGCAACATAACATCCGTACCCGGTCGATGCGCTAAGTACAGCTCTGCATGTTCGGCCATGTCCACTCGTTTCGGGTCTGCCACAATCAAGCGTGCCCCGTGATGACGAATCGCCTGTTTGATATGCGAAGCGATGATCGGGTGCGCAGATGTGGTGTCAGAACCGATAATAAAGATCACATCGGAATGCTTAATGCTTGGAATGTCGTTGGTCATCGCACCACTCCCCAGCGATGCTTCAAGCCCTGTCACACTTGATGCGTGACACAAACGTGCGCAGTGATCAACGTTGTTCGTACCAAGTTCACGACGGATGAATTTTTGAAACGCGTAGTTATCTTCGTTAGTGGTTTTCGCTGAAGAGAATCCGGCCAGTGCGTTGCTACCAAAATCTTGCTTGATGGTCGAAAGCTTCGAAGCCACTAGCTGAATCGCTTCGTTCCAACTTGCTGGCTGCAACCAACCATCTTTACGAATCAGTGGTGTCGTTAAACGCTCTTCGCTGCTAATGAAATCAAAACCAAAACGGCCTTTCACACACAGCATACCTTGGTTAACTGGCGAATCCGCACCTTTTACATAGCGGATTTTGTTTTGTTGCTCATCGACAAACATGGTCAACTTACAACCCACACCGCAGTAGGTACAAATGGTGTCGACGGCTTTTAGGTGTTCGGTTCTACCTTGAGAACGATCACGGCTGTCCACCATCGCGCCCGTTGGACACGCCTGAACACACGCCCCACATTGCACGCATTTTGAATCGCCCATGAGCGTCAAACCGCTGCAACTTGAGCCTTTTTCATCGGAACGGAATCGTGGACGATCATCTGGTCTTAAAGCTGGTCGGCCATTTTTATCCGACACAAAACTCAACACACCATGTACCGCTTGCTCGCGGCATGCTTGAATACACTGACCACAACTGATGCAGCGGTTAGCATCAAATTCAATGAACTCAGAACTGCGGTCTACTTCGTACTTATGACGAAGATCTTTCGCTCGCAAATCGAGCCAATCTTGATGGCCAATCACGCTAGCAGAGGAAACGTCCACGGAAACATCGAAATGTTGCTCGGCATGATATTCCGTTGAGTAATCTCGCAAGGCACAGTCGGTATTCGCTTGGCACCCACACTCTAAGCACCGCGCCGCTTCTTTCATGGCCTCTTCGTTATCAAAGCCCAGTTCCACTTCAGCAAAACTCTGCTCACGCTGCGCTGGAGTCAACTCCGGCATGATTGAACGAGCAACTTTTTGGATATTTTCGAAATGAAGTGGGTCTACCTGCGCCAGTTTTTTCTCTTTACGAGAGTTGAACGCAGGTTTCGGCAAGTCCGCCATATCGCCATTGAGGAACAGATCAATCGCTTTTGCCGCAACTCGCCCATCTCCCACTGCTTCAACCGCTGTCGCAGGACCACGACGAAAATCACCGATACTGAAGATATTGCCCGTACCCGTGTGCATGGTTTGCGCATCGGATTCAGATGTGTTCCAACGCGTTAGAGGAATGGAGAGCTCATCGTTTTCTAAGAAGCTGAGATCCGGCTTTTGCGATACCGCTGCAATCACGGTATCAAATGCTTCAGTAAAGAACTCACCCGTTGGTTTCGGGCTACGACGACCAGACGCATCTGGCTCACCTAACGCCATTCGTTCTAATCGAATTGCCTTCACGCGGCCGTTTTCATCCGCGATGTTTTCCGCCGGATTCGTTAAGAAATGGAACTTTACGCCCTCATGTTCAGCTTCGACGATTTCGTAGTCTTCGGCTGGCATTTCGTCACGAGTTCGACGATAGATCAAAGTGGTATCGGCACCCGCACGACGCGCCGTACGCGCGCAGTCGATCGCAGTGTTACCACCACCAATCACGGCAACTTTTCTGCCCGTCGCGTAGTTTTGTTCTGTAACGTAATCTTTCAGGTAATCAACACCGAGATAACAGCCGTCCAAGTCGCTACCAGGATAATTCATTTCTACCGCTTGAGACGCCCCCACAGCCAAACAGACGGCATCGTAGTCTTCACTCAATTGAGACAGCGTGAAATCAACACCAAGCTTTTTGTTGGTTTCAACTTGCATGCCGTTGCGGCACATCAGTTCGATTTCTTTGTCTAGAATGTCTTTGGGTAGGCGATATTCAGGAATGCCGTAGCGTAGCCAACCGCCTGCTTTTGGCATGGACTCAAATACGGTGACGTCATAACCTTCATTCGACAAGTAATAACCTGCCGTTAAGCCACCGGGGCCACTACCAACAACGGCGATCTTGCGATGCTTCGCTGTTTTTTTCTCTGGGACATACGCTTCATGCGCCGCTAAATCTGCGTCTGCGGCATGGCGTTTGAGTTGGCGAATGGCAATCGGCTCATCCACCAAAGAACGGCGACACTCACTTTCGCAGAATGCCGGACACACGCGCCCAATCGACAACGGCATTGGCAGTGTGCGTTTAATAACTTCAATCGCTTTTTGATGATCGTTTTGCGAGATATGGTAGAGATAAGATTGGATGTCTACTCCAGCAGGACACGCCGTTTTACAAGGAGCTTCACAGTCGGCGTAGTGGTCCGTCATGATTCGGTTGAGCGCTTTTCTGCGGTGCTCACTCAGTTGTTCTGATTGTGTGACGACATTGAGACCGCGGTACACTTTGAGATCACAGGCGCGCTTAGTTCCGCCACTTTCCACTTCGACCACACACAAATCACACGGAATTTTCTCGTTACTTTTGTTCATTCCGCACAGTGAAGGGATTTCGACCCCGCACACTTTGGCTGCTTCCAGAAGGGTTAGCCCCTCTTCTACAATTCTATATTTTCCATCGATGACAATTTCTATCATACAACCCCCGAAGCAGGCACACTAAACCTTACATTCTATAAGGATAAACCCTACCATGGAAAGTTCGTGTGACAAAAAACTCACTAGCGAGATATTTCTTAGCGATTAATATGTCCAATTGACTTTAAGATGTAGAACTCATTATCTCGAAGTGGGGTCGGTATAATCCTTGACTTTACCCCTAGGGTAACCTTTATTATTTAGTGGTTACTCGATATATAAGCTCATTTTGACTGGAAACCGTATGCGTCTGAAATCATTGCATACAATTTGGCTAACGTTATGTACAACGCTGATACTGCTGGTATCTAGCGTGGTAAATAGTGCGCCTTTAATGAGCCTAAAAATGATGTCGAGTGATGCCATGATGTCTGCTCACATGACGGAAATGGCAAGCGAGAACGATCACTGCGGCTCCCCGAGTATGAGCATGGAGATGGCCTCATCGTTGAGCTCCGACTCTGCAGAGATTACCATGAGCTGTGTTGATGGCTCCGGTATGATCCACAATTGCTGTACAGCATCTTGCTCATTCGTTTTTGTCCCATTACCAGTCACTGACAGCCAGCTCTCCCCATTGGCTTGTCGCGCATCCATTGCCTCAGAAATTACCGCACCAGTGGTACAAGTCACCCATGATTTGTATCGGCCTCCGATAGTTTAATCCATACAAAGCATTCGACCCTGCATCGCTTTGCAGGCAGTTTCTTTGCGCCCAACTGATAGCGTGCTCACCTCAGCTATTCGCTCGTAACTCCATTTGTTACCTGCTATTTAGCGATAAAAAAGTGCGTCATCCGTTTGGCAAATACCAACGCTCTCCCGCTCGGTTCAATCGATCCCGAAACGCAAAAGAGCTTGGTATCAATTTGGATGTAAATTATGGAATTCAACCCAAATCGCTTAGTGGCACCAGTATGCTCACTGGCTCTGGTTGCCCTACCTGCTTTCAATGTGGTGGCACAATCGCCAGCCAATACGAAAGCACAACAAGAAGCGCAAGCTCAATCAATCCAAGCTCAGTCAATCCAAGCTCAGTCAACCAATGAGCTAGCAAACCTCATTAGCGTTGCGTTGAGTAACGATGGCAACCGTAAGCAGTTCTATGCTCAATCGGAAGCAATGCGTGAAACAGGCGTAGCCAGCGCAACCTTGATGGACCCGAAATTGAAAGTCGGTTTTGGTGGTTTGCCTGTCGATAGCTTCAAATTTGACGAAGATCCAATGACCAATATCTCCGTCGGTTTGATGCAACAGTTCGAACGTGGCTCGACGCTCGATCTTCAACAAAAGAAAGCCAATCAACAAGCCGATGGTTTGTCGTTGCAAGTTCACGCACGGGAGCTTGAAGTGGCAAACAGCATGACTCAGCTTTGGTTGGAGCTGGGCTATCAGCAGAAAGCAGAGCAAATTTTGCTAGAAAACCGTCGGCTCATGACGGAAATGGAAAACTTCATTCAAACCAATTACTCAATCGGCAAAAGCGAAGCGCAAGATTTACTGAATGCACAGCTTCAAGTGAGTAAGTTGGATGAAAAGCTGCAAGCCAACGCACAAATGCAGCGCCGTTTGGTCTCGCAACTCTCAGAATGGTTGGGCTCTGACTGGCTCAATACCTATACCCAAAACGGACGCTCAACACTTCAAGCCAGCAACACACTGACTTGGGCGTCATTAAACCAAAAGTTGTCTGCAAATAACGAAACGACCAAGCACTACCAACAGTTGAGTGAGCACCCGATGGTAAAAATGGCAGACGTAAGTATTTCTGCCAATGAAACTCAAGTGGACATTGCAGAGCAAGCTTACACACCTCAATTTGGTGTGGAAGTGATGTATGCCTATCGTCAAGCCAACAATATGAAAGGCGAACCAGCATCGGATTTGGTGAGCGCGTATCTAACGATGGACATTCCCCTGTTCACTGGCAATCGCCAAGACCGCAACTTAGCTGCCGCCCAGTATCAAGTGGGTGCCGCTCGTTCACAAAAAGATACGTTACTGACTCAGATGAACGCAAAGGTCAACACATTGCTGGTTGATCGCGCCAACTTGAGTCAGCGTTTAGAGCGTTATCAATCCACCTTACTTCCCCAAGTTCAAGCTCGTATTCACGCGGTAGAAAGGGGCTATCAAAACAACACCGCACAGTTTAACGACGTGATCATGGCAAGCACAGACGAGCTGGCGCTAAAGCTCGAACAGCAACGTCTTATTACCGATTTAAACATCGTAAACAGCAACTTAGCGGCTTTATTGGGTGGTTTCGAATATCAAGTATCCGCACCCAACATCACGACTGAAGCAAGCGCGAACTAAAACAAAACATGAGAGAACCCAAGTTTGGGGACGATGGCGAATGCACACCAATAAACAATCAACATCGCTGTCATGCCTCATGGGGAAAATAAGGAATTAGGAATGAGTTCAAATTCAATCAAGATAGCAACCATCGCTCTGCTTGTTGGCGGGGCACTAGGGTTTGGCGTTAATCAGTACCTATCTGGTGCAAACCACGACATGAGTGGCTCAGGCGCTAACGCTGCAAGCAGCTCAAACGAGCCACTCTATTGGGTTGCTCCAATGGATCCAAATTATAAGCGCGACAAACCGGGCAAATCGCCAATGGGCATGGACTTGATCCCAGTGTACGCTGAAGATCTCGCAGGTGAACAAGACAAACCCGGCACGGTAAAAATTGACCCATCAGTTGAAAACAACTTAGGTGTAAAAACCGCTCAAGTCTCTTTAGAGCAACTTTCACCTCGGATTGAAACTGTCGGCTATATCGCGTTTGACGAAAGTCATTTGTGGCAAACCAACGTTCGCGTGGCTGGCTGGGTTGAAAAGCTTTACATCAATGCCGTGGGTGAAAAGGTCAACAAAGGCGATGTGCTGTTCACGCTGTATTCGCCTGAGCTAGTCAAAGCACAAGAAGAGCTACTGAACGCCTACCGAACTGGGCGTAATGGTCTGGTGAAAGGCGCGACAGAACGTTTAGTGACACTGGGTGTTGATCGTTCTCAAATCAGAGCCATCACTCAACGCGGGAAAGCATCGCAAACTATTGAAATTAAAGCTCCGGAAGATGGCGTCATCGCGAGTTTGAACGTTCGTGAAGGTGGTTACCTATCCCCTGCTCAAGCGGTGATCAGCGCGGGCCCACTTGAAAATGTATGGGTGGATGCCGAAGTATTTGAGCGCCAAGCTCACTGGATGAAAGCAGGAAGTAGCGCCACTATGACGCTTGATGCTATTCCAGGCAATGAATGGAAAGGGGTTGTCGACTACGTATACCCTATTCTGGATCCTAAAACTCGTACCTTGCGTGTACGCCTCAAGTTCCCTAACCCGAATGGCGATCTTAAACCTAATATGTTTGCCAACATTGCCCTTCAACCAGTCACTGATAACGCAGTTATGACGATTCCTAAATCTTCCGTTATTCGATCCGGCGGTATGACCCGAGTCGTGTTGTCTGAAGGCGATGGTAAATACCGCTCAACGCGCATCAAAGTTGGGCGTGAAGCCGACGACAAAATCGAGGTGCTGCAAGGTCTGTCTCAAGATGATCGCATCGTAACCTCTGCACACTTTATGTTGGATTCGGAATCAAGCCAAACGGCTGATCTATCCCGTATTTCATCACCTAACGAAGCCAAAGCAGAAACAGTTTGGGCTAAGGGTGAAATCACCGATGTGATGAAAGATCACCGTATGTTGACCATCAACCATCAGCCCGTAGCAGAGTGGGATTGGCCGGGTATGGTCATGAACTTTACCCTCGCAGATGACGTTGATGTGGGCACTCTGCAAAAAGGCCAAGCTATCGAGTTTGAAATTCAGAAAACAGAGTCCGGTCAATATGAAGTCGTTGACTACAAAGCCGATGACAGCGTTGTCGTGACTGACGTATGGATTACCGGAGATATCAGCATGTTGATGGCGGATTTTGGGATGATAACTCTCAACCACCTCCCAGTTGCAGAATGGAACTGGGAGGCAGGAGAGATGAACTTCTCTGTGGGTGATGAAGTGGATCTATCCGGATTCAAAGAAGGTCAGAAAGTACGGTTTTTAGTTGAAAAACAAGGAGCTGACTACGTCTTGAAGCAACTTGAAGCGGTTGAGGGCTAACTATGATTGGAGCAATAATCCGCTGGTCGATCAAAAACCGTTTCATGGTTTTGATCGCTACCTTAGCGCTTGTTTTAACCGGACTTTACAGTGTAAAGAATACACCTGTAGACGCCATTCCGGATCTTTCTGATGTTCAAGTGATCATCAAAACAAGCTACCCAGGCCAAGCACCTCAAGTGGTGGAAGATCAAGTTACTTATCCGCTAACCACCGCGATGCTCGCCGTACCGGGTGCAGAAACCGTTCGTGGTTATTCATTCTTTGGTGACTCATATGTTTATATCATTTTTAACGATGATACCGACATGTATTGGGCACGTTCGCGCGTTTTAGAGTACCTAAGCCAAGTAGCACCTAAATTACCACCGAGTGCAAAACCGACATTAGGACCAGATGCAACGGGTGTGGGCTGGGTCTACAGCTATGTACTACAAGATAAAACTGGCAACCATGATCTTGCTGATCTGCGTAGTATGCAAGACTGGTTCTTGAAATATGAGCTGCAAACCGTCGATGGAGTCTCTGAAGTCGCAACCGTTGGCGGTATGGTGAAGCAATATCAAGTTCAGATTGACCCAGCTAAGCTACGTGCTTACAACCTGACACTGCAACAAGTGAACATGGCGATCCAAAACGGCAATCAGGAAACGGGTGCCTCTGTTGTTGAAGTAGCAGAAGCGGAACATATGGTTCGCACTACAGGTTACCTAACGAGTATTGAGGATATTGAATCACTCCCGCTCAAAGTGACAGAGAAAGGTACACCGCTCTTACTGGGCGACATTGCCGACATCAACTTAGGTCCGCAAATGCGTCGCGGCATCTCTGAGCTTAACGGCGAAGGTGAAGCGGTTGGTGGCGTTATTGTCATGCGATTCGGCGAAAACGCGAGTGAAGTCATCAGCAAAGTTAAAGACAAACTGGAAGATTTACAGCGCAGCTTACCGGATGGTGTAGAAATCGTGCCTACTTACGATCGCTCCACGCTGATTAACGCTGCCGTAGAAAACTTGTGGAAGAAATTGGCGGAAGAATTCATCGTCGTGGCGATTGTTTGTGCCCTCTTCCTATTTCACATCCGTTCGTCTTTGGTTATCGCGCTGAGCTTGCCCGTCGGTATTTTATCCGCGTTTATCGTCATGCATTCTCAAGGCATTAATGCCAACATCATGTCGCTAGGGGGGATTGCCATCGCCATCGGTGCAATGGTTGATGGTGCCATCGTAATGATAGAAAACGTCCACAAGCATATTGAACGAACGCCTCTCACGGATAAGAACCGCTGGCAAGTGATTGGCAAAGCCGCTGAAGAAGTGGGCGCGCCCCTGTTCTTCTCACTGCTTATCATCACGTTAAGCTTTGTGCCAGTATTTGCACTGGAAGGTCAAGAGGGCAAGATGTTCTCCCCTCTCGCCTTTACTAAAACTTATGCAATGGCCGCAGCGGCAGGTTTGGCAATTACCCTCGTACCTGTGCTAATGGGGTATTTCATCCGTGGCAACGTATTACCAGAGCATAAGAATCCAGTAAATAGAGGCTTAATTGCGCTGTATCGCCCGTTGCTGAATACCAGCCTCAAGTACCCTAAGAGTATGATCGTTATCGCTTTAGGCCTAATGGCGTCAGCTTACTATCCAACCAGTCAACTGGGTAGCGAGTTCATCCCACCATTGGATGAAGGCGATTTGATGTACATGCCGACCACCTACCCGGGCATTTCCATCGGTAAAGCACGTGAGTTGGTTCAGCAAACGAACAAGCTGATCAAAACCGTACCGGAAGTTAAAACGGTTTGGGGCAAGATTGGCCGTGCAGAAACGGCCACCGACCCTGCACCACTCACCATGATTGAAACGGTAATTCAGCTCAAACCTCATGACCAATGGCGTGAAGGTGTGACCACTGAGTCATTGCGTAAAGAGTTCGACAATCTCGTGCAGTTCCCGGGGCTAACCAACGCGTGGGTAATGCCGATCAAAACGCGTATTGACATGCTGGCGACCGGTATTAAAACGCCAATTGGGATCAAAATCGCAGGCCCAGACCTGAAAGAGATCGAAAAAATTGGTGCTCAGATGGAACCTATTCTTAATAGCGTTCACGGTACCTCATCTGTATATGCGGAGCGTGTCGCGGGTGGCCGTTACGTAACGATTGATATCAAACGCCGCGCAGCTGCGAGATATGGATTGAGCATCAAAGACGTTCAGCAAGTCATCTCAACCGCTGTCGGTGGTATGAATGTTGGAGAAACCATTGAAGGGCTAGAGCGCTACCCGATTAACGTCCGCTATCCGCAAGATTACCGTGACTCTGTGGTTAAACTGCAAAACCTACCACTGGTAACCCCCAACGGCGCACGCATCGCACTCGCAGACGTGGCAGATATTCGTTATGAGGATGGCCCACCGATGATCAAAACCGAAAACGCGCGTCCAAACGGTTGGGTTTTCGTGGATATCGAAGGTCGTGACCTAGGCTCATACGTAGTGGAAGCACAACAAGTAGTAGCAGATCAACTTGAATTACCTGCGGGTTATTCGCTGGCTTGGTCAGGTCAGTACGAATACATGGAACGCGCCAAAGACCGCTTAAGTGTCGTAGTACCAATCACTATTGCGATCATCATGATGCTACTTTACTTCAGCTTCCGCCGTGTAGGTGAGGTGCTGATCATCATGCTGACGCTGCCTTTAGCAATGGTTGGTGGCTTATGGCTGATGCATTATCTGAACTACAACTTCTCTATTGCCGTGGGGGTAGGTTTTATCGCCCTCGCCGGCGTTGCGGTGGAGATAGGCGTCATCATGCTGGTGTATCTCAACCAAGCGTGGCACCACCGAAAACTGGATGCAGAAGAGAAACAACGACCGCTTCAAGCACGGGATCTTACAGACGCAATTCGCGAAGGCGCTGGCTTGCGTGTGCGGCCTGTCATGATGACCGTATTAACGGTAATCATTGGTCTTATTCCAATCATGTACGGCGAAGGGACAGGCTCTGAAGTGATGCAACGCATCGCTGCACCGATGATTGGTGGCATGGCCTCTGCCCTGCTGTTAACGCTGCTTGTGCTACCTGCCATCTTCAAGCTGTGGAAACAGCGTGAAGTGAAATCAACTCAACACCAAGATAAATAACAACGAGCGCCATTATTCAGAGAGTAATGGCGCGATAGCTCATTGATAGTAAAGGAAATCAACATGAAAAAGACTCTTATCACTCTTGCTCTAACCATGGTATCGGGTGGCGTATTTGCTCAAATGGATAACTCAAACATGAACCACGACAACATGGAGCATGATCAAATGGATCACGGTTCCATGAACATGGATAATATGCCGATGGATCATGGAAAAATGGACCACGGTAAAATGGATCATTCTGGTATGAGCGGCATGCCGGGCATGTCAGCGGTTGGTATGCCTGCAAATGGCGCAAAACCAGACAAAGTCGTTCATGTACTCTTAACGGATGATATGAAAATTACATTCAAAAAAGACGTGACAATAGAACCGGATGATGTGGTTCAATTTGTGGTAATGAATACAGGCAAAATCAATCACGAATTTACCATTGGTTCAGCAGAAGAACAGCTTAAACACCGTGAAATGATGAAAACCATGTCTGGCGATCACATGCATGACTCCGGCAATGCGGTCACAGTTGAACCAGGCAAAGCGAAACAACTCCTGTGGCACTTCCATGGCGATAAAAATGTAGAGTTCGCGTGTAATATTCCCGGTCATGCAGAAGCCGGCATGGTCAAAAAAGTGGAACTGTAGTGAAACCGGATTTACGCATTCACACGGTTCTTAGACGTTAAATGTAAATACAAAAGGAGCTGATTCAGCTCCTTTTTATTTCACCCCAAATACTAGATTATCGCATCACAAACAGCTCTTCATGATAGTGATGTTCTGTATCAAAACGATATGCCTCTAACTCTTTTTTCAGGGTTCGAGAAAATACCTCCGGTCCACAGAAATAAAACTCATAACGCGATAAATCGCCGCATTCCTTCGCAATTTGTTCAACATTAAGTCGAGGTGAAATCGCAGTATCTATCACGTTCAGTTTCACTTGTGCCTGACGCGCAGCATTCCACAGTTCATCCACTAAATGACTATCTAAGCCACGTGTGCAATAAAACAAATGCACTGGCGGATGTATTTTTAACGCTTTCAGTGAAGATAAGATGGCAAAGAACGACGCTATCCCGACACCACCAGCAATCCAAACTTGCGGCTTGTTGACATCAAACTCTAAACGTCCATACGGCCCTTCAACAACAACCTCATCGCCCGCTTTCACGCGCTGGTACAAATTGGTCGTGAAATCGCCTAGCTCTTTGATCAAAAAGCGAATCTCTGGATCGTGCCCACCTGAAACAATCGTAAACGGATGCGGATCTTCATTACCAAAACGAACATAAGCAAACTGCCCGACTTTGTGTCCTTGCCAAGGTTTTCCTTGACCGTTATTGCTTGGCGCCAAAACCAGCTCCATCACGCGCGCTTGAGGGAAGTAGCGAGTCGACACCACTTTGGCGGGATAGCGATTCGCTCGTCCGACAAAGCCAAACAAGCTATAAACGGCAGCCGCAGAGCCCATCAATGCAAAACCAAAAGCGACAAAATGAATGGGATCGCCCCAGTATGCATGCTTTATCAATAAGACCGAATGCAAGGCAACCATCAAATACACCACAGCCATTAAACGATGGGATAACTTAAACGGTTTGTATTTAACAACAGTCCAGAGTGACACTACCAGCAATACCAATAGCAAATAAAAGCCCCACTCACCTAAATCCAAGCCTATATCACGCAGTTCTTTAACCCATAACTCAAAACCAACGAAGTTATTGCCTGATGGCCCCGCTCCAGTGTGTTTTACTGGTTTTTCCAACCAACCAGCAGCAACGAGCCACTTCGGCACTTTATACATAAGCCAATGGATCACACCCAAACTGACGCCTGCTATACCTAACCACTTGTGTACTCGATATGCCTTGTCCATGCCATGAACCCATTGCTCTATCACAGGTAAGCGCAGCGCCAGAACCATCGCAATAGACATCAAAGCTAACGACAAAACACCAGAATATTGAATAAGCGCGGAGCGCCATTGGAAGAATTGGGTCGAGGAAAGCAGTTGCGGTTCACTCATCCACCACAACACAGACACGGCGGCAATTATCATCCATACAAAATTTCGTACAGTTTTCATGAACATCACTCTCAAATTGACGACAACTCTAGTTTAGTTTTTCTAGCGTAATGCAACGTCAATATTCGTAAAGTTGAGTAAAGCCACAATATACTTAAGGTCAATAACAAACTTGGAGGTATTGCGCAGAATCCTACAAAAAATCGACATGGATTTAACAGTGGTTAGAGTATTCGCTCGTTATAGTTTGCGTAACATCGCCACAGTGCGAACCAAAACCAAAATGAAGAACACGACGCATGAAAAAGTTATTTTTGTTGGCTGGGCTAATAGTTTGCTCAACCCTAAGTTACGCTTCCCAACTGAATGAAGACATTTCTCTCATCGAACAACAAACCTCAAGCAGAATTGGAGTCTCGGTTTGGGATACGCAAACCGATGAGCGCTGGGATTACCGTGGCGATGAACGCTTCCCACTCATGAGCACATTCAAAACCTTGGCTTGCGCCACAATGCTAAGTGATATGGACAGCGGTAAGCTAAGTAAAAATGCGACCGCGAAAGTCGATGAGCGCAGCATCGTTGTGTGGTCTCCAGTGATGGACAAACTCGCAGGCCAAAACACACGCGTAGAACACGCTTGTGAAGCTGCGATGTTGATGAGTGATAATACTGCTGCCAACTTAGTATTGAATGAAATCGGCGGCCCTAAGGCCGTTACAATGTTTCTGCGATCAATTGGTGATAAAGCGACGCGCCTAGATAGATTAGAACCACGTTTGAACGAAGCGACACCGGGAGACAACCGCGACACAACCACACCTAACGCCATGGTAAACACTCTGCGAACCTTGATTGAAGGAGAAACGTTGTCTTACGAGTCTCGCGTGCAATTAAAAATCTGGATGCAGGACAACAAGGTTTCAGACTCGTTAATGCGTTCAGTATTACCAACAGGTTGGTCTATCGCCGACCGCTCTGGTGCGGGTGGTCACGGTTCGCGCGGTATTAACGCAATCATATGGAAGGAAAACCATCGTCCTGTTTACATTAGTATCTATGTCACAGAAACCGAGCTATCACTGCAAGCCAGAGACCAGCTCATCGCGCAAATCAGTCAGTTGATTTTACAGAAATACAAAGATAATTAATTCACTGCTTACGTATTTACTTTCCTAAGTTCACCCTCTTTGCCCTTCTCTTCCCTGAAGGGCTTTCCTATTCTTTGGTTCTACCTCAAAAACACCCCTTATTGAGTAATGACTTACTTATAAATAGGTATAACATTTATTCATTTAGGCGTGAGTTAACGCCCACATTAAGCAATTGAACACACATAGATGGCGATAAATAAACCATAATCTTACGTAGAAACGCATTTTTCTTGAAAATAGCTTCGTGTAACTTATTGTTGGTATTTGCAACATCGCAAGGAGATGTCTATTGAGACTTGAAAGAACTTTTAACCCTGATGACTTATCGATGCAGAATATGGAAAGTCCGATCTGTATGCCGATAGGGTTTGTTCACTTTTTAGCTCAATCGGAAACATTGCAGCAGGTGCTTGATACGGTCGCAGAATGGATAAATCGTATATTCAATTCCGACCGCGCGAGTATCACGCTTTATGAAAATGATGATCATCTAAAGGTCTACTCTTTCTCTGGTAATAAAGCGATTCCGGCTGAATTCTTGGTACCTATTCACCGAGCTTTTGTTGGCCGAGTGTTCAAAAAACAACAACTGATGATCTGTGACGATGTCACTCAATCTGATGAGGTCGATTGTGTGATGCTGGCATCCAATGGCATGGGGACGTGTATGGATGCGCCTTTAATGCACGGTAAAGTCTGTTTGGGCACGCTTAATGTTGCACATCATCAAACGCACACTTACACAAACGAACAAGCGGCACAGCTTCAGTGCATCGCTAACTGGATTGCTTTAAACATTGCTCTTCATATACAAATTATGAAAATGGAGCATCTCGCCACAACGGATGATCTGACTGGCATTCCAAACCGCAGAGAATTCATGCGACAAATCGAAAGCCGCTTGACTGAATACCGCACCCAAGGCATTGACTTCCATGTTGCTATTCTAGATTTAGACAACTTTAAGAGCCTTAATGATCGGTTTGGTCATGATGCTGGCGATAAATCGCTGATCCATGCAGTCAACACCATTCAAAGTCATCTACTTGACTGTGACTTACTTGCCAGAGTTGGCGGTGAAGAGTTTGCCATCGTACTAAGAAGCCGCTCATCGCAAGAAGCCCTAAACACATTAGAAACGATTCGCTATGCGCTAGAAACTACGACGATTCAACACTCAGGTCGTGATATGAGCTTTACCGCTAGTATTGGTGTAACTCAAGTCTGTAGCTTGGATGACTCGTTTGAACCACTCGTAAAACGCGCCGACTTAGCCCTTTACAAAGCCAAAGAAACCGGTAGAAACCGTGTTGAGGTTCATAAAACAGAAGAAAACTAGAAAAGAGAGTGATAAAAAAGGTAGCGACTTGTTGCGCTACCTTTTATAAATTCTAACCCGCCTAAAATAAGTAATACGAACTTTAAGCCAGTTTAGAAATAAGAGTGAGCAAATTTAATTATGCTTTCTTAAGATCTTTAGCTGGGTAAGTTAGCGTTTTCTCGCCTGCTTTTACGTGTGTGTAAAAACCGCCACTGCTTAAACCTGTAACAACCATTTCGCCAAGATCGATACCTTTAGTCGCTACTACTACGTCACCGATTGAAAACATATTGAATACCTTGTTTATTTAGATTAAGACACTAAGTCGTTGCGCGGTATTTAATATGATATTAGGCAAACCACCTAATCGAATTTTTTATCGTAAAGATTAATTTTTATTTGGCGTGAACTCTAAGTTTCCATATTGAAAAAACCACAATATTTCCCAAAAACAGATGCGCTATTCTTGTTAAATACGTTAAGATTTTCTAGCATCAATTGCGGAGGTTTACTCCGCCTCATTGGAGATAAATGATGAAGAAAGGCCTAAAAATGCGTGCACTAGAACGCTCTGATTTGCGCTTTATTCACGAACTAAATAACAACCGAAATATCATGGCCTACTGGTTCGAAGAGCCTTATGAATCTTATGATGAGCTCGAAGAACTGTACCGAAAACATATACATGATGACGCAGAAAGACGCTTTGTGGTTGAAGATGAAGACGGCATAGTGATTGGATTGGTCGAACTTATTGAGATCAACTACATTCACCGAAGCGCTGAGTTTCAGATAATCATCGCCCCAGAGCATCAAGGACGAGGTTATGCGACAGAGATGATTAATCGTGCATTGGATTACTCCTTCTCGATTCTTAATCTACGTAAAATATACTTATTGGTCGCAGTGGATAATGAAGTCGCTATTCATTTATATAAGAAATGTGGTTTTATTGAAGAAGGCCATTTAGTAGAAGAATACTTTATTAACGGAGCCTATAGCGATGTTAAGCGTATGTATATATTAAAACACCAATATCAGAAAAAGATCGAAGAAAAGAACGCGATTCACTAATTTATTCCATCAAAGTAAAAACGCAGCCATCGTTGCTGCGTTTTCAATTTACTCAAATTGATATTGGTAAGATAATGCGACGCGCCTATCTGCCTCATCTAAATAGGTGTTGTTGTCCATGACAAACGTCATTACGTTAAACGAGTGACGTTTATTCACGAGATAACCAAGGCCGATACCACCAAAGAAGCCTTTGTAGTTCTCTCCTTCACTGTTTTCTGAGCCGTAAGTGCCTGCTGCGAAGCTGATTAACGTCAGCTCTTTGGTAAACGATTTCAGCGCAAATGCACCAACGTAACCACTGCTGCCTGAAGAGCTCATCATATTGAAGCCATTCTCTGCACTTGGAGTGCCCGTAAAATTAGGCTCGCTACAGTGGCTACTTTCTGCACCGTCACATACGGGAACATCACCAGTGTTGTACGTATAGCCTGCCATTGGGAAAATTTGGAAGCCTGCTGGCTCAATCCCGAAATAACTTAACGGCATAAAGGTACCAACGCTGTAGTTGGTTTGATCCGCGCCGTTTACGTATTCATTTTTACCAAAATTGAAATTCACGATACCGACCGGAAACAACCACGAACCACCAATACGCCACTCGCTCGCATCATCATTGATACGCAGGTTGATTTTGCGCGCTTGGTCAAGCGCAAGTGAGCCCGAGAAGGAGATGTTTTGATCATCAAAATCGTAGTTGTTTGCGTACGACGCGCCAAATTTCGTGATGACTTTTGTTGGGTCATCCGCCAACTTGTTTTTATTGTCTTTTACTCGATGCTCGGCACCATGAGCCAGCGTACTGACCAACAAAGTCGTACACACTAACGCTAGTTTGTTTTTCATTTTTAGTCCTTTGAGATGTTGAATACCCACACTTAGCCGCACAGATACTTTTTAAATCATCACTCACTGGGTGTGACAGAAGCGCCCTAACTACCTTAGATAGCGCGACAGCATCCAGTGCAGGTAGTTAGGGTAGAATGGCCTGTAAGGAAGGCGTTTTAGCGATTAGGAATGATTAGTTTTTCCAGTTGTAGCTCATGCTCATGAAGTACAGAGCAGGCTCATCAAAGCCAGCTTGTAAGCGTGGCGTTTCTGACGATTCCATCAAGATCGCTTCAAACGCGAAACCAATTGAGTTTTCTGAATCCAATTTGTAATCAATGCCTGTACCAATGCGGTACGCCTTGCCAGTAGGAACGGTTATGTCACCGTTTGATTGGCTTTCATACATGCTGGTATCGAATGCAAAACCTGCATTCCACATCATTTTTTCATTCAGTTTGTACTGAGTACCCAATGCGATTTGGTAAGTGTCTTGTGTCTCTACGTTCAGCGTGGTTGTGTATTCGCTCCAGTCTTGCCAGTTCACGTTCCACATCACCGCTAGGTCATCATTCACTTCATGGTAAGCACTGAAGATCAGTTGTTGCGGAGCAATGGAGTTACTATTGTCGAATTCAAATTCGGTTTCAGAAGAGTAAGACAGACCAAGACGCGTGCCTGATGTTGCCTCATAAAGCACACCTACTCGGCCATTAACCTGAGTATTTTGGTCTTCGTCTAAGTATTTTTTATGCACGCCAGAGCTAGCCAACGTCCCTTCTACTTCATACATACCGTACTGAATACCAAGCGCCGCACCCACAGACCAGTGATCATTGATGCGGTAAGAAGCGGAAGGTTGAATGGTCAAGGCTTGCGTCGTTGCTGTAGGAATATCTAAATGATTATCCAAAAGACCTTCGTACTCGAGGCCAAGACCGTAGTTGCCATACAGACCAATACCCAGCGTCCATTTGTCGTTCACTTGTTGGCTGTAAAATGCCGACGCCATAGGAACAAAACCAATCACGTTGCCCGCATCACCAGTCATCGTGTCTAGTTGCGCGTCACCGTAAAGGCCAATCAGGTTACCAGAGAAAGATTTACCAGAAACATTCGCCAGACCAGCCGGGTTTGCTGCCATTACTGAGGCATCTTGCGCACGAGCCGCCATACCAGCGGATGCCAAACCAATATCCGATGCTGTTGTTTCGTAAAGGTATAACCCACCCGCTTGCGCAGCAGCACACGTCAGTAGAGAGCTCGCTACGACGATTTTTGAAAGATTTTTCATGCTAAAACCTATTATTGTTAGGGGAACCCACGCTGCGACGGTGGTTGTATATCAATGAAAGGCATTGGCCAATCGCACACAGCGTGGGGGTGTTGTGGAGTCAGTCGGTTGAAATCAGCGTTATTGCTCGCTCACCTCAAGTTCAGTGGGTTTCTTTCGCTTAAACTTCTCGCGCAGAGATTGCATCATCACGAAGAACACTGGCGTCAGTAACGTGCCTACAAACGTAGAGAGAATCATGCCGCCGAATACCGCAAAGCCCAGTGAATGACGAGATGCCGCACCAGCACCCGATGCAATCACCAACGGGAATACCCCCCAGATGAAGGCGAATGCGGTCATCTGTACTGCACGGAAACGGATTCGAGCAGCTTCTTTAGCAGCATCAATGATGGATAAGCCCTTTTCTTCTCGCAGAACTTTGGCAAATTCCACGATAAGAATCGCCACTTTGGCGGACATACCGATCAAGATGACCACACCAATCTGCACGTACAAATCGAACGGTTGTCCCACCAGTAATAACGTCCCCATTGCGCCGAGAATCGCGACTGGAACCGCCATCATTACCGCAGCAGGAATGGTCCAACTTTCGTACTGAGCCACCAAGAACAAGTAGGTGAACAGCAAAGACAATGCGAACGCGATTGGCGCCATGTTGCCTGCTTTCATCTCTTGGTAAGTCATGCCTGACCACTCGTACGAGTAACCACTTGGTAAAGATTCTGCAGCCAGTTTTTCAATGGCTTTTACAACATCACCCGAGCTGTAACCTGGCGCTGGTGCACCGTTCACGGTTGCAGAACTGAACATGTTGTAGTTCGACAAGGTATCAGGGCCGAAGATCGGCTTCACTTTCACTAGCGTTGCCAATGACACCATTTTTCCAGAGCTTGAACGAACAAACAGATGGTTGATGTCGTCGATGTTGTCACGGTATTGCTCTTCTGCTTGCACTTTCACTTGGTACGAACGACCAAACAAGTTGAAGTCAGAAATGTAGGCACCGCCCAACTGTGCTTGCAGTGTGCTGAAGATTTCATTCAACGGTACGCCCATCGAAATCGCTTTATCGCGGTCAATATCGATGTAACGTTGCGGAATGTTCGCACGGAAAATCGAGAACGCACGCGCCACTTCAGGCAGTTGATTGATTTGGGCAACAAAATCAGCGGTTGTTTTTGCCAACTCTTGTGGAGAACGGCCCAAGTTGTCTTGCAGCACAAGGTTGAAACCATCCACCGCACCCATGCCTTTGATTGCCGGCGTCGCGAAAACGAACGAAGCGGCATCTGGCGTTGAGTTCAGCATTTGGTTAACTTTGTTCATCAACGCGCGTTGGTGTAACTCAGGGTCTTTACGTTTGTTCCAGTTATCCAGTTTGATGATCAACATGCCCGAGTTTGGAATCGACGCCATGTTAATTACCGAGAAGCCCGCAACCGAAACCACGTTCTCCACACCTTCCATCTGTTTTAGCTCATCAACGTACTTCTTCATTAATGGTGCAGTACGCTGCAATGCTGCTGCGTCTGGCAAACGCATTTCGACCATGAACACGCCTTTATCTTCGTTCGGTACGAAAGAAGAAGGTACGGTCATGAACGCAAACGCCAGCACCGCAATAAGCGCGCCATAAACACCGATACTCAGCACAATGCGACGGCTCAAGAAACCAACTAAACCTTGGTATTTGCGCGTTATTGCTTCAAAACCTCGGTTAAACGCACGCAAAGGCGCAATAGGTTGCGAGTGAGTTGATTTCAACATCAACGCACAAAGCGCTGGCGTTAACGTTAATGCGTTGATCGCAGAGATCAGCACCGACACACAGATGGTGACCGCGAACTGGTTGAACATTCGACCAGAAATACCCGGCAATAGCGCAACCGGTACGAATACCGCCAACAAAATAAGCGTTGTTGCCAATACTGGACCCGTCACTTCTTTCATGGCTTGGATCGTGGCCGGAATCGGGTCTAAATGCTCTTCATGAATAACCCGCTCCACGTTCTCCACCACGATGATCGCATCGTCCACCACGATACCGATGGCGAGGATCAAGCCAAACAACGAGATGGTGTTAATGGTCATGCCCATCACGCCCATGATTGCGAACGTCGCAATGATGGAAACCGGAATCGCTAAGGTTGGAATGATGGTCGCTCGCCAGTTCTGCAAGAAAACGTACACAACGAAGGTGACAAGAAGTACCGCAATCACCAGCGTCTCATACACTTCATCAATCGACGTCTCTACGTATTCGGTAGAGTCATACGCGATGTCGTAGACCAAATCATCTGGGAACGATTTCTCGTACTCTTTCATGGCCTCTTTCACGCGTTCCATCACGTCTAGCGCGTTCGCTGTCGGCAACTGGTACAAGGCCAGAACGGCGGCTGGTTCGTTATTCATACGACCATCAGCTTCGTAACCTTGTGCGCCAACTTCCACACGAGCCACATCTTTCAAGCGAATCAAAGAACCTTTCTTGCTCGCACGGATGATGATGTTCTCGAACTCTTCCGCAGAAGTAAGGCGGCCTTTGGTTTGCAAAACATATTGATATTGCTGGTCACCAGGAGCTGGCATACCACCGATCTTACCCGCCGCCACTTGGATGTTTTGCGTTTTAATTGCGCCAATAACATCACTAGCGGAAAGCTTCAAGGTGGCCAGTTTATTTGGGTTCAACCAAATACGCATTGAGTAGTCTTTCTTACCCAGCAGCGTAATGTCACTCATACCTTCGATACGTTTTAGACGCTCAACAATATTGAGATCCGCATAGTTGGAGAGGTAGATACTATCGTGAGACTGTTTCGGAGAACGCAGTGTAATAACGCCCAACATGTCGGAAGATTTCTTCTTAACCGTCACACCGATTTGGTTTACTTCTTGTGGGAGAGAAGACGTCGCTTGCGCCACCAAGTTGTTCACACGAACCTGCGCCATATCGCCATCTGCGCCCACTCGAAAATAGATACGTAGTGTGTATGAACCATCGTTACCAATCACAGAAGACATGTAAATCATGTCTTCAACGCCGTTGACTTTGGCTTCTATCGGCTGTGCAACCGTCTTTTTAACCACGTTCGCGTTTGCACCCGGATACAGGGTGCTCACCGTAATTACCGTCGGAGAGATTTGAGGATACTCAGAAATTGGCAAGACTTTCAGGGCGATCATACCCATCAATGTCATCGCCAGTGAGATCACCAAAGCAAACTTCGGCCGGTGAATGAAAAATTTACTTAACATCAGTACTCACTCAGCCTTGTTCACTCTGTAGTTCAACGTCTTTCACCGTTGCACCCGGACGCACTTTTTGTAGACCATTGACGATGACTTTTTCGTTAGCCGCCAAACCAGTCAGCACAGCACGTTTCACACCGTAGGTCTGACCGAGTTCAACGTTACGACGAGACACCACGTGATCATCACCAACCACCATGACGTAGTCACCCGCTTGATCTTGCTGAACAGCCGCCGATGGGATAAGCAAACCATCAATGGTTTTGTTGCGCAGCTTGATGGTCAAGTTGCCATATTCACCCGGCATAAGCGCGTAAGTTGGATTATCGAATTGTGCCTCTGCTCGAATTGAGCCTGTTTCTAAATCGATCTTGTTGCCAACGGCGTAGATCTTGCCATCAAGCGGATACAATGAACCGTCTGAAAGCGTCAGTGTTAAATCAACATCCAGTTTGTCATCGTTACGATGAGCCACATCAATGGCACTTCTTACTCGGCGGTAGAGCTTCTCATCCACATCAAAGCCAAAGCGAATTGGGTCGATTTGAGTGATCGAAACAAGAGGAACGAGTTGAATTTTCGAAATACGGTCACCCACTCGGAAGTTGCTGAAACCCACGCGGCCAGAGAAAGGAGCACGCACAGAGCTAAATTCAAGATCGAGCCTTGCTGAAACCAGCGTCGCTTTCGCCTCTTCTACCGAAGCAATCGCTGCGGCGTGCGCGGCAATGGCGTCATCGTATTGCTGCTCACTGATGCTTTTATCTTTGATGAGTTTCTTCACACGTTCTGCATCACGCGTAGTTTGAACGAGTTGTGCTTTTGCTTTTTGCAACGACGCTTTTGCATACGCCAGTGCCGCTTTGTAAGGACGGTCGTCGATTTCAAACAGCAATTGGCCTTTTTCTACCATATCGCCATCTTTAAAATGAATCGCGGTTAATTCGCCACCGACTCGAGGCATAATATCAACGTCATTTACCGCTTCAGTTCGACCGATAAAAGTATGATAAGGAGTGATTTTTGTTTCGGTTAGGGTAACGGTTTCAACAGAGTGTGCTTGGGCAGTTTTCGTTGCGATATCGCCAGTTTTGCATCCTGATAGTAATGCAGAAGATATAGCAATAGATACCAACGCAAATTTATATTTGGCTTTCATGATAAACCTACTTTATGTAGAAAGTGCCCTAGCCTAAATATTTAAATATATGGATAAACACACTTTATATTCTGGAAATAAACGAGGGAGTTAGAATTGGTAGTTAAATTCGATACGGTGATCACCATCACCGAAATTAACGTGCTCATTCCAGTTTGCAAAGTAACGAATATTTGCGCGAGGATTAATTTGATAAGACAACGCAAACTCATGAGTTAAGATATTATCTTCACCCGCGTAATAAGTATCTTTATATTGACTAGACCCTGACAATGTATGCATATACATTGGGTTGTAGTTAATCCAGATTTTATCGGTTAATTCAATTTTTGAGTACATACCGACAACGGTGAAAGTACCTGGAATTTCATAACCTTTGCCATCACCACTAAAATCATTAGCAATAGTGACACCTGCACCAGCCAAAGGAAATAACTGCAACATACCAAACTTAGGTAGGCCTTGAATAAAGCTGTAAGATGCATCTAATTTATCGTTATCAACGTCGTAGTTTACATCTAATTGACGGCCTAGACCTTTTGCGACTTCTACTTGGAAATTACGTAGTCGGAACGAGTCAATGCTGTCATCAACATTGGCATACATTGGATCGTCATTGTCGCGAATGCCAAATAGCTCACCACCAATGCCTTTCATTTCGATGATGTTCATCGCCATGGTGCCAGGCTGGCTAGATTGGTAAGTTTGACCGATTTTGATGTTTGCGCCTTTGTCAGTAATACCAAAGCCCGCTTGGGTGTAAACCGCAAGTGGGTCAGACATATCTTGTAGTTCTTCGTCATTATTTGTCTGAGCATAAGCAGAAGACGCGAGTTGAAGGGCTGCTGCCATGATAACAACAGACGGTTTCACTAAATTCATAAAACTGTATCCATTTTAATGATTATAAAATTATTCACGTCATGAGGTCATCATAAATAGCAAGCAACACAACTCGCTTTGGATAATATAAATTATCAAAGCAAATTTAATAATGACGAAACATTAGACGTTTTAATTAAAATAAAATAAAGCGTCGTAAAAGTTCAATCACTGCTACTTATATCTTATATAACTTGAAATTTGGTAGGCTTTACGAAGAAGGGAATATTAAAAATTATGAAAATTCAATTATCATTAGAACAAATGATTAATTAAATTTACCATATAATTAAGGAGTGCAATGGTGTTAGGTGATCGCGATCAAGTTTTATTTGTATCGTATATTACTCTTCAGGTAAAGAAGAGAGTTGTAATAAATTGCAAATACCTTAATTTAATTAGCCTTGCGGTCAATTTAGAATAGTTACTCCACAATAAATTGAAAGGAAATCACACTCTGTGATTCCCTTTTATTTTCGAGAGCAAAAGCACCAATGCATTTCGTTAACTAAAAACGCAAACGATTCGCACTATTGCAGTTTCTCTATCCCCATATTGAACAGTGCAAAGCTATAAATATCTGCATTTGTCTCAATTATTTTACGCGTTGGTGTGCCAGCACCATGTCCTGCATTGGTTTCGATGCGAATCAAGGTCGGATTTGAACCCGCCTGTTTTGACTGCAACTCAGCAGCAAATTTGTAAGAGTGAGCAGGAACAACACGATCATCATGATCACCCGTTGTAATCAATGTTGCTGGGTATTCCACCCCCGCTTTTACATTGTGCACTGGCGAATAACCTTTCAGATATTGGAACATCTCTTTACTTTGCTCTGCCGTACCGTAGTCATACGCCCAACCAGCACCTGCGGTAAAAGTATGATAACGCAGCATATCCAGTACGCCGACTGCTGGCAGCGCCACTTTAAACAACTCTGGACGTTGCGTCATAACAGCCCCCACTAACAAGCCACCATTCGATCCACCGTTAATGGCTAACTTGTTTGATGACGTTACCTTTTCATCAATTAGAAATTCAGCCGCCGCAATAAAGTCATCAAACACATTTTGCTTTTGCATTTGAATGCCAGCGTTGTGCCACTCTTTACCATACTCCCCACCGCCACGAATGTTCGCTACCGCGTAAATACCACCAAGCTCCAGCCAAGCCGCACGTGTCGGGCTAAAAGATGGTGGGAGGCTAATGTTGAAACCACCATAACCATATAGGATGGTTGGTGCACTGCCGTCCATCGGTGTCCCTTTTTTATAGGTGATGATCATCGGCACTTTTGTTCCGTCTTTTGAGGTGTAAAACACCTGGCGAGAGTCATACAAAGCGGGATCAAATGGCGCTTTAGATTTGTAGTACATCTCGCTATCACCATCTTTGATGTTCAGACGATACGTAGTGCTTGGCATCTTGTAGTTGGTGAAAGAATAGTAGACTTCGGTTTCATCTTTTTTACCCGAGAAACCGTATGCGCTGCCAATATCAGGCAATTTGATTTCTCGGATGAGTTTGCCGTTCATGTCGTATTGCTTCACCATCGAGATCGCATCAACAATATAACTCGCAAACAAATTGCCACCCGCGGTAGAAACGCGTAACACATTCTTTGTTTCAGGAATCAAATCTTTCCAGTTTTTGGGCTGCGGCTGACTCGCATCCACCGTCACGACGCGTTTGTTCGGCGCGTTAAGGTTCGTAACCAAGTACAGTTTCGTGCCTTGGTTGTCTATCACCCAAGTATCAGAACTGGTGTTATCTAAAATGGTTTTAAGCGGGCTGTTTGGCTTACTCAGATCTTTAAAGAACAGTTTGTTACCCGATGTCGATACGCTGGCTGAGATAAACGAGTAGCGTTCATCATCTGACGTATAGCCGCCAACATAACGGTATTTCTCTTCCTCAAAGCCGCCGAAAATCAGCTGGTCTTCACTTTGCTTCGTTCCAAGTTTATGAAAGTAGAGCTTGTGTTGATCTGTCTTCGCGGAGAGTTCACTCCCCTGTGGCTTGTCAAACTTGAGTAATAGAAACCTTGATTGCCGAGCCAACTGATGCCGCTGAACTTAATATCCACCAGCGTTTCACCGACTGGCTTTTTGGTTTCTGTGTCTAACACAATGACTTTGCGCCAATCGCTACCGCCTTCCGAAATGCTGTATGCGACCAAAGAACCGTCTCGTGAAAAACTCACTCCCGCTAACGATGTGGTGCCATCCTCACTAAAAGTATTTGGATCGAGGAAAATTTCTGCTTCACCATCACCTAGCTGCCGATAAAGCACATCTTGGTTTTGTAACCCGTCATTTTTGTAGAAATAAGTGAACTTACCCTCTTTGAACGGTTGGCTTTGCTTTTCGTAGTCCATGAGCTTAGTGATGTGCTCTTCAATCTGCTCGCGGTAAGGGATTTTCGACAGATAATCAAACGTCACTGCATTTTGTGCCTTCACCCATTCTGCGGTTTCTAGGCTGAGATCGTCTTCCAACCAGCGATAAGGATCACTCACTTTTGTACCAAAGTAGTCATCGACAACATCCACTTTTTGTGTGATTGGATACGTGATGGCTTTCGGGGTTACTTGTTCAACCGACGACTGCGCCGCTTCATTTGCATGCGCCACAGACAACACACTTCCGAGTGCGAGAGCCGTTGCTAATGCTAGGGTGTTCTTTTTCATGAAATTCCTTTTTATTTTTCTGTTGTCTTTTTGTGCAATACATCAGAACTCTACTATATATCGACAAAATGAATCTAATTTCATTAAACGAGTTGTGAAAGCCATCCTAACTCCCTCATTTCCTACCAATTCTACATATCGGTAAGTGGCGGTGTAGAGCTTAGGAACAACGCTGAAGAGCTACGATGGCGTTTACTCTCTTTCGTTTAATTCAGTTCGATTTGACGCAAAACCCCAGACTCAGAAGCGAAATCTTGGTCGTGACTAATCAGAACAAATCCACCTTTGTATGTATTTAACGCCTGACTAAGCATTATTTTTGAATCGAGATCGAGATGGTTATCTGGCTCATCAAGCAGCAGAAAAGGCAGAGAGTGTTGGTGGCTGACGATCAGCATCGCGAGCTTCATCTTCTCGCCACCGCTCAGTACGCGCCCCAACCGAAATACAGCATTCCGACGAAAACCGATCCCCGCCAATAAGGTTCTCGCTTCACTTTCCGTCATCTCTAGGCAGCTCTCCATTACGTTCTCAAGTAACGAAAGATTTGGATTCACTGCGCCAAAGTGTTGGTTGAGATAATACAAGGGTGTATTCACTTGCAGCTCACCACTCAGCAACGACAACTCGCCAAGCAACGTCTTTAACAAGGTTGACTTTCCGCAGCCATTTTTCCCTTTGAGATGGACTTTATCGTTCGCAAAAATCTGCAAAGTGATAGGAGTAGAATCCCCAAAAGGCAATATACCTTCTTGTGTCGACAACACTTTTCTCGAACGGTTCGGATTATCTGCAAGATAAAACTTTTGCGCTTTGAGCTGCTCATGTCGCGATTGCAACGCCCGCTCTTTGGCTTGTAAATGCGCTTGTCTGAGTTGCTCATTCTTATTGCGATTTGAGGCGCTGGCGGTCGCGCTATCCTTTTTGCCATCAAGCAAAATTTTGGGCTGACTGCCGTCTTTGCGCAGTTTGTTCCCTTGCGCGGCGCGTTGGTCTGCTTTTTCGCGATTTTTCTGGGCTTGCTCAGCTAACCGTTTTTTGTGTTTATCGACCTGCGCTAACTGCCTTTCGACCGCTTGTAACTCAGTGCGTTTTTGCTCGGCATACACATCGTAATTTCCACCAAAAACCTGTAAGCCTAGGCCCGAGAGTTCCCAAATTTCCTCCATTGCTCGAAGCAGCTCGCGATCGTGACTGATGAGTAAAATCGCGCCACCGAAATGCCTCATAGACTCTATCAACCATTGTTTCGCCTCGGTATCGAGGTGATTGGATGGCTCATCGAGAATCAAAAGTTCCGTTTCGTTTTCAAACAACTGCCATAACTGCAAACGCGCCAACTGACCACCACTGAGCCGAGCACAAGAGAAATCAGGGTCTTGCGGTAAGCCCATCGCAGCAAGCTGCTGTTTGAGTTTCAGTTCAATATCCCACTGTTCGCCAACCAGTTCGAACCAATGCTCAGAAACATCACCTTGTTCAATCTGCTTTAAAGCATGTAAGACCGAGTCTGTTCCCAGAAACTGGGCGATCGATTGCTGACCTGAAAGCAAATCAGACGGCTGCTGGCGATACATCATGAAAGAAGAGGGAGAAGTCACAACACCGCTGGCAGGTTGAGTTTCGCCCGCCAAAATGGAAGCCAAAAGCGACTTACCGATGCCATTGCGCCCGACCAAACCAACACGTCGTTTAGTCATGGAACAAGAAATAGACTGGAATAGCGTCTCGCCATTATCAAACTGATGGCTAACATTAAAAGCTTGTAAAACTGGCATAATTTGCCTCCTGTATGACAGGGACAACAGCCGTAGCTATGATTTGAGATTGAAACAAAACGCGTGCACAAACGCATTAAGCTTTATGTACAGCTCGACGATAAACGTCAAATCAAAAAGTCGTCTTGTTGCAAAGAAATATCGGAAAGTGAGCTACGCCTACTAACCCTGCAGATCCAAAAAATAAGTAAAAATATGGATAACAGGTTTAGTTCTTCATGTTGGCGTAATCTCCTAGAGAAATGATTTGCGAAGTTTAGCGGGTTTTCTGACTAAAAAGCAAGCAGCATTATTTATCAAAACTTTGAACGATTTCGAGATCTTATCTACACAAATTTTGCCCAAGCCATACTAT
Organism: Vibrio sp. M60_M70; assembly: GCF_037162085.1. Classification (NCBI taxonomy): domain Bacteria; kingdom Pseudomonadati; phylum Pseudomonadota; class Gammaproteobacteria; order Vibrionales; family Vibrionaceae; genus Vibrio; species Vibrio sp. M60_M70. The sequence continues at coordinate 1,611,048 of NZ_JARLUL010000002.1, forward strand.
GCTTACAGTAAAGCTAATCCACATAAGGGCGTGGTAATGAAATACAAACATATCCTTGTTGCACTCGAACTGTCCGATGAGAGCACTGTTCTGATCGACAGAGCCGTAGCGATGGCTAACTATCTCGACTCCGATATTTCATTCATCCATATTGATGGAACTCACGGGGAAATTTATCGTGAGCTCGTAGACATTAAAGAGAACCCAGACCAAAGGCCGCTGAATGAGCACTCTATGGAATGTTTGAGAACATTCAGTGAGTACATGGATTATCCACTCAAACACTTCTTCGTGGGTACTGGTGATTTAGCCGATAAGCTCGAAATTACCATCAAAGAGCAAGAAGTGGACTTGTTGATTTGTGGACATCATCAAGATTTCTGGAGCAAAATCATTTCCTACTCAAGACATCTTATCAACAAGTCACCAGTCGATATTTTAGTCGTTCCTATTCATGATTAATTAGAATTTGACGCTTGCCAAAACCACCAACTTATTTGGTGGTTTTTTATTGATATTGAAACAGCTTAAGCACTTTTCCAAGCTAGCTTGACGGCCATTTATGAGTTACATTTTCTAACCAACCTGCGCTCCTACCGGGCATGGTTATTTAGATAGCAAGGATCCTTATGGCGAATAAAAAAGTATTAATTCTCTTTGCTCATCCTTCCCAGCATCGTTCAGAAGTGAATACTCCACTTTTCAAAGAAGCTCAAAAAATTGAAGGCGTGACATGTGTTGATCTCTATGGTGAATACCCTCGTTTCGATATCAATATCGACCGTGAACAACAACGCTTGCGCGAGCATGATGTGGTGGTTTTTCAATTCCCACTATATTGGTATTCAACCCCAGCAATTTTAAAAGAGTGGCAAGATCTGGTTTTGGAGTATGGCTTTGCTTACGGCACTGAAGGAACCGAACTACAAGGTAAAACCATGCTGTGCGTGCTTTCGGCCGGCGGCAAGGAAGAAGCTTATAAAGCCGAAGGCTACAACCATTTTACGATTCGGGAACTGCTCGCTCCTATTGAGCAAATGTCAGCACTCACAGGTATGCACTACATTGCGCCTCTTGCTTTGTTCGGCGCACGTACAGCCGAAGAAGAAGGACGAATTCCCCGTCATGTCGAACGGTACAAAAGCCTGCTAACAGCATTAGTCGAAGATAGACTGGATGTTGAAGCAGCTGCGTCATTAATCAAACTCAACAGCGCACTTCCGAAGCTCATCAAGGAGGCTTCATGACAGGGATATTCTTACAAGCCTTCGTGTATTTGATTGCCGCTGTAATTGCGGTACCACTTGCCAAGCGTTTAGGGCTCGGTTCCGTTTTAGGTTACCTCATCGCTGGTGTGGTAATTGGTCCAATTATCGGTTTAGTCGGTGAAGAAACAACGACAATTCAGCACTTTGCCGAATTTGGCGTGGTGATGATGCTATTCCTAGTGGGGTTAGAGCTAGAGCCTAAAATGCTCTGGTCAATGCGAAATCGTTTAATGGGCTTAGGCGGTCTTCAAGTTGGCGGTACCATCGCGGCGATTATGGGTATTGCCCTGTACTTTGAGCAGCCTTGGACCATTGCCTTAGCCATCGGCTTGATTTTCACCCTTTCTTCTACCGCGATTGTTTTGCAAACTTTTAGCGAAAAAGGGTTAACGAAGACAGAAGGCGGACAAAACGCGTTCTCTGTTTTGCTTTTCCAAGATATCGCTGTTATCCCGATGTTGGCCTTTATTCCATTGCTGGCCCTGCCGGAGTTAGTCGAACAAGCACAAAATGCTGTTCAAACGGCTGCGCAGCATCATGACGATTTAAACCTCGTGGCCGATTTACCGGGCTGGGCGTACGGAATAGTCATCACAGCATCGATAGCGATTGTTGTCGTTGGTGGTCACTTTTTAAGTCGACCTCTGTTGAGCTATGTTGCTAGCTCTGGGCTGCGTGAGATTTTTACCGCCACCGCATTGATGCTGGTGATCGGCATCGCAGCACTGATGAGTTTGGTTGGCTTATCTCCTGCTTTAGGAACTTTCTTGGCTGGCGTTGTATTGGCGAACAGCGAATTTCGCCACGAGTTAGAGTCCAATATCGAACCATTTAAAGGGTTGTTGCTGGGTCTGTTCTTCATCACCGTCGGAGCTGGGATCAATTTCTCGGTTCTATTTGGTGACTTCTGGTTGATCATGGCACTGACCATTGGCGTGATGGTATTAAAGGCCTTGGTGCTATTTATTCTCGCGCTGATATTTAGAGTGAAAGGCAGCAACCGCTGGCTGTTTACCTTAAGCTTGGCTCAAGCGGGTGAATTTGGTTTTGTGTTGCTAAGCTTCTCTGTGCAAAACCACGTCATTCCGTTTGAACTCTCGCAAACTCTTGCGCTGGTTGTTGCTATCTCAATGTTCTTAACGCCAGGTTTGTTCATTCTATTTGACAAATTAATACTGCCGCGTTTTGAAACTCAATCAAACGAAAGGGAAAGCGATACGATTGAAGAAAAAGGCACAGTAATCATCGCTGGTATCGGCCGTTTTGGTCAGATTGTTAACCGCTTGCTTGTTTCTAATGGTGTAACAACAGTGGTGCTCGATCACCAAGCCAACCAAGTTGATAACATGCGCCAGATTGGCACTCGTGCTTATTTTGGCGATGCGACTCGACCAGATATGCTGCACACTGCAGGCATCGAGCATGCGGCTGCGTTGGTCGTCGCAATTGATAACCAAGAATCGAGTGTGGAACTGGTGAAGTACGTCAAACACACGTACCCCAAAGTAACGGTGATCGCACGCGCCTTTGACCGTGGTCACGGCTATCTTTTGCGTCAAGCTGGGGCTGATATTATTGAATCGGAAACCTACCATTCCGCATTGGAGATGGGTGGTCACACGATGAAAGCACTTGGTATTCACCCCTTCTTTGTTGAGCAGCAAAAAGCGACATACAAGCGTGTTGAAGCACGCAAGTCCGAGCTACTCTACAAAGCTTGGGAAGATGATTCTGAAGGCGAACGTTATGACAACAATTTCCGACAACTGTTTATTCAGTTAGAGGAAAAAATGGCGGAAGAGATGCAAAAAGATCGCCATGACAAACTCTCGCGCTCAGAACGTGGTTGGACGCCACCGCCGAAAGGTTACGCCGATGACTTCAATGAAGATAACGTTCAAGAACTAACACCGCCGAGAGAAGAGCCGATCTGACGGTAACTTGCTCAATATTAAAAACCTCCCGCTTGGGAGGTTTTTCTTTTTCAGTACAGAGCCACATGCCGTGCAGGATAAAATGATCTTCTCACGAGATTACATAAGATCATTCATTAAAATCTCATACTCTTCGTTTGCTTCTTCCACTAAGTGAGAAAGCTCTAACGCATCAGTAACTGCAAGATTGAACTGCCACGGAGTTGTGTCTTCTTTACCACAGATTCGAGTTTCACACCCACGGCTCTCAAAAGACAAATCATCAAACTCTGTGGTATGGCGCTCTTGAAGTTCTACAATCTCAACTTCTAATTTACCGACAGGGTTAACTTTAACGCGAGCATGTAAATCCGAACTGTTAGACAAACAATAATCTCTATGAACCGCAATCATGGCCGCCTCCTTGGTCTGCCAACTAACAACTCACCCATGAGTGTAGACGAGGGAGTTTGAACGTGGGGTGAAATAATAATGAAGATTGATCTGTCTCATTGGAGTAGACAATTATTGTTGTGCTGGTATGAGCCGGTATGAATCTCATCTGATTTAAATCGTTCCTAGATCACAAGAGTTGGCATTTACCGAGACTTTCCCTATTATCGAAACAAATTTACTGTAGTCATTCTTTAGAGGTCAGTATGGAGCTTGAAGCCGTCGCTAAAGCACTAAAAGAGTTAGGTCATCCTACTCGTTTAAGTATTTACAAAGAAGTTGTCAAAGCGGGATACAAAGGTATCGCGGTAGGCGGCGTACAAGAAAAGCTTGGCATTCCTGCTTCAACTCTCTCTCATCATATTTCTAGTCTAGCCTCAGCCGGGCTTCTCACCCAACGTCGTGAGGGGCGAACCCTTTTTTGCGTTGCAGAGTACCAATGTTTAGATGATGTGATCGGTTTTTTAAAGGCTGAATGTTGCGTTAATGAGTGCTCATAACCTCATAGCAGACGCGAAAGACTTCGGTTTTACATTAGACTTTACCCGTTCTTGAATGACCGCCGATAAACATAAACACCGAGCTCGCTAAGCTCGGTGTTTTATTTTTTAGTTTTCGACGAGCAACATTGAGGCTTTAGGTGGCACAATTAACTTACCGTCAGATGGAACGTCCTGATCCGTCATCAAATCCACCCAGTCGCCACCCATTTTCAATGCCAAAGACTGCTGACGCTGCGATTTATTAAGCACGACAATGCCTTTGCTCCCTCGCTTAAGTACCAGCATATCATCGTTACCTTCAAGAACACTCATCGACTCGCCATGCGTCATATTGTGGAACTGGATCATTTTCGCCATTCGCGGATCGTTCCATGCGCCTTGCCATCTTGGTTTGCCATTTTTATCTGTAATACCGCTAGTGTTTAAGTCGGTATAAACCAATGGCACACCACCATCGCGGCCTAGAATGTAGGCATAAGCTAACCATTCGTTTTCCTCATCCATGATCAGATCAAGAAAAACGTCATTGTTAGGAATGTCATGCGTGACAACAAATGTAATGGCGCGACCAGGCGAAAGGGCCTGACCGAAACAGTATGGGTCAATCAACGACTTGAAACTGCCCTTTTTAGCAAACGCCTTAAAAATGGTCGAGAACAACGGGAAATCGTAAGCGCCTAAGCGAGTTTCCTGTAAATACGGCTCAAGAAACAACTGATACTCTTCTTCTCTCGCACCGCCATCGGTAATAATTTCGCCAAATATATGCACATCGCGCGTGATGTCGTCTGTCCAAACACGTTTAAGATGCTCTAACGTCATGTGTTTCGCGGCATCAATACGAAAACCTTTCACACCAATGGCTTTCAGTGCTTTTAGGTAAGCGCGTTGCTGCTCAACGACATGGTCACAAACACGGAGGGTTGGCAAGCCAGGATCAGTTGGTCCACCAGTGATGCGTCCATTTTGTACCTGCCATTTATCTTTCCAGTCTTTAATACCGAACGCTTCAACAAAGTCCTCTTCATCAAAAAGCGGTTGAGATAAGTCGCCAAATAACGTTAGCGACTGATATTTCTGTTTGTTTTGTTGGTATTCCTCCAAGACCTCTTGCCTTGGATATTGGAGGTCTCGGCGAAGGTGGGCCTCATTTGCCATATGGTTAAACACCACGTCAGCGTAAACCCACACGCCAACTTGCTCCAGTTCACGAACCATACGGATAAAGTCTTTGGTATCACCCAACGCATTGTCGATGACACGGTAATCTTGAGGTTGATAGCGCTGCCACCAGCGATCATCGTGGGCGCTTTTCATTGGTGGCGAAACCAACACGGAGCCGTAACCTAGCTCGTGGATTTCTTTTGCTCGTTGGGCAATGTCAGCATACTTCCAATCAAACGCATGTAAGATAACATTCGCACCGAATGATTGTATTTCCTGTGAGCCACTCATGTTGTTCTCCTACTCGTTTTCACTCACGATTACTTGTTTGCATTTTTTTGTGAGTGAATTCAATAGTCGAAATTATAAGAGCTATTCATCAGACGCCCTCACCCTTTTCGCCCTAACTCAAGGCTGAAAATGAAGGCGTAGTGACTCCTCCATTGCCCAAGTAGAAACGGTTCTGGACGTAAACGAGTAGATGACATTCAAGCACACCGCACATAAAACAAACTAAATCATTGTTTTGTATTGCAAAAAATTGCATTCAAAATATATAAAAGAAAATGCCCGGGTACGCCCTAAAGGAGGCCAAAGACTAAAAACAGCCAAACCACTCTATTGAGTAACTAATTTTTAATAAAGTGAAACTGGCAGGTGGATCACGTTTGGCGCGTATTCAAAATAGCCCCCTTCTGCGTATCCCACCTTAAAACATGGAAGATTACCGTTTGTATCTATCCCGAAATGACTTCAAAATGCGGAACTTAGCTTATGCCTATTGGTATGAATTACCTTGGAGGGTAATCATGAATATCAAAGAGTTTTCTAGCCTCGTCGGCTTGTCTGCTCATACACTTCGATACTATGAAAAAATTGGCTTACTTAAACATGTCCATAGAAACGCGAGTGGGCATCGAGTGTATAGCGCGAAAGATCTAAGCTGGATTAGCTTCGTAAAGCGATTAAAAGAAACTGCAATGCCACTTGAAGAGATTCTGGAATATGCAAAATTAAGGGAAGTCGGCTCAGAGTCTGTACGACAACGCCAAGCCTTGCTAGAGCAACATCAAGAAAACCTCAAACTCCACATTGAACAGCAGCAAAAGCACTTAACGGCTCTAGAAGAAAAAATTGCCTTGTATAAAAGCGGAAAAGTTCGTTGACTTAGAGTTAACTCTAAGGATTAAGGTATGTTTGCATTTATTCACTAGGAACATATCGATGGAACAATCACGCTTTAACAAAGGACTAGAACTACTCTCTCACATTGATGGCGACGCTGGTCATAACGTCATCGAAACCTTACAAGATATTTGCCCAGATTTAGCTCAGTACACCATTGAGTATCCGTTTGGCGATATTTATGCTCGCCCAGGCTTAGACCTAAAATCGAGAGAAATCGCAACCGTCGCCGCGCTAACGGCAATGGGGAATTGTGCGCCGCAACTGAAAGTACATCTCAATGCAGCACTGAATGTGGGCTGCAGCGAGGCTGAAATTAAGGAAGTCATCTTACAGATGTCCGTCTACGCAGGGTTTCCAGCGGCATTAAACGGCATGTTTGCCTTCAAAGAAGTGCTGGCGGAAAGAGCAGAGTAATCACGACGTTGAAATCAATTTAAAGGCAATTAAAAACGGCCCTTGGGGATCGGGCCGTGATTTAAACAACGAGTGAATTAGCGCTCAGGGGTTTCAAGCAGTTTAACCGCGCAATCTACCGCGTTGTTAATGCCTTGACTACTCTCCAACTTGCCTGAACTTGCAGGACCAAGGGCACAAGAATACAAAGCCAGCTGCTTATCGAACGGCAGATCCAACTGTTCATATAGATTTTGTCGGATTCTTGCATGTTGTTCTGGTTCTTGGTTAGCAAGGCTAATCAACGTTTCATAAATAAGCGTTTTCATGTCTTTCCCTTTTCACTTTATTGCACGGGGTGCATATATATTGTATCCGTTTGGAAAGCACAAATCAGAAGCTAGGTCACAGAACGCGTCGCTAAAAAAGTTTATGTGCGCGGTAAATTGTAATACAAACCTAAAGCCGTTTAGAAAAAGAGCAAAGGATAACTCGATAAATCAGCCGATTAACTGGCATTCGCCGCTGTTTGATCACAATGGCATCCGATACAAACAAAAACGCCGCTCTATGAGCGACGTTTTTTATCTCGATTTCAGCTAATCGAGCATGTTTTAGTTGAAGTGCACTAACATTTCAACATCATCACCTTGTTCTGGTGCTTGAAGAGAGAAGTGCACATAGCCCGCTTCAGTAACAGGAATCGCAAAGTATTCGTTGCTACCTGCATAGTTGGACACGTACTCGTGTTGCTCAACCGTAGGCCAATGCTCTCTGCTGGCGTATAGATCGACATTACCAGTTTGAGAGTGGGCCGTTAGCCATACACGAATCTCTTCAACACCTTCAGGTACATACACTGCCGCATAACGCTGCTTGTGCACAGTGAGCATTTTTGCTTCACCAGACTCTAGTACCACTGGTGCCAAATCGTCTTGCACTTGTGTTGGCGGTGTTTGCGCTTCAACGTCTAAAGCAGCCACAAGATTCACAGAGTCATAGCTATCACGGCCAGTTAAACTGATGTAGTAACGACCTGCTTTCACGTAACCATCCTGCTCTGGCTCAAATACAATCTCTTCATTGCTGCCATCGCCATACTGGCTCATTTCAAAGTCGTAGTAATGCGCGACTTTGTTGTAGCTCATGTAAAGATCCGCATCACCCGCGCCCTCAATAGATACATTGAAGTTAACGGTGTTGGCTGGAACATCAACGTAGAACAGTTTTTCGCTGTATGCTTCGCCACTGAGTTGAATGCTTTGGTTCGCCGTCAATTCAGTCACTTGTGCTTCAGGTTCTGTTGGTTCTATTGGCTCTTCTGGGTCAGTACCTGGTTGCTCTGGCTCCACTTCTAACGTATCCAACCAACGCTCAAACTCTGCGTCATATTGTTGACCTAATGTCGTCACCTGTTGCGCCCACTGTTCAAACTGACCAGTGCGCGACAACGCCAACAAGCTTTCTACGTCTTGCGGATGATTTTCCAGCATGAATCGAACGGCCAAGTAACCCCAACGATAGATACGATTAGTATCGTGAGAATATGTGGTATCAAACACAGTTGAAAGGCTCAATTTACCGCCTGCAATCAGTTCGATCGCAGCTTGGTAGCCTTGTTTGTAATGCATGTATTCAGCAAAACCTTCCAGCCACCACACGATATGACCGTGGGCTAAGTTATCACTGAATGAACCGTACTGGTTAAATCGCGCGTCCAAATAGTGCGTGTACTCATGCTCTAGATTCAAAATCGATAAATCTTCGCCATTCGCATAGCGATAAGCCACGAAACGGGCGGTATTGTCCGCTTTTGATGGATTCCCTTCAAGGTACTGACCACCGTTGTCCGTTGTATTACCAAACAGGAACGAAGAATAATCAACGTAGCTGTCGTTACTAGCAAACACCGCCACCTCAACACGGTCATTCAAGTCATCAGCGACAGGTTGATTGCCCGTATTCGCCACTTGATGGAAGTCGGCTTCTTTCGCAGCCAGCACTTCACACGCTTTCGCAGCTTGAGCATCGGTTAGATCTTCAGAGCGAATGATGGCAGGTCCCTGACACTCAAAACGATTTGGCATCACGCGCGCTGCTAGATCTTGCTTCGCTTGATCTAGGTCCAGACCGTTTAAACCTTCAGGTGCGTAGTAGCTCATCATCTCTACGGCAGCAAGCCACAGTTTGTCATGCTCACTACCCAGTGGGTAACGTTGCATCACTTGTTGCATCACAGCCAAGGCTTTGCGTTTGGTCTCCTGATCTGGGCTCGCAAGCAAACGACCAGTTTCACGTAATGCATTGAAAACAATAAAGCTCGCATCCGTATCCAATGCCCAAGCGTTATCAGATGCGAATCTCGCTAATGTATCAATATGGTGAGTATTGTTTGCCATGTAGCGGTAGAACTCATCGTTTGCTACATGACCTGCCATAGAACGGAACAGGTTGTTTAAACCATCGACCCATTGCGTGTCCTGCGCGGTTTCACGGTTAAAGTGCATCAACGCGGCCATCATGCTATCCATGGTCAGCGGCAACTGCTTCACGTTATCAACCATCAAAGTCAAGCTCTTCATTGCGCCAACTTGTTCACGGCCTTGTTCCAAAGCATGAGGGTTGTTAAGGAATAGGTTCGTCGACTGAGCAAAACGCTGACTCAACGCTTCTGAAAACTCAGGTGTACCTGTGCCAGCATTGTAACGAACGTAGTATGCAGCACGAATAAACTCGCCCAGATTTTCTAGAACACGAGCTTGCTCTGCTTCTCCACGATAGCGGGCAATTTCTTGATCCAACGCGACTTGGATACGGCTTAAGCTCGCTTCGCTGTAAATATCGTTCAGCGTTGCGGAAGGAGCTGAAAACCAAGCGTGGTAGCAATCATACTCAGCACCAGAAACGGCAGCAGCCAAGTCTCTCGATTGTTGTAAATCAGCAACAGCGCACTGGTTTTGTGCAAAAGAGAAGCTAGACACACTCGCTAGCATACAAGCAAGCGCCAAACGATGGCGCGGGAAAAAACGGATATGAGACATAACAACACTCATTGATTATTAACATACATTGAGTGGGGGTTTATATTCTTTACAGCTCAAACAGTGAAATCAGTATCATAAAATTTATGAAATCGCTCCCAAAAATAGGCTTTTTACTCTAAATTTATGGGATCAATCCCAATCCAAGATTTCTCACAATTATCAATAAAAACATTAATTTACCTTTTTCTAAATAACGACTTTATGAGGAAAATTGCCCTTAAACTCCACCCTTAACTCTTCCAGATAGAGTTCACGACAATCAAAGGTTCTAAATTAAATTTTGATGCTTGATACTATCTATTTTTATTTGTGACTCATTCCCAATAAGTCATCGAGTGCATATCAAAAGGTTGGCATTAATGGTAAATTCTCCGCCAAATCAAACACATTTACTCCTCGAATCATTGATGAGTGAATAAGCAGATATTTGGCTAGGGATAATACATGTCACTTTGGGGATTTTTGGGAGCGGCGCTTGCCTACTTCATGACAACGTTTGCCTTTGTTTTTGGCGGCATTTTTTGGTTATGTGCTGAAGGTAATACATTAAGAGAAACAAAGCGCCAGTCATCAATAATGTCCGGGATTATTGCTTGTACTATTGGAACTTGGGTGCTTGCTTTTGGTGTTTACGTTTACGGTTACTTTTGGGATAACTCTTCTCACTATTATTTTTATTTGCTCGCTCCATGGGGACTTGCCATTTTTGGGGTAACACTTCGTAACCGCTGGGTTAAGCAATACGCGCGTGTAAAACACGCAAAAGAAGAACAGTGGCAAAAGCGCTGGCGAGAATTATTAGGGGAAGATACTGAAGATCTTCCACCATATACACATGATTACGAGCTCTACTCGGGCATTTGGCAAGCCAATGAAGCGCTCCTAGAACAGTGTTTTGCAGCCCTTCCTCACGGGAAAGCAGTCTACGAGAGAGTGAAAGCCTTCCAAACGATGGCCTCCCCGCTGGTGACATAAACAATCAAGTTTTGCTGAGTAAACTCGATCAACTAGAGGATGAAATCATTCAAGTTCTTGAGCAACACTCGCAAAAGAAAGTAAGCATTGAAACTGGCTCAGGTACTTTACGCAAAGAGTCAAAACGCAATGTTTATCACCATGAGAATGGCCCAACAGAAGAGCAACTGTACGACTCAATCAACCTCCAACATGATTTGGATCGAGAGCTACGCAACATTATCTATGATCGGCTCGGTTACGATGGTGAAGATGAGTACTTTTTCCTCCAAGCGCCACTCGAAGAGCTTACCGAGAATGAAACCGCAATCAACTGGATGCTCTGGGGTTTAGTAAGCGACCATTTTGCTGTTGACCCATACCAAACGGCGTTGGATCTCAGCCTAATGAATGCGGAACCAAGATGGGGGCAAAATGAACGGTTTGTAATGATTACGGCTCAATAAACGCAAGTACTAAGTCTAACTTTAATACCACCTATTCTGAAACCACCCTCGCGTTGGTTAACTTAGCCAATAAGCCGCCAACGCGATCACGCATTTCACGTCTGTCTACAATCATATCTAATGCACCATGTGCCAATAAAAACTCACTTCTTTGAAACTCGTCTGGTAGCTTTTCACGTACCGTTTGTTCAATAACACGCCTTCCCGCAAAGCCAATGCTTGCTTTAGGTTCACCAATATTGATGTCTCCCAACATGGCTAAACTCGCCGAGACGCCACCATAAGTTTGGTCCGTCAATACTGAGATATAGGGTAATCTGTGCTCAGATAAGTGGTTTAACGCGGCGCTGGTTTTTGACATTTGCATTAGTGCTACCAAAGACTCTTGCATGCGCGCCCCTCCGCAAGCAGAAAAACACACTAGCCCAGATTTTGTATTAATCGCAGTTTCAACGGCGCGGACAAATTTCTCGCCAACCACCGCCCCCATCGAGCCAGCCATGAAAGAGAATTCAAACGCACAAGCTACAACAGGCAAGCCTAGCAACTTCCCCTGCATCACAACCAAGGCATCTTTTTCTCCAGTCGTTTTCTGCGCGATGGCAATTCGCTCTTTATATCGCTTTAAGTCTTTAAAACCCAAAATATCCTGCGGTTCCAACTCACTTGCCAACTCTTGCTGTGTTCCATGATCCAGAAAAGTGTTCAACCTTTGACGTGCAGCCATTCTCATGTGATGAGAGCACCTAGGACATACTTCCAAATTCTCTTTTAATGCCGCGCGATAAAGTATTTGTTCACATTCAGGGCATTTTGTCCAAACGCCCTCAGGAATAGACGCTTTGCGCGAACCTATTATATTCTTATTCTCAAATAACCTTTCTAGCCAACTCATGAGTACCTCATTATTGATCACCTCGTAGCACGACATCTGCATCGTTTGCCCGCTCTGACTGTTAAATAAAATTGTATGCAACTCAGTCTGAGGATAAAGTGCAATATGCTGGCTTGATAATCCAATAAAGTGGGACAATAGAATGTTTGATAACGTCGACCAAATCTGGTTAAAAAGTTTTCACTGTGTGTATGAAAACAACAGCTTTAAGCGAGCCGCTGAGTGTTTGAATATACCAACATCGAATGTCAGCCGACATATTGCCCTGCTTGAAGAAAAGTTAAACATCAGGTTGTTCAATAGAACGACAAGGCGAATGACGCCTACCGAGGCTGGAGAAGAGCTCTATAGCAGCACTCGTCCATTATTGGAACAACTCAACAACGCGCTAGAAACCGTGACTCGCCACTCGCACACCGTAACGGGAGAGCTACGTATTCTTATGCCAGACACACCTGTACTGGCCAAAGCGGTTGTCACCTTTTGCACGCAATACCCGTCAATCTCTTTGTCTTGCGATACAACGCTAAACCCTAAAGATGATGTTATTGATAGCTTTGATGTCATTTTGAGTTTTCATAGAGGGACTTTGTCTGACAGCAATTGGGTAGCAAGGGAAATCAAACGCTGGCCCAGTGCTATTTTGGCTGCGCCTCAACTGCTTAATAAGTACGCCAGCCCTTACAAAATTACGGATTTAAATCATGTTCCCTGTATCACGACACTTACCGCAGTAAATGGTGCTCCCTGGGTGTTTAAAAACCCCAACGGAGGTCATATTACGCAAACAGTACAATCCTCGTTCAAAGTAAACAGTGGCCATCTCGCTAAATCTGGCGCGTTATCAGGGCTTGGATACGCAATACTTCCAATAGAATCATGCAAAGATGAGATCGAGAGCGGCAAGCTTGAAGTCATCCCTCTAGAATACGAACCTGAAGATTTAGTGCTTTATGCGTTTTACTCTTCTAGAAAGCACTTAGCCAAGAAAATCTCTATGTTTGTTGAGCACTTAAAACAACACGCGAAGCTTAACGCCTAGTTAAGCACTAATCATTTATCCCAATAACTATAAAAACTGGCATAGTAGAGCAAATCGACATTCGATTTTCTCAAATAAAAAAGCCAGCAATCGAGATTTACTGGCTTTTGCAAAAGGATTTCCGTTCGCGCTTAAATTCTAAACGCTCCTACGTGGCGATCGAGAGTTCTCGATAATTCCGCAAGTTGTTGACTTGATTCTTCCAATTGCTCACTCGCCGTTAGCGCGTTTTTCACGGAGTGACTGACGGTATCCATATTCATGTTAATTTCATTTGCTACCGTCGATTGCTGTTCTGTTGCCGTTGCCACTTGAGTATTGATATCCAAAATAGTAGTAACTTGATCAGCAATTGCCTCTAGTGCTTGTCGAGCCAGCTCCGTTTCTGCAGTGCCTTCTTCAATTAAGGTTCTACTATTACTCATTGAATTAACCGCACTTTGGGCTTCGGTTTGCAACTGATGGATCATATTGTCAATTTCATCAGTGGACTGAGCCGTTTTAGTGGCAAGATTACGGACCTCGTCTGCCACTACGGCGAAACCTCGTCCGGCATCACCGGCGCGCGCTGCTTCAATAGCGGCATTTAACGCCAATAGGTTCGTTTGCTCAGAGATCCCTCTAATGACTTCGAGAATACTACCAATCGACTGAGTGTTGTCCGCAAGACTTACGATAATATTGGAAGTACTGTTCATCTCGTTTTCAAGATTCGTCATCGCCGTCTTGGTGCGTTCTAGCGTCTTGTAGCCATCTTGAGTCTCATTACTTGCCGTGCTCGCAGCACTTGCTGCACCAGCAGCATTTGACGCGATTTCGTTGACGGTCGCGATCATTTCGTTCATAGACGTGACAACCAACATGGTTTGCTCATTCTGCTCCTGCCCTCTTGCGAGCGCTTGTTGAGATTGTCCACGCAGCGCAACAGCAGAACCATTCAGATCCACACCAGTATTTACAACTTGTGTAATGATTTCATGTACCTTGCCAACAAACACGTTGAACGCCGAAGAAATTTGTGCGACTTCATCATTACCTTTTGCTGGTAAACGAACCGTTAAGTCTCCGTCACCTTTCGAGATGTCTTGCAACGCCTCCTTAAGCGCAGAGAGCGGTCGCATCAGCTTGTTGAGTAGCAGCGATAGAGCCAAAACACACAGAACGAAGATCACCACCATGGAAATCAGTTGGGAAGTAATAATTCCATTCGTCGCTTGGCTTACTTCTGTAATAGGAATACCAATATCAAACGTACCGTACAACTGACCATTCACGTAGATCGGCGCCATGATATCAAACACCCACACTTTCTGGACATCGGCATACCACTTTGAATACTGTTGTACACCCTTGGTTGCACCTTCAACGGTATAGTTATCATTGTAGGTTTTATTTAGCTTTTGCTTATCACTGTGAGCAACCGCCGTCACATTGCGATCAATTACGACTGCATAGCTTACGTCTGAACGTTGTTTCAAACCCTCAACAAGCGATTGTAAGTCTTGCATTGGGTTGGCTGAGTTCTCCAAAATATAACTTGCATTTCCTGCTAAAAACTCAGCTTGAACTTGGGATTTGTTTAAGATGATGTCATCGATTTTCTGACTCGAAATTAGGTACGTTGATGCCATACTTGCCACGACAGCAATACCAAACATGGCGCAAACGGCTAATAAGATGATTCTTTTCATTTTAATTGTCTCGGTACAATTCAATGTGATGCTCACGACAGAGCGTTAAGCCTTTCGCCTCTTATAACCAACACAAACTGTATTTTTAGCCTGTCTGGCAAAGCTAGACGTAACTTTGTAGCCACTGTATCTGCCTGATTACCGATAACTTTAGAATGAAGGAAGAAAAGTCTTCAAAACGTCACATTTCTACGAGGTTTGACTGAAAAACAAGAGAGTAATCGATAACTTCAAGTAAGCGGCCACACTAGCATCGAGAGTTAAAAAAAGAGTTCTAGTTAGAGCCTTGAAAATATAAATAAGCGAGCGCTTCGACCTATATTCTTACAATTCTCCTTTGCTCAATTAAGTTAATTCTATTCCAAACTCTTTAATAACGATGGTCACAATGAAGAAACAAACGATTGAAATAATGGCGCAAATTCCCAAAGAGAACCAAAACGAATATCGGCTCAGTAAGAAAGGAAAAACTAGAAACATCGGCAATGTAGGCAGTACATACCAAAAAGTATAAAACGCGTGGTTCGCGAGCTTTTCCTGACCTTGCCCTTCAATATACATCCAAATTAAAGCTAAAATAGTGACCGTCGGGAGCGCGGCAATCAGCGCTCCCGCTTTATCACTTCTCTTGGCAACTTCAGATATCAGCACCACTATTCCTGCGGTTAACGCGTACTTAGTAATCATCCACAACATGAAAGAGCTACCTTTAATAAACAAAAAGCGACGTAATAATTACAACAGAGCTTAGCTCATTAACGTCGTAAACCCGTGCATGCCCATATACATACCAACGGCACTAATCAAGATCCCCGATAGATAAGGTGCACGACGAGCCACATCGTTCAAACCACTCCACTTCGATGTTGCTTTTTGAACGCCCACTGCCGCGACAACACCAACCGCAACTAAAGTTAACGCTAGACCAATACTGAACGACACCACCAAGGTTGCACCAAGTGTCATGGCCTTAAGTTGCAAACAAATGAGTAAAACAGTGACCGCCGCCGGGCATGGTATTAACCCACCAGTCAAACCAAACAGAAGTATTTGTCCATTGGTAACATCTCGATCGCCAAAGCGCTTTTGAATATCTAGAGCGTGAGCACGCTCATGAGCATCTTGGTACTCTTTATTCTCACTTTCCGAATGGGAATCCGCATGAAAATGCACCTCGAAATCGTGGGTGTGATCATGGTGCCCGACCATCAATGTGACGAAAAAATCATCAGAGGCTTCAATACAGGAGGCAGATTCCAAATAGCCATCGCGCTCAATAAAGTGATAAATATCAGAAGGCTGTCTGATTGCGTTGGGTAGCACTAGTTTAACGTTTTCAGCCGTTAAAGGCTTACCGTTAAGTGTGCGTAACTGAAAACGGCAGTGATGCCCTTCTTCTACGATAGAAAGCGATAGATGCCCATGACCAGTATCGACAACTTGCGTTCTCCAGTCTCGAGCTTGCTTATGAGCTTTGTGCCAAGCTCGCTCATCACTCCACGTTCTCCAGAACATCCATAAACCCGTCGAAACGATAATCACCCCAGAGATAAGCTGCATCCATGGCTCCGCAGCTTCTGCAGTAAATCTTTGGCTTATATACATCCCACCCGCAGCAATTATCCATACGATCGCCGTATGGGAAAGCGTTGCAGCCAACCCCAACATCACCGCCTGCTTCACTGTTCCTTTTACGGCCACAATAAACGCCGCCATCATCGTTTTTGAATGTCCTGGCTCTAATCCATGTAACGCTCCTAATAAAATGGCGCTGGGTATAAAAAACCATCCATTACCTTGTTGTAATAATGCGACAAAATCCATTGTTATTCTCAATATGCTCTTCTAAAGTTGCCCCAAACTATACTCCCCCCAGTATTTAATACTACCCCCCAGTATAAGATAAGTGCTACATTATCAGTTAGAATCTCGCAGTCAGTAACTTAAAGAAGATAAGTCATGTCCCATACAACCAGAGATCAAAAAAAGCTCAGTACCCGTGTCAGCAAAATACAGGGTCAGGTGAATGGTCTTAAAAAAATGCTGGAAGAAGAACATGAGTGCCAAGATGTGTTGCAACAAATCGCTGCAATTCGAGGGGCTGTAAATGGCTTAATGAAAGAAGTAATTAAAGGCCACTTACTTGAGCACGTTGTACTTGAGGAAGACAAAACTCAACGTGAAAAAGATATGGAAGTCGTATTGAAAGTACTGGACTCTTATATAAAGTAACCCTACTTCGCTAGAGTAAAGTCACTAGGGTTAAACTCGAATAGATCCTTTATATGTAATCGTTAACTAAACGGGAAATAGAGATTCCATTTCATATCGATTAGGTTGAAAGAAACTATATCAGTTCAAGTTAAATAGTTTAGTTATCAGAACTAAAACGGCCCAAACGTAGGGCCGTTCATATTATTAAAAATCCTTAAACTATCTGCTAAAAATACATATTGTGATAGGTTTTGACTTTATGGAAGAGTACAAGTAAACCTTTATACCTCTTGTAATTCGACGTGCTTAGCGCTGTAAGATTTTGTAAATGCAATACACCCCAAAAGTACAGCAAGTGGTAACACGGGATCAAAGATTGAACCATGAGATCCGAAGAATAAGTTAAGAATCATGACTAATGAACCACCAATAGCCCAAGCAATTGTTGTTGGAATAGTCCAAATAATGAGTTGTTTCTTAACCTCAGTCACCCCCATTAGTCGATTAACAATATGGAATAACGAGTCATTAAAGTAGCCAGCAAATAGAGATCCCATCGTAGCTGCCGTCGCTGCGAATAAAAGGTTAACATCAGGAATATTCACTAAAACTGGGGCAGATATAGAAGCAGCGGTTATCATGGAGACTGTACCAGAGCCTTGAATAATGCGAACTAACGTCGCAATAATAAATGGAATCATAACCGCAGAAATAGGAAGCCCTGCAACTTGGTTGGCAATCTCTGCGCCCGCACCCGTTTCGCGCAATACCGCACCTAACGCGCCACCAGCACCTGTTACTAACAAAATGATGCCACAAGTGGAGATTCCTTGTTCCATCTTTTCATTCGCTTCTTCTTTGGTAAGGTTATTACCCAATGTGTAAACCGCTAATAAGGTTGCTATTGATAGTGCAATTGTAGGGCTGCCGATAAAAGCGATAAATTGACCAAATGTTGTTGCTGTCAGCCCTTCGAAACCGAAAGTACCCTCTAATAAACCCATCACTGATTTCGCAAGTATAAGTAAAATAGGGATAATAATTGGAGCGATAGATTTACTTAAAGATGGTAGGTCTTTCGCTTCTTTACTTGCAATGTACTCTTTGTGATCATTAATCAGTTGCTCACTAGACTTCGAGAAATGTTCGGTTGGAATGAATTCAGGAAACTGCTTTTCTAACCATCTTGCATACCAAACAATACCCATGACACAAGGCGCTGCGATCATCAAACCAAAACCTAACATGCTGGCAAGATCGACACCAAAGATACCAGCAACTCCCAAAGGCCCTGGAGTCGGCGGAATAGCGTGATGCGCTACGACCAAGCCGCCCGCCAGAGCAACCGTAAGCGTTAAAATCGAGCGATTGGACGTTTTTGACAAAGACTTCGCAATTGGATAAAGAATGATAAGCGCGCTATCCACAAAGATTGGGATGCTAACAATATAGCCAGTTACAGCAAGAGCGGCCTCTTCTTTCTTTTTTCCTAACCACTTTATAAAATTATAGGCAATACTTTCTCCTGCTCCAGAAGCCTCTAAAATAGCCCCCATCATAACGCCGAGACCGATGACAATCCCTATACCGCCTAATGTTCCACCAAATCCTTTGCTAACGGTCGCAATCGTGTCGTCAACACTTAACCCACCAATAATACCTGCGATACATGCCGCAATTAACATCGCAATTAACACATGTACTTTTGTACGTAATACAAGAAAAACAAGGACTGATACGGCTACTATTAGTCCAATTACTGAGGTTGGTAACATTAGACAATCTCCATATTGTTAACAGAAATAAATTGTTGTAATACATCCTTGAAATTACTGTCTGCTTTAAATCCAAGCTCCAGTTCTTTAGTACAATCAATTTTTTGTGGCCAACTACTCACAATACGATCAATACCCGCATCATGCTCATAGGTAATATAATTAGAAAGTTGCTTACCCACTAAAGTGTCCATTGTTTGAATCATCTCAGCTGGTGTAGTTTGAATGCCAGGTAAATTAAGCGTTCTATAGGACAGATTATTTAACTGCTCATAAGGCATTAGCCCTGCATACTGAATATTGTCAACCACTCTAGACGGGCTCGATATCCAAAGTTTTAGCGTAGGGTCTACAGGACAATTTGATTCTTGAGCATTCAAAGGCTCACGAATAATTCCGCTTACGAAAGAGCTAGCGGCAAGGTTTGGTTTCCCAGGGCGAATACAAATAGTCGGTAAACGTACGGATACAGCTTTAACAAAGCCTTTACGGGCATAGTCGTTAACCAATAACTCACCTATAGCTTTTTGCGTCCCGTAGGATGACTGAGGATGAAGTGCTGTTATTGGTGTAATCGTTTCCGGAAGCTCACCACCAAATACAGCTAAAGATGAAGCAAACGTAAAACGAATATTAGGGTTTACTTTACGGCAACGCTCAAGCAATAACTGTGTGGTCGTCAGGTTTACAGCTACGCCTAAATCAAAATCTTGCTCAGCATGGCTCGATACAATTGCCGCTAAATGAAAAATGTGTGTCGTTTCGGCAGTAATAACTTGGTCTATATTTTCTCGCTTTGTCATATCCATGACTAAAGAAACGACTCGGTCATCAATGCCCTCTAAGCGCGACTTTTGAATGTCGACAATAGTAATACTTTCAGCTTTGTTTTCTTTTAGTAGTGATTTGGCAAGTAGGGTTCCGAGAAAACCCGCCCCTCCAGTTATGATAATATTCATAGTCACGACCCTTTGTTTTTGTAATTAGTTTCAAGTTATTTATGGATAGAAATTAAAATTGTTATAGGTATGGTTTAACCCAACTAAGGCCCAGCTGCGTGCTATGCCTTGGGTTGTATTCACAACCGATCCAGCCTTGGTAACCAGAGTCATCCAAAACATTGAATAGGTGTGGGTAATTCAGTTCGCCTTCCGATGGTTCGTGCCTTTCAGGCACAGAAGCAATTTGAATATGGCCTGTGTATGGCGCCACATCGCGAATCAACGTACTCAGATCACCGTCCATAATTTGTGCGTGATAGAGATCGAGCTGCAATTTCACGTTTGGACGAGCCACTTGTTTGATGAGTTCAACCGCTTCACGTTGATGTGCAACAAAGTAGTTCGGTACATCGCGATTGTTGAGTGGCTCAATCATCAGCTCAACACCTTGTTCGGCAAACTTATCCGCTGCATAACGAATGTTTGAGATAAAGGTTTCAATATGCTGATCACGAGTGAAGCGAGAATCAACAATGCCAGACATAGCGTGAACCTTTTTACAGTTCAGTGCCTTGGCGTACATCAGAGCAGTCTCGACGCTCGTTTTAAATTCATCCTCACGCCCCGGAATAGCTGCAAAACCTCGTTCACCTGCATCCCAATCACCTGGAGGCATGTTGAATAACGCTTGCTCAAAACCAAACTGCTGTATCTTGCTTGCTAGTTTTTGCGCTTCGAATGCGTATGGGAAAAGGTATTCCACCGCTTTGAAGCCCGCTTGGTGTGCTTTTTCGAAACGATCTAGAAAAGGAACTTCTGTGAATAACATTGTCAGATTTGCCGCGAATTTAGCCATTACTTACCTCTCCCTTTTAGGTCTTGAATCTCAGTATCCGTTAAGTAGCGGATGTTGCTGTCTTTAAGAATGAACGCTAGCTTCGCTGTCTCTTCTAGCTCTTCTGCGTTATCCACTGCATCTTCAAAGTCCGTACCCGTGATCACTGGACCATGGTTCGCCAGGAGGAAAGCTCGGTAGTCACTAGCCCGCTGCGCAAGTTCTTCAGCAATCTGAGGGTCGCCCGGGCGCAGGTACGGAATCACTGGCAGTTCGCCAATGCGCATTACAAAGTAAGGTGTGAAAGCTTTGATGGCATTCTCGCGATCTAAACCTTCAAGACAAGAAAGCGCCGTCAAGTAAGTAGAATGCAGATGCACAATCGCATTACACTTTGAGTTATTTCGATAAATCGCCAGATGAAAAGCCACTTCTTTTGATGGCTTTTCACCAGAGATATGGTTGCCATCAATATCCACAACCGAAAGCTCTTCAGCAATCAAGCGGCCGAACGAAGAACCAGTTGGCGTTGCCAGAAAGTGTCCATTAGGCAGTTTTAGAGAAAGGTTGCCAGCGCCGCCAGTCGCATAGCCACGTTCAAACATAGAGCGCGCCATAGTGACCATTTGCTCTCGCAGTTGTTGTTCTGTCATCAATTCTTTATTCATCACAACCTCACCTATTCAAAAAACGACTGTGCTTTGGCAAAGAAGTGTTCATCGCCGAAGTTGCCCGATTTCAGAGCCAAAGAAAGCTCGCCTTCAAGTGACTTCACCCAAGGTACACCTGGTGCGATTTGAGGACCGATATGAAAACCTTTTACGGCTAGGCTTTGGGTTACAACCCCTGAGGTTTCCCCACCCGCAACGATGAAATTTTTCACACCGTGCTGCTGAAGTTTGATTGCAAGTTGGCTAAAGAATTGTTCAACCGCGTGACTTGAAGCATGCGCGCCAAACTCTTGTTGAATCGCTTTTAACGCCGCTGCATCTGCGGTTGCGTAAACCAGTGGTGCGAACTCGCTTTCGACGTTGGTCATGACCCAATCAAACACTTGATTTGAGTAATCTTCTTCCGTCAGACACGCCTTCACATCAATAGCAAAGTGTGGCGCTTTTTCTTTGTAAACAGCGACCTGTTGGTTGGTCATGACAGAACAAGATCCAGATAACACAACGGTTGGTGCCTTTTTAGGGTTCCCCTCTTGCTTCGCATCACTTTGATCTTCAAGGTTCTCTATCCAGTTCTTAGCAATACCCGCAGCCAAACCAGAACCACCAGTTACCAGTTTTAGAGACTTCGCCGCTTGGCCAAGTGTGACAAGATGCTCTGCATTGAATGCATCAACCACTGCATAGCGGTTGCCTTGTACTTTTAGCTCTTCAAAGCGCTCAATTACCGCTTTTGGACCTTGTTCAATTATTTGGAAGTTCACCAGGCCAGATTTGCCTTGAGATTGAGCATCCATCATACGAACTAGGCTTGAATCAGTCATTGGTGTCACAGGGTGATTACGCATACCTGAGTCGCTTAGCAAGTCTTGGAATACAAATAGATGGCCGTTGTAAACTGTGCGACCATTCACTGGTAATGATGGGCATACAATGGTGAACGCTTCACCTAACTCTGCAAGCAGTGCATCCGTTACAGGACCAATGTTACCTTCTGCTGTGCTGTCAAACGTTGAGCAGTACTTGAAGTAAAACTGCTGACAGCCATTTGCTTGCAGCCACTTAAGCGCAGCTACTGAATCCTCGATTGCCTCATCTACAGGACAGGAGCGAGATTTAAGACTGATCACGACCGCATCTGCGTTTACATCAATCTCTTCTTTTGGAATACCGTTAAGCTGAACTGTGCGCATGCCGTTTTCTACAAGAAAACCTGCGATGTCTGTTGCGCCAGTAAAGTCGTCTGCGATAACGCCTAATAACATCATTTTTTCTCCGTTTTACGTGCGCTTACTTCTGTTTGTTTTCTACACCTGGAAGCTCAATACCATCAAAAATCTTGATAACGGCACTGTCGTCTTCCTGGCCAAAACCAGCATTGCTTGCACTCAAAAACATGTTTAGTGCTGTGCTTGATAGAGGAAGTGGAAATTTGAGATCTTTTGCTGTGTCCGATACGAGGTTTAGATCTTTCACAAAGATGTCGACCATAGATTTAGGGGAGTAGTCACCATCAACTACATGCTTCATGCGGTTCTCAAACATCCAAGAGTTACCCGCTGCATTCGTCACCACGTCGTACATCAGGTCAAGAGGAATGTTTGCACGTGCCGCTAATGCCATTGCTTCAGCACCAGCTGCGATATGAACACCTGCTAGCAATTGGTGGATAATCTTCACAGTTGCGCCTAGGCCAATCGCTTCACCGATGTTGTAGACCTTAGCTGCCGTTGCGTTGAGTACTGGTTCAAGTGCATCAAATGTGCTTTGCGCTCCCGACGCCATAATAGTCATCTCACCTGATTCTGCTTTTGCAGCACCACCAGATACCGGTGCATCAAGCATCACAAGGTTGTGTTCTGCCAATTTCGCTTCAATTTGTTTTGCGTCTTCTGCTGAGATGGTTGCTGAAACCATTACTGGCGTATTCGGCTTAAGCGCTGTAGCAAGACCGGTTTTGAACAAGACCGTGTTAACTTGAGCTGCGTTCACAACAAGAACTAGAACCGAATCAAGCTTATCTGCAAACTCAACTGCATTTGTAGAAACAGCTTTTGCACCGAATGAACCTAGCTCTTCAAGCGCTTGAGAATTTAAATCGAAACCATATACATCTAGGCCTGCACGCACACATGACTTTGCGGCGCCCATTCCCATAGAGCCTAAACCGATAACACCTACAGATTGAACTTCACTCATAAAAACAATGCCTTCTGGTCTATTAAACTTTGTTAATTCTTGTTTGGTTGATGTGATTATATGTGAAGATTAATACTAAGACTTCGCTTTAAATCACATTTTTTCACATAAATTAACAATGTCGTGATATATACCTCTTTATGGGAAGAGACATTCCGAGCAGTTAACACAAGCGAAGGCTGTTCTTACAACGTTGAGAACATAATTCACAGATATTCACAAAAAATAAAAAGATTGGTAGGATACTGAAAAACAAGAATATAGAAGTGAAATTATGATCCCAGCAGAACGTCAAAGAACCATATTATCCCTGTTATCACATCAAGAAGTGTTAAGCATTTCAGATTTAACCGACCACCTTGGCGTATCACATATGACCATTCGTCGTGATATCGTGAAGCTTGAATCCTCAGGTAAAGTCGTTTCTGTTTCTGGTGGAGTGCAACTCGCTCAAGCTCTACATTCAGAACTTTCCCATGATGCGAAGGTCGAGCAACAAGCGGATGAAAAGATTCAAATTGGTAAGCTGGCGGCTACGTTAATTGGCCAAGACGCTACTATTTACTTGGATGCGGGAACAACCTCTCTAGAAATCGCCCATCAAATAGCAAATCGTAATGATCTTTTAGTGATCACCAATGACTTCTCTATTGCTGCTTTCCTTATGACGCACAGTGAATGTGAGCTTTACCACACAGGAGGAAAAATTGACCGCGAAAACCAATCCACCATTGGTGGAAAAGTCGCAGAGTTCTTGAACGGGCTAAATATTGATATCGCCTTTATTTCGACTTCTTCTTGGAGCTTGAAGGGCTTATCAACACCTAATGAAAATAAAGTTCTCGTAAAAAAAGCGATCATCAAGGCGGCACAAACCAACTATCTGATCTCAGACTCAACTAAATACGGTCAGATAGCGAGCTTTCATGCATTAGACATCGAGCAATTGGACGGAATTATTACCGATCGAAACCTATCAGAAGTGGTCACACAAGAATTAACGGATAAAGGATTACGTGTTTATAAAGAGTAACACTACCTAAACACCTGAGTTCGCGTCACTTTTATACTCGTTAATCTATAGGTGCTTCCAATATACATAGACCTTATTGTGTACTTTCTGGCAGAAAACACATCCTTTTGTTTTCTAAATTACCAAATTACTGATTACATCTGGATATGGACGCTCACTTCGCTTTATCGCTGCTCGTCACTTGTCATCAAAAATCAAATTCACCGCAATTGCCATCAAAACTAAGCCTGAGATTGGCAGCAAGACACCTAATGGCGAGCGCTCTATGTAAGGCAGATTCTCTGCAATCAATAAACCCCACTCGGGTTCTGGCGGCTTAACGCCTAGTCCGATAAAACTCAGAGAAGTCAGGCTGATCGTAATGTACGGCAAACGCAGAAACGCGTGACGAATCAATGGCGGCAGCACATAAGGCAACAAGTAGTAACGGAGTACTCGCCACTGACTGGTTCCCCAAATGGGCGCAAGATGCGTATAAGGCTGCACTTTGGCTTCCATCAACAAGCTCGCGCAGGGCGCCGCTAATGGTGCCCACGACACCATAACAATCGCAATCAAGGCACTGTTTGGGTTCATCCCCGTTAGACCAGCGGTCAGCAGACCCGCCACAATGTATGGCACACCTTTGGTGATCTCAATTAAGCCTCGGCTATAACGAGTCACGAAGCCGAGCAGCAAACTAATCACCAAACTTAGGAACGTTGCGATGATGCCCATTTTGATCGTCGACCTCATACCGCCGCCTACACGAGCAAGCAGATCTCGACCAACGGCGTCGGCACCAAACGCAATTCAAGGCGAGTAAAGTGGATGGTGTAAGGATCGCGCATTAACGCCCACCCCGCACAACCAATCAGCAAGGCAAAGCGTAAGATTTGAAACTTACTGATGTTCGCCGATAGCCAAGTGATCACCCAAGGCTCATCTAATACACGCTAAGGCTGTCATTGAGCAAGCGCCCGAACATGAACCAGAGTTCTCCAGCAAGGAATAGCATGGATAACTGATACAACCAGCAAACGTATTCTCATACAAAGCTTCAAATAGGATAACGACTTATGAGAAAAGCCAAGTTAACTACATATAAATGAGTTTCTAGTTTGGAAAGATTAGCGTTTGGTTGAGCATGGCAGATCAGAATATATCTGCCATGTCATAACGGTAGTGATTGGTGAAAAGAGACCGTACAGATGATATTTAAGGCTTGTGGGTTTCATCTGACAATGTTTAGGTAGATACCAAGCCTTATGTTCTGTAAAGCACCTTAATTAAGTTTCCTTAAAGACATAACTATTTTTGTGACATATAACACATCAGATGCCACTAAATGCTAAGCTAGCTGCACTTATACTTGTGTGACAGATAAATGGCATGGAAACATTACACTGCTAACTTGGACAGTATCTAACTCGAGTCCCAGTTACCATCTAAAACAACGCTGAAAAACCATGTGTTAACAAAACTCCCCGTGCTTAACTTAGCAACTGATACTACAGGTCTTTAGTAGAAAGAATGATTAGAGTCTGTTTTTGAAACACAAAATGGGTTTATGTTTTGCCTTTCTTCTCACAACAAACTTTAATATGTACCGATAAAAACTAGTCAAAAGAGAAATAAGTACAATACGAAAATCAACAAACCAAAATATGAACAATTATTTTTTATACGTCTCTAAAGCTTCCTTATATAGACCTTCGACTTCATCAATAAAGCTTTGCTTATTAATATAGAACTCACCTAACTTAAGATAGATATTTTTATAAATAATGTTATGAGCTGGATTTTTGATACGTTCTTCATCATACTCATCCATTACAATCTCTTTTTCAACACATAAATCCAATAACTTAAGTATATCTTCCTTTCCTATTCTATCTATTGGAGTCCAATCTAATCCATTTAATGAAAAGCAGGTTGTTCCATTATCATTAATTTTTAAGATTTGCATAATCTTGCCCTCGGTTATCATATGGTTTCTGACCAGCTTCAAGAGAGTCTAATTGTATGTTATAATTTTTTACTGTCTTACCATCATGAGTTGTAAGATAGGTATCTGTAGGGTGACCAAAATAAACATTATATTCTAGACTTTCCTTTATAACGTTTTTTTCTGTATATAATATATAGTCTGGTTCTATAGACGCTCCAACTGTGTTGTTGTGTGTAACTACAACTACTGGCATCTGCTTAGATAAATCCTTAATTATTTTATTCACACTTTCAAATAAAAATACATTATCAAACGAAGACTCTGGTTCATCAATTAATAAAATATCATAGTCTTTTGCATCGTGGAGACTTTTCAATAATCTGTACTCAGATCTTTCGCCTCCAGATACAGTTGTACCATACTTGTTTAAGATTCTATATGAGACTTTCGTAAATAACTTATAAAGCTCTACATCTTCTATTCCTGCTTCTTTTAACTTATTTATATAATTAAAAGGCTCTTCATAGTATTTATATGCATCTTGTAATGAGTTTCTACCTTTAAAAACCGTCTTTAAATCTGAGGCTCCAGAAAACTTGTCTCTTTCAGCTACTACAGAGTAACCGTAAAGCTCTTTTGTACCAATACGTTTTTTTTCTCTAATTGCCATAACTATTTCATTGAATTTTTTGGCTTTTGCTTTATTCAAGGCTAGTTTTCTAAAGTTTATACTATCAATAGTTTTATGAGAAGTCTTATAACTAAGCTCAGATTTAATCTTCGTTACCATATCATTTACCAGTTGCATTTTCTTATTAGCCAACACATCAAATTTATATTGATTTATTAGACTAGTATGCAACGAAATTAAACTTTCCCGACTAACAGACCTCTCTATCAACTCAGCATATTCTGTATTTTTAATTATATTTTGAACAGAACTTATTAGCTTTTCAAGCACATTGAGTTCCTTCTCAAGAAAAACATGTTCAGAAAATAAAATAGCTTTAGAATATATATCTTTCCTAGCTTGGTTATGTGCATTTTCCAAAAGAGAGCTTAAAAAAGCTCGACTTCATTTTCATCATTCTTCAAGTTTATCCTATGAACATCATCTACTACAGACTTGAAGCGTGATAAATATCGTTCAGTAAACTCACTCTGGTTTTTACTAACTGCATCATCAAACTCCTTTTTGTCTCTTTCTTCATTATTTTCAAGAAGCTCAAACTGACGAATAAACTTAACCGCATCCTCTCCGGAACTTTTTTTAATTTTCTCCAGAGTATACGACTTACCGGAAGATCT
This sequence comes from Vibrio sp. M60_M70, assembly GCF_037162085.1. Taxonomy (NCBI): domain Bacteria; kingdom Pseudomonadati; phylum Pseudomonadota; class Gammaproteobacteria; order Vibrionales; family Vibrionaceae; genus Vibrio; species Vibrio sp. M60_M70. The sequence continues at coordinate 1,638,929 of NZ_JARLUL010000002.1, forward strand.
CTTACCTAGAATAACATTTAGACCTGTAGATAGCCTTATTCCAGAATCCATAACATTAAAGAAATCATTTCCTTCTTGTTCACTAAGGCTCACAAAACTCTTTTTAGTCAGCGCTATTTTTAGATTTCTAAAATCAAGAGACTCTAAATTGATATATGTAGCTCTTGATTCAAATTCTGTGAGTCCCAGTTTCATTCTCAGATCACTGAATAGAACTGGAACTAAAGAACCTTCTTCTTTATATTGCTGAATAAACTTTTTAGGCGACTGTACTTCACCAGCAGTGATAAAATCAGATAGCTTGTCCAAAATATATTTAGTAATTTTAGGGCTCTTATCATAGTGAGGAATGAGTATGTATTTTTTTAAGTTAGGAAAGATCTCTTTAAACTCTTCAAGAGAAATATTCGGATGAGGATAGTTGACTCTTTTTGTTACCTCTTTACACCGCATGTCAAAGTCAACCAAATCATCCCCCTCTGATATCAATAACATATGCCCCCCATCTAAATCTATTTCAATACCTGGGAATACTATTGCGTCTATTTCTCTTTTAATCTCAGAAAACTGCCCTAAGTCAAATACATTATGATTTGTTATGGCTATGCAATCGAGTTTTGAAACCTCTACATACTTTTTAAGACTATCTAATGAGTATTCAAACCATGGATCCGACTCTGTATGGACAGTGTGTAGATGAAGGTCAATTTTTTTCATAATATCAACAACCCAGTAATTAGTTTAAACACTATCAGTGTCAGAAAGTACGGTGCTGCAAATCAGATGTTGGTAGCCATCTAACACTCAAATACATCTTTATGTACACGCTAGCATATTCATTTATCGTTGTCGTCTATCAAACCCCAATATAACAACCAGTTATCATATTCTTATTTTTCTCTTTTGGTACTCTCATATAGGAACCCTTCATGCTATACCCATTAGGTATACCCAAACGACTACGGTCAAACCTTGATCAAACAGTACCCAATAGGATTGCCTTTGATTTATGACCACAATAAAATCTAACGCATCTAAAGTTAAACGGGTACACCTAATGGCGCATATAGCTTACCTACGAGTTTCAACTATTGAGCAGAATACTGAACGTCAACTGGCAGACTCAGGCATCACCTTCGATAAGAGCTTTGTGGATAAATGTAGTGGAGGGTCAACTAACAGACCAGCCTTAGCAGCCCTTAAAGATTATGCACGTGAAGGAGACACAATTCATGTCCATAGTATCGACCGTCTAGCTCGTAACTTGGTTGATTTGAAGCAGTTAGTAAATGACTGGACTAGCCAAGGGATTAGCATTAGATTCCATAAAGAGAACCTAAGCTTCAAAGCTGGTGGCTGTGACCACATGTCTGAGCTGATGCTTAACATGCTGGGTGCCGTAGCTCAGTTTGAGTTAGCAATGATTCAAGAAAGACGTCAGGAAGGCATTGAGAAGGCTAAAGCAGCAGGTAAATATAAAGGCAGACCAACAAACAGTGAAAACCACCTACGTATCCACCAGCTGCGTTCTAAGGGACTATCTTTGCGGAAGATAGCCTCTCAGGTAGGTGTATCCTTGTCTACAGTGCAAAGAGCTTTATCAAAGAACGTAACTTAGTAACTGAACAAAAATCTAAAAATTCAATCACACATTGTTTATAAAAATAAGGATACGCAGCAATAGAAATCAAATAGTTGTACTCCAGCCCCTCCCCCTTATTCAGATACAAACCGAACAGAGAAATAATCACTAAGTAATCATATATAGGTACCAAGACCACTATGAATCAATTCATGGCAGATAGCAGATTTGAGTATTTAGACCCTCGTACTCTCATACTAGATCCAGCAATGCAAGCCCGTGACGTTGAACTCATACAAGACAAACGAGTACGTTCAGCGCAAGAGATCAAGCAAGAGAGTCAAAGCAAAGAGATTCTTGAAGACCTTCGTAATGGACAGCCTATAAGGCAGCCTATCACCGTTTTTGTGGTCGATGATAAGTATTATGTAGTGGATGGTTTCCATCGTACTGGAGCTTGCTTGGAGTATCTTGCAGAAAACCCAAATACTGAACTAAAGATTAACTCACGAGTGATATATAACCGTACTTACATTGAAGCGTTTTCAGCAGCTCAAGACGCCAATCAGTCACATGGTGTAGGTGTTACTCATGATGAAATTATGCAGGCTAAGTTCCGCAAGTTAATTGTAAATAAAGAATTTGACCTAAGTGTATCTCAAGTAGTAAAGGCCGTGGGTTGTAGTCGTGGTCAAGCTGCGCATATTGCTAGAGACTTAAAGGCTTGTGGTGAAGCTCTAGGTGATAACATCTATATGAAAATAGTAGATTTAGAGAGCTTTGTTGAACGCCTTAGATTTGGTCTGGAGAGTAAATATCACTTACCGAGCAATTGTTGGGACTCTAAAGGTTTTCCTAAGATCAGACGTCTCTCAGATGCAATTACTGGCAAAGATAATATGTCTGCGTATTTCGGTGATTGCGAACGCTTGTTTCGGTTTATTCCGAACACCTTAACCAGCACTTTTTCTCTTTCCCTATTTTTACTCTAAGTGTTCGGATTGCGCCAGTTTTCTCATTGATTCTCCTCCCAGTTCTATTCGATGACTATTGTGAACTAGACGATCCATTAGAGCGTCAGCGACAGTGGCGTTGCCGATCATGTTGTACCATTCTTTTACTGGTAACTGGCTGATGACGATTGTGCTGCTGTTTTGGTAACGATCTTCAAGTACTTCTAACAAGTGACCAGCATGCTCTTGAGTCAGTTTTTCCATCCCCCAGTCGTCGAGGAGTAGTAAGCCTTTCTTAGCCAGCGACTGAAGTTGTTTTTGATAACTACCATCCAGACGACCTGCGGTCAGGTCATCGAGCAAGCGAGTTAATCGGTAGTATCTGACCGTTTGCTGTTGGTCGCAGGCGCTGGTTGCCAGTGCGCAACCAAGATACGTTTTACCTGCGCCTGTTGGGCCTGTGATCAAGATGTTCTGGTGCTTGTGCAGATAGCCACCCGTTAGCAGTTCGCTCATCTGCTTGCGGTTGAGGTTTCGTCCCTCCTTGTAAATAAGTTGGCTCGGCTGAGCATCCACTCTCAGCTTGGCTTGTCGTTTCAGGCGTTGGATTTTGGTTTGATTGCGATTCAAGATTTCACTTTCCAGAAGTAGGCTTAACCTCTCCTCGAAGTCCAGCTCTGCGTAGGTGGTCAGTTGCTCTTGTTGCTGCTCTAACGCTTTCGCCGCATGACTTAAGCGCAGGGTTTTGAGTTGGTCATTCAGTGCGTTCATATCCTTTCTCCTAGTGATAACAGTTCGGGCCACGAACATTGCTGTGAACAAGGTTCGGCGTATTCGCTTTATCTTTACTCAGGTGCCCCTCACGATTGTTCTTGAGTAGATTGTTGACGAAGGTGTAATTGGGTTTTGTCAGCATCAATGCATCTTTACAGGCTTGTTCTAGGCGCGACTCGCCATAGGTTTTACTCAGATTGAGCAGCCCAAGACAGGAACGATAGGCCTGCTCTGGATGAGGTTTGGCGTTCAGCATCTTATTGACGACTTCTCGGGTGGCTGGGCCGATATTGGCTCCCCAGTTGAGCAAGCGTCCAGGCGACCACTTTTGATGTTGATGGTTACTCGGCATGTGCTCTGGTTGAGTGCTGTTTCCACGTTCCCTTTGGCTGCGTGGATGTTGAGCGATCAAGTTACCTTGGTGGTAGATCTGCACCAGACGGTTGGAGGCTTCCAGCTCGACATGGTGGCCAACCAGTTGATGGGGAACCGAGTAGTAGTGACGGCGATATTCGATGTGATAATCAGGCCCAACTTTGGCTCGCTTGGTTTCGGTATAGAGATATCGCTGTTTAGGAAGGGGCTTTAACGCGGGTTTATCGAGTTTGTCGAACAGTGCTTTGCGGCTCGCACCATACTGCTTCATCTCACGTTCGTTTAAGTCATTCATAAGCTCACGGATGGCGAGGTTCAGCTCTTTAAAGGTATGGAAGGTTTGATGGCGAAGTCGCATCATGATCCAACGTTCCACTAGGAGGACGGCATTTTCTGCTTTGGCTTTGTCTTTCGGTTTGTAGGGGCGAGCTGGCATCACGGCAGTTTGATAATGATTTGCCAGTTTTTGATAGCTTTCATTAAGCCTCGGTTCATAACGGTTAGGTTTGCTGACCGCGCTGCGTAGATTATCGGGAACCAAGAGATGGGGGACGCCACCGAAGTGCTCGAAGGCATTGGCATGCGCCTCTAACCAGTAAGACTTCCCTTGGCTGGGGAAGGCTTCCACATAGGTGTAGTTGGACGCGCCTAAGCTTGCTACGAACACTTCTGCTTCGCGCACTTCACCTGTATCAGGGTTGACCACTTGAAGCCGAGGCCCACAGTAATCGATAAACAGCTTATCACCTGCAACATGGAGCTGACGCATACTGCGCTTTTGGGTTTTGAACCAACGAGTGAAGTGCTCGCAGAACTGAGTGTAAGCGTAAGCTTGCTCTTGATATTGCTCATGGTACTCCTGCCACAATAACATCTTTGTCATGCCTTTACGTTTGAGTTCGACAGCGTACTGAGCGAAGTCTGGCATAACCTTGTCTCGACTGGCTTGCTTCGAATGATATAGGGCTTTGGTAAGGTCCGTATCACTGCAACCTTCTGGGAGAGGCCAGCCTATCTGACTTTGCTTAAAGCGAGCGACAAGCTCTGAGACTGTTGCAAGGCTGACATTGAGACAACTAGCAATACTACGGTAGGACAACCCACACTCGTACTTAAGGCGTAATATCTCTTTGATTTTGTTCATTGGAGTTCTCTTTTTAGCCATTGTCGCTTCCTTACGTTCTTGTTTAAGAAGTAAAGAATAGCGAGCTATTGATTTAAAAGAGAAAAAGGAAGGATTTCGGGCATTCCGAACGCGGTTTTCGCTATTCCGAACGCTGATTTCGGAGTTCGCTTAAAAGTGTTCGGATAATCGCGGAATGTACGTTCGGATTAAACCGAAATAGGTGTTCGGGTCATACCGAAATGGCTGTTCGGAATGCTCCGAAATACGCAATGTCAAACCTAGACGATGAAAAGTGGGAGCAGCAACAGATCAAAGATGTCTCAAACAGTCTCAGTCGTCTCATTACATTTTACGGAGAGGATATCTTTAGGGAAGGCTTACGAAAAGTAACTAGAGGTTCACAACTAGGCATCTCTATATCCCAAAGAAATAAGTGGCTAGATCAGGTTGGTTCTATAGAAGGGTGTATTCAAGACAAAAATGACGGAATTAAAGCACCTGACTTAATCGAAAATTACGACTTTTAGAAATAACGTTGTGAGCTCGTAAGCCTTATACCACAAGGCCTACGGGCTCATTTAAACAAAGATGTACACGTGTGTACAATGAGAGTTACTTAGGTGTACACAACAGAGTATTACTAATCTCGTTTCTTTTGGCGTCAGTAGCAGGAAGCAATTCAAAAGTCTCTAGACCATCCTTACTCTCAAAAAGTGCACCTTTGAGACTATGATCACATTGAATACTTACAAGCTCATCACCATCCTTTCTATATATCTTTATATACCGATACTCTTCTTTCTTATCTGCATGCATTTCTATTTTGCTCAAGTACCGTCGTAAAACTTGATTAAGCTTTATTCGACCATCTATATCTTTAGTACTATCAATGAGCTCGAGAAAACGGCCAGTTAACATTTCAGAATCTTGTTTTTGAATTACTAACTTACCTTGAGAGGTCTCTAGTTCTGTTTTGACATTAGAAAGTTGCTTCTCAATGTTCGTGACTGACGTTTTTAGCTCACGAAATTTACTTTGTAGCTGATCGTTTAATCCGAGTGCTGCAATGGCATTTATCGTATTGTCTAATTGTCTTCTGGTATCTTCTAGAAGGAATGTTAGTTCTCGTTCTTTAGCATTCAACTCTTTGATATTGTTGTTATCCTGACTACCCATAACTTCAAGGATAGGTAAGCGGCGTAAAGCAAAGAGAACGAAGGAAGACAGCCTGTAGAAGTTCCAAGGGCTATCAAAACAACTAATGCGATATTGAAGACAACGAAGCTGGTAATACCTTTTTCCTTTAACGCATGAGCTCACAATATGCATACCTTCACCACATGAACACCGAAGTAGACCAGCAAAGTAATTGCGCATCTCTTTTCCCCTGCGCCCTTTTCCTGCACCACCTTCTTTTAAGACGGCTTGTACTTCATTAAACTGGTCTTCATCAATAATCGCAGGGTAGTAGTTTTTTATAGCCTCGCCTTCAGGCTTCCCATTTAAGGTTGGTTGGTACTCACCAAGAACTGCACGATATTGAAGAATTCTGGATATACTTCTTGGATACCACGCTCTACCAGTTAAAGGCTTCCGGCCTTCCTCTGTTAAAAGACGACCAATCCTAGGCGTGCCATACCCATTAACGTATAAATCAAATATTTTTCGAACGGTTTCCACACGTTCAGGAATAAGCTCAAATTCGGTTTTATCTTGATTGACACGCAACCAACTAGGACAGCGTCTCGTGATAATTTCTCCAGTAAGACGAGCCTTTTCACGAGCCTTTGCCTTAGCGTTCAGAATCATTTGGCTTTTACGTTCTGACTCTTCAAAGGCTCGCTGGGCACTTAAAGCCCACGCCATTAAATCCATTAGAGGATTATGAGAATCAGGTTCGTATAACTTACTATCGGTGAATGTATAAATGCTAATACCACTAGCCAGTAGCTGCATTAGAAGTGAGACCGCACGCTGGACACCAGCACGGGAAAGACGGTCAACATTTTCCACTATCAGAACGCTGCCTTTCTCAATATAGCCGTCTTCGACACATTGAAGAAACTGGCTTAAGGCACCAGTTTCAATATTTGCACCTTTCCAACCACTGACTCCAAGATCAGAAAAGGTCTTTTCACTAAGTGACCAGCCGTGAGCTAGAGCAGCTGCCTGTATAGCCTCCCACTGACGCTCTTGACCATAACCTTGAATTTGTTTTTTTGAAGAAAGTCTTACATAACTATACGCTGTGCGCATAACGCCCTCCTAAATAACAAGGGCGGATTCTAGAGTTATGTCATAACCGATACAATACTTTTACAACATGCCAGCCGAACTTGGTTTTGACTAGGTGTGGCGTCAAAACCTCGCCAGAAAAGCACACTTTGTCGAACTGAGGTACCATTTGACCACGGCGGAACTCACCAAGATCACCACCGCGCTTGCCTGACGGGCAAGTGGAATACTTCTTCGCTAGTGTCTGAAACTTTGCGCCTTTTTTCAGTTGCTTGATAATGTCTTCTGCTTGCTCTTTGTGCTTCACAAGAATATGTAATGCGGCTGCTGTATTTGCCATTGATCTATCTCTCACTATTCTGGTCGCGCAAGTGTACCCAATCCCTTTTAACACGCCAAACATTTCTTGTTTATACCTAGGCGGCTTCAAGGTTCAAATACATGGGACTATCAAACTTTCGGCATGACAAGATTAAAATACAACCAAGTTTTGCTCAGTTAATCACTATTCTTTAAGAGATTGTCTAAAAAGCTCACATTTGTCTCTCCGATGGTTGAAGCCTTCGTCTGATAAGATTAGATTAGACACAATTCGGTGGTATTTATAAGGTTATTTCATGGCAAAAGTCGTTAGTAAAGCGAATCAATCTCAGGGCATGTTGATGTTCAAACTCACCCTGCAACAGAGTTTCGCGATAGGCACGCTAAAAGTCCGTGAAATCGTTCCGTATATGCCAACCACGAAGATCCCTTACTCGCATCATCACGTCATTGGCACCGTTACAATACGTAACTTAACAGTGCCTGTGATCGACATGTCAGCGGCTGTCGGCTTTCGTCCTATCAGTGAAGAAGAATACAAGAATTGCTACTTGATCGTGACAGACTGTTTGCGAACCGTGGTCGCCTTTATGGTTCGTAGTATTGAGAAGATCATTGAATGCGATTGGAAAGCCATTGAAACCCCACCAGCGAGCGCTGGGAAAAATATTTTCGTAACAGGTATTACTCGCTACGAAGACAAAACGGTTCAGATGCTGGATGTAGAACTGCTGCTTTCCAAAATTTATCCGCAATACGAAAACTCAAAGATCCCGATGCTGACAGATGTTGAACGTGAGCGCCTAAAAGCATTAAGCATTCTTTTGGTGGATGACTCTTCCATCGCTCGTAAACAGCTGTGTGATGCTCTTGATAGTATCAATATCGGATACCAAATTTGTAAAAATGGTTTAGACGCATTAGAGCTCATGAAAAGCGAGGCTGAGGCTCATCGACCAATCGATATTTTGGTCAGTGATATTGAGATGCCAGGGCTTGACGGCTACGAGCTAGCATTCGAAGTACAAAATGACTCCGCTCTTAATCACTCATACCGCATTTTGCATACGTCGTTATCGAGCGAAATCTGTGTAGACAGAGCTCACCAAGTTGGCGCACACGAGGCGCTTGAGAAGTTCAATGCTGGTGAGCTGATTGAAGCCATGCTGCGCGGTGCAAAAGAACTAGAAGCCAAAGCTATGGCTTCTTAACTCTTAACTAAACAGCCAAGAAGCAAATTGTCGAATATGGTGTTTTGCGGCCATTTTTTCGCGCAGAAGCTTTGATGTTCGCAGCTGCTAGTTTCTCAGGTCACTTCTTTGGCATCGAGTAACTACGAGATACAAACTCTGTCTCTTCGACTTGATTGATGTGATTAATATAAGAAGCCAAGCTATAAAGTACATTCGCCAATAAGTTCGCGTAACGAAATAGAATGGGGGCAGGTTGCTTCTTACCTGCATGTTCGATCGCAACTAATGCTCGTACCGTTTTTTTAGCTTGGCAACGGCACAAATGCAATTGACTGGATGCAGGGTGCCCTCCGGGTAGAACGAAACCTTTGAATCCACCGTCAATGCGTTGCTTAAGTAATTCATAATCTGCCTTTAGCTCTTCAACTTCCGCTTCTGTAATCGCTAGCTTTCCGCGAACCGAACCATTTAGGTGATATACATTAGGCTGCATTCTTGTCAGTATATCGCGGCTAAACTCGTCCAGATCCATCGCGAGAACTAAACCAATACGACTACAAAGTTCATCTGCCGTGATTTCAAAGTCACAAACCGGACTGTCCTCGTAAATAAAGGGATAGCAAATCTCGCTCAATTCCTTGCTCACAGGCTTCATGCTTTTGTTCCAATATAAAAAAGGGAGCCAGTATAACCTAACTCCCCTTATGCGTTCATTATTCCGAATGCTCGATATTTACATGACCGGTTTACAATCAAGCACTTTCGATTTTCTTGTGACCTTCTTGAAGGTGAACAAAGTCCACTAAATCGTCGCCAGAGACTTGATACGCTTGACCAAAGCCTTTAACAAACAGTCCCGATTCTGGCTTTAAGTTAAACAACACGAAATCCTCTAGTTGGCTGAGACCATCAATTATCTCCCCAAAACGTTCTTTCATTTGTCCAACAACTTGGTGCCACATCTCCGTGTCACGCTCAACCACATTTGCCACAGCATCAAAAGTTAAGCGCTTACGAGCAAACAACTGCTTTGAAGATTCTTCATCTTCGATCATCATCAAAGAAACGTTAGGATTTTCTAGAAGGTTACGAGCATGACGAGCGATTTTAGAAATGAGTACGAAGTAGCCTTCCTGATTTTGGACATAAGGCGCGTAACTTACATTAGGGCGACCTTCTGCATCGACAGTTGCAAGCTGAAGCGTACGACGCTCCTGACGAAACTCTTTGATCTCTGGCCCTAAACGACCTTGCAAACGCTCTTGTTTAACTTGTTGATCCATATTGATACCTGACTTTACTAATTAGTATTCGAGTTGAGCCTCGATTATGTTTGTGATTACTTTTTCAATTCGGCTTGTAAGGCTCGGAATGCGGTGACTTGATCTTCAAGTAGCTCGCGCTTTTCGTTACGGCCTAAATAAACTTTGAAAATATTGCTTCCGCACTCAGAGAAAAAGCCAAAATAGTGACTCTCTCTACTCATAAACGGTTTGCTGACCAACGCAACATTTTTAACATTATCTAGCTTCAAGTGACCGTGTAGCTCACCTTCTCTGCCCATTAAATTGTAATAGCCACGCGCTACTTTTCCCTTTGGGAATGGCGCTTTGACTTCAAAAATAGAGCCAAAAGAGTGAACAATAGTCGTCACTGGGCCGAAACCAACCAAACCTTCTAGAATGCTTTGTGCTTGCGCTCCTGGAGCGATGGCTACCATTTCCTGCGGCAAAGCCGCAACAACCTCAAATTCAGAAATACCGAGACGTTCAGCCATCGCAGCTGGCAATAATTGTGGTTCTTGCTCTAGTAATACTTCAACTTGTTGCTTGATTGATTCCATTGTGTCTTCCGTTTTTGTTCAATTTGTTTTCATTAATTATTGGATACTTTCGGTACGGTTTCGTTCATCTCTGACGTAAGTACCTGAATACAACCTTGAGCCAATGAAACAGCCCAGAAACTACCAGCAAGAGTAAGAACTAGGCTGCGTTCATGCAGTTCCACTAAACCTTTTTGCTGCCACACTTTAAATAGAGGCATTAAAAATCCGAACGTGTCCTCCCCCATAAACGATGGCAGTTGGTTTGCCTGAACGATACCGCGATCAAACCCGGATTTGAGTGCAGCAAATAGTGGCTCTAGAGGGCTTTGCTTCATCATCATAGCGATGGTGCTTTGCCCTTCTTTGATGGCTTTAATATAGGTCGCCAATGTGCGATGTTGCATCATTCCGTAACCACCGATATTACCTCCAGCGCCACAGCCAATTGGCAGTACCTCTGCATATGTCTTGGCTAAACTGTTGTATATACTACGTTCACGGTTATCGATTGCCCAATGGTTCACACTCAGTTGCTTCATATGGTGTTTGGCCATAAAGTTCACACCAAGCTCATACATGCCTGCTTTTTCTGGCGTGGTAGCTGGTGGGGGGATTTTTCCTTTTTCTACAAGGTTGAGCATGGGAGCTGACCCACCAACCACTAACTGATACAAATCCAGTCCGTGTGCGCCAGTCGAGAGAAAATCATTTAAATCTTGCTCTAACACTTCTTTGGTTTGATAAGGCAAGCCGTAGAGTAAATCGATAATGACAGGAATTTTGTCTTCATTGGCAATCTCACCAACTCGCTTTAGCACATCTTCTCTATCATCTAATCGTTTCGCGCTGCGACGCACTTGTGTATTAAAACTTTGTACACCAAAAGAGAAACGATTAAATCCACCGTCGAGAGCGCCTTGGTATAGCTCATCAGAAAAACGGTTGATGCGACCTTCTAAGGTGATTTCACAATCCGCAGCCAAAGGAAAGTGATCATGAATCGCCTGACCTAACACGCGAACCTGTGCTGGAGACAGATCCGTTGGCGTTCCACCACCGATATACACAGCATGGAAAATACCGTTTTGTGTCCAAGGCAATGCAGCTTTCTCCTTGAGCTCCTGCATCAGTGCGTCAAAGTACTCGTCAACCAGTGCGCGGCTCGCAGCATTTTGAAAGAAGTTACAAAAGGTGCAACGTACGCGACAAAATGGAACGTGAATATAAAGACAACGTTTATTGGTCGCTTTAACCGAGTTAGCGGTAACGCTTGAAAAAATTGCCTGTTGCTGAGGTGGAGGTACAGGCACGCTCGCTCCGCCAGCGTGTGCCGAATGTTTCTTAACAAAGGCAAATCGCAATGGGTCAGGGCTATCGCTTCCCAACACTGATTCGTCAAATTTATCGATATCGACGCTCATATATACTCGCTTAGCTCCCACCATATAAGGGATGGAGGCTGGTCTTTAAAAATCTGCAAGAATCATAATTTGAGCGTAATGATAATGCAATTGATAATTGATCTTATTTCGGTTGTGAGTAATAATCTGCTCAAGTTTTCATAGTTTCCCGAGATATTCCGTGAACGTACAAAGATATGTCATTGCAGGAGGTGCTTCCCTTGCCATCCATGCCGCACTTCTTTTTGTTTCTCAAGATACGAAAGTGTTCGCGATGCCTGCTGGAAATCCAGCAAGTTCGGTAAGTTTAAACCTTGTATCGGTACCACCACCTACCGTCGAAAAATCCACGCCAGAAAATGTGGCGCCACCAAAAGAGCCGCAGCCTCAGGAACAGCCTGAGCCAGAAAAGAAGATCGTAAAGAAACAGGTCGTCAAGAAAGACGCTGTTAAGAAAAAGGTAGTGAAGAAAAAACAGAGCCGGTTAAACAATCTAAGCCTAAGACGGTGGAACCAGCCAAAGCCGTAACAAAACAAGAGAATCAGCCCGAAGCCAAACCGAAGAAAAAAACGGAACCGGCGAAGAAAGAGATGGTCGCTCAGCAAACCGCGCCAGCGAGCCAATCCAAAGGGGCAACGTCTCAACCTATTTTGGTCGACAAACCAACGTTTGTTAATCAACCAACTCAGCCTCGCTACCCAAGATCTGCACAAAGACGCGGTATCGAAGGCGTAGCCTTATATGAAATATGGCTCGATGAAAATGGCAATCAAATTAAACAGGTTTTGATTGAGTCTTCCGGCACAGAATCGCTGGACGCCTCAGCGCTTCGTGCCATCAAACAATGGCAATTTACACCACATATTTCGGGCGGGCTAAAAGTGGCTCACCGAGTAAAAGTACCTGTTCGTTTTAAGTTGGATGGATAATGGAACAACTACAAGAATTACAAACTCAACTTGGCCTAATGACATGGCCTTTGATCATTTGCTCAGCCCTCACCGTCATGATCATTACCGAGCGGTTATTCCACGTTTTGATTAGCCTTGGCGTCGGGAAACGAGCCATTCGCCAAAAGCTCATTGGGTTAGACCCAACGAATGGAAACGATCTTGAGACGCTTGCAGAAGAATTGTCACATAAGCGACCGCTCCTTTATCGTGGCGTTGCCATGTTGCTTGCCCATCACTCTTTCTCAAAGTCTCTAAGAGAAGATGCCGCAGGCATTTGGCTGCAAGAAAAACGTCATCAGCTGCATTCTGGCCTTCGCTTACTGACGTTGATTGGCGTAATTAGCCCTTTGATTGGTTTGCTTGGTACGGTACTTGGCTTAATTGAGATGTTCAAAGGCATCGCTGTCTCAACGGGGAATATCACCCCGAATGATTTGGCAGACGGTCTAGGCTTGGCCATGCGCACTACTGCAGCAGGTCTTATTATCGCCCTTCCTGCGATTTCAGGAGCACAAATCATTGGTTTGTGGGCGGATCGTGTGATCGCCAAACTCGAACACACATTAAACTATGTCAACTTATGGCTTGAAGGTATCTCTCTGCAACACGTGTCGCCAGACAATTCAACATTAGCAGTGCGCTCTTCTGCAAAGGTCGAGGCAGAAGCACAATGATTAAAACGCCAAAAGACAACACTCGTAACGACTTAACTCCTGATTTAACACCGCTGTTGGACATCATTTTTATCGTAATGGTTTTCCTGATGTTAACTGCAGCGGTCAAGCTCGATTCATTAGATGTCAATTTACCGAGTACAGAATCTCAGGCCGTTGCAGATGTCGATAAGCAATCCATCACGGTAAACATTCTTAAAGACGAGCCTTACTGGGCCATTAACGGCAAGACATACATCGATTGGGACAACTTTACCCTCGCGCTGCTAGAAGAGAGTAAATCAAGCGATAAACCGATTGTGATTGGAGCAGAAAAAACCGCGAACATTCAGTCGCTAGTTCAACTTCTCGGCTTTTTACAAGAAAACGGAATTCAGGCAACTCAGTTACTCACTGAAGAGCCATCATAAAAATAAGTAAGATAGAGATCCTTTCAAAATGAAGAACACACGTGCCACCATTCATGCTGTTGTTACGGCAGCCATTTCCCTACTTGCGAGTAGCCAACTTTTTGCCAATGAAACACCATCATCAGAGCGTGTTGTTAGTGCAGGCAGTGCCGTCACTGAACTGTTGCTTGAACTCGACGCCAAAGATAGCTTGGTTGCTATCGACGTAACCAGTCAGTTACCAAAAGGCATGGAGCTGCCTAAAGTAGGCTACCATCGCCGCCTTTCAGCAGAAGGGTTGCTCGCCTTACGTCCGACAAAAGTCATTGGCTCTGATGAGATGGGACCGAAAACAGCATTGAACCAATTAAAAGCGGCGGGGGTAGATGTAGAAATCGTCAATACTGATGCCAACGTTGAGGGCCTTTACCAACGTATCGATCAAATTGCGAACCTTATGAATCGCCAGGCTAAAGCGGAAGATTTAAAGCAAGATGTGAAAGCGCAAGTTCAAGCACTCAATGCAAATCAACCTGCTCAAGCTCAGAAAAAGAAAGTACTGTTTCTACTCATCCATGAAGGTCGACCTGCGAACGTTGCAGGATCAGAAACCACACCCGATGCAATTATCCAGCTAGCAGGCGGACTAAACCCAGCTGCTGACCAGCTGTCTTCTTACAAGCCTTTATCCACAGAAGCCATGGTAGAGATGCAGCCTGACGTTATTCTCGTTAGCGGTCGCAGCTATGAAACGCTGGGCGGTGCCGATGCGATTTTAAAAGCAATGCCACTGCTCGCCACAACACCTGCGGGAATGAATAAAAATATCATCAAGATTGACGGTCACGCCCTTGTTGGTGGTTTGGGTCTTAAAAGCCTTGCAGAAGCCGAGCGTTTGAATGCGCTGCTTTACCCATAGAGACATGACATGTTGTTAAGACGTATCTCCCTTTCAACGACGTTATCCGTACTTAGTGGCTTTTTAGCATTTGTTGCTATCGCCTCTATTACAGTAGGTCCAATGAGCATTAGTTTCACTGACAGTTTGCGTAGCCTAACAGGAAGCAGTTCTGATCTCGCTCCTCACATTCAGTTGGTGATTAATGAGATCCGATTACCTCGCACCATTTTATGTATGTTCATCGGGGCTATTTTGGCGATTTGTGGCGTGGTTATGCAGGGCCTATTCCGTAACCCGCTGGCCGAGCCCGGCATCATTGGCGTGTTCGCTGGCGCTGCTCTTGGTGGTGCATTCGCTATTGTTGTATTTGCTGAGTTTAGCCAAAACTATCCTCAATTGATGAGCTTAGCTGCGCTGCCTCTTTTTGCTTTCCTAGGAGGTGCGTTGACGACCATTCTCGTTTATAAACTCGGCACAAGTAAATTTGGTACCTCAGTTACGATTATGTTGTTAGCTGGTGTTGCCATCAGCGCGCTTTCAGGAGCGGCGATCGGTTACATGAATTTTATTGCTGATGATCAGATGCTACGAGACTTGACGCTTTGGTCGATGGGCTCATTAGCTGGTGCAAATTGGTCAGGGATTGCTCTATCTGCTGTAACACTCGTCATCCTATTACTCTGGTTCCAGAAGAAGTCGATGGCGCTGAATGCTCTTCTGCTAGGGGAATCAGAAGCAAGACACTTGGGAGTTCCGGTCCAAAAACTCAAACGACAGCTTATTTTGCTCTCTGCATTGGGGGTTGGTATTACGGTGAGTATTAGTGGTGCAATTGGTTTTATTGGGCTCGTGATTCCTCACTTAGGACGCATGCTAGCAGGCCCCGACCATCGAACGCAACTGCCAATCTCTGCACTCATGGGAGCGCTGCTTCTTACCGCTGCTGATATGTTTGCTCGTATTGCCGTGGCACCAGCAGAATTACCCGTCGGTATCGTGACCGCCTTGATCGGTGCGCCCTTCTTCATCTACTTATTGTTCCAGCAGAAAGGGAAGATTTTGTAATGAACCAGATCGTTTTATCGGGTAAAAACATTTCGATGAAATTTGGCAAGCGCGTTGTTCTCGATGACATCAATATTGATATCCGAGCTGGTGAAGTGACCGCCCTACTCGGCCCCAACGGTGCGGGCAAAAGTACTTTGCTCAAGCTTCTGTGTGGTGAAATCTCTTCAAATCATGACATCGCCTACTTCGGTAAACAAAAGCATGATTGGGAGCCTGAAAAAAGCGCAAAACACATTGCGATGCTTCCACAGCACAGTACGTTGACCTTCCCATTTCTAGCCAGAGAAGTGGTCGAATTAGGCGCGATTCCGCTATCGCTGTCCAATAAAGAAACCACTAAGTTAGCTTTACACTACATGGAACAAACCGGTGTAATGCATTTGGCAGAAAGCCTCTACCCATCTTTATCTGGTGGCGAAAAGCAACGATTACATCTAGCACGCGTGATAACACAGCTACACCAATCTGGCGAGGAACGAATCTTGATGCTTGATGAACCAACCTCTGCCTTAGATCTCGCCCACCAACACAACACGTTAAAGATTGCTCGTGAGGCCGCGAAAACACAGAACGCCGCAGTCGTTGTCGTGTTACATGACTTGAATTTAGCCTCCCAGTACGCAGACCGACTTGTACTTTTACATAACGGAAAACTGGTTTGTGATGACACACCTTGGAATGCACTGACGCCAGAGCGCATTGAGCACGTTTATGGCTACCGCTCCATCGTGACAAAACATCCAACTTTAGACTTTCCTCAAGTTCACGCCGCCGCTTAGCGTGTCTCTCTTCTGAGCCGTCTCTTCTGCTTTCCAAACGACAAAGGCCCGCAATAATCATATTGCGGGCCTTTGCTTTGATATTTAATCGAATCTTGGGCTCAAAAGAGCGGCGAGAAAATTACTGTGTTCTGCCTTGGCTTTACAACCAAAGCAGCAAACAAGTGTTCATCTAGCGCTCTCAATTGCGATTACTTACTCATTTGGATCAATGAACGACCAATCAACCACTCGAGCTCTTTGTCACCACCTGCGCCAAACTGGCTTTCAACCATTTTGTATAAACGGTCAATACCGTTAGCAGCAAATTCTTGCGCATTTTCGGCCGTGACAATGTGATGGAATAGCAGTCGTAAAATCGCGAGGAACTCAGCATCTTCCAGTGCTTTAATCCAACTTTGTGAAAATGCACTTAGCCCTTTATCAAACTCTAGGTGTTCAACAAACATTTTAAAGATACGGCCATCCAGTGCGGCGGTGAAGTCCGTTTTCTTAGGGAAGTGATGGCTAATACCGGTACGAGATATACCTGTCTGCTGACTTAGAGTCGTGTACGACATTTTGTCGTAACCTAGTCTTAGTAGCTGATCAACAACGGCATCCATGATCTTTTGGATAGTGATTTCGGTATCTTCTTTACTACGCTTTGGCATATTTTAAGCTCTTCTCTTTGTAAATCCATCTAACTCACTATTAAATGAGGCCAGAATGAAATCATTCTTAGCATTATACCCAAGTTGCCCAAGGCACTTCGTTAAGCGAAACCTAAAAATTGAACCGCTAACACCTGCGCATTAAGGCCATTTGGATATATGTACTGCGACTACTTAATATAAAGTTAAGTTCCAAATCATAACGTCTTTACACTGCGTAATGTGCAAGTTGCAGTTATGTTTTTGTCAATACATGCTACTCAAAATAAGGCGAAAAGTTAGTCTCATCAAAACCTTGCGCCATTTATTCATCGAAACTATTCAAAGACCAAGAATGATAATTATTAAAAATAATCAATCAAGAAATAGTCTTATAAATTGTCCATTAGTTCAACTGGGCTGAGCGAAATCTCGTCACTATGTTCGTTAATTGATTTTAAATGTTGATATATATCACATTAACGTTCTTGATGATTTAGTAATCCAATCTTTAACCCTTACTTAATAAGCGCCTATTCTGTTCTTTTTTTATTCAAAACTCGTCATTTTTGTAGATACAGATCAAATACCTGATAGAATACCCTTAGTATTTACAAGAGGATTCGTTATGAGTGTCGAATTAGAAAAAAACAAGTATGTGAAGCTTGCGGCTGCGCAGGCGAGATTGGCTTCATCATCAAAGAAGGTGACGAAGTTGCCGACGTAACGGTTTTCGCACAGACAAAAACAGAGCTAGAGTCTGAACTACAAAAATACATTGAGCTCGCTAAATCAGTATGTGCTGATGTTGAATACAATGTTTCTGAAATAACAGAAGAGTCGAACCAAGCGACGGCTCGATTCAAATTTGAAGTAAGTGCTGAAAAGCTTATCTTTGAATTAAAAACTCGCTCACTCGCGCGTTAATGGAAAAAGCGAGCTCTGTGCTCGCTTTTTTATTTTTCCGTTATCCTAATATTAAACAGACCGTTTTTTGGCGTTTATTTATCTTTTTTGAATACCACCCACTTTAACGAACCATTCGTTTCAAAATCGTTCTCAGCTGTACACATCAGTAATACACCCTCAACATTAATCACGGCTCCGGTGGTGTAGGCTTTATCATCGTAGTAACAGATACGCTGACCTACCTTGCCGTCAGCGACCACCAGCGCTTTGCTTTCTGGCGTACTGTATGATTTAGCAAAAGCGGCCCCAGATAGTAGTACTGCTACAACACCAGCGGCAAAAATAGACACTCTTTTTAACTTCATGAAAATCTCCCTCAGACGCTCATGATACTAACAAGGACGCTTGTTCAGTTCTTGGCAGAACCTCATATTCTTCATATCTCTACTGATATTTTTCTTACATTTACTTTTAAATAAACTATATAATCAATCACTTAATCATTCCCTAACTTGCACACTGGAGCAACTCGGCATCGTGAGAGCGTGTATGCTTTAAGATAAAGCCCTAATTTGAAGTTCTTGGGCTAAAATCAAAAACTGTTAACAAAGTATGCATAATGAGTCTATTTAAGTATAAGATGAGCACTTAAGATCTTTATGTTTAACTAAGTCTCTGGCTATGCGTTTTGTTTCCCTTTTCCTTACCTTGATGCTGCTCTGCTTCCCATCTTTCGCATATGAGCTAGATTACTACTCTAAGTTTGGTCACACCGATAATTACGGTAATCTTGATCTACGAAACAAACCTTACACCCAACTACCTTCTGGGTTAGTGGTCCAAGGCAACTTAAATATCTCGCAAACCCCGATCAAAAAGCTGCCTAAGGGGCTTGATGTTGGAGGCAGTTTAGAAGCAACCAACAGCGCACTCAGAACCATTCGCTCAGGTACAAAGATAAAAGGTTATGCGAATCTACTGGGTAGTAAGATCGAAAGCTGGCCTAGGGGCATCAAACTCGGCGGTTATCTGAACTTGACGGATACACCATTAAAAACGCTCCCAGCTAAACTTCGAGTCAAAGGCGACTTAAGTGTTATTCGCACTCCTATCTCTGCTCTTCCTGAAGGATTGGTGGTTGATGGTAACCTTTATATAGGAGGATCCGCGCTACAAGTATTTCCAGACACGATGACGGTGAAAGGGAATGTCTTTTTAGGTGGTAACAAGATCACCAAGTGGCCTAGCAATTTAACCCTTGGCGGGGCTGTTGCACCTTAAAAAGCAGACAAGAAAAAGCCCCGGTAAACCGAGGCTTTAAGACGTTCATAATCCATCAAGTTCAGTGATGAATATTACTCTTGATTGTTCACTGGGTTGGCATAGCTCGCCACCAAATAAGGTCTTGCCCCTTCAGGTAACTGCTCCAATTTATCCGCGAGGTGACGCTTCACCGCCTCTGTGATGATGCTTGAATCTTCGCGTCCAGCAGCTAGCAAGTTGATTGGGTACAACTTGTAGTTGTTGTGAATTTGGCGGTCGATTTCGCCGGCAAGAGATTCTGGCGTTTCAAACTCTTGATCAATCACATCACCAAACGCGACATGCACACGGCCTTTATAACCAATGATGCCCTGAATGATGCTTTCGATATCTTCAAATTCACCTTTTTCATAACGGCCATTTTCTGCTTTTTCGTACAGCTCTTTTGCTTTGGCAATGTCACATGGATCATTTTCATAGGCAATCGAGACAGGAACGATTTTCAAAGAACGCGTGTATTCACCAAAGCTGATCTTCTGCTTGCGGCCTTCAACATGGAACATTTTTAAAATCGCAGGATCAGTAAAATCGTTTCCATCTTTGGCACGACCTTCCTTTTGGGCAATCCAAATTGAATTACCGGTATCAAGCGAGTGTTTAATGTAGCTCGACAGTTGTCCTAATGCTTTCATCATTTCTCTAGGCGCCTTAGCAGAGCGCTTAACGATGAAGCTTTTATTGAGTCGCATCAATTCAGTCGCACATGGCTTCTTCAGCAGGTTGTCACCAATCGCAATACGAACTGTACGGTGCCCACTTTGGTACAAGCCATAGTTTACTAGCGCAGGGTCCATCGCAATATCACGGTGGTTAGAAACGAATAAGTACGACGTGTTTTTATCCAGCTTATCCAAACCAGAAAAAGTGACGCCATCCGTTGTCTTACTCAATGTATCTTTCAGATACTTCTTCACTTCAATCTGAATCGCTTCTACTGAATCAAGCTTGCTCCATTTAGCTTTCAGGTAGATGCGCAGGATCGGGCTCATTAGCGTTTTAAACCACGCTGCTTTATTAGCAAAGCGATGATCGAGAATAGCAGTGATAAATTCATCATCTTGGATTAGACGATCCAGCGCTGCTGGAATTTCTTCGTCATTGTAAGGACGAATTTCAATATAAGGATCGGTATTGGCAGTCATTGTTCATTACATATCAAAAAAAGCTGGCACATTTTACGCATAGTTTTGCTGACAAGCAGCATTTCAACCCATACTTTTAACATGGTCATACCAGTTAGGCTACAATTTCTCATGCTAAAAAATTCTCTCAGCTGGTTGGAATCGTATAGGTTTAACGTTACCCTTAGCGCCAAAAAACACTGGTACTCATAATGAACTACGCAATTGAATTTCACGACGCTAAATACCCCTTTCTTGAAGTAGCTGCGCGCAAAAAAGCACTGAAGCACAGTCTGCTGTCTGTCGTCGAAGGGTTAGCCGTCATTAAATTGGGTAAGCAGGAGTATGCCATTGAACCAGGCCAATATTTTTGGATTCCTCAAGGATGTTTGAGCTCCCTCACCTTTTTACCTAATTCTCGTGTATATCGTTGTGATTTTTCTGTGCGTTTAAATGATGACTTCTCACAACAAGCAGGGTTTGTGAAACCTTCACCGCTGCTAAAAGCCCTCGTCGAGAAACTAGCAACAACAGCCGAGCGCTCAGATCTGCAAACCGATCTGCTGACGGTAGTAAGACATGAAGTATTGACTCTCTCTCCTAAACTAGCGCACTCAACGTTAACAAAAACCATCAATCAGTGGACGCCTGGTTGTGACATGGACATTTCTAAAGAGCTGTGCTTGGTACTCACACTCCGTGAAGCAAGAAAAATGAAGCTGTCGGGACAGAAAGAAGAGCAGATTGTCGATACGCTTTTTGCGGGTAACACAGAAGAATATGAGCAACTTTGCTTTTTGGTCTTTGGAGAATCGCTATAAGTCGCACTCTAACGAGCCATCTTTTCAGTATTACGCAGAGTAACGCGCGCAGAAAATAGAGACTCAGATAAAAATAAAAAGGGCGTACATGGATGATGTACGCCCTTTTTATGTTCGCTCAAGGTGACTAGAAGGGAACTTCAATCTGCATCATCCAGTCAGCGTCGTAATATTCGTGCCAACGATAATCAAATCGCATTCTTGGCTGTCCGTCGGATTTATCACCAAAACCCACGCTAAACATCAGGCCATGACTACGGAGCCACTCTTCTGTGTCCATTTTGCTCTCTTCGTCTCGGAGCTCTTCCGGCATCCAAAAACCAAGCCCAAAATAATTCTTTTCTAGATTTTGGGTTAGGAGTGGTGTGTCTTCCGGCTTAATCGCCCACTCTTCCCAATAGTTTTCTGTTGGCCCTTCGAATTTCGCTTCCGCAGCATACCAAATCAACGCATCCGTACTTAATACGCCAATGGAATCTAAAATTTCTTCACAGATAGGAAGGGTGTTATCTTCAAACACAACAGAACGATCAGAAAAATAGTTACACGCAGAATGAGCTTGTGTGACCACAAGCAGCGCACATGCACTAAATACGGCTAATCTGACCATGAAAATCTGACCTCTCAGTTCCCAGATAATGTTTCTTTGTATAAGCCTTCGTTAAGCAACAATTCACAAACGGACGGGGTTGTGTAGGCGTTTATGTCTTCACCCGTAACCAATGCGTTACGTATATCCGTGCTTCTGACTTTTACTTTTTCAGGGCACGCCATAACAGTCCAACGTTCCATAATCTCGTCTGCTCTACTAAATTTAGCAAATTTGAAGAAATTATCAGGACCTATGACAAAAGTTATATCGGCTGTTGGGTAGATTTCTTGAATTTTTTCTAACAACGCATAGGTTGTCACACTTTGTCCGGGTTGGTATAAAGCTTGCTCTGCATCAGAACGCTGAACATTAGAAAGCCCCATATCTTTGATGAATGCATCAACCATTTTGCACCGAGTTGGGTAATCGAGCATATTCTTGCCCCAAGCGTGTGCAATGCTAGGTTCAAGTAGCACAAGGTCAAAGTGGCTCAATGACTCAATAACACTTTTATGCCCTAAACTAGGTGGGTTAAATGCACTACCAAAAATGGCGATTTTTTTCATATCCGGTGATTACCTGGTTGAAGAGAGTTTTCTAATCTGATGATTTCGGTATGATACTACTAATCTTTACAGCTTTTGACCCTAAAGTCGTGTTTATCAGTCTCAATTGCATGGTTTATCACCATTTGAGCAAGCGGGCTTTGGTGTCTGAAATATTTGCAGGAAAAGGAACCCTAAATGGAACAATCCATCCGTGATGAAATGCGTGTACTCCCTTCAATTGATCCGCATTTTGAAATTGAACGCCGTATTGCTTTTATTAAGCGTAAGCTACAAGAAGCAGGTTGTAAGTCACTCGTGCTTGGCATTAGTGGCGGTGTTGACTCAACCACGTTAGGTCGCCTTGCCCAGCTTGCAGTAGAACAATTGAATGCGGAATCTGGTACTGACAAATATCAGTTTATCGCAGTACGTCTGCCTTACGGTGAGCAAAAAGATGAAGATGAAGCGCAACTGGCACTCTCTTTCATCAAGCCAACACACTCTGTGTCTGTGAACATTAAAGATGGTGTTGACGGTTTGCATGCGGCGACTGATACCGCATTGCAAGGGACGGGCCTGCTTCCGACTGAAGCCGACAAAATTGATTTCGTAAAAGGTAACGTAAAAGCGCGAGCTCGTATGATTGCACAATATGAAATCGCTGGTTACGTTGGCGGCTTAGTATTGGGAACAGACCACTCAGCAGAGAACATCACCGGTTTTTACACTAAGTTTGGTGACGGCGCGTGCGACCTTGCCCCTCTATTTGGTTTAAGCAAACGTCAAGTCCGCGAGTTGGCTGCAACATTAGGCGCACCAGAACTACTTGTTAAGAAAGTACCAACGGCAGATCTAGAAGAACTAGAGCCGCAAAAAGCAGATGAAGATGCTCTGAACTTAACTTATGAACAGATCGATGACTTCTTAGAAGGCAAACCCGTTCCGCAGCAAGTGAGTGATCGTCTGGTAGCGATTTACAAAGCAACGCAGCACAAACGTCAGCCAATCCCGACGATTTACGACTAAGCGATATTTTCCGTTCACTTTTAAACTCAAAACGCTGCTAAAGTTAGCAGCGTTTTTATTGAGAACCGGGGAGCCTTCTCGCTTAGTTTGTTACCGTCACGTCCGTCTCTGGAACAGCACAACACGCCAATACGGTTCCCATCGCACGTTCCTCATCTGTCAACGCAGGCACGTCCGGATGATGTACTTGACCCGACGTAAGCTGAACCTTACACGCTCCGCATAAGCCAGCACGGCAGCTATTGCTAACAACCTTCCCTGCGTCTTCAAGCTGATCTAACAACGTTTTCTGATTATTCCCTACAACTTTCGTCCCATTAAAATCGATCGCTATGCTCTTCTCTGGTCTTGAAGTGACTGAAGATACGCCAAACGCTTCTTGATGGTAGTTTTCTTCTGGCAGCCCTTTTCTTAGTAGGAGATTTTTCGCTTTCTCCATAAAACCATCAGGACCACACACAAACACTTGGCGCTGTTCAATATCTTTGATTTGCTTAATGTGTGACAAACTTAAACGCCCTTTTAACCCAAACCAATCAACGGCAGGCTGCGTCAAGCAGATTTTCACTTCTAACCCCGGGTGCTTACGCTTTAACTGCTCCAACTCAGAGCGACAAGGAATATCATTTTCGGTACGACATTGATGGTAGAAAACCACGTTCTCCAACTGATTGTGATCCGCTAAGTAACGTACCATCGATAGCATTGGTGTTACTCCACTGCCTGCAGAGAGTAACAATAGAGGCTGCGCTTCATGAGTTTTTAGGTGGAACTGGCCATCAGGTTGTTCTGCCTCTAAAACATCACCGACTTGTAAATTGTCTAAGAGCGAATTAGAGACTCTTCCACCTGCAATACGCTTAACAGAAATAGCATAGCGACCCGGACGAGACGGACTGGATGATAGCGTATAGCGTCGACCTACTTTCTTACCATCAATATTCACTTCTATTGGCAGGTGTTGTCCTGGCAAGTAATTAGGTAAAGAACCTTTGTTTGGTTCTAACCATAAGGTCACGAAGTCTTGGGCGATTTCTTCACGCTCAACACATGTTAACGTCATGCGCACTGGCGAGTTATCTGCGTAAAACTCCGGCTCTTTGTACTCCAATACTTCAACTTTATCGCCTTGACGAATAATGCCTTCATTTCGCGCGACAAGATTCTGGCCAAAGAACACACCACCGACATCGTTTGCACGGAACTGTTGCAAGGTTTTGAGCGGCTCTTTGCTCTCACGGAATGTGCCTCTTTGGGTATTCACCGTAGTCAGGATACAGCGCTCGCAAGGTTTGAGAGACTCAAACTCTACCTCACCGATTCGTATGCGCTTCCATGAATCTTCTTCAAACGGCTTGGTATCAGAGACAACTAAGTTAGTACGAAACTGATCCATTGAATGTAGCTCTGAACTTCTTCGGTTCAGCTCATCAAGTGAAGCTTGGCTGATCACTAAAACCGGATAACCATCAGCAAAACTGACGTTTTGACCTAGCTTTTCACGGACACGATTCGATTGCTCACCACTAAACAACAACTCAACGCGCTGCCCCAACACACGACTAAACCAGTCATCTGCATCATCTGTCGTGGTATAGGCAGTAAACGTATCTTTCCAAACCGTTGCAGGTGTCTCCTGCATTTTGAAATCTTGGTAACGGATTTTAAGCGGCTCCATCCCCAAACTGCTAAACACCACTCCATCGGACAATAAGGCGGACTTAATGGTTACCATTTGCGGATACTTTCTCGCGGTAATCATAGCGCCATCAGCTTTCGCAATCATAAAACGACGATCGAAGCTCAATCCTTGCTTCTCAACCCATACTGACGACAGCGATAATCCGCCAACTGACTTAACCGGAAAAACATTAATTTGGGACAAAATGGGTTGCGACATAGCCTTCTTCCTACAGGGTGTTTTTTATTTGTTGCAGTATTGTATACCCAAATCACATTAAGGTGCAGAGTCTATTGCCGCTTCATCCAACTCAATTTTTTCTGAATGCTATTCTTATAAATTTGGTTTGAGCGACAAGTATTTACTACACTCAACATTCGCGTTTTTTAACATCGTTCTGACCAAATACCGTTTGATAAAGTGTGATACGGCACACATAATTCATCTGAGTTATCACTGCCCCCATTTATTGATTTGGAGCTTAATTATGGATACAAGAAAACTGGTTCTGATTTTGTTATGTATCTTTCTTCCGCCTGTCGCGGTGTTTATGGAGAAAGGTCTAAATAAAGACTTTTTGATTAACCTAATCTTGACGTGTTTCTTCTTTCTACCAGGTACGATCCACGCGCTTTGGTTAACAATGAAGTAATCACTTACACTCTCACTCTGTAGAAAAGTGAAAAATGGGATGAAATGTGAGGGCAATTCCTCTATCATCCTGTCGCCTAAGCGCAAGCGTTTGCTCAAAAGCAAATACGGCGCTTGGGCTCCAATCAGACAACTTTTCAATGGTGGGAGCAATTAATGACAACACTGACAATCACTCGTCCTGACGACTGGCACGTTCACTTACGCGATGGGGAAGTTCTTAAAGACACCGTTCGCGACATCAGCCGCTACAATGGCCGTGCGCTGATCATGCCAAATACCGTCCCACCAGTTACTACAACTGAGCTCGCCCTAGCCTACCGTGACCGAATTCTAAAAGAGCAACATGGCGAGCAGTTTGAACCTTTGATGGCGCTTTACCTCACAGACAACACCACACCAGATGAAATACGTAAGGCTAAAGCCACCGGAAACATTGTTGCTGCCAAGCTTTATCCTGCAGGCGCTACCACAAACTCAGATTCCGGTGTGACCAATGCGAAGAACATTTACCACGTTCTCGAAGCGATGGAAGAAGTCGGAATGTTACTTTTGGTTCATGGCGAAGTAACACATCACGATGTTGATATCTTCGACCGAGAGAAAGAATTCCTTGATACTGTCCTCGCTCCCATCGTCAATGACTTCCCTAATCTTAAAATCGTTCTAGAACACATCACCACTGCCGACGCAGCAGACTTCGTTAATAACGCCTCAGATAACGTAGCTGCTACCATCACTGCTCACCACCTTCTTTTCAACCGTAACCATATGCTTGTGGGTGGTATTAAGCCTCATTTCTACTGTTTGCCAATTCTTAAGCGCAGCACCCACCAGCAAGCGCTGATCGAAGCTGCAACCAGTGGTAGCAAGAAGTTCTTCCTAGGTACCGACTCTGCGCCACATGCGAAAGGGGCAAAAGAGTCAGCTTGCGGTTGTGCTGGTTCTTACACCGCACACGCAGCGCTAGAGCTTTATGCAGAAGTATTCGAGAATGAAGGCAAGCTGGAAAACTTGGAAGCGTTTGCAAGCTTCAATGGTCCTGATTTTTACGGCATTGCGCGCAACACAGATACGGTAACGTTAGAAAAATCCGCTTGGGATGTGCCGGAAACGATGCCATTTGGCAATGATATCGTTGTGCCTATTCGAGCAAATGAACAGATCGAATGGAAAGTGAAGTAAGTACTTTATTGACGTTCCATCCATAAAAGAGGGTCATGCCTTTCTGTGAAAAGAAGTCATGACCCTTGTTGTTCTCGTCTTGTTTTGGGCTGTGATTACTAGTGGCCGCGAATTTTTTCTACAGCTGTCCACACAGCAACCACAATCAACCCCGCCACAAAACCGATAATACCGTTAAGCAAAATAGGCAGAATCGCTGTAGCAACCGAATGACCACTAAAGTTCATAATAATCGGCTCTACAAAGTGATGAATGACAGGCACGTTGTGCACTACAATCCCCCCACCGACTAAAAACATCGCGGCAGTACCCACAATCGTTAACAACTTCATCAGCTTTGGTGCAAAAGCAACTAAAGCACTGCCGACTTTCGCCATCCAGCCCTTACCTTTTGAGCGAATTTCAAGGTAGAAGCCCAAGTCATCCAATTTCACGATGCCTGCTACTAAGCCATAAACACCAATGGTCATGATGACTGCAATTAAGCTCACCACTAAGATTTGCGTCACAAGGCTCGCCCCAGTCACGGTACCCAACGCAATCACAATGATTTCCGCTGAAAGAATAAAGTCCGTTCGAATCGCACCAGCAACTTTGCGTTTTTCATACTCTTCTATCGACTCGCCAGTATTAACTAACTCTTCTTTTTCTTCGTGCGGATGGGAGTGAGGGAATACTTTCTCAAGCACCTTTTCTGCCCCTTCAAAGCAGAGAAACAAGCCGCCAATTAGCAATAGTGGCATGATAAGCCATGGAATAATCGCGCTAATTAGCAATGCTGAAGGAACTAAAATCAATTTGTTTTTGAACGAGCCTTTCGCAACCGCCCAAACCACTGGAATTTCTCGCTCAGATGCAACACCAGACACTTGTTGAGCGTTTAACGCTAGGTCATCACCCAACACACCTGCGGTTTTCTTTGCCGCCATTTTCGACATTAAGGCGACATCGTCGAGTACCGTGGCAATATCATCCAACAGTGTGAGTAAACTTGCTCCAGCCATTTTTTGTCTCTTATATGAAATTGAGTAAGTAACAGAATGTAACACCAATAAATCACTCATCAAAGTGATGATTTTGCAAAGAATACTATCCCAAATGGTGTTTTATATTGCCGTTAAGATAAGACAGGTCTAGTCTTGTGGTACCTTTCAGTAGTCAAAAGAAAAAGTATAGATGAAAAGTGGATACATTTACCCAATCGGTACCCCTGGCCAACCTTGGAGCGAAGAAGAACGTAAAACCTGGTTAGCAACGCAAGAAGTAAAACGTAGCTACCAAGATGAAGTCGTCAGTAAAATCGATGCTCTACGCGAGCGTTTTGATGTTGAACAATATGGTGCGCTCTCATACAACGAGGCACGTTTCCCTCTGTTTTGTATCAAAACACGCAATTGGGATTCAACGAAACCTATTGTGTTGGTCACAGGCGGCGTACACGGTTATGAAACCAGCGGTGTACATGGCGCTTTAAAGTTTGTAGAAACAGAGGCAGAGCGCTACGCAGAGCATTTCAATATTGTCGTTGCACCTTGCGTGAGCCCTTGGGGTTACGAGGTGATCAACCGCTGGAATCCAAACGCGATTGATCCAAACCGCTCTTTCTATAAGGATAGCCCCGCCGAAGAATCCGCCAACCTCATGAAGCTCGTTGCGACATTAGGCGATGTATTAATGCACATTGATTTGCACGAGACGACAGACTCCGATGAAACAGAGTTCCGTCCTGCGCTTGCCGCTCGTGATGGCATTGAGTACATCGAGGGCATGATCCCAGACGGTTTTTACACAGTTGGAGATAGTGAAAACCCTCAACCCGAGTTTCAAAAAGCGGTGATTGAATCGGTTGCGAAAGTGACTCACATTGCACCTGCAGATGAAAATGGCGAAATCATTGGTTCACCAGTCGTACAGTTTGGCGTTATCAACTACCCAATGGTGAAGCTGGGTCTGTGTGGCGGCGTAACAAATTGCGTTTACGGCACGACAACGGAAGTGTACCCAGACAGCCCAACGGTGACCGACGAAGAGTGCAACGATGCGCAAGTTGCAGCCGTGGTCGGTGGTCTGAATTACGTTCTGGCTCAGTTATAATAAGCGGTTCTTATATTGCTCCGGTGTCATGCCGGAGTATTTCTTGAACATCGCGATAAAAGGGCTGGCTTGGTTATAACCTAACGTTAGCGCGACTTCTTTCACGGTCTGCCCTTTACGCAACAACTCCATAGAATGCAAATAACGCACACGTAAACGCCACTCAGTAAAGCTCATGCCCAACTCACTCTGACAGTGTCTCGCCAACGTGCGTTCTGTGGTATGCACTTTTTCCGCCCACTCCGCCAAACTGATCTCATCCGTCGGCGATTCTTCTACTGCTTTTAAGATCGGTTCAAGATACTTGTTATCGGTCGTTGGTAAAAAGTGGTGTTCCACTTCTTGCTTTGCGAGCTGGTCCAATAACACCTGGACCAAGCGCTTGTCTTCATCACTTTGCGCCACGTTAATGTCTCGTTGGCGAAAGTCCTCAATAATGGACGACACGATTGGAGTCACTTTGATCAGACTCGTTTTGGTAGGAAAGTGCGCCGTCAATTCAGGGGCAATGTTCAAAGAACAATATTCGATAGGTTTACGGTTGTAACTAGTATGACGGATTCCAGCAGGAACCCAAATTGCAAGATGTGGAGGCGCTAGAAATCTTGTATCTTCTGCATCCATCTCTAGGATCCCACCGCTGATCAGCTGCACTTGCCCCCAAGGATGGCTATGAATTCGCGTTTCTGTATTAGAGAGAAAGGCTTCAAAATTCATAAATACATCCGATGGTGCGCGGTCGATTGATAATGAGGGATGAAGATTTCTAGCGCTCTTTTTCAAAATTGTCTTCCTATCGCTTACGATGTCTTTTAAGAGATACTTTTTATTATAAAGACCTGCCAGACTAGCGCCATCAATAATTGTGCTATAGGGTTCTCATGATTTATTTACTTCCGTTTTTCACCGTTATGATTTGGGGTGGTAACTCAATTGTGAATAAGATGGCAGCAAGCGCCATTGAACCAAGTGCGATGAGTTTCTATCGTTGGTTTGTCGCAATGGTACTTCTAACTCCATTTTGTCTGCCTGCGATCATCAAACAACGACACATTATTCGACCTTACTTAACTAAGCTGGCATTTCTTGCGTTACTTGGCATGGTGCTCAACCAATCACTTGGCTACTACGCTGGTTTAACGACAACGGCTTCCAACATGGCACTGATTACCTCTTTGGTTCCTTTGATCAGTGTGTTTTTAAGTGTTCCTCTGTTAGGCAAGTCTGTATCAATGTTAAGTATCGTCGGTGGTGTGATTTCGCTCGGCGGCTTGGCGTTTATGCTTGGTCATGGTGATATCACCTACTTTTTACATCAAGACATGACCCAAGGTGATAGCCTTATGCTGATTGCAGCCATGGTATACGCGGCTTATTGCGTGCTGCTAAAACGCTGGAAGATGCCTTTCAGTAGTTTGACTCTGGTTTACATGCAAGGCTTCTTCTCGGTTGTGATGCTTACACCACTTTGGCTATCTAGTGAGCAACTGTTACCAAGCCAAGACGCGCTACCATTAATCGCCTATGCTGGCATTGCGGCTTCCATTTTTGCGCCGTTAATGTGGGTGAAAGCGATCGATTCAATTGGCGCTGATTCAAGTGCCATGTTCATGAACTTAATGCCCGTGGTTTCTGTCGTACTTGCTTCAACGTTGATTGGTGAGAAAATTTACGCTTACCACATTATTGGCGGACTGTTAGTCATCTCTGGCGTTATCCTGTCGCAAATAAAAATACGACACAGAAAGCCATTGCCCAATTCCGAGATTGCCTCCACCGCCAATTAATCCCAGTTCCCCAAGCCACAGAACTACGCTGTGGCTTTTTGTTTTTAGCGTTCGAATAAAAGTTAATATTTTGTTTCATTCTCTATTCCCGAAAATTCATCTTGCTGCTAAATTGGGAAAACAATAACCCATCAAGGAAAGACAGATGAGCAGTGGTCAAAGAGACATTACCCTTCGCTTTTTAGCAGAACCCAGTGACGTCAATTTCGGCGGAAAAGTGCACGGCGGCGCCGTAATGAAATGGATCGACTTAGCAGCCTACGCCTGCTCTGCAGCGTGGAGTGGCAAGTATTGCATTACTGCATACGCAGGTGGTATTCGTTTTGTTGCGCCGATTCATGTCGGCAACTTAGTCGAAGTTAGCGCGAAAGTCATTTATACCGGACGAAGCTCAATGCACATCGCGATTGACGTGCAAGCCAGTGACCCAAAGCAAATGAAAAACAGACTCACCACTCACTGTATCGTTATCATGGTTGCTGTAGATGAAAACGGAAAACCAACCGATGTACCGAAATGGATTCCAGAGTCAGATGAAGACAAAGCCTTAGAGCAATCCGCTATCCGTCTTATGAACATGCGTAAAGAGATTGGGGAAGAAATGGAAGCGCACGTAAAGTATCTCAAGTAACCTACCTCCGTTAAGAACGCTATTGACTACCTCAACGTTACTTATAACCAGAGTGTGGAGCAACATCATGGTTTTGCCATTTGCTTCACACTCGGCCTCCTCTGTCATAAATCCTTCACCTAGCTTTGCTTAAATCCATCCACTATTTTGGAGTTGGATAGAGTTTGGATCTTGAGACTAAAAGAAACGACCTTAAGTGAAGAGACGTTGACCAATTTAAAAGCGGTCGAGTACCAGTGGGTAAGAACCATGTACGTCGAGGGGTATAACGAAACAGAAATTAACCATTACATTCAAACCTGCTTTGGCGGTGATGTCACCTTTGCAAATTTATTTCGTCGCGTCGCACTACAGCAAGAAAGCTTATACACGCTGCTTCAATACGTTGGATGTGCCCCCTCCAGTCGAGAGTTTTAATCCTTACCTACCTCAATTTTACTGATACCTGAACTCAGGTTATTTATGTGAAGTGCTACGCAGGGCATTCTCCTAGCCCTGTGTAATCCATTGCAAAGCAGCTAATCTTTACCTGCTTATTGAACAACTGTATTTAACAGGTATAAAAAAACCTGAGTCAAAACTCAGGTTATGGTTACAAAAACTGTTAGTGATTGAATCGTAAGGAACTAAGCTAACAGCCAGCTATGCGTAACGCCAATAAAAGCCAAGATATTACTGATCGGCGGCCAAACCAAAATTGTAATATCCGTGCTACGTATAAGGGCGACCATGTGGTCGCCCTTTTCTAGTTATTCTTATCAATCTCAGACCACAAGAGATTATCCTTTCACACCACCAGCGGTTAGACCACCAACCAACCAGCGTTGAGCAAGTAAGAATACGGCAGTGATTGGCACTGCTGAAAGTACAGCAGCTGCTGCAAAGTCACCCCACAAGTAGTTTTGTGGATATAGGTATTGCTGCATACCCACTGCAAGTGTGTACGAGTCTACATCAGAAAGTAGTAGTGATGCTACAGGAACTTCACCAATTACCATGATGAACGACAAGATGAATACTACCGCTAGGATTGGCACAGACAATGGAAGCAATACCAAACGGAATGCTTGCCATGGTGTCGCACCATCCAGTGCCGCCGCTTCTTCTAACGAAGAGTCAATACTTTCGAAGTAGCCTTTAATCGTCCAAACGTGCAGGGCGATACCACCTAAATAAGCGAAGATCAGGCCACCGTGCGTGTTCAAACCAAGGAAAGGAATGTACTGACCCAATTTGTCGAACAACGCGTATAGAGCAACCAATGCCAATACCGCAGGGAACATTTGGAAGATCATCATCGCTTTTAGGATAGTGTTCTTACCTTTGAACTTCATACGAGCAAACGCATAAGCTGATGTGGTTGATAGCGCCACGATTAGGATTGCAGAAATACCACCCACTTTTACTGAGTTCCACAGCCATGTCATGACTGGGAATGGTGGCGGTGTAACTGTACCGTCTGGGTTAGTCACCGAGAAACCTAATGCCAATTTCCAGTGATCAAGCGTTGGGTTGTCTGGGATCAGACTACCCGTTGCAAAGTTACCTTCACGGAATGAAATCGCGATGATCATCAGTAAAGGGAAAATAATCAGTGCCAAGAATGCCCACATCGCAATATGAGTAGCCCAAACACGATACTTTAATGACTTACCTTGTACCATTGCCATTGTAATCTCTCCTTAGTCCTGAGCTACTTTAGTTACGCGTAGGTTGATAAGTGCCAATGCGCCAACCAATAGGAAGATAAGTGTTGCTACTGCACTTGCTAGACCGAAGTCTTGACCGCCCGCACCTTCGAATGCGATTCGGTAGGTGTAACTTACCAATAGGTCTGTGTAACCCGCAGGTTCTGACGTACCAATCATGTTTGGACCACCGCCTGTCAACAACTGGATAAGCACGAAGTTGTTGAAGTTGAAGGCAAAGCTCGCAATCAACAGCGGTGTTAACGGCTTCAACATCATTGGTAGCGTGATACGAGTAAAGTTAGTAATAAAGTTCGCACCATCAATTGCTGACGCTTCATATAAATCATCAGGAATCGCTTTTAGTAGACCCATACATAGAATCATCATGTAAGGGAAACCAAGCCACGTGTTCACAATCAGGATCATGGTTTTCGCCATGAACGGGTCTGAGAACCAAGCAGGGCTAATACCGAACAAACCTTCCAGAAGCATGTTGATCTCACCAAAGCTTTGGTTAAACAAACCTTTAAAGATCAAGATAGAAATAAACGCCGGTACCGCATAAGGCAGAATCAGTAAGAGTCGGTAAACCGAACGGCCTTTTAATGCTTCCCACTGAACAACACTTGCTAGAACAAGACCAATTACAAGCGTAAATAGTACGGTGAGTGCTGAGAACACAATCGTCCAGATAAAGATACTGATAAACGGCTCTTTGATACCATCATCTTTCCACACACGCTCAAAGTTGTGTGTGCCAATGTTCACCACAAAGCCAGGAGACACTGTGCTACCAACAAACTGACCGTTTTCATCGACAGGTTGGTAGTAACCTACTTCCATATTTGGACGTAACGTCTCTTCAGTACGATTGTTGTAAAGCGTTTCGCCGTCTTCTTGCAGCGTGTACAAAGGCACAACTGCCGCAAACTTACGTAACCCGCTCATGCGGATGTCTTCGCCGCTCGGCAGATGCAAATCAACACTGCTCAACGTATTACGGCTCTTAACAATCGTCTTGATTGATTCTTTCTCGCCCGTAGCTTCTTCAATTGGCGATAGGTCAAGATCCGATGCTGAAAGGCTATCTAGCTGAAAAGTGGGCGTAGCAAGTAGCTCACCATCTTTTTCAACCACAAGCTGATGTCCTTGATCCGTTTTATATAAAGTGAACGGGTAGCTATCACCACTTTGATAAGTTCTGTCCAAAAGTACGCTCTGCGCACGATCAAAAGAGAGTTGGTTTTTCGCGCTGTAGTTGGTAAACGCCAAACCTATGGTGTACGCCAGAGGGAAAAGAATGAAAAGGATCATCCCTGCGATACCAGGGTAGATGTAACGGTGTGCGTACGTCTTTTTACTACCAAAGATGAACAACGCTAAAGCGGTAAGAATGATCGTAAGTAGTGCAAACGCAATCTCACCGCGTGAATACATAAGGATTGTTGCGTAGCCATTGATAATGCCGACTGTGCCTAAAAGTGACCATTTCATGAACACTTTTTTGCTGCTCGGAAGGCTGGCTTCTGGTGCTGTCATAGCATTTGTACCTTGAACTGACTGCATAGGGAACCTGCTAGCGAATATAGAATAAATATAGAAAAGTAAGGAGGAGTTGCCCCCTCCTTAAAAAGGTCTTACTTAATTATTTAGTCATTTGTTTTTCTGCGTCTGCCAATGCTGCATCGACAGTTTGACGACCATCAACTACGTTGATGATTGCGTTCTTAGCCGCGCCCCAGAATGCGTTCATTTGAGGAATGTTTGGCATAATTTCGCCATTCATCGCGTTGTCCATTGTCGCAGCGATACGAGTATCTGAATCTAGTTCACGTTGGAACGAGTTAAGCGCTACCGCACCTAGAGGCTTATCGTTGTTAACCATACGTAGGCCGTCGTTTGTTAGTAGGTAGTTCTCAATGAATTCAACCGCTAGGTCTTTGTTTGGAGACGCAGTGCTGATACCAGCCGTTAAAACACCAACGAATGGCTTAGAAGATTGACCTTGGAACTTAGGTAGCGTAGTCACGCCGTAGTTAACGCCAGACTTCTCGATGTTGCCCCAAGACCATGGACCGTTGATCGTCATCGCTGTTTTGCCTTGGTTGAATGCAGACTCAGATACTGAGTAGTCCATATCTGCAGAGATTACGCCTTTGTCTACCAAGCCTTTGACGAAGCTCATTGCGTCTTTAACGCCTTCTTTCGCGATACCAGCGTCTTTAACATCGTAACCTTCAGAAGTGTATTTGAACGCGTAGCCGCCATCAGCAGCCATTAGTGGCCAAGTGAAGTACGGTTCTTTTAGGTTCCACATGATTGCAGACTTGCCGTCTTTTTTAAGTTTTGCATCTAGCGCTGCAACTTCTTCCCAAGACTTTGGTGGGTTTGGAACTAGGTCTTTGTTGTAGATTAGAGATAGAGACTCAACCGCAACTGGGTAGCCGATCAATTTGCCGTCGTAACGTACTGCATCCCAAGCGAAATCAACAATACCTTCTTGAATGTTCTTAGAAGGTTTAATTTCTGCTAGCAGGCCAGCTTCTGCGTAACCACCGAAACGGTCGTGAGCCCAGAATACGATGTCAGGACCGTCACCAGTCGCTGCAGTTTGAGGGAATTTGTCTTGAAGGCCATCTGGGTGAGCCACTGTCACTTTAATGCCAGTGTCTTCTTCGAATTTTTTACCAACTTCAGCAAGGCCGTTGTAACCTTTGTCGCCGTTGATCCAGATAGTAAGTTGTCCTTCTTCGATGGCAGCATTAGCACCAAAAGAACCCAAAGCAACAAGAGTACCTAGTGCTACAGCGCTTAACTTTTTCATGTTCGTATCCTTTTTATATTTTTGATGTAGGGCTAGTCCATTGAGGTTCAGCCGTATTTCGACATATATCATCTGAAATAATCCAATATGTCTCATCCTCCTAATCCCTACGCCCTTACAATTATGACGTATTTTCGTGATCTAAATCGCCAAGGGTAAGAGACTCAAATCACAAAACGGATACTTCCTGTGATCGGTTTCAACTTTAGGTGGTGCAATAATGTGATTTCCGACCAACTGCTTTATTCCTCCTCCTTTTTTACTCCTCCCTACCTACTCCCCCTACAATTATTTCTATTAGGAGGATGTCGCACCTCGCACAATCTTACAAACTTCAGTCATCCAAGAGTGGATGGTAAGAACCCTTTCCCAGCAGTGCCTACGTATTAGGAAAAAGATTTGCTGGTTTTGCATTGCCAGACGAGTGGAATGTCATTATTGGTGTTGTTTGTGGTAATTATTTCACGGGGGAGACAACACGAATAATGTGGGGGAGAGAAACTCGTACTTGGCTATGATGGGTAGCACTTCTATTCAGGACATTTTATTGAAGTGCTACCCTACTTTTCTTA
Organism: Vibrio sp. M60_M70; assembly: GCF_037162085.1. NCBI lineage: Bacteria > Pseudomonadati > Pseudomonadota > Gammaproteobacteria > Vibrionales > Vibrionaceae > Vibrio > Vibrio sp. M60_M70. The sequence continues at coordinate 1,675,566 of NZ_JARLUL010000002.1, forward strand.
CCAACCGCAATAACTTACCGATTCCTACTGTTACTGCTCGCTAGATAATTCATATAATGATGAGCGGTGAATAATAAAAAATTGATCGAGGACGAGCTACATGGCGAGTGTCACGTTAAAAAATGTTTGTAAAGCGTATGGCGACGTACTGATTTCTAAGAACGTAGACCTAACAATCAACGAAGGTGAATTTGTTGTTTTCGTAGGTCCATCAGGTTGTGGTAAATCTACCCTTTTACGTTGTATTGCCGGTCTTGAAGACATTACTTCAGGTGATTTGTATATTGGTGACCAGCGCATGAATGACGTCGAACCATCCAAACGTGGTGTTGGTATGGTATTCCAGTCTTACGCTCTTTACCCACACCTTAACTTATATGACAACATGTCATTTGGCTTAAAATTAGCAAAAGCAGACAAAGCAGAAATCGACAAACGTGTTGAACAGGCTGCAGAAATCCTACAACTAGGCCACTTACTTGAACGCCAACCAAAAGCGCTTTCAGGTGGTCAGCGTCAACGTGTGGCTATCGGTCGAACACTGGTATCGCAACCTAATGTATTCCTTCTGGATGAACCACTATCAAACTTGGATGCCGCACTGCGTGTAAACATGCGTGCGCAAATCACTAAGCTACAACGTCAACTTGGTTGTACCATGATCTACGTAACGCACGATCAGGTAGAAGCAATGACAATGGCAGATAAAATCGTTGTACTAGACGGCGGTTATGTATCGCAAGTTGGTAAGCCGCTTGAGCTTTACCATTACCCACAAAACCGCTTTGTAGCAGGCTTTATCGGCTCTCCGAAAATGAACTTCATGAGCGTATTCATTGATGAAGTAGAAGCAGAGCGCGTCAAAGTTCAACTATCTAATGGTGTATCTTTCTGGATTCCAGTGGATGGCACGACTGTTAACCGTGGCGACCGCATGTCTTTAGGCATTCGCCCTGAGCACCTATTATCCGCTTCTGAAGCTGATGCAAGCATTCACGGTGAAGTGATGATTGTTGAGAAGCTAGGTAACGAAACTCAAGTATACCTAAACCTAGAAGGTGCGGACGCGGACGTTATTTTCCGTCAGCCTGACACGCTCGCAGTCGATACCGGCGATAAAATCGAGATTGGTATTCCAGCACACCGTTGTCACCTGTTCCACAGTGATGGTCGTGCATGCCGCCGCCTATACAAAGAAAACGGCGTAGAAGTCGAATAATTCATTCGTCCTGATTCACAATAAATCCCTCTCACTTGAGAGGGATTTTTTTATCCTAATAAATATAAGTAATTCGATACTAAATCATTAATCGTTAACGAATAAGATCACCCGTTTCTTCTACCTTTACATAAACCATTGTCTTTGTACTGATACTTCATTTTTAATACTTTTCCTCATCCCTCATGAGTAAGTACCAGCTTTTTCCTAACCCGCCAAACTTAGCCAAAGGTCTAAATTTCATTCTTATTTCCACTTACCTCAACAACGCAAATTTTTACACTTATCAACGAAATTACACGTGACAAAAAACTCAGAAGCATTCAACAGAATGCTCTGTTCACCAACTACTAATAACGCTCACGACACGGCAATTGGGGGAGACACCCAAGGGCGGTAGCGTGTAAGAAGGGAAACTGAGTCATGAAACAAAAAGGACTTATCCGCTCTCACGAGATGGAGTTCGCTTTTTTATATCGCATCTCAGATCTTGCTGTCATCGTCTCTTTTATGCTGCTTTTAGTGTTCAAAGACATGAATACTGCGATGGGGAAAGATTACGTCATACTAGCTTTTGTTGGAGGCATCTCCTTTCTATTTATGGCAGAAAGCGGCAACCTGTACCGCTCCTGGCGAACCAGTTCGTTTAAAGAGCAGATGATTATTGTCTGTGTGGCCTGGGCAGTAACTTCCGCGCTTATCTTTATTGTTCTGTATTTTTCGGAAGTCTATGACTTATTTGATAACACTATTCTGGCATTGTGGTTTGCGATTACGCCCGCTCTACTTTTGGCATGGCGAGTGACATTCCGTACCGGATTAGCCTATTTAAGAAAAAAGGATTCAACACTCGTACTGCGATCATCATCGGCCAAACTCCTCACGGCATTACCCTTGCTAACGAAATTCAAAACCACACTGAACACGGTGTACTTTTTGATGGCTTTTACGATGAGCGTTCTTCCGACAGATTGCCAAATTCTGCTTACCCTATTAAAGGGGCAGTTGACCACGCTCTTGAGCGAGCCAAAAAAGGAGAAGTGGATTACGTCTATATCGCAATGCCAATGCACGCAAAAGAACGTATTGCATCGCTTCTTAACCAATTCTCAGACACCACCGCAAATACGTATCTGATTCCCGACTTCTTTACCTATAACCTTTTGCATTCTCGTTGGGCGCAAATCGGCCAAGTTCAAACGCTCAGCGTATTTGATACGCCATTTGCTGGAATTTCTTCCTGGGTAAAACGGTTTGAAGACATCTTGTTTTCGAGCATTATTTTAGCCTTGATTTCTCCAGTCCTGCTCACAATTGCGATTGGCATTAAGCTGACCTCTAAAGGTCCGGTCATTTTTAAACAGCATCGTTACGGCCTCGATGGACGCAAGATTGAAGTCTGGAAATTCCGTTCAATGACCACTATGGATCAAGGCCCTCACGTGAAACAGGCGACAAAGAACGACCCACGCATTACGCCTTTTGGTGGTTTTCTGCGTCGTACCTCTTTGGACGAACTGCCTCAATTTATCAATGTACTGCAAGGGACCATGTCTATTGTTGGTCCACGTCCTCATGCCGTGGCACACAATGAAGAGTATCGCCAGATTGTTGACCGCTACATGCTACGTCACAAAGTAAAACCAGGCATTACTGGCTGGGCGCAAATTAATGGCTATCGCGGCGAAACAGACACCTTAGAAAAAATGGAAAAGAGAGTCGAGTTTGATTTGGATTACATCCACCACTGGTCAGTTTGGATGGACATCAAAATCATCTTCATGACCGTATTCAAAGGGTTCACTGGTGCTAACGCTTACTAAGGTTGAGATTATGAAGAAACTGACAATGGCAATAGCATTGAGTCTGTTTTCAACTGGCTTACTCGCAGAACCGATGGCTTACCAAACCAAGTCTGGCATTGAGTTTATTCCCCTTGTAAGAACTTTCTACGAGGGCGATGACAACATCAACAAAGCGGAGGAATCCGGCAATGTAGAATCGGTCAATATTTGGGGTATAGAGCCAAGCTTATTAGCACGTATAGAAAGGAATCGCTATCGCGCAGATATTTTATACAAGTTGAAAACAGGTTTTTCATCCGATGACCGCAACGACTTCGACGATCATACCTTTCAGTTTTCCAACTTTTTTGAGTTCAATCATCGTCATCGTTTAGTGGTTGATTATCGCTTTCGCGCCCAGCATGAAATTAGAGGGGAAGACATTACCGAAGGTAATGGTAGCGCAATAGACTCACCAATTGAGTTCAACCGTAACGATATCAAAACCAATTATGTTTTTGGCTCTAACGGTGCAAAAGGCAGACTCGAATTTGGTTTAGGCTACAGTGATAAAACCTATCAAAACTATCGTGACGGCTTGCCTGGGCGCCCAAACGCTAAAACAAAATACAACGATTTTCGAGCTCCCAATGCACACTTGGAATTCTATTTAAGGGCGACGCCAAGAACCTATTGGTTGGTTGGGACAAAACAAATAGTAACCGACTATCAACACAGAAATTCTGCTCTTCCTTCCAAAGATAATAGCACCAGTTTCTATTACACCGGTGCCGAATGGGAAGTCACAGGAAAAACCAAAGGCATCGCTCGACTCGGTTATCAAATCAAAGATTTTGACAGCGCTCAACGAGAGACATTTAAAGGGTTCAGTTGGGATATCGGCTTTGAATGGTTGCCTCAAGAACAAACTCTAGTCAGCGTGAAAACCACTCAAGCGGCGGTTAACCCTGATCAAGATGGCGATTACAACCTACAAACTCGTTACCGACTGAACCTCAAGCACGATTGGAGTAGTTACCTTGCAACTCGCTTAGGTGCTATTTATCAACAAGATGATTACACGGGAATCACCAGAAACGACGATCGCTACACCCTATCTTTTGGTATCGATTATCAAATTAAACGCTGGATACAGCTGCAAGCCGACTGGCAATACCAAGATAAAACCTCTAACCGACCAGGTTATAGCTTCGAACAGAACATTTGGACTTTAAGCGCACAGTTTTCTCTGTAAAAAGGATTATTAATGAAGGCATTCATCACATTCATGAGTGTAGCGTTGTTGCTATTTAGCACCTTGGTCAACGCTGACTCAAACGAGGAAGATTACTTACTCGACACGGGCGATACCATTTCCGTGCAGGTCTACGGTGAAGAAGATCTTACGATTAAAAATATTCTAATAACGTCAGATGGCTATTTTGATTACCCCTACCTTGGCCGAATCAAAGCAATCAAAAAAACACCGAAACAACTCAAGTACGAAATAGAAACGGGCTTAAAAGGCGATTATCTCATCAACCCAAAAGTGATGGTCACCATCAATAACTTTCGTCTGTTTTATGTCAATGGCGAAGTCAGGAAACCAGGTGGATTTGAATATCGACCAGGATTAACTATCGAAAAGGCGATCGCTTTAGCTGGTGGCTTGACCGACCGAGCCTCACGCAAAGGCATTAACCTCACCAAACATAAAACGGGTCAAACGATAGAGGGTGTCAGTATGCACCGCAACGTTGAGCCTGGTGACATTGTATTTATCGACCAGAGCTTCTTTTAAGTGACAGGGAATCAAATGAACGGGACTCATCCAAATAATCTCCAGATGAACAAAGTAGAACTGATTCGTTTTGGTCATCACTTTAAAGCGATTAAAAAGAATTGGCTAAGCATCGCAGCTTTCACGCTTCTGTTTTCATTAACTTGTACTTGGTATATCTACTCTAAAGCCTCGATATACCAAGCTACAGCAACGCTACTCATCCAAGAAGAGCAAAAAAGCGCCCTTTCAATCGAGGAAGTATATGGCGTCGACACGACAAAAAAAGAGTACTTTCAAACGCAAATCGCTATTTTAAAATCGAATCATATCGCAGATAAGGTCATTAGAGAGCTGAACCTAACTCAACTACCGGAGTTCACACGCTCAGGTGGATTAAATCAAAAGATCGACCAAATAAAGTCGATCCCTTTTGTTCAAGACCTACTGAATGTGGCACCAAGCCCAAAAGAAACCGCCCAGTTTTCAGAGTCCTATTATCAAGCGCTTCAAGCTTTCAGAAGTAAACTCGATATTGAGCCGGTACGTAACACCCAATTAGTCAGAATTCGCTTTCGTTCTACCGATCCTAAGCTTGCGACAACAATCGCCAACGCGGTCGGCCAAGCCTACATTGACGCAAATTTTGAAGCCAAATTGGTCGTTACACAAAATGCGGCCACTTGGTTGACAAATAACTCACAAAAATTGGAGGAGCGATTACGTAACTCTGAGCAAGCGCTGCAAGAATTCTTGTTAAAAGAAGGATTGATCGATATAAACGGTATTGATGAAATTTACGCAAATGAGCTAGAAGAACTCACTCGCAAGCTAAATGTCGCTGTTAATAAGCGCATTGAAGCGCAGACGTTAATCCAACTGTTAAGACGTAAATCCTCACAAAGTTTAGACAGCTTGCTGTCAATTGATGAATTCGCTAATCAAGCGCAGATCCGCGACCTAAAATTATCGGAAGCTCAGGCAGCCAAAAATCTCTCTGAGCTGGCACAGCGCTACGGCCCCAAGCATGACCGAATGATTCAGGCGAAAGCGCAGCTTGCTGAAATTCAATCTAGAACCCAGCAACTCATTCGTGACATTTCCTTCAGTAAGCAACAAGACCTTCTTGCTGCAAAGGCTCAAGAGGACATGCTTCGAGCAGAACTCGATCACAAAAAGTCGGACTTCCAATCGTTAGGGTCACAAAAAGCGCGTTACGAACAGTTAAAACGCGAGGTTGAATCCAATAAGGCACTCTATGAAGCGTTCTTAAATCGTGAGAAAGAGACCAACGCCACCAGCGACTACAAAAATGTCACTGCACGTTTTACTGACAAAGCCATCATCCCTCTATTTCCGGTAGCACCGCAACGAATCAAACTGGTACTGATTGCCACATTTTTTGGCTTTGCCATTGCTTGTGCGCTGGTCATCATCTTAGAAACTCTGCGAGAAGTTATCCGAAGCACAGCCGATGTGCAGGAAAAACTTGGTGTTACGTGTTTAGGCGTGATTCCGATGGTCAAAAAACGCAATTTGCGTAAAAACGGCGTCAGTTATACCGCGTATTTAGATGATGAAGAAAAGCTATTTAGTGAAGCTTGTCGCTCCGTCAGAACCTCGCTTCTGCTCAGACTAACCAACACTAAGCAAAAGATATTGCCCTTTACTTCTGCCATTCCAGAAGAAGGAAAAACATCGACCAGTATCAATATGGCGGTGTCGTTTTCAAAAATGGAAAAGGTATTGATCATCGACTGCGATTTACGCCGACCTTCCATCGCAAAACGGTTTGGTATTGCTGAATCAAGCCCAGGCTTAACGCATATCCTGACTATGGATACGCCAATCAAAGATTGTGTTACGCATATAAAAGAAGCCAACTTAGATGTATTACCGGCAGGCCTAATTCCGCCAAACCCACAGGAACTGCTAGCTTCTGATCGCTTTAAAAAGTTGCTCGAACATTTTCAAAATAAGTATGACCGGATCATTATCGATACACCGCCCCTACTGTCAGTGAGTGATGCACTTATTCTTGGTCAGTATGCCAATGGTCTGATTACCGTCATTCGCTCTGAGTCGACAAAATCATCACTGGTTAACCTTGCGTTATCTAAACAAATACAACACTCAGTTCCATCTCTTGGCGTCTTAATCACACAAGCCAAGACTAAGGAAGGAGAAACGCTTTATGTCCAGAAATACGCCTACTAACTCAAACGCATCTTGGTACCAAACGTTGAAAAGCCAAGAACAACCAGTTTTGATCTATCAAATGGGCAAAGTAGGTTCGAGTGCATTAGAACATTCCATTCCTAACTCGATTCACTTGCACGATCTTATGACTGTCGATGCGCAAAAACAGATATCCCCTGTGAGAGCGCAATTGCATAAGCCTCAGATCAATGCGTTAAAGCGACGACTAAAGCGTATAACGATGAGCCATATGTTAAAGCGCAAGAAAAAGTTCGAATTATCTCGCTGGTGCGTGAACCGATCGGACGAAATGTCTCAATGTTCTTTCAAGCACTTCCTTTTTGGATGGCGGACAAATACCTAAAAGATGATAGCGCAATCCGTACCGAACGTCCGCAGTTACTCCAAGAGGCATTTGATAAGCACATGAATCATCAATATGCGCTGCAGTGGTTTGACAACGAAATCAAACAACTAACAGGGATTGATGTGTTTAACGAACCTTTTAATCACGAAGTGGGCTATCAAACATACCATAACAACAACTTCTCACTGTTGGTCATTCGAAGTGACAAGCTAGCGAAGGCTAACTCCGCAGTTGAAGACTTTTTAGGTTACCCCGTGGATGTCGTTTATGAAAATCAGTCAGACAACAAATGGTACTCGCCACTAATGAAAGAATTCAAAACGCAATTTCAACCTACACCCGAGTACGTTGAAGAAATGCTGAATTCTAAATTGACGAAGCACTTTTTCTCAAATGCAGAAATCACCGACCTTAAACAGCAATATCTGACCAATTAATCATGAAAACCAAGATTCTACATATTATTAATGATCTTTCTCAGAACGGCGGTGCTCAGAAGTTCTTAGTCGACCTTGTTTTGGAACATAAGCCTGAATACGAAATCAAAATTTTGGTCTTGTGTGATGAAAATGATTACTTACCAACGCTATCCGCCCAAGGGATAGAGTGTTTTAACTGGCGCACTTTGTCATTGAGTGAGAAATACTGTTTGCTACGTTGGCCGCATGTCGTTCACGGGCACCTCTACCCTTCCATTTATCTAGCGCTATTGGCGGTAGGTAAAAAACGAATCCAGACTGAGCACTGCTCTTACAACCGTCGACGTGACTATCCGTTGTTTAAGTTCATGGAATATGTCTTGTATTGGGGCCACGACTTGACGGTCAGTATTAGTGAAAAAGTACAAGATGAACTGGTGAAGTTCATGCCTCGCTACCAACATAAATATCACGTGGTGCACAATGGCGTTGATTTAAAAAGGTTTCCTATGATGCCGAAGTGCTCCAGCCACCTAATCGACAAACCAATCATCAAGATTGGCATGGTGGGCCGACTTCACCAACATAAAGATCATGAAACTCTTATCCAAGCACTTGTCCATTTACCGAGACGATACGAGCTCCATCTTGCTGGAGATGGCGAAAAAAATCGTCACTGCAAGCGTTGGCAACAAAGCTCAACGTCACGCAACGTGTTCACTTTCATGGGGTAGTTTCTGATGTTCCAGCGTTTTTGAACAACATGGACATTTACGTGCAATCATCGCATGTCGAAGGCTTTGGCTTGGCGGCGGTTGAGGCCATGGCAGCAGGCTTACCCGTATTATCATCGGACGTACCCGGTTTGGATGACGTCACCGGACGTGCCGAATATTTATTTCAGGTTGGTAACTCAAATGAGCTGAGCCAGAAAGTGCTCCAGCTGTGTGAAAGTGTTGAGCGGTATGACGCTGCAAGTCAATACTCAGTCAATAGGGCCTCTCTCTACACCATCGATAAATTTCGTGAAGGTTACTATGGAATCTACCAGCAGCTTTGCACCAACAAATAGCTCCGCGCCATCGAGCCATCGAGCCTCATTGCTTGCAGCATGCCTATTAGCATTGTTCTTTATTCCTATGAAGTTTCGTGCTGGAGGAATAGCACTAGCACCATCAGACATCGCAAGCCTTTTGTCCATTGGTTTTACTGCATTAGTGGTATTGGAAGGAAAAGCTGAAAAACTCATGCATCCCTGTATGGGGTTCCTTGTACTGTTCACTGGATATGTGTTCTTAAATGGCCTGCTAAATCGCGTCCCCTTAATGCCGCTAGTTATAGAAACCGTGCAATGGCTGGCGATTCTCTGCTTGCTTAGCCTAATGTACGCCTATGGCGTGTTTGATGATGAATGGGTAATGGTTTATTTCACTTATCTGCTGTTTTTCATCTGTACGCTCGTTGCCTTATGGCACTTTGCTCAAGGCTATCAAAGCGGGTTTAAGTTACTCGGGGTAAGTAAATACGGGTTCGGTGTACTTTGCTCACTACTCTACCTTTATCGGGATAAAATTCGCGCTTTCCACCTTTTGATGCTCGTTGCTTTGGTATTACTGGTGTTGTCGCAAGAAAGAAAAGCACTACTTGGTTTTTGTCTGCTTTTCTTCTTTGACCAGCTGCTCGTAAAAAACCTGATGAGAAAATCACTTAATGAAACGTATACGTGGACCATTTTATTGGCCTTAAGCTTTATGGTGTTCACTGCCGTCGCAACTACACTCTATGTTGGGTTTGAAACGTTAGCAGATACATTGGAAATAACCCAAGAAGACGTCTTATTTGCCAACCAAAGTGAAGCTCGCTGGGTGTCGAACCTTCATAGAAAACTCTTACTTGCCAATGGGCTAGATATTTTACTTCAACACCCGGTGTTAGGTGTCGGCGCGAAAATGTTACCCAACTTTATGATCAGTTACTTTAACTATGATGAGCTGGCGATCTACACCCACAACTTTGTGTTAGATACCGCAATTGAATACGGGTTGCTCGGTATCGCCCTATTATTTGGTGGTTATTTTCTTTTTATTCGCTTTTGCTTCCGTAGTCTCAATGACAACAGGAAAAGCCTCTTACTCGCGATATACGCCCTCATCATGGTGTTCTTCGTTGCGGTAAATACCACCATCATTTTAATACTCTTATTACCCGTCATGATAAGCATGAGCCGCGAGTCAAAGGTCAACACCATTGCTCATACTTTTCCGGTAAACCATCACCACGAATTTGAATAATCAAGGATAGGATAGATGAAGTATTCAATCTCTCGACAATTTGAAAAGAACCGAGAACTCCAAGCTGACAATTTTGTTTTAGTTTACCAAATGGGCAAAGTTGGCTCATCGTCAATTGAGCACACGCTGGGAGAAAGAAATATCCCAAGCTATCACATCCACACCTTTGATGATCACGAAGAATTTCACATGTATCACAATAAAAAAGACGTGAGTAAATTTTTCGATTTCAAAAACCGTGCGCTCTATCGCTTAGTGCTCAAGCAACGAAAACGTATCTTACAAAAACGCGAACAGATCAAAATCGTCACACTGGTCCGTGATCCAATCGCAACTGTCTTTTCTCGTTTCTTTCAAGACCTCCATTTGCAATTTATCGAAGGCAAAAAGAATGATGCAATTCACCGAGATATGGCAGTCACGTATCAGCACCTCGAACATTGTTTCGATAACTATATCAATCTCAACTATTTTGCGAACTGGTTCGACAACGAGTTAAAACGTAACTTCAATATCGATGTGATGCGTCAAGAATTGGACAACACTCAACCTTTCTTCACATTCAAGAACGAGCAAGCCAACGTCATGCTAATCAAATGCGAAAAGCTCAGCTCTCTCGATAAAGAAATTGGTGAGTTTCTCGGGCTGCAAGACTTCGTGCTGAAAAACAGCAACGAAGCGAAAAACAAGTGGTACTCCAATATCCACCAGCACTTTAAGCATCACTACGACTTTTCAAAGCTGTTCTATATGTACGATCTTCCCTTATATCGCCACGTTTATTCAGAACAAGAACGTGATGCTTTCAAGCATAAATGGATGCAGACATTAGGAACAGAATCATCATGAAAAAAGTGCTCCATATTACAGAAGCCTTCGGAGGTGGCGTTCAAACCGCCCTCTATAGTTATGCTCACTCCTCTCGAGACGAACCCTATCAACATTTCTTGCTAGCCAGAGCTCGAGAAAACGACTTAACCAATGAGAACAACCATCATATTTTCACACAGACCAAATGGGTGGAAGGCGGCTTACTTCAATTTGTTCGCGATGCAAACCACATGATTGCATCACTTGCGCCTGACGTTGTGCATTTGCACTCGAGTAAAGCGGGATTTCTCGGGCGATTTCTAAAACTTGGCAAGGCACGTTTGGTTTACACTCCGCACTGTTATGCTTTCGAACGTGAAGATATCTCAGAGCTTGCACGCCAGATCTATAGAGCGCTAGAGAAAGTAAAACTGAGCAAAATTGATGTGGTGGCAGGCTGTAGCCAACGAGAATGTGACCTAGCGATTAGCATTGGTGCGAAACGTGCCGAGCTGCTCAACAACTACGTCTCTTATCAAAGTGAAGAGCGTTTATTACGAAACAGACAAGAAGCGCTGCGACTTGTTGTGCTTGGTCGTGTCGCGCCCCAAAAGGATCCGCAATTTCTCATCGACACATTGCAACACCTTAATCGACATGCGCTTAACCGCCCATTAGATATCACATGGATAGGTGGCGGTGACCACACACTTGAACAAAAATTGCGTACAGAAAATGTGGATGTGACTGGCATGTTACCTCGTGATGAGGTGGTTAAAAAGCTCAAGGGTTCAGACCTTTACTTACATACTGCAGCATGGGAAGGGATGCCGTTAACTATTCTAGAAGCAGCCAAATTACATCTTCCTATGGTGATTCGAACTATCGGCGCGACCAAAGATCTCAACTACCCATTTTTAGCGCTAACACCTGAAGAAATGGCCAAGCAGATCGCGCACTGTGTCAATCATTATGATGAAATTGATTTTTGCCAATATACAACAGCGTTAAACGACGCCTTCAGTGAAGAAACACAGCGCCTCGCACTCAATAATATTTACGGTTAAATACCTCTATGTTTCACACTATTCAACAAAAATTACTGTTGATGCCCAGCGGTAAAAAAAGCTTGCTATCTACTGGATTGAAAACCGCAATCACGCGTGTGTTGAGTGCGCTATTTGCTTTTTTACTGACACTGATTGTATCGAAGGCCAGTGACGCTTCGACTTCCGGTCAATTTTTCTTTTTATTCAACCTAGTCTCACTACTCGCGATCGTTTCTCAGCTAGGTTTTGATGTCTCATTAGTTCGCTACAATGCGATCGCCTTTAACAACAAAGAGACACTTCAACAAAGCCATAACTATAAAACAGCACTTTATCGAAGTATGGCGTTTTGCTTGCTAGCCATTGCCGTTTTGTTGGTAGGATTTAATCTGTTTCCTGAACAGCTAAACCAGACCCAATCGCCAATGCATGCGATTACTTTAGGCTTGTTCTGCATACCGTTTTTGGTGCTTGCACAGACCAACAGTCGTGTGCTTCAAGCATGTAGAAAGGTCGTGTTATCACTGTTTGCTTTACAGCTTGGCGTGAGTATGTTGATGGTCTTTTTTGTCTTTGGCTTGGACTATATCGGTCAGCAAAATATCAACAATCTGATGACCGCACTGCTTCTGGCGAGTATGAGCGTCGCGGTAATATCCAGTGTTAATTGGCTAGGTTCAGGTCAGTATCAGACATCGGCTTTCGTACCAAACAAAAAAATGGTCGCTTCTGCCAAGCAAGTCTGGATTGGCAGTATCTTCACGAACGTTCTTCAATGGGGAAGCCTTGTCATTGCGGGCTTTTTTATCTCAACAGCGGAACTCGGTCTATTAGCTGCAGCTCAACGTACATCACTACTGATTGGCTTTGTGCTGATTACCATTAACTTTGTGGTCGCCCCTATGTTTGCCTCTCTCTACAAAGAACGCCAAATGATCAAACTGCAAAGCCTGAGCCGTTTAGCTTGCCGAGCCAACGTTGGTTTGGCCATTGTGCCCGTGATTATTTGCACTCTATTCCCAGAGTTTGTGATGCGGTTTTTTGGTGAAGAGTTTCTTGCTGCTGCGCCACTGTTAGTCGTCCTGTCTTTAGGGCAGTTAGTCAATGTTGCGACTGGCTCTGTAGGATTTTTATTACTCATGAGCGGTCACGAAAGAACCATGAAATACATTACAATTTCCTCCGGCACAATCTCTATCTGCTTGCTCATTGCGCTTTGCCAAGCGTTCGGTGTTATTGGTGCTGCATGGGCGATGGCAGTTGGCATGGCAATCCAGAATCTGGCAGCGCTGTACTTTGTAAAACGTTACTTAGGCTTCTTTCCAATAGGTTAATTATGGTTTCAATACTGACACGGATGAGTTTTGTTTTCGTTCTGGTGATTACGGCTTCACTCTCTTTATGGAAAAGCTCTGACTTACACCATGCCACTTACCTGCAAATGGAAACCTACTTAGGTGGATCGAGTACGCTTCACTTTACCTTCAGTTTATTGATCGGCTTTTTATCGGTCTTCACCTTCCCCTCTTTGATAAGTTCAAGTAAAGCCGACGTCTTTGGCATCCGCCTTTTGCTACTACTGTTGGCTATCGTTTCAATGGAAGAAATAAGTCAACTTTTTATTCCAAGTCGCTCGTTTAGTTTTGATGATCTCAGCACCAACTGGATAGGCATTATCTCGGGTTACTTTAGTGCCAAGTTGATTCGCGTCCTGCGCACTCGCTCGTTCTCTTGAAATAAGCACCTCAAGGTTATTTGGGTATATAATTACGCCAAACAATCAGACTAACGAGTACATCATGTCATCCCACCCAACCAAGATTACCTTTTTTGAATTCTTAACCCCGTTGATCACATCAGGCAAAAAAACGATTACGATTCGAGATGAATCAGAAAGTCACTACGTTCCAAATACAGAGGTCGAAGTTTTTACGCTAGAGACGGATCGTAAAGTCTGCAACATCAAAATACGCTCTGTAGAACCACTCAACTTTGAAGATATCAATGAGTTTCATGCTGAACAAGAAGCCATCGAACTACCAAAACTCAAGCAGTTAATTCGAGAAATCTACCCAAACACCGATACGCTATTTGTGATTGAGTACGAGCTAATCAAATAACCTACAACAAACACTAGACGACTGGTCTAATTCATTCTATAGTACGCTTCATGAACGCAAAGACGAACGACACACGCCAACATATTCTCGACGTCGGATACGAGTTAATCGTAAACCGAGGGTTTACGAGTGTTGGCCTTTCAGAGCTTTTAAAAAAGGCCGCGGTGCCGAAAGGCTCGTTTTATCATTACTTCAAATCCAAAGAACAATTTGGTGAAGCGATGATTCAAGACTACTTTACTAAGTATTTTGAGCGTTTAAACGCACGCTTTACCAATACCGATCTGAATGGCTACCAACGCCTAATGAGCTACTTTGAAGAAATGGTCAAAGTAGAAGACGACGTATGTAATGCGAACAAATGTTTGTTGGTCAAGTTAAGTGCGGAAGTCTCCGATCTCTCAGAGCCCATGCGTCTAGCGTTACGCCAAGGTGCAGACAAAACCATTCAAGCAATGGCGGATTGCATTGACGTAGGCATTCAAGATGGCTCTATCCCAAATGGTGACAGTGCTTTATTGGCAAGGCAGATATACTACCTTTGGAACGGCGCAAGCTTGCTGAACAAACTGTATCAAGATCAGGCAGCATTAACGCAAAGTCTGACCTATACTCAACATCTACTGCAAAACACGCGAACTTGCCCATAGTAGGTAGCGTAAAAGTAAGATGAACACCCTACATGTGTTTCACAGTTGGTAATAACTCCTGTGATAGCACAATACACTTTCCCGCTCTATGAGCGGGATATTTTGAAATCAAAACTAGACGACCGGTCTAATCAATAAGTGAGATAAATATGACTAACGCAACAAATCGCAGAATCGTACTCGCGTCACGTCCCCATGGTGCACCAACAAAAGAAAACTTTCGTCTAGAAGAAGTGGCGAAACCGACTCCTCAAGATGGTGAGATGCTACTGAGAACCGTTTATTTATCTCTCGACCCATACATGCGCGGTCGCATGAGCGATGCCGAGTCATACGCCGATCCTGTTGCGGTTGATGACGTAATGATCGCTGGCACAGTTTGTCAGGTAGAAGCATCAAACCACCCAGATTATGAAGCGGGTGAATGGGTTCTTGCATACACTGTTGGCTGGCAAGACTACGCGCTCTCAACTGGTGAGATGGTAATTAAACTAGGCAAAGAACCACAAAACCCATCATACGCTCTAGGTGTTGCTGGCATGCCAGGTTTTACCGCGTACATGGGCTTGCTCGATATCGGTCAGCCAAAACCAGGTGAAACCATTGTGGTAGCAGCCGCGACAGGCCCTGTGGGCGCGACCGTTGGTCAAATTGGCAAAATCAAAGGTTGTCGAGTTGTTGGTATTGCAGGCGGAGAAGAAAAGTGCCGTTACGCCAAAGAAGTCCTTGGCTTCGATGAATGTATTGATCACAAAGCTGACGACTTTGCAGAGCAGTTGAAAAACGCCTGTGACCAAGGTATCGATGTTTACTTCGAAAACGTAGGTGGCAAAGTATTCGAAGCTGTAATGCCACTTCTGAATACCAGCGCACGTATCCCACTTTGTGGTTTGATTTCTCAATACAACGCAACAGAACTGCCTGAAGGTACCGACCATCTTCCATTATTAATGGGTAAGCTGCTGACTAAACGAATCAAGGTGCAAGGCTTCATCATTTTTGATGATTACGGACATCGTTACGGTGAATTTGCGCAAGATATTAATCAATGGTTGGCTGAAGGAAAGATCCAATACCGTGAACATCTAGTACAAGGACTGGAGAATGCACCAGAAGCATTTATCGGTCTGTTGGAAGGTAAGAACTTCGGCAAGCTTGTAGTACAGATTAACGACCCATTATAAGGAAGGGATAAATAAATGATTAAACTTCACCATCTCAATCAGTCTCGCTCAAAGCGCATCATTTGGTTACTTGAAGAGCTAAATGTGGATTACGAAATAGTGCCTTATGTTCGTGACAAAGTGACTTTCATGGCACCGCCTGAGCTAAAGAGCGTTCATCCGCTTGGTAAATCGCCCCTGCTTGAAGATGATGGCGAGTTCATCATTGAATCTGGCGCGATGACCGAATATTTGATTGAGAAGTACAGTGATGGTGCGTTGGCTCCTGAGCGTGGGACGAAGGCGCACACTGAGTACCTACAATGGATGCACTTTGCTGAAAGTTCAGCAATCTTACCAATGTTGTTAAAAATCTTTATTAGCAAAGAGCCAAACGAAACTCAATTTCTATCAGGCTATGCTGACAAAGAAGCGATGAACGTTCTGGGTTACTTCGAGCAATCGCTAGAAGGCAAAACTTACCTAGTAGAAGAACGTTTAACTGGCGCAGACATCATGATGTCATTTATTGTCGAGCTCGTGCATAAGTTCGGTTTGGCTGGTCACTTCCCGAATATTGAACGTTATGGAAAACAACTTGCAACGCATCCAGCGTTTGAAAAAGCTGAGCAAATTGAAGTGAAGTACTCCTAATCACTCCGCCCCTTTGATGATCAATAAAGCGATATCAAAGGGGCGATTTCCGACATTAACCTTGTCAACAAAGCGCAATTCATGCAAATGCCAACGTGCTCTTTTTACCCTTTTCGCCAATACGTTAATAAACCAATCATAAAAATCAGCTAAGAATTTGATTCTAAATTACTTTTCATCATCGTTACCACCTATTGAATTGATAAGCAGTATCAGTTTTTGCTTCCAGCTTTTCCGTAATAATCTTCTCTTCAGTTGCTAAGGTATTGATCCCTGGAGGGGAAGAAAAATGACAAATAAGAAATTAACCACCGCCGCAGGCTGTCCTGTCGCCCATAATCAAAATGTGATGACTGCAGGTCCTCGTGGTCCCCAACTACTGCAAGACGTTTGGTTCCTTGAAAAACTGGCGCACTTTGACCGCGAAGTGATTCCTGAGCGTCGTATGCACGCCAAAGGCTCAGGCGCTTACGGCACCTTTACTGTGACTCATGACATCACAAAATACACTCGCGCGAAGATCTTCTCGGAGATTGGTAAAAAGACCGAACTATTTGCTCGCTTTACCACCGTTGCGGGGGAGCGCGGTGCCGCAGATGCAGAGCGCGACATCCGTGGTTTTGCGCTAAAGTTTTACACCGAAGAAGGCAACTGGGACTTGGTTGGTAACAACACGCCAGTGTTCTTCCTCCGTGATCCACTAAAATTTCCAGATCTAAACCACGCGGTGAAACGCGATCCACGCACCAACATGCGCTGCTCGACAAACAACTGGGATTTTTGGACATCACTACCAGAAGCATTCCACCAAGTTACGATCGTTATGAGTGATCGTGGTATTCCAGCGTCTTACCGTCATATGCACGGCTTCGGTAGCCACACATTCAGCTTTATCAACGCAGAAAACGAACGTTACTGGGTGAAATTCCACTTTAAAACTCAGCAAGGCATCAAAAACCTGACTGACCAAGAAGCAGAAGCGATCGTAGGTAAAGACCGCGAAAGCCATCACCGTGACCTTTACGAAGCGATTGAGCGTCAAGACTTCCCTAAATGGAAGATGTACGTCCAGATCATGCCTGAGTTAGAAGCGGATGAAGTGAACTTCAACCCGTTCGACCTAACAAAAGTATGGTCACAAAAAGATTATCCATTGATCCCAGTAGGCGAGTTTGAACTGAACCGTAACCCAGAAAATTTCTATGCGGAAGTTGAGCAATCCGCGTTTAACCCGGCAGCTATCGTTCCTGGAATTGGCTTCTCACCAGACAAAATGCTGCAAGGCCGTCTGTTTGCATACGGAGATGCACAGCGTTACCGCCTAGGTGTAAACCATCACCAAATTCCAGTTAACGCGCCTCGTTGTCCGGTACACAGCTACCACCGCGATGGCGCAATGCGCGTTGATGGCAACTTTGGTTCAACACTAGGTTACGAGCCAAACTACAAACAAGAATGGGCAGAGCAACCAGATTACTCTGAGCCACCTCTACGCATCAACGGCAATGCTGATCATTACGATCACCGTGTAGACGAAGACTACTTCAGCCAAGCGGGAGACCTATTCCGTCTGATGAGCGAAGAACAGCGTCAAACTCTATTCGACAACACCGCTCGTGCAATGGATGGTGTGCCAGACTTCATCAAAGAACGTCACGTTAACCACGCCTACCAAGCGGACGAAGCTTACGGCAAAGGCCTTGAGATTGCGCTAGGCTTAAACAAGTAAACGGACACTGCACCAGCAAATGCTGTGATAAGAAGACATAAAAAAGGAGGTGCCCCAAAGCACCTCCTCATTCAAGTTCGTTAATCACACACTAATGTTCAAGGGGAACTATTATGATCAACTTAAATTTCTTCAAGCTCTTTGATACCAAAGAACTGTTTATCTACTACTGATTCTTAGCGACGGCTTTAATCAGAACAGATGTATCCATGCGACCTAAACCATCGCGTTGAAGGTCTGCGTATTGCTCATCCACTTTCTTAGTCAGTGGGAGCTCCAGACCCACTCGCTCTGCTTCTTGCAGACAGAAGCCTAAGTCTTTGCGCATCCAATCAATCGCGAAGCCAAAATCAAACTTATCTTGCGCCATCGTCTTGGCGCGGTTTTCCATTTGCCATGACCCGGCAGCACCGTGCTTGAGTGTTTCAACTACTTGTTCAATATCCAAACCGGATTTCTGCGCGAGTAACAACGCTTCGCTCAAGCCTTGAAGCACACCACCAATACAGATTTGGTTTACCATTTTACAACGTTGACCTTGGCCATTTTCACCCAGAAGCGTCATTTGCTTTGCATATACGTCCATCGCTGGAGACACACGATCAAAAATGTTCTGCTCGCCACCACACATGATGGTTAGTACGCCATTTTCTGCGCCTGCTTGACCACCAGATACCGGAGCATCAATGAAGTGATTGCCATATTTGGTACAAGCATCGGCCAATTCAACGGCTAAATCAGCGGAGGTCGTGGTGTGATCAACCAGTACCGCGCCTGCTTTTAGACCGACTAGAATGCCTTCTTCACCGTATACAACGCTGCGCACGTCATCGTCATTACCGACACAAGTAAATACGATATCGCAACCTTCTGCCGCTTCTCGCGGTGTCTCACACGCAATGCCGTTGTATTCTGCAGCCCATTTATCAGCTTTGGCTTTGGTGCGGTTGTATACTTTGGTTTCATATCCCGCTTTGCTCAAATAGCCCGCCATTGGGTAACCCATAACACCCAAACCAATAAATGCTACTCGTTGTTTTTCCATTGCACGCTTCCCTTAGTTCACCTGACTGAAATGTTTTGTAACATGCTACTAAAGAATTGAAAACATTACTCGTAATTTATCCTTCACTCGCGGCACAAATAAAAGCGAACCGCGATGTTGGAGTAAATACCAAAAGCATTCATCAGGGTCATCGAGGAGACATTTCTCAGAAGTTAAATGTTAAGATACTCTACGAGCTTGCAACAAAGCCGTGGCGTTCAACATGGCATCCTTGGTACTGACATCCAAGACTTGGATTTTTCGAAAGCGTTCCGGTTCTTTGATCGCGACATCATGAGCAAAGATCACAAACTTCGCTTTCTCGATGTCTTTCTCGGTAATTCGGTTGATGACGCCATTCGCCCCTTGGGTTTCGACTTTAATCTTAATGCCGAGTGCACAAGCCGCTTTTTCCAATGACTTCGCCGCTAAGAACGTGTGTGCCACACCTGATGGACATGATGTGACCGCCAAAACATCCGCCTCACCCTCGCCTAGAACAGAACCATATACTTGAGAATGACCTGTGTAGCTATCATCTTCGGTGACGGTTTTCTTTAGTGCAATCACGATCAACGCCGTGGTAACAGAGCCCGCAATCGTACCGATGATGTAACCAATTTTTCCATCCACAACAGGAAGTACAATCCAACCGCCCCACGGTGCATGGTTCATTACGTGGAACATAAAGCCAATCACGTTACCGACGATGCCACCCGCCACAATAGCGGGTAACACTCGCGCAGGGTCGCCAGCGGCAAAAGGAATCGCACCTTCGCTGATGCCGATCATCCCCATAATACCTGCGGCTTTCCCAGCTTCGCGTTCATCTCGCTTGAATTTACTCGGCGCCAAAAACGTGGCTAGTGCCATACCCAATGGCGGCGTACAAATCGCAATACCGACCCCGCCCATCAACCATGGTTGCGTGTTCACTTGGGTTTGAGCAAACAACGTCGCCACTTTGTTAATTGGGCCGCCCATATCAAACGCGGTCATTGCCCCAAGCACGGTACCGAGCATCACCTTGCCTGAGCCCGCCATGCCCGTCAGCACTTCGTTCATGGTGGTCATTGCGCTGGCAATCGGAGCACCTATCACCCACATCACCGCGCCACAAGTAACAAACGTCCCCACTAGCGGATAAATAAAAATCGAGCCAAGCGAACTCATGCTGTCTGGTAGCTGAATTTTCTTTAATAGCCAAACGACAAAGCCAGCAAAAAAGCCGACCACAATTGCACCTAAAAAACCCGTATTGTAATGACTGACCGCAATCCAAGACCCTATCATACCCGGCGCAAGGCCCGGCTTGTCGGCAATGGAATAAGCAATGTAACCACCAAGCACGGCAGTAAACAATGTCAGGCCAGCAATCCCCATTTGGGCAATATCGGCCAAAATGCCTTCTTGTGGTACACCACCGTGACCAGAGATCATCACCGATAACGACAACAACACACCGCCCGCAACGATAAACGGGATCATGTGGGATGTGCCAAACAGCAAGTGCTCTTTAATACGGCCAAGTTTTTGCGCCCAAGGGCTCAGGGGTTCTGATGCAAATTCTAAAGAAGTTGGGAGAAATTCATTGGATTGGGTTTGAATATCAGTCAGCATCTCAAGCGCTTCTTCTCGCGATTGAGCCAACTTGAGCTTTTCAACAAAGCCGTCTTCGATAATTTTAGTGGAAATTTGTGCCAATACTTCAATGTGATGATGGTCATCACCATCTGGAGACGCCAGCATGAAAAACACATCGGACAGCTCGCCATCTTCGGCGCCATAATCAATCCCATTACGGCTGATCCCGACCGCGACAGCCGGTTTCGCTACAGCATCACTTTTGGCATGAGGGATCGCAATACCATCATCAAATCCTGTGTTACCGATCTCTTCTCGTTTCCAGATATCTGCCAAGAACTGGCTTTGACTATTGAGCTTGCCGGCGGCCTCTAGCATCTCGACCAGCTCTTTGAGCGCTTCATCTTTGGTTTGAGCTTTTAGATCTAAACATATCGTTTCCAGCTCAATTAGGTTTGTGATGTCCATTGTTTTACCTTCCAATATTCACGCTCGAATATATACCCAAGTGAGTTTGAGATACAGGGTCCCCTGGCTCGTATGCGTTCCTACTCATTTTATTTGGGCATAGATTAACCAGTGCCTACCCTTTGATATATAGGACTAAAAGTGCATTAACTGGATTAATGTAACATGAGATTCAAACTGTGATAGAGCTCTTGCGTTAATCCAGCTCAAATCAATTCAATCTGCGGTGGCTGTGCTAATATCCACAAAAAATAAAATGGATAGAACATGAAAATCGTAGCGGTGACAGCATGCCCTACAGGCATCGCTCATACTTATATGGCAGCAGATGCACTAATGAAAGCTGCGCCAAAACATAACGTGCAAATTAAAGTAGAAACGCAAGGTGCGATGGGGATAGAAAATCAGCTCACTCCTCACGATATCGCTCAAGCGGATCGGGTTTTGATCGTGTCGGATATTGAGATAGAACAACCAGGCCGATTCGAAGGGACGCGCAAAATTCAAATCCCCATTGAAGAGGTTTTGCTGAACGTCGACAAAGTATTCCTCGTCCACTGCCGCGACTAAATTTGCAGATGAACGAATACCAAATCACCTTTTTCGTCGATAATGCAAATGCCAGTGCGCACCTTGCTCAGCCACTCAATCGAGTGGCAAAGAAGTTCAAAAGTACCTTACATATCATTAATGTAACGCAAAATCGTGTTGCGGAACTCACCAAGTCCGTGGCGATTTTGCAAGCAGGTCTACAACAAGGTGATTTGTGTCAAATCACAGCGATTGGCATTGACGCAGAGCTGGCCTGCTTCGTCATAAAAGACATGATTGCTGAACACTTTACGGTGGTGGGATCTCATATCAACTATGAGTTTTCTAGCCAACTGGCCGAGCGTTTACCGCAAATTTGCCCACCTTGTGAAATCAAATGGCAGTACGCCAAAGCGCATACCGAGCTCACCAAGTTTGAATGCCTTAAAGGACTAGCTCAGCTCATCCACCCCATTCATCCCGACGAACTGATTCTTGCTTTTATTAAACGTGAAGAACGTTCATCAACTTGCGTGACCCCGGGGATCGCTCTACCACACGTGATGTTTTCAGGTGTTGACCATATTTCTATTGCTGTTATTGCGAATGAAAAGTCGATGGATTGGGCTTCGAAGATGGGTGATGTTCATCTGGCTATAGCACTGGTGATGCCAGAAAAGCCGACCCGAGAACAGATCATTGCGGCCACTAACCTCACAAGAAACCTGCTTACCGATCAAATGGCGGAACGCCTACTACTAACAAAAAGCAGCGTCGACTTACAAGCGCTGCTGATGTACGCCATGTCGAGGCTGCTCGCCTAAACTTTTCTATGATTTACGCACTCTGACTGAAGGCTTAAATCGAACCACGATATTCCGTCGGCGTTCTGCCTGTACGGTTCTTAAATACTCGGCAGAAATAGTTCACGTCTTTAAATCCGCAGCGCACTGACACGTCATTGAGTTTGAAGTTGTATTTCTTGAGCATAAACTTCGCACGATCCACGCGTACCCAAGTAATGTAGTCTGCCAAGGTCATGTGCCCCTGCTGACGGAACAAGCGCGACAAATGGTTCGAGGAAATACTGAATCTCGACGCAATGCTGTCACGCGTGATTGGGCGATGGAAGTTCTCTTGAATGTAGATGCAGATCCCTTGATAGAGATCTTGCACACGGCTATGTGACTGCTGCTCGACTGGTGCATCCAACATCGTCTTCGCGTATTGCAATAATGCTTGTAGTAAAAGCTCATCCATTGGTTTTTTAGTATTCTCACGAGCCAGTGAGCTCAACGCTTCTAAGATGTTATCTATCGCAAATCCTGAGCGCGTTTGAATGCTATGCTTTTGAATATCGTAAAAGTTTGCCTCACCTTTGCGTTTGCTCACCAAACTCAACCCAAGTTGTCGACGCCCAAACAAAATACTTAACACTGAACAATCGGTATCCCAGTCTGGTTTATTCCAACAGTTAGGTGGAATAAATATCGCATCGCCTTTTTTAGCAACGATGTGCGTTACTTTTCGATCATGACTTTCCATTTCATTAATATATTCCCCATCCAGAACTAACTCTAGGCGAGGGAAATTAACTTGATAGCTAAATTCAAGCGGCGTATGAAAATCTCCTGCAAACCAAATATTATGAAATGGCTCTCTTTCATTTAATACCGCTGAAATTAAATCATGAAAAATCATTGTCTCACACTCTATATATGCATCAATGATGCTATTTACTATAGATATACACCGGACTGAACTTTTGTGCTATTGAGCAAAATCACACTTCCATTTTAATGTTACAAAAATCCAGTTAACGCATCAAATTTCCAGTAACAAAAACTCTATCAACAACACTCAATCCCTTTTCAAATGGGAGCAAAGCCACATTTCACTTATCATTTAGCTTCTTATCCATCATGTCACAGATATGCAGCTAGATTTGTCCAGTGAACGATCTAAATCACACTATAGTTAGTCGGTTACAATCCTCCAGTAAATGCATTTTTTCTTCACTACAGTCTTTTTATCAGTAATTTAAAAATACCCCTGAAATAAAAATTATATTTATAGGGGTTCGACAATGATCACCAAACTAATAAATGAAGACTTAATTAATCTTGATCTTAAAGCGTCTTCAAAAGAAGACGTATTTAAAGAACTGGTTGCCGTTCTTCATGCCCAAGGTCGTATTTCTGACCAAACACAATTTCTTGCAGATATAAAAGCACGTGAAGAATTAGGAAATACTGGATTTGAAGATGGTGTGGCAATTCCACACGCGAAAAGCGCAGCTGTGATTGAACCAGCGGTTGTGATCGGCGTAAGCAAATCAGGTATCGAATACGGCGCGGAAGACGGCTTGCCTTCAAAACTGTTCTTCATGATAGCTTCTCCAGACGGTGGCGATAACCACCATATCGAAGTACTTGCAGAACTGTCTTCAAAACTGATTGAAGATGGTTTCATCGATGCGTTCTTAGGCGCAACAAACAGCCACGACGCACTGGCACTCCTTCTTGCTAAAGAAGAACCGCAACCAGTGACAGATGCTCCAGCAAACCAAGGTTTCATCATTGGTGTTACTGGTTGTCCTGCTGGCGTTGCCCACACTTACCTAGCAGCAGAAGCGCTAGAGAAAGGTGCAGCGGCGATGGGTTACGAAATCAAGGTTGAAACGAACGGTTCAATCGGTGTGAAAAACAGCCCAACCGCAGAAGAAATCGAGCGTGCAGATGCCATCATCGTCGCCTGTGACAAACAAGTCGACATGAACCGCTTCGCGGGCAAACGCGTGGTTAAAACCAACGTAAAAGCCCCAATCCGCGATGCTCAAGGACTGATTAATGAAGCGTTAAGTGCTCCGACATACCAAGCAGAAGCAAGCAGCAATGCGCAAACTTCTGTTGCAAACAAAGCCTCTCAGGCTCGCTCTGACCTTTACCGCTACTTGATGAACGGCGTATCACACATGATCCCCTTCGTCGTAACAGGGGGTCTGTTGATTGCACTTGCTCTTGCAATCGGCGGTCAGCCAAGTGAAGCGGGCATGGCCATCCCTGAAGGCAGCATGTGGAACCAAATCCTCAACGTCGGTGTGGTTGCCTTTACGCTGATGATCCCAATTCTAGCGGGTTACATTGCTTACGCGATTGCTGACCGCCCTGCTCTAACTCCTGGCTTGATCGGTGGTTGGATTGCAAACAACGGTTCTTTCTACGGCGCAGACGCAGGTACAGGCTTTATCGGTGCCATCATCGCAGGCCTGCTTGTGGGTTACTTCGTGAAGTGGATTACGTCGATTAACTACCACAAGTTTATTCAACCTTTGGTGCCAATCATGATTGCGCCAATCACAGGTTCGTTGTTCATCGCAGGTCTATTCATCTTCGTTATCGGCGCGCCAATCGCAAGCCTAATGGACGGCCTGACTGCGCTACTAACGAGCATGAGCACAGGTAACGTAGTTCTATTGGGTATCGTACTTGGTGGTATGGCTGGCTTCGATATGGGTGGCCCATTCAACAAGGTCGCATTCTTATTCTCTGTAGGCATGATTGCGAGCGGTCAAACTCAATTTATGGGTGCGATGGCGTGTGCAATTCCAGTTGCGCCTCTAGGTATGGCAATGGCAACGGCGCTTGGCCGTAAGTTCGACCTGTTCGAAGAATCAGAAACCGAAGCGGGCAAAGCCGCAGGCGCAATGGGTCTGGTGGGAATCTCTGAGGGTGCGATTCCATTCGCAGCACAAGATCCAATGTCAGTGATTCCTGCAAACGTACTTGGTTCAATGGTGGCGGCAGTAATGGCGTTCTCATTCGGCATCACCAACAGCGTTGCTCACGGTGGTCCAGTTGTCGCTCTACTTGGCGCAATGAACCACCCAGTCCTTGCTCTGATTAGTATGGCAGCTGGCGCAACGGTTACCGCAGTAACGTGTGTAACGTTGAAGAAAGTGCGTAAAGCAAAAATGATGCAAGCAGCCGCTTAATCATCCCCTTCCCCCAAATGGCTCCTATGGCTTGGGCAATGTCGCCTAAGCCATGATTTTCTCGCATGGTGACACTCTATGTCTGATTTAACGATGTCCGATACACAAACGATTCAAACTCAAGCTAAGCATACGATGTTTTTCCTGATGAACAACGTGATTCAAAACTACGCTTGGGGCAGTACTACTTCTGTTAACCAACTGTTTGGCATTGAAAACCCAACGGGCGAACCACAAGCAGAAGTATGGATGGGCGCGCATCCAAACGGTTGCTCAGTGGTGATGGTAAACGGCGAGGAGACCAAACTCTCTTTACTGATTGCTCAAGACATGAATGCTTTTCTGAGTGAAGAAGTCGCAAACCGTTTTGGTGAACTTCCATACCTGTTTAAAGTGCTTGCCGCCGAGAAAGCGCTGTCGATTCAGGTGCACCCAAACAAGCAACAAGCAGAACTAGGTTTTGCACTGGAAGAAAAACAAGGCATTCCCCTAACCGCTGCAAACCGTAACTACAAAGATCCAAACCACAAACCAGAATTGGTTTACGCGCTAACCGAATACCAAGCGATGAATGGCTTCCGCCCAACAAGTGAAATCATCAGCTTCTTCTCTGAGCTGGCGATTCCTGAGCTGCAAAGCTTGGTGGATGACCTTATCGACAATCAAACTTCCAAAGGATTGGCGAGCTTCTTCTCCGGTCTATTATCACTGGAAGGCGAACAGAAAGAGATGGCGTTGACGGTGCTATTGGCTCAAGCTCGCATCACCGACTTACCTCTGTTCAACCTGATCTTGGAGTTAGAAGCGCAATACCCGGGCGACATTGGTTTGTTTGCGCCCTTGCTACTCAACGTCATCACGCTGAAACCAGGCGAAGCGATGTTCTTGGATGCAGAAACGCCACACGCGTACTTGAAAGGTACGGGGCTTGAGATCATGGCGAACTCAGACAACGTGCTACGTGCCGGTTTAACGCCGAAGTATATGGATATAAAAGAACTCGTTGCTTGCACACGCTTCGAAGAAAAACCATTCGACACCCTACTGCTTGAACCAATCGAAAACGACGACATGTTGGAATACCCAATTCCCGTCGACGATTTCAAATTCGCGATTGTAAAACAAGCCAACCAACGAACGCTTGATGTAAGAACCGCAGAAATCCTGTTGCCGCTAGATTCCCCGCTCGTGATTACACACGCAAATGGTGAAACGTGTGTAGTAGATAAAGGCCAATCTGTTTTCATCCCAGCTTACGCCAAACAATACAGTTTGAATTGCGAAGGTCGTGTGGCGCGGGCTTACAGTTAATATCGCTGATTAAGTTTGCATGTCGTTACTGCCAATAAGCAAAAAAGAGCAGAGAAACGTCTCTGCTCTTTTACTTAATATGCGCTTTTCCCGATAAATTCACGCAATAATCAAATTGTCTAGAAAGGTTTACTGCTTAGCGTGGAACATCGCTTGTCCACTTTTATCTTTATTCGACCAAAAGTTAATATTGAACTGTGCATCATCGCTCATTTCAATACGATGCCAATACTGTGGCGGGCTTGTCGCGAACTGACCTGCGTTGATCACGACGACCATTTCAGGCTCTGTCGTGAATTCATCAGCAAAACCATAGTAGGTGACTTGCCCCTCCATTACGCATAACTGCCCAAACACGCCTTCGGCTGTGTTGTGATGAGTTAGAAGAGCTGGAGGCACACTGCCTTTGGTAAAAAATGGCGTCGAACGTTGAACCGTCCAGTCTTTCGGAATACGAAGATGTGACATGGTTATACCCTCTTTGAATATAAAATTGTGCTGCTTGAAGCGAGTTACGATTGCGCGACTTGAGACAGTTCACGCAGTAACGGAAAAGCCTGAGCCACTTGCTCGCCCGTCACAACAAACCCAGTCAATATGCTTTGTTCATTTTCAGCTTTTGCCACGATGCCAGATTGAGAAATCTGCACATTCCAATTCGCGACAGCACTGAAGTCCCCGGCAAGCTGAATTGGGTAACTCGGCGTTTTGACTTTTACCATCATTGGCGGCAACTTCAATTGCGCTTCCTGCCCAAGCAACTGCTTACCTAAAACATTAGCGCTCAACACGATTGGCTGAAGGTATGGAAGCATGCGCCCTTGTATCTCGGCGCAATCGCCCAGAGCGAATACATTGTTCGCAGAAGTCTGCAGCTTAGCGTCGACAGCAATGCCTTTCCCAACCTCTAGTCCACAAGCATTCGCTAATTGAGTGTTTGAACGCAAGCCAGCGGCAGAAATCACTACATCAATCTCGCTCACTTCACCGCTGTTCAAAGTCGCTACCAACGAATCGGCGGTACGATTCACCTCAACAACCCCATTTCCCAACGCCAGTTGAATGCCTTGCTGCTTAAGTTGGCTTTCCAGAGGCAACGCCACAAACTCAGGAATAAGATTGGCAAGCAAGCGTTGGTTTGATTCAACCACCGTAACGGCTTTACCGCTGCTCGCAATATCCATTGCAATCTCAACGCCAATCAAACCACCGCCGATAACCATTACGCGCTTTGCTTGACTGATTCTCTCTTCTGCGAGCTGATACTCTTGTAACGAATTGAGCGTTAGGATATCGCCAGAAGCATCACCTCGCATTGGAGGAACAAAAGCTTTCGCACCCGTTGCAAAAACCAGTTTGGAGTACGCATAAACTTGTCCATCTGCTACCACTTGTTGGGCTTGCGTATCCACACTCTCAATTTTAGTGTGGGTTAATAACTCGATATGGTGCTCTTGGGCAAACGCTTCTCCCGTTTTTACCACCAGATCCCCCGCGGTCTGTTTTCTACTGAACACATGGCTCAAATCGGGCTTGTTATACTCCGCACCGTCATCAGCGGTGAATACTTGAATTGACACCTGTGCATCCATTCGACGCACAGTTTTAACCAGTTGATAGGCAGCAAAGCCACTGCCTATGATTACAATTGGTGCTTGCATCACAGCTCCTTACCCCTTGAACTCAACAAATACATCTTTACCTAAGTGACACTCAGGGCAAAGGAAGTAGTCCGGAACGTCTGACCACACGGTACCTGATTCAATTCCTTGATTAGGCTCACCCTGAGCAGGGTCATACACCCAGTTACAAACGGTGCAAATCATGCATTGGCAATCTGCGGGATGCGCCTCGGTACTAGGGTTACTAGCAACAACTTCTTCTACCGCTTGTGTTGCTACTTGTACAGCAGGCTGTGGTTGAACTTGTGGTGCAGACGAAGAAATCGCCGGAGCAAGAACTGGGCTCGTCAGGTCATGCTTTGCCCACAGTTTCGCGATGCTCTTACCATGTTCACGACACTCACGCATCGCTTTACCATCTGGTCGCCATTTGGTTTTCAGGCTGACTGCAGTTTCAAAACCCGCGTCGGTCAATCGTGCGTGGATACGGTCTACCGCACCACCATTCCAACCATAACTACCAAAGGCAGCAGCTTTCTTGGCTTTAAAACGAAGACCTGTGATCTCCTCCAGCATGCCAGCAATCTTCGGCATCATGACGTTATTCATGGTAGACGAACCAACCAAGATGCCTTTAGAGCGGAACACATTGGCGAGAATTTCATTCTTATCGTGCTTAGACACATTGAAGACTTTAACTGCGACACCCGGGTCGACATCGTGAATGCCCTGTGCAATCGCGTCCGCCATCATTCGGGTATTGTTAGACATAGAATCGTAGAAGATGGTAATACGATCTTCTTGGTAGTTATCCGCCCATTCCAAATATTGCTCGATGATTTGAACTGGGTTATCGCGCCATACAATACCGTGTGAAGTTGCAATCATGTCGACAGGTAAATTAAAGCTCAACACTTCTTTGATTTTAGCGGTTACCAAACTGCTGAACGGCGTTAAGATGTTGGAGTAGTAACGCAGACACTGTTCCATCAACTCATTTTGATCCACTTCGTCGTTGAACAAACGCTCATCGCAATAATGTTGTCCAAAGGCGTCATTACTAAACAGCACCGCATCACCCGTTAAGTAAGTCATCATACTGTCTGGCCAGTGCAACATCGGCGCTTCTACAAATACCAATTGTTTACCGTTACCAATATCGATGCTGTCACCCGTTTTTACCGTTTTAAAGTTCCATTCGGGATGGTGGTGATGACCCACAATCGAATCAATCGCCGCTTCTGTACAGTAAATTGGCGTGTTCGGAATCTTCTCCATCAATGCCGACAATGCGCCTGAGTGATCTTCTTCAGCATGATTTACTACGATAAAGTCGATAGACTTAAGGTCGATTTCCATTTCTAAATTTTGGATGAATTGTTGACTGAATCGATGATCGACCGTATCAATCAATACGGTTTTCTCTTCACGAATTAGATAACTGTTGTAGCTGGTACCTTTTGTCATTTTGTATTCTGTACCGTGGAAGTCTTGAACTTCCCAATCGCGTTGACCTACCCAGTGGATGTTGTTTTTTACGTGAATTGTCATGATTACTACCTTGAATGACGGGATAAACAAAAATAATTTCTTCTTGTAATGCACTGGGCATGCCAACTTTTAATTTCTATATATTTCAATAATTTAATTAAAATACAACTTTAACAACTGTCATTTAGACACAGTTGAAAATTGTCATTAAGACACTACAATAGTCATATTGACACAATTGGTATTGGCTATGACTTCTTTAATCGCGCAATGGCTACACATCACGCAAGACCTAAATTCAGCGCTCACTCGGCAAGCTCGATTTGATACCTTATTAACAACGATTCGCGAGATATTAAAATGTGATGCTTCTGCTCTTCTTTTGTATGAAGATCAGCACTTTAAGCCGCTGGCTATCAATGGCTTAGCAAAGGAAGTATTGGGACGCCGTTTTTCTATAAACCAACACCCGAGATTGGAAGCCATTGCACGCGCTGGCGATATCGTACGGTTTCCATCGAATAGCGACTTACCCGATCCCTATGACGGGTTAATTCCGAACCACGACGACAATCTGCACGTTCATTCATGTATTGGTCTCCCTTTGTTGATCGACGATCAATTGATTGGCGCGATCACTATTGATGCCTTCGACCCGAATCAGTTCGATGGTTTACTCAATCAAGAACTACGCTTTGTAAGTGCGTTAGCCGCGGGGGGCTTGCACACTGCTCTACTACTGGAGCAGTTAGAAACACAAGCAAGCTTGCCACGTGAGTCTTACACTGAGAAACGCACCTTGAGCAACGAAATCATTGGCAAATCGGCTGGGATGAAAGCACTTCAAGAGCAAATCGATGCAGTGGCAGATACCGAGCTATCAGTGTTGATAATGGGTGAAACAGGGGTTGGTAAAGAGCTCGTCGCAAACGCAATTCATCATCGCTCTCACCGAGCCAATAATACCTTGGTGTACTTAAACTGTGCCGCATTACCTGAGTCTGTCGCAGAGAGTGAGCTTTTTGGTCATATCAAAGGTGCTTTTACTGGTGCTATCAGTAATCGCAAGGGTAAGTTCGAACAAGCAGATGGTGGCACACTGTTTTTGGATGAAGTTGGCGAACTGTCGTTAGAACTGCAAGCTAAGTTACTTCGAGCTCTCCAATACGGCGACATCCAACGTGTGGGTGATGACCGCCATATTCGAGTCAATACACGCATTGTGGCGGCAACGAACCGTGTTCTGCATGAAGAAGTAAAAGCTGGCCGTTTCAGAGCAGATTTGTACCACCGTTTGAGTGTATTCCCTCTTCATGTCCCTCCACTTCGTGAACGTGAAGACGATGTCGTGCTACTGGCTGGTTTCTTTGCAGAGCAACTACGCAGCAAGTTGGGGCTGAACAGTGTTCGACTCTCTCCCACTCTAGTTCAAGCACTCAAAGATTACTCTTGGCCGGGCAACGTGCGTGAACTGGAACACGTCATCAAACGAGCGGGTGTGCTTGCCAAAGCTAGAACTCAATCGCTGGATATCGAATTGGTGGAACAAGATTTCGATATCAAAGCATCGAACAATCAGCCCATCACTGAAGAGCCAGGTATACCTAGCTCTTCATTTGAACTGTCAGACGCTGGTTTAAAGCAAGCCACTGACACCTTCCAAAAAGCCATGATTCTAAAAGCACTAGAGCAGAATCAAGGAAACTGGGCTGCAACAGCACGTCAGTTAGAACTCGATAATGGTAATTTACACCGCTTAGCCAAACGGCTAGGTATAAAGTAAAAAAGGATACGGACGGTTTGAATTCCACAAGAAAATCTATCTCGCTTATGTCAAAATGCCCCATCACAATCGAAAAGTCTGTAATGTAATGAACTACCAAGCTGCTATTTTTGATATGGATGGTTTGCTCCTTGATACTGAGCGCGTCTGTATGCGTATTTTCCAAGAAGCATGTGAAGTCCAAAAACTTCCGTTTTATGAAGATGTTTACCTGTCGATCATTGGTCGCAATGCGGCAGGTATTGAAGCAATTTTCCGCAAAGCCTACGGTGAGAACCTAGACCGCCTGCATCATGAATGGCGTACTCGTTACAATGCTGTCGTCAAACACCAAGCCATCCCAGTGAAAAATGGTGTTGTTGAGCTGCTAGAATGGCTGAAAGCACAAGGCTTACCAATCGCAGTAGCGACTTCTACGGCAAAAGAGGTGGCGAAAATCAAACTGGAATTAGCGGGTTTGAGTAAGTACTTCGACAACCTCACCACAGGCTGCGAGGTAAACCACGGCAAACCCGATCCAGAAATCTATTTGCTGGCAGCGAATCGTCTGGATGTAGAACCAAGCCAATGTTTGGCCTTTGAAGATTCCAATAACGGTGTTCGCGCAGCCGTGGCAGCGAATATGGTTACTTATCAGATTCCGGATTTAGTTGAACCTTGCGAAGAGGTAAAACAATTTGGTCATTCCATCGTGCCGTCATTACATGAAGCGTTAGATGCGTTGAAGCAAAATCGCTAAACGTAAACTGCCGCTCTAACTGTTAAAGCTCAGCAATTTGGCTGAGCTTTTTTATGCTTGAGCCTCTCCTCTCACCTTCTCTAATCTACTTCTAATAAATGCCAAGATACTGCTCCAAAGCTTAATAAGATAGACCTTATCTCTGTACGGGGCGTGTTCCTTTCTTTTTTGATTTACCTCACGCCATCGCATGAAATAGGGCCTATGAGTGATCAAATAGTGGAACTAACCAGTACAACTTTGCAACAAAACGTCAATATACCGCTTGAAGCACGTTTTTCGAGTGAAAATTGGCTGATAATGAGAACTATTGGATGAGATTAATCCAAGTCAGCCCAAAATATAAAATGGAGAGTGTTATATGTCTTTACGTTTATTAGCAGCAACCTTCGCATTAGTAGGAATGAGCTTTGGTGCCCAAGCCAGTGCCGAGTGTGAAGTGTCCCTAGATGCTAACGATATGATGCAGTTTTCTACTAAAACACTGAGCGTTCCAGCCACTTGTAAAGAAGTAAAACTGACGCTAAACCACACAGGTAAAATGCCTGCACAATCAATGGGTCACAACGTCGTTATCGCAGATACCGCTAATCTACAAGCAGTAGGTACGGACGGCATGGCAGCAGGTGCAGAAAACAATTACGTGAAGCCAAATGACGACCGTGTATACGCTCACACAAAAGTGATTGGCGGCGGTGAAAGCACCAGCATTACTTTCAGCACTGAAAAAATGAAAGCTGGCGGCGACTACTCATTCTTCTGCTCGTTCCCTGGTCACTGGGCGATCATGCAGGGTAAATTTGAGTTCAAGTAAGAGCTAACTAAGTCGAAATAAGACTCACTATAGGGAAGCCATCACTTCCCTTTTTATCGCACCTTAGTTAAGCACGTCGATGGATAATCTCATCCAAAGGTACAGGCCTTGCTAAGTAAAACCCTTGAACTTTATCAACCCCACTTGACCTCACAAAGTCATAGTCAGACTGCGTTTCCACCCCTTCCGCTACGACCTCGCAATTTGCAATATGTCCTAACTTAGCAACCAATCGATACAGTTGCCGTCCACGATGATCGTTAGCGTCCAATAGCAGCGATCTGTCTAGCTTAATCTTGTTAAATGGATACTTGAACAAATGAGGAAACGATGCGTAGCCCGTACCAAAATCATCCATTGTGATACGAACTCCCATACTCTGTAGAGCTTTCATGGTGTTAGTTAAAGAAACTTCATTGTCTAATACGGCTTCTTCAGTAATTTCAATTTCAAGCCATTCAGCCAGGATTCCAAAATAGACCAACCGGCCTTGTAAATGCTGAACAAAATCCACTTGTTGAATGGTAGCAACAGAAACATTAATGGCCACTCTTCGCTGCTCAGATAATCCCATTTCCTTCATATCCGACAACACCTTTTCGAGGACTAATTTATCGAGCAGTGGCATGGCATCTAACCGGTGAAAATCTTCAATAAACGTTGGTGAAAGTAAGTTTCCATCTTCATCTTTATATCGAATAAGCGCTTCGTAAGAATACTGTTCCGCATCCTTTGTTGAGTGCTGCTTTTGATAAAACATCACCAACTCGCCTTCACGAAGAATGGAAGTTAAACGCTTCTGCGCGGATGACTTGCTGATACTCGATGTGTTCGCATCTTTCACACTACTGAGTAGTGATTTAAATAGGGATTGTTCTAAACCATTGTAAGTATTACTTACACCAAGCTGCCCCACATATTTGCCTGCATAGGCTAGATAAAAAGGTCGATAAATTAGTACACCAATCGCAATCACCACCAGTTGAAGTATCGCCCCCTGTGCATGATGCCCCATTGCAACATAACCACTCAACAGAGGCGGTGTCATCCAGTTCACAATATTTTCAACAGGCGCAATTAAGCCGGAAGCAATCGCACAGTAGGTGATGATAAAACTTACCAGCGGTACTAATACAAATGGGACGACCAGAATAGGGTTAAAGATGATAGGCAAGCCAAATAGCAGCACTTCATTGATGTTGAACATCACCAATGGTGCTGCCGCTAACGCCAGTAAAATATGATTGCGCTCTTTAGCGAACAATAACAGACACAGGAGTAAACTGATGCTATTCCCTGACCCGCCCATGGATAAAAATGCGTCGTAAAAACCTTGGCTAATGACGTTAAGCGACGCTTCGCCTGTTTGCCAAGCAGCCATGTTGGCTTCGGTCGCAGCGTATATTTGCTGTTTGATGGCAAACAACATGTTGTGACCATTAATGCCCGCCGCTCCTAATAAGCTCAAGATGGATTGATAAAATAATCCTCCTGTGAACGTCAGCGGATCAAAGTTAAGTCCAGCCACTGTTGTAGTAAAAGCATCCATCACCGCTGCGGTGACATGAGATAAGCTAACCGCAAATAAAACGAATACGAAAAAATGTAAGACATCTTTAAAAAGACGAGAAGAGAAGTCCATTG
This sequence comes from Vibrio sp. M60_M70, assembly GCF_037162085.1. Taxonomy (NCBI): domain Bacteria; kingdom Pseudomonadati; phylum Pseudomonadota; class Gammaproteobacteria; order Vibrionales; family Vibrionaceae; genus Vibrio; species Vibrio sp. M60_M70. The sequence goes on from NZ_JARLUL010000002.1 coordinate 1,710,826, forward strand.
CTTGAGGATCAAGCAGCTCAATTCGGAAACTTTTACAATAAACGTATGACACCGTTGCACTGAAGAGTGCTAATAAAGGGTTATTCGGCAACATGTAATTACTAGAAAGGCTGTCATTCTCTATTGAAATTAAATAGAACATGACCAACGAATAAATGATGATAATCGCGCTCGACACATTCACTTTATGCGATAAATAGTAACCAGCCACAATGCAAAACGCTGTGGGATATAAGTTGATTAAAATATCAGAAAGATGGAACAATAACTGAGAAACCTCTGACACCCCTAGGATTCTAGAAGCGTGACCAAGAAAGATAGCAAGTGCGTTAGATAGCGTCAGCGGTAACAGCAATAAGGCAATAGATGCGAGATCAGTAAGATAAGATTTAGATCCAAGTCGCCATTTATCTGTAAATACCGTTAGACGATGAAAGGGATCAAATACGCGTTCACGACGAGTGTGCATGGTGAGTTCTTATATTAAGTAATAATCATCGGCTGCGAAATAGGCAGCCGTAAATGCAACGGCCAGACTCAGTAACGTATTATTTGGTGGATAATTTTTAGTGTTTCTATTGGCTAAAACAATAGTTTGAATTGCCAGTCACAGCGCAAAGATGTCGCAAGTGCAATTTAACGATTATATACCCCTTGATCCAATGAGATTATTATCCTTAACGATAAAAGCCATACCAAGCATCTCGATATGGCTATCGTTAAAACTGATGTATATACCCTAATGACTTCAAGAAGGAGGCTTCGGTGACACGCCCTTAACGGGCGAGTTGATTTGGCTCACATACACTGTGAACGATTTTTGATTTAGCACGAGTAGAACTTCAAGTCGTTGTCTCGTCTGTAAAAAAAATCATTCAATCCCGTGTAGCTCTTTCCAGTTTCCTGGATGAACCACGTAGCCGAACAGGGCATGCCCACCATAAACCAGCTCGGTTCCTTCCGGGATCCACAGCATCTGACCTGGGTGCACAAAATGTGTCTCACCGTTTGCGGTCAGCTCGAAACAGCCTTCAATCACAAAAATAACCTCATCATAAAGCACCGTCCAAGCCACTTGAGCGCCTTCCCATTTAGCAAAGCCTACGCCAATGTTTGGTGAAATTTCCGGGCTTAACGCTCGGGCTACGTACGCCATTCCCGGCGTATCACCACGAACATTAAAATCTAGGTTTTTACTATCAACGAGTTTGACTTGCTTCATAATTCACTCCGGCTTTGCCATTTTGCTAATTGGATACGCGTTTTTACTCCCATGCCTAAAAAAGGCTCTGGCGGATTCAAACAAGGCATTCCTGTCACTTGCTGTATGTCATCCAATGATTTAGATGTCGCACCAACAACATAGTCAGCTAACAGCGTTCCAGAAATGGTTCCCCACGCAGCACCAACACCATTGTCACAAGCGCTGGCATAAACACCTTCATCTAATTGACCAAAAAAGTTAGTAAAGTTACGAGAGATGGCATATACCCCACCCCATGTGTGAGTAAATGGTACGTCGGCCAGCTCTGGGTAACGCGCCAAAAAGACTTGACGATGATCGTCTCGGATTTGCTCTCTGACTTTATCGTTCATGCTTGAGCCATACTTCGGCACGTGTTTGTAAGTATTGCGGATCAAAATACGTCGATCAGCGGTCATACGTAACGTCGTTCCCGCATGATCAGCTGGGGTTAGGCCCCAATTCAGCTCACCTCCGTATCGTTGCATTTCTGCGTCGGTCAATGGACGCGTCCAGCTTGCAAACGTCATCACTGGCAGTAATCTGTTTTTAAGATAACCAAACTCCCGAGTAAAAATGCTGGTGCCAAGTAACAGTTCAGTGGTTTCAACAGAACCACTATCTCCATGTAATACCCAGTAACCGTTTTCTTTACTGAGTTTGCGGATTGGCGAGTTTTCTAACACCTCGACATTCTCTGGAAGGCTTTCCCCTAGCCCACGCACCAGAGCAGCAGGTTGCATTAAATAACCACCTGGCGTGTAAATTGCGCGGCTGTAGTAATTTGTCCCTAAGACTTTCGCCAGCTCACTGCCATTAACATGGAAGTATGGTTCGCCAAGGTCTTTCATTAGGTGCTCAAAGTGATCGAGATACGCTTCACCGCGCGCCCCTACGGCTCCTTGATATTTGCCCTTTGCTGACCACTGACAAGAAATACTGTGCTTCGACACTAAAGTGTCTAGCTGAGCAATCGCAGAACGGTTGAGCGATAATAACTTTTGTTTGTGCTCAGGATCGGGATGCTCAAGTGAAAACTTATGAGGCAAATCGATCACAAAGCCCGAATTTCTCCCTGACGCCCCTTGGCCGATACGTTGCGCATCAATCAGTATAATTCGTGCGTTAGGCTGAAGCTCAGCTAAACGTCTTGCCATAGCTAGTCCAGCGAAACCGGCACCTAGCACGGCATAGTCAGCAGTTTTTTTACCTTTTAACGCTGGTTTTTCTGCAATACTTGGCAACGCATGGTACCAACCACATGTTGCATCATCATTGGGTAAATGAATCATCTTCTTTCTCCGTTACGCTGCTGAAAGTTTCAATGACAATTGATCTAACCAAGGACCACGTAATGACTGTACTTTTCTTCCTAGCAACGCAAAGCCAAGCATCGTTCCCTCAGGAGAATAAAACGCAGCGGTCAATTCATTTGCTTGGTTCTCGATGTACCATTGTCCCTGCTCTTCAGCGGCTGCCGGGAAAATAGTGAGTGGAAGAATCGGCGTTTTCACAATCACTGGTGTTGGCGTTAAAGAGATAGGCGTAATATCACCTAGCAAGCTTTTCGCCACGGAAGGAATCATTTGATTAATTGGCGCAATATACGGTTGCCAACCTTGCTCCGTTTCAACACAGTCGCCTAGCGAGTAAATATTCTCATCACTCGTCTGGCCGAATTGATTCACTTTAATGCCGCGGCCCACTTCTAGCCCTGCTTGCTCAGCCAGCGATACATTTGGCTTGAGTCCAACCGCGCTTAGCACTAGGTCTGCTTCAATTTTCTTGCCACTGTTTAGATGCAAAACCGCGCTTGATTCGGACCTTGGCTCGATTCTGGCGATACTGTCTTGTAGAGCCCATTGCACGCCTCGATCTGCAAGTGCACTTTGTAATGATTCACCCAACTGTTGCGGGATCAAACGCTCCATTGGCCATTGACCTAACCCGATAACTGTTACTTCATAACCGCTTTCGATCAGGTCATTCGCGAACTCACAGCCAATTAAGCCATCGCCGAGGATTGCGATGCGCTTTTTGTCTTGCAGCTCCGCTCTGAAACGGCGGTAATCAACTAAGTCGTTCACACTCATAACACAAGAGCGATCGCCCTCAATTGGGATTTCAATCGGTGATGCACCTGTTGCCAGTACCAAGCGGCTGTAGGCGTATTTACCGATGGAGGTATGTAGCGTTGAATTGGCACGATCGATATGTTCAACGCGGGTATGCGGGTAAACGCGGATATTGAGACGGCTTTCCCACTCCAACGCGCTTTCACTTTGTAGCGCGTCGCCGTCTTTATTCATGACCAGTGCATTAGACAAGGCAGGCTTGCTGTACAGTGCGCCATCATCAGCGGTAAAGACAGTGATCGGAACCGTTTCAGATTGCGCTCTAAGTACCGCTGCCAACTGGTAACCACTGTGGCCACTACCGATGATAACGATAGGGTCAGCTGAAAATATAGGCTGAGTGACTTCAGATGGAAGTGGCTGAGCAGCATTGGGCTGAACAGACGATCCTACCGACACCGAAGACACTGCCGCGACCTCTTCTACTGGCGCATCATCGGTAATTTCGATCATTTCAAAATCGGACTTACCCACTAAACAGTCAGGACATAACCAGTCATCCGGTACATCTTCCCATGCTGTTCCTGGTGCAATGCCATCGGATGGCCAACCTTGTGCTTCATCATAGATTAAGCCGCAAATAATACAGAGCCACTTTCTCATCACTTATACTCCAACTACCTTGTTCAGAATTTCCGTGTTTACAAACCGCTGTCAGGTTTGTTGTGATTCCATCAACCTCGCCCTAGCTTGTGGTCTGAAATCCAAGCCGGTACGAGGTGATGAAAATACAGTTACACGGTAGCTATACGTTGCTGTCTTGCTGCAAACGAATGGCAATATTGCGTGTCTGGACGTAGCTATATATCGCTTCTTGCCCTTTTTCTCGCCCAAACCCGGACAAGCCCACGCCACCGAATGGTGTTTCGATGCCACCAGCAAACCATTCATTGATGAACACTTGTCCACCACGCAGTTGCTGTGCCACACGCAATGTTTGGTTTAGGCTTTCACCAAAGACACCAGCAACCAGGCCAAAATCAGTCCCATTCGCGATATCGATCGCTTCGTGTTCAGTTTCAAACGGTGTAATTACCAGTACAGGGCCAAACACTTCTTCTTGAGCAATACGCATATCTGGTGAGGCTTCAATCACCGTTGGTGCCACAAAGTAACCCGATAAATCAGGTGCGTAGCCACCCGTTAGGATATTCGCGCCGTCGGCTTTTGCTTGTTCTATCATTTCAAGCACGCGTGCTTGTTGATCAGCCGATACCAACGGTGTGATGTCCGGCTGGCTTTCGCCTTGACCAATGGTTAGGCTTTTGGCCATTTCCACAACCGCCGCTTTTACTTCTTCATAACGCTCTTTTTGAATCAGCAAACGAGACATTGCCGAACAAACTTGACCAGCGTTAAAGAAAATACCGACCTGAACGCTTTTCAAAAGTGTTTCGAGGCTCGCGTCTTTCAGCGCGATAGCAGCCGATTTACCACCCAGCTCCATCACCGATGGAGTAGCGCGTTGCGCTGAATCTTGCAGGATGCGTTGGCCGGTTGGAACAGAACCCGTAAAGACAATTTGATCGACCTCTTGGTGCTGCACCAAATGACTGCCAACGACTGAGCCTTTGCCACATAGCAAGTTAATCGTGCCTTTTGGGAAGCCCGCTTTTTCAATCGCTTTAATCAACAACGTCATGGCAAGTGGGGAAATCTCTGGCGATTTGATCACCACTGCGTTACCTGCGGCTAATGCAGGTGCCAATGAGCGTGCACAAATAGAGACAGGGAAATTCCACGGCACAATCTGCACTGACACGCCAAACGGCACATATTGAGTGAAGTCGACATAGTCTTTACCCAACGGAATTGACGTGCCTTCCAGCTTGTCGGCCATGCCAGCGTAGTATTCGAAGTAACGTGCCGACTCTAAAAACTCATCTTTGGCATCTTGCAAAGATTTCCCATTTTCACGACAGGCAACTAACCCACCTTCATCAACCATTTCACGAATAGCTGCGGCTGCTTTTAACATCCACTCGGTTCTGACGGCTGGACGAACGTCCGAAAGAAGACCTTGATTGACTACTCGACGTGCCGCTTCCATTGCGCGATCGGCATCGGTGATAGTGGCTTCTGCAATCGTCGCATACGCTTCGGCTGTGCCAGGGTTCATGACGGTCAGCGCTTGCTCTGAATCGCACCACTCACCATCAATATAATTAAGGTAATGCATCATCTTACTGCTCCAGTGCCGCTTTCACTTGCTTTGCCAACCAGGTTTGGAAGAAATGCGTCGGAACATCCATTTCTGGTGAGAACACGCCACCACTAAAGCCAGGGGAGTAACGACCTTCCTGCATACCTTCGACCGCTCCAATATCTTCGCCGAACACGACTCGCCACGACTCAACGGTAGCGGTACGACACGCAGCAAACTCATCTTTCGTTGCTTCATCACCCACATAGAAAACACGTAGGTGCTCAACACTCTTATTCGCAGTGATTGGTTCAATCATCATTGCAAAGGCATGATCGGCTTGAATACCAAGCAACACGTTTGGAAAGAGTGCAACGTATTCTGCATGACGCAGTTTATCTTCTGGCCAGCTTGGAAATTTAGGTAAGTGTGTTCCTGCTGTATCAGAAAGGTTGTACGCGAGACTACCTTGACCAGCAAAGCGCTCTGCAAACATGATGTTGTAGTGATCCTCTAGGCGAGAATAACTGTTCAAACTCGGATGCACCCAAGGTAAGTGGTAAGCCTCGCAGTAGTTTTCTACGGCAAGCTTCCAGTTACTTTTCACTTCGATCTCTAAGTTGCCACCCATGTTCACGCGGCGAAGAAGCCCTAACCCATCTTCACCTAAGAATTGCTGCCAACGTTGCTCTAGTGGCGCGATATGATCTTCAAAGCTTTCTGCATTGCCCGATAAGTTAACGAATACCATGTCCATCCAAACGGCTGAACGAAGTGGCTTAAGGCCGTGTTTTTCACACTTAAATCGATCATCTTTGTGTTTTGCGATACCACCGATGTGTGGTGTGCCTTTTAGATTGCCGTCAAGATCGTACGTCCATGAATGGTAAGGACAGCGAATCATGCCTTGAACTTCGCCTGCCTCATGAACCAGCTTCATACCTCGGTGGCTACATACGTTGTGGAAGACTTGGACTTCACCTTGACGATTTCTCATCATGAGTAGTGGAAGATTCATGAAATCAAGTGGCATCACATAGCCATTTTTAAGCAGGTCTGATGCAAAACCAATGCATACCCAAGTGTTACCAAACACCTGATCACGCTCAAAAGTAAAATACTCTTCGCTGGTGTAGGCCTGATTCGGCATCCCTGTTGCTTCACTGATTGGGTTCAGTACATTATCAACTAGTTCAACAGGAATAATGGTTTGGTTGACATTGCTCATATTCTTATCTCCGAGAGTCGAGTTGCATCCAGTGCGTACAACATCGTGTTGTGTTAGTGGAGATGATTTTGATTAACGACCCAGTAACAAACAAACGACTTTTTCGCCGGGTTTGGATGAGTTTTTGTCATTCATGCATTGATCTCAAACAACAAAATAACCTTTTAATTAACAAGGTTCTTCTTGTCATGATTAATACTCATTAACCGATGAGTATTAATCAGTTGAAACACAAAAGCCCTCTCTCTACTCTCTTTCAAAAATTAACAATAACGCAACAAACAATAACGCTAAAACAAAAGCACTGTGAGGGATGCCTATGAGAGCAACATCTGGGATATTGAAAGGACTCAATCCGACTGTGACTATCGCATCAAAGATCGTCGTTATCGGTTTTGTACTTTTCTGCGCCATTCTCGCCAACCAAGCGGGCCAATACTTCGAAACGATTTCCGGCATTTTGCTGCAGAATATGAAGTGGTTTTACATCGGACTTGTTTCACTCGTTGTCGGTTTTCTTCTTTACCTTATGGTTAGTCGATATGGACATATTCGTTTGAGTAAAGATGACGAAAAACCAGAGTTTAGTTATTTGTCTTGGGTATCCATGCTTTTTTCCGGAGGCATGGGGATAGGCTTAATTTTCTGGTCGGTCGCCGAACCGATGTGGCATTACGCTGACAACCCATTTACTCAAGGCCTGACCAATGAAGCCGCAACAACATCAATGAAACTGACATTCTTTCACTGGGGTCTACATCCTTGGTCTGTCTTTATTATTGTTGCACTCGCATTAGCCTACTTTTCCTACCGTAAAGATCTGCCTTTTACCCTACGCTCTATCTTATACCCTTTGATTGGCGATCGTATTTATGGGCCTATCGGGCACACGGTTGATATCCTAACAGTCGCGGTGACTGCTTTCGGTATCTCTCAAACCTTGGGGATGGGAGTTATCCAAATAAACTCTGGTTTGAATCAAGCCTTTGGTCTAGACATTAGTTTGGGGATTCAACTCTTTATTATCGTTTCCCTTTGTACTTGTGCGGTTGCATCGGTGCTATCTGGTGTAGGGAAAGGTATTCGCCGTTTATCAGAATGGAACATGCTGCTTTCACTCGCACTCGTGCTGGTCGTACTTTACATTGGCCCAACTCGCTATATCTTAAATACGCTACTTGAAAGCACGGGGCTTTATGCACAAAACATTGTCGGTATGAGCTTATGGAGCGATGCACAGAATGACTCTGGCTGGCAAAACTGGTGGACGGCTTATTACTGGCCTTGGTGGATGACTTGGGCACCTTTCGTTGGCATGTTTGTAGCTCGTATCTCTAAAGGACGCACAATACGTGAACTTATCGGTGGTGCATTAATTGTACCTACGCTAATCACGTTTTTATGGATTTCAGTATTTGGTGGTGCAGCGTTGAAGGTAGAGCAAGACGCTCGTGTTGCTCATCAAGAGCAAGTCACTACGGCACAAGAAGCTAAACAAACACCACCTGCGGATTTTTCTGGCGGCCCGATTCTTGAAGCGACTAAAGCCGATACGACACGCGCTTTGTTTACGCTATTCGACAATCTAGATACAGGTATGTTTGGTAAACTACTTAGCGTGCTTGCGTGTCTATTACTCGGTACTTATTTCATTACCTCCGCGGACTCGGGTACCTTGGTTCTATGTACCCTCGATGCCGCTGGGCACAGTGAGCCTCCCACGTCTATACGCGTATTATGGGGGATTATGATCGCCGCCATTGCGGGAGTGCTTCTATACGCCGGAGGGTTAAAAGCAATGCAAACGGCCTCCATTATTGCCGGTTTCCCTATCGCGATTTTTATCGCGGTGATGAGCTTAACGCTGTTCCATAGTATTCGACGCGAACCTAAGCCATGGGCAATGCTGCCTGAGCATGTTCACCCAGAGCAAGAGAAACTTGATGGTCCTGTTGAACCGCTTGTTGAGAGCAAAACAGTGGTTTCCGAGCCTATCGCTTCAACATCCTCACTAAAAGATGATTCCACACTTAATCAGGGACCAGTACTAAGTTAGTGCGTCGTTTCATCAATCAATTAAAAAAGCGGGAACTGATATTCCCGCTTTTTTAACATTACCAAACTCTGTTCTTTTCTCTGCTTATTGATTTAGGCTAAGCCTCGATCACCCACCTCATCTGGCAACTGATGCAAAAGCCATTCTCTAAAACGTTTGACGCTGGCTGGGATTAAACCTCTATTTTTAGGTTCAAGCATAGAAAAATTGGAAGGTGTTGAAAGCACGTGTTCGACTGGCCTAACCAAAGCACCGCTTTGTAAATAGTCGTCCACTAATGAGCCCCAAGCTAACGCGATGCCCTGACCATTAATTGCCGCTTGTAACAGCATTGGATAGTTGTTGATGTTCATGCGATTACGAGGCGAAATATTTGGCAACCCTACACTCGCAAACCACTGCTCCCAATTCACCCAGTCTCTTTGAGACTCTTCCAGATAGAGTAACGTTTTATTGAAGATTTCTTCTGGCTCACTAAGCTGGCCGATTTTCTCTAAATAAAGCGGGCTACACACAGGGAATACTTCTTCTGAAAATAGCGTTGTCACATCCATTTCCGCAGGTGGAGTGCGACAATAAAACAAGGCGATATCGCAATCTAATCGGCGTAAGTCCAACACATTATCTGAGGCCAATATCCTTATATCGATGTCATCATGTTCATTTTGAAATTGAGCAACCTTAGGCAACAACCACAAGGCTGCCATTGCATTTGTCGTCGCAACCGTGATCTTTTGTTCGCCCTGCCACTTCTTCACTTCACCCGTGATTTGAGCAATATCGAGCAAAGATTGGCTAACAGCTTGATAATATTGAAGACCTGTAGGCGTTAAATTAATACTTCGATTGGCTCGCGTGAACATAGCCTTGCCTAAGTATTCTTCTAATTGTCTAATTTGGCGACTGATAGCACCTTGGGTCACGTTTAGCTCGTCAGCGGCTAACGTAAAACTCAAGTGCCGCGCCGACGCTTCAAACGCAACGAGGCTATTTAAAGGTGGGAGGGGTTTGATTTTCATGTATCTTCCAGTAAGGCAGTATTGTAATTATTTTTATTCCCGGCAATCTTATGTTGCACGTGGATAATGCCATTCTGGACAACACCTCAAAAACGACAATTTATAAATGATAAAAAATAGAGATGAATCATAAATTGTTGTGAGAGAGACTGCCGTATACAGTTTCGTGGCTACAACGAGCACAAAAAGAGGAGCAAAGGCCTCCTTCCCAGATATCAGCATATAGATGTTCTATGCCCGTTTTAATCATTAAGGTGGTATACCCTCAACGACTGTTGCATGCCGAAAACATCATCACCTAAATACTCAACCGTCACTGGAACGTTGGTCAGCAGAGTAAAACTGGAGTCACTGAACCTGCCATCAACATCACTTTCCAAATGAACAAAAAACGTAGGCTTGTCAGCAATCAATGTAATTTGGCTTCCTTCAATAGAGACATCAATATTGGCTTTTGCCATAGGCAAAGTTTTCAGCTCATGAGTGCAAAACCATGTGTTGCTTATTCTGTCTTCACCGATTTGCGCTTCAACATAGAAGAAGCCTGACGTAAGTTCATCCTTCTCAACCGATTCATCCAATTGCCACAAAATCGTATTGCTGTCTGCTATGACCGTTTGTTCTAAGCTCCAACATTGCTTTTCTTCCCCTTGCCAATCTACCCACTTGAGCAGTGCGTTGACGCTTGCGGGCTCTTTGGCATCATTGAGCAAATGCAGGCTCAACTTGCCTGTATGCTCGGAAAATACCAAATACTGCGGCGCAAAAAAGCGTTTTGCATGGTAGTGCAACTGCTTCCAACGACCACTGTATTCCAAGCTAGACCAAGAACTGACAGGCCAGTTGTCGTTGAGTTGCCAATACAGCATACCGCGACAAACTGGAGAAATGGCGCGCCAATGATCGCACGCAGTTTTGATCGCGATTGCCTGCTGAACTTGGCTTAAATACAGCATGCTCTCGAATCCAGAAGGAAAACGAAAATAACGCGTGAACATCTCTGTGATGATACTGTTACCACGAGGATTCTTCTGATGTTGTTCAAAGGTTAGGGACGTGATATTCCAATCTTGCTCCGGGACAAACTGCTTAACTTCTGCAAAAGACGGCCAAGATTGAAAACCAAACTCAGAGCAAAAACGAGGATTCACGTCAAGGTAGGCATTGAATGATTTTCCTGAGTGCCAAACGTCCCAAAAGTGCATATCGCCTTTACTATCATCATGCCACGCGTCACCGAAATCCAGTTCACCATTACACGGGGAACTTGGCCAGAAACGACGAGCGCTATCGTGCTCAGTAGTCACCTGCTCAATCATGCGGTTGAGGCGATCGTAGTTAACCGTGTATTTGACTTTGTTGTGCTTGGATTCTTCATACCAACCAATGGCACCAATCACTTCATTGTCACCACACCAAAGTGCTATTGATGGATGCTCTTTAAGCCTAGGGATTTGGTATCGAAGCTCATCTTCGACCTCTTTTAAGAAGTCATTATCAGATGGGTACAGTGAACATGCGAACATCATGTCTTGCCACACCAACAAGCCAAGTTCATCACAAAGGTTATAAAAGGTTTCACTCTCATACTGACCACCGCCCCACACACGTATCATATTCATGTTGGCGTCAACCGCACTTTGCAAAAGGTTGCGATAACGTGTTTCGCACTCTCGCCCCGGCATTGCGTCAATAGGGATCCAGTTGGCGCCTTTGGCATTAATTGGTACGCCATTGACGATAAATTCCATCGCAGAGCCATGTTCATCAGCTTGGTTATTTAGGGTTAACTGACGCAAACCAACGTTGCGCGTTAACTTTTGCTCTCTGCAAGAAATGGTAATGGGGTAAAGATAAGCTTCGCCATAACCCGATGGCCACCAGCGTTGAGGGTCCGAAATGTGGAACTGGCAATGATAGTGACCACTTCCTTTTGTTTGAATGCATTGACGCTCACCATTAAATTCAACAATCAGTTCATGGCGTTGACTGTCCGTTTCCACTTCAACTAATACATCAAGAAACACACTCTCATCGGCTTGCCATTGCTGCTCTGTCGAAAAGCCTTTGAGCCAAAGCTCATTCACAATGTCGATTTGAATGGGGTCGTAAATACCCGATACCATCAAGCAAATGCCCCAATCCCATCCGGAATGACATTGCGTTTTTCGGATCAAATTCATATGCGGAATTTGATTATTTCCCATTGCGGAAGGGATTGGGAAAGGCAATTTTTTGGCGCGTTCCACACCTTCTATATCGACTCTGGCGAATTGAACAAGAACAGTATTTATGCCCTGTTTTAAATAAGGTTTGATATCAACTCGTTGTTGATTAAACATGCTGCTGCAAGTTAGTGCTAACTCACCATTAATATAGAAAGTTGCCAAGGTATCGACACGAGTTAGCGTCATCCAAACTTGCTTGGCAGACAACGTAAACGCGTCGACTTCAAACTCACGCGAGATATGCCACTCACACTCTTCAATCCAACGAACTTTGTTTTCATTATCGGCAAAATAAGGATCCGGAATGCGCTCTGCTTGTAAAAGCGCCGAAATATTATCGCCCGGAATAGACATTGGAATTTCAATATCGGGACGCTGTGGCGAGGTAAGTAACCACTGTCCATTAAGTTCGAAGTGAGCCATTGAGTAAACCTCAGTTTGGAGAAGAAACATGTTTACTCAATGTAATCCTGAGTAATCCATGCAAAAACAAGGGAAATGTTATTTACATACGAAATGCGGTGCACTTCACGTAAAAACACTTTCCTTTGATCTCTACCCAAAAATCAGCAACTTGGCTAACCTGTTAAAAATTAATCGAAATCTAAGGTTATATTTGCAACTTCGACATGTTAACATCATCGGCTTTTTGAACATCCTCACACTTTTCGTCGAAACGATGTGAGGGGAAATGCACGGCTTCATAGCCCTAAAAAGCGAAGTAATTATGTCAAATATGACGAATGCCGCCTCCCACACAGCGCCTATTCAGGATGCTGACTATTCTGCTATTCATCCCCCATCTCTGCTCAAGCGCCTCGAACTCACCAATCCTGTCTTTTGGTTAAGTGGTAGCTTCCTCACTCTATTCGTTTTACTTGCCCTAACGAATACCGACTCTCTAACCGCAATGGTTAACACCGGCTTCGGCTTTGCTACTAAATATTTCGGAGCTTACTGGCAAGTACTGCTTCTTCTGAATTTCCTTATTGGTTTGGCTCTTGCGTTTGGTCGCACTGGTTATGTGCGTCTAGGTGGTCTAGCGAAACCTGATATTGATAACTTTAAGTGGTTGTCAATTGTACTCTGTACCCTACTTGCAGGTGGTGGTGTGTTCTGGGCCGCTGCTGAGCCTATCGCGCACTTTGTGACTGCCCCACCTTTATACGGTGAAGCTTCACCGAAAACTGCCGCAATCAATGCTCTATCTCAGTCTTTTATGCACTGGGGCTTCTTAGCTTGGGCGATCCTTGGTGGTCTATCTTCCATTGTCTTAATGCACTTGCATTACGATAAAGGCCTGCCTCTTAAGCCGCGTACTCTGCTTTACCCTGTGTTTGGCGATAAAGCCATTAAAGGCTGGATTGGTGATGTTGCTGACGCATGTAGCATTATTGCCGTAGCAGCAGGAACAATCGGCCCTATAGGCTTCTTAGGTTTACAAATTAGCTACGCGCTAAACTCATTGTTTGGCCTGCCAGATACGTTCGTAACGCAAAGCATGGTTATCATGGCAGCGATCCTGATGTATACCCTTTCCGCACTAAGCGGTTTGAGCAAAGGTATTCAAATCGTCAGTCGTTACAATATTATTTTGTCTGTGCTGTTAATTGGTTACATCCTGTTCTTTGGACCGACAAGCTTTATTGTTGATGGCTACGTACAAGGCGTTGGTCGCATGGTAGATAACTTCTTCCCAATGGCGCTTTACCGTGGTGATACGGGCTGGCTAAGCTGGTGGACAGTATTCTTCTGGGGTTGGTTTATCGGTTATGGCCCAATGATGGCGATCTTTATTGCTCGTATCTCTCGTGGTCGTACAATTCGCCAATTAATCATGTCTATTAGCATCGCGGCACCGCTGATTACTTGCTTCTGGTTTAGTATCGTTGGTGGCAGTGGCCTTGCGTTTGAACTTGATAACCCTGGTTTGATTTCATCTGCGTTTGAGGGCTTTAACTTGCCTGCAGCACTGCTAGCGATTACCGGTGAATTACCTTACCCAATGATCATTTCGGTTCTGTTCCTGATCTTAACGACAACATTTATCGTGACGACGGGTGACTCAATGACTTACACAATCAGTGTAGTGATGACGGGCTCAACAGAACCAAACGCAGTGATTCGCTCATTCTGGGGCTTGATGATGGGTATTGTCGCTATTGCGCTTATCTCAATGGGCTCTGGTGGTATTTCTGCATTGCAGTCTTTCATTGTAATTACCGCCGTACCTGTGTCTTTCATTTTGCTGCCAAGCATTTGGAAAGCGCCTGGCATAGCAAGTAAAATGGCAAAAGAGCAAGGACTAGTTTAAACCGCCTCTCTAACCAATATGCGAAAAAGAGCCCTTCATTGGGCTCTTTTTAATTCTGCACTCTATCCTACGCTATCAATGCGAATCATCACTGCATCTGGACGCCAATACTCGAATTCGCAGTCCATTAATTTGCCATCTTGTTTGTAGTTTACTCGACGAATTTTCAGAACTGGCTGTCCTTCAGCCAAGTTCAACGCTTTAGCGACATGAGTAGGTGCTGACGTTGGAATCACATCAAAACGAGAGCGCTTTGTCTCGTAGCCATACTTCTCACGATAAATACCCGTCAGTGACATGATGAGGTTCTCGGACAATATACCTTCAAACAGTGCTGATTTGAGTATATTTTCAACAAACAATACCGCTCGCCCATCAATAAAACGTAACCGTTCAATCACATAAATTGGGGTAATTCTCTCAACCTCTAACGATTTTGCATACTCACCTGCGGCCATTTCACTTCGCACGTTGAGTAACTTGGTTTCTGCAATACGATGCTGCTCTCGAATCATCTGATGGAAGTGAGAACGAGACAACGGGTTGTAACAGATCCGCTCTGGAGATACGTACCAGCCACGACGCTCTTCTCGGTAGATCAGGCCTTCTGTTTCTAAAGACACCAATGCATCTTTGATAGTGATTCGAGTCGTAGAAAATAGCTCACTGAGCTCCCTTTCTGATGGCAGCTTTTGCCCTTCCGACATGATGCCGGAAAGAATCTGCTGCTTTAAGCTGCTTCTAATTTTTCCTAATTGGGTACCAAATTGGCTGGTGCCTGTCGCTCTCATTCTGATCTAGTCCAACGATAATTTGATGAACAACATAAGGCGTGTGCGTAACAAAAATATGACATTAATCAACAGAACACATACCGAGCGTATGAAATATAAGTGCCATAGAAATTAATAAAAACTGTCAAATTACTTGCTCTAAATCGTCACATTCCATCCATAGCATACAAAGCGAACTTACTGACCTAGTCCAGAAGGATGGAGACAATGAAAACTTTGCTAAGTCGTTCAATTACTGCACCAGCGGCAATCATCGCGGTAACGCTCGCAGCACCAACAGTAGCGAAAGAAGCCGATATTGAGTCATTGGTTACCGCAGCACAAAAAGAAGGGGCGGTTTACAGTGTAGGTATGCCTGACAGTTGGGCGAACTGGAAAGACACTTGGGCTGATTTAAAGTCAAACTACAACCTTAAGCACCAAGACACAGATATGAGCTCGGCTCAAGAAATCGCAAAATTCGAAGCTGAGAAGAACAACGCGACCGCAGACATTGGTGACGTAGGCTTTGCCTTCGCACGTGTAGCGGTTAAAAAAGGCGTCACTCAGCCATATAAACCAACAACTTGGAATGACATTCCAGATTGGGCAAAAGACGAAGATGGTCATTGGGCACTTGCTTACACTGGCACTATTTCTTTTATCTCCAACAATAACCTCGTAAAAGACGCGCCAAAAACGTGGGATGACCTATTAAAAGGCGACTACAAAGTGACCGTAGGTGACGTCGGCGTAGCAGCACAGGCAAACAACGCAGTTCTCGCCGCAGCGTTCGCCAACGGTGGGGACGAATCCAACCTCAAGCCTGCGCTCAAATTCTTTTCTGAACTCGCGAAGCAAGGTCGTCTTTCATTTACCGATCCGAACATCGCCAACTTAGAAAAAGGCGAAGTTGAAGTGGCGATCATGTGGGACTTCAATGCGTTGAACTATCGCGACAAAATTGACCGCGACCGCTTTACAGTGAGCATTCCTCAAGATGGCTCTGTGATTTCTGGTTATACAACCATAATCAATAAATATGCGAAGAACCCTAATGCAGCAAAGCTTGCTCGTGAGTACATCTTCAGCGATCAAGGGCAAATCAACTTAGCAGAAGGTTATGCGCGTCCAATCCGCACCAACATCACACTGCCTCAAGCAGTGCAAGACAAGCTAATTGCTAACGACCAATACAGCAATGTTCACCCAGTGACTGACTTCTCAGCTTGGGAAAAGTCCGCGCGTAAGCTGCCACGTCAATGGCAAGAAAGTGTCTTAATCCACCAGCAATAAGAGTAAGTCGTTATGAGCAATAAGGTCATCCTTGTTGTTCTAGATGGACTGAACTATCAGGTAGCCCGTGATTGCATGGGCTACCTCAATGGTCTTCTAGAACAAAGTCGTTCCCAACAAGAAACTCGCGCAACGCTTTATCCTGTGCAATGTGAGCTGCCCTCTATGTCTCGCCCACTTTATGAGTGCATTTTAACGGGCGTTCGCCCTGTAGAAAGCGGCATCGTAAACAACAATATCGTTCGTCTATCCAAACACGATTCCATTTTCAGTTTGGCAAAAGCCCAAGGCAAAGTGACCGCTGCGGCTGCCTACCACTGGGTAAGTGAGCTTTATAATCGCGCGCCATTTGAACCTGTTCGCGATCGTTTCACGCATGATGAAACTCTGAATATCCAACACGGCTGCTTTTACCATTGGGATCATTATCCTGATGAAGCCTTGTTCCTGGATGCAGAGTATTTACGTCGCAACTATAAACCTGATTTCTTACTGATCCATCCGATGAATATCGACGATACAGGACATAAGTTTGGCCTAGACTCTCGCCAATACCGCAATTGTGCGCGAGGTGCAGACATTATTCTTTCCAACTACATCGAACAATGGCTTGCTGATGGGTATCAAATCATTGTGACCAGCGATCATGGCATGAACAACGATCTTTCTCACGGTGGGATTTTACCTGAAGAGCGAGAAGTTCCCCTGTTTGTCATTGGTGATAAGTTTACCCATCAAGATTGTCATATTAAGCAAACTGATATTTGTGGCACCGTTTGTCAATTGCTAAACCTTGACCACACGAAGCCATACACTCAGGAATTGTTAGCACTATGAGCAGTTCTGTCCTCTCCCCAAGCTCCAGCGAATCACGCTCAAATTTGGCAAGTACTTGGTTAAAGCGCTTTAAGCCTGCCATTTGGTTGGCGCCTTTCGCGCTGTTTTTCTACCTATTTCAACTCGCACCGATGATTTGGGTACTGTTAAACAGCTTTATCTACGATGGCGAGTTTGCCTTCGATAACTACATTGAAGTGCTCGACTCCGCCTTTATGATGCAGGCGTTTGGCAACAGTTTGTGGTTAGCTGTGTGGTCGAGCATTTTTGGCTTAGCCATTGCGACTCTGTTGGTCTCTTCTCTACGCAGAGTCGATTCTAAAGTCCGCGACGGTGTGATTGCGTTTACGAACATGAGCAGCAACTTTGCAGGCGTACCTCTGTCATTCGCTTTTATTATTATTTTGGGCACCAATGGGGCGATTACCCTTTTGCTCAAGCAGTATGGCTTACTCGGTGATTTCGACCTTTATGGTAAATGGGGCCTGCTGGCCATTTACATCTACTTCCAAATCCCGCTGGCGGTGTTGTTGCTCTACCCTGCGTTCGACGCGTTGAGTGATGATTGGCAAGCAGCCGCTGCGCTACTAGGTGCCAAAACATCGCAATATTGGGCAAAAATCGCTCTGCCAGTGCTCTCACCAGCCTTGTTCGGTACCTTTATTATCTTAATAGCCAACGCGATTGGCGCATATGCGAGTGTTTATGCGTTGACCTCCGGTAACTATAACGTCATCACAATTCGAATCGCGAGTCTGGTATCAGGAGATCTGTTCCTTGAACCTAATCTTGCCGCTGCGATTTCAGTGATTCTAATGGCCTTACTTGCCTTTATCACAGTGATTAACCAATGGCTCATTTCGAAAAGCTATGCAGGTAGGAAGTAGTCATGCACAACGTTAATACTCGATTCCATAAAACGGTGGTTTATTCCATTGTTGGGATCATGCTCATCCCGATTTTAGCGACCTTTGTCTATTCGCTTTCATCACGCTGGGGCGCCACGGTGCTTCCGGAGGGTTTCACTTTTGCTTGGTACGTTAAATTGCTGACCGACCCACGTTTTTTGCAAGCGTTTGGGCGTTCGTTGTTTATTTGTATTGCTTCGCTAACCCTCAGTGTGCTTCTGGTTCTGCCAGCGATATTCGTGGTGTTTTACTACTTCCCGAAGCTCGATAAGCTCATGAACGTACTAATTTTGCTACCATTCGCTGTACCACCAGTGGTGTCATCCGTCGGCTTGCTTCAACTTTATGCTGACAGTGAAATATCTCTTATCGGTACCCCTTGGATTTTAATAGGCACTTATTTCACCATCGCGTTACCGTTCATGTATCGTGCGATTTCTAATAGCTTCGAAGCAATTAACCTTAATGATTTAATGGACGCGGCACACTTGCTAGGGGCAAGCACAACCAAAGCGTTTTTGATGGTCATTTTACCTAACCTCAAAAAAGGGCTGATGGCATCGCTTTTCCTTTCATTTTCATTTCTATTGGGAGAGTTTGTGTTCGCCAATATTTTAGTCGGCACACGTTATGAAACCCTGCAAATCTACTTGTATAACATGCGTCAGACGAGCGGCCACTTTACGTCTGCCTTAGTGATCACCTACTTCCTATTTATTTTTTTACTGACTTGGTTGGCAAGTCGTTTCAGCCGAGGAGTCAAACAATGAGCTACGTAGCAGCGAAAAATCTGACTAAACGTTTTGGTGATAACACCGTATTTGAGGACATTCACTTTAACATCGAGCAAGGTGAATTCGTTACGCTTTTGGGCCCTAGCGGTTGTGGTAAATCGACGCTACTTCGCAGCCTTGCAGGGCTTAACCCTGTCGATGGAGGCGAGATTTGGGTAAACGGAGAAGATATCACGCATCAAGTCCCGCAAGAGCGTGGTATTGGGATGGTCTTTCAATCGTATGCACTGTTTCCCAATATGACCGTTGAAGGCAACATTGCATTTGGCTTAAAAATGAAAAAGCTTGCGAATGATGATATTCGACGTGAAGTAGCTAAAGTCATCAAACTGGTGGATCTGGCAGGTAAAGAAAAACACTATCCGCATCAACTTTCTGGCGGTCAGCGCCAGCGTGTCGCACTCGCTCGAGCGTTGGTGGTGAAACCTCGCATATTATTGCTTGATGAGCCACTTTCTGCGCTTGATGCCAAAATCCGCAAACATCTTCGTCAGCAAATCCGAGACATTCAGAAAGAGATGAATCTCACCACTATCTTCGTAACTCATGACCAAGAAGAGGCGATGATTATGTCTGATCGTATCTTCCTAATGAGTAAAGGAGAAATTGTTCAAGCAGGAACACCTGAAGAAATTTATACTCATCCTGCTAACGAGTTTGTGGCCGGTTTCATGGGACACTACAACCTTGTAGAAGCCAATAAAGCCAAGCAACTCTTCAACATTGATACTGAATGGAAAGTAGCGATTCGCCCAGAGTCTATATATGTAAAAGAGCAAGGTCGTCAATATGATAGCCACATCTCAGCGCCACAAGTAGGTACGATCACCAACCACCAGCTTCTAGGTAATGTTATTCGCTATCAAGTGAACGTTGAAGAGTGTGAGCTCACTGTTGACTTGCTTAACCGCTCTTCAGAACGCTTACTAGCGAATGGCAGCCAACTAGAGCTACTCTTTAACCTAAACGAAATTCAACCAGTGAGAGCCTAAACATGTCCAAACCTTTGTATGTTTTTGATATGGATGAAACCCTAATAAACGCTGACTGCGCAATGATTTGGAACGAGTTTATGGTTGAGAGAGGCATCGCGACTGATCCTTTATTTATTAAGGAAGATCAGCGTCTAATGGCCTTATACTCTGAAGGCAAAATGGACATGGAAGATTACCTAGCGTTCTCCATGAAGCCACTAGAAAACATGCCGATTGAAGAAGTAAACGCCTTGGTTGAAGAATGTGTTGAAAGCCATATTTTGCCTAAACAGTTCCCTCAAGCCAAAACCCTAATTGAGCAACTGTCTCGTGATGGTATAGATATGGTTATCATCTCTGCCAGCGTCACTTTTTTAGTGGAAGCCGTTGGTCGCCGTCTTAATATTCCAACCACACTCGGCATTGATTTAATTGAGAAAGACAACCGTTATACCGCTGAAATTGACGGTGTCCCTAGTTATCGCGAAGGTAAAGTCACACGCTTAAAACAGTGGCTAGAAAATCAGCCTGAGCCTTATTCAGAAATCCACTTCTATACCGATTCAATCAACGATTTGCCGCTCTGTGAGTACGCGGACTACGCTTACCTGGTAAATCCATGCCCACGCCTAAAAGAACACGCGAATCGATCAAACTGGATGCTATTACGTTGGAATTAGCCTTCGGTCTTTATAGCAATAAAGGGCAGCGAACTGCTGCTCTTTTCCTTTAATTGCCTGGTTATACGTGAACTCAAATTTGAGACCATCGAAAAACAAACACACCAGTAACAAAATGGCGTAAGCCATGTCGAGTTATTAAAAATAATGAAGATTTAGCAGTGTGATATGACAAGATTTATATAACCAAAATGGATAAAGAAAGGGCCATCTATATCTCATGATGTATTCAAATTCGACAGTCAAGCATTCCAGGAACAATAGAACAACATATTCACAATCCAGGCTAACGATAATGAAAACATTGATTGAAGAATTAACATTTTAACAATCATTGCAACAATGTTAACTTTAGCTCCGTTGGTCGCGCTGGTGGTAAGCCTCTCACCAAGCCTATTGTCAGTTTTATATGGACGTTCGACCACCTCCAAAATGAATAGACACCCAATTTGGTGCCCTTTTTTCGCCCGCAGAGGAAATTCTTTGCGGGCTTTTTTCTTTAAGTTGAAAGTCAGAGCGCACAGGATCAATTTTATTTGGTCAATCTCTCTACCTTGGAGGTAGTATACGAATCAACAAGCGGAGACAATTCTAGTAACTCTAACACCTTTTTCTCAAAGGTTTCATCAGCACTTCTCACCCAATCTAAAAACTTTTTTTGAGCAAACATAGGCTCGATTTCGTATAAAAACTCGATACTAAAGTAAAACTCATTTTTGATATGCAAATTGTAGACTCTTCGATAGTCCTTCTTATACTCCAAGTTACCTTCTACGTATTTTGAGTACGTTTTCTCTCCAACATCAATAGCCTGGCATTTAATTGGGGGGTAGCCGCGAAGAAACTCTCCTACGAGAAACTCTTCTTTCGCTCTCTTTTTTTCTTCGTTTATCGGCTCTAATCCCCAGCGATGATTTGCGTAATCGTTAGCATCATTCATCATCTCTGTATGATCTCCTTTCTTAGATCCTTCAGGAGACTCTAGAGCATGATAAAACTCCACATACTCTTTTTCTATGAATGAAGATAATTGATTGACAGATCTAATATTCTCATTGGCAGACTTGATCCTTAGTCTAATATATAAACCACCTTGTTTATTTATAGGTAATAGAGGGTTTAATATTTTTTTTGAAATGAGAAATAAATAGAAGCCAATTTTATTAACTTTTCATGCCGTTCTTCTTTTGAGTCAACATCGAATTGTTTTAACTCCACAAGATCTTGGTATACATGCCCTTCATATATATTGTTCGGACACTCAAATGACAATACTAAGTCATCTATCTGGAATACATTATGTAGCAAGTTTGAAAAATCTGGTTTTCCTCGAAAGCCATCTTTACAAATTTTAATAAGGCCCATATTTCTAACTCTTGTTCTTTAAATATGCATCAATACCTTTAAACGAGAGCCTGCAATATGAGTTCTAATTCAAGTAAAGGTAAGGCACATACTAAGGTATGATGAAGGTCAAAAAGGAGAACGGCTCTTTTCTAAATTTAAAATATCTAACATCGCCTCCAGTTTGCTGAAATCTACACTTTTAAAAGTTACATCCGCTCCAGCGATAGCTCATCAAACACGCCAACGATTGATAATAAGCTTGAGGCTCTGAGACCACCTATAAAATGAGAAACAAAAAAGCCAGCCTTAAAAGGCTGGCAAGTAGAGCAACAAGGTCAGTGCTTACTGCTAACTAACACCGAACTCGTATTGGATTCATTTTCGTCTGTTAGTCTCTTTTATCGGCGGTTATGACTTGCTTGCTTTCTCTTTGTGGCACGTTACCTTTACTAACTGTTCTTGCTCATCTTTAATGTTTTTCACGATACGCTCATCGCGTGCGTGGATGGCATCCATATTCATTTGCTGAATATCTGCTACAGCTTCATGCTTCATTTCAGAAAAGTCCTGACGTAAATCTGAGCTCCACTCCTCTTTGTCTAAAGTGTTAGCAGCAGCGATTGGTGATGACATTACAACAATAAGACTTAGAGTAGATAGAAATACGCTTTTCATAATAAGCTCCTTGAGGATTAGCAGTTCGTTTTAGTTACAATTTATATATTGCACATACGATGCCAACCTTTATTTTGTTATTTTTCAATAACTTAAATAAATCCATATATTCATCATTATCTCCCTCTGGTAAATTTCGCTAACCAAGTGTTAAATTAACCAATGGAATCAAACACGCAAAAGGTATTCATAAAAAGAATAACTTATCAGGAGATTTTCTCGCTGTTCTTTCATCGAATAAATTACGTAACAACCCACTCTAGAACTGCTTTGAATCAAAATACAGAAATAAAAAAGCAGCCCGAAGGCTGCTCCTAATCGTTAACATCAAGCTTGTTAACTCTATATATTTACTTCAACGCTCGACGTCACTGGCGACTTTCTGAAACGATTGATAAAGCGATGAAGAAGCCCCTTAATCGATCTGAAAATATTTTTAATATCTTCAAGCATTAAATACAAACAAGGCACCAGCACTAAAGTCAGAACCGTTGCGTACAACACCGCAAAGCCCAAAGCTACAGCCATTGGTATGACAAAACGCGCCTGCAAGCTCGTTTCAAACATAATCGGCAATACACCCGCAAACGTCGTTATTGAGGTGAGCGTGATCGCTCGAAAGCGTGCACAGCCCGCTTCAACCACCGCTTGTTTGATGTTCATACCCTTTTCTCTCACTTGGTTTACGTAATCTGTCATAACTAGAGAGTCGTTGATAACCACGCCAGCAGCGGCGATCAAACCAAATGTCGACATCATACTGATATCCAAACCTAGCCAGAAGTGGCCCCAAATCGCCCCCGTCAGACTAAATGGAATGACTGACATTACAATCAAAGGTTGGGTATAACTTTTTAACGGTACGGCTAACAAGATGTAGACGATGATCATGCCTGCAATAAAGAACAAAATCTGTTCATTACGCTGCGCTGCCTGCTCTTCAATATCACCACCTAATTCCGTTTTCACACTCGGGAAGACTTGCTTCATGTCCGGTAAGATATTGTCGTCGATGACCTTCACGACTTCTTGAGGTTCAACCAATTCTTCGTCTATCGAACCATAGACATAAACGGTTTGATACCCGCCTTCACGCCGAATGCTACTCACGCCCGGCTGCTCGTTGATCTTAACCACATCACCCAGCATGACCTTCTTACCTGCTGGCGTGGTAATCACAGCGTAACGTAATGATGAGAATGCTTCACGTGTCAGTTGCGGGTAACGCACCATAACTTTGATTTCTTCACCATCACGAATAAGACGCTGTGCTTCACCACCGTAGAAGCTGCCACCCACTTGCTCTGCGATCATGGTGAGATCCAGTCCGAGATCGTACGCTACAGGCGCAAGAGAGAGAGTACTTCTTTGCTTCCTGAATCAATAGAAGATGAAATATCGTATAACCCTTCTTCCTGCTGTAAACGCTCTATCAAGTAACGCCCAGCCTCGTTCAATTCATTAATATTAGAACCAAACAGCAAGTAACCAAACTCATCTCTGTCACCGCCACCCGCGCTCTGCTCGCGGATTTTGATGCTCTTCATTCCAGGAATAACTGGCATAGCTTCACGCCAACGTCGAGCAAGTTCAAATGTATTGAACGGGCGTAATTCCTCATCAACCAATGGCACCAAAACACGGCCTTCGGTGCGGCTTCGGTTGTACGAAAGCACATCACGAATCATACCTTGACCATGTTCTGCGATGGTCTCTGATTCAATTTTTTGCATCACACGTTCGATGGTCTTAAGAGCACTGATTGTTTGCTCACTTGAAACGGTATCGTTCATTTCAATAGTGATCGCAGGATAGTCAGTAGGCACTTTAGGGTTAGGGATCACCCGAACATAATTCGCGTTGATCAAAGCCGCACTGATCAGCAGTAAACCGCAAAACACAGCAAACACTGTCCAGCGCCAATGCGTACATGTCGTGACAAAGTTACGATAAGTGCCGTTTACAAAGCCAAAAAAGCGTTGGTTAAATCGGTCACGCCAGCCACCAGGTTTAACTGGCTTAAAGTGGGTATGTGCGAGGTGAGCAGGAAGGATTAACTTTGATTCAATCAAACTGAAGATCAAACAAAGAATCACAACACCCGCGATACCATAGAAGAAAGCACTATCAATACCGCTAGACAACAAGAAAGGGGCAAACACGGCAATTGTGGTTAAAACGCCAAAAGTAGCTGGCGTGGCAACACGTTTGACACCGCGAACCACATTTTCGACGCCACCGCCTTTTTCTTCAATTTCGCTGTAGGCGCTCTCTCCCATCACGATGGCGTCATCGACCACAATACCGAGCACCATAATGAAGGCAAAAAGAGATACGATGTTTACCGTGATCCCTAATGCAGGCATCATCATCACCGCGCCAAGAAAACACACTGGCAGCCCAATCATTACCCACATTGCCAAGCGAAAGCGCAAAAAAATGGTCAGCATGATCGCCACTAGAGCTGCGCCTTGCAGCAAGTTTTTCAACATCATGTCGAGACGACCATTTAAATAATAGGTCGTATCCACTAAGACTTTGAGCTTAACGTCCTGCGGTAATGTCTTATTTTTTGCTTCGATATAATTACGAACAGACTCGGCAACAGGGATAATGTTCTGATCACGAGTCGCTTCAACAGACATGTAGATCGCATTTTGCCCTGAGTACTCAAAGTAGCGCTCTTCTTCCGTAAAGCCATCTTTGATCGTGGCGATATCTTGCAGTAAAACCTTCGCACCATTTGCGCCAAGCTTTACAGGAATATTCCTAAACTCATCACCACGGTAGTACTGATTTTCAATCCTTACTGCGATCATCCCTGAGTTTGTTTTGACTTCGCCCGCAGAAAAGTTGGCAGAATAACGACTGATCGCGCTGCTGATATCGCTCAACGTCAAGTCGTATTTACGAAGAACGAGTGGATCAACTTCAATCGCTATCTCTTCCTCTGGTGCACTCAAATACACCAACATGACATTTTTGAGTTGAAGTAATTCATCCTCGACTTGCTTAGCAATGGGTTTGAGCTCTTCAAGCGGTCGGTCCCCAACTAACCCCATTTCGATTACATCTTGGCGCCACTCAACTTGGTAGACATTGATCGGTTCCATACCGGCAGGTAAGTTGGATAAAGTATCAATGCGTTGATTTACATCATCCAAGACACGCTTGATATCAGCATTAACGTCTACCTCGATAGAGACATACGCGCTACCTCTAGAGGCCGTTGAGACCGTTTTTTTAATCCCGGTGACATCTTTAATCGATTCCTCAACCTTAACGAGAATACTTTCTTCAATTTCTTGAGGTGAAGCGCCAGGATAAGTCGCACGAACATCAATGTAGTTCACCTCAATGTTCGGAAACATCTGCCTTTGAATAAAGAGAAAACTCACCACACCCATGATGATGATGAACACCATCAAAAGGTTGGCAGCGACGGGGTTATTCGCAAAATAGGCAATTAAGCCCTTTTGTTTAGTATCTTCCATGACAAACTCCTACTTACTGTACGACGGTTTCGGAGTCGTCACTCTTTTTTGCGATTTGTACCGCCATGCCTTTTTGAGGGTACTCCGGCAAGGTAAGTACCAACTTATCACTTTGCTCTAAGCCTTCCCCCACAAGTAAAAACTCACCTTCTGCTCTCAAGACCGTTACCGTCCGAGGTTGAAGTTGATTCTCACCATTCACTACCCATACCGTGCGATTTTTGACTAATTCCTGTGGCAGGCGATAGATATGCTTTAGCTCCTTACCTGTAAAGCTCACTTCAACGTAGGAGCCAAATTTAATTGGAGGCTGCTGATTATCAATACCATATGGGTCCGCGATTTGAATGACCATGTTAATCATTCGGGTAGCGCTATCAATCATGCCTAAATCACGAACCACTCGACCTTCTCTAGTGGTAGAAAACACACCTTGCTGCGTTACTGTCGCAGTGAGCTCACCAATGGATTCGGGTAAAAATGCACTATCAAAACCGGCAATTGGTACGTGCACCTCCGCCACTTCAATGTTGTTTAGCGTGGCAACTCGAGAGCCAGATGTGACAAATTGACCAACACCAATATCACGCTCAACAACCAGCGCATCGTAAGGTGCAACGACTTTGCAATTTTCTAAATCTCTTTTTGCTCGTTTGAGTGCTGCTTGAGCCGACTTCACTTGCGCTTGCGCGCTCAAAACCTGAGGCTTACGTAAATACAGGTCTGTCACTTGCTTATCGCTCAGTCTCTTGGCCTGGCGTTTTGCCACTTCCGCTTTGGCTTGCTCCTCAATCAAGCTCGCACGTGCGCTAGCTAAATTGGCTTCGGCTTGCAAAACCGACGCTTCATAGTTGTCACTTTCAATCGTGAACAGCACTTCTCCTCGTTTCACGATCCCACCCGTTACAAAATTAGGGTGCCAACTTATCACTTCACCACTGACTTGCGCGGAAAGGTGTGTTTTTTCAAAAGGGACTAACTCACCATGGCTGGTTATCACCACTTTATGATCGGTAGGAAAAAGAGAAGAAGCCTGAACGGTAGGCTCTGTAATGGCATCTTTGGTTGACTCTTTTTCCGGAGCTGTCGCGGCGATTGCGGCATATCCTGCATAAGATCCACCAACGACAACGAAAGGTAAAAGCCAACGTAATACGGGTTTTGCTAACATCGAAAATCCTTTTTTATTGTTGTTTTCATCACCATGCTTTTATTAAATCTTTGACTCCCTGTAAGCATGATGGTGAGGGAATTACATTTGAATAGACGTCAAAGCAGCGCGTACCTTGCTTTTTCGGTTGCTAACTACAGAGTTATTGCCAATTCAAAGTTAATAAAATTAACAAAAAATTAACTAACTTCGCAAGTTGCCCTGACTTAACTCTTCTTTTAAATAGCAAGGGACGTGCCAGGCATTTATTTATTAAAATTCAAATAGTTATTATTACTCAACTATTTTAACCAGTGTGCTATTGGTCATAATCACCAGATATTAGTGATTATGACCAATTCAGACACAATCATAATTAAAATAAATGATTATCTGCGTTCAAAAAGGTGAACTTAATCCCGAGAACATGACAATTCATTGATTAATAGCCCGTTATCAAACCTTGTTGGATGCACGCTGCGGCAACTTAGGTCTATAATTTCCGATAAGTAACACTCTGTAAGACAAGGAAATGTACTTTGTTACATACACTCGCTAAGCTGCTCTTCCCTTCTTTATTCACAATTTTATCGGCATGTTCATCCGTGTCATTGAACGATCCCAGTGAAAAATCCACTAGCTTCCAACTTGGGTATCAAGGTGACTCTGTGCTTGCACAGTACTTTGAAGCTTACGGGAAAGACCCAAAGTCAATCACTGGCTTTTCCCCGTTAAATCAAGGACACGATGCCCTTCTTGCTCGCACCTCTTTAATCGAGTCCGCACAAAAAAGCCTTGATCTTCAATACTATATTTACCGTGGTGACGAAACGAGTCAGCTAATAACGTGGCGCTTGTATGAAGCTGCAAAGCGTGGAGTCCGAGTAAGGCTGTTGCTTGACGATATGCAAAAGCGAAACGATGACGTGATGGCTGCCCTCAATGCACATCCTAATATCGAAATCCGCTTATTCAATCCGCATCAGTATCGCGACTCCCGCTGGTTCGCTCTTGCTAGCGATTTTGAACGTCTTAATCGTCGTATGCATAATAAGTCTCTGATTGCAGACAGTGTTTCTGCCATTGTCGGGGGTAGGAATATCGGCAATGAATACTTTTCTTTCGAATCACAGGTCGAATTTGGTGATTTTGATCTACTGCTCTATGGTGAGGCGGTACAACAAACTGCAGATCAGTTCGACCTCTACTGGAATAGCGCCTATGCGATACCAATGGAATGGATAACACCGGACTCACAGCAAATTACCGACCTGGCGATTCAAAAGCAGGTCGACAAACTCCAGCTAGAGGAAAAGTTCTCAACCGGCCGTTATGACTTCACTAAACTGGATATGTACCAAGCTCTCAAACAAGGCAATCTCAAGCTCTACTGGGGAGAAGCAAAAGTATGGTTTGACTTACCCGATAAAGTTGCGACCCGAGAGAGCCAACTTATTGATAATTTAACGGAGCTGGTTAAAAGTGTTGAACATTCATTTGTTCTTATCTCCCCCTATTTCGTCCCAACCGAAGTCGGCACTCAAGCATTGAGTAACGCGGCCAAGCGAGGCGTTGATATCACGATAGTGACCAATAGTCTCGCCTCTAACGACGTGTTTGCCGTGCATGGTTGGTACGCAAAATATCGAACAGACCTACTCGAAGCTGGGGTCAAGCTATGGGAAGTAAAAGCGAGCGCGAAACTCAAAAGCAAGTGGAGCCTCACGGGGAGCAGCAGAGCAAGTTTACACGCAAAAGCAATGACGATTGATGACAAAACTCTGTTTGTTGGCTCGATGAACTGGGATCCACGTTCAGCCGCTTTGAATACCGAAATGGCCGTTGTTATCGAACAGCCAGAATATGTGCAAATGTTTCTAGAACAACTGCCGAATCAATTGTCGAATAACGCCTATGCCTTAACTCTACGCGACGGAGACATTGTCTGGACTGACATAAAAACAGGCAAAGAATATGATTCTGAACCAGAGGCCGGAGTATGGCGAAAAATGGGCGCTTGGTTCTCCGGCATATTGCCAATTGAAGATCAGCTATAACACTTGCCAATGTTTCAAAACCTCCCCGATAAAGCAATACAAGAATGGACACTAGATTTGGGGAAACACAATAAATACAAGGAAGTTCAATGTCAGCACAATGGAACGAGTACTATCAGAAAATTTTAAACCAACCTCACCGCCCAAACGTAGAAAATGCCGTAAACCTACTGAAACTCGAGAGCAAAGTCGCTCTTGATATTGGCTGCGGAATAGGTCGAGACAGTCATTTTCTCCTCGAACAGGGGTTTAACGTTCACGCATTTGATAGTCATGAAGATGCAGTAAAAACTTGTTTAACACGCTTTGAAGGCCACAAGCGTTTCTCAATTTCACAGTGCTGTTTTACTGAGTTTGACTATCCTCAATGCAGCCTGGTTATCGCGAATGCCAGTTTGTTCTTTTGCCCGGACGAAGGCTTTGAGCAAGTTTGGACCAAAATAGACAGTGCCTTACAACCTGGCGGTATCTTTTGCGGTGATTTCTTGGGAGTAAAAGACTCCTGGGTTGCATCAGAAATGCATCCGAACATTACCGCATTAACGAAAAAGGAAGTGGAAAGTTTATTCGCGGATTACGAACTCATTTCATTGAATGAAAGAGATGAAGACGGAACCACGGTAGTCGGAAGCCCAAAACACTGGCACATGTTTAGTGTGACCGCTCGCAAGCGCTAAAAGCGGTCTCTCAAGAAAGCAGCACTTCAAATAAGTGCTGCTATCAGAGATTAATTGACTGGATACACCACTTCAAAATGCTCCAAAACTAGCGTACGTTTCTCATGCCAATCTATGTTCAACTCATCGCATTCAGCTTTAAAAAATGCAGTATGCGCGTCACGCCACCAGTTTAAGGTTCTATCACCTTCGCCTTCTGCGTAGGCAAACTCTGCGGTTACATCCTCATATTTGCATGTGCTGACATCAGTAATTCGTATCACACAAACGGGGTCCCCGTTCCAATTCGTGACGACTTGTAAATGGCCCACTTGTGGCATGCTTTCGCCATGCTCTCGATACCAAAGCTCCATACTGCAAGAGGCGGTTTTCTGTCCAATTCGAACCAAATCGGCGCATACGTTGGCGTTGTATTCATCGGCACAATAATAGTCAGCACTAACTGATGGTACGGCTGCTCTTTGTTCTGGTGATAATAATTTTAGATACTGCTCTAAGTAATCCTTGGCTCGCGCGTCCATGCTCACTCCATTAATCATAAATTCGCAAGGAGGATAAAAGATATCACGGCAAATAACCACCAGGAACAAACTGAAAAACAACAAGAATATGACTTTTACGTAGACGACAATTATTTCTTTTGTAATAACTTTGCTAAACGTTTGTGCTATTTGCTATTGTTGCATGGTCTATCTGTACTCTTCTCGTGAAAGGACGTTATATGCGCTTATTTATTGGTATTTTTTTCTCGCTGATACTTGCCTTGCCGACAATGGCATCGGACGAAAAGTATTCAGAATCGGATCTGTTAGATAGACCATTAATGGAACGCTATATTTTAGATGAGCTAAAAGCACTGCGTCAGGACTATCAGAGCCTAGAAAAACGAATGATCACAGAGATCACCGACCGCGAGCTGACGGTTGCGGATAAATCGTTGAACTATGCCAACGTGACCGTAACCTACTTCTTCTACATCATCGCAGGTGTCGCATCGCTGATCGCCTTTGTAGGCTGGCAATCTCTGCGTGAGTTTAAACACAACACCAAAGAGATGGCGGATAAACGATTAGAAAAGATCGCCCAAGAATACGAGAAGAAATTTGTCGCCCTTGAGCGAGATTTAAAACGCAAAACTCGCATTATCAGTGAAAACAATAAAGAAATTGAGAAAATCAACGAGATCCATAACTTATGGTTGCGTGCGCAAAGCTCACAAACACCAGAGCAACGTATTGAAATCTATGATGAGATCTTGCTGATTCGCCCAGGTGATTTAGAAGCGTTGACTTACAAAGCAGACGCCGCGATGGAAATCAACGAATACCACTGGGCACTTAGCATCTGTAACCGCGTACTTGAAGTCGATTACACCAATGGTCCTGCACTGTATCAACGTGCTTGTGCATACTCTCGTCTTGGCATTGAAGAGCAAGCCATTGAAGACTTGGAACGCGCTATTGAATACAGCCCATCTATTCGTGACTTGCTTGCCGAAGAGCGAGACCTCGAATTGCTGCATGGTAACGAGCGCTTTGAAAAGCTCTTACACCTAGCAAACGAATAATGGAATGAGCAGCATGAGTAGTCACTTTAACTTAGAAGACGCCAGCCAAGTGTTGGTTGGCGCTTTTGCCCTCGCCGTACCCATCTCTTTTTCTGAAGAGGCGTGGCGACTGGGTGAAAGCTTGCCAATGGCAAACCTGCTCATGCTGTTAAGCCTTTCTGTCATTTTCCTCAGTTTTTTCGCCTATCAAAGCGTGTTCCAAAGCCACATCAAAAATCGCGTATCCATTTTTATTTTTCGTGTGGTTATCGCCTATTCTATCGCCGCTATCGTAGTAGCGCTGGTGCTATTCTGCCTCGATAAATTACCGCTACTGTCTGACCCTCTGGTTGCGATAAAACGGGTCATCGTCATCACAATGCCGGCGTCAATGGGTGCAATTGTGGTGGACAGTTTCGACAAAGAATAGGAATAGCACCTACTCTTCTAACGTTAAATTAGAACCCGAGTGGTCTTTGCCTAACACATCTTCTGGGTTTCGCAGCGCGCAGGTTTCTAACGACAAACACCCGCAGCCAATGCATCCACCCAAATCGTTTTGCAGGGCTTTGAGCTTTTGAATTTTTTGCTCCAACTGTTCATGC
The DNA here is from genome assembly GCF_037162085.1 of Vibrio sp. M60_M70. Lineage (NCBI taxonomy): Bacteria > Pseudomonadati > Pseudomonadota > Gammaproteobacteria > Vibrionales > Vibrionaceae > Vibrio > Vibrio sp. M60_M70. Next base: position 1,743,005 of record NZ_JARLUL010000002.1, read on the forward strand.
CAATGACTCGCCATGACTTCCCATTGCTGTTTGTTTGGCGCTTGATGTTTCGGCAGCTCATCTAGCGCATGTTTGATTTCTTCTAACGACAACCCCACTTGCTGCGCCGCTTTAATCACCGCAACACGGCGCAAAACGCTGCGGTGGTAGCGGCGCTGATTACCTTGATTTCTCCAGCTCGAAATCAGTCCTTTTTGCTCGTAAAAATGTAGGGCAGATACTTTCACTCCAGAACGTTTTGCCACTTCTCCTACGCTGATTTCCATCCTTGACTCCCTGTGTATCAATTTTGTTAAAAAAATGCTTTACCTCAAGTTTACTTGAGGTTTTAAAGTTGCACCATCTTAATTAACGCTAAACCCAGATGGTCTCGAAATAATGCGTTCGGAATGAACAAGTTGGTCGACAAACATAGCACCATTATAAGTCAACGTTTTGAAATCCAAAGGGAACTTGAGGCAAACATAATGAAAAATAAAACTCAGCCGTACTTAGCAGGCCGCTTCTTCGACAGTATCTCCTCTGGCTTATTCATGATGGCGCTGCCATGGGTCATGCTTTCCGAACCTAACATGGGTACATTCGTCGCTTTAGTTTCTCTGAGCTGCACCGCGATTTCTTTTCTGGCAACGCCTTTCTTTTCCACTTTAGTTGACCGACATTCACGCAAAGTACTACTCGTGCTCAATCAATGGATTCAATCGGGCATGGCTTTGGTGGTGTTCATTGCTTATTGGTTGGGTTTTGAGTCCCACTGGCTGCTTGCTTTTGCGCAATTGGTGTATTGGGTTTCGAGTAATTTTGCATGGACGACCAACAACGCCTTCACCCAAGAAAATTATCAGCACCATGAGTATGCGAAAATTTCGGGTCAGCAAGAAATTGTAATGCAATCCACGACCCTCGGAGCTGGCGCGTTGGGTATTGTTTTGCTTGAAATGTGGGGCATGAAAGAGTTTGCTTTGTTTGCGGCTAGCGCCTCTGCGTTAGCAGCGATGTTTTATATTCTGACGCCGTATACCCAACAATTAAGGGCATCAAAGTCCGTTGCTTTCATCGCACAACTCAAAGAGAGCCAACAAATATTCCGTCTCGAACCCCGCTTTTATGGCTTTATTCTGCTCTCTTGCCTCTCTTATCCTGCATTGACGTATTTGAGCAAATTGGTGCCGATTTGGTTTTCTGAACAAGGCATCTCTGGCGATTGGTTTGCAGGATTCAACATCAGTTTTGGTCTCGGCTCGTTACTAACAGGTTTCATTGTCACCAAAGTGCTGAGTCGCGCCTCCCATAGCCACATTATGTTTGCTTCGATGGTCATGGTATCTCTAGCGTTTATCGGAATGAGTTTTGCGATAAGCCCGCTGACCATCTTATTGTTTACGGCTCTGTTTGGTGTGTTTAACGCGCTAAATCGCATTGCGAGAGTCAACTGGATGCATCACACCGTAGCGGTTCATCAACGAGGTCGCGTCGATGGCGGCATCAGCATGTTTGCCACCACCATTCAATCTCTCAGTTATGTATTCATCGCGATGTTGAGTTATTACGAGCTAACACAATACGGTTTTGCAATAGCAGCTATTGTCATGGTGTTAGCAGTGGTATTGATGGGATTACTCAGCCGAGACGTCGAACCGTTTAACGACCAGCCCCTTCATGCAGCGGCAAAGTGAAGCATAGAAATTGAGAAGTTGAGAAATTGAAAAAGTGAGATAAGAAGATAACCAACATCGTCTTCCTAATTTTCTACACCAGTACTTTTTTCCTCTATCGCTCATCAGCAAGGTTGGGTATTCTGAGGCGACCAAGATGAGCAGAAGGAATTCGCAGTGAACTTAAGACAATTGGAAGTCTTTTACGCCATTATGCAAGCAGGAACGGTGTCAGGCGCGGCTCGCTTACTGCACGTTTCCCAACCTAATGTCACTCGAGTTCTCGCCCATACAGAACAACAACTGAGCTTCGCTTTATTTGAGCGTGTAAAGGGTCGTCTCGTTCCCACTCAAGAAGCCAAAGCTTTATTACCAGAGGCAGAAAAAGTCTATCAACAACTCGGACAATTTCGCTCTCTGACCAACAAAGTCAAACAGGGAACTCAACATTTACGAGTCGGTGCCCCGCCTGTTTTGGCCGCACACTTGTTAGCGCCGACTGTCGCGTTGTTGTCGAAAGAGAACGGCATCTCCTTTGAGCTATTAACGGCCAATCGCGATGAGCTGTGCTCTGGGTTGCTGAAACATGAATTGGATGTCGCTATCGCTTTTGGTGAAGAAACACCACCAGCGATCATGGGGCACGTGTTATTGAAAGAAAACTTAGCACTGATCGCTCCTAAAAGCGCAGCGATACCCGCAGAAAAAACCGTCATTTTAGAAGAACTCTTCAGGCACGATTTACCCATTATCGGTTTAGATAGCCGAGACCCTCTGGGCTTATTGCTGCATCAAACCTTGTCGGCGCGTGACGAGCATTATCAACATGCCATCACCGTACGCAGCTACTCCGCGGCGGCTGAACTGGTGAAACACCAAGCAGGGTTCGCCATTGTAGACCCATGGACTGCAAAACAATATCGCCAAGATGATGCCGTTTCCGTGCATGCTTTGGAGCCAAACATGTCCTTCTCTGTCTCTATTTTATTCGCAGAGCACACTCCTCAATCCATTGCGACAAAGCAGTTTATCACCGCCCTAAAACAACAGATGGTTTAGAGGTATAACTTGAAGTTATATCTGCCCAACAAATAAGCATTCGGTTTCCTAAATCAGTCTGGCTACATTAATGAGCAATAACGATGACGAAGGGAACCATCATGCAAATTGCTCAACCTTACCTACTCTTTCTTGGCGATGTAACCGATCCACTCGCAGCAAAAACTGCGCGTGGCATTTACCAATGGCGACCTGAGATTTGTCTTGGCCAAATCCGCCTGACGCCAGAAACCGTATCACTTGGTTTAACCGACATGACACTACAACAAGCGCAGCAGCAAGGAGCAAAAACACTGGTGCTTGGCACAGCAAACCCGGGGGAGTCATTCCCGAAACTTGGCAAGCTACCTTACTTGAAGCGGCAGAAATGGGATTTGAAATTGCATCGGGCATGCACCAACGTTTGGCGGAATTTGCTCCTCTTGCAGATCTAGAACAACGCGGATTAACCAAACTATATGATGTTCGCCATTATGATGCCCCGCTCAAGGTCGGCAATGGCAAAGCTCGCGCAGGCAAGCGAGTACTTACTGTAGGAACAGATTGCTCCGTTGGCAAAATGTACTCTGCCCTTGCCATTGAACACGCATTAAAGCGTAAAAACTGTCGCGCAGAGTTCAAAGCAACGGGTCAAACGGGAATTCTCATCGCAGGCAGTGGCATTTCAATTGATGCCGTAGTTGCCGATTTTATCTCCGGCGCAGTAGAAGCGATCAGCCCCGACTTCACTGACCACGATTGGGACATCATCGAAGGGCAAGGTTCGTTATTTAACCCTTCGTTTGCTGGCGTAAGTTTGGGCTTACTTCACGGCGCACAAGCGGACGCTCTGGTACTGTGCCATGAGATTGGTCGCCCGCACATCCGCAACTTACCACATGCGAGCTTGCCAACCATTGAACAAACGATAGAAGCGAATCTGGCCGCGGCTCGCCTAACAAATCCAAAAGCTCAATTAGTGGGTATTTGCTTAAATACTTCGGCGATCAACGAAGAAGATGCTGCCCAGTTATGCCAGGATTGGAGCGACAAATATCAGGTGCCCGTCACCGACCCTGTGCGTTTTGGCGTTGATGCGGTTGCAGATAAGATCCTTACGATTTAGGAAACATTTACGGTTTAGAAAATAACTGCGGTTTAGGGAAAACTAGTGAGATGAAAATTCATGTAGAACCTGTCACGATTGCCATGGCGACACCATTTCGCATATCTCGCGGCAGTCGGACAGAGTGCCACGTAGTCCGCGTGACAATTGAACATCGAGGCATGATCGCCCAAGGAGAATGCACACCATACCCACGTTATGGTGAATCGGTTGAATCGGTAATTAAGGCGATTTCTCACGCCGCGCATGAACTGCAAAGTTTGTACGCCAAAGGCGAAGCTGATGTGATGGCTCTCAAAAGCCAGCTTCAATCGTTATTGCCCGCAGGAGCGGCAAGAAATGCATTGGATTGCGCCCTTTGGCATCTTCGCGCGCTTTTGAGCCACAAGCAGCAGGTTCACGACCTCTTTACGTTACCCGAGGCGATTGTGACGGCGATGACGGTTTCTATCGACACGCCGCAAGCGATGGCAAAACAGGCGCAAGCTTACCTTAGCCAAGGCGCAAAACTGCTTAAGGTAAAACTGGATGGTGAAAACGTGATTGAGCGCGTTGCAGCAGTACGCGATGCCGCGCCGCACGCGCAAATTGTTTTAGATGCGAATGAAGCATGGCAAAGCCTCGACCTCGCGACGGTATTTGATCAACTCGAATCGTTTAATATCACCATGATCGAGCAACCGTTGCCACAAGACTGCGACAACGCACTCGCCAGCATTCCGCACCCCATTCCACTTTGCGCCGATGAAAGTTGTCACACCAGAGAGCAATTGCATCAACTGCTTGGAAAATACGAGATGGTGAATATTAAGCTAGATAAAACAGGTGGGCTCAGTGAAGCATTATTGCTGGCCGACGATGCAAAAGAACTCGGTTTTAGCCTCATGTCCGGTTGTATGTTGGGGACGTCGCTGGCGATGCGTGCTGCGTTACCCATTGCTGCTCAGGCAAGCGTTGTCGATCTTGATGGCCCGGTGTTGCTCGGACAAGATGTAACGCCGAGCTTAGTTTATCGCGACGGCGAAATCGTTCTTTCCAAATAGCCTAAATAATCCCGAGGTTTTGATCGAAAAGTCAGAACCTCTGAGTTTATGATCTCGATTAAAAAACAATCAGCCCCATCATGAAATAAGTCACATAAATTATACGGTTATTACGGCATGCTAAGATTACAGTAGTCCAAGAAGGTGGTCTTATGCATCGAGTCATCCGGAAAATGACATGGAAGACGAATAGGCGGTAATCCCGCCCTACTCCAATGCAGTGCGTGGGTTTCTATAGCAACCCACTTCCTAGCAATTCGTAGGTTTTTCACGCCATCTTGCAAGGAGGCTCTATGCCTATAAACAAAATACGCAATATCGCTTTCGTCGGCCAAACCGGGACCGGTAAAACCACGCTGATAGAAAAACTGCTCTTCACCTGCGATGCCACTCACCATTTAGGCAGCGTAGAAAAAGGCGATACCGTTACCGACTTCGACCCTCAATCCATCCAATATCAACACAGTATTGAAGCAACGCCAGTCGCACTGCGCTGGAATAAACATCGGCTCAATATCATCGACACTCCGGGACAAAACGAGTTACTTGGCCGTACGATCAGCGTTTTTCCTGCCGTTGAAACATCCGCCCTTGTCATCGACCCTCAAACCCCACTAAACCAAACTTCCGATCGCTTATTCACCTTTGCTAAAGAGCAGCAAAAATGTCAGATGATCATCATCAATAAGCTCGATAACCACGGTAGTCAGTTAGAAAGATTGATGGAGAACATCGTTGAGCATTTTGGGGACCACTGCTTGCCGATCAACTTACCTTCGGCTGACGGAGAATCTGTAGTTGACTGCTATTTCGAACCAGAATTGGGACGAGAAACCTTACTTGCGACGGTAGATGAAGCTCATGAGACCTTGATTGATCAAGTTATCGAAGTCGATGAAGAACTGATGGAACTGTATCTGGAACAAGGCTCCGAACTCACCGCAGAGCAACTGCATGATCCGTTTGAAGAAGCACTGAGAACTGGACATGTGATTCCGGTCTGTTTTGTCTCAGCACAAACCGGCGCGGGCATCGAGCTTCTGCTTCGTACCTTGGCGGAGATCATGCCCATGCCAAACGAAGGTAACCCTCCTCTATTGGAAAAGAACGGCAAAAAAATCAAAGTAAATTGCGAAACTTTAGAGCACACCGTCGCACACGTGTACAAAGTCAGCGTCGACCCATATATGGGAAAACTTGCCTACTTACGTGTGTATCAGGGTGAAATCAATGCGGGCAGCCAGCTTTATATTGGCGAAAGCAACAAGGCATTTAAAGTTGGGCACTTATATCAACTGCAGGGCAAAGATAGAACCGAGATCCCTCGTGCGCTTGCGGGCGACTTCTGCGTTTTAGCCAAAGTGGATGATCTCGAATTCGATTCAATCGTTCATGACTCTCACGAAGAAGATGGTGTTCAACTCAAAACGTTGGATCTTCCTGACTCCATGTATTCTTTGTGCTTGAAGCCTCTTAAGCGTGGAGATGAGCAAAAATTAGGAGATGTGCTGAATAAAATTGCCAGTGAAGATCCTTCGCTGCGCATCGAACATCGTGCTCGCACCAACGAAACCATCATCAGCGGCCAAGGGGAGTTTCACCTCAAAGTCGCATTAGAAAAGATGGCGAACGTGTACAAACTGGACGTCGAAACCTGCCAACCAAGCGTCGAATACTTTGAAACCATCACCAAACCTGCCGAAGGGCATTATCGACACAAAAAACAAAGTGGCGGTGCAGGCCAGTTTGGTGAAGTGCAATTGAAGGTTCGTCCACTCGAACGTGGCGCGGGATTTAAGTTCATCAACAAAGTGGTGGGTGGCGCTATTCCAACCGCGCTCATTCCTGCTGTTGAAAAAGGTATTTTGCAAGCGTTAGAGGAAGGCGCGATTTCTGGCAACCCAATTAAGGATGTGGAAGTCACCGTTTATGACGGTAAATATCACTCCGTCGATTCGAAAGAAATTGCATTTGTCATCGCAGGTAAGAAAGCCTTTTTAGATGCGATTAACAACGCTGATCCTATTGTGTTAGAGCCAATTGTCCAAATGGAGTTACACGTCCCAACCACAAACGTCGGTGACGTGTCTGGGGATTTGTCAGGTAATCGAGGATTAATAGAAGGCACTGAACCGATCGATGGCCAATTCACGTTGTTGAAAGCTAAGTCACCAGTAAATGAGCTGCAAGATTACGCTCGTCGATTACGCTCCATCACTGGTGGTGAAGGCAGCTTTAGTATGACCTTAAGCCATTACGAGCCTGCGCCACCAGCAGTGCAAAAACAAGTCTGCCAAGGCAGTGCTCAACAAGGTTAATTCCCTACGATTCAAATCAATCAAATAAAAAAGCGCCCTCAAAATGAGGGCGCTTTTAGGTAAATTAAAATTTATTTATCGAGAGACAAACCGATCTGACTGATTTTATTTTCAAACTCTTCGATGCTGTTCGCTTTGTAAGTCGGAGCACCGTTAAAGTAGCGCGGTTTCTCTGGCAGCATCGCATTTTTCAGCTCTTGTTCTTGATCGACATTGTCATGATAAACCGTTACACGATTTGGAATATCCTGCTTTATTACAGCCATATTGGTTCTCCTTGTTTAAATCGAATATTAAGCGTAGAACGTGGTTAACGATGCGTAAAAGCCACTGTGCAAAATTTAGACACCAGCGACAATTTTATACTCAAACCATTGCATTATTTTGTTTCAATGTTCTCTTTAAGTATTCTTGGCGCACACACCTTTCGCGTTTAAGGTAAGTGAAGATTCCACCATCAAAAGACAGGATGTCTTATGTCAAAGCAAGAGCTTAACCAGATGGGCAGTGCCAAAGTTTATCTGGTAGAAAAACACGGCATTTCATTCATTGAAAAGCAGCAGGTAGAACAGGTTGAGGTCGCTTTTTATCAACACCAGGCTAAACCATTCAATGAACTTGGCATTCTTGTACCTGAGCTCATTGATTACGATCACCAACAAAATACGTTACGAATCGAGTATATCCCGCACTCTGTCAATCAAGAATTCCTGCTTGAAGAGCCGCGCGTGATAGAACAACTAGCTAAAATACATAGACTATCTCCGACATCAGACGGTGTTTATCATCCTCATCAGTGGACACAACCAGCCACTTCCCAAGCTTTAAACACGCTCAAACTAGACGCAAAAACAGAGCGGTTCTTTTATCAGCTACAAGAGCAATCCGGCCCGCTTTTCAACGCCAAAAATTTGATCTCTGGAGACACCAATGCCGGGAACTGGGGGCGACGAGATAATGGCGATTTGGTGCTGTTCGACTGGGAACGTTTTTCGACAGGGCATATCGCGATAGATTTAGCACCACTAGTCAAAGGCATGGGCACATTCGAAGATTATCTTGGTGTGGCGCATACCTATACCAAGACGGCAAAGCAAGGCGATGCGAGTAATTTAGCAAGAACGATTGCAATAGCTAAAACGTGGATGGTGGTAGAAGTGGTGAATATACTGGTCTCGAGACAGAACCCTCAGACCAGTAAATACATTGACTGGTTTAAACAAACCTTACCGAAATGGGCAAAAGATCTTAGCGCTCAGATGACGAATTAGGTTCGGATATTTGATACAAACGTCTTTCAGGCTCGGCACAAGAGGTTTCACAATTGCACACCTTATCAACACCGACATTATTCAATCCGCCACAACTCCCTTGAATACGCTTGTTGTGGAAAATGACGCCAAGCGACATCAACAAAATGATTGCGAGAAAACCAAGAAAGGTAAATAACCAAACCATATTAACCTGCCTTATTAGCCATCGTCTTTAGCCTAAGTATAGCAGGGCGAGATGTCACTTTAAGTAGCCCTGCTGGTGCTTTCGGTCTTGCCAGCAAGGAGAGTTTGGATTTTTTGCCACCACAACCACAGGAACCACAACCGCCTTTTGACTTGTGAGCATTTTTCTTATGATTGTTTGAGGGACGACCTTGAGACGGCTCAATGAGAGGCTCTCTTGGAACCGCAAGTACATCTTCCAGTGAGCTACGGGTAGAAAGCCTGAATACTTGCGTGCCACTACGAAGTAATTTGGCTAGTGCGCGTTCACCGATATTTCGTACAAGTACAGCATCCACATTGTACTCTTGCAGAGACTGAATTAACTGAGACTTCGCATTGCAACCTGCTTGTGGCATCGAAGCAATGTTCGCTAAGTTTTTTAGCATACCGTCAGTATCAGAATAAATAGCAATATATGGTGCTTTAACAAAGTGGTTTGCCACCCGCTCACCATCATTAGGAATAGCATAAATCATAAGTTTGACTCCTCATCCGGAAAAACTAATGCATGACCTTCAACTAAACTTTTTGCGACTTTCAATCTTGCACTTTTTACTGTGTTACCAAAAGTTTGTCTAGAGACGCCCATCTGTTCAGCAGCATGCTGCTGGCTAAGACCCTCTAAATCGGCCAAACGCAGTGCTTCTAGCTCTTCTGGTAATATGGCGACTTGCTCCAACTGATGAAATGGCACGCCATTGGGTTTGAAACAATGGTGTGCAGCACGTCCGCATATTCGTCTTTCTATCTTTGGTCTTGCCATCATTATCCCTCGAAAACACAGGGTCAAATTACGCCTTAAACTGGCATATGCCAATAACATTTTTAGCATATGCCAATAAACTAAGTTTGCAAAAATCGACACGATAAATACGTAAGACATCAGGATTAATTAGATATCTAAGAATTGACAAACTTTGGTGACAAACGAGCAAAAAGATCAATTCTAATTATCTAGATAATAAAAACGTTAGTTTGCGCAGACTTTTCATACAAATACGCGCTAATGTATTCATTTTATTGGAGAAGAAAAACTATAATCCGATCAAATCATTCATTTGAACACTAATGATTGTTTTATTAAAAGAGTGTCTCCCTAAGTAACTATAAAGTGCAGGTCGACTGCATTGAAATGAGCCTAAAGGGTAAAACAATAGATGGAGGACCTATCGAACCACCAATCATTACTTGGTCTACGATCCCAGCCATTCTTGCTGAATCACGCTCTTGAGGGCACCTAGATATATCAGAAAAGGAAGTAAATATGTCTGACTCGAATTGGCTCAGCGAATTCCCAGAAATGGATCGCTCTGATCTTAGAGCGATTCGCAAAACACTCGATGGCGCCTACCGAGATTTCTCTCGTGAATATGGTGAACTTATCGAGTCTCTCTTTGATCCGCTCCTTTCATTTCTTGTCTGGTTTGAAAAACTGCTTATTTCAACACCTTGGGTCGTTGTTTTAGGCGTCTGCACCGCCCTCGTTTATGCCGCTAGTCGCTCTTGGAAACTGGCTATCGCATGTTTTGGCTCACTTATCCTGATTGGCTACTTCGGCATGTGGGAAGACACAATGCGCACGCTCAGTATTATCACGGTGTGTACCATGCTGGCAATCACACTCGGGATCCCTATCGGCATCGCCATGGCGCGCTCTAATCGTATTCAGTCTGTTGTGACGCCATTACTCGACGTCATGCAGACCATGCCGGCATTTGTGTACCTCATCCCAGTTGTTATGTTACTCGGGATCGGCAAAATTCCTGGCCTCATCGCAGTAGTAATCTACGCGATTCCACCTGTTATTCGTTTAACTAATTTGGGTATTCGTTTGGTGGATAAAGAAGTGTTGGAAGCCGCAACCGCATTTGGTGCCAGCAGTAAACAGCGGCTTTTTGGGGTCCAACTTCCGCTCGCAATGCCAACCATCATGGCGGGAATCAACCAAACGATAATGATGGCACTGTCGATGGTTGTCATCGCATCGATGATTGGGGTAAAAGGTTTGGGCCAGCCCGTTCTTAAGTCGATTACCAATCAATATTTCACTCTTGGTCTTTTAAATGGTCTAGCCATTGTCGCCCTAGCGATTCTTTTCGACCGCGCTTCACAAGCGTATGCGAAACGCACTCAAGCCCATCTAGGAGATTTAAAGCATGACTAGTCCACTTATCGAAATCAGCGGTCTGTATAAAATCTTCGGCCCCAAACCCAACAGCGTGATTGAGCGCGTCAAGTTGGGACATAGTAAAGAACACGTGTTGGCGGAAACGGGGCACACGGTCGGGCTAAAAGACATCAACCTCCAAATTAAAAAGGGCGAGATTTTCGTCATTATGGGTTTATCCGGTTCAGGAAAGTCCACCATGATTCGCCACTTCAATCGCCTAATCGATCCAACCATGGGACAGATTTTGGTGGAAGGGGTAGATGTCATGCAGCTTTCTAACAAGGAGTTAGAGCAGTTTCGTCGTCATAAGATGTCGATGGTGTTTCAACGTTTTGGCTTATTGCCTCATCGCACTGTTATCGACAACATCGCTTACGGTTTGGAAATTCAAGGAATAAGTAAAGAAGCGCGCTTATCAAAAGCAAACGAATGGTTGGATACCGTTGGATTAACGGGTTATGAGAACCAATATCCCGCTCAGCTATCAGGTGGTCAGCAGCAACGCGTAGGCCTCGCGCGAGCGTTGGCAACCAATGCCGAAATACTATTAATGGACGAGGCATTTTCAGCGCTGGACCCACTGATTCGGAGCGAAATGCAGGATCAGTTAATAGAACTGCAACAGCAGTTACACAAAACGATTGTTTTTATTACTCACGACTTAGATGAAGCACTGCGCCTTGGCGATCGCATTGCGATCCTTAAAGACGGTGAGCTTGTCCAACAAGGTTCACCAGACGAAATATTGCTGCATCCTGCCGATGAGTACGTTGAAGCCTTTGTAAAAGACGTCAATAGAGCGCGAGCATTGACGGTTGAGACTGTGATGCAGCCACCTTCATATCGCATTGCCGCTAAAACCATTGAAGAAGCGCTCAGTGAGATGAAACGAGTTAAACGTGATTATGCTTATCATGTGACCGATGCAGGCTATCAAGGCGTGATAACGCAACAAGGGTTACTAGACGCGACGAAGTTAGCTCAAACCCCAAGCTGGGATGATGATATCTATGAAGAAGTACCTATCATCTCTCCCCATTCAGCCATTGAGCAAATATTGACTGAAACCATGTCGTGCGAATACTCACTGCCCGTTGTCGATGAGCATGGTCATTTGAAAGGTGAATTAGAGCGTCGTACTGTTGCTGGTCTATTCGCTAATGAAGACAGCACAAAACGAAGCACCTCACGTTCAAACATCGATAAGGCCTCTTAACTGATTTAATAAAACAGCTCACGGCAATGTGGGCTGTTTTCAGCTATCTCTGCCCCCTCTAGATATTTATTTGTAGACTCAAGCTTGATATCCCAATCAACATTTACATTGTTCTGATTTTCCTGACAATTTCATGCTCATATTCGGTTTTATTGACATAGATAGATCATTCTATTGCTTTTTGATGACGCAAATACCTGATAAATGTCTACTATTACTCTCATACAAAATCTTGATTTAAAGAGGGATAAAATGAAAAAAACAATGTTGGCACTAACAGGCGCGGTAATCATTCTTGCAGGCTGTCAAGATGAGAAACCTGCCGAAACAAGCGCAGTTGAAGTACCTCAAGCGACGGAAACTGAAGTCACTACTAGCGCAGAAGTTACTACAGAGACAATTGACACGCTGCCAGTAGCAGAAGAACAAGTCATCACTGAAGAAACATTTGTAGACTCTGAGCATAACGCACAAAATGCCCTGGACTGGAACGGCACATACAAAGGTACGCTTCCATGTGCGGATTGTTCAGGTATCGACATGATCATCACACTAAATCAAGATGGCACTTACGTACTTGAAGAAAGCTACCAAGACAAAGAAGACGGTCAGTCAAAGTCTGAAGGCCAATTCACTTGGGATGCAAACGGCAGCATCGTAACGTTGACAAACGAAGATGCGCCAAACCAATACTTTGTTGGTGAAAATGTACTTATGAAGCTAGACATGAATGGCGAAAAAGTAACAGGTGACCTAGCACCGTTATACAACTTAACGAAACAACAATAAGTTAGTATCGATACCTGATAAATAATCTAAATCCGAGCTACCCCAGCTCGGATTTTTTCTTTCCATCGACGGCGGTTGCCTTTCTTATCTTCCTCCTCTGATCTTACGTTCCGCTTCTTATCCTGATGGTTCATTACATTTCCATACGCTTTGCTGATAGAGGCTTACAACTTCATTTTGTACAGTGTTCAAAACAAATCAGAACAACTCGGAAAAATGATGAAAAAGACATTAATTGCACTACTAACTCTGACTGCTGCTGGTTCAGCGGTTGCTGGTGATACTTATATTCGTAACGGTAACATCTACAACAATGAAGGTGGCTGGAACGCGGAAGTCGGAGTGGCTCATGGCAGCGATCTTTTCAAAGATCAAAAATACAATACAGCTCCAATTCTAAATGGCGGTTACCATGGTGACGACTTTAACGCCGATCTAAGTGGCATTAACTACCGCTTCTTCGGTAACACCAATGAATTAATCAACATGAGTGCTTACCTTGTTGGCAGTGGTGTCATGCGTGACGGTGATGTTGCAAAGAGCCTGAAAGGCACGGATAAACGTCGCTTTGCTGTCGATTTAGGTTTGAACACTGACTTTACGTTAGATCAACACAATGTGATTTCAACATACCTTCAACATGATATCAGTGGTGCTTACAAAGGTTACTTAGCGGGCGCGACTTACTTCCACATTATGAACTTCGGTAGTGTTGATTTTGTTCCTTTTGCTAACCTAACTTATCAAAGTGAAGACTACGTAGATTACTACTTTGGCGTAAAACAACGCGAAGCAAATGCAAACCGCAAAGCGTACAAAGGTGATTCAACAGTAAGCTATGGTTTAGGCTACAAGCTAGTCATGCCAATCAACGATAACTGGCAAGTGAGCCAAATGACACAATACACTCGCCTAGGCAGCGGTATCAGCGATTCCTCGATTGTTGATAGTGCAAACCAATGGGTTGTTGGCGCGAGTGTGTCGTACAACTTCTAACTCTACATTCCACATAAAGCCATCATTGCGATGGCTTTATGTATTCATACTCTGTGCTCACCGTGTCGAAATATGCTAGTTAGAGTGAGCGATCCAGAGACGATGCAAATCGCTATAACCCGTATTTTTCACCTGAACACCGCGCACTTGCTGTGTTTTTGTCACCTCTTCATAGCCAACAAATAAAGGCAAATAAAGATACTGCTCTCGTAACGCTTTTTCTACGCCTAAAAGAGATTGTAAAGATTGAGCATTTGTCATGGCTTCGCGAAGGTTTTCTCGATGGATCAACATCTGGCTTTGATCAAAACTAAAACGCAAACCTGTTGCTATCGATAGCCATTCAAATACGCCATACTCAAACGGCGCTTCCATAACTTCTTCAATTAGGAGCAAGTCCGCTCGATGTGATGCGACTTCAGGAAAACTAATATCATCAATAATGACGATCTCCAGCTCTAATCCCGTCGCCCGAATCACACGGTGCAACCACTCAGAGTGACGAATTAAACTCGGTATCGTCCAGACTGGCTCAGCTAGCGCTACTTTACCTTGTAGCTTAGGCGTCACAACAGCCTCTGCTATTAGTAAATCGTGCTCTTGGGTCGCTAACTGAATACTGTCAATGGCACTGTGCGCCTCATAGATTCTCTTTTGCGCATTGATGTAATCGGCGAGTTGATGCCAGTCTTCTTTTGCAAGATTAGAGTCCGCGCGCTCCCGATAGGTCAAATATGAAAATGCACTGATTTTTTCCACTTCAACGTGATCAGATGTTTGGTTAAAACTCAACATATTCAGGGCCTTAACATCACCATGAGACAGCGTAATTTGGTCTAACAATGCACGCGATGAAAAATATTCTTTGTGTGCTTGAAGAAGCATACTCTCTTGGTTCCAACCACTGATTTTAAATGGTCCAGTACCTATGTGGTACGAATAACCCGAGCCGAAAGAAACAACATCTCGACAAAGAATAGAAGCGTGAGGAGTGGTTAGTATGTATGGAAAAAACATGTTCGGATGTTTCAATGTAATTTTTAAGCAGCTCGATGTTTCAGCAACCACACTGTCAATGCATTGCCAGAGCTCGTGTACTGGTCCTTTTATTTCCTTAAGTCTTTCTATGCTCCAAACAACATCTTGTATGCTAAGAAGTTCGCCATCGTGACGATATATTCCAGGTCTCAACCATAACATCATCACATTGCCTTCCATTTTCCACTCATGTGCTAGCGAAGGCTCAATGCCACCATTGGAATTTTGAGTCAGCAAAACATCATAAACACTTTTCGCCACATGCAGTTCAGTATGACGATAAGTATTCGCAGGATCGACCTTAGACACCCAAGGATAAGAGGAGATCAAAATAGCGTTATTTGACTCATTCAACTGGTTCACTTTTTCAGAGGCAATCGTCAGCGCCCTGACAGCACTTTGGCCAAACCAATCGATAAGTTTTGTTATCGAGTTCATTCTTCCCCGACCAAGCTCCTCTACCAAAAATTCGGTCATCGCTTGTTGAAGGGAAATAGTAATATTCAGGCGGCTGGCGTTACTTCTGCCAATTGCAGGTTTCCAATCTACCCAACCGTAGGTGGCAAGCTTTTTCATCACAATAGAAACATTGCGCCTTGACGTACAAATTACCACTTCAAGCTCCGACAGCGTAACAAAGTGATATTGATGAGGTTCAAAGTGCTTTAACAGTAGATCCAGATACCTAAGATTGACATCGTTCACAAGGCTTCCTAAGCGTTTTTCCAAAGCAAAAAAATAGCATAGTAAGCTTAACAACTAAACTTACTATGCTATATCTAAGCAAATTTAAAGCTCGGGCTTAGCTCGACCAACAGAAGTCAAAAACGTTTGCTACGCCCAGAGAGCACTAAATACTTATTCTTAGAAGCGGTAGTTCATACCTACTGAGAATACATTGATTTCAGTATCAACGGTTCCTTTGCCATACGCTCCTTTTGATACTTCTAGCTCAGGCATCATGTACTCCCACTCAACCTGCAGTGCAAAGTTTTTGGTAATAGCAAATTCAGCACCTAAACCGTACATGCCAGTAACCGTGCTATCAGAAAGCGTGGTATGGCCAGTACTGCCGCCTAAAACCGCATTACTCACTTTTACTTCAGCATTAAAATAGGAAAGGCCTGCTTTCGCAAAAAGATTAAAATGGTCACCGATTGGCAACGTCGCTTTTGGTTGGATGGCTAAAAACTTCATATCGCCAACTGTGACAACTTTGCCGTCTAAAGCATCGTAGCCACCAATGGCTGCTTCTAGAGAAATGTATTCGTTGAACTTGTAACCACCAAATACTTTACCTGACAGGCTTGAATCATCTTCAAGTTTAAGCTTAGTAGTTGCGGTATTTCCACCAGCGCTGAGTGAACCGTTTACATCACCAAACGATGCTTGACCTACAGATACACCAACGTAAGGAGCTGCGTTTGCAACAGAACATGTTGCTAGAAGGGCTGTCATTAGCCATGTTTTTTTAAACATTGTATTTCACTGCCTGTTAATTATTGAGGTTGTGTTTTGCCCATCCTTAAGCACGTCATGCTATCCATTTCACTCGGTTTCAAAACCAAGTTGATGTTAATGAATAAAAACTCAATAAAACATGAAATATTTAAACACAACTTTGCCACTTTCTTTCTTAATCATGACAATTTAGTCATTTCACAAGCACTGTTGCTTCAACCAATTAGTGAGTTTGATAATTTCCGCCTGCTTGGCTCGGCTCTTTTTATGAATAAAATAAAAGCTGTCCCCCGTCTCTAATCCATGAGAAGGGATATACACCAAATCATGCGCTTTATCTCTTTCATTGAGCATAAAATCATTCGCAAATGCGATGCCTTGGTCATAACGTGCAGCCTCAATTGCCAACAACATATGACTAAAATGTTGAACATCGACATCTTTTGGCAAAGTGTAACCACCCGCTCTGCACCACTCAGCCCAGTCTTTTCCTCTCTCACGATAAATAGAGTCTGTCGACAAAATAGGATATCGCCAAAGCGCTTCTGGAATGGGTTGATCTTGTAACTCTTTCCAAATTTTATGGCTGCATACGGGATACAGCGTTTCCGCGTATAACTTCACCGACATATAGTTGCGCTTTGGCTTCTCTACCGTGATAAAGCAATCACCAACGCTATCTGTCTGCTCAGGATCACCAACAACCATATTGAGTGTCAGATCGATCTCCGGATGTAACCGCTTAAAATCAGACAAACGCGGAATAAGCCACTTTACGGCAAGCGAGCTATAAATCGCTAAACGTATGCTGCCTTTGTCCCCCTCTCTCACCTTTTGGCTGGCCATCGCAATAGAGCTAATTGCCGGGCTAATATCCTCTAAATAACGAGCACCAGTATCCGATAAAGAGAGCTTTCTTCCTTGACGAATAAATAATGACTCGCCCAAATAATCTTCCAATAATCGTATCTGATGACTAACGGCACTTTGCGTCACATTGAGCTCTTCAGCCGCAAGCGAAAAGCTAGAGTTTCGAGCGACAGATTCAAAACAGTGAACCGCTCTGAGTGGTGGCAATTTCATTATCTAAAAATCTCATACTTAAACTAATAAATATCACTTCACTTCATCCTATGACATCACCTACTCTTTGGCAAAGAAAGAGGAGAGGAAATAAGTGAAAGTTACATCGGTCGGCGCAGCTATGCTGCTATTAATTGTTGGGAATCTCATTGCGGTGCTTTCAGACTCTTTAATTAAAAGTGTCGGAAATGAAGTGCCTATTTTTCAGTTTGTCTTTTTCCGACAAATTTCCGCAGTGCTTTTTCTACTGCCTGTCTGCTTGCTGACAAAAAAGACTCATTTTCTTGAAGGATTTAAATGGCATGCTGTCCGCGCTCACGTGTGGTTGCTTGGTGCTATATTTATGGTTTTGGCGATTTCATCTTTACCGCTCGCAACTGCGAACGCAATCTTCTACGCCGCGCCATTGATCATGTTGCCGCTTGCAGCAATCTTTTTTGGAGAACAGTTATCTAAGCAATCGGTCGCCGCTGCGATAATGGGCTTTGCCGGTGTATTGGTCATCATTCGTCCAGATCAAATCGACTGGGCAGCGATTTCGGCTTTAGTTGTGGCTATTACCCTGGCAATCAATAACTTGCTTATTAGAAAACTGCCAAAAAATCAGTCCGTCATGCAAACGTTATTGATGACAAACTTGGCAGGTATTCCAGTAGCTTTCTTACTTGTTCTGATCGAAGCAGAACCTTGGGACTGGAGTGCTTTCCCTGTTGCTGCTGGCTCAAGTTTGTTCATCATGATTTATGCAGCAACATGTGTCATCGCTTACCGCTCGATCGATAGCAACAAAATTGCCAGCGCTGAATACAGTGGCTTAATTGGTGCCGTGTTTGTGGGATTGATTTGGTTTGGAGAAGTGCCAGATATATTTATGGCAATAGGAACCATTATGATTGTTGTGCCTCTAGTTTGGCTTTCTAAACGAGAGCGTCGCAAGAAAAAGCTGCAAGCTCAGCAAGAGCGAGAACAAAAAGAGGCGCACGTTACTTAAAATCGCGCTCTATCTCAAAGACTAAAAAAACCGAGTCGTAAGTACTCGGTTTTTTTATGTGGCTCTAATCCATTCTGATGTAAGCGACCACATGAGATAAAAACTGCCTTGCAAAGCGATCATTAAACCGGATGCGATATTCATGATCGGCTTCCGACACTAGACGCCAGCCTTCAGCAAAGTATTCTTTGATATCATCAACCGCTTCTTCTTTATTTTTGATGTGTTTCGCACTCCACTGATAAGTGCAAGAGACAACGATCAGCCCACCAACCTTGGTGGTTTTTTTAGAGCATTGATCACGCTAAGTGGCGACTCACATTGATCAATCACATTTAAACATACGACTAAATCAAAGCGAGATTGGAGAGTATCGAGCTCAAAAGGCTGGTTAATTAGCGTCAACTCAACATGAGCACATTTCTGTACGATATCTCTATTCTCTACCTCTAAAGCGTTTAAGGTGTTCACATCATGAAGATAAGTTAGCTCGACTCGTTGTCCTTCTATTAATAGTTGCTTCAAACCATCCATCAACCTATTTGAAGGCTCCACAAGCGTCGCTTCTTTAAGGTTAGGTAAGCGTTGCACTAACTCATAATAGTTTCTTCCCAGCGCCGCGCCAACCTCAAGTAGGGAATACGGCTGAACGCTGCTTTCGATTACCGCCTGCGCAATAAAATCAGCAACTTGGGAGTAGTGAGGTGATGACAAAAAAGAGAGTGGGACTTGTTTTGAGCGACTGGTTATCGTCTCAATCTGCTTATCTTCGATGAACTTGTCGAACCATTGCGCTTCGAAATAGCCAGCTAAACCGCGATCGGTCAGGTAAAAATCTTCCATGTTTTTTCCGTTCGTACTTTTCGAAAAGTGATTGTATCGAACGCTGAAATTAGCTGGTAATTCTGGCTGCACATTCCCGCGGGAAAATAGATGAAAACACCGCTTATGTGAAAAAGCCCTTTCATCTCAAAGATAAAAGGGCTTGTTAATTACTTCGGTTGAGGAGCTAGTTATTGCGGAAGAACAACTTTGCCATCTTGAATTGGGAACGTTTTTGTCGCTGGCTTGCTCGCTAAGAGAACCGTCGTTGGCGCACCTGAAACTTCATAAGTGACATCGTAACCCACTACTTTTTCAGATGTTGTGTATTCTGTATGGCACTGCTTTTTCGTCGTTGTCACTACATCGCCTTGTTGCACGTTCTCCTGAATCTTACGACCCGTTAATGCACCAGCGATCGTACCAGCTGCAGTTGCAATCACTTTACCTGAGCCGCCACCGATTTGATTACCCAATGCCGCGCCAGCTGCTGCGCCGCCGACCGTACCAATTATCTTATTATCGTCCGTAGGGGCAACTTGCTCCGTTACTACCACGTCTTTACATACTTGGTGTGGATTTTTCACAGTTTCAGTCACCGCTTCAACCAAAGTAATGTTTGCTTGGGTTGGAGCTGGTGGCGTTTTGTCTTTACAGCCTGCTAGTACAGCAACAACTGCCGTTGCAATTGCGATAGATTTCATATTCATGATTTACATCCCAGTATGGTTTGCTTTGATGAGCGGTATAGTAAATCGCAATTAGGAAATCACATCAGGCGAAAACAAACCCTCTGTCATTAACGAGTAAAGAAACGCTGTTTTATAAAAGGTACGTCAAGAAACACTCAACAGAATGTCAACTGAGCTAAAACCGTATCATTACTGATTATGATTAGGCTTGATTAACCTATGAGGCTTATTTTTAAGCCAAGCTTAAAAACAGTTCGTCGTCGGTTAAATACTTATGACGGTGACTCAGGTTACGCACGTGCATAAACATAAAATCAGGAAAGCCAGGAGCAATAATGTTGTTTGGTTCCCAGCATACACCGCCAACAAACACATATCGCCCTTGCTTGTCATCTTCGTGAAGGGGGTTATTAAGAGGAGAAGAAAACTCTGCGCGGCAACCTTCAACCACACAAACAATTTGTCCTTTAAAAAGGCCGATCACGCGCTTAACAAGATTTGCCTTGATGCCACATTTCCATGCCTGCCGAGTTGCCATCTCATAGCCATATTTTCGGATCGCTTTCTTTTGCAAATGTACTACTAGGTTCATTTTGACTCCTGATTCAAGCAATTACGCGAAGCCCAAAATCATAAAAGCAGATAGACGTCTATACCCGAGTGACCTCATGGTACATGGGAATAAACTACGTGATTAGACTGAGTTTAGTGTCCGATGAAAATACACCTTCCACGATGCTGTAACGTATCGATTTACACCAATCATAGGCACATAGCACATCAAAAAAAACAACCTCATTTTCGAGTGCTTTCCTACGCTGTATCTGGTTACTTCTGCGTATTACTATAACGAAATCACCCTCTACGTTTGTCTATATAAATTTGTCGTAACGATAGAGGGTGCTTATCAAGAAGGAGGGATAACGCCTACGCGTCGATGAGATAGTTTTGACCTTCAGTTTCTAGACGATCAATCAATTTACGACACTCATTTAAATCAAGAGGTTGCTCGAAGCGGCGCTTGAGGTTCATCAAAAAGAAGATATCTTCACACATGGCTTTCTCAGGTTCGTCACTGATTTTTGCGACTGGTGAACCATTGCACGTGACCATTTTGATCACGATAGAAAGTGGCTGGTAGGCTTCACCCTCTTTATTGACATAATCACCCATATCGTTCGCAAGAAAAGTACCGATACCGAAACTCACCTGAATACGTCCTTGGAAATACTCGCAAATATCTAACGCTTGTTCGAAGTTAAGTCCGTCGGTAAACACCAGTGTTTTTGTTAACGGGTCTATATTAAGCGACTGATAGTGTGCAATCATTTTTTCACCCCAGCTATAAGGGCAACCACTATCGTGACGTACACCGAAATACGCGTTACTTAGCTCTTCATCAAAGTCTTTAAGGAAGGCATCAATACCAATCGTGTCGGTCAGTGCAATACCTAGTGCACCGTTAAACATTTTTTGCCAACGCTGCAAAGCCACTTTTTGCGAATCTCGCACATTCACCAGAGCTTGATGGCCCATAAACCATTCATGAGCAACGGTACCGATAGGCGTTAAATTCAGTTCTTTTGCTAAGTGGTAGTTGCTTGTTCCTGTCAAACATTCCGGCACTTCCTGGCACAAGAACTCCAGCATGGTGCGCTGAGCTTGAAAGGAAAAACGTCGACGCGTCGACATATCAGAAAACTTAAAGTTAGTGATGTTACGACGTTTTAGTTCGGATTTTAGGTACCGAACTTTCTCTTCTAAAACGGTGGTAAATTGCGCTACAGGGATATCTGACCAACGCTGACGGCTACGAACTTCAGACACGATACTCATGATGATCGTTTCGTACAAAATAGTATCTCGCCACAAACCATTGATAGTAATGCGTAACTGGCTTGAGCCATCAGCCATGGCTTTATTATGGAAAGAGACATCACTTTGCGGGTTAAACCGGAAATGGCGCAATGCATCAACAAAATCAGGATTCAGGTAAGGCGCGACACGCTTGATGTATTCGATTTCTTCTTGCGTAAATTGAATGTCTTGCAGTTTAAGAACTTCTGCTTTTACCTCTGGTAGCAGTTCAGAGAGATCTTCCTCGCTACGCACAATAAACTTGTATGACACCATCGCATCAGGATAAAGCGCTGTTACTGCGCTCATCATATTGACTTTGTAGACATCAAAATCCAAAGCGCTTTGAATGATGCGGGAAGAAAATAGTTTGGTGGTCATTAGGTGCCCTTCTACACGCCCTTCCTGGGTATATAACTTTTTGTTACTAACTAATTTGCGTAAACAATAAACACCCATCTATAGTTTGTCAACTTTTGTTACTAACCACTCATTTTTATAAGGTTTTTCTGTCTAGAATTCGCACACAGATTGTGAATAAGTCAGATTCATTCGTAGATTTATACTCAAGGCGTACTATGAAGCACTACCAAAAACGTTTCGCACAACTCGTTACTTACCCATTGATTGACCACTTGTTATGCGCTAGATTACTTACAAATCAATATTAGGACCCAACCATGATCGTATCTGTCGACATTATTCCATTCAGGCTATCTGGCTGTGCCGATAAGGGATTGGAAGTGTTGTTGATTAAACGTTCAAATCCAAATCGGCCATACCATGGAGTCTGGGCACTACCGGGCGGATTTGTCTTTGATAAAGACTTAACCAGTGAAGGCGGACGCCCGGCCGATGAAAACTTTGAGGCGGCGCGTCGCCGAATTTGCCGCGAGAAAATCCATACCTACCCTCGTCATTTTAGCGAAGCGTTTATCGACGGTGATCCAAAGCGCGATCCAGAAGACTGGAGCTTAAACATTACGCACTACGCCTTAGTCGATCGTAACAATGTAGAGCAAATCAACAATGCTGGTGTACCAGAGTGCCAACTTAAATGGTTTTCGCTACAAGCTATACTCAATGGAGAAGAAACTCTCGCGTTTGACCATCAAAAAACCATTGAAAAAGCGTGGCAGAAGCTTCGTGCATCCATTGAATACACATCGGTTCTTTTGTTTGCATTAGACAAAGAGTTTTTGGTTGCCGACATCATTTCTGCTTATCAAGAGTTTGGTATTGATATTAGCCGAATGACGATTAAGCGCCGCTTGATAGATTCAGGCGTACTAAAACCCACCAATAAAGTCGCTTCTACCAACAAAGGCAAAGGTGGAAAACCCGCAATGGTATATACGCTGACCAGCGACGAAGTAACCTTTTTTCAAAACTGTTTGCGTGGATAAACGCAGGCAATCAGACAGACAAGGAGTCTGCCATGACTGTTCGAGTAAACTATCAAACTACAGCGGTGATCGACGTTGACCCAGAGAAAGGCTTTAGCGAGTTATGTCCAAATGAACTGCCCGTTGCAGGTGCGTTGGAAATCGTACCGGAGCTTCTGAGTAATCATGCCAAAGGCCGATTAAAACTGGTGAGCCGTGACTTGCACCCACCGAAAGCAAAATGGGATGCAGAAACACCAGCCAACATGCTTGAACCCGTCGGTCTACCCAATGTGGATATAAAATGGAACCGCCATTGTGTGCTTGGCACAACAGGTTCAGAACTTTTAGACGGTTTACCACCTGTTTTGGACTATGATTTTCAAGTTAATAAAGGCATGGATCCTGATGCGCATCCTTACGGTATTTTCTTCCATGATATTGCCGATACTAAAACGACAGGTGCACATGAATTTCTAAAATTCAACGGGATTGATACCCTAGTGATCGGTGGTCTCGCGCTAGATTTTTGTGTGAAGAAATCCGTCATGCAAGCACTGGATCTTGGCTACAATGTGGTGGTCAACCTTGCTTCAACTCGCGCAGTGCTGCCTGATAATGTTGAAAATGTGCTGACAGAGCTCAAGGATCAAGGCGCATTATTTGTCGAAAAAGCGGATGACATCATCGTAGAAAAATTCGCCTAGAGACGATAGTAACCGAGAAGGATTTCACTATGCATCAACATGAAAAATTGAATTACGTCGAATTTGGTTCCACCAATATTAACGCTACAAAACAATTTTTTGAGCGTGCCTTTGACTGGACTTTTATCGATTATGGTCCTGAATACTCTGCATTTTCAGGACAAGGGTTAGATGGCGGATTCTTCAAATCTGAGTTTGTAAACCAAACCGCAAATGGTGGCGCACTTTTAGTGTTTTATAGCTCAGATATTCAGGCCACGCAGATAAAAGTTGAGCAGCATGGTGGAAAAATTATCCGCCCTATTTTCGAATTTCCCGGCGGCTGCCGATTCCACTTCACCGAACCAAGTGGAAATGAATTCGCAGTATGGTCGGAGAGCAATTAGTACTTACCCCAACACCACTTCCACACCTAGCTTTTTGATTTGCTCAAGGTCGCTTTTCGGAGCGGCTTTGTCGGTTAACAACACCGATATTTCGTTGGTATTTCCAATTGAAGAAGGATAAATCTGTCCAAATTTACTGGAGTCCGTCAGTACGATGTTACGTCTATTCTTTGCCAGAATGGCCTCTGCGATGTCGGCACGCATCATGTCTCGGCTAGTAAAACCAGTGTCTTGGTGAAATCCGTCTATACCCAAGAAAGCCGTGCTGAAGTGAATGTTCTCAATACAGAGTTTGGTGAGCGGGCCAACGAGGCTCTCACCTTGATGCTGATACACACCACCAAGCAAGATGATGTTAGCTGAGGTGTTACGGATGAGATGGGCGATGTACGCCGATGGGGTAATGATGGTCACATCGCCGCGTTCAGCTAAAGTGCGAGCCAAGAGCGCATTAGCACTGCCGCCCTCGATCAATACGGTTTCGTTTGGTGATACCAAGTCCGCCGCTTTATTTGCAAGTGATTGTTTAATATCGAAACGGACTTCTAATCGGGTATCAATATCATCACTTTGCAATGCGGTAGCTGCGCCGTGTACGCGCTTTAGATAGCCCTGTTGCTCCAGGAAATTCAAATCCTGCCTGATGGTCACGCCCGACACGCCGATAATGTCAGAAAGCTCCGTGACTTGAACGCGTTTACGATCATTCACTAATTGCAGGATTTCATTTTGTCTTGGGTTCACAGGCTCACTCCTTATTAATGAGCTTGCAGTATACGCCCGAACACTTTCATATGAAAGCAGCCTGTGAACGATAGAAATAAGCTAAGTCGCGTTACACCGTAAGCTCTAGACGGTTGCCATCCGGATCTAATACGCAGCTTTCGTAGTAACCATCACCCGTTTGTCTCGGACCGTCGATCCATTGGTAGCCATCATCTACTAAGGTTTTGGTTAATTGATCCACCGCCTGCTCTGATCCTAAAGCGAAGGCAAAGTGTGCTAATCCTGTTACCTGCATCGCATGAGATTTTTCACAAGCGGTCACACCTTCCATCGACATTAACTCCAATCGCGCTCCACTTTCAAACGAAAGAAAGTAAGATGAAAACTGCTTAGTTGGGTTGTGGTATTTATCGTTAGACACCGCGTTAAAATATTTCTCATAGAAGGCTTTTAACTCTTCCAAACGTTCTGTCCAAATCGCGATATGTTCAATTTTCATTGGGATTCCCCTTAGCTCTTAACTGCGCTCAATCTAACGAGGAAAAGCAGCACAAAAAAGAGAGCAAATCACCACCGAGTTGTTCCTGTTTTATGTCCGAACTGCTCATCGATGAGTCATTAAATCTATGGTTGGAGTTGTGTTTGAGCGAAAGTGATGTCCATAATGGCGCAAAGTTTTACAGGATAAAATGATGGAAGAGATTTACTTCGCAGGCGGCTGCCTTTGGGGCGTGCAAGAATTTATGCGCCACCTTCCGGGCGTAATTGGCACCGAAGCAGGACGAGCAAATGGCACGACGGATAACACTCAATCCGAATACGATGGTTACGCAGAATGCGTGAAAACCCAATTCGACCCTGAACAAGTTTCGGTTGAAACTTTAATGGGGTATCTGTTTGAGATCATCGACCCGCACAGTGTTAACAAGCAAGGTGAAGACGTAGGTGAAAAGTACCGTACCGGTGTTTATAGCCAAAACGAGCAACACCTAACGATTGCTAAAGCGTTTATCGCAGCAAGACCGGATGCCGATAAAATCGCCGTAGAAGTGCTGCCACTCACAAACTACGTGCCAAGTGATGATGAGCACCAAGACCGACTCACGCGCTTTCCAAACGACTACTGCCATATCCCGTTAGATTTGCTGCATAAATATAAAAATTAATGGCCAGCTTTTATCACTGTTTCTATTATCTCAAAACTAAGAGGCGCAACGCCTCTTTTTGCATCCTAACCAGGACTATTGATCCTCCTCCAGTTCATTTTCATGTCCAGTTTATTTATTTCAAAATAACTGGAATATAAATCACATAATAAATTTTATAATATTCCGCATTATTAATGACGGCTATCACACTTAAGATTGAGTGATACAAAAGTATAGTTATTGTTTTTTTTTACTATTTCCGAAAACCACTTCATTAATTAAATTTGACTCATTACTTCAGTACCAATGAGTCACAAAATGATTACAGAACTAACAAACGTCAATTTAATTAACGGCAACCTTCAAGCAAATAATAAAAAAGAAGTCTTTGAAGAGCTAGCACAGATGCTATTCGAAAATAATCGAATCAGTAGCAAAGAGGCTTTTTTAACCGACATCGAAGCACGTGAAGCATTAAGCGTGACTTCAATGGACGGCATCGCCTACCCACACGCAAAAAGCAAAGCGGTTACAGAGCCTGCAATCGCCGTTGGCGTAAAGCACGAAGGCATCGAGTATGGCGACGAAGAGGGAGTCAAACCGACCGTATTCTTCATGATTGCTTCACCTGATAACGGTGCCGACCACCATATTTATGTTCTTCAAGAATTATTCGGAAAATTTAGCGAAGAGTTTATTGAAGATATTCATAACGCAAAAGACGAAAACCAAATACTAAATATTTTAATTAATTCATAAGGCGTGAAATTATGAGTACAATCACAGCTCAAGTTAGCAATAATAGCGATTTCAAAAAACTCCTAAGTACCATGAAAGGTCACCTTTTATTCGGTACTTCTCACATGCTGCCATTTATCGTTGCGGGTGGTGTACTACTGGCGCTGGCGGTAATGGCATCAGGTAAAGGTGCGGTTCCTGCGGACGGTTTATTGGCGGATATTTCTAATATCGGTATTAAAGGTCTGGTGCTGTTCCCAATTATTCTTGGTGGCTTCATTGGTTACTCAATTGCAGACAAACCGGCACTTGCTCCAGCGATGATCTCTTCTGGCATCATGGCTGACATGGGCGGCGGCTTCCTAGGTTGTATCGTCGCTGGTTTTATCGCTGGTGGTGTAGTTCTACAACTTAAGAAGATCCCTCTTTCTGCTAACATGACTGCGTTGGGCGCTTACTTTATCTACCCGCTTGTTGGTACGCTTATCTCTGCAGGTATCGTTCTTTGGGGTATCGGTGAGCCAATCAAGATCTTCATGGCTTCTATGAACGAATTCCTAGCTTCTATGGCTGGCGCCTCTAAAGTGGTTCTAGGTACGATTCTTGGTGGTATGACTGCATTCGATATGGGCGGCCCTATCAACAAAGTAGCAACGCTATTCGCTCAAACTCAAGTTGATACTCAACCATGGCTAATGGGTGGTGTTGGTATCGCAATCTGTACGCCTCCTCTAGGTATGGCACTAGCAACATTCCTATTCAAAAAGAAGTTCACTAAACAAGAGCAAGAAGCAGGTAAAGCAGCAGCAATCATGGGTTCTATCGGTATCTCTGAAGGTGCTATCCCATTCGCAGCAAACGACCCTGTACGCGTTCTTCCTTCAATCGTTGCTGGTGGTATCGTTGGCTGTGTGTTCGGCTTCCTAACAGACGTACTGCTACACGCACCATGGGGCGGTCTAATCACAGCTCCTGTATCAAGCAACATCCCAATGTACGTTGTGGGTATCGCACTAGGCTCACTAACAACAGCAGTTATCGTTGGCTTCTGGAAACCAGTAGCTGAAGAAGAAGCAGAAGACGAAATCGCAGAAGCAGCACCTGCACAAGCTCAAGCGGCTCCAGTAGCAGGCGAAGGCGAGTACGACATCGTAGCAGTAACATGTTGCCCATCTGGCGTAGCACACACATTCATGGCAGCGAAAGCACTAGAGAAAGCAGGTGCAGCAGCAGGTCTGAAAATCAAAGTAGAAACTCAAGGTCAAAACGGTATCCAGAACCGCATCACTGACCTAGATGTAGCAAACGCGAAGCTGGTTATTCTAGCTCACGATATCCAGGTAAAAGACGCTCACCGCTTTGCAAAAGCAAACGTTGTTGAGTGTTCAACGAAAGAAGCGATGCGTAACGCAGCGACTCTTGTGAAAGCTTAAACCTTAAGCTCCTCCCCTAAGAGCCCTTTCCCCCAAAGGGCTCTATTTATTATCGAATAAGTCAATTCAAATCAATCCCTTCCACTAATGACAGTGTCATTTCTGCCGCCGAAATTTCTTTGCAACCCGACGAATTTTGTCCGCACCACAACGGCGTAAATTCATCTCGGTTTTGCTTCTCCATAAGCGCTCTTAACTGAGTCATTTCAATGGAAGCATATGGGAATTTCGGCGCAGACTCACAGATGTAACCTAGCTCCGACATCGCGCGATTCACAATACCTCTCGCTGGTCGGCCCGAGAAAACATTGGTCACAGCGGTATGTTGCGCGCGTTCACTAGCAATGGCATATCGATGTAAAGACGATGTTTTCGCCTCATCACACAACAAATAGGTGCTGCCAACTTGAACGGCACTCGCTCCTAATCTCAACGCGGCTTCCACACCGCTTCTATCAGCGATTCCGCCTGCAGCAATAACAGGCAAATTCACCCGTTTGGAGATTTGTGGTAATAACGCCATCAGACTTAATTGAGTAGTTAAATCATCCGATAAAAACATGCCTCGGTGTCCACCAGCCTCCAAGCCTTGGGCGATAATACCGTCAACGCCTTTTGCTTCCAGCCAAAGTGCTTCATCCACCGTGGTTGCTGTCGAAAGGATCTTCCCTCCCCAGCCTCGAATTCGCGCTAATAAGTCATCGGTTGGCAAACCAAAGTGGAAACTGATCACTGGCGGTGCAAATGGTTCAATCGCGTCAGCAATATCATGATTGAAAGGCATTCTTGTCGGAGCGTTTGGCTGCTCCTGTACGGTTGCACCAACTTCAGCAAAATACGGTTGCAGCGTTTTTTGCCACTCTTCGTGCTTGTTGGCGTCGTATTCCGGCATTTCATGGCAAAAGAAGTTGAGGTTGAACGGTCGATTGGTCGCCTGTTGAATAAGTTGAAGTTCTTTAACGATGGCGTCTTTATTCAGCATTCCACAAGGTAACGAGCCAAGCCCGCCAACATTACTGACAGCTATGGTCATTTGGCTGTCTTGCACGCCGGCCATTGGCGCTTGAATAATCGGTAACTCTGTTCCCAAAAGTGTATTAAATACCTTGTTTATCATGATCTTTCCTTGAAAACTTAACCTTTACCTGTGATGGCTCTGCGCCATAGTTATCCAGACTAGACTTTCACATGATTAACCACTTATAAAGTTAAAGTGATGCATTTGTGCGCTATGCACTTTTGATAGAAATGACAAAGGGAGCACATGGCTCCCTTGATGTAGTGGCGAACAATAATTGAAATGGCTATCGTGCTACATCTGATTCAAGCTCTAATTCTGCAACCGACAGCATGGCAAACTCTTCCTCGGCGGTTGCTGCAACCAATTTGTTGCGGCTGTACAACCCATAATAAACACCACCGATAAGAAACAATCCCATTGTCATGAAAAAGGCTGAGGGATCAAAAGCATAAACACCTGTCATTGCGATCAAAGAAAGCACCAGAGAAATACTCGAAGTAATTATCCCGCCAGGCGTTTTATATGGGCGAGCTAACTCCGGCTGTTTAATTCGCAATAAAATATGGCTCAAGGACATTAATGCGTACGATACAGTCGCACCGACAACAGCCATCGCCAAGATTAAGTCCCCCTCCCCCGTAAGAGAAACCAAGAACCCAAAAACGCCCGGAACCAAAAGCGCACGAGAAGGCACTTTTTTGTCACTGGTTAATGACAAAGTTTGCGGCAAATAACCTGCGCGGGAAAGCGCAAACACCAAGCGACTGTAACCATAAATGATAGAGAAGAAAGAAGCGATAAGACCAGCTAACCCGAGTAAGTTCACGGCCATTGCTATCGTTGAGTTGCCTGTAAGCTTCAGCGCGTCAACTAATGGCACAGCGCTATCGCCTATGACCTTTGAACCAACCGCACCAGCCAAAAGAACGACCACCAGAGTTGCGGTTAGTAATAAAAACAACATCGCACCAATGATGCCTTTTGGAACATCTTTCGCCGGATTTTTTGCCTCCTCTGCCGCTAAAGGCACACCTTCAACCGCAAGAAACAACCACATTGCAAATGGCAACGCCGCCCATACGCCATACCACCCAAACGGCAAGATTTCTGTTGCTTGAGCCGTCGCCGGAGCAATATCGAATAAGTTGTTCACATCAAAGTGACCAATAAGCACACCTGCAGTAATGAGAATAGCTAACACAGCCAAACCGCTGATGACCATCATTACTTTGAGAGCTTCGCCAACCCCTGCCATATGAATAGCGATAAAGACGGCGTAGAAAAGTGCGTAAACAACAGGGCCATCAATACCAACCAATTCATTTACTGCAGAGCCAATAAAAATCACTATCGCAGCAGGCGCGAGCGCATATTCAATCAAAACTGATAAGCCAGTGAAAAAGCCGCCTGTCGGCCCCATCGCCTGTCTTGCGAAGCTGTAACCACCACCCGCAGCAGGAATCGCCGCAGACATTTCAGCTAAAGACAATACTAGCGTGAAATACATTACTGCCATCGCGATAGCAGCAATAAGAAAGCCTCCCCATCCTGCTTGAGCGATGCCAAAGTTCCAACCGGCGAAGTCACCTGATATAACATACGAGACACCTAAGCCAGCAAGTAAAATCCAACCTGCGGTGCCTCTTTTTAGCTGCCTTTTGGCCAAGTACTCCTGATGTTTAGACATAGTAAATCCTTCTACTTTGATGAAATTAAAAAGTTGTCGCTGTGTTTATCTTCAACGCTTGCGCCACCTGGCTCATTGATATCTGAGCGATCTTTCAGGTTCACTCCTGACAGTTGTAATTTTCGAGCCTCCTTAAGCAAGTAAAATGCGCGTTCACAGGCATCGTCATAATTGAGCCCCTGAGGGCGCACATTGGAAATGCAGTTTCTTTGGGAATCTTTAGAGCCTCGTTTAGCCCCCCAAGTGAGATACATACCCATGCTATCCGGAGAAGTTAAACCTGGCCTCTCTCCAATTAAAACCAGCACGGCCTTAGCGTTAAAACATTCACCAACATCATCCCCTACCGCCACTCTTCCTTGCTTTACGATTGTGATAGGCGCGAATTTCCATTGATGTTCATCATCAGCGCTTAAAAGAGAAATCAATCGTGTAACAACAGGCACGGCATGGTTTTGAATTGCGACGGAAGAAAGTCCATCAGCAATAACCATCGCAAGATCAATGTCAGTGTTATGCTCATTTGCTATCGAGTTGAGCGTTTGCCAAGAAGATTCATCGAGCTGCCTTCCTAAGTCGGGCCTTTGCAGGTACATAAGCCGATCACTCACTTGACTGCTCACTACCACTGGAGGCTCTAAGGTATTTTCAAGAATCGAGTAAGAGTCAGATAAACCAGCAACGAGAGACTCAATATTCAAACTGCAATGCACTGCATCCATAGCTTGGGCGTGATCCAGCTGAAATGAGAGTAACTCGTTGGTTGGTACACTGTTCCCGCTGCGACCCAGAGCGATCCGAGCAGAGGTGAAGTCGCGTAACTTGCCCCAAGGGTTGTGTGTGACAACTTCAGACTCGTCTTGTGTGGACTGAGCAATGGTGATCACTTTACCCATGAGAATACCCCTTATTCAGTTGATTAATTGCTCCCGAAAACGAGCGAGAGATTTGCTCACTTAACCGAACGTCTTGCACGCTCTCGAAAATCTGCATCTCCATTAACCATTGTTCAAACTCTGGAGCTGGCTTCAGACCGAGTACTTTTCTTGCGTAAAGGGCATCGTGAAATGAGGTAGTTTGATAGTTGAGCATGATGTCATCAGACCCTGGAATACCCATGATGAAAGAGCACTCGGCCACGCCTAACAGTGTCAGCAAATTATCCATGTCATTCTGATCGGCATAGGCATGATTGGTGTAACAGATGTCGCAACCCATGGGTAAACCAAGTAGCTTCCCACAAAAATGATCTTCAAGCCCAGCACGAATGATCTGTTTGCCATCAAACAGGTACTCTGGGCCAATAAACCCAACAACTGTATTAACCAACAAAGGATCGAACTGTTTCGCGACAGCATAAGCACGAGCTTCGCAAGTCTGTTGATCGACCCCATGAAATGCATTCGCAGACAACGCTGTACCTTGTCCGGTTTCAAAATACATCACATTGTTTCCTACGCTACCTCGATTCAAAGACAATGCCGCTTCATGGGCCTCTTTCAAAATTGATAAGTCGATTCCGAAGGTATCGTTCGTTCCTTGCGTGCCGCCTATCGACTGAAAAACGAGATCGACTGGTGCACCCATTTCAATGGCTTCGATCGTGTTCGTTACATGAGTTAACACACAAGACTGAGTCGGTATTTGATAGTGTTGAATCACCTCATCCATTAAGTTCATTAACTTAATAGCTTGAGGCACATTATCTGTTGCCGGATTGATACCGATAACCGCATCGCCATTTCCGTACATCAGACCATCAAAAATGGTCGCTGCGATACCGTTGAGAGAATCAGTGGGGTGATTCGGCTGTAAGCGAGTAGACAGGCGACTCGGCAAACCAATCGTATTCCGAAAAGCCGTGACAACTTGGCATTTTTTAGCAACGAGAATCAAATCCTGGTTGCGCATAATCTTACTGACTGCGGCCACCATTTCTGGTGTTAAACCTTGACGAATTTTAGCCAACGTTTCACCATCGGCTTCTTCACTCAGCAGCCAATTTCGAAAATCTCCGACCGTCAAGTGCTCAATCGGCTTAAAGGCTTCAAGGTCATGCGTATCGATAATTAGGCGAGTGATATCGTCGCTTTCGTATGGAATAACCGCCTCGTTAAGAAACGTTTTAAGTGGTAACTCAGACAGCGCCATTTGTGCGACTACACGTTCTGCCGCTGACTGAGCACAAACCCCAGCTAACGCATCGCCTGATCGCTCCGGTGTCGCTTTCGCCATCAAGTCAGCTAATGACTTAAAGGTATAGACTTTACTGCCTTGTTGCCGACGATAAGTTGCCGTCATTGCTCTTCCTCTTCACTATTTGGTTCGCTTTTTGCTGAACTATCAATAAGCTTTAAGAAAGTATTGCCAAATGTGTTCCGTAGCGTTATCAAAAACTGGCAACATTTATAAAACACTAATAAACAATGAGTTACATAAAAACTGCTCCAACATGACTCACAAAAAAGGAATGAGCATCACAAGGATGAGTGACCAAACACCCCAAACCGCACCAATGCTGTGCATCAATCACACAAAGGATGCAAACCAACAAGCTGCAAGCCTAATAAACTGGCAACAGGAATACGATCAACTCAGCGATGGTCGATTTTTAGGTCAAATTCGAGAACGACGATTTCCCAATTTCCATGTATTTCGTGAAGACAGTAACCGCTCACTAAGACAGCAATGCAGGGTTGAACAGGGAGGTATTTGGTTGGGTTTGAGTGCGGAAAATAAACCGCTACACCTAAATCACAGCCAGTTTAATGCAAGCCAGCTTTTGCTTAGACAAGGTGGTGCAGATTTTGAGTTAATGACACCTGAACAGTTTTCTATCTATGGGATAGTACTCGACAGAAAACTGGTTCAAATCATAGAAAAACAGCTCGAGTTAGACGGTATCGGCTGCAACACACCGCACTTAGCGGGACTAACAGAAAAGCACATTCAACAACTTAAATTCTACTTGGGTACTTTACTCGGTCCCACTGAATCGCGATGGTCTGACAGCACACATCAGGTGGTTTTAAAAGACATCGTACTCGAACTGTTCTCAATCAGTTCACCAAGCGCAAGCCACCCGATATCAATCTCTCATCGTCAGCATGTGATGCGCCGTATAAAACAACAGCTACAGGATCTAGACTACCGTACACCGATAACCGTCAGTGAACTGTGTGACGCAGTACACGTCAGTCGTCGCACACTACAGTACACCTTTGAACATTGCTGTAATACTTCCCCAAAGCAATTCATACACCGAATGCGGCTGAATCAATTACGTAGAGTGCTACAAAGCCCTGAAGATAATCGAACAATTGCAGAAATCGCTTTTGACTTTGGTTTTTTTCATCTCGGGCAGTTCAGTCAAAGCTACAAGCGGCTATTTGGTGAGACGCCAACTGAAACGAGAAAATGGGAGTCCAGCAAATAAAATGACAGGCAGTATATTCTTTCAAATTCTGCGTTGGGGCCATTTTATGTAGTCGCAATGATTTGCTGAAACTTAGCATGAAGATCTGTAAGCGCGGCTTCAACATCTGGTTCTGCTCGGCTTAAATGTGCGATTAGCGTCATGAAGTAGCAGTCAAAAATCAACGGTATTTTGTCTTCAAGAACAGAACTTACGCTCGCAGATTGAAACAAAGCTTGGTTAAACGACTGGTAATAATCCAAATCCCAAATCACCTCTTTCAACAAGGCTCGGCTCAGCTCGACGTTCGCAAAATAGTAGCGATAGTATTTCTCCGTCAGCGCCAAACCAATGTCGATATCTGTCTTACCTTCCACACTGACTAGCGTTTCTTGGCTGATCTGTTGCAGTTGTGTCAGCATCCCTTCGCGCAAAATCGACAGTTTAGTCGGGAAGTGGCTGAACACCGTACCATCGGCGACTCCTGCTTCTCTCGCAATCTGCCTTGTGGTCGTCATGTCATAGCCATTCTGAGCAAAAGATGCCCACGCGGCTTTTAGGATTTTATCTCTGGTTTGTTGTCGCTTCGTCATTGATGTGTCTGCTTAATGAGCCTGAAAGGATCATACCTTGAGCGGCTGACATTGACAAATTGAGCGCGCTCAATTATAAGAATGAGCGAGCTCAATTTTATATAAAAACAAAAGGAATCGCTCATGTACGTATTAAACAAACTAGGTCAAGGATTGATTTTCTTGCCGACCATATTCTGCTTTTCTTATATTTTAAGACCAATATTGATGGTGATTCTCATACCAGGTGGACTCGCACTTTTGGCGTTAATCGGTGGGGCAGAAGTCAGAGCAGAACTCAAAGACATGCTGCTTGAGGAGCTTTTTGGGGTCAGTCCATCGCACACCACCTCGAAAAAGGCGTGAGTGCGCGAGAAACGTTGGCAAGGTTAAGCAAAAAACAAAACGCGCAGGTATCGAGATATCAATACCTGCGCGATATAGATGTTCTGAAAAGAGGACTGGCGTTAGTCAGTATTCATGTTCTGACCGATTCGCCATAAAACGCCACTAGGGTCAAACAAACAACATTCGCGCATACCCCAAGGTTGCTCGACCAGCTCAGTTAAACGCGAACCAAATTCCTCATGGCCCACTTTAGATAAGTGCTGATGCCAGCTTTCTGCGTCTTCTACGAGCAAGTGCATCATGAAGTTGTTGCCGTGTTCTGGCTCATAAAAATTCTGTAAAAGAAACGCGCAGCTGCCTTGAGAGAAGTACGCCACATCACCGAAGTCTGACGCCATATCAAAGCCTATCGCCTCATAAAAACGTTTTGAGAGCGCATAATCTTTCGCTGGAACAAATGATTTGATTTCAACAATATTGAGGTTTTCCATTTCCAATTTCCTAAGCCCTTTTCCATCAAACTGACTGACGTAATCACGCTCTGCGCCTTCTATTCGCCTTGCGTATTTTGCTGCGATGGTAGTGGTACACACTCTACCTTTTGCGTTTGTAACCACGTGATGAATTTATGTTCGAGTTCTGTACGCTTTATCTTGGCTCAATAAAACATAATTGCAACCTGATAGCACAAAACCAAATGGCGCGACCAAATTATCGCGCTTAATATCGTCTATAACAAAAGGATACGATCCCATCGCCGAGCCTAAGCCATCCACCACGGCTTGTATGTAAAAATAAAAATGCGCAAATGATTGCTGAGTGTTGCCGTTGAAGGTTTTACAACGTGTTGATTGCTGCCAATCCGCCCAAGCATGTGGGGCGGGATTGGTCATTTTCGGCGCGATGCTAGGCTTAAAGACTTAATGCGCTTGCGATCAGATTTCGACCATAAAAAATGCGGCTACTAGAGCCGCATTACAATCCACAAACCTTCCGTCTGATAAGTGAAACGTTTATTGAGTGATAACGGTGAGCTTATCCCAATCAATCGTGAAGCGAATTTGCGCCTCAGTGTAATGGCTCGTTGTGCCTTGATCGTACCAGTTACACGCATTGCGA
The DNA here is from genome assembly GCF_037162085.1 of Vibrio sp. M60_M70. Lineage (NCBI taxonomy): Bacteria > Pseudomonadati > Pseudomonadota > Gammaproteobacteria > Vibrionales > Vibrionaceae > Vibrio > Vibrio sp. M60_M70. The sequence continues at coordinate 1,779,484 of NZ_JARLUL010000002.1, forward strand.
GAGAAACCTTCTTCAACTTCTTTCATGCCCGCTCGTGCGATCATCTCCGTTTTTGGCTCTTCTCCGCGCTCAAATTCTGGTGTGAACACGTACTGGAATTTCGGTTTGAAACCGTAGATCAAACGCGGCAAGTTCTCTTCTGGTAATAGGTTCTCGTTTGAACAACCTGTGTAGTGGTAAACACCCGCCCATTTACCGTAGTACTGGTAGTCGTTGGTGTAAATCTGGCTAAGAGAGGTGGTCCACTTAACGCCCATACCGCGTTCCATGGAAGCTTTTGGCTTGGCTGCGGTGACGTAATCCTTACTTGAGTAGCGAGACGTATAAGCCACACCCAGGTCGGTCGTCAACGAGCCAGAAAAACTTGGTGCCGAGCCCGGTGTTGCAGTCGCGGTTAAGCCGATAGACGGAGCAACCGTGGTTGTCGATACGGAAACATCATTGGCTTCGTTTTGCGGTGAGTAATCCTCACTAAATACCGGCGTGCCACCAGCTTGATAGATACTGTAGTCGAACGCGACTGGGTAGTTTTGAGTAAAACGGTCCACAATCGCAGCATCGTAAGTGTGTTTTACACCCGGATTACCTGGTACATAACCATTCCCTAGAGTGATCACGCGAGCCGCTTTTTTGTCGTTCTTTGAATTATGGAATAACTCAACCAGTAACTTCATTTGCACACGGCTACCACGAAACGCGTACGGGAAAAGCTCAGGCTCGCTTTGCATCACGACCTCATAGCTTTTCTTCACGTAACCTTCTAGCGCGATGTCATCAATCAAGACACTTTCTACAACCTTGTTATCAGAAGCAGCGGCAGTAGCGGAAATCCCTAACATTAAGGGAAGCAGTATTTTCTTATTCATTATTTTATTACCTTACTTGGGAACAGTCCCAATTTAAGCTAACACATTGAACAAGTAGCGACAATCAAACGAAAACGATTCACATTATCAATAATTTGACCTACACCCAGAAATGAAAAAAACAGCCAACTTACGCTGGCTGTTTCGATGCAGTTAATGAATGACCCGTGCGTCCCCTTTAAATAACTGAGACAAATCGATAGTGAATATCGTCACTGTCGGACGTTTAGGCAGAGCATTTTCGATCGAAAACTCTGGCCCAGCTGGAACTAGGGGAAGTGAATAGCCGTCGGCCACGTTGACGAAGCTTCATTACCGCTCGGCTCAGATATTGAGAAAGAAAACGCAGGTAAACGGGTCATAACACTTACCTCAAATGACTGATTCGCGGGCTCAAGCGAGCCCGCTTAGATTTTGCAATGTTATTGTTGTTTTAACGCTTACTTAATCACTAACGATTGATAACGTTAGATATCAAGTTCTTTGTCTTCAACGTGGTTGGTGATCATCGCTTCAGTCGTGATCATCAAGCCAGCAACAGACGCCGCGAATTGAAGCGCTGAGCGTGTTACTTTCGCAGGGTCCAAGATACCCATTTCGATCATGTTGCCGTATTCACCTGTCGCAGCGTTGTAACCGTAATCGGCATCACCCGCTTTGACAGCATTCGCTACGACTGAAGCTTCGTCACCTGCGTTAGTTGCGATTTGACGAAGAGGCTCTTCCATTGCACGTAGCGCAACTCGGATACCCACGTTTTGGTCATCATTGTCGCCTTTTAGATCCGCCAGTTCTTTCGCGATCTTAGTTAGGGCAACACCACCACCAGCAACAATACCTTCTTCAACCGCTGCGCGAGTAGCGTGTAGCGCATCGTCCACGCGGTCTTTCTTCTCTTTCATCTCAACTTCGGTTGCAGCGCCGATCTTGATCACCGCTACGCCGCCAGAAAGCTTCGCAACACGTTGTTGAAGCTTGTCTTTATCGTATTGAGAGGTGGTTGTTTCGATTTGTTTTTCAATCGAAGCCACACGATCAGCAATCGCGCTTGCTTCTGCTGCGCCACCCACGATGGTTGTTGTGTCTTTGGTGATGGTCACTTTCTTCGCACTACCTAGTTGCTCTAGCGTTGCTTTTTCAAGCTCTAGGCCGATTTCTTCAGAGATGATCGTACCTGCGGTTAGTACCGCAATGTCTTCCATCATCGCTTTACGGTTGTCACCAAAACCAGGTGCTTTCACCGCCGTCGCACGCACGATGCCGCGCATGTTGTTCACAACCAATGTCGCTAGCGCTTCACCTTCGATGTCTTCAGCAATGATCAATAGCGAGCGAGAAGATTTCGCCACTTCTTCTAGCACTGGCAATAGCTCGCGGATGCTGCTGACTTTTTTGTCCACCAATAGGATGTAAGGGTTGTCTAGCTCTACGCTGCCATTTTCTTGGTTAGTGATGAAGTATGGCGACAAGTAACCGCGGTCGAATTGCATACCTTCAACCACAGACAATTCGTTGTCTAGACCTTGGCCTTCCTCTACCGTAATCACGCCATTGCGACCCACTTTTTCCATCGCTTCTGCAATGATTTCACCGATAGCGCGATCGCTATTTGCAGAAATGCTACCCACTTGGGTGATGGATTCTTTGTCGCTGCATGGCTTAGACATTTCACGTAGTTTCTCAACCGCCGCTTCAGTGGCTTTGTCGATACCACGTTTTAGGTCCATTGGGTTCATGCCAGAAGCTACCGCTTTAAGACCTTCATTGATGAAAGATTGCGCCAGTACAGTAGCCGTCGTTGTACCGTCACCCGCTTCATCATTCGCTTTGGACGCCACTTGTTTCACCATTTGTGCGCCCATGTTTTCGAACTTGTCTTTCAGTTCGATTTCTTTCGCTACAGACACGCCATCTTTAGTGATCGTTGGCGCGCCGTAAGATTTATCAAGCACAACGTTGCGGCCTTTAGGGCCTAGTGTCACTTTTACTGCGTCCGCCAGTAAGTTCACACCTTTCAGCATTTTTTGACGTGCGTCATTAGCAAATAATACGTCTTTTGCAGCCATAATTATCTCCTCAAAAAACTACTACAAAAATAATTACTCAACGATTGCTAACACATCAGATTCGGACAGAATCAAGTATTCTGCGCCGTCAATTTTCTCGGTTTTCACGCCGTAACCGTCATTGAAAATGATTTGGTCGCCCACTTTGACTTCCATCGCAGCGCGTTCGCCATTTTCAAGGCGTTTACCTAAACCAACAGCAATGACTTTCCCGCGGTTTGATTTTTTCACCGACTGAGAAGTTAAAACGATTCCCCCTTCAGATTTATTTTCCACCTCTTGTCTTTCAACAATTAGCTTGTCATTTAAAGGACGAATTTTCATTTTTAAGTGCCTCCTACTTGGAACCAAAAATAAAAGACAGAATAAACATCAAGATGGATTTGCGAGTCGACCGCTCGCTTTCGATGAGAATAATAAGGTCGAAAAATTGGAGTTCAAGAGGTGGATTTCATAAAAATTTTTTATTGAATTGAATAAAATCTTCTATCGAAATTTTTGACATTCACGACCACTTAAAACCTCTTTATGATGGAAAATGTGTTCAATCAAATCTAGAGTGGTTACATACTCTTAAAAAGGATAATCAAACCATGAAAAAGGTCGTATCTCTGTTTCTTGCAACATTGTGCGTTGGCTTGCTTTCTCCCAACGTGGCGGCTTCTGAGCGTGCTGAGCAAGGGTGGCAACTGATTGAGAAAGGCGCAATGATTGTCGATGTACGCACGCCGCAAGAATTCTCTGAGGGGCATTTAGACAATGCGGTCAATTTCCCTTTATCTGATCTTGATAAACATTTCCAAGACGTCGATAAAGATCAAGCGATCGTGTTGTACTGCCGCAGTGGTAACCGCTCTGGTAAAGCGTATCAATATTTGCAATCGCAAGGGTTCACGAATCTGCACAATGCAGGTGGCTTAGAAGAACTGCAAGACGCAAAATAATCATCTCTGTTCTAATTTCAAAAATAAAAGCGCAGAGGGCGTTGCAGACTTATTGCAACGCCCTCTGTTACTAAATAATTCTCTTCCGCTACTACTCTATTTGGGCCCGGCCTCAAACTGAATCAGGTTATCCGATATCTCAAGCCACGGCGCTTTGGACGCGACAAAAATATGGAAATTTGGCTTGTGGGATGGAGCATCATCCAAGACACCTAGGCGAATATTGACAATCCCATTGTTCTTTTTCGAATACAGGCTCGACCCGCAATGGCGACAAAAACATAACATGGTATTTTCGCTTTTCTGATAAGTTTGAACATCCTCTTTTCCTTGGATAATGAGCAACTTATCTAGAGCAATACCGCCCGCCGATGAATAGTCAGAGCCAGTAAATTTTCGACATTCCGAGCAATGGCAATTTCCCATGTACTTGAATTCATCTGCCACTTCCAATTTCACCTTACCACACAGACATGAGCCTTTGAGTACTTCCATTTGAGTCCCTTTTTGTTATGAATCTAATTGAATTAGACGAATACACCGACACCATGCCACTGCAATGCGAAAAATTAAAGGCAGGTAATACAGGTTTTCAAAAATGAAACGAAAATGTAAAACACTCTACTCAGAGGAAAGATAGGTGTGCTCAGCACGTGAAAGCCCAAGCTATTGTCGATACAAAAACACCAAGCAAGACGCTTGGTGTTTTCTTAATATTTTGTCTAACACAGTCATCGCTCTTAATAAGAGACGCCGTGTTGAGAAAGTGTAGTGCTTAGAAAATGCAGTGCTTAGTAAAGCTGGTGGCTTCGTTTGCACTCCAGTCACCTTTTGGCTTATCTTTCAAGTTCTCACACCATTGCTCGCTGCCCACACCATCTTGAAGAACACAGTGCTTCGCAAAGTCTACTGCATTGTCTGCTGTCCATTCTGTTTTTGGCTTATCGCGCATGTCGTTACACCAGCCTTCAGTGCCCACTTCATCACTACAAGCGGTTAAAGCAGAAGCCGCCAACATCAGCATGACTAGTTTTTTCATAAATTTAAGGTTCCAGTTGCAAACAATATTAAAATAAAACTCAATCGCTTCAACAAATGCCCATTCAACGGTCTGAACTAAGCAGTCACTTGTTGAAGTGACTTTTGTATCAACTATAACGATATTATCAGTCTACGTGTTAAGACACCGAAAAATTATTGAGCCAAGCTGCGTAAATGACACCATAAACACCTATAGGCAGCGCGCTTGCGTTAATGCGCTGATCTTAGAAGACCCCGTGCCAAAACATGCTAAACGTAACTCTAACGCCATTTGCTCAAAGTGCTCGACCACCGCTTGAGTGCTTATGGTAGCCGCTTTCAAGACTGCGCCCGCTTGCCCAACGAGATTGGCGCCCAAATGTATGGCTTTCGCCGCTTCAAGTCCGTTATGCACACCACCTGAGGCGATCAAAGGTAATGTAGGATGCTGTGCTCTTATTTGAGTCAAACATTTTGCCGTCGGGATACCCCAATCGCGAAAAAGCTCGGCTGCACGCTGCATTTTCGGGTTATCTTGGCAATAGCCTTCAACCGCGCTCCAACTTGTGCCACCCGCGCCCGCTACGTCAATAGCATCCACACCGGCGTCAACCAATCGCTGCGCAACGTGACTACTTATACCAAAACCGACTTCTTTAATAATGATCGGAACATTCACGCGAGATTTAAGCTGCTCGATAGCGTGTAAGACCCCAATCCAATTATGGTCGCCATTTTTCTGAAACGCTTCCTGCATTGGGTTTACGTGTACAAACAACGCATCCGCTTGAATGGATTCAACCGCACGCTGCGCATTATCAAGTTTACCTTTGTCGCGCAATTGAGCGGCTCCAAGGTTGGAATAAAGCGGCACATCTTTGGCTAAATCACGAATGGTTTTGCCTAGACCTGCGTGTTGGCGCTCTTCTAAGCTAATACGCTGCGAACCCACGCCCATCGCAATGCCTAATTCACTGGCAGCTTCAGCCAAACGACAATTGATCACTTCTGCGTCTTTTGCTCCACCTGTCATTGAGCTAATCAAAAACGGCAGCGCCAATCGGTGGCCAAGAAACTCTGTCGACAGGTCGATCGCCTGAAAGTCACATTCTGGCAGCGCGCAGTGTTCAAACTCGACAGACTCAAAGCCCGCCGTTTTATGCTTCATGCTCATGTCATGATGTAAAACAGCGTCTAGATGTAAATCTTTTCGGTTAGTTTGCGGAGCCATAATGTCACCCTAAAGTAAAACAGTCGCGCAGTATTGCGATCCTTATCAGTAACGTCAATGCGAATTTTCTGAATTCACGAGATTACTTTTCCGAAACCAGTAATGAATCACGACTTACTCTGACATTATAGAAAGAGAAACTCGCCTTCTGTTTTAAATAAGCAGGCGAGTGTTTCTCCAAGTTGAAGTAATCAGCGTGCGAGACACCACGATAAAAATGAGCCGCATACTTCTCTAATTTACTTTGCGCTTTCTGACAGAATCAGAGACACAACGGTACTTGTGGTGGTTGGAGCAAACTGCTCAGGGTCATCACAGAATTGAATTTTTCCTTTTTCTTCAACGTGGAACAACGGCACTACCGAGTTCCCTTTGTGATGCGCTAAATAGTCTTGATACGTAAAGTTGTCGCTCAACTTCGTGTGTTTTATCTCTGCACCGCGGCTCAACAAACTGGCCAGCTGGGTATAGCTTACGTTACCGCCCATCAGCAATTTACCGTGGTACTCCTGAGCCACGGAGTGCTTCTCGCTACCATTGCCGTTGGTTTTCACTTTTTGCAAGCAGTGAACTTTATCTTCACCAAACTCGTCGACAAATTGCATGCAAGCCATAATGTTGAAATGCTGGTCAGGCGTTAATGCAACGACTTGTCCCACCCCTATCAGGTTCAAATTGTCATCTGCGTGACTAGAAATCGGATTTCCGTAGTAGTAATCCAGCCCCAACATACGAACTTGACTGATGTACTCCCAGTTAGAATCGGTCATCAATATGCGGCGGTCATAACGTGCCAACGCTTGACCAATTTCTCTGGCTACTCGGTTAGCACCAATCAACAAGAAGCCACGTGGCGCTGGCTCCGCGACGCCCAACATCAATGCGACAGGACGTGCCGTTGCACTTTGTAAAACAACCGTTCCGATGATCACCATGAAGGTCATAGGAACCAGTAAAATCGCTTCATCAATACCGTATTCGGTCAATTTGATCGCGAAAAGAGACGAAATAGAGGCAGCGACAATACCGCGCGGTGCAACCCAAGACAGAAACAGTTTATCTTTAAGTCTCAAGTTACTGCGGATGGTTGAGAGGAAAATCGACAACGGGCGCGACACCAACTGCATAAATACAAACAGCAATAACGCGCCATTACCCAGCGCAGCAAAATCATCCAAGCTAATGCGTGCAGCAAGGAAAATAAATAGGCCGGTGATCAGCAATATGGTCAAGTGCTCTTTAAAGTGCAGAATTTGTTGAATATTGATGCCCTTTGCGTTGGCAAGCCACATACCCATTACAGTAACCGTGAGTAATCCGGCTTCAGACTCAATATGGTTGGAGACGGAAAATACGCCGAGCACGATCATCAAAACCGCAAATGGCTGCAAGTATTCCGGTAGCCACGCACGGCGCATAATCGTTGCGACTGCTGCGCCGGAGGCCGCACCAAGAATGACGCCCACGGCAATGAGCGTCCCGAACACTTCGACGCTATTTATCGCGCTGTGCGATACGATGAACTCATAAACCATCACAACAAAAAGCGCACCGAGTGGATCAATCAAGATCCCCTCCCAACGCAAAATATTAGCAAGCGTACTGTTAGGCCTTACCGTCCGAAGAAGTGGCACGATCACCGTCGGACCTGTTACCACGGTTAAACTGCCGAACAACATGGCGAGCTCCCAAGTAAAACCGAGGAAATAGTGCGTCGCAATACTGGTTACTGCCCACGAAATGATGGCCCCGATGGAAACGATACTCCAGACTGAGCCACTCACACCGCGAATTTCTTTAAAGTTTAGGGTCAAGCTGCCTTCGAAAAGAATCACCGCAACCGCCAATGAAACCAACGGAAAGAGCAAATTCCCTAAAATCTCATCTGGATTTAACCACTGCATAAATGGCCCGACAATCAACCCAGCTAGCAGCAAAAATAAAATCGCTGGTAAGCGCAATCGCCATGCCAACCACTGACAACCTAAACCAATGACCCCAACCGCTGATAGAACCAGCGCTTCATTACCCACTTGCATTAATAATTTACCTGTTTTGTCTTTTTTCGCGTGAATGCGCTATACCCAAATAACCTCGGGCGTGCGGTTCAATAAGCATGACTTAGCATGCAGACTAAACGGCTTACCTTCGACTCTTCGACAGCATGCCTCTGAAATACACATTTTTGAGGTCACTTGGGTATCGCATCAGAATTATGAATATAGTTGAACCCCAATGACTTAACGACTCATTTCTGTTCATCAGGTCTTAAAGTGACATACAAGTATGTAGCTTCGTCGAATTCATCATTACGCATTGAGTTTCATTATGTAGAATGATTCTTAAAGAAAGCGCGGAACCTAGCACTATATGAAGCTAAGGCAAAGCGCTTGGACTAAGCTTTAGCGTACGTGCTCAAAGTTAAGAATCGTGTGTCACGCGACGTACGCAAGGAGAAATGGATTGTACGTAATACTAGCACTATTCATGGCATTGCTCGCCATCCTCATCGGAGTGAAAGCCGCCAACCGAGCAGCACTTTTAGAAAAAGAGCTAACCAAACTTCGTGAAGAGGTAACATCACTGCGAGTCAGTCTAAATAAGGACTCGAACCAACCAACGCGCCAACAATCCAGTGTTGAAGAGGTAACAAAAGAGGCAAACTCCTCATCCTCTAAGGAGCATGACCCGATTACCGACCGAGCATCTTATCCAAACGCAACACATCAAGCTCAATACCAGACAAGCGAAGTTCAACTGGACGTTTTTAGTCAAGAACAAGAGTCTATATTGCCAAGTAGAGTGCAGAGTCTGTTTAGCAACATTCAAGAAAACTGGTTGGTTTGGGTGGGCGCGCTGGCAATGCTAATTGGTGGGGGGTATCTCGTACAGGTTATTGGTAGTCACATTGAGTTTTCGCCACTTATGCGTGTGTCCTTTGCGTTTGTACTCTCGTTACTTATGGTGCTTGTTGGCGAATGGTTCCACCGCAAAGAACAACAAAATCCTCAACGAGCAACACGAGCCCAAGGCTTTACTTATGTGCCTGCCGCCGTTACCGGAACCGGGCTAACTGGCATTTACTGCACGGTTATCTTTGCGTTTGTTGTTTATCAAATGCTGACGCCTAGTGTCTCGCTTATCATCTTAGCCGCTGCTGCATTTTGTAGCTTGGCTCTATCTTTACAGCAAGGGCCGTTGATGGCGGTGCTTGGTCTGATTGGTGGATATACCGCACCGTTATGGATTGGTGGAAGCGAGCCTAATTACTTCTTATTAGCTGGGTATATCAGCGCGATCTCGGTCGCGGCAACATTGCTAATGCAAAAAGTGCATAGTGCATGGATTTCTCCAAGCATCGCGCTTCCACATGTGGTTTGGATGCTGTTGCTCATTGAAAGCATGCCGCTTGAGACACTTTTTTCTTGGCTGGCTATTTATCTCTCAATTACGCTTTATCTTATTTTCGCCGTTCCAAGACTGGGTTGGACACTCAATCCTCGTTCTCATCACTGCCAGAATAAGTGGACAAATCCGCCGACCGCTACCTCTCTCGCGATTGCGTTATTGACCTTTTCGGCTGTCACTAGAATGCCAGAATTGGACACACTGCAAATGGTGTACTGTTATGCGCTGCTCGTTGCGACAGTATGGCTCCCAGCGGTTCGCACAGGTTGGTCATTGCGCGTATTTTTGCCTTCCATATTGGTCTCTGCGACCGCACTTGTTGTCCTCACTGTCGCGTTTGACGCTTTGTATATGCCAGAACATGGTGCCAGTATCTTACTCGCATTGGCCACCAGTATTGCACTGATCTGCTGTCGAACTTATTGCCAGTCACTCAGTGACCGATCGCAACTTAGCGGCGTACTTCTGTTGGTACTGGCTCCAGCAATGAGTTTGATTACGTTGTTTTATGTCGACGAATTTATGCAAGGCTACCTGTGGTACTGGACTGCATTCTGCGCATTGGTGACCGTTTATTACGTTGTACTTGGTCAGCGCTTACATTCGCTAGCATTGGAATGTTCTGCCGTCATGCACGCTTTAATCGTAGGCATCGCCTTTGTTTGGTTAAGCGATACCTGGTTGACGACAGCAATCTCGATACAAGTTGCGGTAATGGCGTTGCAGACGCAATCAGGGTTATTTCGCCCCGCAAGTTGGGCGATTAAAGTGGCGATGGGGATACTGGTCATCCGCCTCACACTTTTACCCTTCATCCCTGAATGGCAACCCGTAGAAGCAGGACATTGGGCTTGGGTTATTGTGAGTTACCTACCGTCTCTCATCATCCTGCTCTATGCTCGATCAACGCTAAAGCAAGTGGACCTCGAACTGACCAACTGGTTTGAAGGCGCATTTTTGCATGTATTCTTAATGGCGCTATTCACTCAAACCAACTACTGGTTAACTGGGCAGTACGGCTATTTGGGACACATTGATTTCGCAAGCGCCATCGTTTTTGCTAACCAAGCGTTGGTTATGGGTATGGTGTACAGCTACCGTAGCCAATTTGCACAACGCTTAAGCCGCATCTATGAAGCCTACAGCTACCTGCTTTGGTGTGCCTTCGCATTGCTGATAATTTTGCTTAATACGGCAGAGTCGCCATTGGTGACTGACAACGTCTCAGCCCAAGCTCTTCCCGTTATTAATATGCTAAGCGTCGGCTGGTTGCTGCCAGCTTGTATCCTACTTATCGCAACATTTAGAGGCTGGAATACGTTACAGGTTCATCGATTTGCGGTTGCTAGCCTAGGCTTTGCACTTGCTGCTATTTGGTTAGGTATGTCTATCCGTCAATTCTGGCAAACCACATCCATGATGCTGTACCAACCGACTAGCATGGCAGAACTGTTCAGTTATTCAGTAGCAGGTTTGCTTGTGGGTGGATTGCTTACTTGGCGCGGTGTGACACACAGAGGGTTGATGATGCAGCGCGTGGGTCTAGTGGTTTTAGCTTTTGTCGCACTAAAAGTATTCTTATGGGATGTTAGTTCTCTGGATGGGTTCTGGAGAGCAATCAGCTTCTTAGGTTTAGGAGCATCTTTAATCGCGCTTGGGTGGTTATTCCAGAAATTGAATCGCTCGGTGGCAAAAGCACTCGAACCATAAACGAATTAAAGAGAGATTCCCGACAATGCGCCGTTATCGTTATTGGGGGGCGATAGCGATGCAAAGCCGGGAATCATTGGAGTGTTCGTTATTTTAGCAACGCAACAACCGTATGACGACGCACGTTTGCTTGTGCATTCAACGCTTGGAAAGTCGAGGTAAACTCACCAGACTTCTGCACAAAACCATCCAGTTTTGCATTCACATCATCCACAGAAAGCTGCGCGGTTTTATTTTGAATTGAGCGCATTTGAGTATTCAACTCTCCATGAAATGCTTTCGCTTCCTGCAAGCTCGTTTGCACTTGTCTTAGGTGCTGGTTCACTTTGGCAATCGTCTGTTTCATACCATCGCGTGACGCCAAATCAAACCCAAGTTCTGCAATACCATCTGGCTCTGACTTTAGATTCAGAACGTTCGGCTGGCCCGCAGGAAAACGGTGTCCTTCGCCCGTGACCATCACTTTCTGCTGCATTTGCTGATAAGCGTTGTCTCTGGCTTCAAATAAAATGCTGCCATCGTCAGCTAATGAGGCACGCATCCCTAAAGCAATCAAGCTTCGGTCAAGCATTTTGACAGTTCGAGCACCATCGGCTTGTCCATCGAACTGAATCATTACCGCTTGACCCTGAGGGAAATCCAAACGAATTTGCTCAGCTTTGTCACTTAAGCGATGCACATTCAAGCCAGGAATAGAAAAGCGACGAATGTCTGCTTTATCTAGCTTTAAATGCAGTTCGTTGTTGAGCACTTTCTGGCCGTCGAACCGAGCATGCTCCACAACGTTCTGAATGGTGGCTTTAGAACGAACCAATGTATCCTGCAAGCCAGGTACATTTTGCACGCCTTGATTCACCGCTTGCGTCAAACCACGTTTAATTTGAGTCAGCTCTTTGCCTATCACCTGCAACGATTTCGATGCGATCTGCACTGCCGTCGCTTGCTGCTGACCCTGGGTCAGTTGAATCCCAGAGACAGAGTAGGCTGACGCAGTGTCAGCCTGAACTTGCGCCGGGCGCGGTTTAATTGCAGTACTTGAGTCTGCAGAACGGGTCGGCATGATAGAGGCTTGTTCTTGCCCACCCAAGCGTATGCTATGGGGTCTAACCTCTACTGTACTCATTACCATAAAAGAACTTCCTAACCTTATAGACGGTCAAACAACGATAGATCATTGATCTTTACATAGCTCGCTTGCGTTGCTTGCAAAGCCGCCATGTAATTGCTCAAGCGTACCGATGCTTCACCGTAATCCAGAGCTGAGAGGTCACCTGATACTTTATCGACGAACAGTTTATTCTCACCATGAGCACCGCCAACCAAATCTAGGTTATTGTGTCGACCACCAATCTCCGTCATCGTGCCAAGTACGCTTGCCAACGTATCATCAATGGCACTCAGGCTTGCGTCCACTTCAGCTTGGAAATTCGGACTCGGGTTCTCAAATTCTGTAATTAGATTATTAATTTGATCCAGTACGTTTTTACCGCCACCAAGGTCCAAAATGTCCTTTGCCGTCATGTTGGAATCCATCGTTACGCCTTTCGCAATCGTCACGACACGTTTATCGCTGTTGCCCTCGATGACATAACTACCGCTTGCACTGTTTATAGCAGGGGTGTCAGTTTTGGTGCCTGAAAATAGGTAGTGCCCTTCTTCATCCTGAGCATTGAAAGACGATTCAATTGAATCACGATAGCTCTTTAGCTCCGTGATCATACCGGTACGGTCTTGATCAGTCAGTGAGCCATTCGCGCCCCATAATGCAATATCACGCATGCTCATTAGGCTCTCTTTCACTGAGTCTAAATGTGTTTCTTGACTCGAAAGCGTGGTTTTGACGTTTGCGATATTGTTTTGATATTGGGCGATGGCGCTGTTTTCACGATCCAAATTAAGCAGCTTAATCGATGCCATTGGATCGTCAGATAGTTTAGTTAGACGCTCACCTGTCGTCATTTGTTGTAGCACGTGCCCCAGACCTGCATTGTTACCTTGCAGGCTTTGCAGCATCATTTGGCTAAATTGATTGTCACTGATTCGCATCTGGGTTTCCTTTAGAATAACTGCAATACAGAATCGAACAGCTGATTCGCTGTGCTGATCACTTTCATGTTGGCATTGTGTGCATTAGCAAACGTCATTAAGTTAGCCGCTTCTTCATCACTGTTAACGGCACTCACATTGTCACGAGCCGCATGTGCTTGCTTGTTCATGGCTAACTTAGCTTGGTAATCAGCGTCTGCTTGGCGTGCTTTAATCGCGGTTTGACCCACCATAGAACTGAATGCGTCATTCAAGCTCACAGAGCCATAGCCAGTCACAGAAACAGGCTTGTTGCTTAAATTAATCAACGACTGCAACACATCCGCATTACCTGGCGTACCATCACTTGAAAAAGCAAGCTCACCTGGAGGTAACTCAGTGATATCCAAACTTGCCGCTGGGTTGGCAGGGTCGTAACTGAACAATGGTTTACCTGGGTTACCATTTAAATCTTGTCCAGTAGCGAGCACAGCGTTGTATTCATCCGCTAACGCTTTCGCCATGTCATTCAAAGCCAATTGGTTTGGTTTTAATACATCGGTTTGATAATCGTTAATCGCACCTAATTTGCCACCAAGAGAGTCACCAATCGCAAAACTTTGGCTTGAGAATGTTACGTGTAAGTCTGCTACGTAAGGGTCACTAGGGTCTGGAACGGCTGCGAGTTTGCCATGGTCCGTGCCCATCACAAGTGGCTGACCAGAGGTCAACGTTACCTGAACACTGCCGTCAGGCTGTTCTGTTGTTCTGATTTCGATGGTTTGAGATAACTCGCCGATCAATTTATCTCGTTCATCCATAAGTTGCGATGGGTTGCCACCTGTTCCTTGCATTTCAACCAGCTGCTTGTTTACCTTCGCGATGTTTTCCATGAGGCTATTCGCGTGGTTGAGTGCCGCATTACGCTGGTCGCTCATATCTTTATGTTGGTTGTGCAAAGACTCGGTAAGCGTATTAAAGCGGCGTGCCAACGCTTCAGATTCGTTGATGATTTGTTGACGGTAAGGGATCGACTCAGGCTTAACCGTGGCATCGTTAAGCGCAGCGTTTAGAGAGTCCAAACCAGCAGAAATACTGAAGCCATCGGCCCCTAGCGTATTTTCCAATTGGCTCATGTTGCTGGTGTAACCAGAAGCGTACGCCGCCATACTGTTAGTTGACCACGTTTGCTTAATCAGAAATTGGTCTGTAACGCGGCGAATGCTGGTGACCTCTACCCCTAAACCAGGGCTTAAGCGGTTGGCTTTTCCGTCATCAACTGATGCCATCAACGCTTGTTGACGGCTATAGCCCACAGTATTCACGTTCGCCACGTTTTGTGCCGTTACGTCTAAGGCCACGCGGTTCGCGCCTAAACCTGAAAGGGCAATATTAACTAGGTTCATTTACAGCTCCATTTTCCTGATCAACGGCTGAGAAAACGCGGTAGTCATACCGGCCTCACCGAGCACCTGTTTTACAGAGGCGACGGCTTGAGAGGCGGTATTAAATAAGCTTGAGTTCCCCTCAATCTCGTTAGCATCAAGCTGTGAGATAGATTCAGAATTCGCACCTTTACCATCATTTGCAGATGAGATGTTACGCGCAGCATCAAAGGCGACTTCGCGCATAGAGGGGCTAAGTTGCTGGATGAGCATATTGGCAATGCCGGAGCTCTGCTTTTTTGCCAGTTCCATTGCCAGTTGCCCATCGTACATATCGCGGAAAACGCCTTGCTGTTGGCTCGCAAACGGGCTGTCTTTATCCGCTAGAACATCGCTGCTGCTGCGCATTTGACGCAGCACCATTTGTAAAAACATCGCCTCAAATTGACCCGCTACTACTTCAAGCGCGCCTTCCTGCTCTCGACTCTGCTTGATGTTGGCAAGTGCGCTGTTGTCGTGATACAGCATCGAATTCAGTTGAGTTTGTTCATTGGTACTGTCTAGTTTCATCCTTAACTCCTTAAATCACGACCAATTCAGCGTTCAATGCACCCGCTTCGCTCAGTGCTTGCAGGATAGACATTAAGTCAGTAGGTGTGGCACCTAAGCTGTTTACCGCAGTCACAATAGTGTTGAGCTCCGTGCCTGGAGGCCAAATCACCATTTGAGCTAAATCTTCGTTCACATCAAGATCCGTTTGGTTAACGACTTTCGTATCGCCATTTGCAAACGCATTTGGCTGACTGACTTGTTGTGATTCAGAAATTCGCACGGTTAAGTTGCCATGGCTCACTGCTGCCTCACTTACTTTGACACTCTTACCGATCACGACCGTTCCCGTACGAGAGTTAAAGACAATTCGAGCCGGCTTGCGGCCTTCCACGACGCTCATTTCTTCAAGCATCGACATCATCACTACGCGCTGTTGGGTATCTTTTGGTGCACGCATATCAATGCGCGCTTTATTGATCGCAACAGCAACGTTAGGCCCAAAAGTGTTGTTGATTTCACGCGCGATATTTTTTGCCGTCGTGAAGCTTGGTTTACGCAGGTTTAAAGTAACTTCATCACGCTGGTTGAAATCAGTTTTGATTTCTCTCTCTAACGTCGCACCATTCGGGACGCGACCTGCCGTTGGCGTATTAACTTCGACTTTAGAGCCACTTCGCCCTTCTGCAGATAAACCGCCAACCACGACGTTTCCTTGTGCAATGGCATACACTTCACCATCAATACCGCGTAAAGGCGTCAACAATAGCGTACCGCCACGGAGGCTTTTCGCGTCACCAATTGAAGACACGACCACGTCCAAAGTTTGTCCGGGGCCCGCCATTGGATCAACGGTTGCTGTCACGCTCACAGAAGCCACATTTCGTAGCTTAGGGTTCATACTGTCATCAATTTGAACCCCAAACTGACGGAGCATGTTGGTGATAGATTGAGAAGTAAATTTCACTTGGTTTCGGTCACCCTGGCCAGCTAAGCCAACCACCAAACCATAACCGACCAATTGGTTTTCTCGAATGCCGCGCACATCGACCAAGTCCATGATCGGAATTTCCACTTCGGCATGTGAAGTGGTTGGTAATCCCAAGGTCAACACCAATAGGAAAGACGTAAAGAAAGATTGCATTGTCTTCATTAGAAAGGTACCCATGGGCTGTTGAAGAATTGAGTTAGCCATCCGGCTGCGTTGCTGTCAGCCAGAGCTCCGCGACCTGCGTAGGTAATTCGTGCATCAGCAATTCGTTGAGAAGAAACTTGGTTGCTGCGATTAATATCATCCACACGAACAATGCCAGTGAGACGAATAAACTCATCTCCCTGGTTTAGGCGCAGCCATTTTTCGCCACTGATACGCAATACACCATTAGGTAACACCTCGTGTACCGTTACGGTGATTGCACCTTGCAGCTTATTGCCCTGTGAGCTTGAAGCACTGCCATCAAAGTTGCGGCTGCCATCGACACTAACCCCTAACTCATCGAACGTTTTCGTTCCTATGGTCGGCGCCGCGAAATTAACCGCTGAGCTTTTGCCAAACTTAGTACCCGCTTTTTTGCTCGATGAGGTTTCTTCTGATAGTTGAACCGTTAACACATCGCCAACTCGGTAAGCACGACGATCCTGAAACAGGGTCATCGTGTATTGGTGACGATAAAGGCTACCAGACTGGGTTTCCGGCAACGTGTAATCGAGCGTTGGTGGTGCATATTCCTCGGCATTTGGCTCAGGCGGAATAAATTCCTGACGGCCGGCACATCCCACCAGCAACACGGCGGCTACTGCCCAACTCTTAGAAAGCCATTTCATTGCTTTTTCCTTCATCATCACCAATTTCATACTTACATTGATTGCGAAACAAACTTCAGCATGTCATCTGCAGCAGAGACCACTTTCGCATTCATCTCATACGCACGTTGAGTCGTGATCATGTCGACCATCTCTTCCACTACTTGTACGTTTGAACCTTCCAATGCACCTTGCTTGATGAGGCCTGCGCCATCTTCACCAGCAATCAGTTCATCTGCCGGGCCGCTGGCTTCCGTTTCACGGAACAAGTTACCACCCACGGCCTCTAAGCCTGCTGGGTTAATGAATTTTGCGAGCGTGATTTGACCAAGCTGCTGTGGCGTTGGATCGTCCGCCGTCGTTGTTGTTACCGTGCCATCAACACCAACAGAGAATGAAGAGGCATTATCTGGGATCTGAATTTGTGGCTCTAACGGCAAGCCTTGGCTATTAACCATCAAGCCTTCAGAGTTGACATGGAACTGACCATTACGTGTGTACATGATCTGTCCATCCGAGTTTTCGATTTGAAAGAAACCCTGTCCCATTACGGCAAGATCCAACTCTTGTGTTGTATTTTGAGTGTTACCTTGCGTAAACACTTTTTGCGTGCCAACTACGCGAACACCGCTACCTAGCTGAATACCACTTGGCAACTCGTTAACTTGGTCTACTTGAGCACCAGGTTGACGCTGAATGCTGTAGAAAAGGTCTTCGAATACAACTCGGTCACGCTTAAAGCCAACTGTATTTACGTTCGCTAGGTTGTTAGAAATGGCAGTCATCTTCGTGTCCTGCGCTGCCATGCCTGTTTTACTTACCCATAATGCTGAATGCATTTTTTATTACTCCTTGCGGGGCGAGACTTATCTCGCCGCCATTAATTTATTACCAGCTTGTGCCAACGTCTCGGCCGTTTTCATCATGCGAACTTGCATCTCGAAGTTACGCGTTAACGACATCACGCTAATCAACTCATCAATGGCAGATACGTTACTGCCCTCGATGTGCTCAGGAGAAAGTTGCACCGTTTCATCGGCAGCGAATGGCACGCCATCTACACTGTGCAGTAGGCTGTCACTCTCTTTTTGAAGTTGGTTCATTTCTGGTTTAACCAACTTCAACGTTCCTGCGACGATTTCTGCGCCACCACCTGGTGGAATCACGGATACTTGACCACGCTCGCTGATTTCAATCTTTTGATAATCAGGCACAACCAAAGGCCCATTTTCACCAAGAACAGGAAAACCGTTGATGGTCATGGCACCAAAAGTGTCGACTTGGATATTGCCCGCTCGCGTGTACGCTTCGTTACCCGCAGGAGTTTCAACAGCAAGATAACCCTCACCCATGATGGCGACATCCAACGGGCGTCCCGTTTTCATAATGTCGCCAGAATCAAAGCGCGTTGAGGCAGAGTTGGTCACAACCATAGTGCGACCATCAAAACCTGGGCCTTGCATTTCTACACTGCGCACGCGCTCCATATCCGCTCGAAAGCCAGCAGTATCAGCGTTTGATAAGTTGTTTGAACGCACGTGCTGAGCCTTAAGAACTCGACTCGCACCTGACGTTGCAGTAAATAACAAGCTATCCATGCAAAACTCCCATTACACCGCGTTAAACAAAGCTTGAGTTAGCTTGTCGCTGGTAGAGATGGTTTTCGCGTTTGCTTGGTAGTTACGCTGTGCGGTCATAAGCGCCACAAGCTCACTGGTTAGGTCAACGTT
This sequence comes from Vibrio sp. M60_M70, assembly GCF_037162085.1. Taxonomy (NCBI): domain Bacteria; kingdom Pseudomonadati; phylum Pseudomonadota; class Gammaproteobacteria; order Vibrionales; family Vibrionaceae; genus Vibrio; species Vibrio sp. M60_M70. The sequence continues at coordinate 1,798,221 of NZ_JARLUL010000002.1, forward strand.
AGAACCTTCTAGCGCACCTGGGGTTAAATCACCCAACGTACCTGAACCAGGGACACCCATGATTGGCGCACCAGAGCTAAAGCTTTGAGTCCACGCCGTACCACTCACTTTTGCTAAACCTTGTGTGTTGGCGAAGTCTGCAAGTACAACTTGACCTTGCAGCTGTGATTGGCCGTTAGTGTAGGTCGCGTAAACCATGCCATTACCTTCAACGCGTACACCTGCAAGCTCACCGGATGTGTAACCGTTCGGGCTGTTAGTACTTACGCCGAATTTAGCACCAAACTGCGTGCTGCCTTTCAAGTTAATGTCGACACTCATCGCGTTTGCGCCTGCCGCAGGGAATGAAACATTAAACGGAGCCGTCGGTGAAGAAAGCGAACCGTCTTTGTCAAACGTTACTGGTACCGTTGTCACTGGTGTTGCGCCACCATCCACTTGAACATTCACTTCCCAAGAGTTAGAAGCGGTCTTAGTGAAGTACTGGGTTACCGTGTGCGAGTTACCCAGCGAGTCATAGACTTTTGTGGTGTAAGACGAATTGAATGAGTTTGGATCGTCCGGATTAAACGGCGTTACCGTTTTATCAATGGCAGACGCACTTGCATCAAAGTTTGCAACAAAATCAAGACCGTCTGTCGCTTTTGCATTCAGTGATGACGTAGATACTTGGATATTGCCCACAGAGCCTGTCATCAGGTTGTTGTTGCTATCCACACTGTAACCTTGCAGTTTTGCGCCACTGTTAGCTGTAACAAAGTTATCTTTATCTGTCGCGAATACACCTGAACGCGTGTATAGCGTTTGACCCATGTTGTCTTTAGTGACAAAGAATCCGCCACCGTTGATCGCCAAGTCCATCGCACGGCCAGTTCCTGAGATACTGCCGTCTTTGTCGAAGTTCTGTGAAATTGACGCGACTTCTACACCACCAGGTTGCATGCCGTTGTATACTGCGGAGAATTCTGTGCGGCCACCTTTAAAACCATACGTTGATGCGTTGGCAATGTTGTGACTGATTGTGTTTAGCTCTGTGTTGGTCGCGTCCAGACCACTTAGTGCGATGTTAAAACTCATAAAAAGACCTCTGATTTCCCTATTTGGTTAAGCACCAAACTGAGTGATTTGATAGAAAGGAACGTTGCCAACGCCATGGACATTGACTAATGCTGCGCCGCCAGTATTTGGAATACGCACTTGCTCAACAGTGCCAGCCATGAGCACATTTGGACTTGCTTGCCCTTCTTGCACTTCTACTGCCACTGAGTATTTGCCTGGTTTAAGACCAAGTTCTTCAGGATTAATTGAAAAGTCGACGTCACCTTTGCCGTGAGCACCTAATGGCACTTTAGTAGATTGACCAAACTCATCTTTCACAACTAACGTCACTTGGTTTGAGCTATGAGCGAGTTCGATTTTTCCGTTCTGTACGCCTTCACCAAGCTCAAATTCTTTGGAATTGACGTAAACAGTTTGTCCGACGAGCCCCGCTGTCGATAGCACTTGCATGTTGTCGAGGAGAATCATGCTCTGTTGCATTGTCTTGGACATATTCTCGGTACTTTGAACTTGAGAGAATTGAGCCAACTGACCAACGTATTCCGTGCCATCAAGTGGGTTAAGTGGATCTTGGTTTTGGATCTGCGCCACCATCAAAGAAATGAATTCGTTCTCTAATGAAGAAGCACTGTTCATATCTTTAGGATTTGGTGCAATGCCATTGTTCTCTTTTGCTTTAGTGCTCACAGGAGCATCAGACGATAAAGGTGTATATTGTGCGAGACTCATTAACTGCCCTGCCCTAATCTAAGCAGACCTTGCTGCATACTTTTCACATTTGATAACACTTCAACATTGGTTTCGAAGCTACGTGTCGCTGACATCATGTCTGCCATTTCAGCCACGACATCGATATCTGGGTAATACACATAACCTTCACCATTGGCCAACGGGTTGTTTGGCTCAAAGCGTTTCTCGGCTTCTCCCGCATTTTTCACAACGTCAACAATGCGAACTTCAGCATTGGGATAAACCCCGTTTTCCGTTGTCAGCTGCGCTTTTTGGTACACAGTCGCGAATACGGGCTTCAGCGCTTTATAAGCGTCATCTGGATTTGCAGACACCGCGTCCGCGTTAGCTAAGTTACTGGCGACCGTGTTAAGACGCACAGTTTGTGCCGTCATCGCGGATCCAGTGATCGAGTAAATATCAGTGAATGACATAATTAACGTCCCTCAATCGCTTTCGTTAAGCCATTAAATTTCATGTTGAGAAACGTCAGGCTAGTTTGAAAGTCCATGTTGTTTTGCGTGAATTTCGCTTGTTCAACACCCAGTTCTACAGTGTTGCCATCTTTGCTGTTCTGGTAAGGCACCGAGTATTGGGCCTGAACCTGAAACTTAGGCACTGGTTTGTTCACACCGCCTGCAGCCACCTGGTTCATTACGGTGGTGAAACTTAGGTCTTTCGCCAAATACCCAGGGGTGTCAACATTTGCTAGGTTACTGGCAAGGACTTTGGTACGCTGAACGCGAAAATTAAGTGCCTCTGGATGTACACCTAAAGCATTTTCAAATGTGATCGCCATGCATCTTCCTTACAGTTGGCTCGAATACGCCAACATACAAACAAGATGCGTGCCATAAAAAATAGCTATATATATCAATGACTTACAAACAAGGATGGAAGCCAAACTTCCGGCTCACGGAAAGCATTAAAAGCAAGGGGAAAGTGCTTACTTCCTCAACATTAATGCTAACTCTGCTTGCTCTAATACCAGGACAAACTTTCGCCAACACCTCTGGCAGAACCCTAAGCGTTGAGGAGATAAAATCTGTTGTAGCAGAGCATTTCAAACAAGAAGTGGCCCAAAATGCTCACTCTAACCAGTGGGGAGAATACCAACTGGATTTCAACATGTGGGTACCAGGCTCGGCGAATCACCTACCTGAGTGTGAATCGCCTCTGGTCATCACTGGTCGCGACAATCAAGCGTTGCCAGTTGGAAACCTTAAGCGCTCAGTAAGTTGCGATGACATCGCTTCACCCTGGCGAATTAACGTCACGATAAAATCTTCTCTGACACTGCCTGTCTTGGTTGCCACAACCACGGTCGGTCGAAATGAAGTTGTGACTGCCAAGCACGTTAAACTGGAAACGCGCACCATCTCGCGACAAGACGATTTTTATACTCGCCCAGGACAAGCAATTGGCTTAGAAACCTCTCGCCGTTTACGTGCAGGGCAAGTGGTCAACCCATCCAATTTATCGGCTCCACCTTTAATCGAAAAAGGCAATGAAGTCATAGTGATTGCGAGCAAAAATGGATTTAGCGCCAGCACGAAAGGAGTCGCCTTAGAAGATGGTGCGAAAGGGCAACAAATTGAAGTAGAAAACCTAAGTTCAGGCAAGGTCATTAGAGCTGTCGTAACCGGGTTAAACCAGGTTCATACTCAATTTTGATTTTGGACTCAGAGTAACATTTTTTAATTTTGGCTCTCGTCAGTAACGCTGAATTTCGAGTACAAAAAAATATTTAATGTTTATCACATCCTAACCGCCTATTTAATTTAGAACATGATGATGAGGACCACAGCATGAAAATCGACAAAGTCGCGGGCGGTCATGTCCCACAAACAAAATTACAGCAAGCAAGCAAACAGCCTGTCGACGTCGTCGAACAGAGCAAAGTACACGAGCCTGCATTTCAAGCGAATACCGTAGCGATAGATCGCGCTCAAGCTGAAATGGCATCACTACCTGATGTTGATATGGAAAAAGTAGAACAAGTACGTAACGCATTAGCGCGTGGCGAACTTAGCCTAGATACCAAAGCACTATCAAAGGCGATCATGCAATTCCATACAGGTCACGAGTAATAACAAACTAGGAAGAGATCATGGCAAGCGCAGTATCGCAGCGAATTCAACAATTTATTCGCTCAATACCTGAGGATATCAAGCTCTATCAACAACTTATCCCTTTGCTTCAACAGCAAAAAACGTTGTACTTAAAGTTTGATGGTGAGGCACTGAGCAACAATGTTCAGAAACAAATGCCAATACTCAATAAACTTAGCCGCTCAGCCAGTGATAGAAGCCAGTGTATGCGAGAGCTGGGGTTAGCGTGTAATGACGCCAGCGTAAAACGAATTTTCAATGCTTTGCCTGCCCAAATAGGTATGCAAGCTAGAAAACAATGGGCGCTATTGGAAACGTTGGTAAGTCAGTGCCAACAATACAATCAGAGCAATGGCCACAGCTCTGCGGCGTTCCATGAGTTGGTCAGTCAACTCAAACAACCTGTGCAACACACTTATGAAGATAAATCGTTCTAAACGATGTTCGTCTTGCCTACAGATTCAGTCGCCATCTCGGCTGAGTACTGTAGGCCTTTTTATTTTTATCGCCTTACTATCCTGCCTTTCAATCACCAGTCAGGCGAAACCAAGCTCAGCTGATATTCAAACGCAATATCAAGTTTTAGCCCCATACAAGCCACAAATTGCCAAACGTCTCGATTCATCCAGCCTGGTAATTCATCACATTTTCAAACAACTGCAAAGCCACTCTTTACCAAAGACTCTAGCCTTAGTGCCAATGTTGGAATCCTCTTACAACCCCAAAGCCGTTTCTCATGCCAACGCCGCCGGACTTTGGCAACTGATACCAGCAACAGCTCAACGATTCGGGTTGACTGTAGATACAAAACAAGACGATCGCTTTGATACAGAAGCAAGCACAGCTGCAGCACTCAAGTATCTGACGTTTTTATACAACAAATTCGATCAAAACATGGCGCTGACATTAGCGGCCTACAATGCAGGCGAAGGGCGTGTCGCACGCGCTATTCAGCGAGCAGGCAGTAACGACTTTCAGAAGCTCACACTACCTAAAGAGACTCGCCAATACGTTAGTCGATTCTTCGCGCTGGAAAAGTTGATAGATATCGGTCAGTTACAATCCTCATCATTTCAACCTTTACTCTTATTTGCTTCAGATGCTCCGATGGTTTCGCAACCGCTGATCGACTTTAGTCCACTACCTCCGTTGGTCAATTTGTGATAAAAATCACGACAAAATCCAATGTCAGAAAAACGTAAAATTACAAGATCGTGTTCGGCCAATTTGAAAACTCGTGATCTCTATGCAAACGTGTGCAAAAAAGTTGAGGTAAGGTATCTCAAAGATAAGAAAGAGTAGTGGTTTATTAAAAGGTACCCAAATTGCGCTTGCCAATTGGGTAGATATGCGTCACATTGCGTTTGCAAAAAACATGAAAACCAATGGTTGGACCTAATAATTATTTACACACTAAATGTAAAACAGCTATTGTTTTCATAGTTCGAAACAAATTTAAAATATCAAGATGACGCTTCGCTTGCGCGTCTGGAATAAGTCCGGGTTCCGGGGGAGTCCGGACTTTTTTTATCGATTTAAAAGCTGACCTATTAACAGAACAACGAGTAGGTAAGTCACTATGAGGCAAGCTAAGTTATTTATAGTAATTCTTTAGAAATCAACTGAAGCAAAAACGTTTCGCGCTCGATGCTCATGCCTTTTTTCGGGCTTTCTGCCATGGTCTTTTCATTGTGCGCTATCGCTTCGTGAATGTTCATCCATACTGGACGCATTCCATTTTTAACTTCATAGTCTTCATAAGCCGTTTCGCCTAACTCACGATCGATTTTACATGTATAGCAATACGACACCATGTGCATTACGTCAGCGTCGTCTTTGTACCAAGGACGAAATTCCTCAAAGATCCCGAAAGGCTTAATACCATGGATATTCTGCGCGCCGGTTTCTTCTTCTAGTTCACGAACTAGTCCAGCAATCACATCTTCACCATCATCAATACCACCACCAGGCAAAGTGTAGTCATGGTAACGCTCTGTATAGAGCAACAACACATCTTCACCATCTAGTACGATGGCGCGTGCCGCATTGCGCTGGAAAATAATTTTGTCGTCCAAGTGCTCAATGTCCGGATGAACGGTCGATTTTAAGTGTCTCATCGAAAATACCACTGTCATGTTTTGCGCGCATATTACCGAACTTCACGCTTTAAATCATCGTTGTCGGTCCAAATGCGTTCAAGACATTGGTTTGAACGCAACGGTTCTAACCTTCGTAACAATCCGCAACAAATAGAAGTGTGACGTGATAACCAGTAAAAGATGAGAATATCTAAATTCTTATACGTCCCTCTTACTTTTAACATCGATAAGACAATAATCTCTGAAAGTTGCCTATAATCAATACAATACTCGCCCACCCCATGCGGAGATAAAGAATGAAAAAGACAAATTTAATGATGGCTATGGCTGCAACGTTGGTACTGGCTGGTTGTTCAACTTACGAAGGTGCCACTCGCTCGACTGAGTATACCTCCGTCGCAAATCCTGCAGCCGTTTACTGTGTTCAGCAAGGTGGTGAGTTGGATACCGTTTCGGAAAATGGCGAACGTGTGACTTACTGCGTGCTGTCTGACGATAATCGTGTCGAGCAATGGGAATACTATCGCGACAATCATAAAGAAAGTGAGAGTGGCGACTACTAAAATTTTTTGTCGACACGCCAGATTCCCTCTATCACTTAGGAGCCTTTAGGCTCCTTTTTTATTTGATTTATCAAAACTTTCTCACTTCATTTTTACATACCTCTGACTTTACCGCATATCGACACTATATCGAACAGTGTTCTATTCTTGACATTCCTCTGACATAACTTTCCACTTGGACAATAAAATCCCAAACACAGATCACACTAATTCACATTTCTTCCACATTTTCTGGAACAGGTGAGCAAGATGAAAACACAAATAGTAAAAGAAGCCGAGTCAGCCCCAAGCAACGTTGTTACTGAAGAGTCAAAGCGCATCATTTATAAATCGAGTTTAAGCGCATTGATGATTGTCGCTATCAGTATTCTCGTTAACCTCAGTCTTCGCCTTGATTATGTCGTGTTGGGTTCAAGCCTTGGTGAGCTTTCCATAACAGAAACACTCCAGCTTGTGATGCTCGCGATTGCGTCATGGTCATTTTTCAGCCTATCTAAACAACAGCCTCAGCTAAAGCATGCGGCCATTTTGATTGCCGGCTTTTTCGCGGTGCTCATTATTCGTGAAACAGACTATTGGACAGACATGATTCGTCATGGTTCTTGGGTTTTCCCTGCGCTCGCTGTAACCGCACTGGCTTGCGCCAAAGCTTACCAAGGTGGTAAAGGTACCATGAACGAAATGGCGACCATCTTAACGGTGCCCCACATGAAACTGTTAATTGGTGCCGTGATGCTATTGTTGGTCTTCTCTCGCTTATATGGCATGGGCAGTTTTTGGCAACAAGTGATGGACGAGAACTACATCCGTGATGTTAAAAATATTTCGGAAGAAGGCATGGAACTCCTTTGCTACTGTTTGATCGCATTGAGCGCAGTCCGCACAAAACGCGAACTTAATGAATAGACTCAGGATCCAAGCGGCGGTTCAATGCAGTTAATATCGGATGAACGATCCTTAACGCTTGTTCCGCAGCTCCTACAGATTCATCCAAGGCCGTCATTTCGATGGCCTTTTTCATGTCTTCAATCTGTTGCAAACTATCTTTATCGAGTGGTAAAGCGAGCAATTGCTGAATGGCATGTCTCGCGATCATAAGCGGCTTCTTTCGGACAACCGATAAGTCTCGTAAAAATGCTCCCTGCTTGACCCCTTCTAAATAAACTCGGTAAGTCGTGAGTTCATCCAGTAATAAAAATGCCGCCGCCACAGGCCCTTTATGTGGGTATGGTACGCTGATATGTTTGTTGATATCCAATGGTAAGTTGAGAGTAACGCCCATGGAGGCGCACTCAGATTTTAGTACTCGTAATAATCCCTGCTCATCCATCAAGGTTTGGATTTCTATGATTCGCTCAAGGTGGTAGTCATTCGACAACAAGGTGACCTCAACCGAACGCGCTGACCATAACTGGAACAAACCACTATCACACAAAACGCGAGAAGCGTAACGCATGTTCTGAAACGTATTCAAAGATCGATTTTCTAAAAGTACTTGATGTTCAGGGAACGGATGCACAGCGGCCGCATTTAGAGATTTAAAATAACTGTACATTGCATCTGCTTCAGAAATGCGTTGACCTTGCGTTAATCCACCACAAAAAATAATCGCCGTTCGCTCTGTCGGCAATGACGCAATCACATTAGATAACGCTTCGACTCTTGTTACCCCCTCAACGGTCAATCTGCTATTGACGAGGCGTTTACCTAAAACGATGACCACATTGTCTAACTTCATTTCAAAATCTCGCGCTTAGTTGGCAGTGTTACAAAAATCTTCTTTCACTCCCGGCCTACAGGCTTTAACATCTAGTTAACAACACTGTTCTAGAGACCTTTATAAAGGTTCACTGCTAAAGGAAGTCAATTATGCTGTCGATTTTCGATATATTTAAGATTGGTGTCGGGCCTTCTAGCTCCCACACTAATGGTCCTATGCTTGCCGGATTCCATTTCACTCAACTAGTTAGCGACTCTATGGCGAAAGTGCATCGGGTGCAAGTGGACCTTTATGGCTCATTATCGCTCACTGGTAGAGGGCACCACACAGACCGAGCCACTGTCCTTGGTTTGATGGGAAATAAACCCGATACCATTAAAATGAGTAGCGCTAAAAGTGCGCTACAAAATACTATAGACAACAACACGCTGCTACTCGCTGGTACGCACCAGATTGAGTTTAGCTACGACCATGACATCGTCTTTCATAGTGACAACCTTCCCCTGCATGAAAACGGAATGACGATTACCGCACTAGACGCTGCGGGAGACCAAGTGGCGTTTGAAATTTATTATTCCATCGGAGGCGGATTCATCGCCACCGCTGACGAACTAGAAAACGGCACGCAACAAGATGAAGTCGCGGTACCATTTCCTTTCACATCAGCGGATGAGATGCTGGAAAAAGCCGAGACTAACGGTTTTAGTTTGGGAGGTATGATTCTACAAAACGAACTGGCATTCCGCTCAGATGAAGAAATTAGCCAAAGAGCAGAACAAATTTGGAAAGTGATGTCGCTCTGCATGCAACGTGGTTTCGATACGGAAGGGATTTTAGAAGGTGGTCTCAATGTCACTCGTCGTGCACCAAACCTTTTGAAGAAGCTCGAAGCCAACGCTGCAGTTGAGAATGATCCAATGGAGATCATGGATTGGATTAACCTCTTTGCCTTTGCGGTTAGCGAAGAAAATGCAGCTGGCGGACAAGTCGTTACTTCTCCAACTAATGGCGCTGCGGGGGTGATTCCGGCGGTATTGATGTACTACCATCGCTTCATCAAAGAGCTTGATATTAAACAGCTGAAAGATTTTCTTGCAGTCGCTGGCGCTATCGGCATCTTATACAAAACTAACGCGTCAATTTCCGGCGCCGAAGTGGGTTGTCAGGGAGAGGTCGGGGTATCTTCATCCATGGCAGCCGCTGGTTTAACGGCACTCAGAGGCGGCAGTAACGAGCAGATTTGTATTGCTGCGGAAATTGCGATGGAGCATTCATTAGGAATGACTTGTGACCCGATCGGCGGCTTGGTTCAAGTGCCTTGCATTGAAAGAAATGCCATGGGCGCAATGAAAGCCATTAATGCCTCACGTATGGCATTAAAGCGCACGAGCAAATGCCTTATTTCATTAGATAAAGTTATCGAAACCATGTATCAAACTGGTAAAGATATGAACAAAAAATACCGTGAAACTTCCTTAGGTGGCTTGGCCGTCATTCATATGGCACCGCCATGCGAATAGTCAAATAAGCCCGCTATATCATTGCTGGCGATGCACTTCGTCAGCAATTTCCTTTCTCGCAAGACCTCTTTTTATTTGCCAGTAATCCTATAAAACCCCACCAGCCCCAATCAGTAACAAATACAACAAAATTAAACAAAAACAGAATTAAGCACTGCTTTATTCAAATTGATCTAGAACAACACATTAGCATTTAGCCACCTAAGCATTAGAAAATATAGTGCAGCATTTCCACGTTATGCGACAATTATTTCAATACTCAATCTTTCGTTTCATTACTATTTAATAGAAATAACAATACCTACCTTTCTCCGCTAATGTGAGTACAAAATTATGTGGAATAAACTCAATAAATCCATGATGTTCTGCCAAATGATGTTTGGCTTATCATTTTACGGTGTATTAGTAAGTCTAACTCGATTTTTTCTAGAGGATCTAAATTACAACGAAGCCGATACGATGATGATCGTTGGTGCTTTTTCGGCGATCGGGCCACTTTTCGCGATCGCGGGCGGCTTTATTGCAGATAAGTTTTTAGGAGCTTATCGCTCACTTTCTATCGCATATTTCGCTTTTGCATCCGGTTACGTATTACTCGTGTTGGGGGCTTCTGCTTCTAACGTTCCACTTTCAATGTGTGGTATTGCGCTCGCCAGTTATGGCCGCGGCCTGATGTCACCCTCTTACCCTAGCCTCTATAAACGAACGTTCAAATCACAAGAAGATTTTGAAAAAGGATACCCAATCAATTATTCAGTGAATAATGTTGGCGCCTTTTTAGGTCAATATTTGTTCCCAATGATTGCCCTTGTGATCGGCTTTAATGGCGGTTTTACCATCTCTGCTGTTATGGCAGCAGCAGCATTGATCATGCTATTGGTATTCCGCAAAGATCTTGTTGGCGTAGCCTCTGAGCTTGATCAAAAAACCGTAAGTTTAAAAAACTGGGTACTTTTTGCATTGATTTCATTGGCAATGATCGCGTTGGTATTTTTCATGTTTTCAAACATGGATATTGGCCAAAATATCGTATACGCCATCGGAGGGGCGGCGATCGCATACTTCATATCTCTGATGCTTAAAGCGAGCAAAGCTGAGTCTTTGAAAATGGGGACCATCTTAATTGTGACCTTGCTGACAACCTGTTTCTTTGTTTACTACGGACAAATGATGACCTCGATGAACATGGTTGCTATCAACACATTAAAAGGCTCTCTATTTGGTTTTATTCCGCTCGAACCAGAAGCAGCAATGGCAATGAACCCGCTTTGGTGTATGGTTGGTGGTCCTATCGTAGCTGGCTTTTTTGGGTTGCTGGAAAAGCGAGATATCTACCTCTCTACCGCGACAAAAATCGCCTTGGCATTTGTACTGACCGCAATAGCGTTTGGTATCTTGACGTTTGCCGTGACTACCGTGGGTGAAGATGTCGTGATCATGCCAGAAATCTTTCTCGCTATTCACTTCTTCCAGGCGATTGCAGAAGTCATCGTGGGTTCGATGGTCGTAGCGTTTATTCTTTCCGTCGCGCCGAAGCACATCGAAAACTTCTCTGTGAGCCTATTTTCTGTGGCAATCGCATTAAGCGGTATTATTGGTGCTGCATTCTCAACCTCTATCGCGTTAGAGAAAGGACAGACCATCACACAAGACATTGTACAAAACTTATATGGTGATTATTTCCAATTACTCACTGTCCTTGCTGTCGTGATGGTCGCTATCGCAATGGCAGCGTCACTCATTATTCGCAAGATGCTTGATGCGGCGAAAGAAAGCGATCCTCAAGCGCAACCAGTCGAGATCGAAGCTGGGGTTGAAGTTCAAAGCTGAGTTTGATGATTTACCTATCTCAAAATATAAAAAATGCCGCGATATTCGCGGCATTTTCTTAACAACAACATGTTCGATTAATCACGTCGACCACGAAGTTCAATTTTTTGTGTAGCAGCATCCGTTTGGATGATTACCCCGCCATAAGCCGTTTCATTTCGACCTTTCAGCGTCAGTTGAGAATCTGCGCGCTCGACGTCGACCTGATTTTTCGTAGCCATCGTCATATCAATCGTGCCCGTGTATGACCCATCGCCAGCTAATGCTATGTTTGTTGAGCAAACCATCAAACCAAGTGCGATTAATTTTTTCATACGTCACCTCTGTTTTTGTTATTACTTTCTTTCGATGAAAAAACTGTAACAACAGAAACATGTTCATACGAGGAAAGTCATCATTTACCAAATGGAAATCCAAACCACTAAATTGATATGACCAAGCCTATTTGCTGTCCACCGTCGCCTTCAATAAACCATAAGATACGACAGCATGCTTAAATTGACCGAACGTTGTCTTTTATTCAGAAATTCAGAGATATGATTTCTCGGCAGAAGATAAATGAGACGATGTATGAGCATTAATCTGGACATTCAAAACATATTGGTACTAAAGCGGATGTATGAGTTACGTAGCGTCCGATTGGTGGCAGATTCACTCGGAAAGACATCAGGATCAATCAGCAAAAACCTGACAAAAATGAAAGCGCAGCTCGATGATCCTTTGTTCATTCAGACTAAAAATGGCTTTGAACCGACCGCTTTTGTCGAAGCGAACATGCCACATTTTGAACAAATCCTCACCAGTATTGATTCCATCAAACCACAGAGTTTTTCACCCGCTCATTTTGACGGCTCGATCACTATTTATGCGAACACATTGTTTTGGGATTACTTTGGTGACAAGTTTTACTTAGAATTACTAAAACACGCCCCAAAAGCAAAGTTCGCTTGTTTACGTTGGGGGAGCGACGCGAAAAAGCGATTAACTGAGGGTGAAAACGCTATTGCGATTCATTATTTTGATGAGGATCTTCCGCAGTCAATTATTCAAAACGAACTAGGTCGAGGAAAAGCAGTATTTTTTGTTCGAGATGAGCATCCCGCTCAACATTTCCAAGAGCTAGAAAACTACCCCTTTTTACTTTTCAAAACGCCGGGATGGAACGACTACCGATACCCGTTGTTGGAAAGGCTCAATCATATGGGGTTCAGAACCACACCTAAGGTAGAAATTGAACATCCTGCGATGATTCAAAAAGTGCTCCTACAAACGGATCATTTTGGTATAACCATGAGTGGACATGTACCTAAGGGCTGCCGAAGTATCGCGCTTCCTGGCGGGTTAGAGCTTGATGTTCGCTACGTGATGAGCTGTCGTCGCTCACAACAGCAAGCCCCGATAAACCAGTGGTTATTCAATGTCATTAAAGATATCACCCAGCCCTAACCTAAAAGTCCTAGGGTGATGACTTGTCTATGTTTTCTTAGGTACTCGATATCGTTGAGGTAAGCGGTATGATGGCAATCTTCTAGGTTCGCTTGAAACCTATCATCACCTTGAGCTGCGACCCCTCTCATATAATCAACTAACGCGGAGAGTCGATGTGTCATCACCTCCACCAGCTCTTCCCGTTCCAATCTCGAACACCCATAAGCGTCACAGAAGAGTTTTGCACGCTGAATTTGTTGCTCCAAACAGCTCATTTTATCGTGCTCATCGGTTTTAAATGGTGCCCAACCATAGACCGAAAAAGCGACATCCCAAACTCTTGGCGCCGGATGCGCCGTATCAAAATCAAACACACCAACGACAAACTCTCCACGGAGTGCCACGTTATATGGCATGAAATCACCATGACAAATCACCTCTTGTGGTGTTCGTGGTGGCAGCATCCAGTGCAGCGTTTCATTTTGATATTGCTTAAGGAAACCCTCAGATGCATCGTGCATATCGCGTAACATTTTTGCCGCAGATTGGAGCGCGGAAACAGAAGCAATGTTGCCAATCAATGGATAGTTGTAAGTCTCTCCTTCGACATAGCTAACCCACTCTTTTCCTTTTTCAATACCAACCGCTTTAGGGCATGCCGTAAAGCCTCGTGAATGAAGATAGGTAAGTAGCTGATGGATAGTCATCGTCCAATAACTGGCAGGACGAGATATCAAATTCCCTTTTCGATAGATGGCATTTTCTCTACCGCCTTGCATTGTTTCCATAACAGTATCCTGTGTGGATTAAGTGCGCATCAGATAACGTAAAGCTAGATCATCATACACTCAAAGCTTTTAGAGAAGGTTGACTGACCCTATAAGAAACCGCGCATTTTGTTAGGTAAATCGCAAGAATAAGTACCGCTGTAAAATAGACCGTAAAACATCAAAGGCTTTGTATTAACCATTGGGCAAAGGTGTTTACGTGTGACTTTTCTGATGCTCTAACCATCATATAGTGTGCGCCGGAGCTGGGCATACGCCAATCTCCGATTTGTACTAATATCCCTTGTTGCAACTCATCCTCAACAAGAAAGTCTCTCACCAGCAAGACACCAAGTTGATTGGTTGCAGCTTGAATAGCAAGCAGTGAATGTTCAAATTCGGCTATAACTTTGCTCACCTTGCCTTGATAACCTTGGTACGCAAACCACACCGGCCAAGATTCATGATAACCGCCGGTGCAGATTTTAGGTGTTTGAGACAACTTCGTGAGGTCATCAATCGGATTTAACTGAATAAAGCCGGGGCTTGCTACAACGATCCAGTTTTCTTGGGTAAGCTGAATAGCTTGTTGCTCTTGCCAACCGCCATCTCCGTTAATAATTTCTATATCTGCGATCGCACTGGCGTTTGGAACCGTATTCGCGGTTGTCGAGATCTTAAAGGAAACATCTGGAAATTGACGCTGAAAATCGGCCAGCCTTGGCATTAGCCATTGCGAGCAAAAACTGTGGGCGACATGTAAGGTAATTTGCTTGTTCTGTGGGCGAGTAAATAAATGATGGGTCGAGGTTGATAAGGTTTGAAGCACATGGTTAACCACAGGCCAGTATTCTTTTGCTGAGCTGGTCAGCGTAAGGCGCGTACCCTTGCGCTCGAATAATGTTGCATTTAACTGCAGTTCTAGCGATTTCACCTGCTGACTGACGGCCGCACGGGTCACATTTAGCTCCTCTGCGGCTTTAGTGAAGCTCTGTAATCGCGCCGTGGCTTCAAACGCTCAGAGCAAATTAAGCGGCGGTAAACTTTGCATAACACTCTCCCAAATACTCAGTAGCCATGGTATGAACTGGTGATGACAAATTGATGAAAGTGCTGAGTTTGTTAAGCGGGATCAAAAAAGCCAGCGTGATACACGCTGGCTTTTGGAACTGTCTCTTAAGCAGGAATTATTCTGCTTTCTCAGTGGTTTGGTATTCAAACGCAGGGACAACTACTTCAACACGACGGTTCATTTGACGACCTTGACGTGTTTCGTTGCTTGCTACTGGGTTAGCTTCACCCATGCCTTTCACTGTCATACGCTCAGCCGCAATACCTTTTGCTTGGAACTCGTCAGCAACGGCTTTAGCGCGTTTTTCTGTAAGTTGCTGGTTGTACGCAGCAGAACCCGTCGTATCACTGTAACCCGTGATCTCAACTTGAGCTTGTGGGTAAGTGTTCATCAGATCAACGGTACCAGAAAGGGTCGATGCATCTTTCACTTCTGCACTTTCTAGGTCGAATTGTACTGTCGCTGTTGTTTGAGCAGGGTAAACATGCTCAACAATACGTGTTGCAGGGCGTGTTTCTACTACTTCCTCAACCACTTCTTCTTGAACTACTGGCTCAGAGCCGAACTTGTAGTTAAAACCAATACCGAAGAAATCTGAATCCATATCTTCAATCACGTCATCAGACATATCTTGGTAACGTTGGTATTCAGCACGTAGGCTCCAGTTGTAGTTGATTTTGTACTCAGCACCTAGAGAGCCTGTTGGTACGAAATCTTTTTCGTCACCCGCCATCATGTATGCAGCACCAACTTTCGCGAATAGATTCCAAGAATCCGTTAGCGGTAGGTTGAATTTAGGAGCAAGAGTCAACGCCCAAAGATCACCGTCAACGGTGTTTAGGCCCGGCTTTTTGAAGTTTGCAGTGAAGTCACCAAGGTAATCAACACCGTACTCTGCTGCAACGTACTCGTTGAAGCTGTAGCCCAGGTGCATAGATGCTGCAAAACTGTCGTCGTCACAAGGTTCGTTTAGGTAACACGCATCATTTAGAGAGTTGTAACCTACTTTACCGCCCATGTAAGTGTCAGCAAGTGCAACGTTTGAGATCACACCACCAGCAAGTACAGTAGCCACTGCTATAGCGATTTTTTTCATTATTCTTTTCCTTTTTCTTGTACACAAAGCAACACATCGAGGCAGCATACTGCCGTAAAATATGAAGCCGTAACTTTCTCTTTTCTTCGAACAGAAATAGCTAAATAGCGTAGGAAAGAATCAAAAAATGATATTCAAACGCCAATGACGTAAAACGGAGAAAGATAACCTCAAGACCATCTATTCATGAGCTTCATCCGCATACCCAACCGAGAAATAAAGTCTCGTTGCGTTGGTTTAGCCATAGTCAATTCGTTGCGGAGAATATCACAAAATAGCCAGTTTTCTGTGACGCAAATCACCATAAAAACCCATTTTCTCAAATTTAAGAATCGACATTTAAGCCTGTGAATGGCAACAAATTTTTACAGGAGAGAATAGATATCGAAGGCATAAAAAAACAGCTCATTTAAAATGAGCTGTTTTCGAAATAATGAACAGACGTGAACTTATCGAACTAGATTTTATCCGCCACGGTAAGCGTTGCAGCTAAGACATCTTGCCCAAATAATACACTGCGTTCTGGTGACCAACCATAAAGCGGATCTGGGTGATTGTTGTTGTCTTTAAATGGCATCTCGATCGTGTACGACAGGCATTTGAACTGCTCCGCGACCCAGTTTGAGCCTACCGTCAAATTCGCTTTACCCGGCTCATCTTTATCATAACCAATCTCATCTTGGAACTCAGGTGTAATAGTCAGTAACGCTTGCTTAAATGATGCCTCTAAAGTGGCAAGATTTTCATCGTAAGAAGGAATACCTTCTGAGCCAGCGACGAAGTTGTAAGGAATTGCTTCATCACCATGGATATCTAAAAACATGTCAACACCCGTTTCCAGCATACGTTGACGCACAAGGTAGACTTCTGGACTTTTCTCCATAGACGGAGTTTGCCATTCACGGTTCAAGTTCACGCCTACCGCGTTCGTACGTAAGTGACCACGAATACCACCGTCTGGGTTCATGTTTGGTACCACGTAAAGCACTGCTTTTTCCAGTAATGCACGCGCAACCGTGTCATTTTCGTCCAGTAGACGTTGGATCATACCTTCCATGAACCATTCAGCCATGGTTTCACCCGGATGTTGGCGTGCAATCATCCAGATTTTCTTTTTGCCTTCTTCTGGCTCACCAAACGTTAGCAAGCTCATGTCATTGCCGTCTAATGTGTGGCCTAGTGTTTCTAGTTGGCAGTGGTGCGCGCTTTGTGCCATGTGTAACAGATCTAAATGACGATCGTATGTGTAAGGCGCAAAGTACGCGAAGTAAATTGAGCTACGCTCAGGGATAACAGTGAAAGTCAGCGTGTCACCATCGAACTCTGCTGGTATACGGAACCATTCTTCACGGTCGTAAGACGCTACGACATCATAACCTTGCCACCCTTCTGGATAAGCCGACTTAGCCAAATCAAGCAGTTTGATCGTGTGCGACTGCTCGGCTTCGGTTTCTAGACGGAAATGGAACCACTGGTAGAATTCCGACATATTGTCATTAGGGATTTTAAGTTGGATGTCATTTTTGTCGTCCGCTTTCACTACGTGAATGCTGCCGCTATCGAAGTTGCTGAATACTTTCATTATATTACTCACCTTTTAAATCTGAGCTTGAAAGACAGAGGCTAACACAAGGGTACATTGCCCCCCAATGACTTTCACTGCAAACTGTCTCGTTTGTGGCTAAAGTTTTCAGTTTAGTCGAGCTTATCCGCTTTGCCTGCTGGTCCTGCGAGTTTCGCTAGCCATTTATCCCAAACAAACGGATGTTTCTCATTATCTTCCGCTTCCTCTTTTCGGCGAACAGCATTTCGTACCATCATTGCTCCCAGCCAACGTATTGGTTCTGATGGAAAATACCCAAGCGGTCCTTGCGCTAAACCACTTCGCGTCCACTCGTTATCTAGCCCTAACACCAACGACGATAAAATTTTTCCACCCATTCGAGTTTGGGCAACGCCGTTACCTGAATAACCAAACCCGTAAAAGACATTGCTTTGCTTATCCAATTGGCCAAAAAAGGAAACCCAGTTGCGGAACGATCCGAACCGCCAGTCCAAGAGTACTCAAATTCAGCCCCTTTTAAGCGAGGAAAAAGGTTGTCGAATGATTTTTTTAGTAGAGTTTGATAACGCGTCGGCTTGTTAAACATCGCGTCAACTTGGTTGTTGAAAGAGAACTGATTACCGCCTTTGCCTAGCATCAAACGGCCATCTGGCGTATCTCGGTAATAATGTACGAAGATGCGTGAGTCCAACACACTCGAACCCGCTTGCCAGCCAGATTGAGACAAAGTATCACCAAGCGGCTTGGTGATCACCATGTCGGAAGAGACCACCACGATACTGTTTTTGAACTGTTTAAACTGCTCCACCATCCATGCATTTAATGCCAACACCACCTGCTGCGCTTGAATGTTTCCTTTAGGTGTACAGACGGTGGCAGGTTTTCCATAATCTAGACGCGTCATTGGCGTGTTCTCATAAACTTCTACACCCAGATCAATAGCAATACGGCGTAACCCTCGCGCAAGTAAGGCGGGTTGTACGTTAGCAGCAACCGGAGAGTGGTAGCCTTCAATATGGCGAGGTGAACCCGCATTAGCACACAGTTCCTCCACCGAGCAACGACGCCAACTGTTCACATCTAGCCGTTGTAACTCGTCGACAACTGGTTGCATTCCTCCAGCTTGCGCTCGGTTTGTCGCCGTATAATAAACACCGTTGAGTGATAGCTGTGCATCAATCCCATGTTGCTTGCAAAATGCGTCAATCTCCAACACCACTTGTTCCGACTCTTTTACCAACCAAACAGCATGTTCTTCACCGAATAACCGTTTTAACGTCGGGAACTTGGTAGACCATGTCAGTATACAGCCGCCATTCGCGCCAGATGCCCCACTGCCACACAAGCCCTTTTCGATAACAACCACCTGTTTTTCAGGAGATTGCTGCTTAATCATAATCGCTGTCCAAAGTCCGGTGTAGCCACCACCGACAATAGCAACATCGGTATCAATATTTTGATGTAATGGTTGCGGCGTTTCTGGCTGTTCAGCTTCAATGGCCTGTTTGAACCAGTATGAACTGTGTGTCATCGGATATCCTTGTTAGTGCGTTGCATCGTTTCTGTAAACACTTTACAAACGATGAGCACAATCAACGAGCAAGAATATCTAACGCTGAGCGATAGCAAATGTTGCGCTGAGAGAGTGGAAGTTTCCGCTATCAATGAATACAAAAATGGGGAGCAGCGCTCCCAAAACAAACAGCAAGGATATAAATTATCGGAAAATCGAGACCGTCTTACTGGTTAGTATTTACCGGTTTCACGCATGCGGTACTCGTATTGAACATTGAGAATAGGCTGGTATACAACTTGCCCGTCACTTTGCAAGAACTCATTCACCATGACTTTTGAGTCAGTGATAGAAAACGACTGGCGATCAACATACTCTGTAAGGCTTGTAAACTCGTCACGAAGCTGACCTGGTGATTTGCTTTGATAGTTCTGAATCATGTCACGACCCATTTCATAAGCCGCTTGTTTGCTATCCATAACATCACCGTGGATCGTTTCGGTATCGTTTGTCCACTGATAGCCACCAGCAAAAACAACAGAAGGTGCAGCAGTCAGAGCAATCATACTTGCTAAAGTCATTAAGCGTTTCATAAACCTCTCCTTACTTACCTTTATACCGGGCCTAAATTGGCTCGATATTTATAAGGTACGTATAAAGACCAGAAACACGTCAAAATAATTTCAAATAACGTTCAATTCTTGTTCAACTCATTTCACTTTAACTTAGCAACACGGCATCATACTCTGCCAACACGAGCATTTTTCTACCTCGTAATCACAACGTTCAAAGTGGCTTCCAAACTGACATTTCCTTACCAACCCATACAATACCTAAGGTCAATTTTCTCTTAGAATCCCAACAAAAGAACAGTGTTCAAAACCTTATATAAACGTCGGGCACAGCAAAACCTCCCCTTTTAGTAGTGCTTTGCATTTCCCCCTTTTTCGGGTTCTTCGCTGCTCGTCCGTCGGTTCTTAATTGTGGCTGTTGAGCACACGTTAATCTGGAGTGAAAATGACCGCGAACAAATCCATTTTTTACCATAGCAAATCAATTTACTCAGATGATTATGCTGATGTCTATAAGCCAATTTGGACCTACAGAGCTAAGTTCATCTTGCGCGCACTTTACTACAAACGAGCGTTTAAGCACCTGTCAGATAATATTGAATCGTCATTGCTAGAGATGCTTTGTGCACGTACGCACCGATTTTTAGAAAAACCGTTTCGTCCCTACATCATCAAAAATAACTCAGCGTTCGATCGTTCAAACCTAGTGGTTGATCACTACAAAACCATTTCAGAGCTGTTTTCTAAACAGACCATTGAAGAGATCTATACCGATTCGACTGGCTTAACATTAACATCATTTGAAATCGACGAGACATTGTACTCTGTGCGATTGGTGTACGAAGCGCGTTACCAAAAAGAAGGCGACATGAGCCTAGTGCTACACAGCGCGGAGGATGGCAACTTCTATACACTCTCATTTACTCTCGGCCACATAGAATCTGGACGCAGCATTATGATTGGCGGCTTGCAAGGGCCACGCAGCAGTGAAGAGAACAACGCGAAAATTAAAAAGTTAACCCGTAAGCTTTACGGGCAAAGACCAAAAAGCTTGATGGTGAGTTTGCTCACTTTACTCGCGCAAATTTGGGAAGTGAATACGATTCTAGCGGTAAAAACACAATCCCATACTTATGCTGCACGACGCTACAGTAAAGGACGAATCAAAACGGATTACGATGCACTCTGGCAAGAGTTGGGCGGCACCGAATACAACCGTCATTTCTACTCACTCGATGTGAATGCCCCACGTCGTGATATCGAAGGCATGTCGCGTTCTAAGCGTTCGATGTATCGACGTCGTTACGAATGGTTAGACAATACCAAAGCGGAGTTCATGACAAGGCTACGTTAACCCAACGCAGCACATGACGCTTTGTTTTTCATTTTATGATTCGGAGTTTTTATGTCTTACAAGTACGCCGTTGCATGCTTACTGTCCGCACTTTCCTTAACGGCTCATGCACAACCAACCCAACATGTTGTTGGTGCAAATTTAGGCTACGGCAATGTTAGTTACGATGTGAACAATAGCCATGATGAAGGTGACATGTTCCTTGGTGATGTATATTACCGTTACATGTTCGATCACAACTTTGGTATTGAAGCCGGCTATAAGGGCGCATTTAACGGCATTGGCTCCGTACTTATCAGTCCCTTAACAGAAATCACCGATGTCAGTTATGGCGGGCCTCGACTCAGCGGTTACGCAAGTTACCCTCTGGGAGCTGGCTTTGAGCTTTACGGGAAAGGCGGTATCACTTACTACACGTTAAGTTACACGCTTAAAAACAATGGTCAGAATAAAGAATATGACGAGTCTAGTCTTGGCGGAGAAGCCGCTGCTGGTGTCGCTTGGGCCTATAAACACTTTGGTTTGAACTTAGAGTACAACTACGCCAAGAATAGCGATTTTGATTCTGGCGGTGTGATGTTTGGTGCACAATTGCGATTTTAAAAATTTAGCTGTGCCAAGGCACCGAATCGACATCGGTGCCTTATACCTCAAGCAGAGATCAATGACATAATGATTCCGCTCAGGATCAACAGCACCCCGACGCCTCGCGTGAAATACCATTTTTCAGCCAACAACCACACGCCCATTAATAAACCAAATACAATGCTGATTTGTCGCAAAGCCACAACAAGGCTGACGTTATCAGTCATAGTCATCGCAAACAGCACCAAGCCGTAGGTTGATGCCATCATGATGCCAGCCATGCTCGCACTTTTGCGAATCATCCAAGCGGTTTGTAGTTCTTGCTGACTCCCCGAAACAATACACCACAATAAAACCGGTACTCCCATAACCCAAAACTGCACGCCTAGATAAAAGATCGCGCTATAGTGGTCGTTAAGAATGGTCGATGTTTGTTGAGTTAGCAGATTCAGTGCTTGCTTGTCCACAACGGAATAACCCGTCGTGCCAAACGCTGCAATCAACGCCCAAAACACACCCACATTTAGATACTCCCCAAGGGTAATTTGACGAAAACTGGTCACTGGAACTAGGACACAACCTAAAGTAATAAGCAGGAAACCCAACCACTGCTGAGCATTCAACTCATAACCTAAGGCGACGGTGAGTGCGCCCACCATCATTACAGGAAGTGCTCTCGCAATCGGATAAATCACTCCCACATCGGCGTGCTTGTAGGCCACGATCAAACCAACCAAATAGACGATTTGAGATAAACCACTGATAAACAGCATTCCCCAAAACACGCTGGGCAACGTCGTCCAGCCAATGTTAAAGAGATACCAAATAAGATAAGGCGTGAGCAGAAGGCAAGCAGATAAACTTGCCGCCATCGTAAACGCGAGCCCTGAACCAGCATTGCTTTTACCAAGAATATTCCAGCCAGCATGCATAACCGCAGACAATACAACGAGTGCTATTGCCAAGAGATCCATTCCGTTTTCCTGTTTATGATATTTAGATACCCTCAAGGTGCTTGGGTACAACAAAGGCCCCAATATGGAGCCTTTGAATTTGAGATATAAATTGCTCGCCGCCAACTAGACAGATGCCCAGCAAACAGAGATTAATTCAGCTCTGCGACAGACTCAATGCTGATGGCATCGTGTCGCCAATACTCGATATCGCAATCAATCAACTCACCGTGCTGGTTATAGTTGATGCGCTCCACCACCATCGCTGGCGTACCGGCTGTCGCACGCAGTGCCTGAGCCATTTCACCCAACAAAGTGCTGGTTGAAATGCGGTAGCGAATCTTTTGATACGTCACGCCATAATGATCGCGGTAAATGTCCGTCAGTGAATTTGATAAATCGTAATCCAGCAGGTTCGGAAACAGCTCTGGACGAATGTAGTTTGTTACGAATACCACAGGTCTGTCTTCAAGGTATCGCACACGGTCGACTCGATACACATCCGAGAAAGGTTGCAAGTCCAGCAAGCGCGCCGCTTGTTTGTTTGCCAACGTCCCTTTTGCTGCGACCAACTCCGTTTTTGGCACACGATTTTGCGCTTTCGCCATGTTCGGGAAGTTTAGCGTTTGGGTTGGATCGTAACGCAATGGCTCAGGTGAGATAAACCAACCTCGGCGATCTTCGCGATAGATTCGACCTTCCGCTTCTAGCAGTGATAAAGCTTCACGCAGAGTGACGCGTGTAGTATCGAACGACTCCGCCAACTTACGCTCTGCTGGCAGTTTTTGACGCGGCGATAGCATGCCCGCTTCAATCTGTTCAACAATCGAATCTTTAATTTTTACGTATTGCACGAAGTGTCCTTATCTTTTGCGCCAAGCTTGTGTGCGATTCTCTAACAATTTACCCAAAGTCATCTGAACAATCTTCGCAATTGCGGCAGCCATCATGATCATCACCGCCATTGCCGCTGCAGCGCCAGTTTGACCTGCATCGTCCATATTCAGAATCGAGACCGAAGCCGGAATCGTATCGGTTGAGTAAAGGAATACTACCGCAGAAGTGGTGGTCAATGCATTAACAAACAAGTAAGTCGCAATGTCCAAAATCGCAGGTAAACACACAGGCAATGTCACTTTAAAGAACAACTTGTATTGAGGAAGCTTCACCGATGCCGCAGTGGCTTCAATCTCCGATGGTAACTGCTTTAGCGCTGTCAGGGCGGTCATGTGACCCACCGTGTAGTAATGCACTACCGTGTTAATCACCAAGAATGCCATGGTGCCATAAAGCACATTCAAAGGATTGTTCGCATCGTTGAAGTAAAAG
Source organism: Vibrio sp. M60_M70 (assembly GCF_037162085.1). NCBI lineage: Bacteria > Pseudomonadati > Pseudomonadota > Gammaproteobacteria > Vibrionales > Vibrionaceae > Vibrio > Vibrio sp. M60_M70. Next base: position 1,822,085 of record NZ_JARLUL010000002.1, read on the forward strand.
ATGTAACCCAAGCCAAGCACCATACCAGGAACCGCCATTGGCACCACGCTGAGCATTTGCATCACCTGACGAATTGGACCAAACGCACGCCCTTTCTCAATGCAGTAAGCACCGACAAAGATAATGGCTGTACCGATCACTGCCGTCCAACCTGCCAGTGTTAGTGAGTTGAAGAATGGGCTCCAACCGTAAGTGCTCATTTCGGCAAAGTTGTAGTTGTTTAACGTCAACGCTTTGTTCCAAGGCCAGAACGTAACTAACGAGCCATACACCGCCATACCAAGCACTGCCAACACTGCAATAGAAATGATGCTGCAGTAAACCAAACAAATGCTGTCGCGCGCTTTGTTAGGTTCTGGCTGATAAGGTACCGAGCGAGTGTCAAATAAGCTCTTTTGCTTTTTCTGTACCCAGCGGTCTGCACCAAATGCCATTACCGCAGGGAATAGAAGCATAATGCTGGTCACCGCACCCATGGCAAAGTTTTGCTGTCCCACAACTTGTTTGAAGATGTCAGTCGCCAAAACGTTGTAGCTGCCCCCAATCACTTTCGGCACACCAAAGTCCGTGATAACCAGTGTAAAGACGACGATAAGCGTACTGATCAAACCGTATTTCGCCGCAGGTAACGTCACCATAAAGAAGGTTTTTATTGGTGAGGTCTTCAGTGCGCGGGCTGCTTCATACAAGCGGGCATCAGAAGTGCGCAGCGAAGTAGTTAAAATCATCAATGCATGAGGGAAGGTCCAGAAAATCAAACCCATCGAGATACCAATCACGCCGTAAATAGAGTTTCCTAACAACATCTCTTTGGCAATTCCTTGATTCCCGAAAAGGAAGATCAAACTGATCGCTGGTAGCAACGAAGGCGCGAGAATCGGCGCAGTACCTAGGATTTGAAACAAACCTTTAAATGGCATACATGAACGAGTCAGCGCGTAGGCATAGCCAAATGCAAGCACACCCACTACCGAGGTCACTATCACGCCCAAAGTGAAGGTGTTGCCTACCGACACCCACAAGCTTGAAGAAGAAAAGTACGTCGCAAAGTTTGCCAGACCGACAAATTCGCCATTGGCATTTTGCACACTCTTGGTCAACATTGCCCAAAGCGGCATTAAGATGAACAGCACCATCATGGTCGACAAGCCAGCGAGCAAACCAAACAACACAAGGTTGTCGCGGCTAACACGTCCGAGTAAGGATTTTGCTTTGTCTTGTGTGGTCAGGCTATTCATCGTCATTGTCTTCGCATCCATGTTTACACCTACGCTGCTAGCGCTTTATCAACCGAGGGCACGGCGTAACCATGCAGCCCTTCTTCAGCAAACTGGATGTAACGTACATCGCCCGCCTTGATATTTAGTTTTTGAACCGTTTCCACAGGCACATCCACGACGATGGTTTTCGTTGAGCTGTCGTTTTGCAATACGCAATCAATGCGGAAAAACGCCCCCAAAAACTCGGTAGCCGTCACTCGCACTGGTAAAGAGTTGGTGTAGTTTTCAACGAACTTGATGCTTTCAGGACGCACCGCAAGGTCGAAGCGGTCACCACGTTGGATCTTTCGATTGGTCAAGCTTGGCGCTGGCATCAGGGTTTCTGCAATTCGTACTTGGGAGTCCGTTGCGACTGAGGTTTCAATAAAGTTCATGCTGCCGACAAACTCAGCAACAAAGCGCGTAGCTGGTTGTTGGTAGATCTCTTGAGGTGTGCCGACTTGCTCAATCACACCATGGTTCATCACCACAATACGATCCGCCATCGATAACGCTTCGTCCTGATCGTGCGTAACCATGATGGTGGTGATGCCAAGTTTGCGTTGCAACTTACAAATCTCGTCACGTAAGTGAACACGTACTTTTGCATCCAGTGCTGACAGCGGCTCATCCAGTAGCAGTAGACCCGGAGACAACGCCAATGCGCGAGCAAGTGCTACACGCTGCTGTTGACCACCAGAAAGTTGGTTAGGGAATTTCTCACCAGAGGTTGGAAGACCAATGGTTTCTAACCAGTAATCTACTTTCTCTAGCGCTTCTTTGGTTGACATGCCTTGGTTCTTCAAACCCACCGCAATATTCTCTTGCACAGTTAGGTTCGGAAACAGCGCATAAGATTGGAATACAATGCCGAAATCGCGCTTCTCTGGTGGCAGGAATGTGGTCTCTTGACCGTTTTGAAAAATCGCACCAGACGTTGGCAAGTCTAAACCTGCAATGGCACGTAACAGAGTGGTTTTACCGCAGCCAGAAGGACCAAGAAAACAAACAAACTCGCCCTTTTCAATCGCTAGCGAGATTTTCTTTAATGCAGTGAACTGTCCGAATTGCTTCACTACATTTTCGATATTTAGGTAATGTTGGTTAGTTGACATAACACACGCTCCAAATGGTATATACCAAATTTAGTTTTGGAGTGTTACGTTCCAATGACAAATTTATAGCCAGAAGATGACAAATAGATGAAGGGCGATGAGGTTTGTTTAAGTGGTAATTAGAGATTCCCGACTCACTCCTTTATTACTCTCGAGAGTGATGCTGTGAATACGAATAGAAGCTCCCAACTTTCTTAAGTCCGTCATTCCAGCAAACCTAGGTGAGACTAGGAATCTACTTTCAACAAACTCTGAAATAACAGAGAAAACCAAAAATCCACCTCAACCGAGGTGGATTTCAGTATTCAACTCAAAGCAAATTCAATTAAGACTTTGGCTCTGATTTCGCGTCAAATTTCTCAGACCATGCCGCTAGAATCTCTGCACGCTTGCTGCCCATTTGCGCGAAGTCCATCTTCGCCATGTTCTCTTGAACGTTCGGGAAGTTAGATACGGTCGCTTTCACTTCTTTATGTGCAACCACTGGGTACATTTCTACGTAAAGCTCGTTTGCCGCTTTAGAGATTGACCAGTCGACAACACGCTTCGCGGCATCAGACTCTTTTACTAGGCCAACGGCTTCTGATTCCCAGCCGATACCTTTAGGTGTGATAACCGCAAGTGGTGCACCTTGTGTTTTCAGCTTCGCACCGCGGCTTGCCATTGAAATACCGATAGCCACTTCACCCATACCCGCTTGAACACATGGCTTAGAGCCAGAGTGCGTGTAGTGTGCAATGTTTTTGTCTAAGTCACGCATGTAGTTCCATGCCTGATCTTCACCCATGTTTTGTAGCCAAGCAGAAACCTGCATGTAGCCAGTGCCTGAAGACGCTGGGTTCGGCATTGCAATGTGACCTTTGTAAACCGGCTTCGTTAGGTCTTCCCAAGACGTTGGTTTCGGTAGGTTAAGTTGTTTCGCTACCGCTTCGTTGAAACACACTGCGTTAAAGAACGCATCGTTACCGAACCAAGCTTGGTTTGATTGAGGGTCGTTTAGGTTCGCGTGCAGCTCTTCCAAACCTTTTGGTGTGTAAGGCTTAAGAAGACCTTCATCTTTAAGCAGTGCCATTGACGAGCCAGCCAGACCCCAAACCACTTCCGCTTGAGGGTTGTTCTTTTCTGCCAGCAATTTCGCCGTCATGATACCGGTTGAATCGCGAACCCACTTAATCTTGATATCTGGGTTATCTTTCTCAAACGCAGACTTGTATTTAGCAAGAATGTCAGTTTCGAAAGCGGTGTAAACCGTGACTTCCTGTGCTGCCATTGCATTCGTAGCTAGCAGAGAGACAAGTGCAGCCAGCGATCCTTTCATCAAACGGTTTTTCATCATTTTCTCCAGTTAATTTGGCTAAGTTTTCATTTGGTCTGTACCAGTTGACGATAACCACCCTACTGAGCCTTTGTGACGAAATCATGACCATCAAATGGCAGTTTTACGAAAATTTGCGATGAATAATCGTTCAATTGATCCGCCATTTTCTGGATATTAAAGTTTTATGAAATTGGAGATTCGCCTATTTACTGCCCTTTTCTTCCTCGCTAGAGTGAACTAGAAATTTGGTGTAGACCAATTAGCCTATTCTGACGGAAATCGAGATGAAAAACGAATACCTACTACTGACTCCAGGTCCTCTATCTACTTCTGAAACGGTACGTGAAGCCATGCTAAAAGACTGGTGTACTTGGGATGATGAATACAACAAAGACATCGTAGAAGTGATCCGCACTAAGCTTGTAAAACTGGCGACTCAACAAGACGGCTACACCAGCGTACTAATGCAAGGTAGCGGCACCGCATCAGTAGAAGCAACGATTGGCAGTGCCATTGGCAAAGATGGAAAATTGTTGGTTGTCGACAACGGTGCTTACGGTGCGCGTATCGCTCAGATCGCTGATTACCTAAATATTCCATGCCATGTAGTTTCCCCAGGCGAAACATCACAGTCACACTTGAATGAGGTGGAAGCTGCATTGGCATCGGATCCTGCGATCACACACGTGGCGATTGTTCACTGCGAGACAACCACTGGCATGCTTAACCCAATTGAGGCATTTGCTTCTGCGGCAAAAGCGCACGGCAAAGTGGTGATTCTCGATGCCATGTCGAGCTTTGGTGGTATTCCTATCGATATCGCTGAGCTAGGCATCGATTTTATGATCAGCTCAGCGAACAAATGTATTCAAGGCGTGCCGGGTTTTGGCTTTGTGATTGCAAAACAAACTGAGCTCGAAAAGTGCCAAGGTCGGGCACGTTCTTTGAGCCTTGATCTTTACGACCAGTGGCACTGTATGGAAGTGAACCACGGCAAATGGCGTTTCACGTCTCCAACGCACACGGTTCGCGCTTTCTACCAAGCATTGTTAGAGCTGGAACAAGAAGGTGGCATTGAAGCTCGTCATAACCGCTACAAAACGAACCAGAAAACACTGGTTGCAGGTATGCGTTCTCTGGGTTTCGAACCACTACTGAGTGATGACCTTCATTCGCCAATCATCACTTCTTTCTACTCTCCGACGCACAGTGATTACCAGTTCAAAGCGTTCTACACACGTTTGAAAGAGCAGGGCTTCGTGATCTATCCGGGTAAGGTATCGAACGCAGATTGCTTCCGTATCGGCAACATTGGTGAAGTTTACCCAGCAGATATCGAGCGCTTAATCGGTGCGATTGAAAAAGCAATGTATTGGCAAGTTGCGTAAAGCAACCTTCTGATTGAGAGAGCGTTATGACTCAGAATATCAAACCGACCCATTTCCGCAGCGAAGGCGATGTCAACACGACACCTGCGCGCCAAGCTTGGAATGCATCGATGGATGACGAACGCACGCAAGCATTACTGAAGCGTGATTCGGAGGTCTTTCTTCATCAAGCCATGTCAACGCCTTGCTTAGATACCTTGGAAGCAGCAGAAGGCATCTACATCCAAGATGCTACCGGCAAAAAGTACATGGATTTCCATGGCAATAACGTCCATCAACTGGGCTACGGTCATCCGCATGTGATTAAACGCGTGCAAGAGCAAATTGCCAAACTTCCGTTTTCACCACGCCGTTTTACCAACGAGACCGCGATTGAATGTGCCGAAAAACTCACCCAAATCTGTGGCGGCGAGTTGAATCGCGTGTTGTTTGCTCCGGGTGGCACATCTGCGGTTGGCATGGCGCTTAAACTAGCCCGCCACATCACGAGCAACTACAAGGTGGTGTCTCTGTGGGATTCCTTCCACGGCGCATCGTTGGATGCCATCTCAGTAGGTGGTGAAGCGTGTTTCCGCCAAGGCATGGGACCATTAATGGCGGGTGTTGAGCGCATTCCACCAGCCGTATCTTACCGCGGTGCTTTCCCAGTCGCGGACGGCAGCGACGTGCATTACGCCGACTACCTTGAATACGTGATTGAGAAAGAAGGCGGCGTGGGCGCGTTTATCGCAGAAGCGGTTCGTAACACAGATGTTCAAGTGCCAAGTAAAGCCTACTGGAAACGCATCCGTGAAATCTGTGACAAACACAATGTCATGCTGATCATCGACGACATCCCTAACGGTATGGGTCGCAGCGGTGAATGGTTTACCTACCAAGCCTACGACATCGAGCCAGATATGCTCTGTATCGGTAAAGGTTTGGGTGGTGGCTTAGTGCCTATCGCAGCCATGGTAACCAAAGACAAATACAACACCGCCGAGCAAATCTCCATGGGTCACTACACTCATGAGAAAAGCCCTATCGGTTGTGCTGCAGCACTGGCAACCATGGAAGCCATTGAGCAAGACGGCTTGCTAGATAAAGCCAAAGCCGACAGCCAATTCATGCGTGAAAAGCTGCTAGAGATGAAAGCCAAATACCCAGTGATTGGTGATGTTCGTGGCATCGGCATGTTGTGGGGCATTGAACTGGTCACTGACCACGAAAGTAAAGCGCGCGCTTATAACGAAGCGGAAGCTGTGTTGTACCAATGCCTCAACAATGGTGTGAGCTTCAAGGTATCGCAAGGTAACGTGATTCAACTCAGCCCACCGCTGATCATCACTCGCGAGCAACTGACAGAAGCGTTGGCGATCTTCGAAGAAGCGATCGCCAAAGTGTGCAAAGACTTTAACTACTTCTAGGGTCAATAGACCTCTACAAAAACCAATTTATCTAGAGCGCGGTTCCAACGTGTAGGCAAGCGCTCTGGCAAGCAAGAAAAAGGATTGAACATGAGCAACTCACCAATTCAAGCAGTGATCTTTGACTGGGCTGGCACTATCGTCGATTTCGGCTCTTTTGCACCAACCAGCATCTTTGTGGAAGCGTTCAAACAAGGTTTTGATTTTGAAATCGACCTTGAAGAAGCGCGTGAACCAATGGGGCTTGGTAAGTGGGATCACATCCAAGCTGTGGGTCGCATCCCTGCAGTTGATAAGCGTTGGAACGAGAAGTTTGGGCGCTCAATGACCAGCGAAGACATCGACGCTATCTATGCGGCATTTATGCCTCTGCAAAAAGCAAAAGTGGCTGACCACGCAGAACCAATCCTCAACGCAGTTGAAGTGGTAAACGGTCTGAAAGACAAAGGCATCAAGATCGGTTCTTGTTCGGGTTACCCTCGCGAAGTAATGGATGTACTGATTCCAGTTGCAGCGGATTACGGCTACCAACCAGATTACGTTGTCGCGACAGACGATCTGCCACAAGGTGGTCGCCCTGCGCCGTTTATGGCACTGAAAAACGTGATTGAGCTTGGTGTAACCGACGTTAAAGCATGCGTCAAAGTGGACGACTCAGCACCAGGCATCTTTGAAGGTCACAATGCGGGCATGTGGACGGTAGGTCTGCTGCTTTCTGGTAACGAAGCGGGTCTGACATTTGAAGAATACCAAGCTGCAGACGAAGCAACCTTAGAGAAAGCTCGTGAAAAAGCACGCGCGAAGTTTATCAAGAGTGCACCTCACTACTTAATCGACACCATCTCCGATCTGCCAGAGGTGATCGTAGATATCGAACAACGCCTAGCCGCGGACGAACGTCCGTAGTTTTCGCTCGCGAATTCAGAATGTAAAAAGCCTCTCCATATTGAGAGGCTTTTTACATTTATGGAAAGAGGAAGTGTCAGTTAATCGCAGTACTTGCTCGACGCTTTAGCTTAAAGCCCATACTGGTTGGCCGTTCTTCTGGCTCACCTTTGATGGCATGCAACAGTTTTTCTGCCGCCTTGGTGCCCATGCGCTCGTAATCAAATTCTGCCGATGTCAAACTTGGGTAAGCATGCTCCCCCATAGAAGAGCCTTCAAGGCAAATAATGGCAATGTCGGTCGGGACTTTGAGCACGCGGCGATGGCACTCAAAGAGCGCACCAATTGCTATCTCCTCATGGCTACACACCAAAGCATTCAAGCTTGAATCGCGCAGCAATAACTTCGCCAATCCTTCCGCACCCAATTGTGAAGATGGCGCTTCATGAGTCGTTAGAAAATGATCTGGGGTGAGATAGTTTTCAATCATCGCACTTTGCCAACCGTGTAACTGGCGTTGCAACGTTGAGTGATTCCCGCGCGCCCCAATAAAACCAACGTTCTTAAAACCTTGTTCAATCAGGTGTCTGGTACAGGCCTTACCCACTTCGAAGTGATCCACGCCAATGTTGAGATAACTGGCCTTTGAGCTCAGTTCGGTAATCTCTAACACTGGCGTATTTGATGCCTCTAACAGTTGATGCGTTCGCTGACTATGCTCACTTCCAAACAGTACCACGCCCGCAGGACGGCTCTCTAAAAAAGTCGAAAGCAACTTTTCTTCTTGCTCAATCGAGTAGTCGCTGTAACCCAGTAATAATTGATAACCCGCTTTGTTTAACGCCTGTTGGAAGCTTGGTAAGAAAAGCGCGCACGCTTTTTCAAACAGGGAAGGAATGATAAGAGCGATGGAGTAACTTTCAGCAGACGCCAAAGCCCCTGCCGCTTTATTCGGGATATAGCCGAGCTCATCAACCACTTGTTGAATCTTTTCTCTCAGCTTGTCAGATACTAGCTCGGGCGTTCGTAATGCTCTCGATACCGTCATGGTGCCTACGCCGGCTTTTTTAGCGACGTCCGCCAAGGTGACATTGCCAGTACTTCTTCGTTTGCGAGGTTCGCTCATTGTTCTTATTTAGTGTTCTCTATTTTCTGCCGCGACATCTTACCACAGCGTTTTAGTGGTTTTGATATTAGCGCATTAGAAGTCGATCACAAGCATATGAAACTCGGATAACTGATAAAAATGGTAGCGCTATCACAATTTATGATAGCGCTATCAGATAGCGCTACCATTTGTGATCACTCTCAGGTTTTTCTGGCAAATTGATCGATAAAGTACGCAGCAACAAAACAACAAATCGGAAACATTCCAATGCTACGTGAACTGATTACCTCTGATGTCATTCGCATCCATTCTGACGCAACCGACTGGAAAGATGCGATCAGCAAATCTTGTGAAGCTTTGATTGAAAATGGCGCGATAGAACCAAGTTACGTTGAGGCAATTTACCGCTCGCACGAAGAGCTTGGTCCTTACTACGTGGTAGGTCCGGGCATGGCGATGCCACACGCTCGCCCTGAAGATGGCGTTAACCGCTTGTCATTGGCGATCACGGTGATCCAAAACGGCGTCAACTTTAACTCTGAAGAAAATGACCCAGTAAAAATGCTGGTCACGCTAGCGGCAACGGACAGTAATAGCCACGTTGATGCGATTTCGAAACTGGCGGAATTGTTTATGAATGAAGAGCATGTAGAGGCCATCTGCAACGCTCAAAGCAAAGAAGATGTTCTTGCGATCATCGACAAATACTAAGTTTTACTCCTGACATACCCCATTCACAAATGGGTATACCCCCTATAAAAAAGAAAAGGTCTGAATTATGAAAATTATGGTTGTTTGCGGTCACGGTCTTGGTACTAGCCTAATGATGGAAATGAGCATCAAAAGCATCGTAAAAGAATTGAACGTCGATGCCGCTGTAGATCACATCGATCTTGGCTCAGCAAAAGGCACAAGTTGCGACATTTTCATCGGCACAAAAGACATTGCAGAACAGTTGGAAGCTCTTGGCGTTGAGCAACGTATCGTAGCGCTTGATAACATGGTCGACAAAGTCGCAATGAAAGAGCGTTTATCTGTGGCACTTCAAGAGCTTGGCGCTCTATAAGGTGGCGTTATGGAATTCTTCAGTTTCTTAATGAACGATGTCCTATCAGAGCCAGCGGTTCTGGTCGGTCTCATCGCTCTAATCGGCTTAATTGCCCAGAAAAAACCAGTCACCGAGTGCATTAAAGGCACGGTAAAAACCATTCTTGGTTTCATCGTGCTTGGCGCAGGTGCAGGCTTAGTTGTGAGCTCGCTAGGCGACTTCGCGACGATTTTCCAACACGCATTTGGCATTACAGGCGTGGTTCCAAACAACGAAGCTATCGTCTCTATCGCGCAAGAAGCGTTTGGTAAAGAGATGGCGATGATCATGTTCTTCGGTATGTTAGTGAACATCTTGATCGCTCGCTTCACGCCATGGAAATTCATCTTCCTAACCGGTCACCACACACTATTTATGTCGATGATGGTAGCAGCGATTCTGGCATCTAGCGGCATGAAAGGTGTTCCACTGATCGCGCTTGGCTCTGTGGTTGTGGGTTCTGTAATGGTGTTCTTCCCTGCGATCGCTCACAAGTACATGAAGCAAGTTACAGGTTCTGATGACGTTGCGATTGGTCACTTCTCTACCCTTTCTTACGTGCTAGCTGGCTTTATTGGCAGCAAGTTCGGTAACAAAGAACACTCTACTGAAGAGATGAATGTCCCTAAGAGCTTGTTGTTCTTACGCGATACGCCAGTGGCTATCTCGTTCACAATGGGCATCATCTTTGTGGTGACGTGTTTATTCGCTGGCGGTGATTTTGTCCGTGAAGTCAGTGGCGGTAAACATTGGTCTATGTTTGCGCTAATGCAATCCATCACATTTGCAGGTGGTGTGTACGTTATCCTGCAAGGTGTACGTATGGTTATCGCAGAAATCGTTCCTGCATTTAAAGGCATCTCAGACAAACTGGTTCCAAACGCAAAACCTGCACTGGATTGTCCGGTTGTGTTCCCATACGCACCAAATGCGGTATTGGTGGGCTTCCTATCGAGCTTTGCAGCGGGTCTTGTGGGCATGTTCCTGCTGTACGTGATGGGTCTTACTGTGATTATCCCTGGCGTTGTACCTCACTTCTTCGTTGGTGCGGCAGCGGGTGTATTTGGTAACGCAACAGGTGGTCGTCGCGGCGCAATTCTAGGTGCGTTTGCACAAGGTCTACTGATTACTTTCCTACCTGTCTTCCTAATGCCAGTACTGGGTGATCTTGGCTTTGCAAACACAACATTCAGTGATGCTGACTTCGGCATTGTAGGTATCCTACTTGGCCTGATTGTGCGCTAAGCTTTTATTCTTATGAATGCAGAATTAGGCTCGTCGGCATTCATCTCTCAAAGGCTCTAGCAGGAAAAGCACTCAAACAAAACGCCCTTCACGTGAGGGGCGTTTTTCATATTGAGGCTATCTTATTGAGACAACAACTTTCTCGTTGGTTCTTGCTCGGTGTATTCAACGGATTCGTTACCAGATAGCTTATCGACGTCAGCTTGTTCGCCGCTCACCACCAGTACCTGTTGCTTCACCAACGCATCAACCACTTTAAGGTTATGTTGACGAAGAAGCGCTCTCACTTCGCTCTCTTTCCCTTTGTGATACTTAACAAAGTAACGCGTAGGTTGTTGCTCAGCTTGTTCAGAACGTTCATCCACGAGCGGAAATCCTTGATTGTTCGCCAAGCTGGCCGAGCTTAGTCCGATTGCCAATAGTGCGGTAGCACTCACCGCAGACAAAGAAAGTAAGGTCAACTTCTTCATAGCCACTCCTTATTGAAAAGTCAGAGTCCAACTGTTGATTGTGCCTGTGTCTCTTCTGGCACTGTCTACCGCTTTTAGTTCCCAAGAACCTTGTGATTCAAAACCAGAGAAATCCGCTTGGAAAGTGGCTTTGATATCGTTAGCGCTGCCGCCAGTATTATCGTGAAGCACGACTTCTCCACCAGTAGGTGAAGTTAGCGTCACTCGTAGGTCACCGATGTAAGTGTGGCTAATATCAACGTCAATACTTACTGTACCTGAATCACCAGAGCGATCGACATCTACTGCGCTGATTACGCCAGAAGATTTGTTGTCAGGAATCGCAACAGGGCTGGTGTTTGAGAAGCTAGAGTCCGAAGAGCTACCGCCACCGTCAGGACCGTTACAGCCCGCATCCAAGAACAGTTTCGCCGCTTCCGCATTCACTAGGCCGTGACCTGTGCGGTTGTCTCGTCCAGCGACATCAATGTCTGTTGCCGTTTGAACTAGGGCATTACGTACTTGCGCTGCTGTACACGTTGGGTGGTAACTCCACACCAAGCCTGCTACGCCAGTTACATGAGGTGTTGCCATCGATGTACCATTGTAGTACTCGTAATCTTCACCAGAGGTGGTTGAAACCGTAATTTCTTGACCAACATACCCCAACAGCTCTTGACCAAATGCACGGTCAACCGTCACCGAAACCATACGATAAGCGTTGTTTGTGTCTACCAAGAATGGGTTTTGTAAACCAGGTAGTTCAGAGTTGCTGTATACGATTGCAGCTCGCGCACCCGCATTGTAACAAGCCTGAACTGCATCCACTTCTGGGTAGTTACCTGAAGACTGGTTGCCAATACGCTCAGTCAAACAAATTTTGCCCGACATATCACCACAGTTAAAGTTACCGCCAGATACATCACAGCTATCTAGCATTGCTGTTACTGAACCAGCGATTGGATCTGGCACATACGAAGAACCGTTATTGATCAAACGATTGTGAGGGACAATACCGCGATCAAATTGGCTTACGCCATTCAAGGTAATATCAGAAAGTTTACCTTCGCCTACCGTAACCGTTGATAAGATCGCCACACCTGGGCCAGAGATCTCAACTTGATCAGTAGACTGCGAGAACGCCGCATGATCATTTTGGTTATCGACAGCAGCAACAGACATAACTGAATCGTAAGAAGCTGGGTAGCTGTGTGCGGTGTTACCGTCATTACCAGCTGCGGCGATTAGCAGAACGCCTTGATCGTAAATGTTTTGCAGTGCATTTTGCTCAGTTCGGCTTGATTGACTACCACCAAGACTCATGTTCACAACGTTGGCACCATTATCTGCACACGTTTGGATCGCTTTAACAAGCCCAGATGAGTAACCCCAACCTGATTCGTTAAATACTTTCACGATGTGCAAATTCACATTCTGGTTTGGCATCACACCCTTTACACCTTCGGTGTTGGCAATCGCTGCGATAGTACCTGCTACGTGAGTACCGTGGGCGTTATTGTTACCCGGATCGCTCCATGATCCTGTACCACTATCGTTGGTACCTGCAACACGGTTACCGCTTAGGTCGTTGTGCGAGATGTCGTACCCTGAATCGATAATACATACAGTGCGATTACCAGCATTGAAGTCGTCTAACTGTTGAGCATTAACCGCTTCATAACCCCACGGGGTGGTTTCGCTGAGCAAATAGCGAGGCGGATCGACTTCGACATATTCCACATCACTGCGATTACGAAGTGGTTCTAAGTCATCACCATCCAACTCAACGCTGTAAATGGCGCGATTACCTAGTTTTTCCACCTTACGTGCCTTCACCTGTTCTAAAACAGACTCCTGCGCGATTCGTGGTCCCCAAAAAGAGTTACCACCCATTGAAGATCGGCTGACTGCATCTTCTTTGAATTTGACGATGTACTTCGTCGGTAACTTAGATTCATCAAATCCCATTGGTGGAGCCGCAAACGCTGACATAGAAGTGGTCAGTGCTATCGCTACGGCAGACAACGAAAATAAGCCTTGTTTTTTACTTGTTGTGTAGTGCATTTGCCCTATTCCTTATTTGAGCTAATTTTTATTCACTATATTCTCATGAAAAGTCATCACCATGATGTTCGCATGAGAGCTTCAGCTATAGTTTATAGGCCAAAAATGCCAAACAATTTGTTTCATGAATATACAACTTTGTACAAAAGATCATTCAATAAACATTTTTAGTTAACATCAAAAAGCATAAACAAAACCTTATAAAGCAATCACTTAATTAACGAAAAGTGCATGTTAAATTAATGTTAGTGAGTAATTATTCTAAATAATACACATTTAATCGATTGCTATGCTGAATGGATTTTTTGACCGTGGTGCCAAAACTGAAATATTGAATATTTAGTTGTTGACTGTCTTGAGTATTTACTCAGAATTAGAAGGTTTAGTGAGAAAAATTCTCATCTAAATACTGTTATAGCCGAGCGTATTCACGTATTCGGAACCATAACCATTACAAGAAGAGTGAATGATGAAAAAAACAATCACACTATTAACTGCATTACTTCCGCTTGCCTCTGCCGTTGCAGAGGAGCCAACATTATCACCAGAAATGGTTTCTGCGTCTGAAGTGGTCAGCACGCAAGAAAATCAAACCTATACTTACGTTCGCTGCTGGTATCGTACGAGCCACTCTAAGGATGATGCGGCTACCGACTGGAAATGGGCAAAAAACCAAGATGGTAGTGACTTCACTATCGACGGTTATTGGTGGAGCTCTGTTTCATTTAAAAACATGTTCTACACCAACACTTCACAAAACGTGATTCGCCAGCGCTGTGAAGAAACACTAGATCTGGCGAACGAGAACGCAGACATTACGTTTTTTGCTGCTGACAATCGCTATTCTTATAACCACACGATCTGGAGCAATGATGCTGCAATGCAACCAGATCAAATCAACAAAGTAGTGGCTTTGGGCGACAGCTTATCTGATACAGGCAACATCTTTAACGCTTCCCAATGGCGCTTCCCTAACCCAAACAGCTGGTTCTTAGGTCACTTCTCGAACGGTTTTGTTTGGACGGAATACGTTGCTAAAGCCAAAAACTTACCGCTTTATAACTGGGCAGTTGGCGGCGCAGCAGGTGAGAACCAATACATTGCGCTAACAGGTGTCGGCGAACAAGTTTCTTCTTACTTGACCTACACAAAACTGGCGAAAAACTACAACCCAGCAAACACATTGTTTACGTTGGAGTTTGGTTTAAATGATTTCATGAACTACAACCGTAGCGTGCCGGAAGTAAAAGCGGATTACGCTGAAGCTCTGATTCGTCTAACAGACGCGGGCGCGAAGAACTTCATGTTGATGACACTGCCAGACGCAACCAAAGCACCACAGTTCAAATACTCAACGCAGGAAGAAATTGAAACGATTCGCGCGAAAGTATTGAAAATGAACGAGTTCATCAAAGCACAAGCGATGTACTATAAAGCTCAAGGTTACAACATTTCATTGTTTGATACGCACGCGCTGTTTGAGACGTTAACCTCGGCACCAGAAGAACACGGGTTCGTGAATGCAAGTGATCCTTGTCTGGACATCAACCGCTCATCCTCTGTTGACTACATGTACACTCACTCATTACGTTCTGAATGTGCAGCATCTGGCGCAGATAAGTTTGTGTTCTGGGATGTGACTCACCCAACTACAGCCACGCATCGTTATGTTGCTGAAAAAATGTTGGAAAGCAGCAATAACTTAGAAGAGTTTCGCTTTTAATAAGACTTTCTTATAGGTTAAACTCTTAATCATCATAAATACGTTGATGATTAAAAATGGCCACGAAATATCGTGGTCATTTTGTTTTAATATATATGAGTCTATTTTTATATTTAAATATATATGAACAATGATTAAAATACAAAAATTCAAGTTATAAGCATTATAAACAAAACTTTTAAATACCAACAAACCAGTAAAATAAAAAATTATTCCACATGCCACCCATTTAAATTTCATTATGGCCATTTTTAATTGTTGAATTTCAAGAGGAGTTAAGTGACAAGTTAAATAAAAAATACCCACATAACACAGGTAAGACCGAGAGGAGTGTGTCATGTGGGTTTAAAACGATAGTTCTCTTGCTGATTCGAGCTACCAACGTTGGGATGCAATGGAAATACAAATGACTCAGAGTTTCCATCACGAACACTTTATCGCTGGATTTCCCTCTATTTGTTAGGGAACAGTCAGCACAATAAAAATAGAGAAGTAATACCGCAAAAATAAAAATAGAGGTTCAGGATTTAATTTACACGTAAAATAACTACTATATTCACGCCATGAAGCATTAATAAATTCAACAATAAATATTTATTAAGTTAAATTTACTTATTGTCAGCACACTGTTAGTTTTACTCCTAAATACACTGGTCAGATTTGTTTATTTTACTGATTTTCGTTGCAATACAACTTCTAATTAATTCATGAGAAAAACATGCAGCGACAATTAACTCTTTCACCGATTTATTTATTTATTAATCGGGTTAGCCTCCTCGACGGCGTATGCCGGTGGTTTTCAAATTAACGAACATTCTGCGACGGGTCTTGGTCGTGCTTTTGCTGGTGATGCCGTCATTGGTGATAATGCGTCTGTAGTCAGTCGCAACGCCGCAGCGATGACGCTGTTTAAACAAAGTGCCTTATCGTTCGGTGTCACTTACGTCAAACCTGACGTTACCGTAAAAAATGCGCAATATCATCGAGCTAATATTAATGCAGATGTCAATGTTGGTATGGGCGGCTTCCCTCCATCCCCTCAAGTTGACATTACCCCGTCCTTCTCTCAAACCGTGACCGACATTGATGACGTCGATGGCGTTGGTCAACCAGCCGTTGTACCCAATTTTTACTTTATTCACCCTATCAACGACGACTGGTATCTAGGCTTATCGGCATACTCCAACTTCGGAACCGACATGGAGTTTAAACCAAACTATGGCGCACCTGTTTTTGGCGGTGTCACCAGCGTAGCGAGTGTCAACCTTGGTGCAAGCTTGGCATACAAGGTGAACGACCGTTTTAGTATCGGTGGTGGTATTGATGTGATTTACGGCTCTGGTGAGCTGTACCGCGACATGGACGTGGGTGTTTGCGTTGGTGGGAACATCCTTGGAAACGAACTAGAACAACGTTGTGGATCCGTAAAAGGCAACGCACTTGATGTGGAAGCTGGCGGCATTGGGCTTGGCGCGAACATTGGCATAATGTACGAGTTTAACGAACGTCATCGCTTAGGTTTGAGCTACAAACACAGCCCTAACATTAATGCCAAGGGTGACATCCACTTTGCTGGCGAATCGTACGACTCGCTTGCCATGCCGCTACCGGATATTGCGGAGTTTTCCGGTTATCACCGCGTCTTACCTAAATTTGCCCTGCACTATTCTGTGCAGTGGATTGGTTGGTCAGCATTTGACAGCTTGAAAGCTGATGATCAGTTGCTAAAAGATTTTCAGTGGCAAGACTCCGCGCACTACTCCATCGGTGCGACTTGGTACGCCAATGAACGTTGGACACTTCGCACGGGTTACATGTTCGACAAAACACCTGTCGATGAGCTGACTTCGCTTTCTATCCCAGATTCGAACCGTCACTGGTTATCCGCGGGAGCCTCTTACCAATGGTCATCAGATACCACGGTTGACATCGGCATGACGTACTTGATTGGTGAAGATGTCAACGTAGAAGAGTACGCGTATGAAGGTGTTCCTGCACCGATGGTGACGGGCGTGACCCATTCAAATGCGTTCCTAATTGGTGCCCAACTCAGCCACCGTTTCTAATTTGTCAGGCAGTGATCAAACCTCTAGGTCATTGCCTTGTAACAACGCTTATCAAAGCGACCGAACAGAGACATTATTATGAACAAAACACTACTTGCTTTTTCACTCTCACTTCTCACTCTAAGCGCTGCTCAGGCTTCGGAATGGGGCTATGGCAATGACAAACACGGGCCAGAGCACTGGGGAGAAATCGCCAAAGACTGTGCTACCACAAAAAACCAAAGCCCAATCAACATCGACAACCCTGCCGATGCAAAACTGGAAGCATTGAACCTTTCGTACACTGGTCAGGTCATTGGTTTAACCAACAATGGTCATACGCTGCAAGCGCAAGTGAACGGACGTAACAGCTTCACCATCGATGGCGAGACGTTCGAGCTGCAACAGTTCCATTTCCACACACCTTCAGAAAACCAAATCAAAGGCCGCCAATATCCACTTGAAGCGCACTTTGTACACGCCAACGCAGACGGCGAGTTGGCGGTAATTTCGGTGATGTTTGATGCAGGCGATCAAAACGCAGCGCTGTCTAAACTGATCAACGCAATCCCACAAGAGAATCAAACCACGTTCTTTAAAGATACGTTTGAGATTAACGACTTACTGCCAAAAACTGCAAACTACTATCGATTTAACGGCTCCTTAACCACACCACCATGTTCAGAAGGTGTGCGCTGGTTTGTGCTTAAAGACACTCAAACCTTATCCAAAGATCAAGCCGCGAAACTGATGGAAGTCATGGGACAAAACAATCGTCCGCTGCAACCGCTAAATGCGCGCGTTGTACTTTCTAACTAATCGCCAAATCCGATAAGGGGCATCGTATTTGCTCCTTATTTGATTCGCTCTAACCTCACTTCGTTACAGGAACCCCCAATGAAAACTCCATCTGTTCTGTCACTCTTACTCGCACTCGCCCCGACACTCGCCTTCTCTCATAACCTTTCTGTCGGTCAAACCACCCCTTCCGTCAGCATTGATACCTATGGCGAAATGACGCTGCGAGGAGACGATGTGGCTTATCAACCTTGGGCAACTCAGCAGATGTTAGGCAAAGTCCGTGTGATACAAGCCATTGCAGGTCGTAGTAAAGCTAAAGAGATGAACGCGCCGCTGATGTCAGCAATCACTGCCGCTCACTTTCCTGAAGATCAGTATCAGACCACAACCGTGATCAACCAAGAAGACGCCATATGGGGAACCGGTACATTTGTAAAATCGTCGGCAGAGAACAGCAAAAAGACATTCTCTTGGTCTTCCATGGTGTTAGACAAAAATGGCGTATTAGCAACTACTTGGGATCTACAGCAAGAAAGTTCTGCGATTATCGTACAAAATAAACAAGGCGAAGTTTTATTCGTGAAAGAAGGGGCTTTAACTCAAGACGAAGTCACACACGTCATCGAACTGATTAAACAGAATATCTAAACCTAAGGTAAGGAAAAGCTATGAAACTGTTCAACACCATCGCGCTCTGTCTTTTAGCGGCTGTAGCCTCTTTCCAATCGATTGCTGGAGACAACGATTGGGACAAGATTGCAGATAAAACCGTCAGTTTTAAATCGGAAACCGACACAGTCAATCCACTGTCACCATTTGCTAACGCTCGTTTCAGCCACATCAAAATCAAATGTACGCAAGGTACGGTCGATCTGAAAAGCGTTAAAGTAATCATGAAAGATGGTCAGGAAAAGACGTTCGACAGTTTAGGTGTTCTGACTAAAGGCATGTCATCAAGAAGCTTAAGCCTACCAACAAAAGATAACGCGAAGTTAGACAAAATCGAGTTGAACTATGAATCGGTTGGCAGCACAGCGCTGCAAGTCGCGGGGGTGACCAAAAAAGCGCAAGTGGAAATCTTAGGTAAGAAAATCGACGAGTAAGCGATGGCTCAACGAACTCACCCAAACTAAAAACAGCGGCACTAGGCCGCTGTTTTCATTAAAAATCGTCATGGATAACTAAATGAATTTCTTCAGCTTCGCCAAACCATAAGCGGCGATGGTGACACAATCTTTGATCGTGCCGTCGATCATCATCTGTTCGAACTCCTCAACAGAAAAAGCGCGAGTGATCAAATCCTCTTCTTCACTGTCGAGTTGATTGCCCACGTCCGTTAAATCACTGGCGAAGTAGACGTGACATGTCTGATTCAAAAAGCCGTATGCGATAAACTGCGCGCCGACATACGCCATGGCGCTCGCCTGCATGCCCGTTTCTTCACGTAGCTCACCTTTGGCAAGCTCAAGATGATCCGTATCTGGGTTTGATTCCCACGCCCCTTGTGGGATCTCCCAGCAACGTTGACCTACGGTGTAACGGTACTGCTGAACCAAGTGAATCATCCCATTATCGATAGCCAGAATCGCAGCACAATCAGGTTTGTCGACCACACCATAGATGCCCTCTGCACCGCTCGGACGTAAAATTTTGTCCTCACGCACCGTCATCCACTTATTCTGGTAAACGACTTTGCTGTCTAGCTGTTTGATGTCTGGCATGGTTATTCCTTGATTTTTCTGAGGGTTACTGCGGAATAATACCCGATTCGGTTACGCCACCAAAATGTTCTTTAGTTCACTCAAAGACTCAACGGTGTAATTTGGTGCGATACGCTCATCGACACTTGCGCCTGTGGTATTTAACCAGCAAGTTTCAATACCAAAGTTATTGCCACCAAGAATATCGGAATGCAGGTTGTCACCCACCATCAGTACACGCGTTTTGCATGGGTTGCCCATTTGCTGCATCGCGTATTCAAAAATGCCTAAGTCCGGTTTTGCGACGCCCACTTGTTCAGAGATCACCACTTTATCGAAATACTCAGTCATCCCTGTGCGCTCAAGGCGAATTGCTTGCAACTCTGTAAAACCGTTGGTGATAATGCCCATTTTAGCTTTGCCTTGCAGCGCTTCCATCAGCTCTTTTGCACCTGGCAACAAGCTGCAAATATCGGCCATTGCTTCTAAAAATGCGCTATTGAGATCTGCTGTTGTGGTATTCAACTTCTCAGCCCACTCGGTAAAGCGGTTATGTTTTAGCTCATCTGCCGTTACTTTGCCATCTTGGTAATCCACCCAAAGCGGTTTGTTTACGGTTTGGTAATGAGCAAAATCTTGTTCAGTAAAATCTACGCCTTTGCGAGAAAACATAAGCTGCAAACCTTTGAAAGCATCAAAGTGGAATAAGGTTTCGTCAGCGTCAAACAGGATCCAATCGTACTTCATTTTCTTCTTCCCAAAATCAAGGTCGTAATACTGGTGCATAGTCTAGATTGTTTTCTTCTTGAAGATAATCTCTATAATTGGAAATTAATTGTATCCTTGTGCTCAACAATAAATGCTTCACGATAATAGGAGATTGATGTGAACGCGATTGCCTCCCTGCCCGTTTTTGTTGCTGTTGTCGAATGTGGCAGCTTTTCCCTTGCGGCCAAACAGCTGAATCTGACGAAATCGGCGATCAGCAAACGCATCAACCAGCTAGAAGACGATTTGGGCATTCGTCTCCTTAATCGAACTACGCGTAAGCTGAGCCTGACCGAAGCGGGAGAACGCTATTTTGAGTACGCCTCTCAAGCGCTCAACCTAGCCCAGCAAGGCGTGGACGCGGTATCGGAGCTGCAAGGCTCTCCACAAGGTCGGCTCAAAATTACCGTGCCGATGTCTTTCGGTGTGCTGCATATCGCGCCTTTGATCAGCGAGTTTCTCGCTCGTTACCCGAAAATTGAAGTGGATTTAAACCTCGAAGACAAAATGGTCGATTTGGTTAAAGACGGGTTTGATTTGGGGATCCGTATTGGTGAACTCACCTCTTCCAATCTCATCGCAAAACGTCTCGCCCCTTGTAAAAGTGTGCTTTGTGCCTCGCCAGATTACTTAGCGGAGTTCGGCACACCACAAAAACCAAGTGATTTAGTCAGTCACAACTGCCTGCGCTATTCCTATTTCCGTGGCGGCGTCGAATGGATGTTCATCAACAACGGCAGCGAATACAAGGTGCTTCCAAAAGGAAACTTTATCGTCAATAACAGCGAAGCCATTCGCCAGTTGCTGTTAAGAGGTTCGGGCATTGCGCAACTGCCAACATTTATTGCAGGAAGAGACTTTGCCGCAGGAAATCTAAAACCGGTGATGGAAGAGTATTCTCTACCAGAACACGCCATTTATGCGGTTTTTCCTGAGCGCAAGCACATGCCGTTGAAAGTAAGAGCCTTTATCGATTTTATCAGCGAAAAACTCGGTACAGATTTACCTTACTGGGATCGTTACAACCGCCCAGAAAAATAACCATATTGATGATAAGTGAGTGAGATTTCACTACTGACATGTTCTGACATTCCATCCGCGTAACCTTATTTGGAACTCAACAGGCAATCCGCCAAAACCAATAAGGAATCACAATATGGAAACCGTTATCGAAACTGTGCAATTTCGTCTAACCGCAGGCACAACAGAGCAAGACGTGATCGCCGCTGCCAAACAGTCACAAACGTTTGTGAAGAATCTGCCGGGCTTTTTGTACCGATCGCTCAGTCACGAAGCGACGGACGATGTGTGGACAGACATCATTTACTGGCGTTCAATGGACGATGCCAAACAGGCGGGAAAACAGATTAAGCAAGCCGTTGAATTTCAGCCTCTGTTATCAATGATTGACTGCGAAAGCTTCGAGCTTAAACATCACAACTTAAAAATGTGCAGTGAGCTAGAGAAGTAATCAGCCACACTACTACTAACAACCAGTAGGTCTAGATAAGGAACATCATGAGCAAATCAGAACGACTGTTTGAGCTACTGACGCTTTTGCGCGCAAAGCGTTACGCCGTGACAGCGAAAGAGCTCGCAGAAAGAATGGAAGTCAGCGAACGTACGATTTATCGCGATATTCAGTCGTTGCTCAGTTCTGGTGTTCCTATTCAAGGTGAAGCAGGTGTCGGCTACCTGTTGCAAGCTGGCTCTCATCTGCCGCCTTTGATGTTCTCAGAAAAAGAGATGATGGCGCTTGAACTGGGTATGCGGATGGTTCGAGCCTGGTCGGATGCCGAACTTGCCGAAGCGTCTCACTCTGCGTCCACCAAAATACTTTCGGTATTGCCCGATAAGCTCAAACAACAAGTGGAAGATTGTCCGCTGATTGTGCCCGATTATCATACCCAATCCGAGACTGCCAAACGAGGGCAGCTTCTGCGCCACGCGATTGATCATCAGTTTAAGGTCAGTTTGGATTACCAAGATGAAAGCGGACAGGTGACCGAGAGAAAAATCCAACCGTTAGGCCAGTTCTTTTGGGGCAAAGTCTGGACGCTGGTCGCCTGGTGCGAATTGCGCGATGACTACCGCCAGTTCCGCCTCGACCGTATACAAGCACTGCGTATGCACGATGAAGAGTTTCAGAATGCGGAAACCAAATCTCTCAAACATTATATTGCGCAGTATGAATCGAAAGATTGAGTGTTTTTCATCCCTCCATCACAAGGATTCTAAATTGCTCTGCTCAATGCGCGATATTTGGAAAGGCACATTTGGTTAAACTAATGTTTCATTTTTAACAGATGCGCAACTAACCTAAGATCGTTAACTTAAGTAGCACGTCAACCACACCGGAGCGTGAAGCTATGAAAGTACTGATTCAATACACCCAAGCAGGGAAATATCGAGATCAAGCGTGGGAGTCTTTAACTCTTCGATCTAAAGGTGATATGCAGGCCGTTACCCCTTCTTATGCAGCCCAACTTATCGAACAAAGCAAAGCGACACTTGTGATGACAGAAGATCAACAAATCGTTATTCATCCATAACCGACTATTAGCCTTGTTTAACCAACCTTTGTTAGTTACGCAAGGCTTACACCTCGCCATTACACGTTATCAATTTTATATACGACCACCTATATTTACAAAAAACCAATAAGATAGTTCTTATTTTCATTCTCGACATTCTTCTAAAACGCCCTTCCATTCATAGCTAAGATATAGGCTATCTGTTAGTCTCTTTATTTCTTCATGATAAATATTAGGATATTGATATCCTATAAATAGGATAAACCTTGAAAAAGCATCGGTTTATTATAAGGATAGGTGTAATATGCAATTGATCTGGAACATTATTGGATACTTAATGTTCTCTGGTGTATTAGTTATTTTTTTCCAGACATTCTTTATAGGTATCATGCACCTTTTAATGCCAAAAGACATTGTCAATAGCTACTTTAAAGAACCTTATTTTAACACTTTCGAACTAGCTCTATTTACAGGTTGGCCTTACGCATTTTTCCGAACATTGATGTTTGTTCGTTTAATCGTTCAACCTAACTCAGGTGAAAAACGAAAGTTACCCGATGTATCCCAAGAGGTGCCTAGATGGTACCGTCTATTATCCTTCATATTAATATGGGTAATTATGATAAACTCTACAATGTTAACGCTTGTATTTTTTATCGCAGGTTTCTTAGCACTAGCGGATCATTTATGATATTGACTTATCCAGTTAAATCCAACATCACAATTTAAATGTAAATAACGACACTAACAATTGCACGTAAATGACAAATATATCATCCAATTTGGATATTTTTAAAATGAAAGTCTAGAATGTAAAAAATAAACTTCCTAAATATAGTTTTTTGTTAGTATCTGAGCAAATTAATTATTAGCTAGAGGTGCTCTATGTCGGGATTATTTGAGTATAGAATAAAAACTCATGATAACTTATCATCAATTATATTAAACATGTATGGTTCTCCATATGAAAGGCTAAATTTATCACTTGGTAGTAATAAAAAATTTACCAGTCTATTCGTATAGCTAGAAGTGGTGGATTATCTGCGAATGCTCATATAGTTAAACAAGCCGAAAAACTGAATAAAGTAGCTCAGAAATCTAAAGTTGGCGGACATGTTTTAGTAGTTGTTGGTCTAGCGGCTCCCAGCAGTCATATCGCGAATACACTAGACCAACATGAGAAGAATGAAATTTTTGTTGAGTCAATAACTAGCACAGCTGTAGGAATGGGCACTAGTGCGTTAGTCGGTCTATTTTTAGTATCAAATCCTATTGGTTGGGGGACTGCTATTGTACTCGCTGCAGGTTCAACGGCTGTAGGCTACGCTTCCGGCAAAGTGGCAAAAGGCTTTTATAATTCAAGTGAAAGCAAGCCAAACTTAGTCGCTAGTACTGGAATAGAAGCTATATGCAGCAAGTAATCACATTTCTTTTTTACACTTTAATGACTGGTGTGGTTATTATTTTCTTACAAACCATTTTTATCGGTGTCATGCACTTTCTGATGCCAAAGAAGATTGTTGGGAACTATTTTAAAAAACCATATTTTAATGAATTTGAGCTTTCTCTATTCACGGGGTGGCCTTACGCATTTTTCCGGACATTGATGTTTGTTCGTTTAATCGTCCAACCTAGCTCAGGTAAAAAGCGAAAATTACCTAATATTTCTGGAGAAGTACCAAAATGGTATCGTTATTTGTCGATTCTATTACTAGTTATTATCATTGTTAACTCTGTTGTCGTTGCCCTGACTTTATCAATTGGGGCCGTTCTTTTAGCAATTGAGTGAGGAATTAACACTTAAATATAACGATGTACTCGACGAAGAGAGTTCAGGCAGAACTCTCTAATCGCCAGTGTTTTGCCAACAGCTCTCTACTCTTCTTCGTTGAGACGACGAATCAACTTAGCTGGTGTGCCTCCGTATAGACAATCTGGCGGCACATCATGGTTGACGACCGAGTTCGCCGCAATCACCGAGCGAGCACCAATCGTTACACCTTGGTTAATGACGGAGTTACCACCAATCCACACATCATCTTCAATCGTGATAGGTTTACAAAACGTCTCCCAACGTCGGCGACTTCGGTAATCAACAGAATGAGAAGCCGTATACAATTGCACGCTTGGACCGATTAGCACGTGGTTCCCGATGGTAATTTTAGCGCCATCAAGCATGACCACATTCATGTTGATAAAGGTTTCTTCGCCGATTTCGATGGTTTTACCGAACTCGCAATGGAAAGGTGCTTGAACAATGCAAAGACCCGCTTTGCCAAACAGCTGTTTTTGTAATTCGTCGCGCTGACTTTCGTCGGTATTGTTATTGAGCGCTCTAAGTGCTTGAAGAGCATGACTTCTAATTGCGTCAATTTCTTTGTCCATGCCATCAAAGATTTGACCAGACATCATTTTTTCGAGTTCTGTCACTGGGAGACTCCTAAAACCTGCAATTACTACTTTCAGATTAATCACACGGTACGTGAATTGCGGAATAAAAAAAGAGAAAAGCCTGCACTTTTCTCTTTCCTGTTTTTATATTTTGTGGAGTCTGTCGACTTACACGATTTCCCAGCTGTGGGTCATCTCAACACCTTCACCTAGCATTAAGCAAACCGAGCAGTATTTTTCTAGCGAGTCAGCCGCCACTTTTGCTACGACTTCTGGGTCAAGCTCGTCACCTGAAACTTCAAAGTGGATATTCACTTGCGTAAAGATACGTGGTGCGGTTTCACGACGCTCTGTGGTTAGCTTGGCATTAACAGACAAGACCTTTTGTCCTGCCGTTTTCAAACCGTCGACAACATCGACAGAGCTACAGCCACCAGCGGCCATTAGTACCATTTCCATTGGTGAGAAATAAGTACTGTCACCACTTGCCATTATAATCTCTTGATTTTTATCTGTTTTACCAACAAATTTTAAATCTTCAATCCACTTAACTTCTGCTTTCATAACTCAATAATCTCGATAAAATGCATTTTTTAACAATCTGATTATATCCGTATATGACAGATAAGAAAAAGCCATACCGAGGAATAGCTTTTCATGTTTGGTAGTAAGAAGACGTGTAACTACTATTGAAACTTAGAAAGGAAAGCCTATTGAACAAATCGGTAGCAGATTGCTACTAAACCGCGTCTGGCATTGAGCAACGAATCGAGCAGGAAAGCTTGTATGAACTTTGGCAAACTTGAGCAAGATTCTGGAAAATAAATGCAACTTAGTGCATCATTGCTGAAAAAATCAGGGTGTCGCATCTATGATCAAAGAATGGGAAGGAATAATCAAAGTCACTGGAGCTGTTGGTTTAGTAGGGTTGTTATTCGCCCTGTTAATGCGACACTTCTTTAGTGAGCAAATTATATCTTTACTCGGTTCGGACAGAGTTTTCTTCATAATCATAGCACTTGTAGCTATATTCTTTATTTTAATGATAATTGCTCTATTGAATCGTTCAAGTTCAGCAAATGAACCAAACAACACTACGAGTCCGACCAAGAAAGAGGTAATTGTCACATACAGAGACAATGCTAATCACAACGGAGACAATAAGTTCTAATTATGGCTCAATCGATTAGTGTCACTTATGAAAATGAAGCTCAACACAATGGCAATAATATTTTTGTTCAACTTACATCGTTGGAGCAAGCTATTGAGCAAATCAAAACTAACTTAGGCGATTGTACTGAATCTGTTGCAATTATTGAGGATTTAGCTGATTACATCACGGATTTTCCTTCTCGTGAAGTTATCGGTCTTGAGAAGAAACTTGATACTGGCGGACGGAAAGAATTAAAAGACCGCGCTGTTCTACTCAAAAGTCGCTTCGAACGGAGAGTTGCTAAAAATCAGATGTCTTTATCCGAACAACACGTTTACATACAAATTCTTTCTGCTATTAGCACTATTTGGCACTCAAAAATAGCTCCATTAATAGAGAACAACGCTGCTACACACCAAATAGATCAGACTATATTTGATGAATTGGTAGAACCAATACACAAAGCAATTGTGAGATATGATACGCTAATAACAACCGATTTAGTTAGTGGTATGCTCTACTTCCTGACTGGAAAGTGTCATATTCAGTGGAGCAAGCAATGTTAATGTATCATCCAGCTCAAGATATAAACCACTGTTTATATCGATTAATATTAATATTGGAATTATCCGAGAAAGACTCAATCAACATCGAAACATATCGTGTCATGGACTTTTATACACTTTTCCCTCACCTATTAAAGATGATAAAACCATTACCCAATGAATTACGTTCATATCGAGAAGCTTTCAATAAAATCAAAGAACCTTTTGAAGCGATAAAAAACACAAAGAGAGTAATGTTTGAGTTGGAAAACTTCCAGTCAATTTGTATTCAAAACCTGATCGCAAAAGGGTTACTGGATAAAAAATCTTTCACAGATGGTCAGTTAAAAATTAATAGCGCAAACATACCAAAATCCTTAAAAGATTCAATTAACAATTCAAAGTTGTCCGATGAATGTTGGTTCAAGGCCATAATAAATCACCTTCCTGATATTTCATTCAATGGAAAAAAAGGATTGAAAGCTCGTTCAGGACTTATGGAATTTAGATATGATTTGGAGAAATCATGAGTTTATCAAAGCTATTTATAAATAGATTAGTGGTACATGGTTCCGGGAAAATTGTCTACGATCAAAAGTTTCACCTTGGCGTCAATATTATTAGAGGGAAAAATGGCACAGGTAAATCTACGATTATGGATTTGCTCAATTATGGACTTGGCGCTGAAATTACAGAATGGACTGAACATCAAATACAATGTGATTGGGTTGCACTGGAAGTAACTGTTAATGGTCATATTGTGACCTTAAAAAGAGATATAACCCCTACAGGTCAAGAAAAGGTACTGTTCTTTGATGGAGAAATGACATCTGCTCTTAAAGACCATGAACGTTGGACCAGATACGGAATGCGTAGAAGCGGCGACACACACAGCTTCTCTCAGCACATGTTTGAATTGTTAAATATGCCTCGCCATCAAACTGATGACAGTAAAAATTTAACCATGCATCAGATTCTTCGATTAATCTACGTTGACCAACTTTCTGCTCCACAAAAGCTTTTAAAAGAAGACACTAAGTTTGACAATTTGACGATTCGAAGAGCTATTGGTGAATATCTTTTAGGCATTGATACTCTTGACGCATATAACTTAAGACAGGAATTAATTGAAGCAAACAGAGAATTTGAAAAATTCAATGCCGAGCTAAATTCCATTTATAGAATGTTTGGTCATAAAGAGAACTTAGTTAACTTATCGTCGCTAAATAACGATATTGAAGCGGTAAAACAAAACATTGTCGATTTAGAAAATAAACGCTTAGAAATAAAGAGCACACCATCAGCCGAGGTTTCGATAGACACATCCAAACGAATTAGAGAGCTTGTATCTAAAATTGAAGAACTATCGAATAAATTGAGTAAATATTCAGCTAATAGATTGGAAACACAAGTAGAGCTTAATGAAACAACGCTATTCCTTCGTTCATTGGAACAACGTAAATCGGCTCTTGGCGAGTCTCAGGTAACATATAACTCCCTTGGTACTATCACTTTTAAATACTGTCCTTCCTGCCTTGAACCATTGGAAAGTGCAGGTAGTGATAATTGTGGTCTTTGCAAATCACCAAAACATAATTCAGAAAAAGATTTTGCATATTCACAACTACTTAATGAACTCAACTTTCAAATCAGTGAAAGTAAAAAGTTAATCAAAAGCTTTGAGGACGATTTATTAACAATTGACTCTCAAACTCCTTTAATAAAACAAGAACTAAATGCACTAAAATCAGAGTTAAAAGAAATAAACTCATCAACTGATGAAAAAGAAGCAGAACTCCTTAAAATATCAACCGAAATAGGCTTTAAACAAAGCCAAGTCATTTCATTAGAAGAGAAGCGAGAACAAGTATCTAATGTAGATAACTTACAACGTAAAAAGGTATTAGCACAGAATAAGATCAATGATCTTCAAGAAAAATTAGATACGATATCGGCTCGGCAAGAGCAAAGATATGTCTCTGTTTATGAGGGTATTGAATCAAAGGCCAAAGAGTTACTAAAAGCTGACGGTGGCTACGAAGGTGCTTTTGATGATCCAGATGACATCGTTTTTGATTTTTCTAAAGACAAAATGTATGTGAATGGAAGAAACAAATTTTCTGCAAGTTCAATGGTAGTGCTGAAGAACAGTATAAGATTCTCCATATTCTCTCAATCTGCCGATGATTCTTACTCTCGCTTTCCTAACCTAATCCTCATGGATAATATAGAGGATAAAGGAATGGTTGTTGAGCGAAGTCAGAACTTTCAACGCCAAATGGTCGAGGTATGTAATACCATCAAAAATGACTTCCAGTTGATATATACCACTTCTATGATCGCCAGCGAATTAGAAGGTACTACAATGTGTGTAGGTCCTTTTTATGAAAAAGGCTCTCATACACTTGAGTTCTGATTACAGTAAAGTGCTACTTAGAAAATCTGAGTAGCACGATTAGATAATCAATGCTCTTACTGTAACTGTAAGGTAATCACCCAAATAAATTGATTGATAGTAATCATATGTTGGGCGAGACTATACCAGATCTTTTAGATGATGGTTTTGATGTTTTAACCTTGTCTCCTGAAAGAACAATTTTAGAAAAGATGTTCGCAATACCCACAAACCATGTAAGAGAGTCCTTAGCTGATAAACATGCTCGACATCTTTATGATATTGTCGAAATTGACTCGGAATATCCAGAATGGTGTACAAATAAAGCATTGTTCGAAGTTGTGGTTAACTTTTGTGATGCCTACTACAAATGGCACACTGATTCATGTTCAACAGCTTTGAAGAGACAGTTAATGCTTGTCCCTCAGAATCAAAACATGACGGATAAGTATAAACAGGATTGGGAAAGCATGGCTGATATGTTCCCTAAAGCTGAACTGCCTTATTCATTCGAAGATTTAATAGCTAACGTAAAGTCGATTGAAACTAAAGCAAATGACAGCTTCTACGCTGATTTACCTTAGAAGCAATCTTCACCATTTTTAACCTCTTCATATTAAAAATATAACCACTCGACTGAGTGGTTATTTATCATATCTAAACCTGTGAAATATTTAAAAATTTATGCCTATGGATACTTTCAATATCTAAATACCTACAAATCTAAATCAAGTTAGCTTGTAGAAGTCATTAAACTATTTTTAATATTATTTAATTCAATCAAAGCATTAGAAACATAGGAGTTTTGTGGTTCTACTTTTTTAATATAGCTACCAATACCAATTAACTCATCAACTTCCAAAAGATTAAACAACCTCTCATTCCCTAAATTATCATAACCATTTTTAATTAAGTAATATGAGTCTTTTCTGAATTTTCTTCTTACTTTTTTAGGTACTCTTATAGTATCAGATTGAACTAAGAGACCAGTAACAACTTTTCGTTGATTGCCTGTCAAAAGTCTTGATTTTTCATCATTAATGCTAAAACCATGACTCTTCAAATGAGATAAAATATTATCTACAACATATTGGGAAATATTATCACCAGAAAAGCATAGATCGTCAGCATATCGAGTATAAATCAATCCATTTGATTGAGAAATATCATAGAGTATACAATCTAACTCATAAAATATAATATTACTTAATGCAGGGCTGGTTGGAGCACCTTGGGGAAGATGATCGTAATATGTACAAATTTTAGCTAATTTATTGCTTAAATCTTTAGTATACCCACATTCAATAAAAACCTTCTCAATTTGACTTATAGTTATATGACCAAAAAAGTTAACTAAATCCAACTTTAGCATTTGCTTACAGCCTATATGCATTTTTGCGTTATCAATATGAGATTTACCTTGCAAATAGGAATATACATTATCGTGGACGGTCAGAACAGAAAGGATATTATCATTTATCCATCTCTGAATATATTTTAGCTTAGGGTAAGGTGATTCGATGTGGCGAAAACCTTCATGTTTTTTTCTAAACTAAATAGTCTATAAAACCGTTCATTTAGAGTGCAAATTCGGCTTAGTAATGATAGTTCAACACCCAGAAGTTTGGATAAGTGTTCAAGCTCAAAGATTACAGGGAGTGATTTTAACTCCAGTATTTGGGCATACTTAGTTAGAAGCTGTGCCTGTGATTTGTTTAAATCATTTTCTATAAAAAACTTAAACCAACGACTTTGTTCCATCATCAATGTAGCTTCTCTATAGACGTGTGATATGTAAAGCCGCCCACCGTCACGAAATCCGGTAGAGAATCAATGAGGTTAAAGTGAGCCTTATTGATGGCGGGCGAATCACCCGCTCTAACTAACGGTGAGCAGCCAGTGAACAGTATCATATTTTTCTCACGAGTCAACAAGTAAAGAACCATCAATCCTATTTAGATTTGGCATATATAAATCAGATATTCCCAGTGCTGATTCTTTGTAGCCTTCTATTATTTCGTGTTCAAGACTAAAGCTTCTAAACCTGATCGCATTATATAAATTCGATATATTTTCAATAGAAACATCATCGTTTAAAGAAAAGTTATACCCGTCAAAACTAACAATATTTTGATTATTGAGATAGCTGATAACATTAACTGACTCGGTATAAGTAAGACGAAACTTATTATGCAGATCAAATAATGAGGCTTGATTTTTTTCTTTCAAAAAATCAATAGCAACTTTCACATGTGACGGATTCATTTATCTTAACCTACCAAACATTGGGTTTCTGAAATTTTTATTTTCATCATATTTCCACCAAAAAATAGGAAGAACATTATTAGAACAGTTTGACATATATAACTGATAGAGTGCTTCTGATTCTTTGTAACCTAAACTAAAATCTGAGATATTTAACTTATTCCACTTCGGTAATAGCGACGCTTCCATATTTAGAACTACTCCTCTAATTATCTCAGAATTAGGGTGGTCTACAATTCCCTTTGTTAGTTCTGTGTGACAATAAATATCTATGCCAAGTTCGTTCCTTGCATAGTCAACACCAAACCGCATTCCAACAAACGAAAATACAAAATACTTCCTTTGTTTCTGACCTCGGCTATTCATCTCAGTTTTCAAAGTGCGAACTTTGTTCACTATTGTCTTTCCACTTCCAATAAAGTCATCAAAAACAACTATATTCTTCATACCAGCCTGATGAATCCTATCATAACTATCATCCAATACTGGCAGGAAGTTACGTTCTTTCCAATCAGCCTCCTGCCTGCCAAGTAGAGACTTTATTTGATATAAGCCAGTTTGAGAGCCATCGGACTCTTTACCATCGGATGTAGCGACAAATACAGTATCATTGGGCTGAAATTTATGTTCCTTTATGATCTTGATCAGTAGATCATTTGCTTCTAAACGATCATCGTTTTCATGATGAGTGAATCGGCGAAATAGTTCTTTTAACACTACTCTTTCTGGCTCAGTGTTATATGTATTCAATAACGCAGGAAGCGAAGATTCATAGTCTTTTTTAGCCAACCATGGTATTTCTTTTATCAGTTTACCGAGTTCAATGAAATCTTCTTCACTATTGGATTTTGAGGATAAAATTGACATTGATCTTTACACCTAAATTTCGGGTTAAATCTAACGGTAAGTTAGGGCTTGCTGATTATACCTAATAAGCGATAGATGTCTGTGCTCTATAACAAAGAGGTGCATCAATTTTCAGGCTTAAGTATATGCTGTATCAGTGTCTCACTTAAAGGTTAAGATGGGTGCATTGAGTATTCGAAGCTAACTTTAGAAATGCAAAAGAGACTTAAAAGGGACTAACGAAAAGCAAACCCTAAAAGACTTAAGTGGTTGATTTAAATAAAAATATGTATAACCTTAAGCAAAGCCAAGATGTAAACTCCCATCTCTAAATGTTAAATTTTGGTCCTACTCGCCAATTTCATTGGTGAGAAATAAGTACTGTCACCACTTGCCATTATAATCTCTTGATTTTTATCTGTTTTACCAACAAATCTTCAATCCACGTTACCCCACTCTGCTTTCATAACTCAATAATCTCGATAAAATCCATTTTTTAACAATCTGATTACATCCACAGATGACATCTAAGAAAAAGCCACTCAAAAGAGTGGCTTCAGTGTTCTCGGTGTTTTGTGGACATTTTAAGCTGCCTTGTTGTTAACAATGTAATCATTAACAATTTGACTGTCTTTCAGTCCTAACGCTCGCAATTCCACGTATCTATCGTAGTCAATCAGATAGCAAATTTTTTTGCTGTTGATTGTCATAAACACAGGAATTTTGAAGCTCACCTTGCTCATAAGTTTTACCTTTTTTTGAGAATGGTGACTTCGAACGTCCTTCCTTTTGATTCCTTTGAAAAATGGCGGTTATATTCCTTTAACCGGCTTCCTGCATTCGTTCGTGCTGATTTACATCAAGACAAAACTTGCCATGAACACAACATACTGTTTTAACCCACAGCTAAGGTTTTTTACCAAGAACTAAATGATTGTTTCACAAAACACTTTGTAGGTCATTAGCTGCAACTGATTTTCGGTAAATCAGACCATTTTGTTGTGTATTGTTTTGAAAGAAATTGCCGTTTCATACTCCATTCCTGTTTGATGCCTTGCGCGGCGATGAACACCGCATCAGTGCCGTATTTTCGATTTAGGCCGTCAAAAACAGCGTTAAGTTTTTCATTGGATGGATTCTCATTTAAAATATCTAATTGATGCATCGTTCCATCAGACAAATCTAAAAGCCCTACTCCAATCTTGTAAAATCTCACACCTTCTTGAAACAATTCATCAGCAGCGTTAGACGCGACTTGTGATAGATGAGTAACGTCAGAGGTCGGAAAACTGAATCTATGTATAGTCTTGAATGAAGCTGGCTTTTCATCAAATGGTGAAGAAGCAGCAAAGCACAACATCACTTTTGTCATTGAATTTTCTTCTCTCAGCTTCCTTGACGCGATTCCTGCGTGTTTAACCAAAGCTTGACGCAAGCTTTCAACGTCTGTGATTCTCTCTCCCACAGATCTTGTAGAATAAATTTGCTGTTTATTAGCTTTTACTAAATCCCATCCTTTGCAGATCTGCCCGTTTAGCTCTCTTGCTGTTCGCTCCACTTCTACATTGAAATCTTTTCTTAATAACCCCACAGGGTATTTCGCTAAGTCATACGCTGTGTTAATCCCCATGAACTGCATACGCTTAGATAAACGTCTGCCAATGCCCCACACATCAGACACATCAACGTTTTTCAGTAGTTCTAACGTTTTGTCTTGATCATCCAAAACACAAACGCCATTGAAACTTCTGATCTTTTTAGCCAGATGATTTGCCATTTTTGCAAGTGTCAAAGTCGTTCCAAAACCGACACACACTGGAAGTCGTGTTTCTTTCCAAACCGCTTTTCTCAGAGCTTCACCATGTTTTTTCAAACATGGAATTGCTGGAAATGTTCTTTGAAATGACAGGAAACTTTCATCTATCGAATAAACGAATTGCTCAGGCGCAAAACGCCCAATAACATTCATCATCTTCGCACTCAGATCTGAATACAGTTCGTAATTCGAGCTAAAGGCGATCACACCTTTTGCTTCACACTCTGATTTAATCTTGAAATAAGGCGAAAACTTAGGAACACCAAGCTCTTTCGCTCTACGATTCGCAGCAACAATGCAACCGTCATTGTTCGAAAGAACGATGATCGGCTTATCCCTTAAATCAGGTCGAAAGACAGTTTCCGCACTGCAATAGAATGAATTGGCATCGACTAATGCAAACATGATTTATGCGCTCAACAGAAAGCTTTTCTTGAACAATCGAACAGAACTCACTACTACCCCTTCTATCGTGAATGTATCGTTTTCCGTGATCGTCACTGTGCCATATTTTGGGTTTGCTGATAGAAGCTGGCGGTTGTGCATATCTATGATTTTGCAGATAAATTCACCGTTCAAATTAGCTACTATCACATCGTTATGCTTTGCTACTGGAAACCTATCAACAATCAACAAGTCACCGTCAAAAATCCCCACGTCAATCATTGATTCGCCTTGTGCGAATCCAAGGAACGTACTTGAAGGACGTTCGACCAACAACTCATCGAGAGATAGGTCTAACTGGTTATACTCTGCCGCTGGCGACTCAAAGCCCGTGATGCCAGCAGAGGCAAAAAGTGGGATTACTTTCATATAAAATCACATAACTGTATAGATATACAGTATTATGATTCGGAGAAACCAATAGATCA
>NZ_JARLUL010000003.1:0-59135 GCF_037162085.1 Vibrio sp. M60_M70
TCTTCTCCACGGTGCAAGATGAATGCAAAGCTGTTGCCTTTCTTAGGTGTCGCTTTAACCTTACCCGTTGCGTTAGCAAGGCGCACGTAGCAACGATCTTCTCGAGCGTCATGAATTTCCAGTTGGGCGGTTTTGTTTATGATCAGCTTTTTCAGACTAGCGCTACCATAGGTTCGTGGGTCAAATGCACTATCTAATTGTTTTAATTTAGTACCGAGATCGCCAAGGTAAATACTATCGCTGTCTCCAATCAATTGCCAGTAAGCATCAAGTAATAGCTTATCAAGCTCAGCCTCATCACCAATGTCATTCACGTTCTCGTCTTCTACTCCAATATTCTCAACATAGACAAAATTATGACAAGCTTTACGAAACGCAGCTGGCGTATCCTTTTTTCCGACTGCCATTACATGCAACCCTTTTTCACTGATTCTCTGCGCGAGTCCAGCAAAGCCGCCATCACTACTCACAATGCAAATTGCGTTGATTTTATTGGTCGAACAAATCAGCTCGATAGCATCCATGATGAGCGCATGATCCGCTGCGTCTTTACAGTAATGAAACTGTTGCTTAGGTGCTGAGCTTGTTTCAAGCATAATGTCCTTCCAACCTTTGTGAGTTGGATTAGTCCAATCTGCGTATACCCATTTACTAGCAATGTTTCCTTTTTGGCTTATCTCTCTCAAAATATCTTGATACTTAGAAGGTTGCGCGTTTTCACCATCAACGAAAACCGCAAAGTTTAGTGAGTTCATATTTGCAGCCCTCTAAGATATTGTAAGAACATCACTTAATAAATACCCACGAGTTAGTAGAGCTTCCTTTACGTGATACTTATGGTCACGTTCTACTATATCTAGTAACTCTGTCGCAGAAAGCGGCGGCTCCATCACCATAACTTGCTTCTCACACAACTCCATTTTTCTAAGTAAGATAAGGTCATTGTTATCCAAAGCATAGATAGTTATTGGTGACGAGGCGCCCTCTGAAGATTGATAAACCAGCTCACCGTTGATCTGAACAGTTTGACAAATGGGTGTTGCTTCCATCGTTCGACACCATCCTTTCAACTTTTCTGCAAGGTTAATCGATACGTCATTATCAAAAATCAGAAGTTCGATCTTATCCTGTTTCAGTACTTCTTGAAGCAGGTTGTCGATATCGAGAGAGAGGAAGTCATTCACCGTGATGGTTTTACCTTCACTAATATCTACGGCTTTTGATACATCAAATATTTTATTTAAGTTCAGTTTATTTTCTCGGCCGACCTCTCTGGACTTCAGTTCGAAAAGTTTCTCATAATACCGCTTTTGTTCATCAGAAAAACGCTCGAACTTAGCCAATAGTTTCTTTGCTTCATCGATTGCAAACCCAAGATCGTCAGAACTCAGTACGTGATTACTGCGCGTAATACATTCGGGTATATAGCTGTTCCTATCACCCAACGCCAGGACATTATGACGGGCTCCAAACTCGCAATCTTCCATAAACGCAGCCACCCGTTCCATGTAGTTCACAAGTGCATTGTATGAGTTTGCACTTGTGAACTGTGATGGTTGCAGTTGTTCAACGAGCCAATTGAGTTTTTCTTCAAGTTGTTGTCCCTGTTCCTCTTCACCGTAGCTGTGATTATGATACTTCATTTGATTTATAACGGATTGAAAAGATGAGTAAATGGTCTCCTTATCAGCCTCTTTACGCTTTTCTAGCATTTTTAGTCTACTTTCTGCATTTTCGATGGACTCGAGTAAAGCGGCGATAAGAGATTGCATTTGGCGTTGATAATCAAATGGTAATACCTTGGTTGGCTTTACATAATTAGGAACGGCACCAAAGGGCGCAGGCCTGCTTCTATCCATAGCTACACTAAGGTCAACTTCTTTACGAACCTTTTGATTGAAACTCTCAGACAACAACCGATTGATATCATCAAGACATGAGGCGTCAAGGAGTTGCTGCCTGTGCTCAAGAGTTCTAACAACACTGTCGTCTTCTCCAATATTGGTTACAACGGACATTAAGAAGCTTTCTAGATGGTCTTTGTCTAACGGTAGAGATACCTTTGATACAACATTGTGAACAAAAGCGTGGTGGTTAGACAGGCGTTCGTTTAGCAGAGCACGCAGCTTTATCAAGTACTCTTCGTTTGCTCCGCCTCCCTTCTTCCAAGCGGTAATTCTGGAAGGACTGCAGTTACAACGTTTGGAAATATCTATGTCTCTTAATCCTTTTCCTTCAAGAGCTTTAAGTAAACTTTGAGCACTATTTATATCGATTGGATCCAACTGGTCTGTTACGTTCATATTCGCCTCATTTCATTATTGTTTCGGTTGTTACTATAATCACCGAGATAGGAAAAAAAGAGAAATATGGCAGAAAATTTTATATATAACTAATTGATAATTAATAAAACAAGAAGAATGACAAGACAAAATAAGTTCATTTTTTGTTCTATTTGGTTGAGCAATTTGGTACTCAGCCTTCTAACATTTTCAAAAAAATTTATAGCTCGCCACACTATCAAGACAAAGTCTGTTTAACGGAAATATTAAGGAAAACTAAGGAAAATAAACCATCTAACACAGAAATAAAGCGGAAAACTCACCGTTTAAATCAACTTAAAATGAATAAAAGCTCCCCCTTATTTATCGGTTCTTGTCTGACTCAAACACTCTACCCCCAGAAGCATTACCTCAAAAATCACTTCCACCCTAAAAAAATGATGTATATACTATTTATAATTCCTTTATGGAGGTAGAAATGGATACCACACAAACAACTCAGGATTTTCAGAACCTTAAATACGGTGCGGATGAGTATATAAAACGTCGTAACATCCGATTATTAGCCAACCACCGTAAAGAACTGCGCAATTACACCCGTGCAGAAGCATCTTCATACCTCGATATAGACGCTAAAACACTGGACAAATACGTCGCAGCTGCAGGGATAGACCCCCGTCGTCATAGCGATTCACAGTGGTCAATAGATATTGCAGAAATGTATCTTGTCCGGGACCAGCTTCCGGAAAGTCTGCGTAAAGAAGCAAAGTTCCAACGCAGCGAGAAACAGCAAACCCAGGTACTAGTGATCCAGAACCAGAAAGGTGGGGTTGGCAAAACGGTCTCTGCTGCCACAATCGCGTCAGGTTTAGCAACCGAGTTCCATCAGGAATATCGTGTTGGCCTAATCGATATGGATGGTCAGGCTACACTATCGATGTACTACGCACCGGAAGCAAACCAGGAAGGAAGCCTGTCTGTTGGCGACCTGATGATGCGTAACTTTGATATGGATGAAGGCGAAACGTTTGAGCAAGTGGTATCCGAAGCGTTTCTGGAAACCACCATTCCAAACCTGCGTATTCTGCCAGCATCACAAAGCGATCGTGCGATGGAGGGCTGGTTTCATGAGCAAGTCTTTAATCACAAACTGCCCTCCCCTTACGAGATTTTAAGTGATGTCATTGATGCAGTAAGAGATGAGTTCGATATCTTAATCATTGATACACCGCCATCATTAGGTTATGCAACATTTAACGCTTACTATTCGGCGACCAGTGTCGTGTTTCCATTGTCGATTACCGAAAACGACATCGACGCAACCTGCTCATATTTCAGCTACATTCCTCAAGTATGGGCACTACTAAAAAACGCCAATCATGAAGGTTATGACTTCATGAAAATATTGCTAACCAATCACAGAGACAGTTCGAGCACCACTGACCTGATGAATAACCTGTACGATTATTTTGCTCCTTACCTGTACTCAAAAGAGTTCAAACACAGTGAAGCCATCCGCCAGGCTTCTTCGCTTCTATCAACCGTATTTGATATGTCCAAAAGTGAATACCCAAAGAGCAAAGCAACCTTCCAAACGGCACAACAAAACGGCTATGAAGTGACCAGTCAAATCTTACGAGACATTCTTAACGTCTGGCGTGAACAGGAGAATAACTAATGGCGAAGAAACGAGGCGCAAGCCCTCTTGGAAACACACCAGGCGCAGCTGAAGCGCAACAATCTGCAGCAAAAGCAAATCTGGAAACACTGTCTAATCAGCTGACAGCAGAACTAGAGAAGTCAGGTGAAAACATTGCTGACTACTTAAAAGCTCAGTTTGGTCTGGAGTCCATTGGTAAAGCGATGACTTGGCAACTGTCATCTGGTACATCTGCGACATTTAATGAGGTGACATTGTCACACGATCAGGTGCGCGACAATACTATAGTCACCTTTGATGTTAATGGCCGTGATCAGTCTCTTCTGACGGCAGAGTCTCTGTCTGATTTAAACTCACTTGAGTTTCAGCAGTTCTACCCTGCAGTAGGCCGTGAAGTGGACGGAAAAATCGACATTCTCGACGGTTCACGCCGCCGCGCTTGGTTCCTGCTTCAGGAAGGGAAAGTTGATTCATTCCGTGTTCTGGTTACTCAGGATGACATTTCCACAGCTGACGCCAAAGCTCTGGCCAAGCAACTGCAAACCGCCAAAGAGCACAACCAGCGTGAAATCGGTCTACAGTGCAAAGCGATTATGGACAGCGGAGAATACACTCAGGAAGATGTAGCCAAACTAATTGGCATCAGCCGTCCTGCAGTCAGCAAAGCACTGAAAGCTGCAAACATCGACTCTGCAATTATCGGCTTGTTTCCTGTCGTCAATGAACTATCTCATACCGACTACGCTTTACTTGATAAAGTCATGAAGGTAGTTGAAAAAGATAAGAAAAAAATATCAGCATTCGCTAAGAAAGTCAGCCAGCAGATTATCAATGCCCAGCCAGGACAAAGCAGCGATGAAGTTAAAGACAACATTATCAATGTGATCAAAGCCGAGCTGAAAATAGTGGAAGCTAAACAGGAAAAAGACAAAGCTGAAGTCACTCCCCTCGCCCAATTCAACAGCAAAGGTATGTTTGCCCGTAAAAGAGTTAAAGGACGTAACTTTTCTTACGAGTTCGGACGACTGTCGAAAGAAGTTCAGGAAAAGCTGGACATTGCAATTGCCAATGTATTAGCTGATAGTGAATGAGCCCCATCAGAAAAGTCTAAAAACTAAGCCAGCACCTGTTGGCTTAGTTGTACCAAACTGCCACTTTGATATTACGGATCGAATTAAGCCGTTATTGGGCAAAAATGACTTAGAGACTAACTCTAAGCCGCACCTTAGGATAAGCAGAGATAATTCAAAACTAACTTTGCACATCTATCAAGTCGCTAGTTTCTTCAGTTCAGCATCTAAGTATTCATCAACAGCATCAACATCAATATGACCAGCGTTGTGCCAAGCATATACTTCCTTGAGAGCTAAAGTACCAAATCGAGCCCAACCGATTATGTTGGTTCTCAATAAGAATTGCACCATATCACCACCAGACTTAAGCGCTGCATCTCCCGAATCAATCAAACAGAGCGTACCGTGAGCAACCAATAGCATCCGTCGTAACTCTGGATTACTCTCTGAGGGAACGCACTCCTTCCATAGCTTTTTGTGATAAAAACGCTGCTTACTCGCCCACATTAGTCGTGTTAAAAGATCGGTAATTAGAACTGGGATTGCCATGGCAACACCATGTCTCAAATCATAACCTTTTTCGAATACTTGTGTTGCTACAGTGGCAAAAGATTGTCTGTGTTGACCAAATTCACCAACATCCAGTAATAGCAGTAAGTTATAGAAAGGGATTGGAATACCCGCGCCACGTCCCGAAGCTCCGGAAGAACCAGCCATATCAGAGAATAAGTGTCCTAGCCAGTTGGCAAAGCCAGAAAAGACTTTGGCTATAAAGTTTCCGCCTTTTAACTCATGGGTTTCAGTATCAATAGTGATTATCTGACCGTTTGAGATAAAAGTCGAGGTATCCGTAAACTGATTCAAGATAGAGAAAAATAGACCAATGAGATCGGGAGAATGCGCCAAACTCTTTAAATGGTGATTCTTGGGAGAAAGGTTATTGACCGCGCCATCTGTCCCGTTTTTACCAAATGTGGTCGCTTGGTCATAGTTAACTTTGAAGTTACGCTCTAAGTAACCAATTGCACTCTTAGTTGAGTCCCCTCCTTCCTTCCCCCTTGCCAGCCGCACGCTGAGGCAAATTTCTCGACAGCCGAGTCAACAGCGCTATCTGCAACTTTGGTGAACTTTCCGTCTCCGGGCATACCGACGAAGAACACATCTATAAGCCCACCGATGACACCACACGTACCAGCAATGAGGTAATCATACTTATCACATTGAGCATTCTTGATGGTAAACTCATCTTTGATGCGTTTTTCGAGCTCTATTCGCTGAATTGGTGACATCAGTGTAGTAAACGGATCTGCACTTAAATCAACGTTGTTGCTCAGAGCATACTGCTCAACCGAACTCTGGTATTGTGCCCAACTCATATTTTCATTGAAATCTAGAGTATCGAGCAGGGCTATTGGCGCAATGCTTGGCTTAATTTGTGAGTGTGCGATAGATCTATCTAGGTCGAGTAACTCTTGAGTAATATCTATAGTTTCAACCAATGGAGAGTTAAGGTTTTGGTTATCCAACATCATATCCAAATCTGCTAGCGCTTGGTCAAGAGCATCATTATTTGATTGTTGACTTTGCTGTAAAGCATTAAGAGTCTTGTCCAGTTCACTTAACTTGTTTTCCGACTGATCCAGCTGGTGCTTTTGCACCAGCATAGCCGAAACGTGTTCATCTGATTTAGTCACTATGAAAACATCCCTGACAATTTACCTTTGATGACGTCAGCTGCTTTGAAATACCCGATTGCTTCAAAGACTTTGGCAAGTTTTTCCATATCTAAAGT
The DNA here is from genome assembly GCF_037162085.1 of Vibrio sp. M60_M70. NCBI lineage: Bacteria > Pseudomonadati > Pseudomonadota > Gammaproteobacteria > Vibrionales > Vibrionaceae > Vibrio > Vibrio sp. M60_M70. Next base: position 6,808 of record NZ_JARLUL010000003.1, read on the forward strand.
AGAGATGTCTTGTTTTAAATTGAGTACACTAACGGTTACAGTCTCACCGTCTTGTTCACGTTCAACGGTTTTCTCTTCGTAGAAAGACATAATTACGGTGTAAATTTGCTGCTTGGTTGCTTCACGAGTAAGCGATTGAAGTTTTTCGTGATTAAGTTCCGTTGGACACTTCAGTTTGAAGCACTTGTTTTGAGTCGCATCGCCTTTTTGTGTAAGTACATTTCCTGCTGAGGTCAGTTGCTTCACTTTTTGTAAAAGCAGTTTTACTTTTTCATCTTGGACGCCGTGAGAAAGAATGCTCTCGTTCAACTTGATGGTAATGAAGTTGATATCTTCCATTAAGTGTGACACGGTTGCTTGGGTCTGCTTAATAACTTCGTTAAGCATCAGCTCTCTGCGTTTGGTTTTATCAAGTTCATTTGCTCCTGTTAAATGCTTAATGCCTTTGTAAGCACCGACACCTATTAGGACTGCAACACCAATACCAGTCGCCATACTAGAGAACCCTAATGCGCCGCCTAAACCAAGCGTTGCAAGGCCTGACGTTAAACCAGCAGCTGACATGCCAACTACTGAGCCTGAAAGGTAAACCGCAGCCAAAGGCACTCCCACAGCCCCCGCTTTTGCTCCAAGCTCTTTCATGCCACGAGTTAGTGCGTCGTCACTAAAGTCATCACTGAGCATCTTAAAGTCGAGCTCGAGTGCGTCGATGATTAGTTCAACTTCTTCATCACTAATATTGAACAAGTAGTTGTTGTCTTTAAAGAAGGCAAAGTTTTCATGCTGTCCATCGTTCACACTCATAAAAACGCTGAACAGATCTTTAACGAGCGAAATCTTAACTGATTTATTGTGGCTAGGTATGCAGGTTTCATCGATTGTTTGTATCAGAGATTCTAAGCTCTCTAGTTCGCCGGTTGTGGTGATGTACTCTCTTAGCGCAAAACGTGATTCAGAGCTGAGCTCTAAGCGGGTCATGAGCAGAAGAATCTGCGCAAATTCATTTTTGTCGACTTCGCCGTCGTCGGAGTAGGCCATGTTCACGATAACTTTTAAATAGGCGACTTTGAGGTCTTCTGACATTTCAGATAGTGCGACTAACTGATCTTCTTCTTCGAAGGTATCAAATTGACTGCTGATAGTGTTTAAGAACTCAGCTAACTTCTCGAGATTACATTCACTGATGTGCTCAATTTTAAAGGATGATCCATTTTTTTGGGTGACTGTGGTGTACTCGGTGATTTTCTCTTTGCCTTTATCATTACTCGTTACATTGCGGACATATTCCGCGGTTTCTAGATCGCTAAAGTTTACCATTTCAGGTGACTCGAATGCTGGTTTGTAGACCATTTTCTCACCAGTAAATGCTAAGCCATCTTTACCACTGCCAAATACGGTGCTATCGAGTAATGCAATGACGGAGCCGATTGCATCTTGCAGGCACATAGATTTAGCCGCATTGTTGAGTTTTTTCTCCGGAATATCTGGCGCGATGTGGAGGCCTTTATGCGCAACTTGGCTGACGTTTTCTTTAATAAATACATTTATGTTTTGCATTGCAAATACCTGAATTTTAGATAGATGACTTTAAGTGTTAGCTCGAACACAAGTTGTGAAATATCACCTAAATTTTACTTTTATATGACAAATCAAAATGAGTTTACATTTGATGAGTTGCATATTCTGTGAAATTTAACACATTGATTTAAATTGAAAGCTACCTAATAACAAGACCAGTTTTTAAGGCATTTAGAACTCATGAAGTCTTCGTCTAATCTTAAAGCTAACAATGAAGCATTTCACAATTGGTTTATTAATGATGATTTTCGGAAGTCGAAGTACATTTGGGGACGACAGAGCTATAAACGCTACTCGTGTTTTGTATGTTCCATAAAAGTGAACCTAACACCACAGACTGAGTATGAACGATTTTGTCAAATTATGTACATTTCCTAATTCCGGTTGACATTAGGAAATGTAGGGAAAGTTTTGGCGGTATTCATCGGCTTTAAATAAAGCTGACACGCTTTGGAGAAAACTCTGTTTGCAATAAGCGACTCATATTTCGACAGTAACGGGATAGTTGCCCGTAAGAGAGTTAAAAGACGTAACTTTTCTTACGAGTTCGGGCGTTTGTCGAAAGTGCTTCAAGATCTGCTGGATAAAGCGATTCAGGCAGTACTGGATAAGCAATGATACTATAGTTTTTCGCTTTCCGCACATGATGAAGCCGCCAACAATGGCGGCTTCATCGTATGAGTTGATATCAATAACACCTTTCGCTTTATCAAATCACACTGCAAATAAATTTATTTGCTAAAAGTACTTTTTGGGCTCCCACCCCCTGTGTAATTCAATGTTGAACCAGTCATAGTTATTCCCATCAGGTAATACCGCCTGATATGGAATCAAGGACTAATAAAATGTCAGGATTTAAAAGCGGCTATGAGCCATCTCAGGATGATCTGGATAACCATTCAGATCAGTTGAACCCAAACAATGATGCCTACTGGCAGTCCAGAGGCGAAGATGAACGGCCTGAAGACTGGGAGGATATGGAATGAGTAAAAAACAAACTCCACCAAACGGACCAAGTAAAACTGGTAACCCTTCGGGTAAAGACCGGGGCAATAACCCTCCGCGCAAATAGTACAAAGGCAGCCGTTTAATAGGCTGCCTTACTCTTATGGTATCGGTAGTATTTTTTATATACTTCGGGGTGTACCAGCTCATTCCAAGTAATGCCTTTAACTGCATTATACAACCTATCCAGCATCTCACAGAGGAAACCGATAACAGCAAAATCAAACCCATTACGACTGAAAGCTTCATAGATAAAATTTTCGATCCTATCAAAGCTAGGCTTCGTATCCCCTCTTCTCCACTCTTTTAACCGATGAGAACGAGCCATATCTAACGTAACGCCTTCTCCAGAATCCTGCCTATCAATGTCAATAAACTTAGCTAAGGCCCCTACCTCAACATCAAGTAACTTAGCAATATAGCAAAGAAAGCAATCAAAATGACACTTACCCTCAAAACTGAAAATCTCATGAAAAATGCCATATTTTGGCCATTTTGAAGCGTCTTCCATATCAGCTTCGGTATAACCGCCTTCTATAAGCATTTTGTTTAAAATCGTGACATCAATTGAAGCCAAAAGAGACAAGTAGAAATCAAGCTTGTATCGCATAATCGCTTGAATATCATCAGTACTCATAGATGGAATGCCGTTCATCTCCAACACACGCTTTTGTGCTTGCAAGAATGCTTGTGTTTCCAAATCAGACAGTAAAGAGTTATCGAGACCTACTTTGAAATAATTGGATGCTCTTATATTTTGTTCCTGACCGCCTTGGGCCCAAGCTTCCAAAGCCTGTTGTTCAGTACCAATTCGCTCTTTTAAATATGAAATGTAATAGGCCTTGTCGTAAATTTTATCGTTACGTAATTCAACGCCTTTAATCAGCCCTATCCATTCATACGTAGTATCAAACTTAGCAACGGGTTCCGTAGGCACCATATGAAGTAAGTCAGATTCAAAAATACCTAACTCATCAAACATAAATGAAAGTACTTTCTTCGCTGACTTGGAAGATATTCCGGTTTTATGGATGTTATCCAGAGTGCTATTACTTACAGGGATTTTGCCTCCACTAACCTTTGATATATGTTTCATCAGATTACGATATGATGATCCGAGGCCAAGATAAGTAAAAATCTCTTCAGTGCTGGGCAAGAATACATATTTTTCTTCTCGTTTAGGTACCAGAAATTTTTTGTCTTCATCTAAAAATTGAAACAAGTTAGCTTTAATATCCATCAAGAATTTAAATACCTCGGTTGTCGAGCTGTTTGCGACATTCATCAGCTAGGTATGGGTACGTTTGAATAATTTTCCGCATAATGATTTCAAAACTTCGGTCATGCGCTTCGTTTTTGTTATATGTGGGAGACCAAGAAAGCATGTATCCAACTGAGTTGTGGCGGATTTAGTTTACTATTCGTCTTTTCTGGCTTTCATTGGTTAAATTATTCCAGTCAGAACCTTGATTGAGCCTTTCATACTGACCTTTAGCTATATTTCTCCATGTTGAGACGGGGAATGGTGGGATGGGCTCATTGGGTAATGCTTTAAGTTCTTTTTCAAAAAATTCAGCATCTTGTTCGTTATTTAGAGAGTTTAACTTGGAACAGTGTGGCCAAGAACACTTTATACCGTCAGTCAGAGGAAGAAAATTTATTAATCTAAAGAACGGTTCTTTTATTGGTCTTGGCTTTATCATTTTAAGAGGCATGACATTACTGGTGATACCCGACTCCTGAAGGTTCTTGAAGAGAGCCTTAGCGTCAAACTCAGTGTATTTGAAATGCTTTACTAAGTTTTTTGGTGAGAAAGCTATGATGTCGGTCTCATCAACTATGCATGTTGCCTCTAGCTTTTCCCCTGCATTTTGCACATCGGTTATGTCAGCAATAAAACCAGGGTGACTATAGGGATGAATAATGACAGGAAGTATTAGCTTTTTATTCACGCCTTTGAAAACATCACAGTATAAATCGCGAATAACTTCACGTACGTAGTCATTGTCTACACCTTCATTATTACCGATGTTCGATAGTTCATAATCCTCCATATCATCAATGCAGTCATAACATAACTTCAACATGCCCTGTATTGTTTTGCCTATTTGAGGTAAAGGCTCCCCATTAATGGCTATTGCAAAAACAGGGTTCCATAGATACTGAAGAATCTCTATATCGAGTCCGTACCTATCGTAATACTCTCGCTCCGTCATCTCGGTAGTAAGTTTTTCAAATAACCTTTTTGTCATTGTCACTCCTTGAATTTTGTGTGATACATCCCAAACAGGTACTGCGTTACTACCAACACTTAGGTTTTCGAGCACTACTAAATCATCACAGACATTGTTCAGAGAGGTTGGTGCGCCATTACCTTGTATGAATAGCCAACAACTTGATAGGCCACTTATTTTATATTAGGGACATTAACTCAATTAGGTCAAAGAGTACTTCATCGGAGCTACAAGCCCCTAACCTACTTAGCGACAGAAAGGCCTTATGTTCAGCCTGAACATTGACAACTTCCAGCTCGGTAAAATCAACTGAAAGCGATTCGTTTTACAATCCATAGCATACTTCAGTCCTTAAAGGTAAAAGGCAGGATTTTAATATTTATATAAATAACAGACACTTAGATTTCTACTCATCAGGTAGCAATCGGAAAATCATTTTCCAAAAAAATCAACGGCCTTTACTTACTATGAGCATTATTCCATATGTAGTATCTTTCTTATTATATGATTAATACACAAAACTACTTAGAAGGTCATACTTTGAATAGTGTAGATAATTTATCAGCTATAACCAGTGAAAAAGCTCCAAATACCGAAACGGCACAAACTTGTACTGCAGTTTTTAAGCACTATGACACTCATTCGAAAAGCGTAGATGAACAAATGCTCCATGTTTTCATTGAAATTCCCTCAAATAAAGAAATCATTAACACTACTACCTTTTGGGGATTAAAACCGGCTGATATTGCCTCCGTAGCGACACTTTTCTCTGCAGTTTTCGTTGCCATAAAATTCTTTTCAGATAGGAAAGAAGCAAGAATAACTTCTGATATTACAAAGCTAGAAGAACAGCTGAGAACTTTGTATGGTCCACTAAAAGAACTACGTGAAGAATCAAAACAGCTTTACAAAATGTTTGCTGTAAGCCTGAAAGCTGAGTACGAATCTCAAAATGGAATTCGATTTAGAACCATGACTTACCTTCGTACAAACCCTCCAACTTCATTACCTAAATATGACCAAAAAATTCTTACTCATATCATTGATATATCGAAAAAAAACATCGATTTTATCGAACAAAACGGATGGGCTATTGAATCAACAGCATTATCGACTTTACTTGGAAACTTATGTGCACATTTTAGAGTAATGGAAATAGCTGCAGCTGGTAAGTTGGTAGGTGCACCTGATAAACTTAAAGATATTGTATTTCCATTAGAAACTGATGGTGCTTTGGATAATGAGATTAAAAGAATTGAAGCTCGTATCCATAACTTGCGCAATCCTACAGGATACTTTAGTAAGACCATGTCCAAACTAAACAAAATATTATCCCATAGTTCTACGATAGATTTTTATAACAAAAATTCAGACCAATACTATATGCAAACCAACCATGTTGATATGAGCAATAGTTACCGTAGGTTTCGTAAGTATGTTACTGAAGGGCGAATCTTAGACGCTGGGTGTGGAGTTGGCAGAGATACTCGTTATTTCATCTCTAAAGGTTATAAAGTGCAATCATTCGACCTTTCTGAAAAAATGTGTGAGATAACAAATAAATATCAGTTTGCCTTTTGTACTGAAATGTCTTTTCTTGATGTGAGCTTCTATGAGGAATTTGATGGTATCTGGGCAAATGCTTCATTACTCCATTTAAACAATAAAGAGCTATCAGAAGCATTAACTCGATTGGTTAGGGCTACCAAAATAGGTGGTTATCTTTTCGCATCTTTCAAAACAAAAGACAATTTTGTAAAGCAAGATTCTCGAGATTTTTACTTCCATACTAAAGAGCAACTGAATCAGATCATTGAAAGTAAAAAGTTAAATATAGAATTAGTCGAAGAATGGAAAGAGTTTAAAGACCAAGACCCTAGTAAAGAATCATTTGAATCATACATTTGGAAGAGAACGTCTTAGTCACTACTTTTCGCAGTATACTCCCGCTATATAAATTGAGCCATCCATAACGAGCTGTCTAACGAAATTCCCTCCAATGTTCAGCTTGAACATTGACAAATATATCCCCGTTTAAATCAACCTGAATCGGTTCGTCTTCCATTCCAAAGTATCAGTCATCCCTTACTAGACAAGGGCTGACTAATAGTAAAAGAAAACGGCGACACCTGAAACTTCTGCCTGATGGGCGACAACGGTATTAGCAACTAGGAACAATTAAAATATACTGTTTCATGAAAAATCCTCGTAACCTATTGCTATACATATCAATTTACGCTTTTATACTCAGACTAAATACTATTCTCTAAATAATAATAAAGGCTGTTTATGGACGTAAATTTTGATGTTTGGGTTGATAGTGGAAAGGACTTTTCTATTGATATGAACTCTGGTTTAGATACTTTCAAAGGAGCATCTGAAGTCACTAGAAAAGTTGCAGAAACTCTACTTACAAAGCACGTACCTAAGCAGCTACACCACAGTAATAAAATTAGAACTCAATTAAGACAAAACTTTAAGGGCTCCTTTGTTCAAACATTTTCATTATCTATAGATGACCCAGAACTCGAAGAAAATTACAGAAAAATTGGCAGAGGTGCCTTTATTGAATTGATTTCATTTTTTATGAGTGAAGCGTTATATCAAGAGAGTCCAGAGTTATCAAACAAAGCTCGGATTACATTAAATAAGTTAGGGGACAAGCTGACTGAGAAATTGATAGAAGAACTTCGAGTTTCATCATTAGCCCATTTACACACGGTATCAACTAACTTTAATCAGGAAGTTCAGCTTAGATACTATAAAAATAAAAGCAAAAAAGAAACAGTGGTTGTTGCCAAGCTTGACCAAACTACAGGTGAAGTGTTGAAACCGAAAACTGACACGGCGACGGTAACGTTAGAAGCAAGTATTACCCGACTTAACATCAATACAGGTAATGGCAGGCTACAAATTAAAGGCGATACAGGGACTGTTGCATTTGGATTCTCTCGGCCTGGTCACTACCCACATCGCGATAAAGTATTGAAACAAAAATTGTCTGATAACTTGCATGTAAATAACGGTATTGGTTCTGATAAGAAAAAATGGAAAACAATTAAGTTAAAAGCTCATACTCAAAAAGCTCAACACGGCCGTATAATAAAATATATCATTGAAGGTATCGCTGATGCTTAATCGGTACTCAATCGCCGCTATTATCTTAATGCTGAGTGTCATAGCTTCTTATGTGATGCAATTTCACTTTAACCTTGGGTATGAGTTATCTAAAAAAGCTTCTGATTGGGTAAACTTCAGCAATTTTGTAGGCGGACTAACCAGCCCAATTCTAAGCTTTATCTCGTTGGTTTTATTAATACACTCACTAACTTTGCAGAATGAGGCAAATACTGAACTCCGCGCCGAAGTGAGAAGAAACCAACGTAACGAAAAGCTAAGATCATTTGAAACTTATTTTTTCAGTCTAATTGAAGCTCAAAAATCGTCATTTTCAAACTTCAGTCTCGACTTCCCACCAAGCCTTGGAGGTTGCTCCTTGTCAGGCATATACGCAGTAAACCAACTGGAAAGCCTGATTATTCACACTCTAGACAATAAAGGTACGTTTTCCGATATCAAAGAACTGTTGGAACACATAGACCAAGAGGAATGTGTTTATAACGCCGTTAGAATATTCTACAACACTGTAAAAATGATTACTGAAAGGTTATCCGATGAGAATGGATTTAATGTAGATATTCGAAAAAACCAATTCCAAACTCTGGTCAGTTTTACTGAATTCTATCAACTGCACTTGCTCATAATAAGCATGCAATTTATGGATTGCCATCAGACAAACTACCTTAAGAGCAATGAAGAATTCATGGATGTGCTTGAAGATCTAGGGCTAAAAGTAGACCCTTATTAATAGCCTTATGAGGCAACTCGTATACATAATACGCTAATTCGACGTCAATGTTCAGGCTGAACATTGACAACCCTCATCCACTCATCACTATTGTATTCATCCAAATTAGTTTTCATTTCAGCGACTACATTCAAATCTAATTTAAATTTATTTTCTTCGGGTAGCAATTCAGAACTATTTGAAAAATAGCATCAGGGTCAATTTTTTTTGGGTGGGTAAAACAGGAGTAGGGGAGTTGTAATGTGATTCGTCTCCTTTAAGAGCTGGTAACTCAAATGGTTTAATTTCCGAAGGAGGTGGATAGGTTCATTATCCTAAAAATCTTATCCCTCTACGACATCAAATGTCGCGCCTACATTTATTCTCTGCTAATCAGAGTGTTAAAAGGTGATTGGCCATGTTTTATCAGAAAAATTGCATCGTATTGCTGTTGTGGGAATAGGTTTCTGTGGACACAACGCAGTTAATTATTTAGCTACAGATTTAGCTGATGACGTCGAATTATGTTTTTTTGATACTGATTCTAGAATAATGAATAGCGATGAACGAGTAAAAAGATTCGCTATTGGTAGTGAAGTTTCCAATAGGCTGAGCACTGATGCTATTCCTCTTATTTGTGAATGGCTGAGCGAAACTACCACAATGACTGTTACGATGGTCACCACGCCGTTTGAATTTGAAGGCATGAAAAAATGCGACTGTCGCAGTTAGCACTGGATAGAGTTAATATTACGGCTTACTCAACTATTGTCGTTACTGACCAAAAGCTTTTATCAACTACTGGATACATCAACCTCGACTTTGCTGGTTTACGTACGGTACTGTATCAATCTGGCCCAACAGTTATTGGTTATGGCGAAGGCGTTGACGAAGACAGAATCCAGAAAGCAGTAGTGCCGCACTCGAAAGTCCGCACCTTGATGAGTTTGATATCAGTACAGCAAAGGCGGTACTTATCAATATAACCGCTGACCAATCACTTGGTTTGGAAGAAACACACAGTGTAGGCGAATTGCTTACTGATGAAACCCAAAGCGAAACTCCAATAATTATTGACAATGTTGTGGCGACTACAAGGCAAGACGAGGTCAAAATATATGCGAGATTCAGTGGTGTTCATTCTTTAGTACCAAACAACACAGTGCAACCGAGGGCGTTATGGAAGTAATCGCTGAAGAAAAAACAATGCATGAAATTAATGATGGCGATTATGTGCAGTACTAAATAGTGTCCAATCATCACCAACAACTATCTAATTCAATAATGAGGGTGATCAGTAGAGTGCAATTTCGCAGGGTAGATAACGTTACTATCCAAAATATATGCGCGGTAGATTTGGTATTTTTTTTCGAATACGGACTTGAAGAGGTAGATTTTTATAATCTTAATAATAAGTTAGCGCATATACAGGGCAGTTAAGCTTAACTATCTGCCTTCACCCTGATCACATAAATCGATGGTATACCGGGGTAGACAGCGTATTTCTCACAAAAGGTGATACGGAGCAACGTAGCATTATTAATGGTTTGATAGAAAGTAGGTGTATCTTAGTGGGTATGGTTCTGCTGACGAAATTAAACTAACAAACGATTATTACGTGGCAAGAGTATGATTAAATCGCATGGCCATATCTGAAAGATACTTGCTTATGCTTTTCAAGTTGTGATGTTGCAAAAGTATTGAAGAAAAATTCGAACACCATAATTCATTTGTAGCGCAGTGAGCACTCCTGCAAGGAAAATCACTTGGGGGAAGGCTTGGTGGCATTTAGTGCTTTATACCATAGAGTCTTATCATTCTCTCCTAGCTCTAGCCAGTGTGAAATCACATTGTTGGCGCTTGTTACTTTTAGAGCAACCACCTACTCAGCAGGTTAATGAATAATAACTAAGTGGTACGCAGTGGATTTTGTATTCTCTGCGACAAACCACCTTAATCATAGTCTCAATTTACATTTATGTTACCTTGTTTATCTTTTAAAAGCCGGCTCGATGGACTGAATATGAACACAACCTACTTTCCTAAACTACCAAACAGGATTGCAAATCCAATTGTCAGTCTTTATCTGCTTTTAGATGCGAAGAAAAAACATTGCAACTCTGTAGGTGAACAAGACTCGATCCTTGAGCTTCAGTTATACCTATAAAATATACGTCATCTTGCAAGGACAACGTACTCTGCATCCTTCACAATAAAAAAACCGACCGATGTTAGAGCAACTAATAAGAAAATTTTTCACTATATAGGCAGTTGGGTGCGATGGCTAAGCATTATGAATGGTCAGAAAACACTGAGACCCAAATGATGAAACAGGTAGAGCTCATTGTGAAAGTATTGTCGCGCGAAAATGCGCGTCTGAGTTATTAAGCGATGTCGCTATCGACATATCTGAACATTAATTCTCATTTAGAATCTGGAGATCTAAACATGGAACGATTGATTAATGAGTTACATTTCATTAATTCCCCCAAAGCTGTGGAAGCGGTTGAAGTGGACCTAGACAGCATCCCGAAGGAGTACCACGACTACACTGATATTATTATTGATAGTTTGCAGCCGCTGGCTAAGTCATCTCCAGACCTACGTGCAACCGTTTATGTTCAACAAGCATTGTCTGTTAACTTTATGCATTCAAGCTGCTCAGTCTTTATTTGTGTTGTTGGAAGCAGAAATGCCCTAGAATTAATTTTGAGTGGATTCCAATCTATATCAGGGGTAGATGCTCGCTACGGAGATTCAATTCTCACAAAGCAATCACGCCGCAAGCTCCACATAGAGGATGGTCTTGTTTGGCAACAGGAAGACGACGTGACTTGGTTTGCAAGTTCTTCAATCGGTGATATTGAAGAGTTTGATGGTAACTGCGATCAATATGATGAACAAAATTTTGAGCATTACCCAAGTAACGCTAAGGTTTATGAAGCCGGAGACTTGTTAAAAAATACAGTCAAAGCTAATGACTCCGAAATCGACAATGTTGTAAATACGGAGGATCTTGTAGCAACATTCTCTAAAGGTATTTATACCCGACATAGAGCGGCCCGAGCAGATGCAAGAGTTGGGTCGATTCGCACAACAATAGAAGATGTTTTTGGGCTGCCTGAGGGGTCAGTTAAGCTTTGTGATCCAGAAGGGAATTCATTACGCGCGGATGCAAGAATAGGCACACTCCGTCGACGTTGGGATAAGGATTAAATAATTCGGCTTTACAGCTCTAATCACCAATTTTTTGACTCATTGACGTTATAAAAACGCCAGCTAAATAGTTGGCGTCAGATTGATGACGAACCCCACCTTTTTAGGTGGGGTTCTTTTTTATAAGCGGCCGCGATCTCGATATTTTTCATTATGCGAAGTTTGGGAGTTCCCAGCACTTAAATTGGCATAAAGAAACTAAGATTTAGCCCTGTTTTGCGAAGATAGCTTACCACCAAGGCTATCTTCTTGATGTTTTGATCTTCAGCAGCCAGCCAACACTGCATTTGCACTTTGCTTAACCCGCGAAAGCGGGCATAACGGTGAGCATGGCAGGAGCATCATCACCCGTAGAGCCTATTTATTCCTGAGTCAATCACACCAAAACCCAGACGTACTTGTCAAAACGACATCACGTTGTCGCTGGCGTCTTTTCCCGTAACGACCGATATGTAAGAACCGGACATAATTTAAGGGGAAGAACTTTGATTTATGCATCTCTGTTAAACTGATGCTTAGATCGAAGACCAGATCTTTAAATGGCTAAGATCACACGACTTTTTGGGGTCACCTCGAGTAGAGAAACACATCACATCAATATTTATGTGACACAATTCAGGGGTGATTTGGCTGATTCACCTATATTATGTAATACTAAACCTAAATTATGTCTTAGATGAAAAACCATGAGCGAAGAACAATACTATTATCCTGTCGTCAGTGACCACCTGCCAAAACACATCAAGAAAGGTCATCAGTTGGTATTCAGCCGTCAGGATCTTTCAGCCAGAGAAGCTGATATGTTTGCGCTGATGGTTGCTCATATGAAAGCAGCTGACTGGGATACCAGAACACCACATTATGAATTCACTTCACACCAGTTATCAGAATGGTTAGGTGTTGAATCCAAACACATTGGCAGTAACTTAAGTCCGGTAGCTAATCGTCTGGCCAGCCGTAAAATCGGTATCAAGATCGAATCTAAAAAAGGGGATACAGAGTTCGATTATCGCCCTCTGTTTAAGCATATCGCCTATAAAAATGGTGTATTAACCATGGTTCCTAACGACATGCTTAAATCCGAATACATCGAGTACAATCAGGGTTTTGCGTTGATCAACACCCGTAATTTCTTCGATGTGAAAAAAGAGTACTCCAAACGTCTGTACGAACTCCTGAGCCGTTTTAAAGACAAAGGCTTTGAAATGCACCAACAAAAGCTCGACGAACTAAAAGGTGTTTTTGGCCTTCTTGATGAAGCCGGAAAACTTAAAAAGGATAAGACATCTTTTAAGAACAACAGTGTATTCATGAAACGCTGTATCCGTGAAAGCATTAAAGAGCTCTCTGAACACCCACAGATCCGCAAAGAACTGCTATTTCTCGAAAGCGATAGCGGAGAAAAAGGATTTGAAGTGATCAAGAAAGGCCGGACCATCACAGGGATTAAGTTTCTTTTCCGGTGGATAAAACTCGGCACTGTAGACGAACTCAACCAACATGACGCACTGAAAACAATTCGCGAACTTGAGCTAAAAAGACTTCAAAACGACATACGACTTTCGGACGCAGAGCTCGAGTCGCTGGCGATTGCTTATCGTTACATAGGGAAAGAAGAACAAGCACTTAAAGTGGAAGAGAGCTTATCGAAACGCCATCTTAAACAGCAAATAGAACAAGAAGAAGGCGCTCAGGATGAAGTTGACTCGCTACTCGATAAAATAGAAACCCTGTCAGAGATCAGTAACAACCCAGAGTATTAGCGGACATAATTTAGGTAATTAGATCGCATAGCGGACAGGAATCAGGCTTCACAAACAATATGAGACACATTTTAGGTATAAAAGAACGAGAGACACCTAAAATGTGATACTTAAAGGTTATCAACAACAAAAATTAGGTGCTGTAATCGAAGTGCTATATAAGCCATACTCAGTAAGTATCTGATTTAGCTTCTGGCTACCTAAATACTGTCATGTAAACACCTGAAAAACGATCATTAACACCTAAAATCTGTCATAAGCTCACCTGATAAATGATCAATTACACCTGAAATAAGATCATCAAAACCTAAATAGTGTTATTAAAACACCTAAAATAGGATCATAATTGTCATTTTTATTATTATTTATCAATCACTTATGTAACCTATAGATCTTATAGTTTAATAGATTTAATAGATTAAATAGATAGTTATAGATCTTTATAGCTGATGTGGATAACTGGAAAATCAAAGATTTACACAGTTAACCACAACAACAATTACATTTTTTTCTTGTTTTTATTTTCGATAGGTCATAATCTAGGCAGAGACACACCTTTTTTATGTCTGGGGTTGTTATAACATTTCTATATGAAAGGGAATTGCCATGGCCCACGATGCTTGCCTTAGAGTTTATTTCGATACGGACTAAAGGTGAAGCACCAAGCACGCTACGCGATTACATTAAGCAAAGAAGACAAAAGCTATATCTGTTGCTGGAAATGTTTAGCAGGAGACATATTTCGGCCAAGAACCGCAGCAATCACGATATGGTCAGATTTTTTAATGTAGTAAATCACATGATGTTTTAATGGAAAGCGGCAGTAACCAATTCCCAGCTCGGACATATCGATCCCAATTAACTCGTTGTTGGCCAACAGCGTCATTGAACGTTTTAGCTCCCCGAAATAACTAGTCCACTGCACACTACCCCAATTTTCAAGAGTGTAACGACGAATATCAACCAGGTCAGTTTGTGCGGCTGGCGACAGTTTATATTGTGCCATTAGTCAAACTTGCCCTGGTCCAAGTCGTTCATAAATGTTTCGCCATCGACCAAATCACCATTTGCGATATCTCTCTCAGCTTGTTCAAAGCGTGATCTCACCATCGCCATCTTCAAAGCTTCAAGTTGTTCGTACTCTTCACATGACATGACGACGGCCACCGGTGATCCATTTTTACTAATTTGTACAGGTTCTCGCTGTACTTTCATCAGTAAATCACCAAATTTGGTTTTTGCAGTGTTTGCGGTTAACGATTGCATAGTGTGCTCCTTTTTTGTTCATTATAAACGAATCATTCGATTCATACGAATCATTTGAAACGAATGGAGTGGATAGTTGTTCAGAAAGGTGTACCTTTATGGACAGTTGCGATACTGCATCACAAAACTGTTCACTTAGTCTTATAAATGTTTAGTGAACATGTACACTATTAGAATCACCTCTTAATGTTCACTTTTGGATGCAAATATGAATCTTGGCTATGCACGAGTCAGTACCGATGAACAAAATCTTGATGTTCAACTTTCCCAGCTAAAACAAATTGGCTGTGAGAAGATTTTCCAAGATAAAGCCAGTGGTAAATCTTCCGAACGTGAAGCATTGAACAAGTTAATCGACTTCGCTAGGGAAGGAGATGTAATTCACGTGACCAAGGTTGATCGAATTGCACGTAACACTATCGACGCATTAAAAATAGCCGATCAACTCGCAGGTAAAGGAGCTGGATTAGTTTTTCATGATCTCGGAGATTTGGACATCAATAGCGATGTTGGTCGAGTCATTTATACAACCATTTCCGCGTTCGCAGAAATGGAAAGAAAACGCATCTTACAGCGCTGTAATGAGGGTAGGGAGCGCGCAAGGGCTGAAGGGAGACATCTCGGCCGATTTCCTAATAAAACCTTACATACGCGTATACAAGAGCTCTTTGAACAAGGAATGAGTAAGCATGCGATTAGTAAAGAGCTGAGGTGCAGCCGAACCACGGTGTATAAGGTCCTTACTTAGTATTTTAAAATACTTACAAAAAGCTAGTTTACGAAAAGCTGAAACTTTGGGGCGGCTATGACTTCTATTTTTCACCAGGTAAAATTGAAAGAGGAAACATTTATCGGTCAAGCGTTTGGGATGCGAGAAATGCCTTTTATGACTCCTCTATTTTTCAGTCTGAATTAAATCTCACTGAAGTAATAGGAGAAAAACTGGATGCTTTAGGGGAGGCTATAGAAGGTAGAAATACCTTACTAGATAAAAAAGCTCGCTTCATTGGCGAGCTTTTTTATGTCCATTTTCCAATTTTAATTATTAGTCGTGGTCAGGAAAAAATTTAAATCTGTGAGAAAGACGTATTCAATGGATTGTTTTTCATCTATAAAAGACATAGCCATCCAAGAAGATTTCAATATTTATTTATGAACCATTGATACTGATAAGACAGCCTTGAAAGGTCGGAGGGTTTTAATTTTATTATAAACTGGCTATTATTGATTTGTTATTAATTTTATTTCATGAGAAACATAACCACACCGAACTTAACCAAAATTAAATCCAAGTTCGATGGTGACAAATACGATTTAAATAAACAACATTTTTCATTATATTTTAATGTCAAGATCGCCCTTGATATTCCTTCCATATTTGTCATGAGTATCAGCGTCAGGTTTTATTGATAGACGACTCATATCAATATCATCATCCACAAAAGAGACAAAAAAGGAATCCAATGAAAAGCCCGTTGTACTGGCAAGATGCAAGTAAATCATGAAAACAAAAAACGCACCCAACCCAATCATTGCTATAATAGAAAACAAAGACATAAATAAAACCCTCTAACATTAAGCATATATAATATATTAACACAAAAAGCTAAAAACCAAACTAATAGATGATTATCAAGTCTCATTATAGAACAGACCTAACCGAACAAAAAACGACCTCCTAAAACCTATAAAGCACCGAGAAATAAACATCATTCACTGGCAAGCCATAATTAATAAAAGTAAGGAAAATCCTGATAACCACAAAACATTTAAATATAAAAAATTATAGTACCAAAAACTATATTAAATAACCCCAGTACCAAAAACCACCAAAAATACACTAGTACCAAATACCTTACATTTTGGTACTTAACTTAGTAGAACCAAAAAGTATAGTTTTTGGTTACTACATTTGTTAAGGTAATATTTGATAAAATCAACTATTAGCGTAAGTGGTTAGGTTTGAGTATGCAGAAAGTGGCGGATGCTATCTATGATGAGATAGACGATTTGTATAGAAAAACCGATATATTGTTAGGCATGTGGATGAGGAGCGTGGCTGAGAGGGAGTTCAACCGTAACTACTCAGATGACAACAATCGAGAGTCAACACACTATGAGTTACAAATAGACTTTACAGGTATTAGTTTTAGAATTAGATGGATCGAGTTTCAGTTTGTAAAAAGTGGCAGTAAAACATTGCGACTTACTAAAGCAATCAATGCTCCTGAGAACGGCACTCATAAGTTATCGCAATTTAAAAAGGCAGAACAATGGGAACTACGTCTAATAGAAAAGCTCGAACCTGCATTTGGAACGATACGTCATCAATTGAAATATTTGGCTAAAGCACATAATTCAATTGTCTGGGCTGCGAAGGTTAATAAAACACCTTTGGAAGTTAAAAAAATAAAAGATCGTGTAGAGCGTAGTCATCGTTCTATCAAATCTATAAAGGAATCTATGAAAAGTTCAATGGATGCTTTCGAAGTTTCTTAAGGGATGTAAAAGGGTAGTTATTCATACCGTATTGTTAGAGTTAACTGAGCTGGATGTGACGGGGATAAAAGTAAGTTTAATTAAATAATTATTCATCTCAGAACCTGAGAACTATAAGTATCAGAGGTTCATATTTTCCCATTGTTTATATGTATACAGATATCTATCTCAATAGAATTTTACCCAACTGGGATTCACATTTTCTAAATTAAATTACCAAATATCAATCACATCACTCACTACTATTTGGTTTGCAATAAAACTTCACAATTGCCATTAATTAAAGGTGGTGTTACTTTCGAATAACAATATATTTAAGGTATTTAATAGTTGCTGAGTGTTTTTTATGAACAATCAAAAATTCATGGCTAATAGTACATTTCCCGCATAAATTTTCTTTTCCTGAAAAGAACTGTTCAAAAGTAACTGAGAAAAAATATTAGGTTTATGGTCAAAGATTCATAACTATTTTTGGTATGTAAACACGAATAAAGTGCAGAGTAGGCAGCTAGAAATATTGGGTCTAATATGGATTTAAATGACTCATTAATGGTTGTCGACTTCGAAGGTAATAATAGGTATTGGTAAAAATAAAGTTACATCACAGACAAGACCTCTGATTTCATTAAGACGGTTAGGAAACGGTATTTAACGAGTAAAATGAAAGTATGAAACCAATCCAAAGGGCTAGTTTGTTGTGAATTTTTTAAAATCAATGTACTCGTATCAGTGATGGCACTGTCGTTTAATCTGAATGCTGAGGTAACTAAGCTATCTGAGACTTCAAGTGATTTAGTCCTGATGGTCAGTCAATCACACACGTTAGGGCAGAATGATACCTTGTCCGGTGCTAATAAATACAACCTTGAGAAAATTAAGGTTGAAGCCGCTGAGTACGCGGGTTCAGTAGTGGAAAGTGAACTGGTTGTTAGTGACAACAAAATCACCAAGCAGCAGGTAAATATTCTCGCAGCTGGTTATGTTGAGGTATTAAACGCTGACCATAAACGAGTCATTAACTCTAGCGGGGATGTGGTTCTTACAACCCACGCAAAGGTCAAATTAGCAAAACAGGCCATTCAAGACGGACTAAACAAACTCAAAGTAGACTCTGTTCGATTGAAACGCATCAAAGAGCTTGAGAAGAAGAATGAGCAGCTACACCAAAAGCTGAAAAACCTTGTCTGGTTAACTAATCAAGAAACCGTCCGTCCCGACATTTTGGCAGAGCGAGAGCGCATACTAAAAAGCCTAGAGTCCAACCGAAACTCGACCAAAAAGCTGTTTACTGAAGGCAATGTGTTACACATAGCTAAAGCAACTGACCAAAAATACGATTGGGACAAGAAGGAAATTGACCTGCATGTATTAAACGCCATCAAATACAATACTAGCATCGCCCTTAAAGATGTGAATGTGGTGGAAGATGGTAACGGAAAATACACGCTAGAAATTCCTATTTCTTGGAGCGTAGATATTGAACCAGTTAAGAAAAAGCTACATGAGTATTTCAGCAAAAAGGACTTTGGCCGTTCGCATACCCCTAACACTTTAAAGCTGTTGTTAAACAAAAGCTCTAGCAGCTTATATGCACGTAAGCTCAAAGAGTATCTGTTTAGCCACCAAATTTTGATTGAAGTGGATTTAGGGCTAACCAAGTACTATCCAGCCTACGGTAGCTTTCCTGAAGAATATCGACAAATAAAAACGTATAAAGAAATTGGTAAAGCTAGCGAGAGTGGCTTTGATGGCAAGTACTACGATATTCAGTATAAGCCTAGTCGAAGTGAACGATTGACTATCAAGCATCTTACGGAAAACGACCTAAGTAAAATCACTGAGATAAAATCTAGGGTAGTGGTGTTGGACGAATCAAATAAGGTGTATCTATGAATGGCTTACAGATAGTAGCAACGCTGGCTATGGCCTGTGTGCCGGATACCGGAGTGATGAGTCATGATGCATTGATCGCGGAAGCTTTGGCTAAGGGAAACTTAGCTCAAAAACTGTCTAGTGTCGTTACTGCAAAAAGTACATACGAAAGCGGTAGTGAGGGCGACCAACTATCAGAAGTTATTGAGGTGCGTAGTCAATTAGAGCTGTCAGCCGTGAAGCATATGCACTCAGGATACTCGATTGTTCAAGGTGAACGCCAGTACTGCGTTGAAATAAAGATTTAGGAACCTCTAATTGATATGGCATTGTAGAGATAGAACAAGTTTTATTTAACTCCTGGCCTAAACAATAAGGAAAATAATTATGAATAAGACATTAACGGCACTGTTTGGGGCGATTCTACTGGCGGGTTGTTCTACTTCACCAAGCACAGCAAATTTGGTTCAGCAGCAACTTGAAACTGAGCAGCTTAGGAATGAGGCGGTACAGGCGAAAGCCGAAAAAGAATTAAGCCAAGTTCCCGAATGGGTAATCGCACCACCTAAAAATGATGATTTAGGTGTGTTCGCCGTTGGTATTGGCGAAAGTTACAAACTCAACAACGCCATCAAAAAATCTTCACTAGATGGTCAGTATGGTCTTGCTAAGGCGTTGAAACAAGAAGTGTCGGGTAACGAGCAAAGTTACAGCAAAGACACCGGAAACAGCCATACAGAGCAATATACGCAGCTTATCGACAGCCTAGTGGACTCTGTGCCTGTACATGGGTATGACGTAGTTGATCAAAAAATTGTAGTCCTGGATGGAAAGTACCACTCTTATACACTAATGCGCTTGACGTATGACCGTTTTAAGCAGTCTTTGAAAGAAAATGAATCATTACTTGGCAAGCAAGATGTAAAAGAGGCTTTCGCTGAATTAGAAAATCGTCTTGAGAAGCGTAAGTTAGTAAACTCCAATAGCTAGGAACTGTACGAACATAAAGACGCTCCAAATTGGCAATGCAGTCAGTTAAGCTGGCTGGCATTTTTCTTTTCATAATGGGATATTGCCTAGACCTGTCAGCGGTAGGGTTGCAAAAAACGGAGTGGTTGCCATTGAACAGCCAGTAAACTGAGTTGATTTGGTCAAACACCATCAAGTTAAGTGTGTGATTCATAGAGATGGTTTCAATTTTCTTAGCTGAAGATCGAGCTTGTAATTCTGTTCTTGAAACCGTTCTTTCTTGATCTGGTAGTTCTGAGATACCTCTTCAAACAAAGGAGTTTGTTCAGATATCTCAGTAACCCTGTCTATCGGGGTTAGTCCATTTAACGAGCTGTGGGGCCGTTCCCAGTTAGCTAGTAGCAGATCCAGTTCTTCCAGCCCCACAGAGGCATCTATGGTCGGATAGAACTCACTTTTATCTGTTTTCTGCGAGCGTTCCACTTTGCCATTCAAGTGAGGTGAGCCAGGCTTATTTGGGCGAAACTTGATCCCATAAATCATGAGTTGTTTCTGGACTTTCTCAGCAAAGAATTCACGCCCTCTGTCCGTCTGAATACGCTGGATAGGAAATGGCATCTCTTCCACGACACAATCGATAAAGTCGACTGTATTTGCTGCTGTGCGCCGAGAGTAGCACCTTAGAACCCGATAGCGAGAACAGTCATCAATAGCTGTATACTGGTAAATTCCAGGCGCTATTTTACAGGTGTCCATCTGGACTCTATCACCAGGAATTGGGCGCTCATATCTTTGGAAATCTTTTTTGCGTCGGTAAGTTACGATGGGTTTGACTGATGCTTCGGATAAAACTTTATGGAGTGTCGCGGTGCTTAGGTGTATTTGGTGAAGCCGGGTTAATTCCGTTTGTAAACGCCGCGCCCCTAAATTGCGTTTCTCACGCATCATAAGGATGAATGCTCTTAGCTCATCAGTGAGCTTGGTATCTGGAGATGAATGAGGGCGTCTGCTCTGACTTTCCAGACCAGCAATTCCACACTGCTTATATCGCTTAGCCCACTTGCGTAATGTTGGTCTGGAAATACCACAACGTCGACATACGAGGCCTGCATCACCACATTCCTCATACATTTTTACCCACTGTAGTCTTTGTTGGATTTCTCTGTCCATAGACACCCAGTATAGTTGAAAGGATGTCTATGAATCACACAAGTTAAGGTACAAGTTAAGGCCTTAAAAGTTGTAACTAACTATCTTTCAAAACGCATAAAAAATCCGATATCAGATAGCTAATATCGGATTCTTAAGTCTTTTAAAGATCGATCAAATGCTCTCGAAAATTTCTTAACAGATCGATATTGCCATCTAAGGAGCGTTTTTGTCATCTTTCTTAGTAAGCAGTTTATCACACCATGTAATAATTTTATCTGCTTTCAATGTCATTACACCGACAGCCATCATTGCAAAAATGTATATCCAAGCCATAACACTCATCCAGTTGGCCACGTTGTCACTGATCACGATGAAAAGCGCACTACATGAAAGTACAGTAAAAATAATTCGAAAAAGCATACAAGCCTCTTTGTCATTGGTTTTATCATCTAACGTACCATGAGATTTAAATTTCCAAACTGGATATCCACACATCAGGAAAAAATCGATAAAGTCGTTTTTATTGGTGTATGGATGCTACAAGCGCAGCGCATTAGCTTAATCATTTTTATTTGTAAAACTCACTCACTGGTTACACTGTCACTTGAATGAAATTTATGACTTTGTACTTCTCCCTGTAGTGTGGAATAAATGTCAAATCTCATGTATTCGTAAATATCTCCCAAATCATCTGCCGCTTTCTGGGAGAGTTTATACATGCAGTCGAGCCTTTCTTTTTGCTGCAATGTCTTTTGAAGACAAAGAGCACTCTCCACTTGCCTCGCCTTCATCAAGAGCTTTTCGCAGTAAGTCTTGTTGTTCAAGCAATCGTAATGTACTTCTCATCATTTCACTTGTTGTTCTACCTATGAAACTACTGTGTTAACTATTAACACTTATAGTATAAAGAAGACGATGACTAGATTACGCAGCCGAGATGCGACCTGGGTAATCATCATGGCTTACCAGTTAAAAGGGAATGGGTATACCTGGAATGCTACGGTAAAAAGCGCCCTACGTTCATTTACGGAATATTTGAAAGGAAATTATGGGATCAAGGATTTACGAAAAGTAGAGCGAGAGCATGTTCGTCATTTTCTCATCTCATCACTACAATGTTCGATTCGAACGTGGTGAGATCTCCGCAAATTAACATACATTTGGAGAAGAGCGAGGGCGTTTACTCTGGCTTTCCATACCAGTAATTCCACACGTTTCACCCACTTGCGTAATTATGATCTGGAAATATACGAGGACTGAATCATCACATTCCTCATATATCTTTACCCACTGTAGTCTTTGTTATATTTACCTGTCTATAGACATCCAGTACAGTTGAAAGGATGTCTATGAATTACACATAATGTTCCCTTTTATATGTATTTTGTAATGTTACTTATAACAAGTCACACAAGCACCACCGCCTTCTTCAAGATCATACATGGCATCCATGTCTAAAGTATCGATAAGCATACTTTCATCAACCATCGCATGCATACCTAGACGGCGTTTTCTCTCACGCTGTTTCTTTTTCTCAAAGCGTGCCTTTACCTTTTCATGATTCTCTTTAATTTGTCTAATCCGCTCTGGATCTTCGAGCGTTTCTAACGGTTCGTTTGGCCCCATCCAAAAGAATGTTTCGCCGTTGGCGCTAGTATCAGCACGTTTCTCATAAGCTTTCGCTTCTTCAAACGCTTCCGGGTGTATCTCTTTTAGGCGAACCCACTCGATTTTTCTTTGGAAAAAGCAGAATGTGCATCCAGATCGAGAACGCCAGTCATAATATTTAGGTAGTCCTAACCCAGCGCTGTCGAGGATATCTAAAACACCTTGTTTCTTAATGCCATCTTCAGCAAATGGCATTTTAATCTTCAAGTACTTTTGACTTTCATTTGGGCGATACCCATCACGCCACGGCTCATCCGCTCGGATACCCACGTAAGATACAACTTCGTAGCCTTCATCAAGATAAGGTTTGATCCACTTTTCAAATGGCTCAAGCTTCATACGAATTGTGCACCAGCGCTGCTGCCCCGCAGGAAGATAGTTATTGTGCTGTTCAAGCCAATAGTCGAAGCCTTTTTTGTCGTTAATGTGAGAAATTGGTTTACCGAGGACAATCTCAAGCTGTTCCAAATACTCGTAAACTTCAGGTAACTCTTTTCCTGTATCGGTAAAGAAATAATCAATATCGATCTCAGGGTAGTTACGTGCCATATAAATGGCTAAAGCAGCGCTGTCTTTACCGCCTGATAAGCCAAGTACATGTTTTACTTTGCGTTCTTCACTCATGATTAATACCCATTTTTTAACCTTGAGCTTCCAGTGCTTCTTTCAATAGTGTTTGGAGTACGTGAATGCGTTCAAACTCATTCATATTCAGCGCGTTTAGTGTTCGGTTTACGTCTTGTACTTTGATGTCTGAATTTGAACTATCTGTCACACGGACTTCTTTTTTATAGGATTTTAGTTGGCCATCATCGTCTTCTAAAACCAGAGAAACAAGCTTAGTTTTTGTTGCTTCTGGTTTTGCATCGGCTGATACATCACTTTGATAGCTCGATTTAACTATGCTTAAAAAGTCTTGAGAAAAATCACTGATTTTAGCGGAAGCGGTTAATAAAAGACCTTCGTTCCAACTCTGCTTACCACGGCCGATGACAATCTGAATCATGCTTTCTAGCCATTGCATTAAGCCATCTTCGCTCTTTCCTAATTCTCGAGCAAATGCTTTCAGGCGTAAGTCACCGGTTCTGTCTTCAACAAGCTTACACATTGAAGCAAGTTCTTTACCAGTTTCAGGGAAGATGATTTTAACTTTGTCTTTGATTTGGAGAAGCATTTGTTCATGTTTACCACGCAGAATCTTAAAGCAATTTTCTAAAACATCGATTTGCTGTGAATAGCTTGGGCTGTCTTCCGGGTTTAATAACTTCGGCAGGTCTTTAATTAAAAGCGCGTGTGGGTCGTTAGCTTGTAAGAACAGGTCACGAATCGCGATCACTTGCTTGTTGGCTGCCAAATCGTCTTCAATAAAGTTATGTGCATTTTTTACCCAATGAGGCAAATTATGCATCGTCGTTACCAACGGTGTTGCAACAGCTAGCACGTTGTTCGCAACATCTCGGTTTGTTTCGGTCGCTGCAAATACTGACAGGTTTTGTAACCATTCTTGCTCAGATTGGTCGAGTACTATGTACTTTACTGCTAGCTCATGTTGAGAGCGAATTAGCTTGTGTACGTAATCTACATCTGGCTCTGCGATAAATGCATATTCGCCGCCGAGGTCTTTTTCATAAAAAGCGATATCTTGTCCAAGCGTTTTCAAAAATGCTAGTAGATAAATTGGGATAACACCATGAGTTAAACCAAAGGGAGCCTTATTCCATAACTCTGAGACTTCTGATAACAGAACCGTTTGCCCTGCTTTGTCCTGAAGTAGCTTGTTTGCTGCTTCAAAAACAGCCACTAATTTAGGATTGATATCATCTCTGTGCCAGTGCGAATCTTGCTCGAGTTCGTATGTATGAACAGCTGTGTTTTTAAGACAGCTGATATACATAGACATCTCTGGCGGAAAGCCTGTAATACCTAAATTTTCTTCATCTTCGCGATCCAGCATTGCTTCAAGTAGTTTTTTCAAAGCAGAAACGGCGGTACCCGATAACTTATTACGGTTGACCAATTCATTCATGATCACTGGTGTCTTGCCGAAAATTTTGAGTGCGGTTTTACTGACAACCTCACTAAGCGTTTCGGTTGTAGAACGTTTACCACAATAGAACCAAGTCGCAGTGTTAAAGCCTTCATCAATAGCATTGTTAAGTGCGATTTCCGCATTGATATAGCGCCCTTGATACTCTTTTTGAGCGACATTGTCGTGTTGTAAAATTCGACCGATTTCTTTATCTGATCTAATAAGCTCTAAGGCATACACTTCTTTTGCCAGGGCAATAATATCTTCAGAGTTGTTCGCATTTGCCAAAATGAGTGTTGAATTCTTTTGGGTATGTTCGCGTAAAGCGGCTTCGTCTTGTGTTTCCAACAGCAATAACATGTTCGCAAACTCTTCCTTGCGGTGTGCAAGTATCTGAGTGCTTTGCTCTTGATCGAAGCGTTGTATCAGTGACTGTTCAGCCCAGCGAAGAGTACCTATTTTGTGATAGTAACCTTTAGCGATGATCTGTTTGGAAAATACAATATGGTTGATAGCTTCGTTACTATTACCTTGCTGCTCTATTTTCTCTTCTATCAGGCTTGGAATATCAAGATCTGAACCTTCAAATACAACCCAAGATAACAGATGTTTTCTATAGATGATGCAAGAAGCCTCTTGGAGTGTTTTCAAATATTCATCAAGTTCTTTTGGATCTTCAATATCGCTAGCAGCTAATAGCATTTCTTTTGTGGCTGATAGGTTCGCAGGTCGTCCAAACAAAGTAAGTAATGCAATTGATTTGAGTATTTCAATAGCTTTCTCGGGTACTTGCTTTTTGCTTGCTTGGCGAATTGATTCAGTCGCTGCCGCCCACGCGTGACCATCTGGGGAGCCTAAAATCGCGTGCTCTAAGTTTGTTTCCAGATAGTCCCATAAATGTTCTAACGTATAGCGCGCATTCTTGTTCGCATTTTGCTTGAGGAACATTTGAAAGCTGTGTTGCTCATGCGAGTTTAAGAAGCTGAATGTACTGCGTTCGTTTTGACTAAAACGACGCTTTGAAATTGGGCCAAGTAGTAATGCGGTTAATGGGTGTAGAGGTACGCTTTGCTCTAAACGTTGTTTGAGCTGTTTCTTTCTCTCAGATTTACCAGTTAGTGCGTTGAGTACTTTAGTCACACGCTCATCGTCACGGTTATCTACTGACTTTATGTTCACGATAGATTTAGCAATCAGCGCGACCGTTTCATCGGTCGATACGTTATAGAGAATATCGTTGTAACGGCCTTGAATTTTGCCCCACTCTTCCTGGAGTTTCGTACCTCTGTCTTTTGCATATTCGCTAAAAGCTTGGTGAAGTAAGCCAAGGAAAATAACGGGTGTTTTTATACGACTTAATACTTCTGCTAAGTCTTGGAAAAGGTGTAGTTCTCCACGGTTTTTATTAATAAACTCAAGGCTCTTACCCATTTCATCAGCAAGCAGCAATACACCGTCTACTAGTTCACTAACTTCTTTGAATAGTTTTTCCCAAGTATCAATTAAAGCAGACTCAGTTTTGATCTCTACTTTGGCGTATTTTTTATAAACTTTCGTGGTGTTCGGATGTGACTGTAACGCTTCTAACGTCGCGTTCCAGAAGGTATCAACAGGGTTGTTAACACCACCAACTGAGCGTATTTGTAGCCACCCAGAAGAGTAAGGAATGCTGTCTTTTAATAAGTCTGTTGATTCTTTATTGATGACATCTAACGCTGCTTGGCGCATATCATCATTATGATGCAGTAAACCAGTAAGCAATAACGCGATGGTTGATTTACCAGAGCCGTATGGACCTGTTAGTGTATAAGCTCTTTGGTCTATCTGAGAAAACTGTCTGAATAAAGTTTCTAACGCTGATTGAGCGGTACCGTGATACACCAAACCACTGAAAAAGTCTGGGGTAAGATCACTATCAATACGCGTTGAGCGCTGTTGGCGTGTAGCGATGGAGTATTGGTTTATTAGAGTCACTTTTGTTCTCCCTGGTAGTACTTCTGCAAAAACATACCAGGA
Organism: Vibrio sp. M60_M70; assembly: GCF_037162085.1. Lineage (NCBI taxonomy): Bacteria > Pseudomonadati > Pseudomonadota > Gammaproteobacteria > Vibrionales > Vibrionaceae > Vibrio > Vibrio sp. M60_M70. The sequence continues at coordinate 33,922 of NZ_JARLUL010000003.1, forward strand.
TCTACAGCTTGTAAATCATCGTAGTTATGTTGAATTTGTCGTAAGCCTTGAGTATCAGTCCAAGCAATTTTGCCTTCACTTAATACTTCAAGTTCATCGAGTTTTTCACTCAAGCCTGTGGATGTAAGACGAAAAACTCGACCTGGAGAACCGATGTTATTAAGTAGCGAGTCAAATGATAACGTATTGTTATTATTTATTTTTTCCCCATAACTGCCGAGCTGTGCTCTCGCCATATAGTCGATAACCGCATAGGCAAATACTTCTACAGGTAAGGACTTTTGCGCTTTCAACTCTGCACGATAGTCTTTTGCGGAGTCTTGATAAATGAGCCCCAATTCAGTGAAAGGAGAGGTAAAAGTATCTTCGTTTACTTTTGATGCTGATGTTGTCTTCACTGCATACATTTGAAATAGACAGTCGATATCTTTTTTAAGCGTTGCTTCCGTGAGTTCTTTTTCATGATTAGCTAAAGAGATCAAAATCTCTTTTGATAGCTGAATCTTGTCGATGCGTACACCATTAAAGTAGTTAAAGAACCAACGAGCAGTGTTGAGTTCCGCATTTTGAGTGTTAATCGACTGAGTCAGCCAGTGAAGTAGCCAAACGGTACCAACTTTATCTAAAAATTCATCGTAAGCATCATCACCAACGAATAGCTTTTTAGCTAAATCTGTCAGTTCGTATTGCTGAGTTTTTTTATCAGTACAGGTAACCAAGTTGAGCGTTCTGATCCAGTGCCTTACCGACAGCACCATATTTTTACCCATCCCCATAGAGATCATCTGATCTTCGATGTTTTCTTTGCTTGATAGGGAATGACCTTTGATAACTTCTTGAATTATTTTATAAATCCAACCGTATCGAATAGGGAAAGTTTGATGCCCGGAAAATTTCAGGTGACTAGACTCAATGCTCAATGTTATTACCTTGCTTACTGACTTGGAGATTTTATCCAAACAGCAATTCTACAGGATATCAAGTCAAGGTCTAGGGGGGAGAATGTAAATAATACCTTCAATTGATAGAACAGTGAGCAGTCTCAAGAAAGATGAAGTTTAACTTGTTGATTTGTATATATGCTACTTTATTATTATCTTAATAAACAGTAGTACAATACCTTAGGTGGTATCACTATATTTTGAATTGAGTAAATAAGCTGTTGCCGGAAGTGGAAGAAAAGAGTGTTAAAACAAATCATTGGAAACTTATCATCAAGCGATAAGTTTAGTCTTTTGACTCAGTCTCAAAAAGACTATGTAGAAAAGCTTAGTAGCGAGTTGCACTCAGAAGTTGACTTGTCAAATATTCTTTACGAGTCAGCTGGTTTGAAGCTCCTTTTTGAAGAGAGTTCTAGAAACATCCTCTTACAGAGGATGACTCCACTTCAGGTTAGGGAAATCATTGAAAATGTAAGTCTTGAAGGAATAGAGTACAACGAGAGCGACATTCGTCAAAATTATGAGGTCTTACGTGAGATTTCTGAACGTTGTCCCAATGACTTTTATAGAGCTCTAGGCATCGGTGAAGTTGTAGAACAATTCGATTCTTTGAAAGAAAAAGTCCAAGGGACAAAGAAAGCGAGTGTTGCTTACCCTTTATATGATTACCAGATTGATTGTGCTGCTCGTATCCAATGCCATATCCAAGCGAGTGATATTAAAAGGGCATTATTGCATTTACCTACGGGTGCGGGTAAAACTCGTACTGCAATGAACATTGTCTCTTCCTACTTGCGTTCGAATCCGAATAGCTTAGTTGTATGGTTAGCAGATACTAGAGAGTTGTGTGAGCAAGCTTGTGATGAGTTTTTAAAGGCTTGGAGCTGTATTGGCAACCATGACCTACCTGTATATTCGTTTTATGGTGATTCTGAATTGTCCATTAGTGGTATTACTCGAGGCTTTTTAGTCGCGGGTTTACAGAAGTTGCATAGTCTGGGGAGAAATGATGCGGGGGCATTGCAATTTGTCTATGAGCTATTAAGGAAGAACACATCACTTGTAATATTTGATGAAGCCCACATAGCAATCGCTCCTACATATAAAAGTATTGTCGATAACTTTTTAAATCACTCGGAGAATAACGCTTTTCTTGTTGGTCTTTCTGCTACGCCAGGACGAGTTCTTGGTGATGATGATAATCTCATAGAAGAAAATCAACGACTAAGCGATTTTTTTGAAAACAACAAGGTAACGATGAAGGTTCATGGTTACCTCTCTCCATTAGATTACTTAGTTGAAAAGGGCTATTTAGCTAAAGCTGAGTTTAAGCAACTTAACTATGATGATTTAAGCTTGAAGTTACCTGGTGATCCTGAGAATGCTAGGGTAGATAACAGCGAAGTCCTCAAAGCACTATCTCTCAACGATAACCGTAATAAAAAACTGTTGGAAACAATTGAAGCTGAGTTAGCGAATCAATCTCAGATCATAGTTTTTGCCTGTACGGTCGATCATGCGAATGAACTTGCGATGATTCTTGCAGCAAAAGGGATTGCCTGTCGAAGCATTGATGGAAAAACTCGAAAGGTTGAGCGTGCGGTAGCGATTAGTGACTATAGAAATAAGAAGATAAACGTATTAATAAACTTTGGTGTGTTAACCGCTGGCTTTGATGCGCCATGCACCAACGTTGCCATTATCGCGAGACCGACAAATTCATTGGTTCAATACTCTCAAATGGCCGGAAGAGCTATGCGAGGTATAAGAAGCGGAGGCAATGAACACTGTCGAGTTTATACCGTGAATGACAATATCCCCGAGTTTCGTAGTGTTTGTCGGGCATTCGAATATTGGGACCAAATGTGGAAACCGGAATAAGTACTTATGATGAATACACAAACAAATAACGATAAACCGTTTATTCGTGGAGCCGTGGCTATTGAGTCTATGCGCGATAATGGTTACAAAAACGCAGCATATGCATTGGCTGAATTAATAGACAATAGCATCCAAGCTGGTGCAGAAAATGTGAAGTTGTTGTGCTTTGAAAAAGTCGACTCATCAGGAGCAAGAAGTACTCGTAGAATCAACCGTATTGGTATCTTTGATACTGGTAAAGGCATGAGTAAAGACGTGCTTCATTTAGCTTTAGAGTTTGGTGGTTCTAAACACAAAGATGATCCTGAAGGTATGGGTAAATTTGGCATGGGACTGCCTAACTCGAGTATTTCACAGTGTAAGCGTGTGGAAGTTTGGAGCTGGGAGAAAGGTGCATCGCCATGTTATACCTATTTAGATATTGATGAGATGAAACATGGCGACCTTGAGTCGATTCCATACCCAATAGAAAAGCCCATTCCCCTAGAGTATAAGTCGATCATTGAAGGTGACAGACTTCCAGAATCCGGTACTTTCATTTTATGGAGCAGGTTAGATCGCTTGCAATGGAAAACGGCAGCTTCTATTTACAAACATTCTGAAATGCTAGTTGGCAGAATGTACCGCAAGTTTATCGCTGAAGGTAAAGTAAAAATTAATTTTGAGCCATATTTATGGAATGAAGCAAACAAGAAGTTCCTGCCTTCGGAAAACCCTAAAGCGTCAGAGTTTAGGGCGAATGATCCACTTTACTTGAGTGCTAATACGTCGCTTCCAGAATTACCTGCGCCTATGCAAGGTGAAGTGCCGTTTGAGATCAAGCAAAGGGAAGTAGTTGAAATACCGTTTGAAGGGAAAGTTTATAACGTAGAAATTTTAGTTTCTATGATTAAAAACGAAGTTGCTAATGCAATAAAACGAGCTCCTAATATTAAAGGTAATAAGTTAGGTGGTACTGTTTGGGGTAGTCATATGGCTACAAATATTGGAGTTTCAATTGTTCGTGCTGGCCGAGAGTTAGAAACTCGTACAGATTTTTTAAGTAAAAGCTTGATACAAACCAAATCTCGTTTTATGGGGGTAGAAGTAAACTTCCCACCTGGCCTAGATAAAGTGTTTGGTGTACTTAATAATAAGCAAGCAGCTGTCAATTTTGAAAATATGGATTTGGACACTGATGCTGAAAAGTTGGGTTTTTCTAATTCAGAAGAATACCAACAAGATCTGGTAGAGAATAATGATCCTAAGCTTAAGCTATATGAAGTTTCTGTTACTCTAACACGAGCAATTAAAGCAGTAGAAAAATTAGTTGATGCTTTAAATGTAGATGTTATAGGTCCTGCGAATAAGGATAGAAAAGAGCGACCTAAAGCGGAGATAATCATAGAAAGTATAAATAATAAAAGAAGCGAATCTGGACGAGGTCCTGACCCTGATGAAAAAGTAAAACCATCAGATAAACCAGAGATTATAAAAACTCTTAAACGAGATAACTCTGTGACTGAGACGTCTGCTCAAGAGATGGTTGATAGTATTGTTCGAAATGGTGAGCATTTTAAGATACAAGAAATATCAGTTATGCAAGATATATTTTTTGATGTTAGTCGTTTTGATGGTTTAACTCTACTGCAATTGAATACAAACCATCCCTTTTACGAAAAACTGATGTTGCATGCAGAAGATAGTCAAAAAGATATCCTGTTAGTATGTCTTGGTGCTTGGGCTAGAATGGAGAATGAGGCACTTTCAGAACGTCAACGCAATATACTAGAAGTTGCACGTGAGCATTGGGGGCGAATGCTGAATGACTATTTAGTTGATGATGATTAAGTAATTGAAAGCCCAAACAAAGTTTGTTTTGTTTGGGCTTTTTAGGAATCTGTTATGAGAGACAATCTAATAGAGGCAATGGGCTTAATTCGAGTATCTATGTCTCATATAAATAATCTTGAGAAGGAGTTGGAAGTAACAAAAGTGGCTCTAGGTGAAAAATCTGAGCAATTAGATCAGGAAATAAAAAAATATAAAGTTAAATACCGAACTTGAAAAGCTTAGGAGTGACTTCGCGCTGTTGTCGTTAGAGTTTAATCGACAAAAGCGGGCGAATCTTTCAAATAAAAGCAATCGCGTAGGTGAAGAGCTGTCTAACTCCACTACTCAAGAAAAAACAAGCCTTCCGCACACTCCCTCTCAGCCAGGATTAGAGGTTCCTTCAGATATTACAGAGAAGACTAAGCCAGCCCTTACTCTACCGAAAGGTGAACCTGAAAACCCGGATAGTTTTAATCTGACTGGGCTAGTTGAAAGTCATAAGGCTGTTTTACTAAAAACAAAACATTTGCATAAATTTTTGGCATCTAGCCTCGATATTCATCGGCCAAGGTTGAAGTTATGGCTAACAGATGAAGAAGTGGAAACTTTTTTACTGGCCAAAAGCGAAGTACTCAGTAACCACTTGTCTATCAGCTCTTCTCCTCATGAGCCTTTGACAACTTCTAAGGATAGTGACGGCCATCAAGTCCTTGGACCGATCCAGAATTATAGGACTCAAAGAGGGAAACTACTGGCCGGATGGTTTATTGATTTTCTTCCTAGAGCGGTTGTTCAATCCATTGACCCATATACTTTCTTAGTTAAGGGGCGTTTCTTTGTTCGTGAAAAGTATCAAAATAAATTACTTCAAACTATTTCTAAGTGGGATAGAGCTCAAACTGTAAACGAGGAAGAGGCGCCAGAGCCAACACAAAATAATACTGTTTCGGGTAGCGAAAGTTCTGTTCACAGACTCAATACTCAAATTGAAGTGTTAGATAAACAGTTTACTTTTAGGTTTTGTGCACTTACAGACGATGAGTTCTTTTCTTTTAAACTTGACGAACAAACCGTCATTGAATTCAATCTCAATCATAGATATATACAAAAAGCTTCGCCGCAATTAAACGGTAGTTTCTGGAATAGTCTTAAGATGTTTATGGCACTTTGGGCAACGGCTAAAGTTAGTGGGTTATCAGTCATTGCTGATGAAAATAGCCAAATCGCAAAAGGTCGTTTCATGAGGTGTTTGAAAGAATACATGGGAGGATGCATTCAGTATGATACTGAATTCATTAAACTTCCCTCCTCCGTTTTATTTGACAGTCGATCAACAGAATCAGGCATGGTTCTTTTAGTTAACGATTCTCACCCGTTCAATGAAACTTATGTTCAGCCTTTGCCTGATATCGAGAAAAACATTTTTATCCAGATATATGCTGCATGGATTCATGCTGAGAGAGATACGCTATCAAACATCACAGAAAATGCATTAAAAGGTACAAGAGAAATGTTAGGGTTACATTTCTATCATTTAGTAGATGAAATCAATCATGGTGAGGATCTCTTTTAGTGCCTGTTAATTTAATGCTGGGTGAACAGTTAGCCAATGAGTTAAAAGTTAGTTTTGATACCGCAAATAAGATCACGATTATAAGCGCTTATTTAACTCAGCCCGCTGTAGAATTTTTATTTGATTCCGCTCCACTTGGTGTTGATATCAACGTCGTTTGTCGAGCTCGTCCTCAGGATTTTATTGCGGGGTCTTGTGACTTACAGGCGTTAAAAGTTCTTCATTATAGTGGAGTTAAGTGCTATATCAGCCGAGATTTGCATGCAAAACTATACATAGTTGATGAGTCTATTGGCTTCATCGGAAGCGCAAATTTTACTAGTAACGGCCTTAAACTTTCAGGTTATGGGAACCTAGAACTTGCTACTCGCGTGGATCTGACTAATAAAGATATTAGCCTGGTGACTCAAATTCGTAATGATGCAGTACCAGTCACCAGTGAGTTGTTAAGGCAGCTAGAGACGTACTTGTCACAGACGGATAAGGCTGATGAGCAATTGGCACCTGAGTGGTGGGATGAACTGCTCGAATTATCTTCATATGACTTTCAAGATGGGCTATATATTATGGACTTGCCTTGGAGCACTCCTGATGAGAGTTCATATTTAGCCGATTCTGAATCATTCTTACATGATCAGGACGTCTTTAGCTTAGGTATGCCGAAACAGAGAGCGCGGTTAGCGTTTCTCAATAGTAAAGTGTTTCATTTTATTCAACAAAAATTGTTGCAGGAAGAGTCTAAAGAGGCTTATTTTGGTATGGTAACATCTTGGGTTCACGACGCGTTGAAAGATGATGTCCTTCCTTATCGGCGAGAAATCAAAGATTATATAGCTAACTTGTTTGATTACTTTCAGCTTTACGCATCAGATAAGTTTGAGATAGACCGCCCTAACTATAGTCAACGTATTACTTTAATCAGTCATGAATAACTACTTCGATTACGCAGCATCTACACCGGTATCTTCTTCTGTTTTAGATGCGATGTCCCCATGGCAACGCGAGAGCTATGCGAATCCTTCTGCAGCACATGCTGAGGCAGAAAAGGCCACCAAAGCGATTCAACAAGCTCGAGAGGCTATTGCAGATAAAATCGGCGCGATGCCAAGTGAGATAATTTTCACTAGTGGTGCAAGCGAGTCAAACAATCTGGCGATTAAAGGGGTGGCTTTTAAGCACCTAGAAGATAAAGGTCACATCATCACCTCTTCTATTGAGCATAAATGTATCTTAAACACCTGCGGTTTTTTGGAAGGTATCGGTTTCGAAGTGACTTATCTAGAGCCTGACCGTGACGGCATCATTTCTGCCGAATCTGTTGCGAATGCAATTCAACCCAACACACTACTAATCTCCATCCATCATGTGAATAACGAGTTGGGCTGTGTGCAACCTATCGCCGACATTGGCGATGTTGCGTTTGAAAACAACATTCCTCTCCATACCGACGCGGCACAAAGCTTCTGTAAATTGGATATCGATGTCGATGATATGAATATCGATATGTTGTCGCTATCTGGCCACAAAATCTATGGTCCTAAAGGTATTGGTGCGTTGTACGTGCGCGATGCACGCGATGTCGAGTTGGTCCCGCTGATCCATGGTGGCGGTCAGGAGTTAGGAATCCGTGGAGGCACTTCCCCTACCCCGCTAATTGTAGGTTTAGGAGCTGCTGTTGAACATTTCCCAGCAGAGCCAAGCCCGCAGCAAAATGAGTTTGAGAGCATCATTAGCGGATATCAATACTCGCGTAATGGGGGTAATGATCTCGTTGCTACAACCTGGAACGTTACATTTAGTGATGATGATGAAGTAAAGCGCTTTCTTAAAGATCAAGCGTGGTTGATTTCTCAAGGCTCGGCTTGTAATTCGCTCTCAAACACACCGTCCCACGTATTATCAGCGATTGGTTTGTCAGAAAGTGAGGCTCGCAGAACATACCGAATCAGCTTGCCTCCCTTTCACATGCCAGTTTAGTCTTGTTCGTCATGGAGTTCATTGAATATCGCTCGATGTACTTTCAAGTAGTTACGTTGTTGCTCTGTGAATGAGTAAGTTTGTGTAAGTTCGATATGCCAACTTTTAAACAGTGACTTAGGCACACTTGGCGCAATAAGTATTGTTCCTGCAGAGCTAAAACTAATTAAGTGTTTATCAAACAATTTATCAATGTGCGGGGCGAGTAATAGACCATTATGTCCATCAACTCGCTCTCTATGGGGTCACACGACGATTCGGAAAATATTGTACTATAAGGACTTCCTCCCGATGTCAATGGGTGCTCTGAACGCAATCACAATGAAGATTAAGATGCAGTACTATAAGCGGTCATACTGGAATATTCTGTTCCGGACCAAAATGAAAGACGCTCGCAAGAACCTCATACGCTAATCGGATATTTAACATCCTAACGTTTTCTCAGGCACCTCTTGCGGGGTCTTAACCCTTATCATATTTGCGTTGTCATCATTGGTGGTAAGAGATTTATTTAGGTTGAATAACAATTTTCGAATGATTCACCATAGTGAAGTATTGCCCAACAGTGTCGTGCATTTTTTGCAGCTAAAGCAATAGCGGCTCGCCAGTAACCACGGCGATCTTTGACATCACAGACCCACTTACTGAGCGGATCGTCTTTTCGTCCGGCGCTAGCCATCATTGAACGCGCCCCCTGCACAAGCAGACTACGAATATAGTTGTCACCAGCTTTAGTAATTCGCCCTAATTTTGGTTTCCCTCCGCTGCTGTATTGAGAAGGTGTTAAACCCAACCAGGCCGCCAATTGACGGCCATTACGAAACTCTTTTCCGTCAGAGATCGCTGATACTAGAGCACTGGCTGTCATAGGTCCAACCCCCTTTAGTTGCATCAATAGTCGGCATCGTTCATCTTGCTCTGCCGTCTCTTTAATCAGTCGGTCGAACTTTAAAAGCCTGCGCTCAATGTTGTCTATATGAAGAAATAATTCATCCATGCAAGTTGCGGCTAAGGTTGGAAGGTGAACCTTCATGCTCTCGAACTCGTTACGCAATCGCTCCGGTGATAAAGGAGCAATCACACCAAACTCAGCGAGCAAACCACGAATGCGGTTGCATACTGCCGTCCTTTCTTCATTTAGGCCCTGCCTAGCTCGGTGCAAACATTGAATCGATTGCTGCTCTTCTGACTTGATGCTAACAAATCGCATATGAGGACGTTGAACTGCTTCACAGATAGCTTGAGCATCAGCAGCATCATTTTTCCCTGCTTTGCCAGACAGTCGATAAGGAGAGACAAACTTAGGAGCGATGAGGCGAACTTCGTGGCCGACATTTTTGAATAATCGGGCCCAAAAATGAGCGCTGCTACATGCTTCCATTCCAATCAGACACGGTGGCATATTGGCTACCGTTTCTAACAGCTTGGCCCGACTTACTTTGGGTTTGCATAAAATGGTATTGCCTTTGTGGTCAACACCATGCAATGCGAACACATTTTTTGCTAGGTCGATACCTAATACAGTCACAGCCATGTTGTTATCTCCGTATGAAATGGTGAATTTATCATCTCAGAACTAACGGCTGAGTGATAGGGAGGAAGTCCATTCCATACGCTAACAAAAAACGGGTAAGCGGATTAAATGGTTGATCTTACCTTTGCATGAGAGTGAGACAGACCGGCATCTCATCGGATTATCTGGTTGATGCTTCACCTACTGCTGGTGCATGTTTCCTTCGCTAATTCCAGCAAGAACCCCACACGCCTCAACTTCCCGGTCATCGTTGCAACTCGCTCTCAGTGAAACGAGTTGTTTCTCAAGCGCTTGCAGAGCGGTTATCTGCGACCGCACATGAGAGATGTGATCATCGAGCAAGGCGTTGACGGCGGTACAAGGCTGATGAGGGTCGTCCTGATAGCTCTGTAGTTCGTGAATCTCAGCCAGTGACAGGCCCAGGATTCTGCAGCGACGGATGAAGGCCAGCCCCTCACCATGCTTCTCGGTATAGACACGGTAACCGTTGTCCTGCCGATCAGGCGGCGGCAACAAGCCCTGCTGTTCATAGAAGCGGATCGTCTGTGTGTCGACCCCTACCAACTGTGCCAACTGACCAATGCGCATCAGCCTCCTCCCCAACGGATTCTTTACTCTATTGACCTTATAGTAGCTTTATAGTTTAAAATGGTACCACAACATTGTTCAAGTGGAGTCGTATTATGAGCAAATCCTGTGGTGGCGCCTGTGGCGCTGATGCAACGTCCGCAGCGGATACCGATATACAGGCCTCCTCCGAGGCGCCAGGGAGATGGGTCAGTGTTTATGCCGTGCCGAAGATGGACTGTCCATCAGAAGAACGAATGATTCGCCTAGCCCTGAACGGCTTTGAGGAGATTCGGGCGCTGTCCTTCGACTTGTCGAACCGCCGGCTGAAGGTCGTGCATGACGGCGAGGTCGAGCCCGTCACCTCGAAACTGAAGACCTTGGGGCTAGGCGCCTCGCTTCAGGAAACCGTCGCTGCAAATCCGGAGACCATCAAGGCCGCCGAGTTTTCGGCAGCTTCTGCTAAGCAAGAATCCGGGACCCTGCGCTGGTTGCTCGGCATCAATGCACTTCTGTTCGTGGTGGAAATGACTGCCGGTCTGATCGCCCGGTCCACCGGCCTGATTGGAGAATCCCTGGACAATTTTGCCGATGCGGCGGTGTACGGGCTTGCCCTTTATGCGGTTGGACATAGCGTGAAAATGCAGGTACGTGCCGCGCATCTTGCTGGTGTACTGCAACTGATCTTGGCTGTGGGCGTGCTCGTAGAGGTGGTGAGACGCTTTGTATTCGGTAGTGAGCCTGAATCGCTGGTGATGATGGCTATCGCATTCGTCGCATTGATTGCCAATACCAGTTGTCTGCTGCTCATATCCAAACATCGGGAAGGCGGGGCGCACATGAAGGCAAGCTGGATATTCTCGGCCAACGACGTGGTGATCAACCTGGGGGTCATCACCGCCGGCGCCCTGGTCGCGTGGACCGGTTCCAATTATCCGGATCTGATTATCGGCACCATCGCGGGGGGCATTGTACTTAACGGTGCCAGACGCATTTTGGCGTTGAAGGGTTAAATAATGCTCATTATTGGCAAAAAGCTCTCGCCGTATGCCCTATTGTCCATATCGGGCCTGCTGGCAGCGTCTGATCAGGCTGTAAAGTGGCTGGTGCAGCAATCAATGGCCTATGGCGAGTATGTTTCGGTGACCCCGTTCTTTAACTGGGTGCACCTATGGAACACCGGTGCCGCATTCAGTCTTTTTGCGAATGGTGGAGGCTGGCAGCGCTACTTTTTTATCGGAATCGCGGTAGTGGTCTCGATTTTTCTGATCAAGCTGATCCTTGAAAATCGTCATAAAGGAGAAGCCATCGCTTACAGTCTTATCCTCGGTGGCGCCATGGGCAACCTGATTGACCGGGTCTTTCGCGGCTATGTTGTGGATTCCTTTGATTTCTATTGGCGAGACTGGCATTGGCCGGCCTTCAACCTGGCTGATATTGCAATTGTCCTCGGTGCCTTACTTTTCGTTTCCAGCAGCTTGTTGGGTAAAAAAGCAAACACCAATGCCGAGCCGGATGGATCTGACTGACACCTACGCCTATACAACACCATGACCGAACTTCCCGACAACATCCTTCACCTGCCGCAATACCAAGCACTGGGCTGCAAATCAACCGACGACGAAATGCACTTCCAGGTGGACGTGCCCGATCCCATCGCCTGCGAGGAATGCGGCGTGCAGGGTGAGTTCGTACGGTTCGGCAAGCGTGACGTTCCCTATCGTGATCTGCCCATCCACGGCAAGCGGGTCACTCTCTGGGTGGTCCGCCGCCGATACACCTGCCGGGCCTGCAAGACAACATTCAGGCCCCAGCTACCGGAGATGGTGGACGGATTCCGTATGACACTGCGGCTGCATGAGTACGTGGAGAAGGAATCCTTCAACCACCCCTACACCTTTGTGGCGGCACAGACCGGCCTGGACGAGTGGATAGCCACCATCCCGAAGGGCCAAAAGGAAGTCTGGAGCGATCTGGTCAGGGCAGTGGGAAACTGGCGCGAAGAGACCATGACCTACTTCGAGACGGACATGCCCGTCACCAACGCTTACACGGAGTCCATCAACCGACTGGCCAAGGACAAGAACCGTGAAGGGCGCGGTTACTCCTTCGAGGTGATGCGGGCACGAATGCTCTACACCACGAAGCACAAGAAGAAGGCACCGACTGCGAAGGTCTCTCCTTTCTACAAGAAAACCATCGGTTACGGACTGCCGGACTTCGCAGAGGAACTCAACTACGGAGTCGATCTATCAACCATCTGAGGGTGGTATCAGATTGATGGGGTGAAGGTGCCCCATCAACCATTAAATCCGTATACCCAAATTTATTTAAAAAGTGGAGTAAAAGATGAAAACTAACAAATTGACAACAGCAGCCTTAACCCTCGGTCTTACTTTTGGAGCCGCCTCATTAGCACTGGCACATGGCAATATGCAGGGCAACATGATGCAAGGTTGCAGGGGGATGAATGGCAACATGATGGGTGGCAACATGATGGGCGGCAACATGATGATGGGAATGTTCTTCCAGCTGGATCTAAGCACTAAGCAACAGCAAGAGATCCAGGCTATTATGACCCAAGCAATGGCGGGCAGGCAAGTGATGATGGCCAATATGCCAGCATATATGGCGGAATGTCAGGCATTAACCACGGCACCCACCTTTGATGAAGCTAAAGCCAGAGCAATGCTCGCAAAGCGCCAAGGGGTGATGAGCGAAAATATGCTTACTATGTTAAAAGCCCGTCACCAGGCCTATCAGCTATTAACACCGGCACAACAGGAGCAATACTTGATATTGATGCAACAAATGTCTGCCAATATGCAAAATATGATGGGTAGCCAATCACAACATTATTAAGGTGAATAATATGAACGCTATGCACTCTTCTGGCTATTGGGGCAATGGTTGGTGTGATTTTGGGCTTTTTTTCCGGGACCGTTTGGCATGATATTTTCGTTATTACTATGGACTGTCATCATATTAGCCTTGGTTAAATTAGTTCAGTTGTTACTGAAAAATAAATCCCAACAAATCAACAGTAATAAACCAGTTAACAGCCTTGAGCTTTTAAAGGAGCGTTACGCCAGAGGCGATATTGACGAAGAAACATATCAAAAAATAAAACAAGAGTTGCTCTCACGCTCTTAAACCAAAACGTTCTCTCATTGCTCTGGCGGTGAGGGAATTCATATCAAGGAGATAATTGTGGGAAACAACCTGGGAATTTGTACTGAATGTCGCAAAGTCAAGCTAAAAATAGCCAAGGCCAAAGCGTCAATTGCAGCAGAAACAGACTTAATGCAAGCAACTGAATTATTCAAATTACTGGGTAACCATTCTAGGTTGAAAATAATTTTGAGTGTGCAACAGGTTGAATTATGTGTAAACGAAATTGCAGAGCTACTACAGCTGTCTATGTCTTCTACCAGTCAGCATTTAAAAATATTGCGGGACAATCAATTATTAAAATCTCGCTCAGAAGGAACCCAGTCTTTTTACTCTATCGGCAATGAAAAGATCGGCACTATAATAAAAATGGCCCAGCCTGGGAGTGAAATGGGACCATTTTTTGATAAAAAACTTGAACTCATTTAATACCCTGATAGCCTAAAATTGTTGTTAAAAGGAGCTAACAGTATTACTTATATTGCAGGTCTTTGTTGGCCAAGCATGACGTATGCTGCAGAGCCTTGTCAGATGATGCATGACCAAGCGATGGATAAACAGTCTAGCCAAATGGCTATGATGGATCACTCATCAATGCAGATGAGCGATAGTACGACATCAGATAATAGCCCTGCCACTCCAATCAATCAGTAATAGTTATTTCCACTGCTCTATGTAAAGCCGATACCCTGCATTCATGATACTCAGCCTCTGTTTTTGGTATTCAATTACCTTTCTTACTCGTTGTTTTAACTGGGTGCTTTACGCGTTCGGATATACTACAATTATCTTCTTGCTTATTGCTCAAAAAGAAGGCAAATTAAATGATAAAGAGCACTTTTAGAATTCAGGTTAGTCAGAGGATAATCTGAAAGACGGTTAAATCGAACAGTACCAGTACCATCACTCTCTCCCGTTTTATACCAACACTAATAGCAATATTATCAGGAAAAACGTGTAAATTGGACGAGCGGCGCTTTACGGTACCAAGCCCCAAATCTCAGTGATAGCTATTCAAGTTCACTTAAATAGTCTTTATAAGTATATTTAATCCCATATGTCCTATATATAGATTTTCTCTATAAATTTTATTCACAATCCTGCCCTCCTAAAAGCCCTATTGGGGTCACACGACGATTCGGAAAATATTGTACGCTAAGAGCGTAACCTTATAAAATTTGCTTCGATTAATTCCTTGTTACAAAGTGAAGTCTTTGTCAGAGTTACCCTGCTTTTTGACCTTTGCAATAGTTGATCGACTACAGCCTAAAAGATGTTGAATCTGAGACCAACTTTTCCCCTCACTAAGTAAAAGTGCTACGTTTTCTCTCAGCTTGAGATCTGGTTTTCTCCCTTGGTATTTACCCAAGGCTTTTGCTTTCTGTATTCCCTGTGCCTGTCTTTTACGTCGAGTCTCATAATCATCCCTGGCCATTGCCGCAGCGAGATCAATCATAAACTCAGTGAGCACTTTTGAAATCATAGAACTTTCGGCGTTACCACTGAGGGCCGCATGAGTCATTGGCTGGTCAAGAACAACAATATGAAGTCCCGCATCAACTAATTGATGTTTGAGCAGCTTCCATTGTTCATATGGCAATCTTGATAACCTATCAACCTTTTCGATAAGCAAAATATCATTTTGATGAGAATCATCTATTAAACGTGATAGCTCAGCTCTTTCTAGTTTAGAACCTGATTGGTTTTCAATATAGAAACTGGCAATACGTACACCTTTTTGATTAGCAAACCGCTCTAATTCAGCTTTAGCACGATTAGCATCCTGTTCAACAGTTGATGCTCTTAGGTATCCTCGTATGAACATTTTTGTCACTTCGGTCTGTTTTAAGTATGGTATTCAATATTAGTTCACATAGGGTATAAAACCAATAATAAACGAACCAGTTTTTCAAAGATGCGATATGGTTTGCTTGAGGTGTACCCAATTCAGACTTTTTTATTTTAACCGAGGCATTGCTTAACCATAGAATTTGCGTTTGTTATCTGTATGGGTGAGTGGTTATTAAAGTTGACGTGATTGTATATAAATAAAAATCTATATAGAATATAGTCTATACTAAGAAAACAAAGATAAAACATGTGGAATGTAGTAACTAGACCACTTTTTGACGAGTGGTTTCTATCACTAGATGAAAGCGATCAAATTAATGTCCGCGCATGCATCCAGGTTCTTCTTGAAAGAGGGCCTCAGCTGAGCAGACCATACGCTGACACTGTGGAAGATTCAAAGCACAGCAACATGAAAGAGTTGCGAGTGCAAAGCAATGGGAAACCTATACGGGCTTTCTTTGCTTTTGACCCAGAAAGAACAGGAATTATCTTATGTGGCGGTGATAAAACTGGCGATAAGAGATTCTACAAAAAGATGATTCCGATTGCTGATGCAGAATTTGATGAGCATTTAGAGGAACTTAAAAATGAAAAGTAACCCATTAAGCGTACTTGACGCAAAAATGTCACCAGAAGCACTTGCTGCCGCTAAAGAAAAAGCAGCGGATATGCTTCTTGACATTCGACTTGCTGAGCTTCGAGAGATCACCCATCTATCTCAAGTAGAAATCGCTAAAGCTATGGGCATTAGCCAGCCATCAGTTGCCAATCTAGAGAAATCTGGCAAAGATTTACGTCTTAGCTCTCTAAAGAAATACGTCGAAGCGACCGGTGGCAAGCTTCGCATTGATGTAGAACTGCCAGACGGAAAACATTTTGGCTTCCCGGTGTGAAACTTGAATGCTTGTCTGAGTTGTATATTAGGTTGCTTGCCCTGCTTGTAAGGACGCAAGTGCGGTGACAAATCATATTAAAATGGCAGCGAAGCATAGGGACGCTGCCATTTCTAACTTAAAAATGCCCCATTCCCATTTAGAGTACTTGCTCATTCATTTCGTGTTAAAAGTGAATTGGATTAGGTTTGGTAATGTTGGTGAGGTACAGCCAAATCGCTTCAATAAGAGAATTTGCCGCTACCTGTCTTCTTACCAACTATCGACATTTGCTGTGGATAGCTTGACCTTTGACCTAACTCCAAGGTCTACAATATGTTTAGGTGGACTCACGGTGAAAGCCTATTGGAAAGCTCGCACCATCCACGGTCAACCTCAACCTGTTAACTCTATTGTTTGACGGAGTAACCACCATGACGACTAAACGTAAAATTGAGATATTCAGCGCTGGTTGTGCTGTATGTGAAGAAGTTGTCGAACAGGTGAAGAGCATGGCTTGTCCATCATGTGATATTGCCGTTCTTGATATGCACGAACATAGCATTGCTACCCGTGCGAAGAAGCTTGGAATTAAGTCACTTCCTGCCGTTGTTATTGATGGCAAACTCGCTGATTGTTGTGCCAACCGTGGTATTGACGAGTCGGTGCTTAGGGCCGCTGGGGTGGGTTCGCCTTTAGGGCGCAGCACGCCTTAACGGTCAATCAAGGAAACTTGATTGAGACGCAATTAAGAAAGAAATTAGTAGTTCCGCCATTGTATGCCATCTCCCCTTTTTTATCACAGTTTCTCCAGCAGTTGGGACAACTGGGTGAGCCTCTGATGGTTCTGTGCTATCTGCGGATCAATAAGCCTCTTTTCACGATTGATTTACCGATGGTCGGGGAGAACGAGGGCGGATAAAAGAGGTTTGATGTCTTGTAACCTTAAGCCCGCAACCATCGCTGCTCTAATCAAGGTTAAGCGGTCAAGAGCGGTTTCATCAAACAACCAATAGCCGCCTTTTGTTTTTGAATAGGCTGAAATTAATCCTTCAGCCAGATAGTTTCTCACTGTATGTACAGAGTTATCAGCCGCTTTGGCGAGGTTTGAAATTGTGATTGGATAACCACTTTCAATCGACATTCCTGGGTGAGTTTTAGTCATAGAAATTGTCATCTTCAACCCTCGTTACACATCAATACACAAGTCTATTCGTTAACCCGCACAACAAGAGAGTGCTTTTACATCCTTGCTAAAAGTCTGGGCGCATAACTTTAACCCTTCAACCATGGTGAGATAAGGGAACAACTGTTCAGCTAATTCCTTAACTGTCATTTTATTGCGAATGGCCAGTGCAGCGCTCTGGATGATCTCTCCTCCTTCATGGGCGAGAAGCTGTGCGCCAATGAGTCGTTCTGTATCGGCATCGATGACTAACTTGATAAAGCCGTCCGTTTCAAAATTTGCCAATGCCCTTGGGACGTTTTCCATCTCCAAAACGCGAGAGTCGGTATTGATCCCTTGAGCTGTGGCCTGCGCATCTGTAAGCCCTACTGTTGCCACTTGCGGATCGGTAAATATCACTGACGGCATGGCGGATAAATCCAGGGTCACATCACCGCCTGTCATATTAGTGCCTGCACGGCTGCCAGCGGCGGCGGCCACATAAACAAACTGAGGCATGTTACTGCAATCACCCGCTGCATAAATGTGGGGGACAGAAGTTTCCATTCGCGAATTCACTTTAATGCAGCCATTCTTATCCGTTTCAACACCTGCTATATCAAGGTTGAGCTTGGCAGTATTAGCGTGACGTCCAGTGCTCACCAGTAATTTATCACTGCTTAATTGGCCATTGTTGGTTTTCAGCTTGAACTGTTTACCATCGAAACGTATCTCACTGGCCTGGGTATTAGTCAGCACACGGATACCTTCTTTTTCAAATGACTTGGCTAACTGTTCGCCCAATAAGGGATCTTCTTTGTATAGCAGGGTATGTCTTGCCAATAGAGTAACTTCAGCACCCAAACGTCGGTATGCCTGGGCAATTTCTAGTGCCACGACTGATGAGCCGATGACAATTAAATGCTCAGGTGTTTGCTCTGCGAACAGAGCTTCGTTAGATGTCCAGTAAGGTGTATCTGCCAGTCCGTCGATTGGAGGAATGGTAGGTGTAGAGCCTGTTGCTATAAGGAATCGGTCAGCAATCACTTCCACCTCTTGACCATCAGGTTTGCTTACCACCAATGTCCGTGCATCTTTAAAGCTTGCGTACCCCTTTATGAGGCTCAGTGCGGGGTTGTTATCCAAAATATTCTGGTATTTAGCAGCCCTTAACTCATTAACACGAGACGTTTGTTGTTTTGCCAACAAGGAACGGCTAAGTAATGGAGCCTGATTTTCCAGCCCTGCAAACGGGTTGCTGCGTTGTTGCTGAGCCAATTGTGCCGCTCGGATCAGTATTTTTGATGGCACACACCCTACGTTCACGCAGCAGCCGCCAATAACCTCATTGGCTTCTATAATCGTCACCCTAGCACCGCCTTCAGCAGCTTTAATTGCGCAGGCAAAAGCGGCTGAGCCACTACCAATAATGGCAACGTGAAGTTCATCGCTTCCACTACACTTAGCTTCACCACCACTGCAACAGGATGATTTGGAGTGATTTACTGTCACTTCTTCAGCGTCAAAGGCAGATTGGTCATTATTCATTTATTTCATCCTGTTGATTAGGAGGGCAACAATCGGACTTCTGTTGTTCCCCTTTATTTCGGTATAAGGCGTAAACGGTCAGGCCAACAAAGAATGCCAACGCAGGAAGCAACGCATAATCCAGATAACCCAGTAACCCAGATAAACCAACCGCTCCCAGCAATATGACCAGTACAGGGGTAAAACAGCACAGTGCGGCAATAACCGTTCCTGCTATACCCAGCCTCAATAACTTGCGCTGTCTATTCATGGCAATCTACTCTTTCACGAGCGAGGGATAACCTGCATTAGTCGTGGCGTCGATTAAGGCTTTTGTATTGGTCATCTCATCGTCAAAGGTGACTTTTGCCAGCCGTTCCTCGAACTTCACCTCAACATCAGTGACGCCATTCACCTTCTCCAGTGACTTAGTCACTGTAATGGGGCAAACAGGGCAATTCATGGTTGGCACTTCCAGGGTGATAGTCTGTGGTTTAGCAATGACACCGAAAGTAGTCAGGAGCAGTCCTGTCGTAAGTAACAGCTTTTTCATTTTAATCACCTTTTCCTTTTCTATTAAACGACCCATAAAACCCAGTAATTACTGGTCACTAAAATCAGCGCCACTAGTGCTGCCAGCCAAAACATCACTTTTCGGCGCTTTTGCACCTGGGGTACAGCACAAGCTTCCCCTGGCTGGCATTCTGTTTGAGGACGATAGAGCTTCCAGCCTGCCCAGCCAAATAAGCTAACGACAGCCAGAATAAAGAAGGGGCGATAAGGTTCAAATAAAGTTAGGTTTCCGACCCAGGAGCCACTGATGCCGAGCAATAGCAATACCAAGGGGCCTGCGCAGCATAAACCTGCGCCGATAGAGGCTACCACGCCCCCGATGAGGGGAAGGTTACTTGCCTTATTTTCCATGACTTACTCCATATTTTCTCTATCTATCAAGTAAGTCTAATCTCCGTACCTACATACGGAGTCAAATTTATTTTGTATCTTTTGGTAGAAGTGTTTTAACGATGGGGCAAGATGACTCAGAGGGATTGCACTTACATTGTGTTACTAGGTTATCAAGTACGCTTTCAAGACGGCACAGATCCGCTATTTTAGCCCTGACATTGACCAGTTTATGTTCAGCTATTTCTTGTACCGACAGACAGTTCCCTTCTCCCAATAGCAGCAGGTTAGCAATTTCCTCCAGTGTAAAGCCAAGCTCCTGAGCACGTTTGATAAATTGAACTCGCTCAAGGGTTGTATTGGGATAGTCCCGATATCCTTGCTCAGGTTTCAACGGTTGGTTGATAAACCCTCGGCGCTCGTAATAGCGAATGGTTTCAACATTGACGCCTGCTGCTTTAGCCAAATCACTAATTTTCATTTCAGCTCCATCATAGTCTTTCTCATTGGAGATAGTAGTTTCTGAGTCTGTATGGGTAAAACTGAATTTGCCAGTTCAAGGTATACGCTAACAAGGTGGATGGGTAAATACCGCTCGCGTGAGATAGTTTTACTTATGACAAAAGACGTCATTAGAGTTCTAACTCTAACTTGGTTCTGTCCATTTCCGAGTTACGATACTGATTTTCAGTGTGTGATCACCAAGCGATTCTGTCGTACCTCACACCTATAAAACCGGATTGTCAGCATTGGGTTTTAATCGAGGCATTTATCTGGTTAGCTAAGTGTGTCCCTTTGACATAGCTACCGGAGGAAATAAGATTGCCACGCAAAACCCTCTTCACGTTATCTGAGCGTGAAACATTAACGGCATTTCCTCAAGAGCATCATGATCTTGTCCGACACTACCTATTTAACGATGCCGACCTTGCCCTTATTAACCAAAGGAGAGGGAAACACAATAGACTTGGGTTTGCTATTCAGCTTTGCTACTTGCGATATCCCGGAAAACCCATTCCTCCAGATGAAGAACCTCCAGCCCACCTGCTGTCTTTCGTAAGTGAACAACTCGGTGTACCGATAACACATTGGAAGAGGTATGCGATAAGAAAGACGACCCGCAGGGAACATCTTACTGAGCTGATGAACTGGTTGGGGATGGCCTCTTTTACTCTGTCCCATTTTCGTCTGTCCGTACAATATTTACTAAAGACTTCGGTCCAAACCGAATCAGGTATGGTGCTTGCCAAAACGTTATTAGATTATCTACGCACCCAAAAGGTAGTTATTCCTGGCATGGAGGTATTGGAAAGGATATGCGCGGAAGCGATCACTCTCGGAACGAAGAGAGTATATCGTGCACTGACATCGGAATTGTCTGAAGGTCAAAAAGAGCAATTGGATCGACTTCTACTGATGCGTAACCAGCAAAGCCAGACGTTTATTAACTGGTTACGGCAGCCACATGGTTTTCCCAATGCAAAGCACGTTCTAAAACATATAGAGAGAATTGAATATATTCAGGCACTATCTCTCCCTGATGGTCTGGAAAAAATGGTTCATCAAAATAGGCTCAGAAAAATAGCCCGTGAAGGTGGTCAAATGACACCACAACATCTCAGGGATTTTGAACCGTTAAGACGACACGCAACACTGGCGGCAGTGGTACTTGATACAAGAGCTACTTTGATTGATGAACTCATAGATATGCATGACCGAATCATGGCTAGTAAAGAGAATGTTGCCAGACGAAAACATGCTGAACAGTTTCAAAGCTCAGGCAAGCAAATTAATGAGCAACTAAAGGTACTGTCACAGGCCGGACGCCTTATTCAGAAAGCCAGAGAATCAAAAAGTGATCCATTTGATGCTATTGAAACCTCCATTGGCTGGCAGGTCTTTCTTGATAGTATCAAAAGCGCAGAGCAACTTAGCCAACCAGAGTTTGATCACCTTACGCTCATTATTGATGCGTATCCTCAGTTACGCCGTTACACTCCGGCGTTTCTTGATGCACTGGAATTAAAGGCGGCTCCAGTCAGCCAGACTCTGCTTGATGCGGTTAATGTCCTTCGTAAACTAAACCTAACCAAAGCGCGTAAGTTACCCGAAGACGTACCGACTGACTTTATTCGAAAACGATGGGCTTCCCTTGTTTTTACTGAGGAAGGAATAAATAAAAAGTATTATGAACTTTGTGTCTTTTCAGAACTGAAAAATGCGCTGCGTTCGGGGGATATATGGGTTCGTCATTCCCGACAGTTTATGGACTTTGAAGATTACCTGCTTCCGCTCGACAAATATCGCACACTGTTTAGCCAACAAGAGTTAGGACTGGATATTGAAACTGACGGTGAATTATTCCTTGAACAGAAAAAGAATCAGTTAGTCACCGCATTGAAACGTGTCGAACTCCATGCTGCTGATAACAACCTTCCCGGTACGATAGTGACTGCCAGTGGAATGCGCATTACACCGTTGATGAACTCTGTTCCAGAAGAGGCTGAGAAGTTGATCAGGAAGGTATCAGCACTTATGCCTAAAGTGAAAATAACCGAGCTTCTGCTAGAGGTAGACAGATGGACAGATTTCTCACGCCATTTTACTCATTTGAAAGGCGGACATCATCAGAATCTTTCCAGCTTTTAATGTGACTAGCGATAAGCACAGGCTCATAATTTACTCCCGTGACAATACAAGTGGACTGACACATTTCAATCACGTTACGGCGAAACTTCGCTTGCTTTAAGCGGACTTTAACGCTTTTCTCGGTCTCTGTTGTTGCTTCTTGTAATTCTCGTCGCTCAGTCAGAAATTCAATATGAATCTCATTCCCTTTCTTTTCGAAAACTAATTGGTCATCAAGAGATAAACCTTCTGGTGTTGGTATGCCACCGATACGAAAGCGCCCCACCACACACTCCAACTTTGCTTCGACCGCTTTCCCATTAAAAATACAAGTTATTGGTAACTTGTCACCTGAAGCCATTTTCTTGGTCTGTTCAAAAAAGTGTGCGATGTCTTTCGGTACACCAGTTT
This sequence comes from Vibrio sp. M60_M70, assembly GCF_037162085.1. Lineage (NCBI taxonomy): Bacteria > Pseudomonadati > Pseudomonadota > Gammaproteobacteria > Vibrionales > Vibrionaceae > Vibrio > Vibrio sp. M60_M70. The sequence continues at coordinate 56,735 of NZ_JARLUL010000003.1, forward strand.
TCTTTTCTTGGATCAGGGATTTATCAACTTCTTTGATAGCAATACTAGCGGATACTAAGGCCCAGGAATGAGAAGAATATGGATAGTTCTGCATAATGAGTTACGATAAGATTGTTAATAGAGTAACCATACCGGAAGTCGTGCAGCATTTATATTATGGATTTTCAGCAATTTAAGTCACTAGTCAAAGAAGTAAAAATTGGTAAGCAATTGCCAGACGCCATCTACTTTCATAGAGATGCTATGTCTTTGGTACCGGATGTCTTACAAAAGTTTGTTCCGGCGGTAGCTAAAGCCGTTAATCTGCCTGAAAATGAGTGGAATTTGATTAAGCTGTTTAAAAACGAATTTCGCTTATCGTTACTTTATTACCCTGATTTTTACGAAGAATCCTATCCCGCGCTACAGCAAAGTTTAAACGTTGACCTTTCTAAATTAAGTCACAAGGTCACCTGTTATCGTTCATCGGATAACCCGCCTATCCTTCATCGAAAAGAAACCATGATTGACCCTGAAAGCGAGTTCTTCCCGTTGTTTCAGGAAATCACAGAGGAAGGTGAACGTGCCGGGTTATATGAGAATACTCGAACGATTGGGTTTCAGCGCTCTTGGCTAAACCTTATCACCAAAAGTGGCTACCAGCTCATTGATGGCCGTTTACATCCTGCTTCTGAGCAAGAGTTTGAGTTCGATGAGGTGGGTATCGACCGGCATAAAACCGCTATTGTAAGGCATGAGCTTTCAGCACCAATGAAGCAGCTAGCAAGACTCGGCTATTTAGATGGTCGCTATTCCATATTTGATTATGGCTGTGGTCGTGGTGATGACTTGCGTGAGTTAGAAGCGCATGGTTTGGATGTGCTGGGCTGGGACCCGAATTTCCGTCCCGATAGTGAAAAGATTAACTCTGATATTGTAAACCTTGGCTTTGTACTAAATGTCATCGAAGACCAAGATGAGCGCTTGGAAGCTTTACTAAGTGCTTGGGATCTCTCTGACAAAGTGCTAGTCGTTTCGGTTATGTTGGCTAATGAGAGCTATATGGCGCAGTTCACCCCCTATAAAGACGGTGTGATAACGTCCCGTAACACCTTCCAGAAGTACTACGCGCAATCAGAAATCAAAGGTTATATCGAGAGAACGCTACAAGAAGAAGCGATCGCTGCCGCTCCTGGTATTTTTTATATTTTTAAAGATAAGCTCGAAGAGCAAATCTATCTGAAAAACAAATATAAACGAACTCATACTTGGCAGCAGCTGACATCACCAGAGCCCATTGCGGCAAAAGACAAAGCAAAACTGGTTATTACGCAGCATTCTGAGCTCTTCAATGAGTTTTGGTCTCAATGCTTAAATCTGGGCCGAGTACCGGCAAACGATGAGTTTATTAAAAGTGAGCAAGTACGTGAGCTTATCGGTTCGCACAAAAAGGTATTCACGCTTTTACAAGAGATGTTCGATACGCATGAGTTTGAACAGGCGCAGCAAGAACACAAAGAAGATTTACTTCTTTACTTCTCTATGGGCTTATTTGAAAAACGTAAGCCTTACACTCAGCAGCCTGAGTCATTAAAGCGAGATATCAAAGCACTATTCAATGATTATAAGGCTGCCCTGAGCCTAGCAACTGAGCTTTTGTTTGCGATATCAGATACGCAGCTTATTGAGGAGCAATGTATTCGAGCGAGCAAGTCTCTTCCGGCATGCATGTTCAACGAAAATCATTCTCTGATTTTCCATAAACAATATGTTGATAGCCTTCCTCTTTTACTCAGAGTATATGTTGGCGCGGGGCTGCAAATGTATGGTGAATTAAATGACGATATCGATTTAGTGAAAATCCATATCACTTCAGGAAAACTCACGCTTTTGGAGTATGATGACTTCGAGAAGTCTGTTCCGATGTTGAAGGAACGCACCAAGATCAAAATGGCCGATCAAGACATCGATTTCTTCGACTATGTTCAAGAAGACCGCCGCCCGCCACTACTCAACAAACATTTGCTTCTAGCGTCCTCTAATGAGAGCGAGGATAAGCAGGCTAGCTTTGATAAGCGATTGGCCAAGCTACTAAATATTGTTTGGGATAGTGAAGTTATCATGCACAGAGGTACTTACGAACAATTACTCAGTGATAATGGCAAGAGAGTGAATGGTTTTAGAATTCTAAATAGATAGAGAATGCCTAAACTAATCTGTACTAATTCAGACCCCTTACTCAACAAAGGGGCCCTGGCGAAAAGCGGATCCAAATCGAGTCTAACCTATGCAAACTATTACATTTGTTGCCCCAGGCGTAGGTCCTTTGTGTTTAGAAGATCTTTGAAACGATACTACTTGGTTTGTTTTTATTTTTGCCCACTGCTTTTCATCTATCAAGTCATCTTTACGAAAATAAAAC